>CP022585.1:3334295-4551443 GCA_002243285.1 Candidatus Fluviicola riflensis | reverse complement strand
GAGCGGTTTCCACATCACAAATAATGCAAAAATTCGGGTACATTACATGTAACAAATCCGACTTCAAAGTGTTAAAAAGAGCAGCTGTTTTCTTCATTTTTTCGCGGTTAGCGGGACATCTGTTGGTATTAACAATTGATTGTGAATATACATAGAAAAAAACAATTGACCTCTCGTAAAAAACGCGCTAATTTTATAGGACAGAAGCTCAAGGTTGTTCATTCACAAGTTGTTGACGAATCGTGTTAATCCTTCGACAAACGAAGATGAATTTACTGTGAATATCTTTAAAGTGAATGTTAATAAGCTCGCTAAGTGTTCATGGTAAAGGCTTTTCGAAATGGAGTGTTGATAACCTGAAAGGATTGTGAATTTCTTTAATTGCGAAAGGAAAGAATTTTACCAATTTTTGTATGCCTCAATCAGGTGAAGTTGGTGTCCGGTTTACGAAAGATACGTATCGGAATTCGAGAGAGAGGAAACAAATAAATTTTGTAACTTGTATAGTAAAACCATGGGTTCCGATTGGTATCCATGGAGTAGGAATTATTGACTCAAAAAAAACGGAATAACAATGGCGAAAGCAGAACCGATACTGGAAGAAAACAAAAATAGATTTGTGTTATTTCCGATTCAACACGAAGATATCTGGTCTTTTTACAAAAAGGCTGAGGCAAGTTTCTGGACTGCTGAAGAAATTGACTTATCTCCGGATTTACTAGACTGGGAAAACAAACTCACCGATGACGAGCGTCATTTCATCAAACACGTATTGGCGTTTTTCGCGGCTTCAGACGGTATTGTAAATGAAAATCTTGCCGAGCACTTTTTAGCGGAAGTGCAATACACAGAGGCGAAGTTCTTTTACGGATTCCAGGTTGCCATTGAAAACATTCACTCTGAAACGTATTCGTTGCTGATTGATACGTACATCAAAGACACAACAGATAAAAACCATTTGTTCAATGCGTTCGAAACCATCGATTGCGTGCGTAAAAAAGCCGACTGGGCATTACGCTGGATCGATAACGGTTCGTTTGCCGAGCGTTTGGTGGCTTTTGCAGCAGTAGAAGGAATCTTCTTCTCCGGTTCATTCTGCTCAATCTTCTGGTTGAAAAAACGTGGCTTGATGCCGGGATTGACGTTCTCTAACGAACTTATTTCACGTGATGAAGGTCTGCACTGCGACTTCGCTTGTTTGCTATACACCCGTCACCTGATCAATCGTCTGCCGAAAGAACAGGTGCAGGAAATTATCCTGGACGCCGTAGCGATAGAGAAAGAATTCGTGACCGACGCGTTGCCAGTGAAACTGATCGGAATGAATGCCGATTTGATGCAGCAGTACATCGAATTTGTAGCCGACCGCCTGTTGCAGGAATTGGGTAACGAAAAAGTGTTCAACACAGCAAATCCGTTCGATTTCATGGACATGATCTCCATCCAGGGGAAAACAAACTTCTTTGAAAAACGCGTGGCAGAATACCAAAAGGCAGGTGTGATGGGCAACAAAGAAGATCAAACGTTTAGCCTGAACGAAGAATTTTAAGAAAAGACCATCGCTGCGGGTCACTAAGCAGCAAAACTGAAAACAACAACCCAAAATATAGGAGAGCGCACTATGTACGTTATTAAAAGAGACGGAAGAAAAGAGGCAGTGAAATTTGACAAGATCACTGCGCGCATCATCAAGATGTGCTATGGACTCGACCCATTGGTATCGCCTGAAGCGGTAGCAATGAAGGTAATCGAGGGAATTTACGACGGTGTTTCGACAACCGATTTGGACAATCTTGCAGCAGAAGTTGCAGCGGCCAAAACGATCGATCACCCGGATTATGCATTGCTGGCATCGCGTATCGCAGTTTCCAACCTGCACAAGGAAACGAAAAAATCGTTCTCCGATGTTATGGAAGACATGTACAAGTACATCGATCCAAAAACCGGACAGCGTGCTTCATTGCTTGCCGATGACGTTTACGAAGTAATCATGAACAACCGCGATTTGCTGGATTCAAGCATTATCTACGACCGCGATTTCCGTTACGATTACTTCGGATTTAAAACATTGACGCGCAGCTACTTATTGAAAATGAACGGTGAAATCGCCGAACGTCCGCAACAAATGCTGATGCGTGTATCTGTGGGTATCCACAAAGATGATCTTGCTCAGGCGATCAAAACGTATCACCTGATGTCGGAAGGTTGGTTTACACACGCTACACCAACATTATTCAACGCCGGAACACCGAAACCGCAAATGTCTTCTTGTTTCCTGTTGACAATGAAAGACGATAGCATCGAAGGTATTTATGACACATTGAAATCTTGCGCTCAGATTTCTCAGTCGGCCGGTGGAATTGGATTGGCAATTCACAACATTCGCGCAACAGGCTCATACATTAAAGGAACAAACGGTACTTCCAACGGAATCGTTCCTATGTTGCGCGTATTCAACGATACTGCACGCTACGTAGATCAAGGTGGTGGAAAACGAAAAGGATCATTCGCTATGTACATGGAACCATGGCATGCAGATGTGTTCGACTTCCTTGATTTGAAGAAAAATTTCGGAAAAGAAGAACAACGTGCTCGTGATTTGTTCTACGCATTGTGGATTCCGGATTTGTTCATGCAACGCGTTGAAGACAATGGCGACTGGACGTTGATGTGTCCGCACGAATGTCCGGGATTATCTGATACATATGGAGCTGAATTCGAAGCATTGTACACACAATACGAAAAAGAAGGAAAAGGCCGTAAAACAGTAAAAGCACAGGATTTGTGGTTCAAAGTATTGGAATCACAAATTGAAACCGGAACGCCTTATATGTTGTACAAAGATGCAGCAAACAATAAGTCGAACCAGAAAAACCTGGGTACCATCAAGTCGTCGAACTTGTGTACCGAGATCATGGAATACACTGCTCCGGATGAAGTAGCAGTTTGTAATCTTGCTTCATTAGCATTGCCGAAATATGTAACAGAAGACGGCGGATTCGATCATGATAAATTATTCGAAGTAACCTACCAGGCAACGATCAACCTGAACCGGATCATCGACGGAAACTTCTACCCGGTAGAAGAAGCGCGTAAATCAAACATGCGTCACCGTCCGATCGGATTAGGCGTACAAGGTTTGGCAGATGCATTCATCATGTTACGTTATCCGTTTGAATCGGAAGAAGCACGTGCGTTGAACCGCGAGATTTTCGAAACGATCTATTATGCTGCCATGACTGCGTCGAAAGATTTGGCGAAAGCAGAAGGCCCGTACGAAACGTATGCAGGTTCACCGGTATCACAAGGTATTTTCCAATTCGATATGTGGGGCGTTACACCAAGTTCACGCTGGGAATGGGATGTATTGAAAGAAGAAGTGAAAACGCACGGTGTACGCAACTCATTGTTGCTGGCGCCAATGCCAACAGCTTCAACAGCTCAGATCTTAGGAAACAACGAATGCTTTGAGCCGTACACATCCAACATTTACACACGTCGTGTATTGTCAGGTGAATTCATCATCGTAAACAAACATTTATTGAAGGATTTGGTAAGAGAAGGTTTGTGGACCAAAGAAATGCGTCAGAAACTGATGGCATCGAACGGGTCGGTACAAAACATCAACGAGATTCCTCAATACATCAAAGATTTATACAAAACAGCCTGGGAGATTTCTCAAAAATCGATCATCGAAATGGCTGCTGATCGTGGAGCATACATTTGCCAGTCACAGTCGTTGAACATTTTCATGGAAAATGCCAACTTCGGTAAATTGACATCAATGCACTTCTACGGCTGGAAAAAAGGATTAAAAACCGGAATGTATTACCTGCGTACGAAAGCAGCTACGGATGCCATCAAATTTACAGTTGATAAAGCCGTTGCCGAATTACCGGCTGAGCAGGACGCAGTAACCATCGAAGAGCAACAAGCGGCAATCGCCTGTTCATTGGATGATCCGGAAGGATGCGAAATGTGTTCAGGGTAGAAATTGTGGGGGCGCGATTAATCGGGCCCCCACAATTTTACCAACACATAGAAAACGGCATTGTGTAATGTTAATAATTGTGCCGTTTTTATTTAATAGTACACGAATTAAAATCCCCCTCGTCTTTGGCGAAGGGGATTTTTTGGTTTATGTTTTTCTTGTGTCACAATTATTAAAAAATCCAAAAAGTGGGAATAGTGTAAATTCTCATCAAACTTCTGTAATGTGTTTGCCGCAGGCGTAAACGATCTTTGACCATAGACAACGTTCACACAAACAGAAAAACAAATGGGTAATGCCTTATATACAATCGCTGTGGTGTTAATCATGATTTGGCTGGTAGGCTATTTCGGATACCGTACCGGTGGATTTTTCCATTTGTTTCTAGGTTTGGCAGTTGTCCTGATCACTTTGCAGTTACTAAAGAAAACATAAAAACAAATAAGTATGGGCACAGGAAAAATAATGACAGGAATCGCCTTTGGAGCAGCGATAGGATCGCTACTGGGAGCGCTTTATGCGCCGGACAAAGGATCAAAAACCCGCAAAAAACTTTCGAAGAAAGGTGCGGAATATGCTGACGAGTTAAAGGGTCGTTTCAACGAATTCTTAGATGGCTTAAAAGACGACAAAGAAGATTTGGAAGAAACAATGGTTGAAGTAAAAAAAGCCATTAAGTCTCCTATGAGCTCTCCGAAAAAAACGCGGAAACCAGTGACAAAGAGGGACACTGCGAAGAAAGAAACTCCGACATCACTCGCGGCCGCGTTGAAAAAGAACAACCCTAAAATTCCGGTGGTCTGATCTGAATTGATGTATGCTGACGGTAAAAAGAGAGGGTGTTCTGCTGCACAAAACAGCCCTGGGGTTTGAAGACGATGGTGTCTTAAATCCGGCGATCATGCAGCAAGGCGAGTACGTTCATGTTTTTTACCGGGCTGTACAGGCGGGAAATCACTCTACGATCGGGTATTGTAAACTACTCGGGCCGTTAACCGTTATCGAACGGCACACGGTTCCGCTGCTTGTTCCAACATTCGATTATGAAATAAAAGGAATTGAAGACCCGCGGATAGTATGTATTGACAAACTATACTATCTTACTTACACAGCATACGACGGTTGGAGTGCGCGTGGTGCGCTGGCCGTTTCAAAAGACCTCAATATTTTTGAAAAAAAAGGAATGATCGTGCCTCAAATGAGTAACAATCGTTTTAAACAACTAATAAGCTCAAATGACGCAATGAATCTCAGATACCTGAGGTTCGCGGCGTTTGAGAATGCAAACGTGGGAGTTGATTCGTCCGAAGAACTCCTGTGGGATAAAAACATCGTGTTATTTCCCCGGAAAATAAACGGTCGTTTTGCTTTTTTTCATCGGATCCGTCCTGATATTCAATTGGTCACGGTCCGCAAATTTGAAGAGCTAACTCCCGATTTCTGGACGGACTATTTACGCCATTTATCCGATCATGTTGTACTTAAGCCGCTGTACAATCATGAAATAAGTTACATCGGAGGTGGTTGTCCGCCCATCGAATGTAAAGAAGGCTGGGTTGTGATTTACCACGGTGTGCGCAATTCACCCAACGGATTCGTTTATTCGGCCTGCGGTGCGTTGCTCGATTTAAGCGACCCGAGAATAGAAATTTCGCGACTGCCCTACCCGCTTTTTTCACCAGAGTGCGATTACGAGATGGAAGGAGCTGTCAACAACGTCTGCTTCCCTACCGGAACCGCACTTTTCGGCGACCTACTGTACATTTATTACGGTGCCGCCGATGAACGAATCGCCTGCGCGTCAGTAAGTTTCACGGCGCTCATAACCGAACTACTGCTTCACTCAAACCCGAAATGATATGGTACCGACAATTGTATTTCTTACCTCTTACCCACCTCGTGAATGCGGAATTGCAACTTTTTCACAAGATTTGGTTCAGGCCCTCAATCGGCAGTTTAACCACTCTTTTGTACTGAAAATCGCTGCGGTAGAAACAGAAAAAGCTGCCAGTTATCCTAAAGAAGTCGCGTATGCGTTGAATACCAATTTGAAACAATCATATACCAAATTGGCTTCTACACTTAACGCCGATTCGGATATCGGCCTGTTGGTGGTGCAACATGAGTTTGGATTTTACAAACAGCACACCGACAGTTTTCTGCGGTTACTGGAAGATGTGGTAATGCCCGTTGCGGTAGTTTTTCACACCGTGCTTCCACGTCCCAATTCTTCATTGTTGACGGAAATACAGCAAATTGTGACTAAGAGCGCCGCTATTGTTGTAATGACAGAAAATGCTAAAGAACTGCTGTTGCAGGATTACGAAATAAATCCGGAAAAAGTAACGGTAATCCAGCATGGAACTCATTTAGTGCGAAATGGCAATAAAGAGCAGCTAAAGGAAAAATACGGTTTTACCGGAAGAAAAATCGTTTCTACTTTCGGGCTGATCAGCTCAGGGAAAAACATTGAAACCACGCTCAAGGCATTACCAGCAGTCATTGAAAAAAATCCGGACTTGCTGTTTTTGGTAATTGGGAAAACACACCCTGAAGTGGTGAAACAGGAACAAGAAAGCTACCGGGATATGCTGGAACAGATGGTGCAGGAACTGAACCTGGAAAATCATGTGCAGTTTATCAATCAATACGTTTCATTAACCGATTTGCTGGAATACCTGCAGCTAACCGATCTGTACCTTTTCACGTCAAAAGATCCCAACCAGGCGGTGAGCGGCACTTTTTCGTATGCGCTCAGCTGCGGATGTCCTATTATTTCAACACCAATTCCGCACGCGTTGGAATTGTTGCAGGACACGCCGTATACCATTGTTCCATTCAGCGATCCGGAAAAACTGGCTGTTTCAATCAATCATTTATTGGCCGATGAAGACATGCGCCATAAAATTCACCTGAGTGCTTTGCACCGAATGGCCGCAACATCGTGGGAAAACACTGCGCTTCAATACGCAATGTTGTTTCAACAGATCAGCGAAGAACCGTTCTCATTGGAGTATCGGCTGCCCGAGATAAATTTGAGCCATATTCAGCGAATAACCACCGATTTCGGGATTATTCAGTTCTCCATTCTCAATCAACCGGATATTGGATCAGGATATACCTTAGACGATAATGCACGTGCACTTATTGCCGTCTGCAAACATTATAAGATTACCAAAGACGAAGCGGATCTTGAGCTGATTCGGAAATACCTGACATTTTTGGAGTTTTGCCTGCAACCACAAGGCCATTTCCTTAATTATGTAGATGAGAAAAGAGCCTTTACGGAAGACAATTATTCTACCAATCTTTCCGACTCAAACGGCCGGGCTATCTGGGCACTCGGATATATGGTTTCCCTGAACGGAACACTCTCGATGCAGCTCGTTCACCGCGCACTAGTAGTATTGGATACTGCTTCCAAGCGCGTGCCTGATATGTATTCAACCCGTGCTATGAGTTTCGCCATCAAAGGTTTGTATTATTACTCCAACGCTTTTCCACTGGCTTCCACTCGCGCCCTCATTCGCTTGCTGGCCGACAGGCTGGTGCAAATGTACCTGCACGAATCTGAGAAAGACTGGGAATGGTTTGAAAGTTATATGACTTATGCCAACAGTTTGGTTCCCGAAGCCTTATTATGCGCCTATAAAGTGACCGAACATGAGCCTTACCGTGATATTGCCAAAATCACATTCGACTTTTTACTCACCCATATTTTCAATGAGGATGGTATTAAAGTCGTTTCGAACAAAGGCTGGCTGCACAAAGGAGAAACACCCGAATATTTTGGTGAACAACCCATCGATGTGGCGTATACCGTATTGGCATTGAGCCGCTTTTACGACGTCTTTGAGGAAGTCGATTATCTGATGAAAATGGAAACCGCATTTAACTGGTTCCAGGGGCAAAATCACCTGCGCCGGATTGTTTACAATCCGTGTACCGGTGGTTGCTGCGACGGCCTGGAAGAAGATCATGTAAACCTGAACCAGGGAGCCGAATCGACCGTGAGTTATCTCTTGGCAAGACTAGTTATGGAAGATTATCGGGCAGCATTACTGCATCTACACCAAAACAAACAATGGGCATTGGCCTATGACGATAACAAAGCTTCATTACTCGCCTCTTAATTTTAAACAGTGTTATTATGGATTCCCCAACTAAATTGGATTACGGCATTTATATCGATCCCGACAAAGCATTTGTCTTCTCGAAAAATCCGTTTGATGAAACAGTTCCCGTTTTAACACGCATCGAACTCAACCTTCAGCCTGCCGATCATGTACCACATGAATCGGTGCTGAAGGTTCAAATGGAGAATTTTGTGGGAAGGATTCTCTCCTTGCTCCAAACGCCACGTCGTATCCTGATATTCGGGCCATCCGACGAAAAATATACCTTGTTCAAAGCTATACAGGCACGCCACGGATTCAGCGATCTGGAAAAAACCGTGCTGGTAGCTCCGCCGGAAGAATATCCTGAACCAGCGCAATTGTTTTTTGAACATTACTTTGTCCTGCATTCCGCGTTTTAAGAGTCCCTGCAAATTCAACATTCTTTGCTATTTTTGCTTTCATGAAACGAACAAAAATTGCAGAAGTATTGGGCCAACCTGAAGTTGGTGCTACGTATTGTGTGAAAGGATGGGTGCGGGCGTTCCGCAGTAACCGCTTTATTCAACTGAATGACGGTTCTACCATCAATAATCTGCAAGCCGTAGTTGACTTTGAGCAATTTGATGAAACGACGCTGAAAAAGATCACAACTGCTTCAGCGGTTGGGCTTACAGGCGTTTTGGCAGAATCACAGGGAAGCGGACAAGCTGTGGAATTAATGGTTTCAGCCATCGAGATCATTGGTGAAGCACATCCTGACGATGTACAAAAAACGGTGATGCAACCCAAAAAACACAGCTTGGAATTTTTACGCGAACAGGCACATTTGCGTTTCCGTACCAATACATTCGGAGCCGTATTTCGTGTGCGTCATGCGGTGAGTTTCGCGATTCATCAATTTTTCAACGATCGTGGGTTTTACTACATCCATACACCGATCATTACCGGTTCTGATGCCGAAGGTGCCGGTGAAATGTTTCGCGTGACAAATCTTGACGCCGCGCAACCACCGTTGAAAGAAGACGGTACGGTTGATTACGAACAGGATTTCTTCGGGAAACAAGTAAACTTAACCGTTTCGGGTCAGCTGGAAGGTGAATTGGCTTCCATGGGATTGGGTTCCATTTATACATTCGGGCCGACGTTCCGTGCGGAAAATTCCAACACATCTCGCCACCTGGCTGAGTTCTGGATGATCGAACCGGAAGTGGCATTCAACGATATCACAGACAACATGGATTTAGCTGAAAACATGCTGAAATACATTTGTCAATACGTGATGGACAACTGCAAAGACGACCTGGCATTCCTCAACGAGCGCGAAGCCACCGAGCAGCAATCGAAACCGCAAAACGAACGCAGCGAATTGTCGTTGATTGATCGTTTGCAGTTTGTGGTAGCGAATGATTTTAAACGCATCACCTATACGGAAGCCGTCGATTTGCTGATGAATTCCAGCCATTATAAAAAGAAGAAATTCAAGTACGACGTGAGCTGGGGAACCGATTTGCAAAGCGAACACGAACGTTACCTCGTAGAAAAAGAATTCAAACGTCCTGTCATCATTACCGATTATCCGGCTTCGTTCAAGGCGTTCTACATGCGCGCCAATGAAGGTTGTGAGGCCGGTAAGGAAACCGTTGCTGCGATGGACATTCTGTTCCCGGGCATCGGTGAAATGGTAGGTGGTTCGCAGCGTGAAGAGCGTTTGGACATCCTGAAGAAAAAATGTGCTGATTTCGGAATTCACGAAGAAGAATTGTGGTGGTATCTTGATACACGCCGGTTCGGATCGGTGCCGCACGCCGGTTTCGGACTCGGATTTGAACGCATGGTGATGTTCGTAACCGGCATGTCAAACATCCGTGACGTTATTCCTTTTCCACGAACACCGCAAAACGCGGAATTCTAGTCCTTTTTTGTATCTTGTAAGACTATCGACTACGTAACTATGGCGCTCAGACAACAACTTTCGCAGAAACTCGAACAACGCTTATCTCCACAGCAGATTCAACTCATGAAGTTGTTACAGGTTCCTACGATGGAATTGGACCAACGGATCAAGCAGGAACTGGAGGAAAATCCAGCGCTGGAAGAAGGTCCTGACGAGATGGATGAGGAGTACGACAACGAAGACGACGAGTACAACAACGACGAGGATTACGATAGTGATGATGATTTTGATTTGAGCGATTATTTCGACGACGATACGCCCGATTATAAAACACAAGCCAACAATACCAGCAAAGACGACGAAGAACGCGCTGTTCCGCTTTCGGTAGAAGCTTCTTTCCAGGAAAAACTCACTGATCAGCTGCATTTGCTCGATTTGGACGATAATCAGTTCCTGATTGCCGATACCATTATTGGAAACCTGGACGAATCGGGTTATCTGAACCGCGAAGTAGAAGCGATTGTGGATGATTTAGCCTTTTCGGCGAATCTTACCGTGACCGAAGCAGAAGTGGAACTGGTGTTGCGTTTGGTGCAGGAATTGGATCCGGCGGGAATCGGAGCACGCGATTTGCGCGAATGCCTGATTTTACAAATCGAACGCAAACAGGACGGAAATATCACGCTTTACACGGCCAAGAAAATCCTGCTGGACCATTTTGAAGAATTTACGAAAAAGCACTACGATAAAATCCAGAAAAAACTGGAAATCGGCGACCAGGATTTAAAAGAAGCCATTGATGCGATCATTCGCCTGAATCCGAAACCGGGAGGCTCCATGAAAGAAGGCGCCAAAAGTTTACAACAGGTAATTCCTGATTTTCTGATCACCGAATTTGAAGGCCGGTTAGACATTTCGATCAACGCCCGCAATACACCCGATTTGAAAGTAAGCCGCGAATACGAACAACTGATGCGCAGCTACGCTGAGGGTGCCAAAACGTCGAAATCGGACAAAGATGCGCTGACATTCGTGAAATCGAAACTTGAAGGTGCCAAGTGGTTCATCGATGCCATCAAACAGCGGAATAACACCTTGCTGACAACGATGGAAGCCATCATGAATTACCAGAAAGAGTATTTCCTGAGCGGCGACGAAACCAAGATGAAACCAATGATCCTGAAAGACATTGCTGAGATTGTAGGTTTGGATATTTCGACCATTTCGCGTGTTGCCAATAGTAAATACGTACAGACTTCCTACGGTGTGTTTTCACTGAAATATTTCTTCTCCGAATCACTTTCAACCGACTCCGGCGAAGAAGTTTCAACCCGTGAGGTAAAGAAAATCTTGTCCGACGCCATTTCGGTAGAAAACAAACTGAAACCACTCACAGACGAACATCTGGCCAAATTGCTCAACGACAAAGGCTACAATATTGCGCGCAGAACCATTGCCAAGTACCGCGAACAATTGAATATTCCAGTGGCACGCTTACGCAAAGAACTCTGATGAATCAACTTTCCCGCATCCTGTCCTGGGTTTTTATTCCGCTTAACGCACCTGTTTTTGCCCTATTAATTGCGGCTTTCGTACCTGCAGATACGGTGTTGGAACGCAACGAAGTTGTTTATCTGATTCCTGAGGACTGGAAAATGCTCCTGTTATTAATGTTTTGCTTTTTTTCCATTCTCATTCCAAGTTTTACCATTTTGTTTTTGAAGTACAGCGGAGCCATTACCACCGTGATGATGGATTCGCGCAAAGAGCGCATGATTCCTTCGTTTTTTGTAAATGTTTCCGCGATTGCGCTGTTTTACCTCGTTCATCTGAAAGATCCGGACAGTTTATTGCCGACGGCCGTTTATGCGTTGACCATCGGTTCATTTGCCACTGTTTTTACCTGTACGATCATCACGCATTGGTGGAAAGTTTCGCTACATGCCGCCGGAATGGGAATTTTATCCGGTTTCCTTTTTGCGTATTATGCTGGTATTGATTATTTTACCTTCTGGATCTTGCCGGCAACGCTGATCATGAGCGGAATTGTAATGAGCGCACGCATCTATTTGGGCAAACATTCACTCGCGCAATGCCTTGTTGGGTATTTTATTGGTGCCACGGCTTTGGCTGCAACCGTATTGTTGTTCCGTTCTTAAAACCATTTTCTCATGCACGTTCATTCGTTTACCTTCAACGGATTCCAGGAAAATACCTACGTCGTTTCAGGCGACCAACAATCGTGTATCATTATTGATCCGGGTTGTTATGACCGTTTCGAGCAGCAGGAACTTACCGATTTTATCAAGCGCCACAACCTGACGGTGAAAGCAGTTTGGAACACGCATTGCCACATCGATCATATTTTGGGAAATGCGTTTTGCTGCGAAACTTACGGTGTTCCGTTACGCGCTCACAAAGAGGAATTGTTTACGTTAAGTATGGCTGAGCGCTCGGCGCAGATGTATGGTTTGGCAGGTTACGTTTCTTCGCCAGAACCAACCGAATGGTTTGAAGATCACCAGGTAATTGTGATCGATGACATGGAATTTACGGTGATTTTCGGTCCCGGACATTGTGTGGGACACGTGGCTTTTTACAACGCGGCTGAAAACCTGCTCATTGGTGGTGACATCTTGTTTCGCGGTAGTTTCGGACGCACCGATTTGCCCGGCGGATCGATGGAAGTCTTAAAAAAGACGATTCACGAACGGATGTTTACGTTGCCGGAAAATACGGTTGTTTATCCCGGTCATGGGCCAGCGACTACGATTGGGGAGGAAAAACGGACGAATTATATTCTGGAATTTTAGAAGTCTAATCCTAAGAAGCCGGTGAAATTCTCCGGAGTAATCACCTCAGTTGAATTCACCTCATAGGCGTTGAGAAACGTTTTTGAAAAGCGTGGTAATTTACGTGCATTCCATTTGAATTCGAATGCAATGATTCCATTCGCATCTTCTTCCAGGTAATCGATTTCCTGCTGCTGTGTTGTTCTCCAAAAATACGTGTCGCGATCAATTCCCTGTTGATTAAGGTATTTCATGCGTTCCGCCAGCAGAAAATTTTCCCACAACGCTCCCACATCCGTACGATTTTCCAATCCATGAAAATTCCCGATCACCGAATTGCGAATACCATTATCATAGAAGTAAATCTTTTGCCCTTTACGGATTTCATTTCGTACGTTTCTGCTAAAAGCCGGAAGCGTAAAAATCACAAATGTTTTTTGCAGCAGGGCGATGTATTTTTCCACCGTATGATAATCCGCATTTACCAAACGACTGATTTCCTGAAACGAAACCTCACTACCTACTTGCAGAGCCAAAGCTTTGAGTATTTTGGTCAATAATGCAGGTTTTTTCATCGATTCCAACTGCAACAAGTCTTTGTACAAATAGCTATTAGCTAATAGTTTAATGTGTTTTTCTGCTTTTGACGGGTTACTTACAATTTCGGGATAATAACCATAAATCATGCGCTGCTGCAACAATCGTTTTTCCTCTAATAAACCATGGTGCGTGACCATTTCTGTAAACGAAACCGGAAGTAACAAATGTTCGTACTTGCGCCCGGTTAGCGATTCCTGCGTTTGAGAAGCCAAATCAAATGCTGATGATCCGGAAGCAATTACTTGTACATCCTTGATTTGATCGGTGATCAGTTTTAGTGTAAGTCCGATATTGTGTACCCGTTGCGCTTCGTCAATAAATACAATTTTGTTATCGCCAAATAAATTACGTAAAGCTGTACTCGTAGTGTTTTCCAATGATTCCCGCACATCGGTTTCATCAGCATTGAGAATCAGATATGGTTGATTCTGATCTTTAAGTAGCTCTTCCAAAACGGTTGTTTTGCCTACTTGCCTCGGACCAAAAAGCAAAATCGCCTTTCCCTGGAAAAGGTCCGCTTGTAAATGTTGGACAATAACGCGACGTATCATGGCAATATCTGTTTGCTACTCCAACAAAAGTATAACTATTTCGGATTACATTCCAATAAAAACATAATTATTTTGGATTATAATCCGATATAAACATAATTATTTTGGAATTGATTATTTAGGTGGAAATAAAAAATCCCTCACCTAAAAGGAAAAGGGATTCTTTTATCTAAAATATTCTTTACTTTCTTCGGAAGAAAATCCTCACCGGAACACCTTCGAAGTTGAACTTTTCACGCAAACGATTTTCGAGGAAACGCTTGTAGGAATCCGGAATGTATTGCGGCAGGTTACAGAAAAAGGCAAACGCCGGAGCGTGCGTGGGTAACTGCTGAATGTATTTGATCTTGATGTATTTTCCTTTGATGGATGGCGGCGGAGTTGCAGCAATAATCGCTTGTAAGGTATCGTTCAACACCGAAGTCGGAATTTTACGAATCCGGTTTTCGTGTACTTCCATTACTTTCTCAAGCGCCTTGTGCATACGTTGTTTGGTAATGGTAGACGTAAATACAATCGGCACATCGTTGAACGGAGCCAGATCACGGCGCAATTGCTCTTCGAATTCCAAACTGGTTTTGTGGTCTTTTTCGACCAAATCCCACTTGTTCACCAACACAACAACACCTTTGTGATTTTTCTCGATGACGTAGAAAATATGCAGATCCTGTTTTTGCAAACCTTCGGTAGCGTCGATCATAAACACACACACATCAGAGCTCTCAATTGTACGCACTGAGCGCAATACCGAGTAAAACTCAATGTCTTCAGTTACTTTGGCTTTCTTTCTGATTCCGGCTGTATCGATGAGCATGAAATCGAAGCCGAAAGCTTTGAAACGGGTATTGATCGCATCACGCGTAGTTCCTGAAATATCGGTAACAATGTTGCGTTCTTCGCCGGTAAGGGAATTGATAAACGATGATTTTCCGACGTTCGGTTTCCCCACAACAGCAATGCGCGGTAAGCCGGCTTCTTCTTCACCACGTGGATCTTCTTTTTCGAAGTATTTCACTACCTCATCTAGGATTTCCCCGGTTCCCGATCCGTTGGCGGCAGATAAGTCGAATACTTCGCCCAAACCGAACGACCAGAATTCACTTGACATACCAACGCGGTCGGTATTATCTACTTTGTTGGCGATTACCAACACTTTTTTCTTGGTTTTGCGCAGCATCGCGGCTACTGTTTCGTCGAGGTCAACAATTCCGGTCATGGTATCTACCATAAACAAGATTACGTTAGCTTCGTCGATAGCGATTTCAACCTGCTTGCGAATTTCTCCTTCAAAAATATCGTCGGATCCGTGTACATAACCACCGGTGTCGATTACCGAAAACGGAATTCCGTTCCATTCGCCACGACCATAAATACGATCACGCGTTACACCACTGATTTCTTTTACGATTGCACGATTGGATTCTGTTAACCGATTGAATAAGGTCGATTTTCCGACATTCGGCCGGCCTACGATGGCAATAATATTTCCCATTTTTACTTTATTTGACGTACTTCACAGCACTACGTTTTAATTGAAAATTGAAAATGCAAAATTGATAAAGACAAATCCCCCTTTTCAATTTTACATTTTTACATTCTCAATTCTTAATATCCATATTTCTTCAACTTCTGCTCGCTCGCCCGCCAGTCTTTATCCACCTTTACGAAAGTTTCCAAAAACACTTTCTGGCCAATGAATGCTTCCATGTCGAGGCGCGCTTCTTTTCCGATTCGTTTCAGCATGTCACCACCTTTACCGATCAGGATTCCTTTTTGTGAATCGCGTTCAACGATGATCAATGCACGAATGTGAACGATTTTCTCCGATTCCTGGTAGGTTTCTATTTCCACCTGGCAGGCATACGGCACTTCTTTATCGCAGTGAAGGAAAATTTTCTCGCGGATCATTTCGGCAACGAAAAAGCGCATCGGGCGGTCAGACAATTCCTCTTTGTCGAAATAAGCCGGGCCTTCGGGCGCCAATTCCAGGATGCGTTCCCAAATCCGGTCGATGTTGAATTTATGCAGGGCGGAAACCGGGATAATTTCGGCATTCGGAACTTGTTCCTGCCAGTATTGACGGCGTGCAACCACTTTATCCTGGTCACCCAGATCGATTTTATTAATGATCAGCAACACCGGAATATTGAGTTTCACAATGCGTTCCAGCGTTTCTTTGTGATTCATTTCATTCTCGTGCATGTCGGTAATGAAAAGCAGGATGTCAGCATCTTTAAAAGATGCTTCTACGTAGCTCATCATTGCTTCGTGCAATTTATAGGAGGCGTTTACCACACCGGGTGTATCGGAAAATACAATCTGGTGATCTTCACCGTTTACCAGCCCGTGAATACGGTGACGCGTGGTTTGCGCTTTCGAGGTAACGATGGAGAGTTTTTCGCCCACCAATCCGTTCATGAGCGTTGATTTCCCAACATTTGGGCTACCGACGATGTTTACGAAAGCAGATTTGTGAGACATAATGTGTTGAATTTTTGTGCAAAGATAACGTTAATTACCTAGTTACACATTTTCAACCGTTAAAGAACGTTGAACCAAAACTTGGGTGGTGATTCAGTATTGGCTAGCCGACACATTATTTTCCCCACAGAATACACAGATTTAGCTCGGCTAACGCCCTCGCTTGGATTTGTTGATTGCCGTCATTTACTTATTGCCATTTAGCGCTGCCGTTAGAAGCGCCAAAATCTGCATCTGTGGGAGTAAAAACAACGATACTTTAGTGCAAAACCGAAATCAATTATTCCACAGCAACAGGTTCACCGTGCTCGAATACTGCATTCCTGAATACTCGTCGAAGTACTTGATGGTATAATTATACCCGGCCTGGGCGCTCCAAATCACGTTTTTGGTCGAGATCAACTGAAGTCCGGCCACGGGAGTGAATTGCAACGAAGAAAAATCACGCTGAAACAAACCTCCCAGTTCCAATCCGAAATACGGAATGAAGCATTTGCGTTGTATCATGGCTTCAAACGAGAGGTTCAACCCTACGTTTACATTAAAGATATCCCGTGCGCCATCCGCATTGCTTTTCAGAATGCTCAGGTTTCCGTACGTTTTTACCCGCGACGGCCCCGAACGCCATGTTTCACCACCACGAGCACGGGCGTAGATCACAAATTCGGTCATAATTCCATGATAAACACCTAGACTATCGCTTTGTTTAGGCGTATATACTTTGTACCCGATTCCGGGCATGAAATAATCATCCCATTCGGCGTTGACGCTCCCATTCTGGGCTTGGGCTGCGCTTCCAAAAAGAAGGAAGATCGCTATTAAAAGAGTAATATGTTTCATGGTGATTTTTTCGGTAAAACTAGTCTCTCACAGGTCAATAAGTGGTGGAGAAAATCGTACTTGATTTTCCGGCGATGCATTTATCCATACAGCACAATACCCGACTCTTAAAAGAACCGGGTACGTTGATTTATGGTGATCGTGGTTATTGCTTAATATTTCCCCGCAGTGTTTCGCCAAGCGAATCTACTGCCGGGGAATTTGTTTTTCCGCTTTCTCAGCCTGCTCAGCGGCCAGTGTATCGCGGGTATTTTTTTGTATGGCGATGACTCCGAAAAGCGCCAGGATAAACGAGAAGGCGTAGAATCCTTTTTCGCTGCCCCACATTTTGGCGTTCCACAACCCTACTACGAGTAAAGCGATGGAAAGGATCGTGCAGAACCAACTGATTCCGTAATAAAGGTCCGTCACCGGAACACCTTCGAGACGGTCCCGCACGCTTTTTTGTACGGAAATCACAGAGAAAAGTCCGAACATGATAACGGTGAAGTAGTATCCTTTTTCGCTCAGGTAAAGTTCGCTGCGGAAAAGTCCTGCGAAGTACCCGATAATTCCTGTTCCAAAAGCAGCCCAGCTGGCAGCTATAAAGGCAAATGAAGGTTTTTGTGTCATGGGTTTTTGTTTTAATTTGTTTTGACAAACCTACGAGTTACTAATAGTTTAGTAAAACGGTATAGCAATACTCAAAAACGCCGTGTTGCGAAAACCCGTACAGGATCTTTTTATCATTTTTTGTGTCTTTTATTGGTTTTGCTATTGCTTGGGGCTAAAAAATGCGTATCTTTGCATCGCATTCAAACATTTATTGTTTCAATGAATAGAGTGCGAGGTGGAGCAGTTGGTAGCTCGTCGGGCTCATAACCCGAAGGTCGCACGTTCGAGTCGTGTCCTCGCTACAAAAAAAGAGGATTGTCAGTTTGGCAATCCTTTTTTGTTTTGTAGAAAACCACCTTCTATGTTTGTTACCTACGTACTCTACTCAATTACCCATGACAAAATCTATGTTGGATATACTTCCGACTTAATTGATCGATTTCATTCTCACAATGAATTGGCAACTAAAGGATTTACAATAAAATTCCGTCCGTGGACCGTTGAGTATGTCGAATTTTTTGATTCAAAGGTGGAGGCAATGAGACGAGAAAAGGAACTAAAATCCATCACGTGAAAGAAAATTTAGGCGACATTTTCCAGCAATTGGCATTCTATGGAGTGAAAATAAACCTAATGAAAAATTCGGCTTGGAGTTTTTCTATTGGTTTTGACCGAGCGAAAACGGATCCAAAACGCTTGGTAGCGAAATTCCACGATCAATATACCGTAAAATATAATGAAGGCTTGGAGTTGGTGACTATCCTTCATTACGACCAAGCTACAATTGATCGTGTTACTGTTGATAAAGACATTTTGGTTGAACAACGCACATGTCAGACCATTCGAATGGTGATGAAGAATAAATAATCTGTGGGACACGAAAAAAACACATAAATTCTGTGTTCAAAAATAGAGTCTCATTTCTGAAACTTCTTCGTAAATTTCAGTACTTGACTAGTCTAAAACCTGTATTGGTTATTTAGGACTAGTCAAGCAAGGAAGCCGTTCTTAGGAAATGCCGCTTTTCAAAAGGTTTTATCGGACACTAGCGTTTCTAAAATTTTACTAAATTTAGTTTTGTGAAAAACATTCTACTAGTTATATTCTTGAGCCCGCTATTATTATGGTCTCAAATTCCTGCCACTTCTACTTTTAATAAATTTAAAAATTGCAAATCAGATGATTGTGATTTAGCACTTGTGAAAAACATTGATTCTGAAATCAGGAAGAATAAGGAAAAAAAGTTTGAATGGCTTGCCTGGGAAGTTGGGATTCTAGATTCAATTGGTTCTGATAAGAGAGATTCGATCCTTGCTTTGATTCCGTTCAAACTACTTCCTGATTTAAGATACGGTTCTTCCGTATATCTAGTTTTAGGCAAACAAAAAGCTGATTCCAGTCAATTCAATGATGCTATCGTTTTATTTTACAAAGGACTCAAAATAGCTCAGAAGAATGAGTTTCCTTTCACTGAAGCATCTATTCAACGACAGATCGCGCTGAGTTATTTGAAATTGGATGAATATAAGAAAGCCGAAAGTCATTTATTGAGCTCCTTAAAAATTGGAAAGGAATTAGACGATTTTTTGTTACAAGCAAATGCATTCATTAGTCTCGGTAATGCGGTGAAGGAACAGGAAAGATATCCTGAAGCCATTCGTTATTACAACAAAAGTCTGACGATAGCAAAACAGTTGAAGAATAAGCGTTTAATTGCTGGGAACTACAATAATTTAGGGAATGTGATGCGACGTACAAAAAAGTACAACGAAGCACTGAACTACTTTTTCAAAGCCTTGGAAATGAACAAGGCCAGCAATAATAAAGAATGGATTTCTTTCAATTACAACAATATTGGTCAAACGTATGAAGATCTTTCCAATTATTCAGAAGCAATTACTTATTTCAAAAAATCATGTGAATTGAAACAAGAGATTGGAGATTCATTAAATCTGATATCCAGTTATTTAGGTCTCGCGGGTGCTTATGCGAAAAATGGCTCTTATAAAGATGCTTTTGAATTCATGGAAAAATACAATTCATTGAAAGACACCATGAATTTACAAGAGCAAGCAAGGGCATTGGAAGAATTAGAAACGAAGTATGAAACAGAAAAAAAAGAAGTACAAATAAAGAACTTACAAATTCAAGGTGAGTTACAAAAGGAGCGTGAACAGCGCTTAAATGACCACGCTGAAAAAAACAGAAATTACGTGATTTTGTCCGTAATATTGCTTCTGTTTTTGAGTGGTGGACTTCTTATACTTTTCAGGTCAAACAGGCAAAAGCAACTTTCAAACAAATTACTCAATTCTAAAAATTCCGAAATAGCGAAATCGCATTTTGCCTTATCAGAAGCAATGGATGAACTTCAATTTAAAAATAAAGAAGTCTTGGATTCCATTAATTATGCAAACTATATTCAACAAGCTTCTTTACCCAATTTAAAACAATTGAAGAATCCGCATTTGGATATTGAATTGTTTTTCGCTCCAAAAGACATTGTAAGTGGCGATTTCTACTTCTTGTTTCCACGGAAAGACGCACTCATTTTTGGAATTGGAGATTGTACGGGTCATGGTGTTCCTGGCGCGATGGTTTCACTGATTGGAATGAACGGGCTGGAGAAAGCGACTAAGGAAAATTCAGGGGTGGATACTGCTTCGATGGTGGAAGAAGTAAACCAGTTTTTATTGAAAAGCTTTCATCGAGGAAGCAATACAATAAACGATGGAATGGATTTGAGTTTTTGCATTTTTGAACCAGCCACTAAAACACTTCATTTTACGGGCGCAAATCACAATGCTTGGATAATTCGTTCTAAATCAATCAACAACCGAGTAGAATTTCCAATCAAGTATGAAAACGAAAATACTCAGATTGGAGTTATTAATGGAACCCGAAGACCTGTTGGGAGATCATTTGTAAATGTACCTTTTGAAAACAATCAATTCAATTGTATCTCTGGAGATCGAATAGTTTTATTCTCTGATGGCTATGTGGATCAAATAGGAGGAGAAATCCGCAAAAAAAATGAAACGTACAAACATGATGGATTTACTTTTGATTTCATCTACAGAAACTGTTGGCGATCAAATAAATTACATGCGCGATGCCTTTCAAAAATGGAAGATGAACACTGAACAAGTTGATGATGTCTGTTTCATGATTATTGAAATCAAATAACCGCTAACACTCGGAAAGGTTCGCAGGAATATTAGTTGTTATTCACCATCTGATGGTTCTTTGTACTTTTCATTCATGTTCAATGAAGTAGTTCCCTTGGATTCTAATTTCAACCAGCTCAACATCCTTCAAATTGCCCCATACTACAAGGGAAATAGTTGTTGTAAAACACCATCTAGAAGAACAAACCAATGGCCTTCAATCTTAGAAAGCACCTATACTGCGAATATCTTCATACAACTCCATGTTCGATAATGATCGTGTCCTCGCTACAAGTAAAGGAGTTCAGAAATGAGCTCTTTTTTATGCCTTTAAATTGCTCGTTAGGCTCATATCAGGAATCGGTTCATGAACCTGTGGAGGTTAAAAATCCAGGCATATTTGGATGGCTGGTTGAAAGCGAAGAACTTAAATTCACCTTAAAAGAATAACTAGGATTTGGTATCTTCGCGGTAACTGCAAAACACATCCTATGGAAACAGTTAACAGCCCAACTTCTCAGAAATTTTACCACGGCACAAAAGCAGATCTGAAACAAGGAGATTTGCTTTCACCCGGCTTCAATTCCAATTACGGCCAGCAAAACAAGGCAAAGTTCATCTATTTTACTGCCACGATGGACGCCGCTATTTGGGGAGCTGAACTTGCCGTGGGCCAAGGACGGGGCAGAATCTATATGGTGGAACCAACCGGAGCATTTGAAGACGATCCGAACCTGACGGACAAAAAATTCCCGGGGAATCCGACAAAATCATACCGCACAAAGCATCCGCTCCGGGTAATCGGTGAAGTTGCCGATTGGCAGGGACACGCGCCGGAACAGCTCCAGGCAATGAAAGATAATCTTGAGCGGTTGAAACAGTTGGGGATTGAAGCGATAGAAGATTAATGAAATGAGGTTGGGGTGGAAAAGCAGATAGAGGGGAAGTGATTTTTTGTTGGGGAGAAAGGAAGGAATTATAAAGAAAAAATCGTCGCGGTTTTTCTTCCCGGACGATTTTTTCATTAATGAACAAATGCGCGTAATTCCACAATTACAATATGATCATCATGTTGGATCATGTGTTCATTGGCATCGGACAAAGCTTGTTCCTGTGTATTTCTCCACTCACCTCTGTAGTCGCCCTCTTCGCAAACCGCTCTGTATTTTGTTCCTCGTTGCTTGTTTTGTTGTTTTCCCATTATATCCTTGTATTAATTGTTAAACATTATTGGAACAGAAAACCGAATCCCGTACTCACTTCGTTTGAAAAAATTGGTTTCCGTAATTCCATTCGTTCTAAAAAGATTGGGTGTATTCATGTAAATTTCCGCATTGACAATATCCTTTTTCTCGTCTTTGTTCTTAAATGGCATTAGAAATCCGACACCAAAACTTGTTTCAGGTTGTAAATTTTGAATGATCGTGTATTTCGGAAACAGGTGAATCGCCATCGTATTTCCTGTTAGGAAATAATACCAATCCATTCCAAAAGTCAACCGTTGTAAGTTCTTCTTATAATCTCCTGAGTAAGCCGAAAACTTTTTGATATTGTTGCGTTCAGTTGTAGATAAAGTATCTGTCGTTATTTCTTCAAAATCATTTTTGGTGAGAGCCTCAAAATTGTCTGCAATAGACCCTTTTAACCAAAAAGACAGAAAATAACTATTCCCGTTTTTTTCTTTTTTATAGATGTTGTACTGCAATCGTAGTTCTTGGGTCAAAAAACTTGAGGCCGAGAACTGTGTACCGAATGATTGTACCGGATCAAATAAACGAAATGAATTATTTGAAACACCATAACCAAATGAAAACCAATTGATCCGAAAACCATTCACTACCAAATCATCCTTTAATGCTTTATTTCTTCGGTTACGTTTAATTAATACTGCGTTTAGAATCTGATTAGGTGTCATATTGAAAATCGAATCACGGATACAATTGCTTTTTTCGAGTTTCATTGAGTCTTGCCAAAAAGTAATATTGTGCTCGGCTAGTTTCAGACTGTAATAGGCGATCGAATCTTTATTTCCAGCTTTATTAAAACGATCCAAAGCAGTTTTACACTTTTGAATATTGCTTGAACCAGAAATCACTTTGGCTTTAGCAATGATTAATTCGCTTTCTGCCAATTGAAGTTGCAAAGAATGATCGCTTAGTGCATTTTGAGGATTCAAATTCCTTTCCGAACAACTTCCAAATTCTTTTTTCCTTTGGTATTCTGCCAATTGGTCAGCATCTATATCTATATAGTTTTTCCCGTTTTTTCCCGTAAGACGGATAAAGTTGTATTGCACATCAAGCCCTACATTGTTGTTCCATTTATTGTTGCTGAATAAACCAACCACACCATCTGAAACTCCGCCACTTGCTTTAATTGAAAGTATGTTCCCGGATGTAGATAGGGTATCCCTGAAAAATTTAATGTCTTTTTTTAGAATAATATTACCGGTGAAATCAACCTTCGAATCGACAACATCATACGATGCATAATTTCCTACTCCGTTTTTTGTTTCAGGGGTGTATATTTTTGCAAATTCTTTCTTTAATAATTTCATGAAGAGTTCATTATCTATTCTTATGTTGCCTTGCGCAATCAAGTTCCCCGATAAAAAGAGGGCGATGGTGTAAATAATAGTTTTCATAATGTGAATATTAGAGGTTTAATTGTGTCTTTCACTTTTATAAATTGAGTAAAATCACAACACAAAGGTGTAGCATTCATGTTCTATGGACAAGGTGACTTTCTACAAAACAGAAGGGGATTTTTCCCCTAAAGAATTGGGGATAATACCATTGGAAAAAATTGGTGGGTTGGAAGATTTAGAGGAGATTTGGAGAAACTAATTAAAATTTATTATTATGATTGAAACATTTCCAATTCCTATCGAAGATTTGATTCAGGATCCAAGTTTAACAGAGTTAGACCTAGAAGATCAGCTGAATCTAGAAACAGAAGATGTTGACAGTGCCGATGCTGCTCGCAGAAAAGCACTGTTTCAAAACAATTTTTTGCTTAACGATGCTGTTTTACCTGAAAATCCAATCAAAATTTCAAGAGCCCAGCTAGAAGTTCTTTATGATAAAGTAAAGCACTTCCCTACCAACAAAAAATGTCTTACAGGTTTGTTGATTCATTTTGCTAGCAAAATTGAAAGCAATAAGTATATCTTTTATCCTTTATTTCAACCTGTGTTTTTACGCTTAAACGGATATCATGATCCTTCGCAAAAGTATACTTACGTGCCTGTATATAAGGATAAGGTTTTCCATTTTAACGGAATAGAATTTGTTGAGTGCAAAAAAATTCAAACCCCTTTTTTAGATGAAGAACTTGAATGGAAAAACAATTACAAACACAAAGCAAAAATCCGGCATTCTACTGATTTAACTCAACCTTTTGAATTATTCTTAGACGGGACAGATTCTGATGGTCAGTTATTCACATTTCAACTTATATATGCCCTAATGCATGATAATGGCAATAATTATTTCTATCTAAGAAATAGTATGACGGAATTTCTTCACGATCCGCTAATTTCTTTAAAGCATTCTTTAATCTTATCTACTGATTTAATCACAGCAAATGGGAACTTTGCAAACAAGTATGCCAACCGATCACATCTGTGCCCTCCGTGTGCAGAGTTTGCCTATACTTTGCAATCTTAATAAGTTGCTATTCGAAAAAAACAACCCTATCTTAGCATGTCCACTCACACAATTCAAACCGGCATGCTCACACTCTTCACTGAAATCTCGTGTATCTTACTCGCAGTATTTTTTGGAATCCTTGCTTTTCGCAACATGAATCGCTTTTTCAGGGTGCTGTTACTCCAGGTCGCTGTTTGGGGAGTATTTTACGGATTTTTGCATGTGATCACGCTGCAGCAGCAATCACAAGATTTGCCCATTGATAATCAGTGGTTAATGAATATCCATCTTATCCCGGAAACCGGGTTGTTGCTTGCAGCGGCCTGGTTTGTTTTGCCTGGTATAGTTGGTAAACCGCTGATTGTGGGCGCCTTTTTGCTCTTCTTAGCCGTGTTCGGAATTCAGGGCTGGAATCAGGGGTTCGGCATCTACCTCAACTATGCCGATGTGGCCGCATGCCTGGGAATTACACTCGTATATGCCGCAGTACTTTATCACTTCGGGCAACGGACCGATAAACGTTTGTGGCGCTCTCCTGAAAAGTGGGCGTGCCTGGGAATTCTGCTTTATTGTGCCTGTAGCGTTCCTTATGTTTCCATGATGCATTACCTGGAGGTGAATAGCCCGAAAGTGAATACTTTTTTATATTACCTCATCAGTAATGTACTGGCAAACGGGCGTTACCTGCTCCTGGCACTCGCCTTCCTGATGATCTACCGAGCCGCCGCGAAACAAACACACACACCATGAACGATATCATTTTAAGCATTGTGGCAGTTACCTTGCTCATCCTGCTCTTGATTGCAGGAATTACCCTTACCTTTTTTATGTCTAACCGGCAACGGATGCGTCAGGAACAAATTCTGACAGAGACAAAACTAGCCTTTGAACGCGAACTCCGTATCGTGGAAACAGAGGTTAGCGAACACGTTATGGGCCAGTTTGCCCAGGAATTGCACGACAATATCGGACAGTTGCTAACGGCTATGCACATTGAGATTGAAAACAAGAAGCTGGACCATCCCGAACACCAGGAAGATTACAAGCCCCTTGAAATTTATGTCGGAGAAGTCACCCAGCAATTGCGCCTGCTGAGCCGGACACTCAACAATGATTTTATTGGGAACAGCGGACTTCTTGTGGCCATTCAATTAGAAGTTGACCGCCTGAATACGTTGCGGCGTTTTACCGTTGAACTGAAAACTGATTCAGGAGTACCGTCTTTGGAAAAAGACCAGGAATTAATGGTGTTTCGCATTCTGCAGGAAATTGCACAAAACGCGTTGAAACACTCGGGCGCCAAAAAAGTGCAGATCAGCGTAAAATCGGATCCGTTTGAATTACAGGTGAAAGACGATGGCAAAGGTTTCGATTACGACGATGTTTTCAGGAGCAATAAGGCATCAGGGCTTCGTAATATTATAAAGCGGGCGCAATTGGCAAGGCTGGAATGCACCATTCATACAAAACCCGAAGAAGGAACCGTTTATATTCTAAAAAAATCACAACCTTAGTGGTTACTATAATTTACCGCTTTCATGGAAAAACGAACCATTATCCTGGTGGATGATCATGTGATTGTTCGAAACGGATTGAAAGAACTTATCGAAAAACTGGGTGACTTCTCCGTTGTAGATCAATTTGATTCTGCCTCTGCGTTGTTGAATGTGCTTCCGTTGGTTCCACAACCTGACCTGGCAATCATTGATTTGAACATGCCGGGGATGAACGGCGACGAACTGATAAAAACACTCAAAGAATCCGGGAATGAATTACCGGTCCTCATCCTGACACTGGATAGCGATGAACAAACCATTATTCGCTTGTTCCGAAACGGTGTTCGCGGGTTTCTAAAGAAAAATTGTAGTGCCGAAATCTTAAAAAATGCCCTGGAATCTATCTTTACAAGCGGTTATTACCACAATGAATTCCTGACGCTTTCGCTGCGAAACGATGCCGGCAAACCGCAACAAACCGAACAGGAAAAAATCCTGGCACAACTCACCGACAGAGAACGCTCATTCCTGCGACTGGTTTGCCATGAAAAAGAATACACTTATGAGCAAATCGCCGATCAATTATCCGTAACTCCACGAACCGTTGATGGCTACCGTGAAGCGATCTTCGACAAGTTTGCCATTAAATCTAAAACCGGACTGGTGTTGTTTGTGTTGAAACACCGGTTGCTGGAGTTACTGTAGCGAATCTTATTTCTCTTTCAACGCCAAATGCTCCGCAAATTTCTCTTTATGACTCACCACTTCCCCGGTTTTCAGATTGATGGTTTGAAATAAGCGCTGATCTACACATGCTTCCGAACCTTCATCGACGTTGATAAAGACTGATCCGATCAGGATCGCATGTTTTCCTTTGAAGGTGTCTTTTGAATGGTCAATCAACAGGTGAATGCGCTCTGCGATGGAGTCATACATCACTTCGGTCGCTTCCTGGATCGGATCTATCGCGGTTTCTATTCGCTGTTTATGCATCTGGAAAAGCGTCACGATGTTGTCTTGTTGGTAATCGAGCAAAGTGGGTGGCTGAGGCTTGTTGTTTAATTTTTTCAATGCTGCCTGCGCTGCACCGCAACAATCCGAATCATGATCCTGGCCGGTTCGGCGTATTTTTCCAATGCCCCCTTTTTCGGTAATCCCGATATGTGGCCCGAAATAAATGAGCAACGCCCCTTCTTCCGGCATGTGATGCGCGAAAGCCTGGATTCCTGTAAGTCCGGTGAACGGAAAACCATCTAATCCCCCCAGGTAAAACGGCCCTAAAAGCCCTGTATCTGAAATGGAAAATTGCATCGCGTTGACATCATCGCTGCAAACACTGTTGGCCGTCATTACTTCTTCGGGTTTGAATCCAACGCGTTTGAGGTATTCCAGTATTTCTTTCTCCAGCATTCCGGCATAAAATGCTTTGGGATAATAGCTGCGAATAGTTTGTAAGTAGGATTGTGACATGGTTTTGTATTAGTAATATGAATTGCATCAAAGCTATTCCAAAACGAATTCCTGCACAAGGGTATAAATACCTGTTTTAGAGTAGTGTCTGATTTCCACGATTGTTTTCCACGACACAAAAAAAGGATGCCTGCTATGAGACATCCTTCAAAGTAAGAATTACCGGATTACCAAAGCGGTTGGTTCCGGCACAAGCATTCTTTTTTAATGCTGAACGAAGTTAAACGCTGTTTGCACTTCGAAGCTATCAGCAGTCAATTTTCCACCGCCCAGGGAACCGCCTTTGACCAAAGCTCCTCCCTTTTCAAAGCTCAGGCTAAATGCTCTGTTGGAACCCGTTGAGATTTTCGAAAAATTAAAGTCATTGAGGTCGACCCACGACATCAGCGGATTTTTTGCCTGATTGAAATAATAGATTCCTTTTGCATGGTCACACAACGTTGTGTACTGAGTCGGGCTGGCAGGATCCTCCGGATGAATGTTTATTTCAAACGGTTCAACCGTGTTGCGGATCACACTCAGCACATGCGACAATGACTCGGTGGATAAATCAGCCGCTGCCGGTGGTAACAGATTAGTATAGTAGGTTGCGCGAATAAACCGGTCTATCGGATTGCACGTACCCGGAAGCGCCCCATCTTTGTGTGTCTTGAACCAGTCAGCACTCAATTGCAATTGTTCACCGAATGTAGGCTGGTTGGTCAATACCCGCAGCTGTTCTTTGGAATAGTTCCCCAAGATATTGGTATACGTGATTAATTGCGCATTCACGTATTCAAAAATAACTGTGTTTCCTTCACGATCACTTACTGAAAGGTGGCACTCCACCGCATCATCCGTTCCCGGCACTTTGGCTGAAACAACGTAAATGGATTTCATTTTTTCAATGGCATCTGGCACATCTTTGCACATATCCAGCATGTATTGCGCCCAGGCGCTCACACAAATTGGCTTGCGATATGGATCAGGTCCTACTTCAGGATATTTGGAAGGAGCAAGCCAAAGCAGGTTTACAGCAAGCCCTTTTTCATTCAGGCCGTCTGCTGTGGCACCGTTATAACTTGATGTCGCCACACTTTTATAGACCGATGTCCATGACAATGAGTTAGAGCCCGATCCTGCCGCACCATATCGGGTTATTTTATTGGGATATACCCAAAGGCCTGCTTCCGACCAATCGGACCAATCAAAATTCCGTCCTGTAAATGCCTTATTTTGGTCCATGTAAGTTACTCTTGTACACATAATTATCCTTTTTTAGTTTATAAAATCTGTTTCATTCCCTTTCTTCATCGGCCGAATTCAGAAAAAGTGGTGATTGCGCCGTGCAATCAACTTTTTCAAAAGTCTACAGAATGAAACGGGGAGTTGTACCCGTAATCGGGTAAATTAACCGATACCTGTTTTCAGGTATGGCGTCGGGATTTTATAAATGCTTTCGATTGAAAATGCCAATTGAATTAATCCAGCAGTCCTTGTTCGATGGCATAACGCACCAGGCTGGCGACTTTGTTCATCCCCAATTTGGTATAAATGTTTTTACGGTGCGTTTCGATGGTAAGCAAGCTCAGATGAAGTATTCCGGCCATTTCCACAGTGCTTTTACCTTCAGCAATCAAACGCACGATGTCTTTTTCACGCGGACTCAGTGGTGTGAGGGTGTCCAGTTTTTTTTTCTGTGGCTGAAAACTGCTCATCATCACTTCCGTCACCCGTCGGTCAAAGTAGGTGTTCCCGGCTATGATCGTTTGAATCGCTTCAATAAAAATGTCTTTCCCGGAATCTTTTAGTACATATCCATCTACACCTATTTTTAGCATTTCGCGGATACTTTTTTGATCGGCATATGTTGTCAGCACAAGTATTTTGATCTCCGGGTGGTTTTTTTTAATGATCTGCGCGGCGGTGATCCCGTCCATTTCCGGCATGCCAATGTCCATCAAAATGAAATCCGGATTCAGCAATAACCCATTGTCAATCAATTCTTTTCCATTCACCGCCTCGCCCACTATGGTAATGAACGCCTCGTTTTCCAGCAGGGCCCTGATTCCGTCAATAATGATCTGGTGGTCGTCAGCTATCAGTAAGCGAATCATAATTTTCCGGTTTAAGTGGTACAATAATAACAATGGTGGTTCCGCCGGATGGCCGGGAGTTTATTTCAAACGTTCCGTTCAGCTGATCAATACGTTCGCGCATATTCAAAAGACCCATTCCTTCTGACGCCGCCACCTGATTAAATCCGATTCCGTCGTCTTCGAACAGGATATTGATCTCATCCGGGTTTTGATGCAGGTGAAATTCCACCTTTTTCGCGCGGGCATGTTTGAGTACGTTCGAAAGCAATTCCTGAATGACTTTGTAAATCGACACAGCCGTTTCACGGGGCAACTGCAGTTGATCCGGGAAATGATACCACTGCAGGTTAAACTGACTGGTTGAATGAATACGCTGAATCAGTTCATTAATAGCGGGAACGAGGCTAAAATGCACGTTGAATCCTGTGGCCATCTGGTGTGAAATGGTTCTGACTTCGGCACAGGCATCCGAAATCAGTTTTGCGGTGGTCGAATAATGCTGCAACAGTTTCGGGTTTTCGGCTCCGGGTTTTACTACTTCGTGCTGGTATTTTAATGTTGCCAGATAACTCCCGAGGTTGTCATGGATATCTTTGGCCAGTTTTTTCCGTTCGTTTTGTTCAGCCGCAATGGTTGTCTCCAGCAGGTTGATTTCCTGTTCGTTCATGAGTTGGTTTACCTGTTCGTTGTGGCGTAGCTTTACACCGGCAAGTAATGCGCGTTGCTGACGGGAACGTTGATAGAAAAAAACACTCAGAAAAATGATCCCGATCAGCACCAAAGCACCACTCATCACCGAGAGTTTTAATTGATTGGCCGTTAGCTTTTGTTGCAGCGAAACGGCCTTGTTACGGGCACTGAGCCTGGTTATTTTTTGTGCTTTTTGTTGCGCATCGTACTTTTCTTCCAGCTCAGCCAGTTGCTGTTGATTTTCAGTATTGAACAAAGAATCGGTAATAGCGGTATACCGTTCGTGCCACATCAATGCCTGTTGAAAATGACCTGTTCTTTGTTCTGTTTCATACAACCCGAAAAGTGCCTTTTGCTGCTCTTTGAGCAATCCGAGCGCTTTCCCCGATTCATAGCTTTGGGTATAATACAAAATGGCCTTGGGATATTTTTTGAGGTAAAACCAATTAGCGCCATACAGGTTTGTAATGACGGTAAGCGTATGTAGATCCTGCTGTTGTTTGGCCGCGTTTTCAGCTATATTTAAATAGTGAAGCGCTTGTTTGTAACTCCTCTTTTCGGTATAGGCAAATGCGAGATTGGTATGGGCAATTAAGGTCGTTTCGGGCAATTTTTCATTTCTAATGCAATGCAGCGCTTTGTTCAGCAAATCAATTGCGGTATCTTTTTCTCCCATGAAAATATAAACAATCGCGGTGTTAATCCATGTTTCGGCCAGCAGCACCGAATCGCCTGACCGCTCATAATAACGGGTCGTTTTCAGGTAATACTCCAGGCTTTTTTTATACCGCTTCTGTTCCCTGTAGATGGTGGCAATATTGTTGTGGATCATGGCAATTCCTTCCTGATCGTTTAATTGCTCTTTGATGGCTGCGCTTTCAACGTAATTTGAAACAGCGTCTTTCCAATGTCCATTATAATAATCGATATTTCCAATGTTTAAGAACGCTCTGCTTTCTCCCTTCAGATCGTGGCATTGGCGGGCGAGTTGCAGGCTTTCTTTAAAATAACCACGCGACCGGTCAAAATCCTGGGCAAGCGCATAATTGCTCCCAAGATTGCTCAACGCGATGATTTCTTTGTCGGTTTTTTTCCATTCCCGGGCAAGCGCACAGGCTTTTTTAAGGTAAAACCGTTCCTTGCCAGGATGATTGTTTATTTGTTCGAGATCAGCCAGGTGCAGACAAAAGTCAAGCTCAAGCACGGAATGATCAGCCTTACTTAATTCATATCCTTTCTGAAAAAAACGTTGCGCAACTTTCCACTCACCGTGATCACATGCTTCAATTCCTTTTCTAAGCAACGATTGCAACTGCTCCTTTTTCGTATCCCTTTTCCCAGCGGTAATGGTTTGCGCATTGACCCCAAAACTACAAGCACTCACAACAGCGAACAATAAGATCGCAACCGGCTTCCTGATTATAAAAGGTCTGAGGATGTCATGGTCTTGCTTTCTCAAACCGGATAATGGCTTTCCCGTCAGTTTGCGGTGAATGTGAATAATTCGATGTTGGAGGCGGGCCTACTAAAACAAGTATGTTGCCCGGTTTTCCAGCTTCGTTATTTGTAATTTCCAGCGTTATGGCGTTCGGATCATCACATTCACCTGACGCCAGCACACGGAGTGTAACAACATCGTTTACTTCATTCTCCAGTATCGTAAGCCCGACTGTTTCTGCAATCTCTGCGATCATGACCGGGTCATCGATAAGCTGTGGTGAATCAACGTTGAGGCATTCACCAGGCACGGATATCTTTAGGTAATACGTGTAAACCCCTTCTCTTACCTGATAAGTTAAGTCCAAAATGGGGTCTAACGCATTGCTTGTTTCGTTTGTCATAGTAGGTTTTTTTTAACTGCTTTTGCAGATTTTTTTTTGAAATATACCACATTTATTTCGTTTACTGAACTCTGGATAATGGTCGCAAAACGATCTGTAAGAAAGCTGTCAGTACTAGTGCCTGAATCACTGTTTTGCGCAAATAACCATCTTTTGAAAACAGGTATTTCTACGCTTCCCGGATAACTTGTGTTCTTTGATATTTGATGCGCAAAACACTACACTAATGGCACGCTACAATCCATTCTACTACTCAAGCCCGAATATCCGGGTTTAATGATTCACGCAGTCTCGCGACTTAGGTAAACTTTTACTATCGCCGTGATGTTCAACACCAGCAACACACTATAAATCAGCATCCCAATGTGGTAATGTTCGGTCAATCCTGCACCGTCGCTGTTACACATGACCCCACTTACGTAAGCGGCCAGCCAAAACGGGAACAATAGCAACAGGGATAATTGAACGAACAGCAAACGAAAAACGGCATAAATGTTTTTGATTCTTATTGAGATTATCGCCAGTAGAATGAATAGCAGGATAAAAATCCGCTGAAACTGTATGGCAAATGCGATTCCGTCGAAAGAAGTGTCTTTTCCTGTAATCGCGCCGCCGTAAATGTAGACATGCGGAACGGTTGGCCCGTAAACTTTATAACCTTCGCTGCTCACTTCCAGCCAAACAACCGGTACAAAAAGAGCGACCGCCGCCAACAGGCACGAGATCATTAAGACACGTTTGTAGGTGATGTTCATCGGAGCTATTTCTAACTATAACGCAAAAATTATTCGTATTGTCTGTTAAAAATTATTCTGTTAGTTTTAAAATGGCTAACCGTAATACTATTATTTATGACAGAAGACGAATTAAGGATAAAGAAATTGCGACTGGAAATTGACGAACTCGCTAAATCGAGTTGGAAAAAACCTGCTTATCTCACCATTATTGTATCTGCGATTACTGTGATTATCTCAGTCGGATTTGGTTTAGTTCAATATTACAAGCAGGTTGATCAACAGAATGTCCAAACAATTGAAAAATTAGAAAAAGAACGGGATAATGTAAAACTCGAAAAGCATGATGCGGAAATCGCAAAAGCTCAATACGAGCTATTGATAAAAGATACCGAGAAAGCCGAAATTCAACAACAATTATTGGTTACGAACAAACAACTTGAATCAGAAAAAAGGCAACTTGGTTCTCTTAAAAAGCAACTTGCTGGTATTAAAAACTTACAAGAAGCTATTGACAAATACAATGCATACACCATCTCTTATGCTCAAGGTGTCATTGCCTCGCCCAGCGGACAGCGAAAGATTCAGGAAATTGCAGATTTGGAAAGTTCTGCACAAAAAAGGCATGAAATAGGGCTGTTTGCATTCAATATAACAAAACAAGCTCATTCTAAAACAATGGAGCAAATAAAGGATGAGCTAAATCGGTGATTTTCGATTTTAAGGAGCGGAATCCCCAGAGGAAATCCATTTAGCTCTACTCTTCTTTCTCATCGGGGCCTTCCTTCTCCATCGGATCCAACGGCGCAAACGGGTAATTACCGAAAGCCAGCGACAGGCGGTTGATCCCAAAAACCCGGCGGGTGTAATGATTGGAAAGGATGATCATACAAACCGTGTCGGAGCGCATCGAAGCATAACAGCCCGTATTGCCGTGCCACCAGCCTGTGTGAAAAAAGAACGGTGTTTTTCCGGATTCTTCCCGGATGCGAATCCCGAGTCCATAATTGGCCTTTCCGGGGCGTTCATAACTGTAGCCTTTAAACATTTCGGCTTTCATGCGTTTGCTTAAAAACGTGTGTGAATAGGTTCCTTTATCGAGTCGCAATAAATCCCGGGCGGTAGTGTAGACATTTTTATCGCCGTAAACAAGGTCGAGTTCCGTGACTTCCTGCAACACACCTTTCGAATTATAGGAAAGCGCCAATGGTTCCTGGTCGTGCACGGGTTCGTAAACAAACGTATGCTTCATGTTCAGTGGTTCGAACACTAGTTCTTCCATAGCTTTCGGGAAGTGCTTTTTGGTCACTTTCTCCACAATCAGTGCCAGCAAGGCATAATTGGTGTTGCAATAAGCAAATTGCGTGTTCGACGGAAAATAAAGCTTCGGGTGGTAGTGTTTCAGAATGCGCAGAATGCGTTTATTGGTCAACGGTTTTCCGGGCTGACTGATTTCTTTTGGAAAGTAGCCATAATACGGAATTCCGCTGCGGTGATTGAGTAACATCCGCACGGTAATTCCTTTGTAGGGAATCTGCGGCAGGTAATCGCGGATGTCTTTGTCGAGTTGGATTTTGTGCTGATCGACTAAACGCAACACAGCAATGGCAGTGATGGTTTTGGAAATGGATGCCACGTGCACCGGCGTTTCCGCGTTAAAACGCAGATCGGTTTTTTCGTTGGCCAAACCCTGGTAGCGTTCGTAGATGATTTCGCCGTTTTTGGCCACCAGGAACATCCCGTGGAAGCTTTTCAGCTGCAGGCGGTCATTAAAAAATGCTTCGATGGAATCGCGGTGCCGGCGGGCAAAATCAGCGGGTAACGGGTTAAAATTCGGGGTGAAGGAAATTGCTGCTTCCGCTTTCCGGCGCTTGATCTGTTTCGTTTGCTGAAAGGTGTAATACGCACCCACCGTCCCGATAATGAGTATGAACAGGAGGCCGAGTGCTCGTTTGCCGGTTGCTTTTTTACGTTTTTTCATGCGAACCGCAAAGATAGGAGGAATGAGCAATTTCAATTAATTTCCTTTATTTTAGTCGGGACTAATTTAAACTACAATTATGAGCGACATTATTGACTCAAATAACTGGAACACCACCGGTAGAAGAGAAAAAATTCCGGGAGCAGGCGGCGTATTGGCGATGGGAATTTTAAGCATCGTATTTTCCATGGGTTTTTTGGGGCCGATTATGGGGATTATTACACTGGCCACTTCAGGTAAGAAGGTGTATATGTACCATGAAGATCCTGAGCGTTACGACGAGAGTTCTTTCAAACAACTCAAAGCGGGACGTATTTGCGGAATTATCGGATTGTCCCTGACCGGATTTGCACTTATTATTGTGCTCATGGTAGTGGCAGCAAATTCCTAATTAAAATTTGACACCGACAATTGTTCTGGGTGAGCAGTTGTTGGTGTCATTCAAATCTCGTAACCTGAATTCCTGCGTTTTTTCTAAAATTTAATAATCGCGGAGGAACGTCATTTCAGGAAGCGAAGTAAGAAAAATGGCTGTTTCGTTGTGTTTTGTCAAAAGCGCTTGCGTTTCAGATCCTGATCTGCCACTTTTGACCTTAAAACACAGAAAGGGCCATTTTTTTACGAGCGGCTGGGAATGACGCAAATGCATTTTTGCTTACTTTTTTTGCTACGGAAAAAAGTAAGGTTCAATACACTCTCCTCCTTAATTCCTCATTCTGCTTCCGCGAAACCGGAATCGCTTTCTCAATACTTTCCAATTGCAATTTATACCCTTGGGCGTTGCCGGAAACTTTCGTGATGCAGTTGCAATTAACGATGTAACTTTTATGTGCCCGGAACATAGCCGGAATTTCTGCCAGCGCTTCTTCCTGTGCTTTGAGTGTGGAACGTAAAATTACTTTCGCCACCAAGTTTTCTTTCCGGTAAAAAACCGTTACATAATTGTCTGTTGCTTCGATGTAAAGCAAACAATCGGGATCAAGTGTCAGGGCCTCGTTTTTATTATCGGATGGAAGTGTTACAGGTGTATGGGTGGTTTCCAGCGGATGCAGATGTGTCGTGAGTTCGGAAGATTGTTCGCGGTACAAACGGCTGAGGCGAACTTCGCGCAGCAAAACAGAAACCGTAATGGGAAACAACCCGACAGCTACAGTGTAGATTTCAAAAGTCAGGAACAATTCCCAGGTCCACGCTCCCAAACCGAGCCAAACCACGTAGAGCGAATTGCCAAAGCCAATTACCACACAATGTGTTAACGACCAAAGAATTTCCTTGCCGACCGTCCAGTTTTGTTCTTCAAATGCTTTCGGGAAAAGCGGCAGGATCACTCCATTCAATAACACAATCGCCAAGGCACACCACGCACCGAAACCGGCACAAACAAGCGCTTTTTTATCACCCAAAACCTGGATTCCGAACGGTTGGAAAAAAAACAAAAACGCCGCGACAAACAAACCGAATAGCAGCGCTGTCGTCAACACACGCCGAAGCACCATTTCATGCGGATAAGGCCGGCTTAAGAAGGAGAACATACCGAATTGTTTTACCGGTAAAAATAGAAAATTGCGCCGGCCTACGATTGACTTTGACAAGCGTTCATTCTTCTTTCACTTCAAAATGAACCCAAACATCTTGTCATTTCGTCCCAAAAGCTTCCATTCAGCCCTCCGATCTTGCGTGCCGGTTCAAGACAGCGCATGTTTGCAGGAAAAACATTTTATGGAACTCTTTATTACAATCGTATTGATCATTCACGTCGTAGCCGGATTTGCTGCTTTGGGAGTCGGGCTGGGCGCTATTCTTTCCAAAAAAGGACAGCGAGTGCACAAACTCACCGGACGGGCATTCTTTTATTTTATGTTGATTATTGCAGGTTCCGCAGCCATTATTTCAATCGTTAAACTCAACGAATTTCTGCTCCTGATCGCCGGATTTGCTGCCTACCAGAATATAGGAGGCTATCGTTCGGTGAAAAACAAGCAGCTCAAACCCAATTGGATCGATTGGTCGGCAACTGTTTTGGGATTGGTGACGAGCGTTTTTATGATTGTTTCGTTCAATATTGTATTGCTCGTTTTCGGATGTATTTGTTTTTCGCTGGTCGTTTTGGATTTGCGCACTTATTATGCTGTTTTTTCGGGTAAACAGATCCCAAAACTGGCCTGGCTGGCACGTCATATCGGGTTTATGATGGGTGCTTATATTGCTACGTTTACGGCGTTTGTTGTGGTGAATGTCCGCAATGTGGAACCGGCCTGGATTCCGTGGCTGGCGCCAACCGTGGTGGGAGTGCCGCTGATGCAGTATTGGACGTGGAAATATACGCGGAGGAAAAACGTAAAAGTGATGGCTGTAAACGACAAATAGTTGGTTAGGTGTCGCGGCCGCTCATTCAATGTGAAATTGGGGTGAAAAAACCGTTCGTAATATTGCAAATTGGCATATCAAATAAACGGTTGTGATTTCGCAATATTACGAACAGTTGTTTGATCAGAATTAAGGCCGTAAACGAATATTCGGATCACACGGATCACACGGAATGTGAATGGTAAAATCTTTGGTGTGATCACTCAACGGTGGAAGCACTTCCAGCGTCGTAAATACATGTGTCAACCATGTTTTACAATTGGGATCGTAGTTATAACTCTCTTCTTCGGTATTGAACCGTTTCCCCGGACGAAGTTCATATTTCCCCAACGGCAGCTCAACTTCGTAATGTCCGTGCTCGTCAGTCATAAAACCATATTCTTTGTGAGAACTTGTATGAACAAACACCAGCGAGCGGTTTCCATAGGGTTTCGGAGTAGCCAATTCGGCCAGTAATTCCTCTGGCGGGCGGGCGCCACCGCAATAACTTTGGGTATTGAGGATTGTCCCGTAAAAAACAGAAAGTGAATCTTTTGGTGTTACATCCGAATCTGTGGTAGTTTCTTCAACTGTTAAACTATCCGCCTGATTTGTTGTTTCCATACCACCTGAAGAAGTACGGGGTGAACAAGCAGTTAATCCCATGATCATTGCCCCTATTATTACCAATCCTTTTTTCATATCTCTTTCAAAATATAGTAAATATAATATTTAACGTGAATTCGGGATAAGAATTTCGTCAGATCGCTTGAAAATGCTGAGATTCGACTGAGAAGCGCAGTGACATATCGGGATATGTTGGTGCGGTTTTCAGGAAGAAGATTGGTGTTTTCAAGTGACCATATTAAAACGCTATCCCTAAAAGCATCCGTCTACTTCGTTGAATTTCTTCGAGATAGCCCGCTATCCCCCAGTAATTCACCTAGTATCCAAACACTTTTATGAATTCTGACTGGAATTCTTATCCCGAATTCACGTTATTTAGCTGAGTTACTGTTAAAAATGGCGGAAATCTTTTACCAACAGAAAACATTCGCGTCTTTCAGCATCCAATGTACAACGATTTATTGTGCAAAACAGGCTTTTTTTGTTGAAAAAGCACCCGAATCAATTGTGCTGTAAGAATAAATTACTTTCTTTGTTGCATAAAATTTAATTGTTATGAGTTCTACTCCATTCTTCCAGGCGATAGCAGACTTTCTTCAGTGGACATTTCAGTTTTTTGACTGGGTAGGCGATAAGTTTAATTGGATGTTAATCGGATTAGGGTTTTTCGGCCTTTTCTATTGGCTGATCGTTCAGAAAAAACTCAGCGACAAAGCGGCGAAAGATCCGAATCAACTGAAATAATTGAATCAACATATTCGAAGGTCTCTGCGTCTGTAGAGACTTTTTTTATGCCATGGAAACACGTTCTATCATCATCACAGCAGGAGGAATCGGGAAACGAATGGGAGCCGATCAGCCAAAACAATTCCTGGAATTGCTGGGCCGCCCTGTGTTGATCCATACCCTGGAACGCTTGTACCATTTTGTACCCGGTAGTCAGCTGGTACTCACGCTTCCCGAACAATACATCGAAGACTGGAAAGAATTGTGCGCTCAATACGATTGCCACATCGAACACCTTATTGTAGCAGGAGGAGAAGAACGATACCATTCCATCAAAAATGCGCTGGCGGTATGTACCGGCGACATTATTGCGGTGCACGACGGTGTTCGTCCGTTGGTGTCAAAAGCCACTATCGAACGGTTGTTTGATGCCGTAGTTTCACACAAAGCCGTGATTCCGGTAGTGGAAATCAAAGAATCGCTGCGCCGCATCACCAATAACAGCAGCGAAGCCGTGCACCGATCAGCTTACCGAATTGTTCAAACACCACAAGTGTTTCACGCGCCCGTGATACGCAAGGCTTACAATATCGATTTTCATGATACCATCACCGACGACGCCAGTTTGGTAGAAGAATCGGGGGAGGCAATCTATCTTGTTGATGGTAACGAAGAGAACATTAAGATTACGACTCCGTCTGATTTGGCAGTGGCGATGCTGTTTTTGAGTAAGTAAAGGCCGTGGGTTCAAATGAAATGCCTGATATTAAGCATGCTGGTCATAGAAATCGTACTGGCAATACTCTTTGTTTTTTATGTTTCGAAAGGATTCGGTAAACTCGTCATTGGGATATTCATTTCATACATTTTAGTAACCTCGTACAAGTTTTTCTTTAGAGGAGCTGTGGCTTTTGAAATACAATTAATGGTGCGAATAGTGTTTTATCTGAGTTTAGTCCTCTACATTATTTGGCAAAGATTCCTCAAGCAAATGAACACTTATGAATGCTCAATTCTGATGACACTATTACTGATTTATGGTTTTGGTGTTTACGATCAGAATAGTATAATCCTGGTGCTAATCCCCATTTTGATGCTTACATTACTCCTTTCAAGAAAGTTATTCTCTCTTGAACATAAAGAACATGTGCTGATTTTAGTGCTTTTTACGCTGGATACAGCAAGAATAGGAATTGACAAGGTTTGGTAGATAATTTCGACTTAAAATCACAAATGCCCAAGCCCAACTATCCGTAAAATGAAACCAACAGATTTTTAATGGCGACGAAACATTCTGGATAAAGAGTAAAACATCAAAACAATTCATAATTGGGCAGTTAATCATTTTTGGGGCATTAATCATTTTCTTCCTGATCTATCAGCACTATTATTTCGCACTTTCTCTTTTAATCGTCAACTTCCTTTTTGCTTTTCGGTTTTACAAGCAAGTGGGCGGTAATGAAGAGCAGATTATTTTCTATTACCCCTTCAGACCTTTTTTAAAATATCGAACAATTCAAATCTCCAAGCTTAAACGGTTCAAACCAACCCACGACGGACCGGAAGGTTGGCCATACATTCGCATGACCTTTTCCGTATTCCCTTATTTCACTGAATTCAGAATTACCGGAATGGATGATGTATATGAAATCGCCTTGCGCCTTGCGGTTAAAGGACGTTTTAAAGTCAAAGCATCCGATTACAGGAAAAAACAATTCTTCAAATACCTGGAAACAATTAATATTCCTCACCATCTAAGGTAAGAAAACCCGAGCTTCCATTACCTCAACATAAACTCCCCATAAACCCACTTTGCCAAATCATTAACAAAACCGTCTTCCGATAATCTTACTGCAACAAAACAATCATTATTGTTTGATCCTGAGCTGACCTGATAGTTACGTCATGACGAGACCTTTGCACAAAGTTCTTAACTCATGAAAAAAAGCTACATCCTTTTAGCATTTGTATTTCAGGCATTCGCGTCCTTCTCCCAAAATCCGGGATTGGTAATCAGCGAATTGTTAGCCAATCCTCCAAGCACCGACAACTCATTCGAATGGGTGGAATTGGTTGCTACCCAACCCATTGATTTTTCGGTAACACCTTATTCGGTAGTTGTTTGCAACAACGGAACCGCCACTGCCAACGGTTGGGTTTCGGGCGGATCGCTCAGCTATGGTTTCTCCATTACTACCGGAACGGTAAACACCGGAGATGTGGTGTATGTGGGTGGTTCAACCATGCTTCCTACCGGAACAAAATTACGCGTAATAGATGTAGTAACCACTCCCGGTGACGGTTTTGGAAATGCCGCAGCAGGTGTGATCGGAAATGGTGGCGGCAATGCCGACGGTGTTGCCATATTTGATATGGCAATCGGGAGTTTAACCAATAGTTCTGTACCGGTTGATGCATTGTTCTTCGGAACAGGAATCGGAAGTGCGCTTGTAAATGCAGGAGCCGACGGTTATCAGCTGCCAGTCAACGATCACTACGCAGGCGGAAAATTGCAAACAACTTCTTTCTTTGCAGACGATCCGGGTTCGAATGTTACGATCAAAGGAACCGGTTTTTATAATACCGCAACCAACCAATGGTTCGGACAACGTGCCTGGAGTACACAGACTGTCGTAAACGATAACTTAACTGCAATCACTTTAGGGACAGTAGATCCTCCGGGATCTGCCGCTATTTCGGGTATCACGCAAACCGTAAATGAAGCAGACGGAACAGCTACCGTAAACGTGACTTTTTCCAATGCGAATGCAAGTCCTGCCGAAATCGTGTTCGGACTTTCAACCTATGCCAATGCCACGTTCAACACCGATTTCTCATGGTCGAACGACACATTGGTGATTCCGGCCAACACCAACGGAACATTCCCGTTTACCATCGACCTGAGCGATGACTTATTGGCCGAACGCACAGAACGCATCATCGTAAAATTGGTTGGAACCGTAAATGCCGGAATTGCTGGAAACAGCTTCCAGATTATCTATTTAACAGATAACGATTACCATAATCCTACTCCGACCAATGAATTACAAATGAACCTGCTTACCAGCTTCAGCAACGGTGCAGAAGGAACCAATTCGGCCGAAATTGTAGCCTACGATTCTACTACATACCGTTTATACATTGCCAATTCTATCGGAGCAAAACTGGATATAGTGGATTTCGCCAATCCAAACACGCCGGTGTTGTTGTCTTCGATTCCGATGACGCCTTACGGAAACATCAACTCCCTTGCCGTTTACAACGGTGTGGTAGCCGTAGCGATGGAAAATGCTGATCCGCAGGTAAATGGTACTGTTGTCTTTTTCGACAGCGACGGTGTTTATATCAACCAGGTAACGGTTGGTGCTATGCCCGACATGATTACGTTCAACAACGACCACACCAAAATCGTAGTAGCTTGCGAAGGTGAACCGAAATCAGATTATTCAGTAGACCCGGAAGGTTCAATTGGTATTATTGATTTGGCACCGGGTTATGCTTCTTTGACCAATGCCAATGTTTCAATGGCTTATTTCACGGCCTATAACGGACAAGAAGTTACACTTCGTGCCCAGGGAATTCGCATTTTCGGGCCGGGAAGTTCGGTAGCACAGGATCTGGAGCCGGAATACATTACCATCGCAGATGACAACCAAACGGCTTATGTTTCCCTTCAGGAAAACAATGCAATGGCTGTCGTGAGTCTGAACACCGCAACGGTTACGGATATCCGTCCGCTTGGATTAATGGATTACTCCAATGAGAACAACGGATTGGATGCGTCGGATCAAACTTCGTCTATTCTAATCAGCTCTATCCCGGTAAAAGGTACATTCATGCCGGATGCATTGGCACATGCAACAATTGGCGGACAGGAATACATTTTCTCGGCCAATGAAGGTGATGCACGCGAATATGCAGCTGTAAATGATGTGGAGCGTTTGTCTGGTACTTCATTGGATCCAACAGCTTTCCCTGATCAAACTATTTTGAAAAACAATCAGTTCCTGGGCCGTTTGAATGCACTTCAAGCTACCGGAGATACGGATAACGACGGTGACAAAGACGAGATTCATGTTTTGGGAACCCGTTCATTCTCTATCTGGAATGCCGCTACCGGTGCGTTGGTTTTCGATTCAAAAGACTTGATCGAACAAATTACAGCTACTCACCCTGCCCTGGCCGGATTGTTCAACGCGAGCAATTCATCCGGTGCAGCTACTTCAAAAAACAGAAGTGATGATAAAGGACCTGAGCCGGAAGGGGTTGCTACTGCATTCATCAACGGAAGCCACTACTTGTTCGTTTCACTGGAACGAGTGGGCGGTGTTATGATTTTCAATATCGACCAACCTGCCACACCTGTTTATGCGGGTTACTACAACAACCGCTTTGCGGCTGGCAACGGTCCGGATCGCGGAGCCGAAGGAATTATCTACATTTCTAAAGAAGCTTCGCCTAACAACAATGCCCTAGTGGTTCTTGCCAACGAAGTGAGTTCTACCCTTTCGGTATTCCAGGTAAACACGTGTGTTGAACTGGCGGGGGCAACCATTACGGCCGCTGATGATTCCATCTGCGAAGGAACTTCCACCACACTTTCCATTACCGGTGACGCAAATTCAACTGTGCAATGGTATTACAACAATACGGAGCTTGCCGGAGAAACAGGTAACAGCATTTCTGTCAACCAGGCAGGAGACTATAAAGTATATGTTTCAAACACGGCTTTGAGTTGCGCCGATACAACCGTTGAAACAGCCATCACACTAAACCCACTTCCTGTTGTAGATGCTGGTGCTGATCAATCCATTTGCGCGGGAACGTCTGTTACCCTTTCCGGATTGGGAGCACAAGCCTACACATGGGACAATGGTGTTACGGATAATACGTCGTTCACGCCGGCTGCCACACAATTGTACATTGTAACTGGTACAGATGTCAACGGTTGCGAAGACAACGATACGGTTCAGGTAATCGTAAATACGCTTCCACTGGTTGACGCCGGCCCTGATCAGGTAATTTGTATCGGTGAAAACACGATCTTAGCCGGAAACGGTGCGGTTTCATACACCTGGAACAATGGTGTTACCGATAATACTGTTTTTAATCCTGCAACTACACAATCGTATATTGTAACCGGTACGGATGCTAATGGGTGTGAGGATAACGATACAGTTCAGGTAACCGTAAATGCACTTCCGGTGATTAACGCTGGTGTTGATCAGGAAGTTTGTGCCGGAGAAAACACCATCTTAACCGGAAACGGTGCGGTTTCATACACCTGGGACAATGGTGTTACCGATAATACCGTATTCAACCCAACTACTACACAATCGTACATAGTAACCGGTACGGATGCTAACGGTTGTGAGGACAACGATACGGTTTCCGTTGCAGTAAATGCCTTGCCGGTTGTGGATTTGGGTGAAGATACCGTAACCTGTGCCAATTACGGGCCGGTGGTATTGAACGCAGGAGCAGGTTTTGCCGCTTATTTGTGGAACAACAATGCTACAACCGCAACTCTTTCTGCTACCGCTACCGGAACCTACTTTGTTGCAGTAACTGATCAGAACGGATGTCAAAACTCAGACGCCATTGTGGTTACAGTTGATCCATGTCTTGGGTTGAACGAACAAGCAATTGATCTTGCTTTATTCCCGAACCCTACTACCGGTTTATTGACCATCGAATCTTCCAGCGCTGCACCTATGCAGGTTGAATTGATGAACACCGCAGGACAAATCTTGCTGACGTCATTGGAAACAACCATCGATTTGAGTACTGTTGCTGCTGGAACATACCTGTTGCGTGTGCAGCAAGGAAACGAAACACACGTTTTCCGCATCGAAAAGACAAACTGATTCATAGCTGAATACTACATAGTGCAAGCCTCCGTGGAATATGTCTGCGGAGGTTTTTTAAGTTTGTGTATCCCGCGGTGTATATTTTCTTTATCTGCCACGAGTAATAAACAGGGCGTGATCTGATAGTGGTTTCTAGCGCAAAAAGTAACGCTCATCAGTCAGAGGATTGACTTCAATCTTCACGCTTAATTCAGTGGCCTCCGTATAATTTTACGCCTTTTTTACCGTTAATGGCTCACAAACTGTAAATTCGCAGCTCTAAAACAAACACTACATGGAAGAAAGTACTGCAGTAATGCAAGAACAACGCATGAACCTACTGGTAACCATCTGGAGAAAACGCAAAATTTTATTGATCACCACCGGAGCAGCATTCGTTGTGTCAGCGGTTATTGCGTTTCTAATGACCCCAATTTATCGTTCCACAGCCATTGTTTTCCCTGCCGCAACAAGCACCGTTTCTTTCTCCGAGCAACGAAATGCCAAAGCGTCGTCGATGGACTTCGGAGAAGAAGAACAAGCCGAACAATTGATCCAAATTTTGCAATCGTCTAACATTCGCGACAAAATCGTGGCGGAATTCGATCTGCAAAAACACTATGAAATTGACGAAAACGACGAGAACAAGTATTACAAACTTGTAAAGGAATACAACGAAAACATCCTGTTCGTGAGAACCCGATATGGTTCAATACAGATTGACGTATTGGACCGAGATCCGGTTTTGGCCGCAGATATCGCCAACAAAATCGTTGACCTCATCGATACGGTGAAAAACGAAATGGTAGCTGCACGTACCATGCCGGCATTCGAGATCAACAAACGAAAGAGAGACCAGATGGAAGCTGACCGGAAAGCCATTCTGGACCAATTGGATTCCCTGGCCGCCAAAGGCGTGCTACCATTGGATTCCCGGGCGGGACTTTTCCAGGCGTATGTAGATGCAAACAGTCCTGAACAACGTGCAGAAATCAAGGATAAAATCGACACGAACAATAAGTACGGAGCTCTTTTTGACGGATTGGAATATATTCGGAATGAAAAGATCGTGAAGCTGGAAGATTTCTCTGTCTCTTACGAACAGGCCGAATCGGATGCTAACACCAAATTCAGTCACAAGTTCGTGGTTGAGCGCGCCGTTGTCGCCGATAAAAAAGACAAACCGAAACGCATGATCATTGTGTTGCTTTCCGTGATCGGAACCTTCATTTTCATGGTGTTTGCTTTGTTGCTGCAAGATAAATTGAAAGAACTTCGCAAACTGGCGTAGTGGCTTTTCTGCGCGAACATAGCTGGTTGCTGCTTTTCGCGGCGCTGTTCATCGGGTTCACAGGTTATTCTATCTGGGTCGACTTTTGGTATGCTTACCTGATTCCGTATGCGCTGGCGGTACTTTTCGTTGCTATCTTTTACACCGAATACACGTTTTTCTTCATCATTGCCATGACACCGCTCTCGGTGAACATTGAAGAATATACCGACGGTTTCGGACTCTTTCTGCCCACCGAACCGCTACTATTCGGAACCATGATATTGTTGGTGATGCAATCGCTTTATTCGCGAATTTTCCCTGATTATCTGTGGCGAAACCCGATTGTGATCGTCATGATCATTTACCTGTGCTGGATTTTCATCACTTCTATTACTTCAGAACAACCGGTGATTTCATTTAAGTATTTGCTCGCTCGCCTGTGGTTTGTGATTCCGATACTTTTCTATGGAAGTAACTTGTTTTTCGACCCGAAAAAAGTCAGGTGGTTTCTGTGGCTTTTTATTACCGGAATGATCATTGTGATCTGTTACACGCTTACAATCCATGCTTATTACCGTTTCGGCGAAAAGGAAAGCCACTGGGTGATGTGGCCGTTTTTTAAAGATCACACCATTTACGGGGCACTCGTCGCCTTGATCGTGCCGTTGATCTTTGCGCTTTATTTTTCCAAAAAACATCCGCCGCTGGTGCAGTTTATCCTCATCGGATTTATGGTAGTAAACCTTATCGGATTGTACTTTTCGTACACGCGGGCGGCCTGGCTGAGTATTGTTTTAGCGCTTGGAGTTTGGGCGCTCATCCGTTTTAAAGTGCGTTTCAGTGTCTTTTCAACCGCCGCTTTAATAGTCCTCGGATTTATCTGGTATTCCTGGGACGGCATTCAGCAGGATTTGGAACGCAATAAGTCTGAACACACCACCGAGGAATTCGGTGAACGTTTGGAAAGCGCCACCAATGTCACTACCGATGCTTCCAACCTGGAACGTATCAATCGCTGGTCATGCGCCATCGATATGTTTGAAGAACGCCCGGTGTTTGGTTTTGGCCCGGGAACGTATGCCTTTGAATATGCCCGCTTCCAGGAACCGGAAAACACAACAATCATCTCTACCAATTTTGGAGTGATGGGCAATGCCCACAGCGAATACCTTGGGCCGCTGGCCGAAATGGGATTGATCGGAATGCTGCTGGTTTTTGCGCTGGTTTTTGCCATATTCTACTTTTCCATCAAACTCTATCATCGCTGGCCGGAAAATGACCGGGAAATGCGTACGCTGATCCTTGGAATGATCCTGGCGCTAAGCACTTATTTTATTCACGGTTTGCTCAATAATTACCTCGACACCGACAAAGCAGCGATCCCTGTCTGGGGAATGTGTGCCGTATTCATTGCCCTGGATGCGCGTTTGCGATCAGGAAAAGTGAAGCAGTAATTTTCCATCACACACTCGAAGTCGTCAAATTACCCGTAAATTTGCAGCACAAAAACACCAACAATATGTTCACGGGAATCATTGAAACTTTAGGAGAAATCGTCGCGATCGAACGCGAACAAACCAACGTACATTTTACCGTAAAATCGACCATTACCAACGAATTGAAAATCGACCAGAGTGTTGCCCACAACGGTTGCTGCCTCACGGTAGTTGCCATTGAAAACAATAACTATGTTGTTACCGCTATCCAGGAAAGTTTAGACAAAACCAACCTGGGCAATTGGACCATCGGAAGCAAAATAAACCTTGAACGCTGTATGCAGCTTGGCGCGCGTTTAGACGGACATATCGTGCAAGGCCATGTAGATACAACAGGCGAATGCATTGGCGTGGAAGATTTGAATGGAAGCTGGAAATACACCTTCCGTTACGAGGCAACTTACCCAACCGTTTCCAAAGGTTCAATCACCATTAACGGTGTAAGCCTTACTGTCGTCGATTCTGAAAAAGGTCAGTTTTCCGTTTGCATTATTCCGTATACCTACGAACACACCAACTTCCATACGTTTGAAGTCGGCACCAAAATCAACCTTGAATTCGACATTATCGGAAAATATGTTGCGCGGTTAATGGAGCAGCGGGAAGCTTAACAGTTTAATAATATCTCCCGTTAAAATCGATTTAGCATCCATTCATTAGCTGAATTTCAATTAGTTATGTTTATGCCGGATGTTGTTTTTTTAGCAGTCGCTGCAAAATAAAATGAGATTACTAGACACCATTTTCATAGCTTTGCGTCAGATTTCTAAAAAAAAAGAAATGAATCAAAAAAAATACACTAAATCCGGACTGTTCATTGCCTTCATTGCAATGTTGTCGTTTTCAACAAACACGTTTGCCCAGCAACTTGGTATTTACACCTTTACAGGACACACCTGTGCGGCACCATTAACTGCGGTCAGCGCGCAACCGGCAAACGCCGTGTTTTCCGATTATTCGCTTACAGGAGCCACCTGTACTGCTGCTGCTGCTGTGTATAATTCAAACGGTTGGACGTTGGGTGCTGCGCTTGATCCTACCAAGTATTTCGAGTTTACCATTACACCGAATGCGTGTACGGTCATGAACCTCGACTCACTGAAGTTCTTACACCGTGTAAGTTCATCCGCTGGTGCCGTGACTGTTGTCTTGCGTTCCAGTTTGGATGGTTTTACAGCTGATTTGCACAATGCCCCTATCACCGCGATTAATTCAAACGTGAATCTGGGAATTGATTTACCCGCTTCTTTTAACGGACTGACTTCGGCCGTTACTTTTCGTACCTATGTCGTAAACATTCTTTCCGCTGGCGCTACTTATCGTCACGACAACGTTGAGTTAATTGGAACGGCAACTGCTTATCCATTGGCGGACTATTACCAGGATTTGGATGGTGACGGTTTCGGAAATGCTGCCGTTTTTGTGAACACCTGTACACCTGTTGGATATGTGGCAAATGCCGATGATTGCGACGACAACAACAACCTTGTTGGTGCCGGAAATATCTATTACCAGGATTTTGATACGGACGGTTTCGGAAATGCTGCTATCACGCAAACAGCCTGTACACAACCAGTTGGTTATGTGACAAACGATGATGATTGTGACGATAACAATAACCTTGTTGGTGTAGCGACTACCGTTTATTACCAGGATTTTGATACGGATGGTTTCGGAAATGCCGCAGTTACACAAACAGCCTGTACACAACCGGTTGGTTATGTTTCAAACGATGATGATTGTGATGATAACAACAACCTTGTTGGTGTGGCTACTACTGTTTTCTATGCCGATACCGACAATGATACCTATGGAGATGGTGGTTCAACGATTATCGCCTGTACTCAACCTGTAGGATATGTGAGCAACGGCGATGACTGTGATGACAACAACAATGCAATCCATCCGGGAGCAACAGAAACGTGCGACGGTATCGATAATAACTGTGTCGGCGGAATCGATGATAATGTGGTATCGCAAACATGGTATCTTGATTCAGATACCGATGGTTTCGGAAATCCTGCCGTTTCACAAAGCAATTGCGCTCAGCCGGTTGGCTACGTTTTAAACGATGATGATTGCGATGACAACGACAACCTTGTTGGTGTGGCAACAACCGTTTATTACGCTGATGCTGATACCGACGGTTTCGGGGATGCTGCGATTGATTCGGTTGCCTGTACACAACCTGCAGGGTATGTTTCAAATGCCGATGATTGTGACGATAGTGACAACCTCATAGGTGCGGGGCTATCCTACTATCCTGATGTAGATTCAGATACTTATGGAGATGCTAATGCAAGTGCAACGGTTGCCTGCACACCTCCGGCTAATTATGTGACCGACAATACCGATTGCAACGATGCCAACCCGAATCAATATCCAGGAGCAACTGAAATTCCGAACAACAGTGTTGACGAAGATTGTAACGGTTCCGACTTAAACACATTGGGTTCACAATTGGCACAATATGTATTTACCGGAAACCTTTGCGCTACACCTGTTCTTGGGGTAACGGCCCAACCGGCAAATGCCCTGTTTAGTGATTACCTGGCTTCCGACAGCCTTACTTGTGCCGCAGGAAATAATATTATCAATTACAGTAATTGGAACACCGCTGCTACCTTGGATCTTGCCAAATATTACGAGTTTACCGTTACTCCGGACAACTGCTATGAATTGTCATTAACACAATTGACCTTTTTACATCGTGTTAGTAACACTGGTGGAACACCATTTGTACATGTGCGATCAAGCTTAGATAATTTTGCATCGGATGTTTTCACCACTCAAATTACGGCGCCGGGAACAGATTTCATTGAAACCGTTCCGTTGACTGGTCCGTTTGCAAGTATTCAGGGGCCTGTTTCTTTCCGCTTCTATGTTGTAAGTATGGGAACATCAGGTGCTACTTACCGCAATGATAATGTGTCATTAACCGGTTTCATCAATGCCTTGCCACTACAAACGTATTATGCTGATGCTGATAACGACGGATTCGGTAACCCGGCAGTTGATTCGATGGATTGTGCAGCTCCGGCAGGTTATGTAACCGACAACACTGATTGCAACGATAATGATGCCAACGAAAATCCAAACGCTGTCTGGTTCCAGGATTTGGATAATGATACTTTTGGAAACAGTGCTGTAACATTGACGCAGTGTACGCAACCGGTTGGATATGTAGATAACAATAGCGATTGCGATGATACCGATGATAACATTGGCGGTTCGATTACTTATTACGAAGATGCCGACAATGATACTTACGGAAACAGTGCTTCAACCACGCAAGCATGTACACAACCTGTCGGATATGTGTTAAATGCAAACGATTGTGATGACAGCAACAGCGCAATTACCATTGCTACGGATGAGTTCTACATCGATCTGGACAGCGACGGATTTGGTTCAACTGCCGTGACGATAGTTGCTTGTACTCAACCGGCGGGTTATGTTTCAAACGCAGATGATTGCGATGACAATGATGATAGCATCACACTCGGATCAACGTTCTACGAAGATGGTGACAACGACAGCTTTGGAAACCCGAACAGCACGATTGTAGATTGTACAGCGCCAAACGGTTATGTTGCTGACAGCACAGATTGTGATGACACCAATAATGCCATTAACCCGAACGGAACAGATGTGCTTGGAAACAGCATTGATGAAAACTGCGACGGAACTGACGGGAATCTTGGTTTGACAGACGCAGCAATTGCAACGTTTAATGTCTTCCCGAATCCGGGAACATCAGCCGTAACGATTACATTGAATGGTTCATGGGATCAGCAGGTAACCGTTACCATTCTTTCGGTAGACGGTAAAACGGTTCAAACATCAACCGGCTCTTCAAACGGAGCGGTAACTGTAGCAACAACTCAATTGTTACCAAGTGTTTATTTTATCCGGGTGAATGATGGAACGCATACTTCCGTGGCTCGCTGGGTGAAACAATAAGCGATACGATACCTTTTTTGAAAGTCCTTCCATCCGAATGCGGGTGGGAGGATTTTTGTTTTGAATAGCATACATTCGTAAACAGATTTCTAATCCGACTTTTTGTAGCAATGATGAACTCTAAAAGGAAAATATATGTGACAATAATCGTGTTATTATCAACACTGAGTACCTATCAATTTATTGATGTGTGCAACAAATTCAGATTCCTTATCATTGATATTTTGAACAACCTGACAAATGGAGTAGTTATTTATATGCTTTTCGTATTGTTAATTTCATTAACTGGTTATGCGTCGATCATTTTTAATTGGAAATTGTTAAATCCCTCCGTGAGAATTTTCCAATCTGAATTAATTGACGATGTAGAAATGAAGGGGCCTCATCGTTTTTGGATACTATTTTACCTATCATTTGGTGTATTAGTTGTTGGACTTGGGGCTTTTCTAATAATTCTATCAATACAGCAATATGTTGCGATGAATAGATTGCTAGAATTTTTGTTGCCTATAATCATCGCAGCCATTCTCATAGGATTGGGTATGATGTTCATCATTGATGGAATAAAGATTCGACGCTTAATAAAATCACCACAATCTCCGGACAAAACTTCTTCATTCTAGTCAAATGCGGGTGATCGGATTTTTTGTTTTAGAAGTCCCGTGAAGTAAGCCACGTAATATTGCAAATTTACGCGGGTTCTTTTGACACGTAAATTTGCAATATTACGTGGGATTAAAAACATGAAAATCAACTGCTTGAAAACGGTTTTGAAAAACGGTGTTTTCTCACAAAGAGTACTTCACCCAGGCCTAAAAAACAACAAGAGAGAAACGGGCGTTTCTCTCTTGTTCCAACCTAAACTACTACTACTTATGAAAACTAACCTCTAATTATCGTTAATCAAAATTCGCGCCAAAGTTTGAAAATTGATTTTGGTAATCAGGTAATACAAAGATAACGCAGGTTTTGTTATCGTATTTTGCAAACCCTTTGTTTTTAACAAAATTTGGTGAAGGCGATTTTTTCGGGTTACACTACTAAACTGTTTTATTCCCTTATCTTTGCCCACTTATCAAGAACTCAAGGTCCAGACGACATGAAAGTTATCGAACACATTAACCGGGCGAAAGACACGCTCTTTTCATTTGAAATACTTCCTCCGCTTAAAGGAGCAACCATTCAATCCATTTACGACGGCATTGATCCGTTAATGGAATTTAAACCCCGATTCATCAACGTCACTTATCACCGCGAAGAATTTATCTACAAAGAACGTGAAAACGGGTTGCTGGAAAAAATAGCCATTCGCAAACGTCCGGGAACTGTTGGTATTTGTGCGGCGATCATGAACAAATACCAGGTCGACGCCGTTCCGCATTTGATCTGTGGCGGTTTCTCGAAAGAAGAAACAGAAAATGCACTCATCGACCTTCACTTTTTGGGAATCGATAATGTGTTGGCCCTGCGTGGGGATTCCATCAAAACGGAATCGACTTTCAAACCACATCCTGAAGGCCACCGGTATGCAGTTGAACTGATCCAGCAAATTGCCGAAATGAACGACGGCCGTTATTTTGTTGATGATGTGCAGCTGGCGCCAACCGACTTCTGTATGGGTGCTGCGGGATATCCTGAGAAGCATTTCGAGGCCATGAACCTTTCAACCGATTTACAGTACTTGAAAGCAAAAGTAGATGCCGGGGCCGAATATGTTGTGACGCAAATGTTTTTTGATAATCAGAAATACTTTGATTTTGTGGATGCTTGTCGTGCGGCAGGAATTACCGTGCCGATCATTCCGGGATTAAAGCCGATCAAAACCATGAATCACATTGCGTTTTTACCGAAGGTATTTCACATCGATTTTCCGGAAGCGTTGAGCAACGAATTGCTGAAATGCAAAAGCAGTGCTGACGTAAACCAGGTAGGGATCGAATGGGGAATTCAACAATCAAAAGAACTGAAAGCCGCTAAGGTGCCGTGCATTCACTATTATACCATGTCGACTTCCGACACCGTGAAAAAAATAGCCAGCCAAATATTTTAACCTATGAAACAGCTCATCTTACTCATCGCAGTAATTGGTCTCGGATCAATTTCAAACGCACAAACCGATAGTCTTCACCTCACCAATGCTTTGGTAGTGAGTCACATGGATAATCAGGAAGACCGTTATTCACTGGAAGTAGCTATTTCTGAAATGCTGACCGCCAACCAGGTGAAAAACGCCGTTTCGCTCAACATCTTAAAACAAGGTGGCGATCCGCAGGTATTGATGACTGATTCACTCACGCAAATTCTTGCCGCAAAAGGAATCAACACGCTTATGCTGGTTTCGATCAGAGGTTACGATAAACGTTTCAAACGCTCTGAAAAGAAATTGACTTTAGCCGAGGATTTGTCCGCTGCCAACCTGTTTTCGTTGTACAAAGACGATATTGTCTCGGTAACACTTGAATTTCACTTCTACCGAAACGGTAAACTCGTAGGTTCTGATTTATTAAAGATCGGAGCCATTAGTTCACGCGAAGGTGTGATGAAAAAACTGCGTAAAAAATTGCCGAAACGCATTCGTAAGCACTGGAAGTAAGGCTTAGGAGACTATTAGACTTGAGACCGCTTCGCTAAAAGACAAAAGACGGGTTCTGAAAAACAGTCTTCCGTCTATTCGTCTTCAATGGCTTTTAACTGCTCCATTTTTGCTTCGGCTTTTTCAAATTGCTTTGTTTTAGAGTAAGCTTCCGCACAATAATGCAGCGTCTCTTTTCCTTCGGGTCGAATGGTCAATGAATGCTCCAGATCTGCAATCGCTTCCGAATAACGGCAAAGTTTCAGCAAACAATAACCTCGCAAATCAAAGATCCGGTGATCGTATTTTGAATAGCTCGCTGCTTCGGTAAACAACGAAAGTGCTTCTTCCATTTTTCCTTCCTGTAACAACGCTTCTCCGTGTTCCAAGATCACAACCAGGTTTTCAGCACGTTGTTTTAATCCTGTTTCAATGCGTTTAAAATTGGCACATTCTTCCAATTCTTCGGCAGAAACAGTTTCGTTTATCAGGAATGTAATTTTTTGTTTATCACTGAGTTGAATCGCCTCGCAAGCCGTTCTCAGATCGAGTGATTTCCAGTTTTTGGCAGTCGGCACACTATCAGTTGGCCAATACACTTTAACAAACAGCCGGTTGTTTTCAACTGATTGTATTGCTTTGTACACAATGTAATCATCGTTTTCCTGTAGAAAGAACACATCGCCGCTGTGGAACGTTTCCATGGATCAATTCATAATGGAATCCAGTGCATCAATAAAACGCGCAGCTGCAATTTCAAGGATTTTGTCGGTATGTGCCGCCGAGATAAATCCAACTTCGTAACCGCTCGGTCCAAGGTAAACGCCACGTTCCAGTAACGCTCGGTGCAAGTGTTTGAAACCTGTCATATCCGGATTGATCTCGTCTGACTGACGAATGCGCTTGGAATCGTCGAAGGAAATCCAGTAAATGGAACCGATGGTCACCAATTCAAAATGATAACCCTTTGCCTGGGCGTGCGCGTTGATTTTATCGGTAAACAACAGCGTTCTGCGTTCCTGATCTTCGTAGAATCCTGGTTTGGAAATCTCTGTCAGTTGCGCAATTCCGGCAGCCATTGCCACAGGATTTCCTGAAAGCGTTCCTGCCTGGTAAACCGGTCCGTCGGGAGAAATTTGCGCCATGATTTCTTTCTTAGCACCATAAGCACCAACCGGCAAACCTCCACCGATGATTTTTCCATAGGAAACGATATCGGGAATGACGCCGTAATGCTCGGTCGCACCACCAAAAGCTACCCGGAATCCGGAGATTACCTCATCGAAAAACAACAACGTTCCGTTGGCTGTACAAACTTCGCGCAGGAATGTTAAAAATCCTTCTTCCTGCAGCAACAATCCATTATTGGCAGGAATCGGTTCAATGATCACACACGCAATCTGATCTTTGTACTCGGCAAAACATTGTTCTACTGCCTCCTTATTATTGAGCGGTAATACCAATGTTTCATTCACAAATGCCTCGGGAACACCCGCGCTGGAAGAATTTCCAAACGTCACCAAACCTGAACCGGCTTTCACCAATAAAGCGTCGCTATGGCCGTGGTAACAACCTTCAAATTTTACGATTTTATTTCGGCCAGTATAACCACGTGCCAAACGAATCGCTGACATTACTGCCTCGGTTCCCGAACTGGTAAAACGCAGTTTATCGATGAAGTTATTTCGGCTCAAAATCAATTCGGCCAACTCATTTTCCAAACGTGTCGGTGCGCCGAAACTGGAACCGTTTCCAAGCGCCTCAACTACTTTGGAATACACCGCAGGATGATTATGGCCCAAAATCAACGGACCCCAGCTTCCACAAAAATCAATGAACTCATTATCGTCTTCATCCCAGATATACGCGCCGTTTCCTTTCTTAATAAATAAGGGAGTTCCGTCAACGGATTTGAACGCCCGAACCGGTGAATTCACTCCTCCCGGAAAGTACTTTTTTGCTGTTTCGTACAACGCTTGGGATTCTGTCTGCTTCATGATGATTGTCTTATAAATGTGTATCTTTGAGAACGGTTTTTAAACAACCGTCGCAATTATTAAACAAAATTAGCAGAAATAAGGTTTAAACATGGCCGAATTTGTGAATTCTCTCGCAGCCGCTCAGGCACTAGACGCTGCCGACCCGTTAAAGTCATACCGTGATCGATTTTATATTCCAACATTCCATGAGAAAGCAGTACGCTATTTCACAGGAAACTCATTGGGATTGCAGCCAAAATCGGCACAAACCTATGTGCAGCAGGAAATGGACGATTGGGCAAAATGGGGCGTTGAAGGCCATTTTCACGGAAAAAATCCATGGTTTTCGTACCATGAATTCCTGACAGAAAAAGCGGCCCGTGTAGTCGGAGCTTTACCAAAAGAAGTAGTGGTAACGCATTCATTAACAACGAATTTACACTTATTGATGGTGTCGTTTTACCGTCCTACGGGAACGCGCACCAAAATCCTCTGCGAAGCAAAAGCATTTCCGAGTGATTTATACGCGTTGGAATCGCAGGTGCGTTTTCACGGTTTGAATCCGGATGTGGATTTGATAGCACTCGCTCCGCGTGATGGTGAACACTTATTGCGCGAAGAAGATGTGCTGGCAAAAATTGCCGAATTGGACGATACACTCGCATTGGTCATGATTGGCGGTGTGAATTATTATACTGGACAATTGATGGATATGCCTGCCATTACCAAAGCAGGCCACGCTGTTGGAGCCATTGTTGGGTTCGACTTAGCGCATGCCGCTGGAAATATTCACTTGAAATTGCACGAATGGGACGTTGATTTTGCGGCGTGGTGTTCATATAAATACCTGAACTCGGGGCCGGGCGGTGTTTCCGGAATGTATGTTCACGAACGTTTTGCCAACAGGCCTGATCTGCCACGTTTTGCCGGTTGGTGGGGTTACGATAAATCAACACGTTTTCAGATGGAACCAGGTTTTAAACCGATGGAAGGCGCTGAAGGCTGGCAGTTGAGCAACGCTCCAGTAATCAGCATGGCCGTTCATTGGGCTTCGCTGGAAATTTACGACGAAGTGGGAATGGAACGTTTGAATGAAAAGACCGTCCTGCTTACCGGTTACCTGGAGTTTATCCTGGATGAATTAACAGCAAAATACCAGGACCAATGTCGTTTTGAAATCATTACACCGCGTGAAAAACATAGAAGAGGGGCACAGTTATCCATCCTCGTTCACGGAAAAGGAAAAGCCTTGTTTGATGCATTGAGCGCAAATGGTGTAGTGGCCGACTGGCGCGAACCGAACGTGATTCGTGTGGCTCCCGTGCCGTTGTACAATTCCTTTGAGGATGTGTATTACCTCGGGAAATTTATGGAAGAAGCGATTTTGGGATGAAATTCAAACAGCGCGTTGCAGGATCTGAGCAAATTAGTTGTATCAATAATTATTGTCCAATTCTTTGTGTCCTCGTGTGGTTAAAAATGAAATAGTTGTGGCGACAGAAAACGAAATAGCAGAAATAGTATTTAAAGCATGTATGTGTATACATAAGAAATTGGGTCCCGGATTATTGGAATCTGCTTATGAAGCTTGTCTAAACTATGAATTAGAGCAGTATGATATTTTGGTTGAAAGACAAAAAAAATTACCTCTCATTTATGATGATTTGGAACTGGAAGTTGGATACAGGCTTGATTTTTTAATTGATAATAAAGTCGTTATTGAACTAAAGGCCGTTGAATGTTTGAACAATCTTCACACAGCACAAGTAATAACTTATCTCAAGTTGACAAATTGTAAATTAGGGTTATTGATCAACTTTAATGCTCCTCTAATAAAGAATGGATTCAAAAGAGTAATTAACGGTGTTCTTCAAGATTAGCTAACCACGAGGACACAAAGACACAAGGAAAGGTTGACCATTTAGTTTAGCATTGAAGTAATTAGAAATATAAACATGAAAAACGTTGCAGTAGTCGGAGCAGGATTGGTAGGTAGCCTACAGGCGATCCTTATGGCGCAGAAAGGATACAATGTCTCGGTATTTGAGCGTCGGGAAGATTTACGAAAAGCCAAATTAATCAGCGGAAAATCGATCAACCTTGCGTTGTCTGATCGCGGTTGGAAAGCCTTGGAACTGGCCGGAATTGCGGAAGATATCCGCGCGATTTCCATCCCGATGCACAGTCGTTGTATGCATGCGCTGGACGGATCGTTATCCTACCAGCCTTACGGAAAGGAAGGTCAGGCCATCTACTCCGTTTCACGTGGTGGATTGAACCAAAAACTCATGAACCTTGCGGATGATTATCCGAATATCAAGTACTTTTTCGACCGGAAATGCCAGGACCTGGAACTCGCCTCCAATACACTGACCTTCAATAATACCAAAGAAAAATCGACCGAAAAACATTCTTTCGACCGCATTTTTGCTACGGATGGCGCTTTTTCAGCGGTGCGTATGCGCATGCAGAAATCAACCTTGTTTGATTATTCGCAGAAATACCTCGATCACGGTTACAAGGAATTGGTGATTCCTGCCAACGAAGACGGTTCGCACAAACTCGATAAAAACTGCCTGCACATCTGGCCGCGCGGTGAATTTATGATGATCGCATTGGCCAATCTCGACGGCAGTTTTACCTGCACACTCTTTTTCCCGATGAAAGGCGAAACGTCGTTTGAAAGTTTGACAACACGTGAACAGGTTGCTGCTTTCTTCGAAAAAACATTCCCTGATGCAGTTTCGATGATGCCTACTTTATTAGACGATTATTTTGACAATCCGACTTCGTCGCTGATTATGGTTCGCTGCACACCGTGGAACTACCAGGATAAAGTATTGTTGCTGGGTGACGCCGCTCATGCCATTGTACCTTTCTACGGCCAGGGAATGAATTGCGGGTTTGAAGATTGCACCGTTTTCGACGAAATGTACAAAGAAGCCAACGGCAATTGGGACGGCTTACTGGATCGTTTTTCGGAACAACGCGTTCCCGATGGAAATGCGATTTTGGATTTGGCACTTTTTAATTACGTTGAAATGCGTGATTTGACGGCCGATCCGGATTTCTTATTGCGTAAAAAAATCGAAGCGAAATTCTCGAATCTCTATCCCGAAAAATGGATGCCGTTGTACTCACAAGTCACCTTTAGCCACATTCGCTACAGCGATGCGCTGAAAAATGGACAGTACCAGCAAACGATCATGGATCAGGTAATGCAACTGGAAAACATTCACGAAAACTGGAATGAACCGTTTGTTATGGAAAAAATGTTGGCATTGGTATTGTAACCAAACGTCAGTATTCGGATATTTACAAAAACGCTCGTTATGAATCGACTATTTCTTGGAGTATTACTTTCGGTAGTGATTGCAGATAGTGCAATGGCGCAGTACAAACCTAAAAAACGCAGAAGTGATTTTTTCGGCGGGGCTGAAGACTACCGTGATATTTCCAAAAATGCGTTACAGATCTCATTCGGGCCGAATTATACGCTGAGCCGTCTCAAAAACGAAACGGTTGACGGCGTTGACGATCTCAATCGCCCGATCGATTACACCATTGATCCAGCGGGAAGAGTGGGCGGCTTTATCGATATTGGAATGGCGCATTACCGTTTCAAAAAATCACGTGTGTTGGGCGCGATTTACAAAATGCGGGGCGAGAAAGGCGAAATCAAATGGATTGGTGCCAATCTTATTCACCGTGTAGATTGGGGTCTGGGCTTTGATTACATCGGCGGAACCGAAAAAACGACAACCAATTACCTGGATCTTACAGGTAATGTGATCAATACAGCTGAAGGCAAAGGGAAATTCTACAACGGATATCTTTACGGGCGATTTACAGCTGACCGTTTCACATTATTGAGTGATAAATGGCACCTGGAAACCGGTTTGGGGGTGAACTTCAATTACATGATTCTCCCAGGTTCGCAGGAATATTCGGAACCGGTGTTTGCCGAACAGAAATTCCAGAAAAACTTCATGGCCCAAATCCACGGACATCTCGGATTTCAATACCGCGTACGGCGTGGTGATTATTTAGTGTTTGGTTTTTACCTTCCTGCAATCGGAGTATATGAAGCCAATCGTTTGAAACCGACCGTTCAATGGTTTTCGAGCAATTACTGGCCCGTACATTTGCAGGTAAAGTGGATTCATCATTTCACCAAAAAATCAAATGGTTGCAACACCGGTACGCCTGAAGACCGCAAGCGTAACGAAGAATATATGCAGAACCGATAATCGGTGATCCAGAGGCTCATTTCCCGCTTTCGCAGCGAACCGTTTTTATGGTCGTCACTGGCAATTGCAGCTCTTGTTTATGCACTCATTTCGTTTGTCAATCACTACTGCTTCCGTACGTATACGCTGGATTTAGGCGCTTATACAAACGCACTGCACGATTACGCACATTTCAGTTTCAACGACAGTTCAACCTTCAAAACTGTCCCCGAAAACTTACTGGCTGATCATTTTGATTTGTATTTACCCATCTTTTCGCCGTTGGTTTACCTGTTCGGGACCTACACGTTGCTGGTTGTTCAGTTGGTTGCAGTATTGATCGGGGCAACCGGCATTTACCGTTATTTCGATTACCGTTTTCCGAATACCAACCTCAAGCGTTTTGCGCTGATTTATTTCCTGTTATTCTTCGGAATTTTCGCTGCTTTTTCGTTTGATTACCACAGCAATGTTGTCGCAACGATGTTGGTTCCTTGGTTGTTACTAGCCTTCGCGAAACGGAAATTCAGAAGTATTGTCGTATTAACCATCCTGATCCTGATTGCCAAGGAAAACATGTCGCTGTGGGTCATTTTCATCGGTTTCGGAATGTGTTACACTTATTTCCGCGACAAACAATTGCGATACCTGGCGCTCGGAATTTCCGGTTTTTCGATGCTCTATTTTGTGCTGATTACCGGTGTTGTAATGCCTGCGCTTTCCAATTCGGGAACCTATCCCCATTTCCATTATTCGGTACTGGGAACCGGCGCCGGAGAAGCATTGATCCAGTTGCTTTCTCATCCGATAGACAGTTGTAAATTGTTGTTTATCAACCACACTCCTTTTCCCGAAAACAATGGCGTGAAAGCCGAATTTTGGATCGTTACCGTGGTTTGTGGCATCTTTTGCCTCATCCGGAAACCAATTTACCTGTTGATGCTGATTCCCGTTTTTGCTCAAAAGTTGTTCCACGACAATACAGCCATGTGGGGAATCAATCAGCATTACGCCATTGAACTGGCGCCTTTACTGACCATCGGGACTTTTGAAGCAATTTCCAAATTTCAGAATATGCACTGGAAACGAATCGCTTCTTTTACAGCGGTTATTTGCTCACTTGCCTGCGCCATTCGGGTAATGGACAATACGATTGCTTATGCTGAAAAAGCCCGCATCCGGATTTACAAGGAAGCACATTACAGCCGCGAATTTCCTGTTGACGAGGCTTACACGATTCTCAATCAGATTCCTGAAAACGCCATCGTAAGTGCCCAATCGGCGTTTGTTCCTCATTTGGCGGTGCGCGAATCGGTGTACCAGTTTCCGATTATCCGAAATGCCGAATACATCTTATTGTCCCCGGTTGAAAATCCGTATCCGTTAACCGCAGAAGAATTTACGCACAAAAAAGACAGCTTGTTGAACAGTTCCACCTGGAAAATTGTCACTAAAAACAAAACATTTATCTTGCTGAAAAAACAACAACCATGAAACGAATTTATCATTTGAGCAATTGCACGACGTGTCAGGAAATTCTTCGAAAAGTAAATCCGCCAAAAAATGTGGAACTGATCGATATCAAACAAAGCAACATCGACGACGATACTTTGGATTGGATCAAAAATAAAGTGGGTTCTTATGAAGCCTTGTTTTCGAAACGGGCATTGAAATATCGTGGAATGGGGTTGCATGAAATGAACCTCACCGAAGCGGATTACCGCAAATACATGCTCGAAGAATACACGTTTTTAAAGCGCCCGTTTATTATCTATGATGAAAATGTGTGGATTGGAAATGCGAAAAAAGACGTGGAAAGCGCGGTCGGTTTTTTCAGTAAACTATAAAACAGAAAAGGCCACCGAATCCGATGGCCTTTCGTTCGTTCGATTCTAAAATCAGTCGCGAATCACTTTGATCGTTTGCTCCGAACCATTGTTCGACACTTTCAAAATGTACATTCCCGTTGCCAGGTTTTTCATATCAATTGTAATTTCTTCTTCCGAAGAAACCCGCGAAGAAATTTCTTTTCCTGCATAATCCAATAAACGCAATGTCAATGCTTTTGCATCAGCATTTACAACCGTCAGCTTGGTTGAAACCGGATTCGGATAAGCAGTTACCAGCACTACGCCGTTTTCTTCAATACCAATATTACTGATCGTAGTACATTCAGACATATACGAGCAAGGACCATTATCAATCATTACCGCGTAATCACCATTTGCCGTAGCTGTAAACGATGCGTTTGTTTCTCCGGCGATCGGTGTTTGCGTTGCACAATCAACCCATTGGTAACTTGTAGCTCCGGCATTTGCAGATGTAAGTGTTGCACCTGAAACCGTCACGTTGGTATCAATATTCCAGTAAGTCAGGTTAATCGTGATTATACTGTCGCAACCTGCTCCATTTGGAATAATAGCCATGTATGTTCCGCTGGCATTATAATCTGTACCGTCAGGCGCTGTATACGTGCCGCATGATGCAGGAGTAATTGTTGAAACGGTACTTTCCAGGATCGTTAAATTGAATGTCATCAAACTATCGCAACCCGCAGCATTTGGAATTGTGTCATAATAGATTCCGGAAGTTGTCCAGGTATAATTGCCGCTTGGGCTTACCAGGGAATCACACTCCGTAAGCACGATACTATCTGATGTCATGTAATTGACTGTTAAGTTAATTGTGAGCAAACTATCACAACCGATCATATTCGGGATGGTATCGTAATACATTCCTGAAGTGGTCCAGTTATACAAACCGCTTGGGCTGTCGTAGCTTTCACAAGCCGTCACATCCATTGTATCGTAAGTAGAATTATTGATTGTCAGGTTAATGGTAAGCAAACTATCACAGCCTGCTGCATTTGGAATCGTGTCGTAATACATTCCTGAAGTTGTCCAGTTATACAAACCGCTCGGACTGTCGAAAGAATCGCATGTAGTAACATCCATCGTATCAAAACTAGGCTGAGCGATTGTTAAGTTGATCGTCAATAAGCTGTCACCGCAATATGAATTTGGAATGGTATCCGAATAAGTTCCGTTGGTTGTCCAGGTATAGTTTCCACTCGGGCTTGTGTAATCTCCACAAGAAAGAACATTTACTGTATCGATTGTGCTTCGCGTATACAACTGCATGATATCAGCATCGGAAATAACACGGTCGTATAAACGGAACTCATCCATCTTACCACCGGAAGGCAAACCTACATTGGTACCATATCCACATACTTTGAGTGGGCCCACACCTGAAATGGGAACATTCGTTTGAGCAACGGTAGTTACGAGTACACCATTCACATAGCCTTTGATATTCATGGTGGTAGGATCAAACGTGAACGTTGTCATGGTAGGAGCAACGATAGCAGCACCGTTGATATATACATCTGTCATGCCGGTACATCTTAAAATCCAGTTGCTGGCTCCTGCTACACCATTGGTAAAGCATCGGAAAGAATTGGAGTTGGCGTCACCAAAAATGTAGAACAATGTAGAAGAAGCGCCAATGTCGGAGGTCCAAAAAGAAAGGGTCCATGGAGTTGCCGAGTTCAGGCTGGGTGCCCAATTGGTGTTCATATAATCGGTTGAAGAAGCAGTTCCTGATCCGATGATCGCTCCGTTACACTGGCCTGTTGAACCTTGGGTAACACCACCCAGCAGTGTTGCTGTAGCTGTTCCTGCAGGAGGATTGGTTGCGTAGTTGGTAACTGTTGTACCGACCTCATCAAATTTGTAGTATAAAATTTCCGGATTTGGAATCCCCTGTGACCAAAGGTTGGTGCAAAACAGCACTGATAGCGCTGCTAAGAAGTAGTAATTTGTGCGTAGCATTTATTGCGTTTTTAAAATATGTCGCAAATCTAACTAATTCATTATGAAAACACAACGTATTTTCATCACAATTTGATTGTGCACAAATTACCTGCTTTTAAGAAGAATGATTTCTTGCTGTAAGGCATCTAATTGATTTTGAAACAGCTCTAATTGTTTCATCATCAATAACAATTGCTGATTGATGTTGTTTTGATAGTGTAAATTCGGTTCGCGAACAATCAAATCATCAGAAAGCAATTCAATGGGTGTCGTATCTAAAATGCGCGCAATGTCGCTCAAACGAGCAAGGTTAATATCTGAAACACCTCGTTCTATGTTCGAGTAAGCCGCAACGGTTAAGTTCAACTCGTCCGCTATGTTTTGCTGACTTAAATTCTTGGATAAGCGCAATATCCGAATCTTTTCTGCAACCCTCTCCTTCATATTCAAAAGTATTGGTGCAGAAGAGAAGAAGTATGGATAAAAACTTGAATATATTTGTCGAAAGTTACAAAATTTTAAGTTATTATTGAAATAAATTATTTAGACCCTTTCCTTGCAATGAACTGTTTGATTATAAATGTAGAAGAATCCGTTTGGCGTGAAATGCAAAGAGGATTTAATACCACTACGCGCGACGCAGTAGAAACACTTATTAGAAAGGGTTTCACACTGTATGTGCTGGACAAAGATTTACGCACTATGTATGACAATATCAACACTATAAAGCGTTTGCATGAATGTTTGAAAGAAACAGACAAGGGTGATGCCGACGAGGTTCGAAAAAAGTAGAATGAAGCACTTCTGACAATTGTAGTTCAGAAAAAAGTCCCATCCACCTAAGGCGGAAAGGGACTTTAGTATTACTTAATTTTTATTGAAATCAACTGAATAATACGCTTCCGTATTTACCCTGAACCGGATTCACGATCAACGTAGGAATCTGGGCATCATTTGTCAAAATATACTGCTCATGGCTGGCCGTAATTGCCCCAAGCATATTGTTGCGGTTGAGGTTCATAATTGCAATTAAATCGGCATCAAGCATCACCGCATGTTTTACCACTTCTTTATCAAAACCGCTGTTTGGAGCTACTTTAGTAGTTACTTCTATACCCCTTTCCTGGAAAAAGCGTACGGAGAACTGAATATTCGCTTTTACCTGGTGACGTAAAAATTCATCCGATTCATCAGGTGTAATGATGTGTACACGCGATTTGAAATAGGTAGCAATATTGGCAACATAGGCCAGTTTTTGTTTCGTCTCTTTGTTCAGATCCAACGGCACAACGATGTCGTCATAACCGCTTTCCTTGATCTCTTTTTCCTGTACCACAATAAATGGCACGTTGGAATGGGTAATCACCTTAAGCGCGTGGCTTCCGGTAATGTGCTGCCAGCCATGTTGACCATGTGTTCCCATGAAAATCAACTCAGCATGCACCTGGCTTGCAAAGTCGCCAATGTCATCAAATATATTTCCAACACGCACAGCGGGATGTAAAACAACGTTTGTGTCAATAGCAGCCAACACTTGTTTGAGTTTTTCTTCGGCCTCGGTAATGCCCTTCTCTTTTGCAACTACATGCAGAACATGAATTTCGGCGCCGGTAATCTTAGCGGTATTAATCGCATGATTCAGAGCGTTATCTGCAACCGGTGTGAAATCATGTGGTACGATAATCGTCTTTTTTTCCATAAGGAGAGAATTCGGTTTCATAATTAGTGTACAAAAGTAAGCAAAGCGATTTTGTCAGAACAGTTTTATACCTTTCAATATTAATAATTCAATGTTATTTAACACGATTTCGAGGAAGAATTCCGTGAGAATTCTTCAAAATATGAGTGCCCGATAATATTCTGCATTTTACAAGAAGGACGTTAAGGCTTATTATTTTTTGCCACAGATATGCACTAATTAACGTGAGTTCGGGATAGGTTAGTGCGATTCCTGGAAGAACATTAGTGTTTTCAAGTGACCTTATTAAAACGCTATCCCTAAAAGTATTCATCTACTTCGTTGAGTTTCTTCGAGATAACGCGCTACTCCTCAGTAATTCGCCTTGTATCCAAACACTTTTATGAATTCTGACTGGAATTCTTATCCCGAACTCACACTAATTACTTCGATGACGTGCTTATTTTTCTCATTTTTGTAATTGATCTCCGGTATAACAACGGAGTAAAATTCTCGGAAATGCCCATCATTGGTAAATTGCTTAAGAAAACAACGGAGCTGAATTATAAACGGACGGCACACAAAGGGTTGGACTATAAAGACCAACTCAAAACGCTCAACAAATTGTTGCGCATGGCCGCTAAAACGCAATTCGGATTTCATCATCATTTCCAGCAGTTGCTTGAATCGCCTGATATGGTTGAAGCATTCCAGCAACAGGTTCCCATTACCGATTATGAACTGTTTTACGACCGTTGGTTGCACCGTTCCATCGACGGTGAACGTGATGTAGCCTGGCCCGGAGTCGTTAAATACTACGCGTTGTCTTCCGGAACTACCGGCTCACCCAGCAAGCGCATTCCGGTTACCAAACAAATGATCCGTTCATTTCAACGCACATCCATCAAACAATTTACATCAATCGCTGAACTCAATTTGCCCGACGCATTTTACCAAAAATCGTTTCTGGCCGTTGGTGGTTCTTCTAAACTGGAAAAAGTAGGCAATCACATTGAAGGCGATTTGTCGGGAATTCTCAAAAAACACACTTCTATTGTATTGTTGCCGCTGACCAAACCCGACGGCGAAACAGCTGCCATTAAAGACTGGAATAAAAAACTCGACCGCATGGTGGAAATGGCGCCATCGTGGGATATCAGTACCATTGCAGGAGTTCCGAGCTGGTGTATTATGCTCATGGAACGAATCGTGGCGCATTACAAGGTCAACAACATTCACGATATCTGGCCCAATCTCGAATTGTACATGCACGGCGGGGTGTATGTGGAACCCTATTTATCCCGCTTGAACAAAGTTTGCGGAAGGCCGATCCATACCCGCAATACGTACCTGGCAAGCGAAGGTTATTTTGCTTACCAGAAACACACAGCCAGCGAAGGCATGCAACTCTTGCTTAAATCGGGTATTTTCTTTGAATTCGTACCGTTTAACCGAGAGAATTTTGACGAAAGCGGAAACATCAAAGAAGGAGCCAATGCGCTCACAATCAATGAAGTGCATCCGTATGAAGATTATGCGCTTGTGATTTCGACCAATGCCGGCTTATGGCGTTATATGATCGGCGATTTGGTGCAATTTACCGATGTGGAACAACGCGAAATCAAGATCAGCGGACGGATCAAACAATACCTGAGCCTGGTAGGCGAGCATTTGTCGCTGGATAATATCAATGTGGCCGTTCAAAAAGCAAGCGAAGAATTGGGAATCGATATTCCTGAATTCTGCCTTTTTGCCGATACCGAAAAACAATGTCACCGTTGGTATTTTGGTTCTTCTGAAATACTGGATGGCGATAAGGTGATGAAAACCGTAGATCGAATCCTGGGCGAACTCAACGATGATTACCGCGCGGTACGTAATTACAAAACGCTCAACGACCCGATTGTGAATTGCACGAGCATGAAAATTTTCTACGATTTCATGGAGGCCAAAGGAAAACTGGGTTCGCAAAATAAATTCCCTCGGGTAATGAACAAACATCAGTCGACCGAATGGTTATTGTTTATCAGCCAGTTTGAGCGGGCGGAGTTTTAGGAAAACATTACTGATATCGAATTTTGTTTTAGAGAATGAATTGATCCTACTCTATCACCAATCGCTGTTCCAACGTCATTTCCTCACTTGATACCCTCACAAAAACCAACCCTTTTTTATGGCCCAATTGCAAAACAGTTTGCCCGTTTTTCAAATTTCCGGAAGCAATTTCGCCGCCTAATAAATCAAACACCGCAAACGGTGCTCCAGCCAATGTATGTGATCCGGCAACCAGCAGAAAATCACCGTGCGATCCCATTGGAGTAATCACCAAATGATTGTCACCTGAACAATCAATAGCAATCGTTTTTAAGATGGTTTCTTTGCCGTCGAAATCTACCTGGCGCAAGCGGTAATAATTCATTTGATTGGTATTCGGATTTAAATCGATGTAATTATAGCTCGTAGGTGAATTGGTGCTTCCGTTCCCTTTTACAGATGAAATGACTTCAAAAGACAGGCCGTCTGAGGAATGTTCTATCACAAACCAGTCATTGTTTTCTTCGGTTTCGGTTGTCCAGTTAAGGTAAGCTTTCCTGTTTTCACAATAACCGTCGAATGCTTTTAAATCAACACCAAGTGCGCCATCGCAAATAACGAGATCGGCCGTTGTGAGCGTAACGCATACCGATTTGGAACAATCGAGGCACTGGGCAGGAGAGTTTGGCGGAGTGGAAGTAATAATGTATTCGCCCTCGTCTACAACAGGAGTTACTCCTGCTGCACCGCTTACAATCGTTTCCGAAAAACCATTCGGACCGGTGATGGTCAAGGTGGGGCTTCCCGACATGCCGGTAGAAGTAAAACAATAATCAACGATTCCGGTAAAAACAGGATCGGTTCCGCTGCAGATAATGTAATCCCCCGAACCGGTTAACGTATCCGGACGGCTAATCGGTGCAAACATCGGCCCGGCAAAATAATGCGTGGCAGAGGAAGGTCCGTAATAGGAATACGCCCGTCCCAGATTATTGGTGTTCAGCGCATAAAATGCCCGGATGAATTGTGTGGGCAATGAGGGTGTGATGAATGAATAACCGTTACATCCCGGATTGAGATCAGAAGTAGATGAACAGGAAACAAAGCGATTACCCGAATAACGCCAACCTATAGTGGCGGTTTTTCCGAGTGCAGTTACTTTACTGAGTGTGGTCGACTGCGGAGTAGTTCCTTTATAGTATTGTAGGTTGATATTGGATGTTTCGAAGTCCGCCAAAACTTCGTAAACCGCCGTGTAAAAACCGTTACTGGTTTCCCAATCGATGCACTGTCGGTCGCCACCTTCGGCATTACAGAGATCGTAATTGGTTGCAAAAGCTGAACCCGTGAGATTCTGTGAAACGAATGCTGGTGTTTGAGAAGTGAGAATTTCTACTCCGCGTTCGGCGTTGTTAATACTGCGCCTGGTAGTCCCAAATACAGTTGTGGTCGTAGTTCCGCTTCCGCCCACACCATCGTCGTTGTTATCGGCGCCGTAACCGCACATGTTGATAAACGACAATCCGCATGGAATGCACTGATCACCAGAAGTAATAATCGGATAATCAATAGCCAGGTAACGCCCCGGATTGGTAGTGGTGGCCGTTCCGGTACAACTTGCCGTTTGCGAATAACGAATCCGGAATTTGAAACTAGCTGTAAAATAGGTTGCATCGACCATCATACCGCTTGGAGCAGTTGTGGCGCTGGCGGCAGGGTAAAAATTTCCGGCAGAGGACGTTGTTTTGAACAGTGTAAGACATACGCGCGACCATGTTCCTTCCTGGATCCAGAAGGTGTTGGAGGTAGCATTGGTAGCCATGTCGGAGTTGGTGCTGCTGGTGTTGAGTGTCATTATTTGCGTCCAGTTGGTTCCGCCATTGGAAGAAAAATCAAGAAAAACATTGTTTCCGACACAGCTTCCCCAACTGTTGGTTTGTCCGCAGGAAGTTTCAGAAGCATTGAGCCAGAATTGGATCTTAAAACTCTCGACCGCGCTCATATTGAAGGTTGGTGAAACGAGCGTAGGATTGCTTTGGCCTCTTAAAACGGCATAGCTTAGATTTTGATTGATGTTGGTTCGGCCGTCAAAATTGGCCCCCAGTTTTCCACCGACACCACCTCCGCCCACAGCTACCGAGTTGGCAATATTACCAATGCAAAAACCATTAGTAGCTACACACGAACCGCTACAATTAGGTTGAACCAATCCTGCTTTTGCTCCATAAGCATCTGCTGCTGGCAATGCTCCGGCTGTTGTGGCTGTCGGTGCTCCGGCAAAGCTCCAGCCAACCGGTAAAGCTGATGCCGCGTAAGTTGTTGTTCCTGTAAAATCGTACGTTTGTCTCAAACCGGCAGTTGCTTCAAAAGGCACAGGCTGTGCGCAGGGCGAAGTACATGTTCCATCGTGATTCACATCCTGCGGGCAGTTCAGATTGGTTTCTCCGGAATCGATTACACCATTACCGCATGTTGGACATTGCGCGGCGGCGGAAATGGAAAACAACAAAGAACCGATGGCAAAAGCCAGCGTTTTGAAGTAATAGTGCATGGGAGACGAGTTTTCGTTAAAGATAAGGAATAAAATAAAAAATTCGACCTAGCTGGCGGATCGTCGGATATCTGTGAAAATCCAGACATCTGTGGCAAAAAATAAGATTAAACGGTGGTTTTCATGACGATATTACTTTTTGATCCATCTTTCCACAGAAATGCCATCAATTCGCACGATGTAAACGCCGCTTTTTAAGGTGTTCACATCTATTGTTTCGTTTTGCTGAACCGACGTTGCAAACATGATTTTTCCGGTTAAATCGACCAGTTGAAGTGAATGAATTTCGCCATCATGAAAGGTAACAGTGAGTTGCTCTGAAGCCGGATTGGGTGAAAGAACGAATGAAAGAGCTTTCAATTCATTCACCGCAGCTACTGACGGAGTTTGGTATTCGTAAGCACCAATATCCGGATTTCCTGTTCGCAACGAATCACGAATATCCGTCAACGGTGCGTCCGTCAATGTTCCTGCATTGATCAGCAAACTTAAATTTTGAAGGCTGTAGCCATCGTCTGCTGTAAGCCAGCAATTATCTGTTCCGATTGGATTAGCAGAATTTGTAAAGAGTGGATCGATATTCAAGTTTCCGGTTCCCGGACCTGTAAGTTCATGTGGTGATGTCTGATCTGTGAGATCCACATCCGAATAAGTGGCATTGAACGTAGCATTTCCGATCAGAAAGAACTGATCCCCGGTTCCTGTAGCGGTGTTTCCCCAGAAAATGCTGTTCACAATAGTCGGATTGCTGTTACCGGAAGACGAACCCGGAGGAGCGTTCTCACGGTCGGAAACCAAACCGCCGCCATCAATGGCCATATTATTTGCAAAGACACAATTCATGATCATCGGATTGGCATTTCCGTTATTTCCGCCCCAGCAATACATCCCACCGGCGCGCTCAAGAGCGGTATTATTGACAACCAAACAATTGGTCAGTGTCGGGTTGGCATTTCCGGCCAAACCAAAATTATCGATTCCGCCACCGCCTAAGTAAGCCGTATTTCCGGTAATAATGCAATTGGAAATCACTGGAGAAGCTGTTCCGCCCGAATGGCCGCTATTGAAAATTCCTGCACCGAATTGAGCAGCATTGTTCCGAATGAGACAATTTCGAATCGTTGGATTACAGCTGTTTCCGCCAAATTCTCCGTTGTTGAAAATACCACCGCCCAAGCCTTCACTACCTGCAGCAGCGCGGTCATCGTTGGCGTTTTCAATGATAAAACCGTCCAAAATGGCTGTGTTATCAATTCCGGTAGAATTGCTCACTACATGGTAACTGTTGTCGGAGTTTCCTGCTGACCCGATCTCGCCTGAAAGCGTACTGCATGGCCCGCAGGTCAACGCACGTTGTGAAAGAAGGGTTTCGGTTCCTGCAAAACTTCCGTAAATCGCCACGCCCGTTTTCATGTGAAAAGCAAAGCTGCGGTCGGAAGTATTGGTTGTGAAATAAGTTCCGCACATAACCCAAATCTGGTCGTTAACAGCCGCTCCATCGATAATAAGTTGCAGGTCATTTCCTGGGGCAGCATTTGTCCAGGAGGAACCATTTTGTGAACCTGATCCGGAAGGTGAAACGTACCAAATGGCGGCTTTGAGCGAAAAACAGGCTGTTAGCGAGAGTAACGTAAGTAGTAATATGCGCATAATTGATTGTTTGATAGGTGAAAAAATACGGCTTTTTGGGTTAATCTGAAAATGAAATTCTCGAATTCGCGTGTTCACAATATTGCGAACACGCGAATTCGAGAATTTTGTTCAAACGATTGAAATAAGCCTTCACCAATACCGGCAATCAATGATCATCAGCTGACAGATTACTAAAACAACGCGACTATAAGGTAAAAAGGGGGAAACAAATAAGGAATAGCTGTTATATTTGAGGTAATCAGAGATACCTGATTGGATCCCGGGAAAAGTTAACGGAAAATCGGTTAACCCAACCTTTAATTTACTATTGACGTTTGAAAATATACTAAAGCTTATACACATGAACCATTATTTTACCAGTTTACCAGCCATTTTACTCCTTTCCCTGAATTCGTTTGCACAACAAACCATCAATTGGGGGCCTGAAATCAGTGTTGCCGATGGCGCAACTTATGGAAATATTCGTCCACGAATGGCATTGACAACCAGTGACGAACCGATTGTGATTTTCGGAAAAAGCGGAATTGGCAAACTTTTCGTTGCGAAAGGAAATGCCGGAACATTTGGAACGCCTGTCGATATTTTACCCGATAACCTCGGAACTTACCTGGCAAACTGGACCGGTCCGGATATCGCTGCAAAAGGCGATACGATCATTGCTGTTTTTAAAGCGTTGCCGTTTGAAGACGGAGATATTTACGCCGTGCGTTCAACCGACGGTGGACTCACCTTTTCAGACACCATTCGGATCGATGATCACGAAACGGGGAGAACATTTCTTCCAGCATTGACGATTGATAATAATGGAAATCCAATTGTCGATTACATGATCTTTGACGGACCGAACGACAATCCGCGCTACGTGGTGGCCCAATCTGCAGATGCAGGTTTAACTTACGGACAGGCCGTGGCTGCTTCATCAACGGTAACCGGTGAAGCGTGCGATTGCTGTCCTGCTGAAATGGTGTCCGACGGCACGAACCAGATCTTACTTTTCCGAAACAACGAAAGTAACATACGCGATATTCATGTGGCACGTTCAACCGATGGCGGTGTTTCCTTTTCAGCGGGAGCCGATATGGAAGACCTGGGCTGGTTCATTACTTCTTGTCCTTCAACCGGTCCGCAAGGCATTATTATTGGTGATAGTTTGTTTATGGTTTCGGCCAGTAGAGTTAGCGGAAGTTACCGCATTTACATCGGTTCGGGAAATCTTACGGGAGGAAACCTTGCGTTGGTGAATCAAACATCTCCTATTCCACCTGACAATAGTAATGGAGCACAAAATTATCCGCGCATCAGCGGCGAGGGCAATACGATGGTGATGGTGTGGGAAGAAAAAGAAACTTCGAATCCGGAGGTGTTTTGTGCGGTGGTTACTAATGGAAACATCAACAGTTTCGCTGATTACAAAGCCCGTGTAAATACAGTAACAACCGGCGTGCAGACCAATCCTGACATTGTTTACAAAAACGGGTTTGCGCACATCGTATACCAGGATGCAGCTTCGGGCGATGTAATTTACCGTAAAGGAACAGTAAGCGATATTGCAGGAACGAATGAAAATGCGTTTTCAAACATCTCCGTTTCTCCGAATCCATCTGCGACCGGTACGTTTGTGATCAACGGACTTTCAACGGAAATAGCACATTGGTCTGTGACTGATCTTTCCGGGAAAGCGGTTGCAGGCAACTTGGTGAAACAACCAAACGGATTGGAAATCACCCTTGATCCAACGGTTGGAAATGGTGTTTATTTGCTTACGCTGGAAAACCAGAAAGGCGAACAAACGACTGCGCAGTTGGTGGTAGGAAGATAACCGATTGATTTTCAGAATACGACTTTCAGTACAACGAACCGACAGTTGGCATTATTTGCGTTTTCTGAATGGAGGAAGCAAGTATATTGCAGTGTGATAAAAACAATCGTCATACTACTAAGTCTTTGTTGGGGATTCGAAAGCCGGGCTCAAACGGATTCGACGGTCGTAAATACATCGCCTGAATTTCCGGGAGGAATGGTTGCGCTGAAAGCACTGATGAAAGAACAGATGCACTATCCGCAAGAAGCTATAGAATTGGGTATTCAGGGAAAATGTCATATACAATTTATTGTCGAAACCGATGGTTCTATAAATGATGTTAGGATCTTACGCGGTGTTCCTGATTGTCAGGAGTGTGATAAAGAAACCATCCGTTTTATAAAAAACATGCCTCCGTGGATTCCAGCTACCGAAAAAGGAAAACCCGTGCGTTCAACTTTGCAATTACCCTTTTATTTTGGAATGCAATGATGAATCGGATGAGATATACTTTTGTTTTTTTGGTGACAGTACTCTGTAATCAGAATAGTTGGTCACAAGAACCTTCAAAAACAGGAGCACTTGCCGTTCCTGATAAGGAAGAAATCTTTTTAGGATGTGACTTAGACGCGGAATTTCCCGGCGGACACAGCGCGTTGATGAAATTCCTTGTCGCGAACATTCGATATCCGGCAAAAATGGGAGACATTTGTTATTCCGGAACAGTATACGTTCGGTTTGTTGTTAGTGCAGAAGGAAAAGTAGTTGCTCCTGAAATTATGCGCGGCATGCCCGACGGTCCGAAATTTGACGAAGAAGTGCTGCGCGTTGTAAAACTGCTACCTGATTTCGCTCCCGCAAAGATCCAGGGAAAACCCGTAAATTCGTATTTCAACCTGCCGGTGAAGTTTGGGCATTATTAATTACTTCTGCAATACTTCCCACGGATGCACAGATTCTGTGCTCGACTAACGCCCTCGCGGATTAATATCCAATTGCCAACAAAGAATAAACCTTTCAAGCGCTGCCATTAGGAGCGCCTAAATCTGCGCATCTGTGGGAGACGTTTGTGTTGTCAATCGTGCCTAAAAACAAAATGCCGGTCCGCCTAAGACGAAACCAGCATTCTGCTTACAGTAAACTACTCTTAAGAAACCTCAAGTACGGATCAAATCCTGCAACTTGAAGCGTTTTGAACTTATTCTCCTATTAATTATTCCCGTCAGTTTAAAAAGTTGCCTGAATAACTGAAAATAAGTACGTTTGCACTTCAAAGTATTCACTGAACACACAAACATGCACTTACCAACTACAATAGATGAGGTTCTGGCTGAACTTGATCATATTATTGATGTGTCCGTCGCGGAAAACAGTTCCATGGCGATTTTTGCGTATGTCTACCGGCGAACAACAGCCGAGATCAAAAAGAATGTGCTGGCCGGTGTGTTTGAAGACAATGAACGTATGGGGCAGTTTGACGTGCGTTTTGCCAATTATTACATTGAAGCATGGCACGATTACCGTAACAATAAACCGATCAGCGCGTCATGGAAAATAGCTTTTGAGTCGGCAAAAGAGCCGATGTGTATCGTACAACACATTGTGTTGGGAATGAACGTACATATCAACCTCGATTTGGGCGTTACAGCCGCTACCGAAGCCGAACACATCTCGCTGGTTGATTTGAAAACCGATTTTATGCGGGTGAACACCATTTTGTTTTCACTCACGCATGAAATGCAATCCAATCTTGGAAAAGCGTCGCGGCTTTTCTTTTTAGCTAGTTGGCTGGGACGACGAAACGATGAATTGCTCATCAATTTCAGCATCAAAAAAGCCCGTGATTTTTCGTGGGTTACCGCTAACAGAATCTGGAACGCACACGGATCTCACGAAAAAGAATCCGTTCGTTTATCTACTGACAAAGCCGTTGCGCTCATCGGCGGTGAATTCCGGAAACCAAAAGGCTGGTTGCTGCGATCAACCATTCGCCTCATTCGACGGTTTGAAGAAAAGGACGTCGCCGAGATCATTCGTATCCTAAAAAACGGTTAAGTTCGCACCATGAAACAGCTTTTGGTTTTACACGGCGCATTGGGCGCTCAGCAACAGTTTGAAGAATTAGCGTCTTTGCTCGGCAATGAGTTCACGGTCCACACGCTCAATTTCGAGGGACATGGCGGGCGGCCTTCCGATCGTGAATTTTCTATTGATTTGTTTGTACAGAATGTGCGTGATTACCTACAGGAAAATGAGCTTTCTTCATGTTCGGTTTTTGGGTACAGCATGGGCGGTTATGTGGCGCTGAAACTGGCTGCTCAATTTACCGGAACGGTGAACGAAATTGTGACCCTTGGAACCAAATTTGGCTGGTCGCCGGAAATTGCGGTGAAAGAAACCGCGATGCTCAATCCGCAGAAAATAGAAGAAAAAGTACCCAAATTTGCTGCCGCACTGGCTCAATTACACGCTCCGCTCGACTGGAAAGAAGTGATGTCTAAAACAGCGCAACTGATGCTCGGTTTGGGTGATCAACAGGCGCTGACCAAACAGGAACTGAAGTCGATTGAAATTCCAGTGACACTTTTGCTCGGTTCGGAAGATGTAATGGTTACACCGGAAGAAACAATGGCTGTTCAGCAGCAATTACCGCAGGCAACTTTTAAGCAAGTTGAAGGCTGGCAACATCCGATTGAACGGGTGAATAAGGAAGAATTGGCGAAAAAACTTCAAACTTTACTGTGATAACCACAACGTAGGATTCATCCGCACCAACGCGCCGTCAACTACCTGGTGAATTTCAAAATGCGAGGTCGACAAACTTCCTTCACCGTCGGGCAATAACGAACCGATAGTTTGTTTGGTCGTTACTTTCGATCCAACGGAAACATATGTATCCTGTAAATTACTGTAAACCGTCCGGTAATTTCCGTGTTTGATAATCACCACTTTTCCGGCACCGGGAATGTTCAAAACACTCGTCACTTCACCTTCAAATACAGCCCGGACCTGCGCATTTTTCGGCGCTCCGATATCGATTCCGTTGTTGTTGGTGTATACGTTCGCCATTGTCGGATGCGGATTTTTACCATAACCTTCCGTAACAGTTCCTTTGGCGACCGGCCATGGCAATTTACCTCTGTTCGACTCGAAGTTTTTGCCCATCGCGATACTTTCCTTGGTTTCGGTGAGCGCAACTTCTTTCTTGGCAGTTGTGGCTCCTGAACTGGAACCGCCGCTATTCGTCTCGGTTTTTTTGCTGCCGGCAGCTTCAGCTTTCTTAGCTTCCTTCTTGGCTTTCGCTTCGGCATCTGCCAATTCTTTCTCGATTGCTTGTTTGATGCGACGCTTCAACTCATCTTTCTGTTTCTCGGCTTTTTTGAGTTCAGCCATGAGTTTTTTCTCGTCCTTCCGAAGATTGTCAAGCGCTTTTTGTTTTTGCTCTTTGTCTTTCAGAATTTTTTCTTTCTCGACGATTTTCTCTGAAAGCAAACGTTCTTTTTTGGTTTTCTCCGAGCGAATCGTCGTGATTTCCGTTTTGATCGCGCCTTGGTTCTGCTTAATAATCCGGAACTGTTTTTCCTGGATTTCGCTGATGCGTTTTAGGTACGAATTGCGTTTCACCGCCTCGAAATAATTGGATGCAGAAAAAATGTACATCATTTTGCCGTAGCGATTGCGGTGCTTGTAGGCATAAATCAGAAGCTTTTTGTATTGTGCTTTTAAGCGTTCCAGCTTCGATTCAAGGGCTTTTACTTCCGAATCTTTGGACGAAATAGTAAGGTCAGCACCACGAATCTGGTTGTCGAAATTCTGCACCAATTCTTCACGAAACTTCACCTGATTATCGATCAGCTTGAGTTCGTTCATAGAATTCTGCGTTCCTGACTTCACTTTCTCCAACAGGTTTTTGGTGGTGGAAAGTTTCTTTTCGAGCTTGCTCTGTTCTGCTTGCAGCTGATCGCTTTTCTTCTGACCGGCCGCCATGAATGAACAGACCAGGAAAACGAGCAACAACAAGTTACTCAGGTTCTTCTTCCTCTGGTTTGTTTGCTTCTGTTTCACTACATTCGCCATATTCTTCAGGTATTACGAAACGAATTTCTTGTGGCACATTTACTTCGGTGCGCTCATAATCCAGGGTTATAACGAGCCTGTTTCGAGGCGTTACAATCACCATTTGCACCTCATTCGGCACCAGGTAATGATCGATAGAATCACGTGTAAGATAATCAATCTGGATATTAGTTGTATCATCCGGACTATCGATAAAGATGCTTTTGAGTGTGCGAAGGTCGTTGGTGAGGTAATATTTCAAAATCACATCTTCGCCTTCCTCCTCTCCGTTACGGTTATCCCGGTCTTCGCGCCGAATCAACCTTCCGTTACGATCACGCTCGGGTTTGTTGCGTGTTTCACGGCGAATTTCCCGCTTTTTGTGCGATGACAAAATGTAGTTGTGCGGATCGTGGATTTGAAAATATTTCTGTGTGGTATCAAATCCGATTGGAAGTCCCAACAGCAATTCTTCGATATTGCGGTAGTCAAATGAAACGCCGAATTGTTCCTTGATAAAATCGAGGTCGCGGCGAATCACACATTTATCCTGACGGTTGGTAATGATCACCGAATCGGGTCGAACAATCGAGTTGATAATCGGAATAGTAGCAAAAGTAATGAGCGCATTTACAGCGCTGTCTTTCACCATCCGGATCGATGTTTTGAAACTCTTGTTTTGGTTCGTGTCGGAATAAGCGCATTTGATTTTGCTGTAGAAATATGTGGGCCGCAATTGCGACATGGTATCTAAAGCAGCGACCAATACGTCCGTTTTACGACGTTCAACCTTTTCCAGCTCCGCTTCGGGGTGCAATTTAGGTGAACATGAAACTACCAGCGCCAGGAAGGTAATGAAGGTAAAAACACTAGTATAAAGGCGCATAGTATGTTTTATTTTGAATTTTTTTGTCGAGGTTCTGATTGGCAGACCCCAATGATTTTGCTTCTTTCCACAACACAACCGCTTGCGGTACATCGCCCATTTTAAAGAGCACATCACCCACATGTTCTACGTAATTGCGGTTACTTGGTTGCAATTGATTGGCCAGTTCGAAGAATTTGTAAGCTTCGGTGTAATTTCCCTGCTGAAACAAGATCATTCCTTTTGTGTCGGAAAACGGCGCTTGCTTTGGGTATTGGGCAATCACTTCGTCGATCATTTGCATGGCTCGGTCAAGCTGCACATTGGCCAATGCCAAACGCATGGCGAAGTTGTTTTTTGCCAGCTGATTGGTCGGATCAAGTTTGAGGGCTTTCTCATAATTTTCAATGCCTTCCGGAACCATTTTCAGCAGGAACAGCGCTTCACCTTTCTGCGAATAAAATTCGGCTTCGGTTACCGGATCGTTTACCACTAATTCTTTCCCGATGTCGGCCGCGTCGATTGCCTCCTGGTAACGACCGGTTTGCACGCAGGCAATCGTGTAAAGCAATTGTACATTCGAAAGTGTTGGAAAAAGCGCGCTGCAAGCACGGGCATCTTTGTACAAATCGGCAAATTGACTTTGCTGGTATTCCAGCATCAACACCTGGTACCAGATGGCATATTTGCTTTCGTCGAATTTGAGTGCTTCCCTGTACGAAGAAAGTGCCTCTTCTTTCAGGTCGTTTTTCAGGTATAAATCCCCCTGGATGGAATACGATTTGGCATCATTCGGATGTTTGATCACCATCAGATCGGCCAGTTCAAACACTTCAGGATCAATTGTGGTTTGCTGTTCGTAGAACGACAACAACACATCCATTTTGGTATCAATATCTATTCCTTCACCGTTGAATGCTGCTTTGAAATACGGATATGCTTCTGCTTTTTTATTTTCCCGCATGTACAACTCACCCAAAGCTAAGTTTGCTCTTGCATTGTTCGGATCGGCTTTTACCAGTTCCGCCAGCATGTCGCGGGCTTTATTAATCTCGCGTTTTTCGAAGTAATAATCGATGTATGTTCCCAGTAGATTAATATCATCCGGATACATTTTGCGGGCGTTTTCGAGTTCTTTCAAGCCTTTTTCGTCCTGTTTCAATTGACGGTAAAGGTCAAATTTCTGGATTGATAAATCAGGAATTACGCCCAGCTGATCCTCCATTTGCGTATAGGCATCAATGGCTTCCTGGCGTTTGTTAAGGCGTTTCAGTACTTCGGCATAACCAAACCACCAATCGGTATTTTTAGGTTCTTTGGCCACCATTTTCTTAAAGCATTCGGCTGATTCCTCAAAACGGCTTTGTTCGTAGTACATGTAGGCCAATTCCTGCGTATACCAAATGTTTTTCGGGTCGATTTTAGCTGCACGTTCGGTAAACTCGGCTGCTTTCGCACGGTCGTTGAGTAAGAGGTAGCATTGCGCCAAAGCAAAGACTACGGCATCGTCGTTCGGTTTCTGTGCTACGCATACCTGGAATGCGTCAACGGCGTCCTGTAACTGGCCTTTTACCTTAAAACGAACGCCTTCATGAAACTTTTCGATGTACGGATAATCGGTTGCTTCCACCACATTGGCTGGCGCCACAACCTCTTTGGAAGTTCCGCAGGCGGTAACCAACGCACCCAATAGTATACAAATGAACCAAAAACGCATTAACTGATAATTGAATAATCACTTAAGCTCAAATCCCTTGCCAAACCTTTGTACTTGGAATGAGAACCTAACATGGAATCTTTTAAATTGGCATCCACAATGATGGAATATTGTTGCAAGATACTGTTTTTAATGATGGAATTGGTTACTAATGAGCCTTTTCCGAGCGAAACGTGCGGGCCAACAACCGAGTTTTCGAGGATCACATCTTTACCGATAAAACAAGGTGGAATTACCACCGAGTTGAGCAATTTTGCTGATGGGTCCATCATTTCGATGCCTTTTTCGTAATCGTATTCCAGCACGCGCTGATTGGTGATTACGGTTACTTCCTTGTTTCCGCAATCGAGCCATTCCTGCACTTCTCCCGGTTTAAAACGTTTGCCTTTTTCGGTCATGCGGCGCAAAGCATCCGGTAATTGGTATTCACCACTTTTGATGATGCCGTTTTCAACCAGGAAGTTTAATTCTGTCTTGAGCGCCTCACCGTCTTTGAAATAATAGATTCCGATCATGGCCAGGTCCGAAACAAATTCCTTCGGTTTCTCTACAAAGTCGATGATCTCGCCTTGGTCGTTCATTTTGATCACGCCGAAAGCGCTTGGATCTTCAATTTGTTTTACCCACAAAATCCCGTCGGCATTGGGATCAATTTTAAAGTTAGCGCGGAACAGCGTATCGGCAAAAGCCACCACTACCGGACCTTCGAGCAAGGCTGCGGCACACAATACAGCGTGAGCGGTTCCCAACGGTTTATCCTGGTAAAAAATGCGGCCTTTTGCGCCTAATTTTTCAGCTACCTTGATCAGTTCGGCCTCAATATCCGCACCGAAATCACCGATTACAAACCCGATTTCTTCAATCGGTTCGCTGCACAAAGCGGCAATATCTTCCACCAAACGGTGCACAATCGGCTTTCCGCCAACGGGAACCAATGGTTTGGGAACAGTGAGTGTATGCGGTCTGAGTCGGCTTCCGCGGCCCGCCATGGGTACGATTACTTTCATAGTATAAGCTGTAAATGCGTCAATTAAAGTTTAGTGTTTTCCGGTACTTCCGAATCCGCCAGCACCGCGATCGGTATCCGATAATTCCGAGACCTCTTTCCACGAAGCCTGCTCGTGTGCTGCTACAACCATTTGGGCAATGCGTTCACCGTTTTCGATCACGAATGCTTCATTGGAAAGGTTCACAAGCAATACGCCGACTTCACCTCGGTAATCCGAATCGATGGTTCCGGGTGAGTTGAGTACCGTAATTCCGTGTTTGTAAGCGAGTCCGCTTCTTGGGCGAATCTGTACTTCGAAGCCCAATGGAATTTCAAGGAATAATCCTGTGGGAATTAAGCGTCGTTCCAGCGGCTGAAGTGTAACGGCTTCGGTTAAATAAGCACGAATGTCCATGCCCGCAGCACCGTTGGTGGCGTATTCGGGCAACTCGTTGGTCGATTGATTGCGGATATTGATTGAAATCATTGTTCTTGATTTTCGTCGCGTTCAACGGTGTAACTGATATCGATTATTTCGCTGGCAATTTCCTGCGTGATTCCCTGTTCAAAGGTGAAGGTATACCAGCCTGTTTGCGGAAATTTCCGGTGATTGAATGCCGCTGTTGTGGTGACAATTGTTCCGGCTTTTTCACCTACCCACGATCCGTCAGGATGCGCGATTTCCATCAAAACAGGTTCGCGCCCCGTTTGACCCTTCGGTGTTTTGGAATGCAGGAAAAACCACAGATTACTGTAAGCGTAATCCGTTGTTGTGCGCAGCGTGATTGTAATATTGTAATAATTGGTCGTATCAGGAATATTCACCTTGAAAACGGGTTTCATGTCCTGTTTCCATTGGTTATTTTTGAATGAAAACGATTTCGTGTACAACGGCGTTTCCCCGCACGAAGCGAGAAAACCAATGAGTGCAACGACCAGGAAAAGCTTAACTGCCGGCTGTTTCATTTGGACCTTTATTTGGACGTGGTGGCCTGCGACGGTTATTGCGTCGTTTGTTCGGATTTGCTGCTTTCGGTTGTCCTTCGGCTCCTTCAGGTGCAGTTGATTGGCCTTCAGCAACTGGCTTTGGCTGCTGTGGCTGGCCCTGCGGCCTGTTGTCGCGTTCCGGACGACGTTGTTGTTGCGGTTTTGGCTTCGGCGCTCCCTGTGCCTGCGGCGGGCGGTTATCGCGTTGTGGTGGTGCCGCTACTGCGGTTTCACCTTCGGCACGAGGACCTTTACCTTTTGGTTTCTTTTTACGTTTTTTGTTGTTCTTAAACGTACTATCGAAACGGTTCAATGAATCCTGTCCGTCTACATTGTCGTAATCCGGTTCCTGGCGAATGACCGCTTCTTCGTATGCTTTCAGATCGACCGGTTTTTTACCTGCCACGTTCATTTGCACAATTTCGCGCACACGTTCCGGAGAAAGCGGTGTTAAACCTGTGCCAACACCAGCGTCGCCTTCGTAAGCATACCACATCTGCCGTTTGAAAACATCGGTTTTAATGTGATAAGCAGAACCTTTTTCGGTGTGCAATTTGGTATCTGTTGACGGAAACGACTTGATCGAATCCAGGTACATATCCAACTCGTAGTTGAGGCAGCATTTCAGTTTACCGCATTGGCCTGCCAGTTTTTGCGGATTCAATGACAATTGCTGGTAACGCGCCGCCGAAGTTGAAACCGAACGGAAGTCGGTCAACCAGGTAGAACAGCACAATTCGCGGCCACAAGAGCCGATTCCGCCCAAACGCTGTGCTTCCTGGCGTGAACCAATCTGGCGCATTTCTACGCGGATCTTGAATTGATCGGCCATGTCTTTGATTAGCTGACGGAAGTCAACCCGACCTTCAGCCGTGTAATAAAAAGTTGCTTTGCTTAGATCGCCCTGGTATTCAACGTCGGAGATTTTCATTTCCAAACTGAGATTAACAGCCAATGTCCGCGAACGGAACATCACTTCTGTCTCTAACGTACGCGCCTGAATCCACTTATCGATGTCTTCCTGCGTTGCGATCCGATTGATTTTGCGCACTTCCATGGGTTTTAAACCCGGCGCTTTTTTCTTAACCTGTATTCTGGCCAGTTCGCCTACAACGGAGACAATTCCCACGTCATAACCCGGACTTGCTTCTACAACGATGACGTCGCCCACTTGCAGTGAAAGGTTTTTTGCATTTCTGTAAAACGCTTTTCTACTGTTTTTGAAACGAACTTCCAATATATCGTAAGGTGCTTGTCCGGAAGGCAGTTGCATATTCGCCAACCAATCAAACACACCTAGTTTGTTGCATCCACCAGAACTACAGGTTCCATTATTTTTACAGCCGCGTGGTGTACCACCTCCGCTGCTACATGAGGAACATCCCATAGTTTTCTGAATTTGTTGTAAAAATACGAAAAAGAAGTGTTGCTTGGTGCGATGGTTGAAGGACTTGGAAACAGCCGTTTGTGAATAATCCCAATGTTGAATTTTAAATGCTGGATTTTGAATTAAGGAGCCAGTAAATCATTCCGGATTACTCACCTTGAAGTCAAAGGACAAACAATTACACATTTTACCTGAAGCCTCATTCAACATTCAAAATTAAGCACTCAAAATTAAAAAAAGGGAGATCCGTAGCTTACTACATACCTAACTTACTACTCATACTTACTTCGAACCTCCCTGTTTATGGTTGAAGACAGAATGGAAAAACACGAGACGGGTTGTTACCTAACCACTGCTTAAAATTTAACCTAACCTACTGTTATCTGCTTATGATATTCATTGGAGTCTCGTATTTCTCACACTCTATCTGTCTTTCTAATGTATTAATGTGACCATTCCGACCAATTCGTAACGTTTGTCCGAATACAGATCTTTCAGGTTAATTGTCCATGTATAGGTGCCATCTATGGCCAATTTTCCATGATATGTTCCATCCCAGCCAACCTGGTGATCGTGACTTTCAAAGACCAGCTCACCCCACCGGTTGAAGATTTGTAATTGGAAGTCGGAAGGATCAAAACCGGAAGTGAAAACCGGCTGAAAAACGTTGTTGAATTCATCGCCATCCGGCGTAAAGGCATTCGGAACGTAATAAGTGAGTCCTTCGCGCACTTCGATCACAAACGATGATGAATCCAGGCAACCGAAATTATTGAAGGCATAATGAACAAATTCGTAGGTGCCCAATCCCGGAAATGGTTGTGTAAAATCAACGCCACATGGCTGCGACAAAAGCTGTCCGTTAAGGTACCATGCACAATTGCCGGCGTCTGTGGAATTATCGGTGATGAGAACTGTTGGGTTGTCGACCGTAAGTAGATTGTTAGCTGGATAAACCAACGATTGCGGTGTCGGTTGAATCTCAACAGCACATGACTGAAATGTCGTATCGGCGCACCCGAATTGGTTTCCGGCAATGAGCTCTACAGCGTAACATCCTGAATTGACTTCGTTGAACGACAAATCTGGTGCATTTCCGCTTGGCTGACCGTTGACGAACCATTGATACGTTGTTGCTCCGGTTGACGTATTGGAAATGATGGTGTCGACCCCGGCGCACAATTGAATGCCACCTGTAAAATTGGCTTCCGGTAACGGATTGACCTCGATGTTTATGGTTGAGGAAGTGGTGCAGCCATTTGCATCGGTAACGCTCCCGGTGACCGTTGTAGCTGCGTTCGGTATGAGTGTATAATTCTGCCCGGATACGAGTCCGTTGTTCCAGTCGAAGGTATAACCCGGCGTTCCACCCGATGCGGTGGCTGTTAAAGAAGTTGTTTCGCCCGAGCACAAAACAACATCGCCTGAAAGACTTATTTGTAAAACAGCAGGCTGTGTAATGAATGCAGAATCGGTGGAAACACAACCGTTCGCATCGGTGATTTCGACCCATTCCCAGCCCGCGGGCAAGCCTGAAATAGCCGGAGCATCAGCGCCACTTGTTGCATACCAGTTGTAACTGAAAGGAGAAGCGCCACTTGCGGTTACGCTCATCGTTCCGTCAGCAGCACCGAAACAACTGATATCGGTCGATTGTGCGGTGATTTGTGCCGGTTGGCTGACGTTCACCACAACGCTGTCGGAACTGACACAGCCATCGTTGTCGGACTGGTAAATGTAGGTGGTGCTGACCAATGGTGACACCTGGAAACTATTTCCTGAACCAAGTGCCAACCATTGATCCGCCCCCAGATTGGTAGTAGCGGTTAGTTGCACCATTTCTGTGGCACAAATAACCGTATCAGCTCCTGCATTGACGATGGGATAGGCATTTACCTGAAGAATCAAACTGTCGAAAAAAGTCGATCCCGCCGCGTCGGTCGCCGAAAAGTAGTAGGTTGAATGAGTGAGTGGACAAACGGAAACCGGACCTGCAGTGTTCCCGATAACTGCGCCCGTTTCGTCGGTCCATTGTACGGAATAAGGTGCTGTTCCGCCGTCAAGGTTATAAGCTTGTAAATTGTGACAGGCACCTTCGCACAGAACGCTGTCGTAAAGTAGAGCATCCATTCCGCATGGGCCAACCGTGATTTCAACGGACGACGTGTCGGTTTGAATACCACAGCTATTCGTGTAACTGGCTGTAATGATATAAACAGTCGTTGTGTCCGGAGCTACATTGTGCGGACCCAAACCATTCAACGAATTTCCTGCGGGAGCTGCCCATGTATAGGTTGTTCCGGCGGGGAACGTGGAATTGACCGTGAGTGTTGTATTTCCGCCGCAGGCAATGGATTGGGCTGAAGCGGTCAGCTCGATAGTCGGGTTGCAGAGTTCAAACAATACAACATCGTCGATGTACATGTAATTAGACGGATTTGATCCGCTGATCTGGGTGGCTGCGTCGGTGCTGAAATTTCCGATCACGATACGGTCTTCGCCACCCTGCGCACAAAAGGTCCCTGTAACGGTAACGCAGGAGGCACCGATCATGTTTCCGGCCGGATTACTTACCTGTGGCGTTGCATTGATGGTGGAACCGGCCCCAAGAAATTGGCTACCGCCGTTCATTGTTTGAATATTGATCAATCCCTGGTTGTGAAACCATGCCCCGATACCATCGCAGGAAGAAAGCAGGTTTCCGGCAGCGCCTACTTTTGATTTTACCATCATGCTGAAGCAATAGGTTTTTCCGGCTTGTAGCGGAGAAGTCAATTGTGATTGTACATATTCACGGCCCGAACTGAAACTGGTTTTGGTGAAGACACCTACACGGGCATTGCCGGTAAGGCAAACAGAGTTGGCAGAATTGGTGGAACCGGCACATGGACTGAAATAGTCGGGTGAACTTCCCGCGCCGGGATAATCATCCGTTCCGAACCAACCTGCTACAGGCGATTGCGAATTGTACAATTGGATATCGTTCACCGTACAAGAAGCTGTAGGTGTTTCAAATCCGGGGTTTGTTAGCAGATTTGAGCCACAGGTGTTGGAACATTGCCCAAAGGTTGCTGCCGACAGACCAAAACCGGCTATCAATACAATCAGAAATGCTTTCATCGTTATTGCTGAATGGCCAGTTTATAAATGATCGGATCGGAACCTTCCCCGGCCAATCGCAAGAGGTAAACTCCCGGACTGATTCCGCGGACATCAACGGTCAACATTGTTTTCGCTCCTTCCAGCTGATTGCTGAAATCACGGACCAACTCCCCGTTCGAACTAAACAATTGCAGCTGATCTTTTGCGTTCAGATTTCCCATGAGTGAAAAGCTGGTGGAAGCCGGATTGGGATAAAGCAATGCTTCGGTGGCGTTTCCGCAACTGACCGTAACAAGGTCGAAGACTTCCCTGTTTCCGTTGTAATCCGTTTGACTCAGGCGGTAATAGCCGGTTCCATGGCAGGGCTGCGGATCCGGTAAACTATAGTGTTGTGTAACCGAACTGTTTCCCGCTCCGGGAATGGTAGCTACTTTTTCGAAGCTGAATCCATCGCAGCTTTTCTCGATGGTGAAAAAATCATTGTCGCGCTCCGATTCGGTGGTCCAGACCAATTGCACTTTTTCTTCAGCGCAGGTTGCATTAAATGAAAGCAATTCAATTGGCAACGGATTGACTTCGTAAAGCGTTAGATTGTCAACGTACATATACGCTGAAGATCCCGCTCCGCTTAAGGTAGTGGAAGCATTGTTTCTGAAATTGCCGATGACGATTCTTGATTCGCCACCCGCAGCTACAAATGTTCCGGTAACGGTGGTGCATGCATTTGTAATGACAATTCCGGCAGGCTGCTGCACTTGTGGTGTAGCGTTGATGGTTGATCCCGGCCCGAGGAACTGGTTACCACCATTCATGGTTTGAATATTGATAGCCCCCGAATTTCTGAAATGCGCCCCGATACCGTCGGTGTTGAGCAACACGTTTCCGGCTGCTCCGTAGCGCGAACGCACGTCCATGGAAAAGCAATAGGTTCTTCCCGCCACAAGGTTAGAAGTAAGCTGTGCCTGAATATACTCCCGGCCACTGGAAGATGTGTATACAAAAAGTCCGAGTTTTTTGGTGCCGGTAAAACAGGTGTTATTGGCCGCATTGACAATGGAACCGCATACAGTTGCGTCGTTACGGGTAATGTCGGGCGTGCTTCCGCCGCTTGAAAGCGGATCGGTACCGATCCAGTTCTGCACCGGACTTTGGTCTACATATAATTGATTATCAGTGCCTGTGCAAAAGGCATTGGTCAATTCAAAACTCGGGTTCGGAATGAGGTTCGGGCCATAAACGGGGCATTGTGACAACGCTTTGGCAGAAACCAATAAGACAAGCAAGAGGTAACTTGTTTTCATAGCTCGTGTGGGAGTAAATTTTCACCACAAGATTATTTCAACTTTACCGGTCGGACATTATTCCTTAATATACTAATTCTTTCAGGATGAATTTAGCACCTTACAAGACCTTACATTGGTATGTAACTAATTAAAAATCAAACAATTGATTACATAAAATTTTTTATCACGAATTACAGCTTCCGCCTCAGGCGGACACTCGCTTAAGCCTGTTGTTAATATAAGAGCGCGTCCGTTAGGTGTGCAAAAAATTCGTGGGAATCTTTTCAGCATTTTCAATAGCAATCTTTGAGTTACTGTTGAATTGACTATTTACAACTGATTCATAAAATTGGTCAAATCAACGTTTTCGCCCTTGATTCCGAGTTTGGTGCGCAGTCGTGACCGTGCAACGTCGATACTGTTTTCGCTGGTTCCTTTCAATTCGGCGATTTGTTTGGTCGAAAAATTCATTCGCAGGTAAATGGCAAGCGTTACTTCGCTCGAAGTGAGGTTAGTGTATTTGCGGCAGAGCGCTTTTACGAAACCGTCGTTGACGGATTGAATCACCAAATCGAGGTCTTTCAGTTCCTTGCTTTTGGTGCCGACCGCTTTTTCAGTGATGTTCCGCGAAAGGTCGTAGAGTTCGTCGCTGAGCTTTTTGTTGGGTTGCTGCAAAGCCAGTTGTTTGAGTTTTTGGGTCAACCCTTCGGTCATGGCATCGTAGTTGGAAATGGTGACGATGGAATTGTTGAGCACTTTTTTCTGCTGTTCGTTTTGCAGGCGCAGCGCTTTCCCCGAACGGGAAACAACGGTATAGGCATATAATACAATGATGAGAATCACCAGTACGCCGATCCCGAAAATCAACAAAAAGGAGGTCCACTGTTTTTGTTTGTTTTCCTCGACCTGTTTTCGCTCGAGCTGATGCTGGGTTTTCATCAGTTGGTCGTTCATCGAACTGCTCATGTTGAACAATTTTCCGACCTGAATATTGTCCATGTTTTCTTTCTTCAGCTTGAATTGCTGCTTTCGTTTCTCGAAAAACGGGCGAAGCGAGGCATATTCTTTTCCGGTAAAATTGTCCAGGATGCATTCGCAGATATTGATTCCCAAATCGGGATTGTGCTGGTCGATCAGTTGCAAAGCTTCCTGCATATAGCGAAACGCTTTCGGATTATCCTCGTCGATGTAGGTAATACCCAAACCATATTTACCCACGCCGACGTACCCGATGCAATTGGCTTTGTAGGAATCGTTGATGGTCTTCTGGAAATAGAGCCGGGCATTTTCCATGTTACCCATGTTGAAATAGATGGCGCCTTTGTTGTAATCGGCAGAAAGGTCAACCTTGTTCAGCGGCCCGTAATTCTCGCTCAGGCGCAGGTAATACAACGACGAATCGTAATTTCCGCAAATTCCCCAATAAGAGGAAAGTCCAGCGTACAGGTCGTTGAGTACGCGTGGATTTCGCCGGACGAAAGCATATTTGCGTGCTTTCAGAAAGGCTTTTTTGGCCGATTCTTTCTGATTAAGGTTTAGGTAAATGATCGCCAACACTTGCTGGGTGTAGGAAAGTCCTTCGTAGTTTTTGTTCAGCAAATAGTAGTTGTTGCACTTCAGCCATTCGCGGTACGCTTCGAAATATTGGTGAAGATTGGCATAATAACCTGCCTGGCGCAATGCGATAACTGCCTGAACGCTATCGTCCTGACTGTTTGCCATCAGCAACTTATGTGCACGATGCGTGAGTTCCAATGCCCGGTCATATTGCTGTACATTGGAATAATAATGTCCTTTGATCATCAACAAGGTCACTTTTGACTCAGCATCACAGGTCGATTCGGTGAGCACGCGGTCGATCTCGGGAAAATAGTGAATCGCATTCCATTCCGAATCGGCTTTAATTCGTTTGATCAATGACGCACACGACGTTTTTTGCGCAATGATTACACCGCTGCACAGAAAGGCAATGACCAGAAAAAGGAATTTTTTCATGGGGCTAATATACTAATACTAAACCGTTTTAGGCTCTATGGATGAACCGCATTACCTGGAAACATAGTTGTGTAAACAATAGTTTGGCGTGTGCATTACGCTCCAAATGATAATGCGAATCATTGAAGAGTTGCATGAAGTCCATGACGTTGTTATTGGTAATGAACCGCGCGAAATTTTTCAGGAAATCGGCTTCTTCGGCAGAAACTTTGGTGAGCATTTCCTGCGTGTAATTTTTCAGGATACTCTGGCGTACGATGTGCATGGCGTATTTCAGAAATAACTTTTGTCCTTCACGGGTTTGAGTGGCAATGGCATCCGTCCAGCCAAGCATTCCGTTGACATCCTTTTTGAAACAAACGCGCATGAGCTGAATGAACAGTTCACGATTGTAGTCGCTTTCTTCGGTGTCGCCCAATAAATGCTGCGCTTCCAGGAAATCACCGTCACTTCGTCCGGCAATACTGGCTGCGGTTGCTTTGGTAATGCCACGTTGTTCCAAGGCCTGTTGAATGGTATCTGTGGGAAGCATTGTCACACGTACGATTTGCGTACGTGAAAGAATGGTCGTAAGCATTTTATCCTGCGCTTCAGCCAGTAATATAAAAAGCGTTTTCGGAGTCGGTTCTTCCAGAATCTTGAGCAACTTATTGGCGCAATCGGCGTTCATTTCTTCGGCCATCCAGATCACCATTACTTTGTAACCGCCTTCAAACGATTTGAGGTTGAGTTTTTTGATGATCTCCAAACTTTCGTCCACACCAATAATCGGCTTCCGCTCAGAAGAATCAATACGCCTAGTCCAGTCGTGTAGGTTGAAGTATGGATTTTCTTTGATCTGCGCCCGCCAGTCACTAATAAACGCATCCGCTTTTTTGGCAATCGCCAGTACGGTAGGAAACGAAAAATGCAAATCCGGATGTTGCAATTCGCTCACTTTCCTACATTGGGGACATTCACCGCAACTGTCGGTTTCTGACCTGTTTTCGCAAAACAAGTATTGTACAAACGCCAGAGCCAACGGCAACGAACCGTAACCGGGTTTTCCCAGGAACAATTGCGCGTGACTAATCTTTCCGCCTTTTACTTCGTGAAGCAAATGGTGTTTGAGTTCGTCTTGCCCGATAACCGCTGAAAATTGCATGGCCTAAAATTAGGGTTAATTTTAGTTTGGGAAGTATTGATGATACAATATCGGCTAGCCGATATACTACTGCGCTAACGCTTGTCTCATCAAAAGCCATACTTTTTCTTCCCACGAATGCACAAATTTTAGCTCGCCTAGCGGACTCGCTGTTGTTTAATGCAATGAATAAATTGTGTTCAGGTGTTTGAATAAATGATGTTTTTAGCTAACTTAAATAGAATGAAAACATTAATTTACCAGGAAGAAGCCTATGAAATCATTGGGTTGTGTAAGGAAGTACATCGTGAATTAGGCTCCGGATTTTCTGAAATTGTATACAAAGACGCATTGGAATATGAATGTAGAAGACGAGATATTTCTTTTGATAGAGAATGGGAATTTCAAGTACACTATAAAGACATCATATTACCACATAGGTTCTATGCTGATTTTTTAGTCGATGATAAAATCATACTGGAAGTTAAAGCCATTTCCGCCTTGTCAAAGGAGCATATCGAACAAACAATCAACTATTTATGTGTGTCTGACTTACATTTAGGGTTAGTTGTTAATTTCAGGTCTTCCAACTTGGTTTACAAAAGACTTGTTCGATGAATCATAATTAAGCGAGTCCATTAGGCGAGCTAAAATTCGTGTATTCGTGGGAATTTTTAAATACTTATCATCCGCAATGGTGGATGATAAGTATTATGAAAGGTCAATTCCACCCGAAAAAATCCTCTAACTCTCAATTCTGGCAGATAATTTGTAAATTGTGATTCCAAAAAACTAGAACATGAAACAAATTCTGCTTGCTGCTACCTTATTTACAGCTTTATTCTCTTTTGCCCAGGAAGTCAAAACTTCCGAAGAATCCGTGAGTTTTTCCAACGGAAGTCATAATGCGATTGTTGTAACTATTCCGTTTGCCAACAAAGATGTGGTGGAAAAAGAATTGAAATCGGAAATGAAAGATTGGGGTGGAAAACACAATAGCTCTAAAGGAGAACACACTGCCGTTCAGGCGACTATGAAATCGATGGGTAGCAAACCGTTTGATGGATACGCTAAAATTATTGAAAATGGTGATGTGATTAAAGTAGCATTTGCCGTTGATTTGGGCGGTGCATACATGGATAGCCGTCAGCATGGTTCTCAATACAAAGCCATTCAGGAGCGCGCGAAAAAATTTGCGACAAAAACAGCCACTGCAGGAGTAGAAAATGAGCTGGAAGCAGAACAGAAAGTCCTGAAGGAAATGGAAAAGGAAAAATCTGATATGGAAAAATCGATTGAAAGCTCGAAAAAAGACATTGAAGATTACAAAAAGCGCATTGAGGAAGCCGAGCAGAAAATCAAGGATAACGAAAGCGGTGTTTCGAAGAAAACGGAAGAAATTTCAACGCAAACCACCAAAATCGGTGATGTAGAGAAAAAGAAAAAATCCATTCGTTAAGTCCACACGAAATTTATTTCGGAGCTTGTCTTTTGTTGAAGGTAAGCTCCGGATACAACCTTCATTCAAACTTTCGGCTACTTTTGTTGCATGAAGATGTTGGTGGTACGGTTCAGTTCTATTGGTGATGTGGTGTTGACCACACCGGTGGTGCGTTGTATCGCGCAGCAACTTCCCGAAACCGAAATTCATTACATTACCAAAAAAGCATTTCTTCCGGTTTTGGAAGGCAATCCGCACATTGATAAGATCATTGCGATTGAGTCTTCTGTGAGCGAAAAGATAGCCGAATTGCAGGCTGAAAACTATGATGTGATCATTGACCTGCATCGAAACGTGCGCACCCTGCGTTTGAAACGCGCACTCGGGGTGAAATCATACGCCTTTCCGAAACGCAACATCGAGAAGTTTTTACTCACCAATTTTAAGATCAACCGCATGCCGGACGTGCATGTAGTCGACCGTTATTTTGAAGCAGTGAAAGCAATCGGTGTGAAAAACGACGGCTTGCCCTGTGAGCTGTTTTTAGCCCCGGCCGACGAAGTCAATTTAGCCGAACATAATCTTCAACCCAAACGGTTTGTTGCTGTTGCCATGGGAGCGCAATTTGCCACGAAACAAATGCCCATTCATCTGATGGCAGATATACTTTCCGGAATTGAATTGCCAATAGTTTTGCTGGGCGGACCAACAGATCTTGAACGGTCCGATTTACTCAAACAGCAGCTTTCTTCGCAACAAGTGGTTGATTTCTGCGGAAAAATAACGCTTCGCCAATCGGCATTTGTGGTGAGCCAGGCCAAAGCGATTCTTACCGGAGATACCGGATTGATGCACATCGCCTCGGCGTTCAGCATTCCGATTGTGAGCGTTTGGGGAAATACCGTTCCGGCGTTCGGGATGTATCCGTATGCACCGCAGGACCTATCGCTGTATTCTATCCATGAAGTGAACAACCTTTCCTGCAGGCCTTGCTCCAAAATCGGGTACAAGGAATGTCCGAAGAAGCATTTTAACTGTATGGAAATGCAGGATGAAAAGGCGATTCAGGCGGATTTGCTGAAAAGGATGTAATTGCCTGAAATCAAGAAATTTACTTCCACGTAATATTGCAAATTTACGTGCCGGTTAGTCCCACGTAAATTTGCAATATTACGTGTCTGTTTCCAACCTAATTTCACTCGAAAATTCAGTAAATCCCGCAATACTGTGTCAGGTTCAGACTGATTATGGAAATTCCCACCTCAAAAAATCCTCACGGAAAACACACCCGCTTCCCCATTGCCTGTTCCAATTCAAACTTCTCCCAAATCACCGATTGCGGCCCGAAAAAGGCATACCTGTTTCCGGGTAGTTATTCATTTACCCATTTTCGAGTACAATTTTCCTGTGGTGTATCCTGACCTTTGAAAAATAGAATCACAACGATTAATTCAACACTATTTTCTGAATTCAGCTGATAAAGAAAAATGATGTTAAGAACAGATGATGATCCTCCAAATCGCACATGGAAAGGAAAATTCCACAGGTATGTTACAAAGCGAATTTATGGGTGATCAACAATTGTTGTTGACAGACCAGAACAAAACAGTGGAGCAGAACCCACTCAGAAAAAACGAACCTTTCTGTAGGGGTTTTACAACAGGAGCGGAAACCGAAAAGCTTTACGAGTAGGGATTTAATATTAATAATCATGAGTGGAGATAGAAGAATGGCAAGTATTTATTTTGAAGATACTGAAGCCAACAGTAATCCAATCATTAGCCTTGTGATACTGCACACAAGCATCGTAAGTAAAGGAGTGTATGCGAATCCGGATACGAGCAGCAAGGAGCCTTTTAGTTTGTATAAATGGACTAAAAAAGAGTCATACCAATTCAAACAAAACGGTAATCAGTGGTGGGCAAACAATGTAGTGATGATAAATAAGCATATGCACGATGTTTGGGCTGTTGCACTGCAAAGAAAAAACAACAACTATGTAGAGTATCTCACAAAGACGGAAGGGTTTTGGGAAAAACTTGGTGAGGATGTTGTGAAAGGCGTTTGTGATGCGGCAATTGACGTTTTCGATGTAGCAGATGACGAAGTAACAACACTGGTGCTTCAAAAGGCAACGGATAAACTCATTGATCACCTGTTCAATAGCAAAGACGGAGATGTCTTAATGGAGAATTGGGTGCACTTTGACCCACGGGATCAACACCCTAGAATAGACTTTAAATTCGAGAAGAAAAAGGGTCATATTCACTCTACAGATCATAGCACAGACTGTAAAGTCGACAAATTTGGTAACAGATAACCGGACTTTTACTAAATAACGAACTCACGTTAATTAACCTCAGTGTTGTGATACAGCTAGTTGAAAAGAATGGTTCACTGCACTGAGGTTTGAAATCTGTTTTTCCAATCTCAATTTGAACCCGAAAATCCTCACGGAAAATAAACCCTTTTCCCTGTTTCCTGTTCCAGCTCAAATTTCTCGCGGATCACCGACTGTACTGTTCTTCCGGCAATTTTACATTCCAGCCACGAGATGATATCGAGGTACAAAAACGGGCGCTTTTCATACGGAAGCTGACTCAGTTTCACCAGTTTGGCATGTAACACACGGAACGCGCGCAGCAACGATTTTTCATCCGAAAACGGCAACTGGCGCAAGAACTTTAAGATTTCACGCTGCACACCGTGCAAATCGCCCATGTTGCTCAGGAAACGGTAAACCGATTTAATCTGGTAGTCCAGCAGATCGGCGGTGCCCAATTCAAAGTGAGCGATGAGGTTCAGGATGCGGGCAAAGCACTGAATGTCTTCCCGCAACGACACGTCTTTCATTTGAATCACCTTGTTCAAATAACGAATCGCCGATTTATTATCACCGCTGCCAAAGTATAAACATGCTACTTTATAATACAAGACCATCGTCCGGTGATTGTCGAGCAAATCACTGTTGTCGCGGATAAATTCTTCCACTTCTTCCACAATCGACAAGCCTTCGGTAAAGGTTCCACCCAAATAGAACTTGTTGATCCTTCCTGTGAGCCAGTACAAGCGCTGTAAGAGCAATACATTCTCGTTGTCGCGATCACCCATATCAAGGTTCTCAATGAGTTTCAGCGTCTCGGTCAGCCGTTCGTAACTTCGCAGATTAAACAACGCATTGTGGAGGTTGTACAAACCTTTCAGATACATTTCGCGGTGCTGTTCTTTCACAAACGGGTATTCCTCAAACAAATCGACCCACAGTTTGGCGTACTTGAAACACATCAGGAATTCCTGCGTGATGTAGTGGTACCAAACGTTGGCGTTGTAGAGGTGCATTTTTTCTTCGAATCCTAATTCTGCCAGGTCGTAATGGGGCAGGCGCGAAGTGAAAAATTCCTTCACAAAACGGTAGTCCTTTTCGTCTCGCACAAATCCTACTTTCACATACAGCGCATACAATTGCAGCGAGAGATTCGAAAAATCGATGGATGTAGCAATATGGTGCTGCAACGAACGACTTTCAGAAGTCAGTTGTTCGGCGCGTGAACCGATACTCCGGGTAATGTATTGTGATTCAATGATTTTCTCAAACTCCAGGATTTCCAGGTTCAGAATTGGGGCCTGAATACGTTGCGAGTGTTGTTTCGCTTTCTCGAGAATGCGTAATGCTTGTAAGTAAAATCCTTTTTGGTACAAAATCAAAGCGTGGTCAATCGACTCGCGAATTTCGATCTTGGGCAGATGATGCGCGTGCTGCAATCGCAAACTCGTCAGCACCTGTTTATATAAATGCGCTTTGATATTCGAAAGCTGACTTTTTTTAATTCCCTTGATTTTCTGTAGCGCCTGTTCGTCGGAATACGGATCGGTTTTATCAATAAAATCGAACAATTGCAGGTACTTCAACTCTTCATCGCCGGAAGAATTGCGATTGGCATACAGCTTAAAACTGCGCTTTTCAGCTTTCGTAAGGGAATGAATCAAGCGAACCAAACTGTCTGTAGTACCTGTGGACATTGTAATTTTCTAATTCAAAAATCAATATAACATATTGGAAATCAAAGCAAAGCCCTTCCATCTGAGACGCAGAAATGGGTTTGGGTATCGTAAAAGTACAAAAGATTGGTTTTCGGTACACGAATGCAATGAACACCTTTGTTTTGTTGAGTTAAAACAACGCAATGTTTGTTTTTGTTTGACCATTAAAAAGACTCGTTTGAGTACAGGAGTAGGGGTGCTCTTGTTTTTTCGATTAATAGCTAAACCCTTCGTGTTTACGGAGGGTTTTTTTTGTGGATTTCAGTCTGTCGGAATTTTCGGATCAGTACATCTTTCTGTGGAGCTTAAAAAAACTCAGGCATATCTTTTGCTAATCTGAACAAAAAGAATCCATTTGTGACTCTTTTGAACTGTGCTATGGAAGCTTTAATTGGATCAATATCTGGATTACTAACACCCCATGTTGACAATTTAGCCGGATTATTGACAAGTTAACCATCATTTTTTCCGACCTTACAATCCAAATGAGCAAAAAATATTCCGACATAAAACAAGTTGTATAATGAAAGATTTAGAGATATTTTTGAGTTCAGACCAGCCGACAAGTTGCCCGAAATGTGGTAATAGGACAGAAATTGTAAATGAATTTGATACTTCTCAACAGCATAAATGTCTTTCTCAAGATTGCAATTTTCAGTTCATTTTAGAATTTTGCAGCGAAGATGAAATATGAAAGAAGGACAAAAGTTATGGACAAGAGAAGAATTAATATTAGCAGTAAATTTATACTGTAAATTACCCTTTGGTAGATTACATCGCTTAAATCCAGAAGTAATTCATCTTGCCAATCTTATTGGAAGAACATCAAGTTCTGTTGCTTACAAACTTGTGAATTTTGCTAGTCTTGACCCAAGTTTAAAATCAAGAGGAATTAAGGGTGCATCAAACTCAAGTAAATTAGATGCTGAAATTTGGAATGAGTTTTTTAACAATTGGGATATACTGCCTTTTGAAAGTGAAAAATTACGAGCAAATTTTGAACACACAACTATCGAACAACTAAATCATATTCCAGAATTTGAATTACTAAAAAAAGGTGAGACAAGAGAACAAATTGTAAAAATTAGAGTAAATCAATCATTTTTTAGAAAATCTATTTTAGCTTCTTACAATAATACTTGCTGTATAACAGGAATACAACAGCCAGAATGTTTAATCGCCGGACACATCAAACCTTGGAGTATCGATGAGAAAAATAGATTAAACCCTCAAAATGGAATTGCAATTAATGCACTCCACGATAAAGCGTTTGAAACAGGTTTGATAACAATCACAACCGATTTTAAGATCAAAATCTCTCCAATTCTATTCAAGCAAAAAAAGTCAAAATCTATTGAAGATTACTTTCTGAAACTTGACAATCAAGATATTATTTTACCATCAAGGTTTTTTCCTGATATAGAGTTTTTAAAGTATCACAATGAAATGTGTTTTAAGTATTGAAAATGCGTTATGGATAGAAACGAAAAGTCCTTAGCAAAGTACATCGTAGTGAGGACTTATGGCGGATGGCTTGACTCTTTAAATAACGTCGAAAACTTTCACCAAACAATAACTCAAAGAATCAGGTTTATTTTGGTAGTAGTTTTGAAATATTAAACATCCTTCCGATATTATCTATCCAAACAGTAGAGGCAGGAGACTGGAAAAAAGAACGTTTTAAAGCATCTATTAACTTTGCTTGGATTGGAGAAGAAGGAAGTATTTATCCAGCCCCCCAATCGCAGCTTATTCTATACCTAAAGTACCCCGAAGTAAGATTTTCAGGTTTTCTTGCAGGCTGTAAGGCTTCTCCTTCGGCATTAATGACACAAAGGCTTTCAGACCGACTTTTGTTTTTCTCAGTCTCAAAAAATGGAACTGTGCTTGGCTATGTTACTTCCCCAACCTCCGAAGTAGCGAATGAGTTTAATCAGATAGTATCTATTCAAGAACACGGCGTATTTAAGGTTATAGAATTGCCGGAAGTGGCAAATAATAGAGCAAAATTACTTGGTGAATTACTTCGCATACATGAACTGGGTTGGATAAAATCAAAGCGGCTTGATCGTAGTGGAAGAGTTCTCCCTTGTGAGTCTCCTAACTGCGGTGGTTATACTCTTGAAGCTGAATTAGGAATTACACCAAACGGTTATTCGGAACCTGACTTTTTAGGTTGGGAAGTAAAGCAATTTGGGGTTTCAAATTTTGAGAGAATCAACTCAGCTGTAATTACATTAATGACTCCCGAACCAACACATGGGATTTACAAAAGTGACGGAGCTGAAGTATTTTTAAGAAGGTATGGCTATACTGATAGGACGGGTAGAGAAGATCGAATAAATTTTGGTGGAGTTCATAAAACAGGTATTCGGCATTCATTGACAAATCTCGAAATGCAGTTAATCGGCTTTGACATTGAAACTGGAAGAATCAGAAACAGCAATGGAAGTATTTCATTGGTTGACATTGATGGGAATGAAACAGCATCTTGGAGTTTTGCTTCAATGCTTTTGCATTGGAATAGAAAACATAATCAAGCTTGTTATGTTCCATCACTTTCAGAAACAACAGAAGAACGTCAGTACCAATACGGTAATAAAATCATTCTGGGATCAGGAACAGATTTTGAGCTATTTCTTGAACAAATGGCAAAGGGAAACATCTATTATGACCCGGGAATTAAAATGGAAAATGCTTCGACGAAACCCAAAATCAAGAAGCGTAGTCAGTTTCGTATTAAATCAGAGCATCTACGAAACTTATACAAGGCAAATGAAATTGTTGATGTTAAAACATAATTAAAAACTATTCCATAACGTCTGTTATTTCCAGTAGGACCTCATCTAAGCGAGATAATGAGTCTTGCTTAAGTTCACATTCCCAAACGACAATAATTTTCCATCCTGATTTATTCAGCTTATTGCGATTTTCAACATCCTTGTCGTGGTTCTTTTCAATTTTTTCGACCCACCATTCTGTTCTGGTCTTTGGAATTACAAAATAACGACAGCCTTTATGACCATGCCAAAAACATCCATGTACGAACACAACCGTTTTATATTTTGGAAAAACAAGATCTGGTTTTCCCGGTAGCAATTTATCATGAAGTTTATAGCGCAATCCTCGACTAAATAAAAATCTACGGACTAACATTTCAGGCTTTGTGTCTCTTCCACGAATCCGGCTCATATTATAACTCCTCACTTCAGACGAATGAACATCTACCATTTTACAAAGTTACGAATCGGGAATCACTCAATCTTGTTGCAACCTTTTTTGTTTTTATAGAAATTGTAAATCCGACTACCACTAAGTCGGATCACGAAGGGGAAGTTTCCTTCTGATTTCATAACTTTATCAATCTAATGTTTGAGCTGATGATCAACCGACTTATTTTATTCTATGCGCTTTTGGTTTCTGGTTTTGGACTAACCCAAAATTATCCTGATAATGTAGCCCTAGGCAGAGGAGCTTTTAATAAGGTAGAGTATTACGAAAATGGTGATACTGCTAAAGTTTTTATTGAGGAGGGTGCCGGTTACAAGAGCCTTTGTTTTTTTCCTGGTGGAGATACCATGGTGATTGAAACTGAAACCTGTGTGAAGGATAGATGTGAGTTAGATTACAAATGTTGGTTCCGGAATGGTAAATTAAAATGGGATTATCACAGGGTAGATTCCACTAATGGACGTGTTTATAGCATCAACATTGGTTGGAACGAAGCAGGGGATACGATAATGTCTCGTTATGAGAAGGAGGGAATGATCCACGGCCGGCAAATTGAGAGCTTCCATTACAACCAAGATCTATACCGCGAAATATCTCAGTGGAAAATGGGAAAATTGGTTGATATTTTAAATGAAAACATTCTGTTCCTGGATAACAAGTACAAAATCATTGATGAGCAAACGTATTTAACGTTACTGAATGATAGGTACGAATATACGTTGGAGCATCTTTCAAAAAAGATTGAAATTGAACCCGGGAAAACACTTGAATTAGTTGCCTATCCACCTAATTGGAGCATTCCAAAAGTGCTAAAGAAAATAAAGAAAATTGAAGCAAAATTTGGCGTCAGCTAAAATTCACAATCTCCTTCAGCCGCTCAAAAGCGTGGTCCATGCTCATGATGTTGCTGTAGAGCATCCTTAAACGATCATTTTTCTCGCTGAGTTTACAATCTTTGGGTTGTTGCTGTACGTATTTGAGTACTTGTGTGAATTGCGGTGAATCGTAGTATTTCGATTGTGAATTGGCGACGAAATATCCGATCATCGTTCCTGATTTAATCACCAAACGCTCGAAGCCGATTTCCTGTGCCAGCCAACGCATTTCAAAGGAATGGAACAATTCTTTCACCAAACGCGGCATCGGGCCGAAACGGTCGATGAGTTGTTGTTTGTGCTGCTCCAGTTCTTCGGTGGTAGACAAACCATCCAATTCCTGGTAAATGCTCAAACGTTCGGCCACGTTGTTGATATAATCTTCCGGAATCCGTAATTCGAAATCGGTTTCCAGCACACAATCACGGACATAAGAAGTCAGCTGATCGGTGGTGCGTTCTTCGAACAAATCCTTGAATTCTTCTTCGCGCAATTCCTCGATGGCTTCGTTGAGAATTTTCTGGTACATCTCGAACCCGATTTCGGAAATGAAACCACTTTGTTCACCACCCAGAAGATTTCCGGCTCCACGAATGTCGAGATCTTTCATCGCAATATTGAAGCCCGAACCAAGATCGGAAAACTGTACCAACGCTTCCAACCGTTTGCGTGCTTCGGAAGTAAGCAAACTAAACGACGGTGCAATGAGGTAACAAAATCCCTTTTTGTTGGAACGTCCCACGCGGCCGCGCAACTGGTGCAAATCACTCAATCCGAAGTTGTGTGCGTCATTGATGAGAATGGTATTGGCGTTTGAAATATCAATTCCCGATTCGATGATTGTGGTGGCTAAAAGCACATCATATTCACCGTTGATGAAATCCATCATGATCTTTTCGAGTTGCTTTCCGTCCATTTGTCCGTGACCGATTCCCACACGAACACCCGGACACAAACGCGAGATCATTCCCGCAACTTCTTTGATATTCGACAAGCGGTTATTCACAAAATAAACCTGTCCGCCGCGGCTGACTTCATACGCAATCGCATCACGGATGATTTCTTCGTTGAATTGAACAACTTCCGTCAAAACCGGCTGCCTGTTTGGCGGCGGCGTATTGATGACACTTAAATCACGCGCTCCCATCAATGAAAACTGCAACGTTCTTGGAATCGGTGTGGCGGTAAGCGTGAGTGTATCTACGGTTGTTTTGAGCGTTTTGAGTTTGTCTTTTACCGCGACTCCGAATTTTTGTTCTTCGTCAATAATAATGAGTCCAAGATCTTTGAACTTGACGCGTTCGCCCACAATTTTATGGGTTCCGATCAAAATATCGATCTGGCCTTTTTCAAGACGTTTGAGCGTTTCGGTAATTTCCTTGGCTGATTTAAAACGGTTTACATAATCAACCGTACATGGAAATTGTTTGAGGCGCTCGGCGAATGAACGCGCGTGCTGGTGACACAAAATCGTTGTCGGAACCAATACTGCAACCTGCTTGCTATCGGCTACAGCTTTAAACGCGGCACGAATGGCAACTTCGGTTTTCCCGAAACCAACATCTCCGCAGATAAGCCTGTCCATCGGAATGGGTTTTTCCATGTCTTCCTTGATGGCTTGCGTGGCTTTGAGCTGGTCAGGCGTATCTTCGTACATAAACGACGCCTCCAACTCGTTTTGCAAATAGGTATCGGGTAAAAACGCGTAACCCGGCTGACTGCGACGTTTGGCGTACAATTGAATCAAATCGAAGGCCAGTTCCTTGATTTTTTTCTTCGTTTTTTGTTTCAGCGTTGCCCAGGCTTGCGTGCCTAGTTTGTTCATTTTGGGTGCGGAACCTTCTTTTCCGGTAAACTTGGAAATGCGGTGCAGCGAGTGAATACTCACATACAACACATCGCCGTCGCGGTAAACCAAACGAATGGCTTCCTGCTGTTTTCCGTTGACGTCAATGGTCTGCAAACCCGAAAATTGTCCCACACCGTGATCGATGTGCGTGACATAATCTCCTTTTTGCAGGTTGTATAATTCTTTGAGCGTCAGCGCTTGTTTGGCCTGACGGAATCCTTCTTTGAGTTTGAAACGGTGATAACGTTCGAAGATCTGGTGATCAGTATAACACACCAGTTTCAGTTCGGGAGCGATAAATCCTTCGTGCAACGCAATGTTCATCGGCACAAATTCCACGTCGCCGCCAATGTCTTCGAAAATCTGGTACAAGCGCTCAATCTGCTTGGGTTGATTGGAAAAAATGAGGTTGGTCGCTCCCTGGTTTTTACGCTGAATAAGATCTGTTTTCAGCAGTTCAAAGTCCTTATTAAAAGCCGGTTGCGGTTGAATCTGGAACGAAATAACGCTGGTTGCCTTGAAATGATAATCGGGGCCAAACTCAATGGTGGAACACTGTTTCAGTTGTGTTTTCCAATCGGTGGGATGCATGTATAACTCGCCGGGTAAACTATGCCGAACGGTATCTTTGTTGAGTTTATCGTAGGTCGCAACTGCTTTTTCGTAATCTTTCTCCAGGGCTTTTTCCACCATTTCGTGCGAAGCAAGCCACATTGTAGTATGCTTTCCGATGAATTCCAGAAACGTTCCATTGCCGTTGAGCACCAATTGTTTCTGCACATTCGGGACAATGGAAAAATGCGTGTGGGTACTAACCGACAACTGCGAAACGGGATCAAACGTTCGAATGGAATCGACCTCATCGCCAAAAAATTCGACCCGGAAGGGATGATCGTTGGAAAATGAGAAAATATCCACGATTCCGCCACGAATGGAAAACTGTCCGGGCTCGTACACAAAATCAACGCGCTCGAAACCATATTCCATGAGCAATTCGTTGAAAAAATCGATGGAATATTTTTTGTTGCGTTCTACCCGCATCGTGTTTTCAGCGAGTCGTTTTTGGGTCGGAACGCGTTCAAATAACGCTTGCGGATAAGTAATTACCCAGCAATTGCGGCCGTTGTTGATTTTCTCCAACACTTCGGCGCGCGCCACTACATTGGCATTATCGGTTTCTTCGAGTTGGTAGGGAGCGCGATACGAAGCCGGATAAAACAACACCTGGCTTTCACCCGGGTACAACTGTTCCAAATCGTTTAGAAAATACGCCGCTGTTTCTTTGTCCTGCAATACAAACACATGATGTCCGGGCACTTGTTCGGCCACGGCAGCTGCAGCCATCGATTTCGACGAGCCTACCAAACCTTTCCAATGAATGCGTACTTCAGCTTCCTGCAAGGCATTAGCGGTTTGATCGATTCCGGAAAGTCGTTTGAAAAGTGCTTTGAATTGTGTTTGTTCCATTGGGGATTGTGTATCGAAAAAAAGGGCGCTTTTGTTTGGAAGTGCAAAGATAGAGCTATTTTGAATTACCAATTGAAAATGTAAAATTGAAAAGGGGGATATCCTTCTAAACTTGAGGCTACAATCTGAAATCTTAAGTTGGGTTTTTGAAGTCGGCTGAAGTCACTTCTTCCGGAATCATTTCCCAATAACCTTCATAATACAATTCGTTGAAAACTCCCCTTGTATCATCAAGCTCATGCTTGTTGTTAAGGACGGCATAAGTTCCAACAAATTTATGCTCCATATCATCCCATGTTCCCATATATTCTACTACATGGTTCTTTCGGGAATGATCAACTTCAACCTGGTAATGGTTGGTTCCTGTATAATTGTTAGGATAGTTTTTTAAGAAGCTGATGATTCCATCGTCAAAGAATCCTTTCACAGTAATTACTTCGTCTTTGAAAGCTTCACGCGTTTCATCATCGGTTGCGGTTCCTTCAAAATTACCTTTGTTGTCAATGACATCCATGTGAAAATAAACAATGCGTTCGCCACCGACGAAGTTCGAATCCTGATAGGAAAACCAACCTTTGAATTTAACGCGTTTCATCGCAACTCACACCACACTTTTCGCGGCTTCCAAACACGCAATGGCTTTTTCCATCATTTGTTTTGAACCTACGAAAAACGGTACGCGCTGGTGCAAACGTTCGGGCTTGATCTCCAGCACACGTTTTGTGCCGGCAGTTGCCAGTCCTCCAGCTTGTTCCGCGATCATTGCCAGCGGATTGCATTCGTATAATAAACGCAATTTTCCTTCCGGAGATTGGTTTGTAGCCGGGTAAATATAGATTCCGCCTTTGATGAGATTGCGATGAAAATCAGCGACCAATGAACCAATATAGCGGCCCGAATAAGGTTTATTCGTATCCGGATGAACCTGCTGGCAGAAACGGATATAATCGCGCACGCCTTGTTCACACTCATCGATATTTCCTTCGTTCATGGCATATAAACGCCCGGTTTCAGGCGTACGCATGTTGGGGTGTGAAAGACAGAATTCACCGATCGACGGATCAAGTGTAAATCCGTTCACGCCTTTTCCAGTGGTGTAAACCAGCATTGTAGACGAACCATATAGCACGTATCCGGCGGCGATCTGATCCGTTCCGGGTTGAAGCATATCTTCCAGCGTAGCTAACGTTCCGCGCTCTGATTTGCGTTTGTAAACTGAGAAAATCGTTCCGATGGAAACATTTACATCAATGTTGGATGACCCGTCGAGCGGATCGAATAATACTACGTATTTTCCTTTTTTAGCAGTTTCGTTGGTAAATGCCAGGTAATCGTCGTTTTCTTCAGAAGCGATTCCGCAAATTTCACCACCCGATTCAAACACACGGATAAACTGACGATCAGCCACTACATCGAGCTTTTGCTGCTCTTCACCCTGAATATTGGTTTCGCCCTGCGCGCCCAAAATGTCATCTACCAAACCGGCACGACGCACATCGCGGCTTACAATTTTAGAAGCGACTGCAATATCATTGAGAATGCGTGACAATTCGCCGGATGCTCCCGGAAAATCAGCTTGGCGGTCCATGATAAATTCATTCAATGTGGTGATATGTGACATGCCGAAAAATTTTAGCAAAAGTACGCAAAAAAGCTAATTTTCAAGGGTTATAAACCACAGGGTTGCCCGTCAAAACCGTACTTTTGAACCATGTTCCAAAAAATCCAATATTATCTGTTGCTTCACGTGATCATTTTCATGTGGGGATTTACGGGAATCTTAGGGAAGCTAATTCACATCGATGCGCTTTACATTGTTTGGCACCGCATCCTGATTGCCCTGGTTTCACTGTTGATCGGATTGTACTTTTTGAAAATGCCCATGCGAATTCCCAATCGCAAACTGATGCTCAAAACGCTCGGTGTGGGAATGATCGTGGCAACACATTGGATCACGTTTTATACATCTATTCAATTGTCCACGGCATCGCTGGGAATTTTGTGCTTATCGACCACAACGCTTCATGTAACCTGGCTGGAGCCGCTTATTTTGAAAAAGCGTTTTTCGTGGGTGGAATGCTTGTTTGGCTGCCTGGTGATTTTTGGGATTTATTTCGTTTCCGATTCGTTTGACGCGAAACAAAATCTGGCGCTCATTATTGGATTGTTTTCTGCCTTGTGCGCTGCACTGTTTTCGGTATTCAACGCCAAACTGGCTGAGGAAGTTCCCGCTTCGAGCATCACGCTGCACGAAATGGCGATTGGTTTGGTCTTTATGACCATTGTGCTGGCTAGTCAGGGCATGTTGAACGGAAACCTGTTTAAAATGACCGGAAGCGATTTTAGCTGGCTGTTGTTTTTGGGGATCATGTGTACGTCGTTTGCGTTTCTGGCTACCATCGAAATAATGAAACGACTCGGGGCATTTACGGTGGCGCTGAGCATTAACCTGGAACCGGTATATACCATTTTGCTGGCGATCCCCATTTTAGGAGAAAATGATTTGCTGAACAACGATTTTTATATCGGTTCGGCCATGATCATTGCGGTTGTGATTGCCAATGCGGTGTATAAAGCGATTGCGCGAAGCCGGCAGGCGGCAAAGGAAGCCAAGAGGTTGAATTCGTGAAGAATTGTTGGTTAAGAAACAATCTATCGTTTGGTAACTATTTGATTTATAAAAACATAGTAATATTGCAATATTGATTCTTAATCTAACTGGTTGATTTTCAATTTATTATTTTACATCCAAGTTTCAATCTTTCGTTTTAAAACAGCAAACAGATCTTTATTATGGCCTCAAACCATTGATATACAACAACATAGCAATATTGCAATATTACTCAAGTTTTTCAACTCCGTTTTTCCTTTTTCGCCAAACGCCTCTTTTTGGTATCTTTGCCCCCATTGAATTAGCAGCAACAGCAGCAAGTATGGAATACAATTTTCGTGATATCGAATCCAAATGGCGCCAGCAATGGGCCGAAAACAAACCGTTTAAAGCCGCTGATATCAGCGATAAACCCAAGTATTATGTCCTCGATATGTTCCCGTATCCATCAGGAGCCGGTTTGCACGTCGGGCACCCGCTGGGCTACATCGCTTCGGATATTTTTGCTCGTTACAAACGGTTGAAAGGATTCAACGTGCTGCACCCGATGGGTTATGATTCATTCGGTTTGCCGGCTGAACAATACGCTATTCAGACAGGACAACATCCTGCGATCACGACCGCCGAAAATGTGGCGCGCTACCGCGATCAGCTGGATAAAATCGGGTTCTCATTTGATTGGGACCGCGAGGTGCGAACTTCTTCACCGGAATATTATAAATGGACGCAATGGATCTTCAAACAGATCTTCAACGCTTGGTACAACAATGATACTGATAAAGCGGAGCACATCGATTCGCTGATCGAAACATTCCGCACGAAAGGAAATGCTTCGGTGAACGCTTGCTCGGACTACGAAACGATTTTTACTTCCGAAGAATGGAATACCAAACCGTCGAAAGAACAATCGGATATCCTTATGGAATACCGTTTGGCATATTTGGCTGATTCATGGGTGAACTGGTGCCCGGCTTTGGGAACCGTTCTTGCCAATGACGAAGTTATTAATGGTGTTTCGGAACGCGGCGGACATCCGGTAGAACAAAAACTCATGCGTCAGTGGTCGATGCGTATCAAGGCATTTGCCGAACGACTGCTCACCGGATTGGAAACCGTAGACTGGACCGAGTCCGTAAAAGACATTCAACGCAACTGGATCGGAAAATCTAAGGGTTGCTCCGTTCAATTTGCAATTTACAATTCGCAATCTGCAATTGACGTTTTCACAACCCGCCCCGACACCATTTTCGGCGTTTCATTCATGGTTTTAGCTCCCGAGCATCCACTGGTGAACGAGATCACAACCGACGAATTCCGCAGCGCGATTGAGGCTTACAAAACCGCTGCTTCATTAAAGTCGGAGCGCGACCGCCAGGCTGATGTGAAAAACATTACCGGACAATTTACCGGAGCTTACGCCGTGCATCCGTTTACGGGTGAAAACATTCCCGTCTGGATTGGCGATTACGTGTTGGCTTCCTACGGAACGGGAGCTGTAATGGCCGTTCCTTGCGGCGATCAGCGCGATTGGGATTTTGCGAAACACTTCAATATTCCAATCAAAAACATTTTCAAAGACATCGATATTTCCGAAGCGGCTTACGCTGAAAAAGAAGGAACGATTGCCGATTCGGGTTTCCTGACCGGCCTTCCGGTCAAAAAAGCGATGGAAACTGCTATCCGGGCTATTGAGGAAAAAGGTATCGGAAAAGGAAAAACCAACTACCGTTTGCGCGATGCGATTTTCTCACGTCAGCGTTATTGGGGCGAACCATTCCCGGTTTTTTACAAAGACGATATTCCGTATTTGGTCGACGATAAAGACTTGCCCATTCTATTACCGGAAGTTGACAAATATTTGCCTACCGAAGATGGTGAACCGCCTTTAGCACGTGCCGAGCGCACTGCCTGGAATCATTTCGAAGGCGACCGCATGGAAACCAATACGATGCCGGGTTGGGCAGGAAGTTCGTGGTATTTCCTGCGTTACATGGATCCGTACAACGAACAGGCGTTTGTTTCGAAAGAAAAAGCCGATTACTGGAACCAGGTCGATTTGTACATCGGTGGTTCGGAACACGCAACCGGACACTTGCTCTATGCCCGCTTCTGGACCAAATTCCTGAAAGACATGGGTTTCATTAGCTTCGATGAGCCGTTCAAGAAGATGATCAATCAGGGGATGATTTTGGGGCGAAGTAGTCTTGCAATCGCGAAATATCCTATGGGGATTTTTGGGAGCGAAGGAAGTGAAAAAGTTGAAATTCCAAAAGAATTCAAAAAACCAATTTTCATATCTTCTAATCTTTGGAATAGTGCAAAAGATTTAGATTCTCTTGAAAGAATAAGGCTGATTCAATTATTGGATGAATATAGAAATAAAATAAATGCACGAATAAAGGAACTTTATCCAGGAACGATTGCAGGAGTTACTGGGCTTGACATTGAAGATGGAATAGTTCCTACATATGTAGACACCTCTTTCGTTGACAACGACAAGCTCGACACCGAAGCCTTTAAAAACTGGCGCGAAGAATACAAAAACGCGGAATTTATCCTGGAAGAAGACGGTTCCTACATCTGCGGTTCCGAGGTCGAAAAAATGTCCAAATCCAAGTACAATGTGCAAACACCGGATGAGTTGGTCGAGAAATTCGGCGCCGACACACTGCGTATGTACGAAATGTTCTTAGGTCCGTTGGAGCAATTCAAACCGTGGGATACCAAAGGAATCAACGGCGTTCACAACTTCCTGCGCAAACTGTGGCGTTTGTTCTACAATGAAGGGAAAAGCATCGTAACCGATGCAGAACCAAGCAAAGATTCACTGAAAACATTACACAAAACCATCAAGAAAATCGAGGAAGATCTGGAGCGTTTTTCGTTCAATACGGGCGTTTCCAATTTCATGATTTGCGTAAACGAACTCACCGAGCAAAAATGTCATTCGAGAGCTGTTTTGGAGCAATTGGTGATTCTGCTTTCGCCATACGCGCCACATGTAGCCGAAGAATTGTGGGAAGCATTGGGCCACGAAGCCGGAAGTATTTCCACCGCTGCGTTCCCGAAGTTCAACCCTGACTTTTTGGTAGAAGCCAATTTCGCTTACCCGGTTTCGTTTAACGGAAAAATGCGTTTCTCGGCCGAGTTACCAACGAGTATGAGTGCTCAGGAAGTACAGGCCGCCGTATTGGCGATGCCTGAAACCGAAAAATGGCTCGAAGGAAAAGAACCGAAAAAAGTGATTGTGGTTCCCGGACGGATTGTGAATATGGTGGTTTAGTAACGTTTCAGAATTTATACTCAGAAACTTCCAAAAAAGAAAGAGAGGTAACACTACTCACCTCTCTTTACACGCTACCTAAACCTAACTACTACTACTTATGAACAGATCCGGACTGAGCCGGTGTCTATTACCTTAAACGCACAAGTTGTGCATTTGGTACATTAAATTTCCACTTTAACGTCTTTTAACGCTGCCGGAAATGAAGATTGGCTGCAAAAGTGGATGAAAGGTTCTCACTATCAATGAATTAATGCATTGTTACTGATTATTTGTCCTTTCTGGCGTTTGATTTCATGATACCCGTATTTTTGCACCTATGCAATTGTCCAATTCCGTTTTTCAGCGCTACATCGAAACCATGACCTCGGCCTCAACGCGCGCCCGTGTGAGTGAATGTACGGTGGAAAGCCTCTTGGATGAAGACAACCTCATCACCGGAAAAGTGCGCAACAGCATCGGTTTGGTCTACGAAGTGGAAGTAGATTATTCCGAACGCCGGATCAAGGAAACGTTGTGTACCTGCGATTTCAGACGTGGGCCGGTTTGCGAACACGTGGTTGCGGTTTTAGCAGCTGCAGATTCGTTGGGTGAAACCAAAACCGATTCCGCTGGAAAAAAAGCGGCTTTCCTGATTCCGGATAAACACTTTTCCGACCTGTCCATATCTGATTTGTTTCAGCATTCAACCGATTTTGGGTTTGCCAAAATGAATGCCGGAAGACGCAATGTTGATGTAAAACACCTGGCTGTCGACAATGGAACCTTCGATTATTCGGTGAATTTCTACAGCAGTTTTTTAGTGGAAGTCGACCAGAACGATGCCGGAATAGAAGTGGTTTGCAGCTGCGATCAAACCGATAAAAAGTTGTGCGAACACCAAACCGTGGTGCTCAACGAAATCCTTGAATCAGACACCATTCGCTTGTTTTTTGATCGTACGTTGCGCGAGAAAACCCTTATGGGGAAAGCCAAAGAATATGGCCTGGAAAACGAACCGCATTTGGATCGTTTTTTCGAAGTGCAATGGAAAAATGGCCGCACGAAAATAGAACCGCTCATGCCGTTGCTGCCTTTCAACGCTCAATCGACCGAGCGCATGAAACGCCAATTGCTGCCAAAGGCTTTTTCGCCCGAATCGCTGCTGAAAGAAAATCAAACGGCCGGCTGGAAACCGTTGCTGGTGATCGGTGCGACCAATTATACGGAAGCTTTGAGCCTGAAAGTTTATACTGCGCAACGCTCGAAAGAAGATAAGGTCAAAAATCCGGTAAGGCTCGTGAATGCCGTTGATCAACTTTTGAAAACCAATAAACCAGAGGTACTGCGTTTTTATGCGGCACTTACCAAATACCAATCCGAATACCGGAATGTGACACCTGTTTCCGAAATGGAACCGGAACAGTTTGTGGAAGAAATGACGGGAATTAAAGCTGTGTTGGCCAATCCTGAAGGTTTGCCTGTTTACCGTCATTCCGACGATGTTTCACAAAGTGTGACCAGCGCTTCGATTGAAGAAGTAAAACTGGATCTGGCCGGGATTTCACTTTCGCTGGAAGTAAATGAAACCGGTCCGTTTTATGAGATTACCGGAATGGTGGAAGCGTTCAACAAACAAATTCCGGTTGACCGACTCAAACTCATTTACCGCTATTTTGTGCTTTATGGCGATCAACTCACGCTGATTGATCATTTCGATTACCTGCGTACCATCGATTTTCTGAAACTCAACAACAATAAAATTGTCATTCACGCCAGTAAATTCGATGCATTTCGGCAGGAATTTTTAGCTCCGCTGGAATCCAAAGTGAGTATCCGGTACGCATTTATCAAACCGGCTCCGCTGAAACTGGTGGAACAAACCGGCTTGAATACCATTCGTGAAAAGGTGATCTTTTTGACCGATTCCGAGAATTTTGTGCTCATTACACCTGCGCTTAAATACGGCGATGTGGAAATTCCAGTGCTTTCAAACCGGCAATTGGTTACGCTCGATCAAACCGGCGCGACTTTTTCCATTGAACGGAATGAACGCGAGGAACAGCAATTTTTACACGAAGTGTTGCGCACACATCCCGATTTTCCGGAGCAGGAAGGAAACGAATTTTTCTACCTCAACAAGCAGGAATTTTTGCACGAAGGCTGGTTCCTGGATGCATTCGAGCATTGGAACAACCTCGGATATTCCATTTTGGGATTCAGCACACTGCGCAATAACAACCTCAATTCCAATAAGATGAAGGTGGCGATTCGTGTGAGTAGTGAAATTGATTGGTTTGACACAGCGGCAAAGGTTTCGTTTGGCGATCAGTCGGTTACGTTGAAACAAATTCAGAAATCCATCAACAACAAAATGCGTTATGTGAAGTTGGGTGATGGAACGATGGGAATTTTACCGCAGGAATGGATGGAGCGATTTGCTGAGTATTTTCGGACCGGTGAAATTGCCGATGACCGCATTCGCATCCCGAAAAGTTTGTATGCCCAGGTTGATGAGTTGTTTGCCGAAGAAGTTTTGTCAGAAGAAGTCTTGCGTGAACTGCGTTTTTACAAAGAAAAAGTGGCGAAATTCGAGCAGATTGAAAGCATCGAACCGCCGGAAGCTCTACAAACCGAATTGCGCGATTATCAGAAACAAGGACTTAACTGGTTGAATTTCCTGGATGAATTTGGCTTTGGCGGTTGCCTGGCCGATGATATGGGATTGGGGAAAACCGTTCAGGTATTGGCCTTTATTTTATCGCAAAAGGAAAAACGCGGACATCATACCAACCTGATCGTGGTGCCTACTTCGCTGATTTTTAACTGGATTGCCGAAGTGGAAAAGTTTGCTCCATCGTTAAAAATCACGACCATTCATGGTGCAAACCGGGTGAAAAACACGGATTCGTTTAGTCAATTTGATATCATCCTCACGACCTATGGAACGTTGTTATCAGACATTACGTTCATGAAAAAATACCGGTTCCAGGCCATTTTCCTCGATGAATCGCAGGCTATCAAGAATCCGGAATCGAAGCGCTACAAAGCCGTACGATTATTGCAAGCTCAAAACCGGATTGTGCTCACAGGAACGCCGATTGAAAATAACACCTTCGACTTGTACGCGCAATTGTCGTTTGCCGTTCCGGGATTGCTGGGTTCGCCCAAGTTGTTCAACGATCATTATGCCATGCCGATTGACAAGTTCAAGGATTCGGCCAGGGCTAAAGAATTGCAACGCAAAATCAACCCGTTTTTGCTGCGCCGAACCAAAAAGCAGGTTGCGCACGAGTTGCCCGAGAAAACCGAGATGGTGGTTTACTGCGAAATGGGAGCCGAACAGCGCAAGGTTTACGACACGTACAAAGCCGAATTTCAGCGTTTTTTGGCGGGAATGGATGAAGCCGATTACGCCACCGGAAACATGCATATCCTGGCGGGATTGACCAAGTTGCGACAGATTTGTAATTCTCCGGCCTTACTCAGCGACCAGGAATATTACGGTGATGAATCGGCGAAACTGACGGAGTTGATGGAGCAGATCACCTCCAAATCGGCGAATCACAAAATCCTGATTTTCTCGCAGTTTGTGGGCATGCTGGAACTCATTCGTCCGGAACTGGAGCGCTTGAAAATACCATTTGCTTACCTGACAGGAAAAACCAAAAACAGGGCCGAGCAGGTCGAGCGTTTTCAGTCGGAAGATGATGTACGCTTGTTTCTCATCAGCTTAAAAGCAGGTGGAACGGGACTCAATCTTACCGAAGCCGATTATGTGTACATCGTTGATCCGTGGTGGAACCCGGCGGCTGAAAACCAGGCCATTGACCGTTGTTACCGCATCGGCCAAAAGAAAAACGTGATGGCGATACGATTGATTTGTCCGGATACGATTGAAGAAAAAATCCTTCGCCTGCAGGAAAGCAAACGCGAATTGGTCAATGATTTGATTCACACCGATACAACCGTGTTGAAATCTCTTTCGAAGGAGGATTTGCTGGGGTTGGTGTAATTCTGGATTTTCAAAAACAACAAGCCGTTTTGATTCATCTAAAAGTGTACACGTAATATTGCGAAATTACGTGCCCGAATTGCCCACGTAATTTCGCAATATTACGTGGGATTAAACAACTAAAGATAAGTCACTTATAATGGCTTCAACCTAAAACCTAAACGTCACTCCACCCATAACCTGCAAGCCTTGCACCGGATAATTGTACCAACGTTTGTAGCGCTGCGCCGCCAGGTTGTTGACGTTTACGAAAGCCGAAATCCGTTTGTTGTAACGGTATTCCACACCAAGGTTCGCATCTGCAATAAAGCCCAGTTTTTTGGCCAATTGGTTGTTCTCTTCGGTTACATCTTCTTCCGTCGCATATACCAACGCACGACGGCCGCCTTCCATGTTCAGGTCGAGTGTAAAGATAAACTTGTCGTACAGGTTGTAACTTCCGCGCAGAATAAACTGTACTTGCGGTAAGTTCCAGGCGTAGGTATTGCTCAACGCGTTGTAAGAAAAATAACGTCCGATGACGTCAATTTTGATTTTCTCCAGCATCTGGTAATACAACGCGCCTTCTACAGTTGCAACATTGATCGTATCATAGATCACCGCGAAGCGATTTCCGGCCGAATGCAGTGTGTCGGTAATAAATAACGCCTTGTCTTTGATGTTCCCGAAACTGGCGCCAATGTTGAATCCGACGCGTTTGCTTAATGTCCCTTTTAACCCGATAGCAGCTTCAATCGCCTTGTGTTCGTTGCGCAATTGCTGATTCGACAACGCAAATTCGTTGATGTCTGTAATACCTTTGAACGTCTGTTGCGTCATGCCGCCGCGCAAAGCCGCATAGGGAATCAGGATATCGTCAAACAACGAATACTTCACCTCGGCATTCGGGTACAGATAAAAGCGCGTTTTATCAGCGGCACTTACCGTAATATCCACGCCGATATTGGCTTTCAGGCGTTTGTTTTTAGAATACGTCGTGATGTAAGGACGCAGGCTAAAGATGGTGTTGTTGTGCACAATTCCTGAATCTACAAGAGTTAGTGAAGAATCTTCGATCCCATATTTGTAACCGTTGTATTTCAGATCTGCATTGGCTCCGAAAATCTCGTTGCCCCATTTGAACGATACGCCGCCGAAAAGGCTAAAATAGTTCTCTTTCGCGCGCCAGTCTTCGAGGCTGTCAATCGCCGGTTTTTTGTCGTTGAAATGACGGTATTCAAAACCTGCCCGCCAGTTTACGCCCAAACTGTCGTGTTTGTGCGAGCTGAACTGGCCCTTCAGGTTAAAGGTGTTGAAGCGCTGCGCAATGCTGTCGGCATCGGCATTTTCATTGCGAAAACCGTAGAAATGCAACCCGCGGTTGTTGTAATTCATTTCTGCCATCCAGTCATAGCGTTTTTCGTTCATGCCACCGAAAGCACGGAAATTGCTTTTATCAAAATTGGCCGGAGCGTAGTTTTTGATCCTTCCGAAAGAACTGATATGCTGACCGTGAAATCCGTAGTTGAATTTGCGGGTGCGCGTATTGTTGTAATACACTTCGGCCAACGGCATAAACAGCGAACCGATGCCCACACGTGCGTAACCGTTGTACAATTGCGGTAATTTTTCAACGGTTTTTACCGTCGCCGCCGGAATGGATTTTACTTCAATTTCGGGAGCATAACTCATTGCCAGCAATGGAAATGTAGCCGTTGGATTTGGGAAAACCGTGTCCAGGATCTTCGGACTTTCTGCCTGTCGGTAAGCCGGTTCTATCGACCGGTTTGCATTGATAATGAGTTCTATGTTTTCCTGGGCGGATGCATTCAACCCGGAGAAGAGCAGGAAAGATAGCGCGCCGATCGTTTTCATCTGATTGATTGTCTGTCTCATTAGTTCCCTGATTTATCGTCACCAACTTCAATCTCCGTTTCACTAGGTGCTTGCAGGGATTTTGGTTTGTTTTTCATTTGCAGGATTTCTTCCAGCAAATCATTAGCTTCTACTTTAATTCCATCCTCATCGTCAGGATAATTGTCGATTACCGAACGAATAGTCTGTTCTGCCTGGAACAGGTCTTCTTTCTCAATCAATACTTTCGTTTGCAAAATCAACCCTTTGGCGATCCAGTAATCATAGCCCGGTTTCATTTTCAGCAAGGCACGGATTTCCGTATCGGTTTTGGTGAGATCCCCTTTTTTGAAGTAACCTTCGGCAATCGTGTATTTCGATTCGGCAGCAAACTCTGTCGTTGTGTTTTTCACCACGTATTCCAATGAAGGTAATGCCTCTGTGAAACGGTCCGTTTTCGCCAGGGAAATTCCCTTAATGTACTCGGCTTCCAGCTTCACAGTATTGGTAATTTGTTTGTTGCCCAATACTTTTTTGGCATATTCGGCTGAATTAGCGAAATTCTCGACTACATAATGACAACGCATCAATCCTAACTCAGCAATTTGGGTCATTTCCGGTGATTTGGAAACTTGTTCCAAACGGGTGTAATACGGCAATGCCTGCTCGTACTCGTAGGAATTGTACAGGAATTTGGCAGTACGCTGTGAAGCAATTTCCGTGAAGTCATCGTTCGGACGTTCAAGCGTTTGTTTGTAAATATCAACTGCTTCAGCTTCGCGTTTCAGAATGTAGAGCGCATCGGCTTTGTAGTTCAGGATTTCCTGCTTGTATTTTCCGTTCGGATATTTGTTGAGGTATCCGTCGAAATCGGTCAATGATGCCTGGTACTCTTTTCGCCCGTAAGCTTCCATGGCTTGTTCGTAGTACTTGTCTTCCACCTCAAATCGAATGGAATCGGCACATGGATAAATATTGACCAGGTTTTCAACCTTATCCAACTGTCGTTGTGCGGTATAGATATCAGCCAAAGCTTTGGTTTCGCGCACACAGGTAGCACGATCTGTTCCGTATTGGTCGAGTACACGTTTGAAATACGATTCGGCCTGGTTGTATTCCTTCTTTTTGAAATAGGCATCACCGATGTAATGCAGGGCGTCTTTCACCTGGATGGAAGTCGGGTAATCATTCACTAACTGGTTAAAATAACGGATTGCCAGATCGTTGTTCCCATCGTTATAGTAACTCAAACCGACCTCAAATACTGAAGTAAGCATGTATTTCGAATTGGGATAATTGTTGATGATATCCAGCAAACGCTTGATTTTTTCCGGCCGGTTTTGGTTGAAGCCATACAAACGCGCCGAATAAAACAATGCCTGGTCCTCATAACCCATTTTCAGGTCGTGGGCTTTTTCATAAAACTCAAGTGCCAGGTCGTTTTGTTTGGTCACGTAATACGCATCAGCCAAACGCATGGTAGCATCTGCTTTCTTCTTTTTGTTGGTAAGATTGGGTTCCTGCAGGTACGATTGAAAAGCAGCAATGATCTGGGTTTGATCTTTGGACTCTTGTCCCAGGTAAGCATAACCGATGTTGTACTGAGCGTCAGCTTTCAGAGCAGAACCGTAGACAGTCGGCATAGCCAGGAACGCGCGGTACTCTTTGATCGCCATTGGGAAATCTTTCAGCATGAAGTAAGAATCGGCTGTCCAGAAAACACCTTTTGCTGAAATTTCCTGGCTTTGCGGGTATTTCTCGATCAGTTTAAATGCGTTGATTGCTTGTTTGAATTCCGATTTTTGGTACAATTCCACACCGCGATTAAAGGCAATCATTTGGTATGCGCTTTTCAGTTTCGAATCTTTGGTTGGCAATTTATCAAGCGATTCGAGTGCTTTTGCGTAATTTTTGGTCGAAGTATAACAGTTTACCAAATACTGGTGCACCACATTTTTGCGCGGGGAATTGGGGTACTTGGTAATGTAATCTTCCAGCGCGATCACGGCTTCGTCATACGGATTCAAATCGAGTTTGTAGGAAAGCACTGCGTAATTGTACAACGCATCTTCCTGGATCATGAGATCTTTATCGATCTGTGCCGCCGCGCCGAATGCTTTCCGCGCATACGCCAGTTCATTGAGATTCATGTAACATTCGCCGGCGTGGTACAGCGAGATTTGTCCGAGCGTATCTTTTACCCGCGATACTTTATCGAAATAAACAATGGCTTTGCTGCACTGCGAACTTCTAAAATAAGCGTACCCCAACGCATAGTCATCATCGCGAGTGGTGGTCGACTTTTCGTTGTAAATCTCCAGAAACGGAACGGCTTCGTCGAACTTCCCGATCTTATAATACGAGTCGCCGATCAGGTGGTTCATTTCAATCTGATCGCCGGGCTTCATACTGTCGAGATGTGGCAACGCAAATTCGGTCACTTCCTGGTATTTTCCCTGCAAATAATAAATCTGGGTAATGTAATAAGGAACTACTGTTTTGAAGCGTGTGTCGCTCATGAGTTTTTCAAATCCTTCCAAAGCCGTTTGGTAAGAACCGTCTTTGTAGCTCAAATGTGAATAGTAATACAACGCAGGTGTGCCATATTGCGAAGTGGAATCTTTTATTTCGTAAAATGCATTTTTTGCTTCCGGAAACTGCTCTTCACTAAAGTAAGAGTACCCCAATTTGAAATGATATTCCTGCAGGTTTTGAGGCTCCACGTTTTGTCTACTCAGCTGTGAGAGCCATTCGATGGTTTTTTTGTAGTCCTTTTTCTGGTAATAAAACTGCCCGAAGCGGAAGAAAATATCGTGTTTGTAAATACTTTCCGGGTATTCGCGGTTGAAGGATTCCAATAGCGGAATAGCGTCGTTGTTGAACAGCGACAAAGCCGAAATTCCTTCGTAATAAAGTGCTTTGATATAGAACGGATCGTTTTTGGAACCGGTGTAGGAGTCAATAAATAAACGGAATTCTTTTCTGGCAGCACTGAATTGTTCCTTTTCAAACAGGTCTTCGGAGCGGTAAAAACCGGCCAACGGAGAGTGGTATTTTTCAGTTTGCTGCGTCCATGCCTGCCCGAAAGCAAGAGCGAAGAAGAGAATCAAAAAATGGCGCATCACGACTTGGTTTTTATAAGTTAGTAAAATTAACCGCAAAGAAAGGTCGGAGCAGCGTGAGTGCCGAAAAGTTTTAAACGCGAACGTGTTAAGATTATTTCATTGCGAACCCGTTTTTTTGCTGGTGTTCTGATACCTTTACCTTAAAATAACAGTCTCGTGGAAAAGGTCATACAGATTCAGCATGGTAAAATCGTTCAATTGAACCAGGTGGTCTTAGACGATGTGAACCTGGAAGTAAATTCCGATGAACTGGTATTCCTGATCGGGAAAACCGGAAGCGGAAAAAGCAGCCTGCTGAAAGTGCTTTACGGCGAGTTGGCTCTCAGCTCCGGAAGCGGAAAAGTGGCTGGTTTTTCAGTAAACGACCTCGACAGACGCAGCATTCCGCAATTGCGCAGGGCGATTGGCGTCGTGTTCCAGGATTTTCAATTGCTCACCGACCGTTCAGTTGCCGAAAATCTCTATTTTGTAATGCGCGCTACCGGTTGGAAAGACAAACGTGAAATGGAAAACCGCGCCAAAACGGTACTTTCCATGGTTAGTTTGGAAAGCAAAGGGAATGTGCAGGCGCATCAATTATCCGGTGGTGAACAGCAGCGAGTAGCCATCGCACGCGCTCTAATCAATCATCCGAAACTGATCCTTGCCGACGAACCAACCGGAAACCTCGATCCTGAAACTTCAGCTGAAATCATGAAACTCATCATCGCTGTTTCGAAAGAAGAAAAAGCGGCGGTTTTGATGGCCACACACGATATGGCAATGATCGAGAAGTTCCCGGGCCGCGTAATCCGTGTAGAAGACGGTAAACTGAAACCATTGGAAACGATGCATCGTTTTGATCCGTTCCAGCCGATGTTTGAGTGAAAAATCATCCACTGGAAAACGTTATTTTTACACCCTAAACCCATATCATGAATCGAGTTTACCGGAATGCTGTTTTTGTTGGAATGGTTGCACTTGTGTTAAGCGCTTGTAGTGAGCCGGATACCATTTGCGCGTGTATCGAGTCCGGGGATAAACTCAACCAAAAAGCCAACGCTATTTTGCAAAAGGGTTCCACCAAAAAAGACGAACAGGAACTGCAAAAACTCAAAGCGGATAAGCAGAAGAAATGCGCTGAATTTGAACACATGCCCGGCCCGGAAATGAAAAAACGGATGGAGAATTGTGAGGAGTAGTTTTTGAGTTTATTTCTAAACGTAAAAACACCTAAACTCAGGTTACTTATTATGTCGTTTCTTCTTTTTACCTCCACCCGTCAACTTAAACATAATCGGTAAATTGAACGTCGAAGCGCAATAACGATTATGGGTTTTAGCGGGAGTCCAAAGCGGCATTTCTTTCACCACGCGCACACTTTCCTTATCACATTCAAAACAATCAGGCACACCACGCATTACTCTTACATCGTATATTTTACCGGTTTCATCTATCTGAAATTGAAGATAACATTTTCCTTCTATGTTTAATTCTACAGCGGTATGAGGATAAATGATGTTATTGCCTAAAAATCGTCTCATTTCAACTAGCCCTCCAGGAAATTCTGCCGCTACAGACGCTGAAGTTGACACTGTATCTTTTGTGCCGTCTTCATTGAAAAACTCATAAGACATCAACGAGTCCGATACATAGTGTTCAATAGCCGAAATCACCCCTGTTTTATGATAATAAGTAGAAATGCTGTCCTGCAAGCCGTTTCTAAAAAATTCAACATCTTTAATCTTTCCGTTTTCATAATAGGTAAGTGCCTGACCGTGCCGTTTGTTTTCTTTAAAGGTTATATCCTTTATGACCGTTTTGTCGAGGTTAATAAAAATAAAACGACCGTTCTTTTCAGAAATTTGCGCCGGTTTGAAGGCATCATTTTTTTTCAAAGAATCGCCACGATAATAAGTTTTGGTCGGTTTCGAAGGGTTTATTTTAGAACGGAAAAAAGCAGCATTGTAGATATTTGTAGTCGGATTTCCAGCCCAATCAAAGTAAGTAGCAATGGTATCTTGTGCAAAAACCGTTGAGATTGAACAGATCAACAAGACAAACAGGAGGTAGCGCATGGCATAAATTTTTACAAATATATTGAATTAAAATCCGGTTAAGTGAACAGCAATTTCCATTACACGCAACAAACAATTAATCAGCCTTTCGTTCGTTTTTAACAAATCTCCATTCCCTAATCCCCAATTCTGTTACCTTCGCATCTGAAATAACGCTTGGATTTTATACAAACGACCTCAATGTTATTCAGTAGTCTGGTTTTCCTGTTTTATTTTTTGCCGACCGCGCTGCTGGTCTATTACCTCGCACCCAAAGCTGCACGCAATGTGGTTTTGCTGATCGTTAGTTTGCTGTTTTACATGTGGGGCGGAACGGGTTTTACGCTGTTGCTGATCGCTTCTATCCTCGGAAATTTCCTGATCGCAAAACTGATCGAACGGTCAGAGATTCACGCCAAAAAATGGCTGATATTGGGAATCGTGGTTAACGTGGCGTTGTTGTTTAGCTACAAATACCTGCAGTTTTTTATACAGGTATTTACGCCAGGTCCTGCACCAGTACTGACTCCCGAACAGCAGGAACTAGCCAAAGTAATCCTGCCTGTCGGCATTTCGTTTTATACTTTCCACCAGCTTTCGATGTTGCGCGATATTTACCGTGATCGCACGCTTCCAAAGGTTTCCCTCGTGAACATGTCCCTTTATGTGGCGCTCTTTCCACAGCTGGTTGCCGGACCGATTGTGCGTTACAAAGACATCATTTACCAGATCCACAGCCGCAAGGAAACCATCGATATGTTGTATCGCGGTGTGCAGCGATTTTTGATCGGTTTGTTCAAAAAAGTGATCATTGCCAACACCTGTGCCGTACTTGCAGACAACATCATGGAGCAGGATATTTCGTCGATTTCGGCCGGAGCTGCATGGTTGGGAATTACGGCTTATACATTACAGATCTATTTCGACTTTTCGGGTTATTCCGACATGGCTATTGGTTTGGGACGGTTGTTCGGATTCAATATTCCGGAGAATTTCAACCTGCCCTACATCGCTCACAGCATCAAGGAATTCTGGCGCAGATGGCACATTTCACTATCGACCTGGTTTCGTGATTATGTATACATTCCGCTGGGAGGAAACAAAAAGGGTCCCGTGCGCATGTACGTGAACCTGATGATCGTGTTTTTACTCACCGGTTTCTGGCACGGCGCTTCGTGGAGTTTCCTGTTCTGGGGATTTTTCCACGGTGTGTTTTTGCTCATCGAACGCTTGGGTTTCGACAAGGTGCTCGACAAATTGCCGAAGCTCATCGGCTGGATTTACACGATGTTGATCGTCATGATCGGCTGGGTGTTTTTCCGCATCGAAGCCTTCAGTGATGCGGCATTGTACGTACAACGCATGTTCAGCTTTTCAGGTGAATCACAGCGAGGCGCCTTGTATTTCCTCGATTACGAATTGATCACCGTGTTGATCCTGGCTTTGGTACTGAGCACGTATTCGTTCCGCTTCTTCAGGGAACAACCGTTGATGGTGCGCTTTACGCAATCGGGTGTATTTGAACTGGTGAAAAATACCGTGTACCTGGGATTATTTGTTTACTGCGTGATGGCGCTGACTTCTTCGAGTTACAATCCGTTTATTTATTTTAATTTCTAGTTGTGAAAGAGTTTAACCGGGGTTTTCTACTGATCGTTTTCGGTGTCATGATCATCGCGCCCTTTCTGAATGACCGCTTTCATTTCATCACGTTTAAACGCCACGACGAAAACCGCACTTTTCAAGATTCGCTGACCATCAACATCAATAAACTGGACAAATTCCCGAAAGAATGTGAAACTTATCTGAGCGATAACTTTTCGTTTCGTACATCGATGATTGAATGGAACAAGTTCGTAAAACTGAACTTTTTCCATGTTTCCCCCGATCCGGAGCACCTGATTATCGGCGAAAACGGGCGTTATTTCATCGCGGGTGAAGAGCGTGCAATTTATGAAGGTGACCGACAATTGACACCTGTGCAGCTGGATAGTTTTGAAGCGGAATGGCTTCGGCGAAAAGTGTTTTTCAAACAGCACAATGTCATCCCGTATCTGATAATTGCACCTTCAGCGCTGGAAGCCTACCCCGAAGACCTGCCATTCAATATTGTGAAACGCTACCCGGATAGTCGCATCGACCAGCTCCGGAAACGGTTTCAGCGGCGCCTGCCCGGCCTTTGGGTGGATCTGAAACCTGTTTTGGAAAAAGGGAAAAGGCATAACTTATACTTTAAACTCGACAATCACTGGAACAAACGGGCCGGTTTTGTGGTAACCGAAGCATTGATGAATCGATTAAAACACAGTCATTTTCCGGAGTTGAACACCCGCTACCTCAGGCGTTACAAATGGACCACCGACTATGTAAAAATTGGTCATTTGGCCAGTTTTTTACCAAATAACTCCGCAGCGGAAGCAATTCCCATAGCTCATTACCATGAGCAAGCGGAACTCGTGGAAAAAATGGGTTTCCCCCCACCACCAGAGTTTATGTATCCGGAACAGTTCGAATTACATTTCGTGCACCGAAATCCCAAAAACAAGCTCAAACTGCTCATTATCCGCGATTCGTTCGGGGATGCCGTATTCCCCTTTTTAAAAGAAGGTTTCGCCGAAACACTCGTCATTTTCGATTCCTGGAAATATGGTCTCAACCAAGAAATTGTAACGGCTTTCAAACCAGATGTCGTGATTTACATTACGTATGAAACGCATATGCTGAATTACATTCGGGAGGTGAAATAAACCCCACCAAACTGAAGCTGATGGGGTTTAGATGACGTATATGATACGTTAGGCAAATCCAACTGAATCGCAAAGGTCACTTTTGACAACTTTCGAATTTCCCGGCCGTAGTGCCAATATTCGAAAATTCGGATACGACGTGGTCGATAAACAGTAATTTGATTTGTGTGATCAAAGGGGTGAAACAGAGTCTGCTAAGTAAAGCCTGTGAATAGTGGCGGTTCCAATTGACAAAAAGCACGATTGGTTCCTGGTTGTCCGTGGTTGCAGACGTTGATCTAGCGGTTTAATTCAGCATAGAAAATTTGGTTTTAAAGTGAATACTGTGGCAGTTCTCAGCCAGAAGAGCGTTCGCGCGCACGCCTCCTGTGTTCTGATTGTTACCGATGATTGTGTTTGTCTCGAGATGAGACGACCTAACAGATGTTACTGATTTTCCGGAATTCAGTAAGTGGTTTTGGCCTGGCAACCGGTTAAATTTCCCAAAGCCAATGTGATTTGGATGGTGGCGCAAGTCAACCGTGAATGGAAGCTAAGCCTTGTGAATAGTGATCATGGTACATTGTTTTTTCATGTTTAAGCCTCTCTTTTCCTTTGACATAACAAAGATACGGCCAGTAGAACGTAATCTATTTACGTTCATGTTGGGAAAAATGAAAACCCGATTTATTCTTTCGTTATCGCGTCAATTTAATTTTTACGTTTGTAACATGTTCTTTAACAGAAAAAAACGCTACACCTCCTTCAATTACCTACATTTGTTTCAGAAAACATTCAATGAAAACAGCACTTTTTTTAGGATCATTGGCCGTTGTTGCCATGATTACATCTTGCCGGACAACCGAAGAAATCAGCAAAGTTGAACCAGCAAAAGAGCCCGTTACCGTTCCTGTTGAACCAGCCAAAGAAGAAGGCCTGTCTGCAGATGCACTGGTTGGAGAAGGGTTATTCAATCAACACTGTGGCCGATGTCATGATTTACCGGTAATCGCAGATTATTCCGCTGAAAGATGGGATCGCATCGTTCCTTCCATGGCGAAAAAATCACGTCTGGCTCCTGAGCAGGAAGCGTCGGTAATGGCTTACGTGAAAGAATCGTTGAAATAAGTCTTCTGTTACTTTTTCCAGCGGACCAAGAGGTTTTCTCTCGGCTGAATTTGTCGAATTCGGGAATTTGGGTGTTCGGGATATTCCGAACACCCAAATTCCCGAACACTATTTAGAAAATCGGTTTTTCAACCAAAAAACGGCGAATGTTAAAACACATTGAAAATCCACCACCTGTTCAATTAATCCGTAATTTTACGCTCATGAAAAGAGCATTGTTACTGATTGTTGTAGCGCTAACTTTCGCTGATCTGGCTTGGGGACAAGGATGTTCTCAGTGTAGAATGATGTCGGAGCAAAGTTCAGAGTTGGGCGAAGAATCGTTCACCAGCAACATCAATTTCGGAATTTTGTACCTGATGGCCGTTCCTTATTTGCTGATCATGTTCCTGTTCCGCAAACGGATCATTGGTTTTTTTAAAGGACTTCGTAAAGGGTAGCTGTTACTTATAGAAGTTCATTTCATCAAGGTATTTATGCACCGGCTCGGTTAGCAAATACCGCACATCTTTCCCTTCTTTGATTGCCTGACGAATAAAACTTGCTGAAACCTTCATTACCGGTGCTTCTTCACACATTATGATCGATGGATGCTTCATGAACTCGTTTTCGCTCAGCGAACCCATTTCCACCACTTCTTCCTCTTCCTGAACGGTCAGCACACGCGGATAGACATAGAACTTATAATTTTCCATCAAATGCTCGTGATTATACCATTTGTGCAAAGTGCGCAGGTTGTCCTCACCCATGATCATGGAAAACGTGTGTTGTGGGTATTTTTCTTTCAAATGCGCAAGCGTTGTTGACGTATAATTGGGCTGTGTCAATTTGAATTCAACATCCGAGGCCCGCAATTTATTATTATCCTGAATGGCGGCCTGAACCAGTGCCAACCGGTGATAATCGGCTAATAATGAGGACTTTTTCTTTAACGGATTTTGAGGTGTTACCACCAGCCAAACCTGGTTCAAATCAGTGTATTCCGCCATGTAGTTGGCGATCACCAGGTGTCCGACATGAATGGGATTAAAGGTTCCGAAATAGAGTCCTATTTTCATGCCGTTACTAAAAATTGATGCACGATTTCTTCCGCTTCCGCACAAGCGCGTTCCAGTTGGTCATTGACCAACACCACATCAAATTGAGACGCCGAGGCCAGTTCCTGCCGGGCTTTTGCCAAACGAATAGCTATCTTCTCTTCCGATTCGGTACTGCGTCCGCGCAAGCGTTCTTCCAATGCTTCAAACGAAGGTGGTTGCACAAAAACCGCCAACGCGTTATCCCCCACAATGCGTTTGATATTCAATCCGCCAACTACATCGACATCAAAAATGACCGTTTTCCCGGCCTTCCAGATACGTTCCAGTTCCGAACGAAGTGTGCCGTAAAAGTTGTTGGCATATACCTCTTCCCATTCCACAAAATCGCCATTGGCTATTGCTTGTTTGAATCCTTCGACGCCTAAAAAATAATAGTCTTTTCCATCTGTTTCATTCGGGCGTGGATCACGGCTGCAAGCCGAAACCGAAAATTCCAGTCCTAAGTCGGCTCCAAGTAAATGGTGTACAATCGTTGTCTTTCCGGCTCCGGAAGGAGCTGAAAAAATGATGCATTTACCTGTTTGTTGCAATTCCGACATCCGACTTCGGTTAGAGGGTATTCAATACTTGTTCTTTTATCTTTTCCAGGTGATCCTTCATTTCAACCACCAGTTTTTGCATTTCTACATGGTAGCTTTTACTTCCCAGTGTGTTGATTTCACGGCCGATTTCCTGTGTGATGAAACCCAATTTCTTCCCACAAAGCGGAACCTCCATGGTTTCGACGAAATAATTCAGGTGATTGGACAAGCGCATTTTTTCTTCCGAAATATCCATCTTCTCGATGTAGAAAATCAATTCCTGCTCGAAACGATTGTCATCAACCGCAGTATTGCTAATTTTCTCAAGGCTCATACGCATTCGTTCGCGCACAATATCAATTCGAATCGTTTCGTATTGTGGTACTTCTTCCAACAATTCATTGATCCGCCGAATGTTTTGCTCAAAATCACGTTTCAATTGATCACCTTCCTGTTTTCGGAAAGTAATTAATTGCTCGCATGCTTCGTGTACCAGTTGATCAAGGAATAAACCTTCAGCCTCGGAAAGTTGTTCTTTTTCGTTGGTAAAAATCTCCGGCATTCGCATCACAATTGCCAGTAAGTCTTTTGGTTCTTCACCAACTGCTTCAGCAACTGCTTTGATATCATTGTAATATGCCTGGGCCAGTTCTCTGTTGATTGTATAATTTTTCGAATCACCTGAGTTTTCAAGGGAAACCGACACTTCTACTTTACCGCGATCCAGATGTTGACCGATGATCGCCCGCAAGTCCAACTCTTTTTCGCGATACAAGGGCATTAGTCGCAGATTGAGATCCAAACTTTTGCTATTCAACGAACGGATTTCCACCACGATCTTTTTTCCTTCGAACGTTCCGGCAGCTTTTCCGTAACCTGTCATTGACAATACCATATCACAATTTTGTGCCAAAAGTAAGGAAACTTAGTGAAATGAGTGGGGAGCAAAATGGAGAATGAAAATGCTCTGCCGAAAAGGATTCCTCAAACTCCGGCAGAGCATTCTATTGATTATGATTTGAAGTACTTGTAAACGAGTCCAGCCAGTGCTGCGCCGGCAATTGGCACCGCAATAAAAAGCCACAACTGATTTAATGCCCAGTCGCCCACAAACAATGCCTGGCTGATACTTCTTGCAGGATTTACAGATGTGTTCGTAACAGGAATGCTGATGAGATGAATCAACGTAAGTGTTAAACCGATTGTGAGTCCGGCAAAACCTTTCGGCGCTTTTTCATCGGTAGAACCCAAAATAACCAGCAGGAAAATAAAGGTCATCACAAATTCGGTGATTATTGCAGCCTGCATGTTGTAGCCATGAGGTGAATGGTCGCCAAAACCGTTTGCAGCAAAACCGCCGATTTTGGATCCGTTTCCGGTGGCTATGAGGTATAAAACGGTGGCTGCCGCTATTCCACCCAGGATTTGGGAGATGATATACCCTGGAACATCTTTTGCCTCAATACGACCAGCAACCCATGCGCCTATTGTTACCGCCGGATTCAAATGCGCGCCCGAAATATGTCCGAACGCATAGGCAATCGCAACCACGGTTAAACCAAATGCCAGGGATACTCCTACATAACCAATGCCGACATTTGGGATGCCCGCAGCGAGCACTGCGCTTCCGCAACCACCCAGTACAAGCCAAAATGTGCCGATAAATTCTGCTAAGTTCTTTTTCATCATGTATAGTTTAAGGTTTCTACTGGTATGAAATATACACAAGTTGTGGTAGATACTGGTCAATCTGGTTAAAAAACACAAGTGCTTTTACATTTTATAGCTGGCATGAGTGAATCGTGTTTACTTCCCGCAAACAAAAAATGCTCCGATCCGCCTGAGGCGGACAAGAGCATTTTCCAGAAACGATATGCAGTTAGCCTTGTGCCATTACTACAGCCGCAGCGGCTGCAGGTGACCCAAGAGCGTCTTTGATTTTCAGTTCCAGTTCTTCCATTAGTTCAGGATTGTCGGCGATCATACCTTTTACAGCATCGCGACCCTGACCAAGGCGGGTTTCGCCATAGGAGAACCAGGAACCACTTTTCTTCACAATATTCAATTCCACACCCAGGTCGATGATTTCTCCCACTTTAGAGATTCCCTCACCATACATGATGTCGAATTCAGCTTTACGGAACGGTGGTGCCACTTTATTTTTCACCACTTTCACTTTTACGCGATTTCCGATTACTTCCTCGCCTTCTTTGATCTGACTCGACCGGCGAATGTCAATTCGCATGGAAGCATAAAATTTCAAGGCATTTCCTCCTGTCGTTGTTTCCGGATTCCCGAACATCACACCGATTTTATCACGCAACTGGTTGATGAAAATACAGCAACATTTTGCTTTGCTGATAGATCCGGTGAGTTTACGCAAGGCTTTCGACATCAAACGCGCCTGAAGACCCATTTGTGAATCACCCATTTCACCTTCGATTTCCGCTTTCGGAGTTAATGCCGCCACAGAGTCGATCACCAATAAGTCAACTGCTCCCGAACGGATCAGGTTGTCGGCAATTTCCAATGCCTGTTCACCGTTGTCTGGCTGAGAGATCAACAGGTTAGCAATATCCACACCCAATTTTTGTGCGTAGAATTGGTCAAAGGCATGTTCCGCATCTATGATTGCAGCGATTCCGCCTTGCTTTTGAACTTCCGCAATGGCGTGAATAGCCAGCGTTGTTTTCCCGGATGATTCCGGTCCGTATATTTCGACAATTCTTCCTTTTGGAAACCCATTTACTCCCAAAGCCAAGTCAAGCGTGATAGATCCTGACGGAATCACTTCCACTTGTTCTACAGGCTCATCGCCTAATTTCATAACGGTTCCTTTACCAAAGGTTTTGTCTAATTTTTCCATGGTTAACTGAAGTGCTTTCAGTTTGTCTGCATTAATTTCTTTAACTGCCATAACGTTCTTTTTTTATCGTTTACCTAATCGTTTCTGCAAATCTACACCCACTAGAACGTAATCTATTTATGTCCTTCTCGGGTTTTTTGATTTTTTTTCTTCTTTCTCAAAGAGCGAGGATTTCTTCTCCATGCACCTTTGTTTTTGGTTTCGTAATGATGTGCTTTACGATTCCTGATTCGTCAATCACAAAAGTAGTGCGATGAATTCCGTCATAAATACGGCCCATAAATTTTTTCTCGCCCCACACATCAAATGCGTCAATCATTTTCCGGTCTTCATCCACAATCAAGGGAAAGGGTAAATTGTTTTTTGCAATGAACCGGTCATGCGACTTAGCGCTGTCCATACTCACACCTAATAACGCGTATCCTTTCTTCAACAACGTTCCGTAATTATCACGTAAACTACACGCTTGGTTGATACATGCCGGAGTATTGTCTTTCGGATAGAAATAAACAATGAGTTTCTTTCCTTTATACATCTTCAGACTGTGTGTTTTTCCGGTTTGATCGATCGCTTCAAAATCCGGGGCAAGTTGTCCTGCTTCTATGTGCGTCACGTGATGAGTTATTAAACGTAATGTTGACGAATTATTAATCAAATATATCAACTATTTTCATTCATGCAACAAGTTACGCGAATTTTTTGTTTAAAATCTCGTCATTTTTCGTTGTTGCTACGCAAAAACCCACGATATAAGTACAAGAAGCTGAGCTACATCATGAAATAAATACCAAAACGTGATTATATTAGTACTTTCAAAGCAAAATTCGCAAACTATGAAATCTCCTATTTATTTAATTCCTGTCGATTTTTCCGAAGTTTCGGAGACCGCAATGCGTCAAGGTGTCGATTTGGCAACAGCCAATGACGGCTCGGTATTGATGCTGCATTTTGTAGATAAAAAGCAAGCCGTAAAAGAGGCAAAAGAGCAATTTGTAACATTCACGGAAGGGCTCTCAGAAGCTGAAAAGGCATTGGTGACCACGAAAGTTCTGGTAGGAAATATTTACGATAGCATTTCTATTGCCAGTGATGTGATCGGCGCCAGTCTGATCGTGATGGGAACACATGGAGCAACAGGATTCCAAAAGCTTTTCGGAAGTCATGCTCTACGACTTGTAAGTTCAACCAGTACACCGTTTATGATCACGCAAAGCGGTAATACCAGCGGCCCGATCAAAAATATTGTAATGCCCTACTATTTTGAGCGCGAAAGTATGCAAATAGCCAGTTTCGCGGCATCCATCGCAAAACAATTCAATGCCACGATTCACCTGGTTGGTTCACATCATACCGACGAATGGCTGGCCATTAAAACACAGACCAATCAAACGGTATTACGCAAGTTTTTTGCCGAACACGGGATCAAATGTGAGTTGCAAAACCTGCAGCAACGCAAAACCTATCAGCAGGAATTGTTGGCTTACGCCGAATCAGTTGACGCTGATTTACTCGCGGTTTCATACCACCATAGCGATACGCTATTACCAACTATGCATTCGTTTGTACAGCATTTGCTGGAAAATGACAAGCTAATTCCAGTGCTTACCGTAAATACGGAAGATTTGACGCTGACTTCAGGGTATTCATTTATTTCTACGTGATTTTTCTCTGATGGAGTAACTACGGAACTGCATTTCGACTCCACTTCCTTTCGCTCAATGCAGGGAGCTGTGGAGTTAGTTAGTTCTATATAAATACAACGAATACACATTCATGATTCCGTTTACTGATCGCGTTGCAGCGGCCATCATAGAGCAGGGAATTCCTTTGCATCAGCTTACGGTAATTGTGCCGTCTGAGCGAATGATTGCTTACATGCAGCGCGCGTTGTTTTCGGTGGATGATCAACCCAAACTTTCGCCGAAAATCGTAACCATCGACCGGTGGATGCAGCAATTGGTAGACGAACCTGTGGCAGATCGTACGCGTTTGTTGTTTCAATTGTACACCCTTTTTCGCGAAGATCCGATTGAGCATGAAGCTGATACCTTTGACGCTTTTCTGAATTGGGGGCAGTTGCTGTTAAACGATTTCGATGAAATTGACCGGTATATCGTTCAGCCCAAACAGTTGTTCAAAAACCTGCGCGATATCCGCGAACTGGAAAACTGGAGTTTTAACCAGGAAGAACTGAGCCTTGGTCAATTGAAATTTATGGCTTTCTGGGAAAAACTGGGACCGTATTATTTTGCTCTTGCCGAAAAATTGGTTGCTGGCCGGCAAACTACCAAAGGAAAAGTCTACCGCGAAGTGGCCGAAAATATTAATCGCGTTTTCCGGAAAAATGCCGACGCGCATTTTGTTTTTGCAGGCTTTAACGCCCTTTCCATCGCAGAACTGAGTATCATGAAACAGCTTTACGTGATGGGACGCGCGCAGATTTTCATCGATAACGATCGCTTTTATCTCAACGATTCATTGCACGAAGCCGGAGCTTTTCAGCGCGTTTTACTGGAACATTTGCAAGTAAAATCACTGCCGTTTGTCGTGGATGAATTGCAACACAAATCCTGCGATGTTGAAATCGTGGAATGTGCCCAAACTACCGGACAGGCAAAGGTTGTAGGAACGCTTCTGGCAAAACTTACTCCGGAACAGCTGAACGAAACACTGGTTTTACTCGGCGACGAACAATTGATCGTTTCGCTTATTCAGCATTTACCGGTTTCTATCGGGAAAGCAAATATTACACTCGGATTACCCTTACGGGCAACATCTTTGCGCTTGTGGGTGGATTTGCTCTTCCGCATCCAGGAACAATACCAGCGAAGAAAAGGGAAATCCATTTATTACAAGGACGTCATTCAATATTTCCATCACCCGTTTGTGCAGGGAATTCTCACCCGGGACGAACTCAGCGCTATCGGGAAACTGGAAAGCACTATTGTTGCCAATAATCGCCTGTTTTTGAGCGTGAGTGAACTCGATGTAAGCGAACGCTTGCAATTACTCAACAGCGCTGTATTCGAGCCGTGGCAGAACAATTGGCCGAAGGCCATGGAACTGGTCCAGCAACTCAATTCGTGGCTCGATGAGCTGTTACCCGAAAAAAACCTGCTGGAAAAAGCCGTGCTGCGCAGTTTCGACCATGCATTGATCGGTTTGACCAATGTGATGAACGAAAACCATGTTCCGGAAATGCAGCTGGGGACGTTTAAAAATCTGTTCAACCAACATTGGAGCGGCGAAAGTATGTCCTATTTCGGGAACCCGATGGAAGGTTTGCAAATCATGGGATTGCTTGAAACCCGCGGATTGGATTTCAAACGGCTCATTGTGATGGGACTGAACGAAGGAACGATGCCGCCAACCAATCCGATCCAAACGCTGATCCCGATGGATTTACGCCGGTTTTTTCAATTGCCCACTCCTCGCGAAAAACAAGGATTGTTTGCGCATCACTTTTACCGGTTACTTCATGCTGCCGAAGAAATTCATATCACATATGCTACTGCACAAGATGGTGTGGGTTCGCAGGAACCGAGCCGTTTTATTCAGCAGCTGGAACTGGAACTCGCGGTGGTGAATCCCCAGTTCAAGATCAACAAGCGCTTTTATACGCTGGGGAATGACGAACACATCGCTGAACATTCGGTTGAAAAAACGCCTGACGTGATTGCCAGACTTGATACGTTATTGGTAGAAGGACTCACGTTTTCGAAACTGAATTCTTTCCTGGAATGTCCACTCAATTTTTATTACCGTTATGTACTGCGCATCGGGGAAGAATCGAAAGTGGAAGAATCGATTGAAAGCAATACGCTTGGAACTATTCTGCACGAAGTGCTGGAAAACCTGTTACTTCCCTTCGCCAGAACCAATCCGATGTACCTGGAAAACAACGTAACTCCGAATGCGATTGGAGTGGATGATTGGAAAAAAATGAAGGATGCCGCGCCGCTGGAAGTTGACAAAGCATTCCAGGTGCATTTCAGTGAAGATCCGATGGTGTATGCCTCAGGAACCAATCACATTACGTATGTGGTGGCGAATGAAATCATTCAGAAAGTACTGTCGCGCGAAATTGCAGCTTGTGAAAACGATCCGCAGAGCATTTTACACATAGAAGCATTGGAACACGAAATTGTGGTTCCGACCTCGTTTGAAATCGACGGGAAACAGCGCCCGGCGAACCTGCAGGGAATTTTGGATCGCATCGACAAACGCAACGGCAATTACCGTGTCATCGATTACAAATCAGGTGGTGTAAAACCGGAGGCAGTCGCTATTTCACTCGGGAAATCGGGCGATTACGTAGAAGCCATTCTGAAAAAAGTACGTTCGAAAAGCGAGAAAAATCATGTGTTGCAGTTGCTGATTTACTGTTACCTGTTTCGCCATGCCTACGGCAAACCACTCGACGAAGTGGGCATTTTCTCTTTTATCAATACTTCTGAAAGTCCGTTTCACCTCGATTTTAAAGGCGAATTGAGTCTCAATGAAGCAACCGACCTGGTAGAGCAGGTGATCCAGGCAATTCTAGAGGATGTTTACGATACAGAAACACCTTTCAAACACAGGCATGGTGCACAGTTTTGTTCGTATTGCGGCGTTGGGTAATTTATCAGTTTGAGGTCAGTAAGAGGTTTCGTTTCCAATGGAAGAAAGAATGCTTTTTCGTGGGTTACTTCTAAAAAAACCGCATTCTGCTTCGAAGCACCGAAACGCGATAATCATCAATACGCTCGTCTACTTTTTTGGCGATAAACCTGCGAACGATCTTGTTCGTTCCTTTCCCCATTTTGTAATCCAGTTCATCACCGAAAATAGGAACGATACTTAGAAAATGAATGCTTTTATCGGCTGACTCGATGGGTTGAAGCGCATCTTCCATGAACATCGGGTCGAGGAAAATAAGGTATTCCTGTTTCATCGTAAGGGAAATCGGTTCTGGAGGATTTCCGCAAGGAATGGTATGTCCGGGCCCGAACCATGTGTTCTTTTCACGCACAAACGTTTCGAGTTTATAAATCCAGTGATAAACCCAGTTAAAATTGGGGTTTTCGAGATCGTCCATGTCCCAGTAAGTGGGCAGACAGAAATACAATTCGGCATGCTCTCTACCCTTCCATTTTTCGGAAACCGGCATGGTGTACTCCGACAAACCATTGGTCATGAGAATGGTTACCGGAATGTTCAGTTCGAGGTATAAAAAGATCAGCGCTTGTGCGGGATGCAGCGGATTTTGAATGGTACGCACGCGATGTGCTCCAAAACGTTCTTCCAATGCCGGGATTATTGTCATGGTGCAAAGATAGGGATTCAATGGCGAAAAGGAACAAGCACTTTTTAGTTTAGGATTCCGAAAATCGGTGCTTTTCTGTATCCGGTTAAAGACACTGTTATTCAGTGGTTTAATCCCACGTAATATTGCAAATTTACGAGGATTGATTTGGCACGTAAATTTGCAATATTACGTGTCTTGTTCCAATTCAAAAACAAAAAATTATGCTTTTTCCCAAAACTGTATTGATCTAACTGATCTTTTTCACTAACTTAAATAAGAAAAGTCCCATGGGAGCTTCTAAAATTAAAGTGTATACAGCATCGCAAAAATCATTTGCCAGAGTGGCAAAAGCAATTGGTCATCCAGCAAGAGTAGCAATCATACAGTATCTTTCAAAAGAAAGTTACGCGACAAACAAAGATTTGATTCGCATAACCAATTTGTCAGAAACAACGGTTCATCAACATCTGAAGGAATTAGCCAATGCCGGATTGATCGCAGGAAGATTTATTGAAAGACAACACCACTATCGTATCCTTCCAAGCACATTTGAACGAATAGAAAATCTGAAGAAGGTAATTGAATCCTGATGCGAATTCAAAATGCACACCAGTGATTGATTTTCCAGCGGTTTATACACACGTAATATTGCAAATTTACGTGGAACTCTTTGGCACGTAAATTTGCAATATTACGTGTCTTGTTCCAGCTCGATTTTACTCCTCCAACCCTTTCTCCAGCGCCTCCCAAAATTCGGGTGTCGATAATACGCTTCCCTGGTCCAGTAACTTATGAATTTCCAGTTCGCGGGTTTCGTTATACGGTTTCGACGTTCTGAACCATGTAAGTCCGTAAGCATGGTACACCAACGCTTCGTGAATGGATTCGGGTGTAGAAAGATCACACGCTGTTCCGGGAATACGACTGATGGAAATCAGGTCCATTTGATCGGCAAGGCAATGAAACACCAGACACAAATCCGGACTTCTATATTCCAGGAAATGGACCTTCTCATAAACGGTCTGCAACACGTTGTCTGAAAACAATTCCACCAGCGCAACGGCTTTTTCCGGCTCCAATTCATTGAGGGTTTTCCAGCTGTCGCCTTCTACGCCGTTAATGATTAGAAAAGCTTTCAGATCACCCTCCAGGTGCTGCAGTTCTTCGTCGGTAAGCATGCGGTATTTCATGCTGCAAAAGTAAGAAACATCAGTAAAAGGTGTACTCAAACGTATGCTTCCATTTTTCACCGAGTTTCGATTCGATAATGAGGTTTTGTTCGTTATAAGTTAGTTTTTCAAAATACACCAGTTTGTTCCGACGGTTATATGACTGATAACCGATTCGATTCCCGTTTGCATCCACCTGATAAATATATTTCGATTTTGGCTTGCCTTTTTCCGAAAAATGTTCAACCACTGTTTCATCCTTGGTGTTTACCTGCTTTTCAATAAGCACCGTGTCATTGTAAAATCTGCTGAAGCCCAAAAAGCTGGAGTCTGCACTGAAATCTCTTTGCAACAAATAGGTTTTGCCATTCTCAATTGACCGGGCAAATTTACTGTACGAACCGTCGTTGTTTTCCTGTTGAAAATCACATTGACTCGAAATTTCTTCCGTTGGTTTTTCCACCAGTTTTCCCTTTTCTCTGCAATCGTAATTCCAGGTTTTTTCAAGTTTCCCGTTTACCAGATAGACTACCGAGGTCGGTTTTTTGAGCAGTTCATCGTACGTTGTTTTAAGCGTATAAATCGTTGTTTTTTGTTTGAATGTTGTTTGTTCAACCAAACTGCGTTTCAATCCGTCGAAGTATTCGAAGCGATACCTACTCACCAATTTCCCGTTTTTGAAACGCTGTAAACCGATCATACGATCCTGTTCATCGTATTGATACGTCGTCTTTGACTGTTTCTTTCCTTTTACAGTGATTGATTCCGCCAACAAGGTATCTTTATATGAAAATGTGACTGTTTCCCGAAGTGCTTTGCGTTGAACCATCCGACCCTTATCATCAAATGTTTTAACGTCAATCTCTTTCCGTTTACCTCTTTTTGAATTCAGGTAAATCGTCGCTGTATGAACACTATTTTCCTTTACCGGATTCTTAGAAGACCAACTGGAATAATAAATGTTGCTGTTGCGCAGCTGATCATAATTGCTCGGAGCGAACGTTAAGGCTTGTACCTGCGGGTCTTGGTCCCGATATTGCCCAGCCGCACACAACGGCAATAAGAGAAGCAGAATGAGTGTTTTCATATGTAAAGGTAGAAGTGTAATGTTCTTTATAAACAAGGAACCAAAAATAGTTACAACATTTGGCCCATGATCTTATCCAACGCGAATTTGGTATTCCAGCACAAAAACTACCGAGCTCAGAAACTTCCAAACTCCCGTTATTTCGATTAATTTTGTTTCATGCATCAAAAAAAAGGCGTTGCCATTCTGGGATCTACCGGTTCTATCGGAACACAAGCATTGGAGGTTATTGCGACCTATCCGGATTATTTTGACTTACAGGTTATTACAGCACAATCCAATGCTGAATTGCTGATTCAACAAGCCTTGAAATTTCAACCCAACGCAGTGGTCATTGCCGATGAAAGTCACTACGAAACGGTGAAAAATGCGTTGTTTTCTGAAGATATCCACGTCTACGCCGGTGCGGATGCCTTGTGCCAGGTTGTTGAATTTACAGATGTACACGTGGTGCTTACTGCTTTGGTGGGTTATGCCGGATTAAAACCGACGTTAGCTGCAATTGCCGCCGGGAAAGATCTGGCATTGGCCAATAAGGAAACGCTGGTAGTAGCGGGCGAGTTGGTCACGCAATACGCAAAAGAAAAAGGCATCAATATTTATCCGGTCGATTCGGAACATTCGGCTATTTTTCAATGCCTGGTGGGCGAATTTCACAATCCGCTAGAAAAGATTTACCTCACTGCTTCGGGCGGACCGTTTCGCGGATGGACCACCGATCAACTGAAAATCGTTACCCCTGCGCAAGCCCTGAAACATCCGAATTGGAGCATGGGCGCCAAAGTCACCATCGATTCTGCTTCGTTGATGAATAAAGGACTGGAAGTGATTGAAGCAAAATGGCTCTTTAACCTGAAACCCGAACAAATTGATGTGATCGTGCATCCGCAATCGATCGTACATTCATTGGTGCAATTCACTGACGGCAGCATGAAAGCCCAAATGGGTTTGCCCGATATGAAATTACCCATTCAGTTTGCGCTGACGTATCCGGATCGTTTTCCGACAACATTTCCGCGGTTCAATTTCCTTGATTATCCGAGCCTGACATTTGAACCGGCCGACCGACAAACATTCGGAAACCTCGATCTGGCATACCAGGCCATGGCATCCGGTGGAACAAAGGCATGTGCGCTCAACGCATCGAATGAAATCGCTGTGGAAGCTTTCCTGAACGAGAAAATCGGGTTTTTGGATCTTGCTCGAATCAATACCGCGACGATGGAAAAAACGGGATTCATTGCCAAGCCGACGTATGAAGATTATGTGGCTGTGGATGCAGAAGCAAGGCGCATTGCTGCTTCATTGTGTCAATGAAAAGAAGTACCATAATAACCCGTATCGCGCTGCCTTTCCGGCAACCATAAATAACGAAGTCAACACAATTGGTGTGCGGTAAAATCCGGCCGCGATCAGCAACGGATCACCTACAAACGGAACCCATGAAAACCAAGCGATCCAGGCACCATAACGCCGGATAAGATCTTTTCCCTTTGGGGTTTTTCCCCGTTTTTCAAAGTACGTTCGGCTGTATCTTCCCAGGATTAGGTTGGTAAATCCTCCAAGACTGTTACCAACCGTTGCCACCAGGAAACAGGCAAACGGATCAGTCCCCAATGCTAACATTGCCAGGAAAAGCGGTTCGGAAGAAAAAGGCAGAATTGTCGCCGCTAAAAACGCGTTTGCAAACAAGCCGAATAATTCACCCATGTATAAAACCCCATTAATAATTACAAACAAATCTGTTTTTACCCACCAAATATAAGAAGTAGTATCGCGCGGATTCCCACGAATGCACGAATTACAGCTCGCCTAACGGACTCGCTTTTATATTAAATGAGTTAAATGTGTGTTATAATTGTAAGCGTGTCCGTTAGGCACGCAAAAATTAGTGAATTCGTGGGGAAGAACCAGCCACGGCTGGTGATAAGACAAGCGTTAGCGAAGTAATGTATCGGTTAGCCGATACGGATCAATGTTTTGGATATGACTAAAAAAGTCCCGTCTGCCAAGGCGGACGGGACTTCCAATTCAGCTAAAACAGCTTAATTATTTTTTAACGATACGTTTTGTAACAACGTTGTTTCCAACTGTCAAAGTGTAGTTGTAAACACCAGCGTTCAAAGCAGCACCATCGATAGATACTTTTTGTGCACCTGCATTGTAGTTAGCAGTAGGGATAGTCATAACTACACGACCAGCCAAATCTGTTACTACGATAGATACTTCAGCATCAGCTTTCAAGTCGAAGCTAATTTCAGTAGCGTTAGTGAACGGGTTTGGAGAAGCACTGATACCAGCAACATTTTCCAATTCGTTAACACCAACATAGCTTTGGAAATCGATACGAACAATAGGAGCTTCAACGATATTCGGTGTAGCAGGATCAGAAGCCAAACCAGTTACTGTAGCACCGTTCAAACCTGTAGTAGTTCCTGCAGGAGCCATTCCAGAGAATGCAAATGGAACCGGGCTGCCATCAAAGCTTCCAGCCATAACCAGGTAAAGACCTGCATCAACCGGAATAGTAGTTGTCAATTGCATTTTCACAAGTGAACCAAAGTGAGCAGCTTCCAATGCTTTTACATCAGTCTCGTCATAATACTCAAATTCGCCGTTTCCTTCGTTCAATTTGTAGATCAAACCTAAGAACTCACGTCCGATGTAATCAGCTTCAACATCAACTTCACCGATACCGATATCGATAGAACCGATTTCACCATCTTCAAAGATTTCATACATTGTTCCGATTGCCGGATCACCTGTACCACTTTGCCATCCCTCAAAAGAACCTTCCATTGAAGCTGCTGTACCATCGTAAGAGTCAACTGCATAAACATAAGGAGTTACTTCAAAAGGAACTGTTTTTGAATCGTCAGCTGTTACATCCAACGAACCAGCAGCAGTGATTTCAAACGTGAAGTCAGCCGCACCAGCTACAGTAGGCATTGGTTTTCCTGCTATAGTAAGAATCTCAACTGAATCAACTGTAAATGCCGGAGTCGTTACAGCAGAACCTGTAGCATCATAAGCACCTGAAGTTACATGCAAAGAAGCATCTTGTGAATTGTAACCAACATTTTTGAATTCAGCACCGAAAGAAATATTTCCTGCAGTTGCAGCTTGTGTAAGTGGGAATTTAGAATACTGTAATTCCTGAACACCAACAGCACTGTATGTGTACATTAAAGAAACGTTGTCTCCGTAACCCTCGTAGATGTTCACGTCGTCAACCATCCAGCCGTAACCACTACCGAAAGCGTCGTCATCCGACAAATTTTCCCAACGGAAACGAACCATACCGGTAGCAGTACCACCAACAGGAAGATCAAGGGTAATCATGTTTTGAGCAGAAGCACCATTTGTAGGTACCGCAACATTTACCGCTTCTGAAAACGTCCAGTTTGCACCACCGTCAGTTGAGAACTCAACATAAGTAACATCTGAGTTAAACGCACGGTAGCGTTGCTCGAATGTCAAACTGATTGTTTGAATACCCGTAAAGTCAATTACTTCTGAAGCAACCCACGTGTTTTGTGGGTCAACAGCTCCACCAATAAGGTATTGAACGCCATTAAAAAACGCAAATCCATTTGCTGCTGTAGTAGAAGCCATAGCTCCCATGTAAGGAGTTAAACCACTCGTAGCATTTGTAATTTGCGCATGTGAGTTATCACCAAGGATAAACGTCCCTTGTCCACCTGTACCAACAGTCCAAACATGTGTTCCGTCAAAAGGATCAGACCAAAGAAGATCTCCTCCGGCTTTCAATACGCCTTCATTTTTTTTGTTTTCGATGCCTTTTGAAACAGCAATTTTCGAAAGTTTAGCTTGTTTTGTTGGAATGTTCTGCTGTGCGAACGCTGTTCCTGCTAACAATGCTAAACCAGAGAGTAATGTAACTTGTTTTCTCATAATTTAGTTTATTAATTCTACCAAATATAGTAGCTTCTTGTTATTTTATGGTTATTTTTTTATGTAAAAGGTATTATCTGTTGAATAAACGGTAGCTGCTGTCACTTAAAAAGGGTAGCTTCTCACGCACTTCATGCAAATCTTTAGGTGATAGCCCAATTGTGTGAATCGCTTCATTGGCGGGTAATTGCGCGATTTCTTCACCTAGTGCAGAGTGGACGACACTGTCACCGGAGTAGCTCAATTCAAGCGCATCGGTCCCAACTCGGTTTACACCAGCCACATAGCATTGATTTTCAATGGCCCGCGCTTTCAACAATGTTTTCCAGTGGCTCGCCCGGCGCTCTGGCCAATTAGCTATATAAATCAACAGATCATAGCGTGCCGATCCATCTTCCAACAAACCGTTTCGGACATTTTCTGGAAACCGCAGATCGTAACAAATTTGCAGGTTGATCTTCCATCCAAGATAGTCAACGATTTGTTCGCTCGTTCCGGCAGTGTAAACAGCATTTTCGCCAGCCAGCCCGAAGGTTTTTCGTTTGTCGTAAATGTGAACAGTGCCAGACGGTTCCACAAAAACACCACGGTTGAATAATTTCCCCTGGTCACGGGCAATGAAAGACGTATAAAAAGCAGCATTTTTTTCGCGGGCCATTCGTTGTAGCCAACGCAATGCTTCGGAATTATCCATGGTTTCTGCCAACGCTTCACCGCTCATACTGAATGCCGTATGAAACATCTCGGGAAGCACAATCAAATCGGTTTCAGAAACGGAAGCCAGGATTTCCTCGAAATGACGCAGGTTGGCCGCTTTGTCTTCCCAAACCTGGTCGACTTGTGCAAGTGTAATTCTTAAATCGCGCATAATCGTTGTGCTGCTTGTTGAAGGGTTTCATCCGTTTTGGCAAAACAAAAACGGATGGTTTGATAATCGCGTTCATCCTTGAAAAAGACCGACAGCGGAATGGCCGCCACGCCAGCTTCCTGTGCAAGCCATGTACAAAAAGCCACATCTGACAAACCGGAAATGGTGGTGTAACGCGCTGTTTGAAAATACGTTCCGTCGCAAGGCAATAATTCAAATTTACTACCTTTCATCAATTCACGGAAACGGTCCCGCTTTCCCTGGTAGAAAGATCCCAGTACACTTACATCGGCAAGCGTGAGATAATCGGCCAGGGTTTTTTGCGCCACACTATTGACTGAAAACACAAGGTACTGGTGCACTTTTTTGATTTCCTTCATCAGGTATTCAGGCGCAATCATATAGCCGACCTTCCAGCCTGTAATGTGGAATGTTTTGCCAAACGAGGATACGATCACCGAACGATCCCGCAGCAATTCGTGATCGTGTGCCGAACGGTGCGGTGTTTCAAAATGGATAAACTCATACACCTCATCCGAGATCAGCAATAAGTTCGGAAAATCGTTCATGAGCTGCACCAACGCCTGTTCATCGTTTTCGCTGAGCATGCGCCCCGAAGGATTGTGCGGATTGTTGATGAACAACAGTTTGGTTCGCTGCGAAATCACTTCCCGCAATTCGACCCAGTTGATCATAAAATCTTCGCGCATCGCTACGTGAACAGGTTTTCCGCCGGCGAGCACAATGGCAGGATCATAACAATCATATGCCGGATCGATGATCACCACTTCGTCACCGAATTGCACCAATGCCTGGACAGCTGTAAAAATACCCTGCGTTGCTCCGGCAGTGACCAATAATTCGGTCGATGGATTAATCGTTCTTTTGTAACGGTTGGCCACCAACAGTGCCAGTTGTTCGTGCAATACTGGCAAACCCGCCATAGGTGCGTACTGATGTACATTTTCCTGCACGTTTTTGGTCAGCAATTCCTGCAAACGTTCATCAATCGGGAAATTGGGAAAACCCTGCGACAAGTTAATAGCATTGTAATCAGCCGCCATTTTAGACATGGTGGTAAAAATGGTCGTGCCTATGTTGGGAAGTTTGGATTGCATGTGTATCGAATTCGTGGGTGGAAATTAATAACTATTGGTGGAAATTCGCAGTGTAATGATTATGATTTAAAATTGAATTTTCAATGATAGTTTTCTTCTACCTTTGACCAAATGCTTCAACAATGAAAAACCTCACCTATTTTTTCAGTCATTTATTATTACCATTATTCATGTTTGGTTGGCTCTACACCGGCTGTAACAAAAAAGCCGACCAATTAGGGCCGGAGTACCAATCACTTGTTGGTAAGTGGGAAATCATAGATCCGGATGCTAACAGTGTTCGGATCACTTTTAAGGCAAACGGAAAAGTACTCATTGAAAATGGCCCCGACAGAGGAATCAAATATAAGGTGTCTGAAATGACAGAGCTATCTGAACCGGTAAATCCTGGTCCCGATACATGGCATCTATTCAGTTTAGAAACGAACAACGGAAAGTTCCGTGTGATGAAAAAAGAAGGTTTTGTGGATACCATTTCCGCTTACGTTGGTCCTGTTTTGGTAGATACGGTGGGAATTAGCGAGTCGTTTTACTTTCATAGAATACCGAACTAGTTATGAAGAGCATTCTTTTCTTTTTACTCATTGTTTTAGTCAACTTTATTCCTCAGAAGTTGATCGGTCAAAGCAAATCAGGTCTTTATATTGGCGGACAAGGCAATTTGGACATTTACAAACCGTACAGTGAATTCGGTAAGGAGTTCCAGAAAAAATACAACAACATTTCCAGTTCTACCTTTGGTTTTTATACCTATTACAACATCGCTTTTGCGCAGAAAAATAATCTTGGTTTTGGTGTGTGTTTTAAACAAATAAAGCACACCGTTTCAGACAAATTTCTTTACACAGAACACGTAAGCTATTCTTCAGGTGACACAGTACCGTTTCACGACCCGTTTAGCCAATACAGCAAATCGTCCATCCTTGGTATTCATCTCGAATATGATCGGGTCATTCATTCAAAAAAGAACATCCGTGGCTTGATCGGTTTGGCAACACAGCTTTACTTTTTGGAGTTTTTCAATACACGTTATAACGAGCATAATAATAGCACCGTTGGTTTAGATGGAATGAGTCCATTTGTGTCGGACACCCCGCGCAATTTTTTCTTTTCATCTGCAAACGCTTCTGTGAGTTATGCCCTCGAATTCAAGACCGAAAAATCGGTTTCGCTCCGCCTTAAAGCTTCCTTAGGCACGAACCTCTACTCCGATTGGGATCAATTCAGTAAGTACGTTTGGGTCGGCTTGGGAGGCGAATTGGGAATTCCGTTTAGAAAAACAAAATCCGGACCAGTTAACGAATAGTCGAAATCCTGTCATTCATTTGATTTAGCCCGTTTGTAACTCATAGCTTAAAAAGATACTTCTCCACGACTTCCAACAACCTCTTTTCCGAAAAAAGCTCCCGAACTTCTGCCAGTTGATTGGCTGATTCCTGTTCTGAAAGATTCTTTCCTGAAAGCAGTTCCTGCGCCAGTTCTTCCGGTGTTGAAATGACTGTACAAAGATGGTCAAGTTCTGATCCGGCAATGATCTGCGGTGTGACAATGCATTTTTTGCCCGTCATCAAGGCGTTGAGCAGTTTGAGTTTGATGCCCGAATGCTGAAAACCGATGATGAGATGAGCGCAGGTGTTTTGCATGAGTTCCTGCAACTGAAGATCATCCGGATTGGCAATGAGTTGTACGTTGGGATGTTGTGAACAAGCGGTTACCAATGACTGGTCCGGATTTTTCCCGGCGATGATCAGCTTTTCTGAAATGTTCGTTTGTTGGAATGCGTCCAGCAACCAATGAACAGCCTCACTGTTTTCGGCCACACTCAGATTTCCGTGAAACAGGCAAAACGGTCCGTGCGGTTGTGCTGTTGTTTTCCCGGGAAAATGTTCAAACCCGACAGGTATGTATATCACTTGTTCAAACCGTGACTGGTAATAATCAGTGTCCGATTTACTGATGGTCGCCAAAACTGTGGCGTGCTGCAGCTCGCTTTCATGTTGTTTCAATTTGCGCGCCTCCGATTTAAAATACAACCGTTCGAAAAAGGAGTTGGATCGTTTTGACAATCCTTCGTAATACTGCCATTCGATATTGTGAAGACGTACCATTTTTTTGCGATTGCTCAATTGGGGATGATTCAGCCAAAAAGTACAATGTTGTCCTTCAAACACAATCGGGTGATCATCCTGTAGCAATCGGTATAAGAGTGCGGGTGAATTACGTGTAGCAACAATAAACGGTTTGCTCGACAGCCAGCTCAGGATGCTTTTTGACCGCGTATAATAATGGACTTCATGCGCAATCTGGGAAAAGTCATGCTGGCGTCCGCGTCCGTATTCAAAACAATGCAAGATCACATGATAACCGGCGTTTTTTAAAGTGCGACAACGGTAATAGACATCCATTACGCCACCGTAATCTGGTGGAAACGGCACATCAAAGGCCACAACGTGGATGCGTTTGCTATCGGACATCGGCGTAGATGCGTTGAAGGATTTCCGTTTCTTTTTCCCAATTCTCGACCAAAGCGGATTTTTCGCAATTGCGCTGCAGCTGCTGCATCCGTTCGGCATCGGAAAGCAGGTTGCCAATAAGTCCGGCCATGTGCTCCGGTGCGTAATCAGTCAGAACAAGCCCGAGATCATGTTGTTTCACCAGGTTGGCGACTTCTATTACATTGGAACAAATGATAGGCGTGCCGGCATGCATGTAGTCAAACACCTTGTTGGGAAGCGAAAATTCGTAGTTGGGATTGGTGGGTTGATCAAGGCTCAACCCCAAATCGGCATGAAAGGTAAAAAACATCAATTCCGCATACGGACGTTTCCCGAAAAACAAGACTTTTTCAGTAAGCTTTTCTGTTTCCACGCGTTGTTTCATTGCCGGAATGATATCACCGTCGCCCACAAGCATTAACACAGTATCGTTAAGATGATGCATCATTGCAATGGCTTCTTCCACTCCGCGATCAATGTTGAGTCCGGCGCCCTGCATGATCAGTAAGCGTTTGTTTTCCGGAATCCCAAGTTCATTTTTGTCCGGAACCGTTATTGGTCGCCAAAGTGGTGAAACGTTCCGAACCACCTGAACGGGAACACCGTATTTTTGCTGGTACTTTTCCGCGATGGATTGATTGACGGTATAAACCGTTTTCAGTTTCGGAAACGCGTATTGTTCAACCCGTTCCCAAATGCGGCGAACTTTCGGACGGCTCAGTAATTCGGGAACTTCGGTAAAGTATTCGTGCGAATCATAGACCAACGGAATATTCTTGAGGCCCGCAATAAGTTTGTTGGGAAGCAATGTATCCAGGTCATTGGAAAGCAATAACTGGCTTTTCCGGAACAACAGAAAAAAGAACAACCGCAGATTAAAAAAGGCATAAAACAACGCTCCTTTTTCGAAGAACAAAACCATTCTTTTGGTGGCGTAACCCCGTGTGTTAAGCGGAAGGCTATCGCGCTTTTTGCGTCCTACCAGCAATACGTCATAACCCTGATCAGTGAGGAATGTACAAACCTTGTGCACCCGCTGATCGGTACTTAAATCATTGATGACACTTACAATTGCTTTGGGTTTCGACATGTGTTCTTTCAGTGTCTCAAAAATAGCAGAATCCGTTCAATGATTTGTTTAACGTGAAAAACGATGGTTTAGTTCGCCCCAACGAACGCCATCATTGTGATGTAGCAAATTCGTGCATTCGTGGTGAAAACAGCTTGTCCGCCACAGGTGGAGATAAATTATTGGATAAACCGGTCACAAAAAAAGGGTGACGAAGCCGCCACCCTTTCCTTCCGAAAACCAGAATTATAGTTTTGTCACTTTTCGTGTACTTACTACCGAACCATTGCTGATGCGGATTTGGTACATTCCTTTGGCAAAATTTGTCAGGTCGAACTGAGCGATTGAACCGGCAACATTGTGTTGCACCGCCAATACTTTACCTGTCATGTCAACCAAAGCAATAGAAACCTGCTCTTCATTTACGTTCGAAAGATCAATCGAAAGATTCGAAGAAGTCGGGTTCGGATAAACCGTAACACCTGAGAAAATGTTTTCTTCCAGCGAAACCTGGCCTGCCTGAATGTTGATCACATAATCTTCTACCTCACCGTAAGTTGATGAACCGCAAGGAACAATTGCACCGTCATCCGTTAAGTAAGACATCCTTACACGCATGGTCGTTTGACCGAGAGTCGCATTCGCGGGAACAGTAAATGTAAATGCAGTGTTGAACTGACTTTGTGTAGCGATTGCATAACCTACCTGCTCACCAGCATCTGTAAAGTCCATATCATCGTTCCAGTCAATCCAAACAGCCATTTCGTCGTTTGTATAAGCCGTTCCAACTCCCTGACCTGTAATTTGCGGAATACATGTTACCGTGTATTGTGCATTGGTAGCCAATGTAGCGCTCGCAGCGTAAGTTGCATAGTTCGTACAGCCAGTAGTGTTGTTGATAGAACCCAACGTTACATTTTGGATAAACTCATCACACGTAGTAGAAGCAGCGGTACAAGGACCAGTTGCCAATGTTACGGTGATGTAGTTTGTTTTGGTTTCTACATCTGATCCGGCAGCGTTTGTTGCTGTCAATGCAACTGTATACACTCCCTGGGTTGTAAACAGAACCGACGGGTTTTGAGAAGTAGCAGAACCTACTGAGTATGACCATCCTGAAGCAGGAGTGATTGACCATGACCAGCTGGTAGGTGTATTAGTAGAAAGATCGGTAAACGCAACCGTTCCACCAACATTCAACGTGGTTGGGTTTCCAACAAAGTCAGCAACCGGAGTAACCGGAGTAACAGCAGTACAAGGATCTGCAGAACCGTCCAGCACCAATAAACCGGTATTTCCCGGATCGAGGTATGTTTTCAATTGTTCGTTAGCAGGAGCACCGTTCGATGTCCAGTGAAACGACATTTTACCGTAAGCATCCGGCGAACTTGGTGTGTTACAGTAAGAACTTCCTCCTGTTAGCGTACCAACCTGACGTCCGGCATTGTTGAACAAAGGTGAACCTGATGAACCACCTTCGGTAACACCATGGCCGTTTGCATTAGCTGTCCACGACATCTGCCAGTGCGTATTTGAAACCGCTCCTCCCCATGAAGTACTTGTTGTAGTTCCGGTGAACGTAGAGATTTTTTTGATATCTCCGGCCGGGTGGTGAATTCCCACACCTCCTGTTGTAGCAGTTGTATTTGCGTCCCAACCGCTCCAGTAAGCATTAAATGCAGCTGATTTTAACGTAGTAATTGTTGTTGCCTGGTTGGCTACAGAACCCAATTGTACCAATAAGAAATCCGATCCTGAATCACCACCGTTATCGTTTGAATTGGCCAAACGCACACATCCTGTGATGAAGTTGTCGTCCAATGTTCCGGCAGAACTTGGGTTTGTACAACCCACAGCTTCGTAGCGGAAATAAAAACGCCATTGGTTGGAATTGGAAGCAGAAGTATTGACTCCACAGTGAAGCGCTGTTAAAAACAACGGTTTACAATCCAAAGCGGTATTGTTTACAAGGTTTCCCGTACACCATCCGGCACCGGCACCATCTACTACATAGATTCGGGCAACACCTCGTTTTTCGTCTTGCCAGTTGGTTCCAACAGGAGTACAGTTTACGTTTATCTCACACGATTCTGATTCATTGATCTTTTGAACCGCCGGATTACCGGTAGAGCGATAGTTATAAACGATACGGTCCAGTTGAATTTCAGACGCTTTTGAACCCATGGGCTCCGTAATCTGAAGAGTCATTTCGTCACCGAAACACAAGGCCATATTTTGCTGGAAATGATCCAGTACATCAGCAGAAGTGAACGTTCTGTGAACACGTAATCCGTCTGTATTGAATACATCAACCGTAGTTTGATCGTAAATTTTGAACGTTTGGAATAAGAAGCTCAATGCTTCGGCGCCCTGGAATTTCACATGAAACTGCCATACACGATCACCGTTTTCAAGAGTTTTCCACGCACCTGAATTAGCCGTAGTGACGTCCGTAAATGCATACACACCAATTCGGTATAATTCACCGTCACGGTCGCGTTGCTCATCTTCGAGGCGAATGGCTTCCATGTTGGGTTGTGGGAAAGTTACGGTTGGAGTGCCGCTGAAGAGCTTCAGATTCTTCGAAAACACCTGGTTGGGAACCGATTGTGCAAAACCGGAAAAACCAAGCATTAATAAGAAGAACCCTGCGGAGAGTAGTTTTCTTTTCATTTTACTTGTTTATTTTAGCATAGTCACCAAATTTAATGTCTTTTAACATAAGAATCCAATTATTTCCGTTTTTTTTACCGTAGAATTTACTCCATGTATCACATTTTAGTCATTGAAGACGAACCGGCATTGTCGGAGATGATCCAGTTAAACCTCGAGCTGGAAGGCTACAACGTTGTTACGTGTAATAACGGCCGGTTAGCATTGACATTTGCTGAAAAACTGGCCCAGTTTCAACTGGTGGTTCTCGATGTGATGTTACCCGAAGTGAGCGGACTGGATATTTGCCGGGCATTCCGTCAGCAAAGCGATATTCCTATTTTATTTCTTTCGGCGAAAGGCACTACCGTAGACCGGATTGCCGGATTGAAGCTCGGAGCCAATGATTATTTACCCAAACCCTTTGACCTGGAGGAATTGTTGCTGCGCGTTCAGATTCTGCTTAAAACCAGTGAAAAAGAACTGATGGGAACGGAAAACCTGATAGTCGGAGATAAAGAAGTGGTGTACGCGACCTATGAAGTAGTTGACCATGTTACCGGCAGGAAAGAATTACTGACCAAGCGCGAAATTGAATTGCTGCAATTGTTTCAATCGAAACAGGATCAGGTTGTTTCCCGCGATGAGATCTTGGCCACACTTTGGGGAAATGATCAGTACCCGACAGGTCGAACGATTGATAATTATATTTTGAATTTTCGGAAGCTTTTTGAAAAAGACCCGAAAAATCCGCTTTATTTTCATTCCATCCGCGGAGTGGGATACAAGTTTACATTGCCCGAATAATCCCTATTTTTGCGTCATGTCAGAAATTGAATCCGTTTCCACACAAACAAAACTCGAACGATACGATAAAGCCTATTTGCGTATGGCAAGCACTTGGGCGCAATTGTCGCACTGCTGCCGCAAAAAAGTAGGCGCGATTATCGTGCGTGATGGTATGATTATTTCGGATGGTTACAACGGCACGCCGGCAGGTTTTGATAACAGCTGTGAGAATGACGATGGCGAAACGCATTGGTATGTGCTTCACGCTGAGGCGAATGCGATATTAAAAGTAGCCCGGTCGACGAACGATTGCCGGAATGCCACACTTTATCTGACACTTTCACCTTGTAAAGATTGCAGTAAACTGGTCTTGCAGGCAGGAATTTGCCGGGTAGTATATTCACAAGAATACAAAGACACCGCCGGAATCGATTTCCTGAAGAATGCAGGTGTTGAAGTTGTTCATATTCCAGACCCTTTTGACGATGTTGAAATCTAAAAACACCTTTTTGCTGCCTTTCCTGTTCCTGACATTCATGTCGGCGGGAATTTTTATCGGCCGCATTATCAGTACCAACTCAGCCACAACTCCTGATTCCGGCAATTTTTCGAAAATGCAGGAAATCATCGGGATCCTGGACCAGGAATACGTTGATTCGATTTCGCGCGACGAATTATTCGAAAAAACGATTTCGGATATGCTACACGAGCTCGATCCGCATTCCAATTACATTCGCGCCGAAGACCTGAAAGCGGCCAATGAAGTGATCCAGGGAAAATTCGGCGGCGTGGGCATCCGGTTTTCGATTATCCGTGATACGTTGTGTGTAACGAACGTAGTTCCCGGTTCTCCATCGGAACGTGCCGGTGTGCACGCCGGTGACCGGATTATTAAGATCGACGGGAAAAAAATCGCCGGTAAGAAGGTCGATTCCAAAGACATTATGGGCATGCTGAAAGGCGATGAGAATACATCAGTAAACGTGGTGCTTTTGCGTGGTAAAAAACAATTTTCCAAGAAAATCATTCGCGGCATTATTCCAATTGAATCTGTTGTTTGTGCGATTATGCTCGACAAGGAAACGGGCTACATTCGCTTGAATGAGTTCTCGGTGAGTTCGTCGTATGAATTCCATGAAGCGGCGCGTAAGCTGAAAGAACAAGGGATGAAAAAACTCATCTTCGATTTGCGTGAAAACGGTGGTGGCGTATTGAATGGCGCGGTGCAAATTGCCGATGAATTTTTACCGGCAGGTGCCAAAATTGTGGAAGTTCGCGGTAAAAAAATGTCGAACCCACCGGTGTTGGCAACTTCGGGTGGTTTGCTTGAAAAAACCGTGGCAGTTGTTCTCATCAATGAAAACTCGGCTTCGGCAAGTGAGATTGTTGCAGGTGCGTTGCAGGACAATGACCGCGCTACGATTATCGGACGACGTTCGTTTGGAAAAGGATTGGTGCAACAGGATTTCATGCTGCGCGACAGCAGTAACCTGCGCCTGACCATTGCGCGTTATTACACGCCTTCCGGACGTTGTATCCAAAAAGACTTCGACGGCAATTACGATAAGTATTACCACGATCAGTTTGATCGTCAGTCAAACGGAGAATTGTTTGCTCCCGATTCTACCATTTTCAAAAACGCGAAGAAATACAGAACACTTCACGGCCGCATCGTTTATGGTGGTGGTGGAATCATGCCGGATCTGTTTGTAGCGGTAGACACGTCCAATTCCACGTATTATTACCTGGATTTACGTTACTCGCCGGCCTTCCAGAATTTCGCGTTTGATTTTGTACAGAACAAACGTTCCAACTGGAAAAATGAGCAGGATTTCTCGAAGAATTTTGACGTGAGCAACGACCTTGTTGAGCGCTTTGTAACTTATGCGGAAGACAACAACGATGTTCCGCGGATCGATAAAGATTACAAGACAAGTTACGAGCTCATCCGCCGCTCACTGAAAGCCGAAATTGCCCGCCAGTTGTTCCTCGACCAAGGGTATTTCACCGTTTCAACGAAATACGATACGGATGTTCAGAAAGCGTTGAAATTTTTGAAATCGAAATAGGATTGTTATAAAACAAGAGTGGGGTCGTGATAAATCGCGACCCCACTCTTATTTTATCTTTTAATCTTATTGCTTCACCACCGTCGTCGAGCTAAAGCTACCATTCCTGTTCATCGAAACGGTGTAACTTCCTTTGGCAACAGTTGCTCCCTGATCGCTGGTTCCGTCCCAGACAAAACCGCTAAAACTGCTCGAGATCAGCGTTTGATTGGCCAATTGTTTGATCAGTTTTCCCTGGAAATCGTAGACATAAACCGAAACGCGATCACCTTGCTGCAAGAGCTCGTTGTTGATCGTGAGCTGATCCGTAAACGGCACCGGGTATACACTCCAATCGCCATTGTTGTCGTTTGAGATCTCAGTTAATCCAACATTCATGAGGCTTTCCAAATCATAATTTTCATCACCGGCCTGGTACAAGAGGTAATGAAAATACACCATTAGCATTTCGTCCGTAGTACTTTCTCCGGCATACACATGTATTGGCGGATCGAATGGGTTGTGATGATTGTTCGTTGTGTTGTTGTAAACCGCTTCGGCATGTAAAACAGATCCTGCCGGGGTTTTTTGAATATGTCGGAAAAAATAGAAATCCTGCCAGTGGAAATCCCAGTGATCAATGTCGATGTATTTGATCGTATCATCCTGCGGATCGAGTGCATAAGCTTTGATGCTTTCACCGATGAGGTGCATGTGCGGAAATACGCTGAGTACCGAAACATCCACCGGAATTCCGCTTGCGCCGCCATATTGCGCCGTTGCATTGGTGATTTGATCAGGAGGCAACGAAAGTCCCCAGTTCTGGAGAATCGGATCAGCCGAAACCTGCCGGATCCCAACTTCATTGGTCGGATAGAAATGGAAAATGACTTTCGTGCTGTCATACTCGCCGTAACTTCCTTCCGGATAATGCATGCCGAACACGATGTTGCTGCCGGTTGGAATATCCATTCCGAGTTTAAATCCGGGGCCTGAAGGAAAAACCATTGGCGAAGAACCCGGTGTGTAACCGCCAATCAGCTTGGCATCCGGCCCCATACAATCGCCACCGATAGTGTCGGTTTGGTACGTTCCTGTTTCATCGACATAAATCAATGCGTGGTGCACGATAGCGCGGTTTCCCGGAACAATTTCAACAGCTCTAATAGTGCGATCCTGCGCCAATCCTACCGGAACCGAAAAACAAACGTAATCGTCCTGGTTATTTGCTTTACTCATGTAGGTCGGAATCTGAACGATCAGGTCACCATTTCCAAGTAAAGAACCCGGATTGAAAACCGGCGGTGGTGGTGTATTGGCACTGTTTCCTTCGGGATAACCGTTGTCGAGCCAAGCCAGCATAGTTGTTTTTTCAGCGGAACTGAGCGAACGTTTGTGGGAATACTCCTGGTAATCGTCGCTTGGCGGCCATGGCGGCATTTCCTCTGTAATAATGGCATCGTACATAGCACCCGCCATTGGACTGACTTCGGCGTACGTCATCAGCGAAGTAGGCGCAATTCCACCGTCATGGTGACATTTTGCGCACTTATTGTAAACGATGGAAGCTACGTCATCACTCCACGTTTGGCTAAAACCCGTGGTAGCAATAAGGGCAAAAAGTAGTGTAGTAAAATTTTTCATAATCAATTAGTTGCGTTACTAAGGTACAATTTAAGTTGAATCGCCGAAAAAAAGAATATGATCTTTAACGGACACTGAAAATTGTGTAATTTCACCTAGTCATGCAATTTATCCGTTTATCCACACTTAGACAACAGTTTCCGGCGGTTCATTTTCCCGTTGCGGTTAGTGATCAGGACGCGCTCAGAGAAGCGTTTTATGCCAATGAATGTGCTTCCCAAAACAGTATTCCCGAAAAGGAACAATGGCTCATCAGCCTGCAGTCAGAAGAATTTGTGTTGTTTTTGGACTGGACCGAACAAGAGCGTAACCTGGCGTCGTTATTAGACGAAAACGGTCCGATTCTTCCCTTTCAGAATACGACCCGTGTTCTCAGCCATGCGTTGTTTTCACGGTTTCAGCAGTTTATAACGCCTTTTCTGAGTAAAAAGCTCGACAAGCTGATGCAGGTAGACAACATGGATGCCTGGCGGAAGGGAATGACTTACCTGGTGCTGCTCAACGAGCGTGAAGCGGATATGGTGCAGAGTACGGTTTACGAGCATTTACGCCAACAACACGCATCGCTGAAACCGCAAATTCTGAAAGCGCGTTCGGAAAACGAATTGCATGAATTACTTCGAAAAAACTTCACCCCGCAGCTGGTTGAATTGTTAAACCTGTTTACGGTTTCGTTTTACCGTGTCAAAACGATGTGGGTGGAAACGCTGGTAGAAATTGCGCACCACAAACATTCGTCCAAACGTTTGGTGCTTTACCTGATCAGTGAATTGAACCAATTGACGCTGAATGCCGATCACTTGCAGGAATTACGCGACATGGAACGCATGGTGAAGAATAACAACGTAAAAGTTGAAAGCACGAAGACGTCTATAAAAAAGATCATCGCCATTGCAGCAAGTTTGATTGTTCTGGTGGTTCTGATTGGTGTAATCTGGTGGTTGCCAACCGAACCGGAGCGTGACAAACCGCAGGAAAAAACGGCTTTTATGGATTTTACGCCGGAAGAACGTGCCACGATGGATTCGTTGCTGCATCAAGTGAAACAACAACGCGAAGCAACCGACAATCAGATTGATCGGCCGGATATGGATTATGTAGGAGAAGAATTGATCGTGAACATTCCGTGGAGCAATCTACAGGCCGAAGAACTTATTTCCCGTTGGCGCGAGAAAGATTCACTAGGACGTACGCCACTTTCGGCTGACAGCAAAAAAGATGATCGTTCTTTCCCGATGACCGAAACCTTGAAATCGAAAACGGGTACGGTTACCGCAAAATTTCAAAACGATACCCAATTGTCTGTTTTCATTATGATCTTTAAAGACCGGGAAGACGAATGGGTTTATTCCGGCTATGTTGAAAAAGGCGGAATCACCACATTTAAACTCAATCCGGGTGAACAGATACTGGTGCTTCCGGGCAGTCGTGTTCCACGCGATCTCGATTACGACGATTTGCCTTTTTACCAGGTCGACAGCCGTTTCTTCGAAAGCCTCGAAAAACCATATACGGTGAGCGATTTTAGTCCGAAAAAAGTGAAACTGGTTTGGAAAGCGCTCAATAGCTACGATTTCTATTTGCTCGATGTGAGCGGTGCACTGAATGTATGAATAGCGCCCATACTGGCGATCATCAGCTTTTCATCACAAAAAAAACGGCCGTTTGAAGACGACCGTTCGAACATTTTCCAATAAAATAAATTTCTAAAGTATTTCACTCAAGGCTAACGTACTGTTATAAAACGAAATCACTTCTTTTCTGTTGCCATCAAAGTAGTTGGCCAGAATGTAATTCGCTAAATAATCACGGTATTGTTCACGTGAAATCTTGGGAAAATAAATGTAACCTCTTCCAACAGGTTTGTGCTTAATGAACTTCTTTCGTTCAAGAATTCGCACAATGGTAGATACCGTGTTGTAAGCGGGCTTGGGATTGGAGTAGAGGTGCACGATTTCCTTTACGGTTGCCTTTTCCAACTTCCAAAGTTTCAACATTACTTTCTCTTCGGCAGGTGTGAGTCTTTCCATAATTCAACAAATAGTGGGTTACAACGAAGATACTAAATTCTCTCTGAAATAACCCTGGTTTACACTTAAATTTTCAGTTTGGAACGAACATCTTTAGTGAGCGCGTCTTTCTGCAAGTAGATGTTAATGGTCTTCAAGCGAAAATAATGCTCTGACACATAGAGATAACCTTGTGGTAAGTTATCGGTTCCCCATGAGTTTTTTACCAAAAAGAAGCGCGTTCCGTTTTGATCTTTATACATGCCGACGATATGCATTCCATGGTCGTCGGTAGTCACTTTTTCATCGTATCCTTTTTGACGCATCTCCTGCGTCACGGTGATTTCTTTTACAGGCTCCAAAAATGCATTCGAAGAACGCTCTGCGCCAGCATCGTTGAAGGTTTTGTTGTCTCTTCCTTTGGTTTCAATAGTGGAAGGATCTTCCGGCACAATGGCAATTGCCTGGCGGAAATTAAATCCTTTCTCTGAAACATCGGCTCCCCATGCAATGGTGTAACCGTTATTCAAGGCCGTTTCGGCAATGCTTACCATGTCTTCCAACGGAACATTGTAGCTGTCGCCCCAAGCCCAGTTGTCAGGAATGGCAATTTCGCATGATGCATAAAACGGATCGTTGTTAAATGAAGTAATGGAAACATAATTATCCATATTGAATCCCAACGAAGCGGCATACGTTTGTGGTGTGTATTTTTTTCCTTTGACGGTAAACTCCGTTACATCCGGACCTAAATACGCATCCAGAATTGAAGAAAACGCTTTTTTCCATTCGGTACCGATTCCTTTACCTTTCTGTACCTCAGCCAGGATGGTTTGCATAAAGCTGTTCAACACATTGAATAATTCCTCGTGATTGAAGCTGGTTTTACCGTTTGAAAGTCCGGTATAAACGTCTTTCGGAACAATTCCGTGGCGTTTGATGATATAGGGAATGTCGTGAAAAGCACCACCTTCACTGAAGTTGATTTTGCCATCCATGCGGATAAAACGATCTGCTTTTGCCTCATAAGCTTTGCGAACAATATACATTTCAGAAAGTAAATCTGGTTGTTTAATTCCCATTCGGATCAATTCCGATTCAAAGAAAGACAATGCAGAGAAACTCCAGCAAGTTCCGGTATAGCCCTGGTTTTCTACCGGTGTTGCGTCAAGGTGTGAAACCTTTGTGAAATCATACTTACTATCAGTAGCATTTGTGATTTTTTGCGCGAACGCCATGCTGACACTCAATCCGGCAATAACCAACAAGGATTTTTTCATCATTCGAGAATATTTTAACGCTAAGTTAATAAAGTCTCTCTTAGATGATTCACTTTTAGGGATAAATAACGATTCAGACAACACAAACTAATCAAATAAGTGAATAACGTTTGCCTGGCAATGACTTTACAACACCCTTAAATTCAAGATTTAACAACAAAGCAGATACTGCGCCTGGTGAAAGTGAAGTTAAATAACCCAACGTATCTATCGCGGCCCCGGGTTTTGTTTTTAACACTTCAACCACTTGCGTTTCGTTTGTTGTTAGTTCAACAAACAGGTTTCGCTGCACTGCCTTTTTGCCAGTTGAAGGTTCCCAGTTCATCACTTTCAGTAAATCTTCGGTGCCGGTTAACAGGTGTGCTTTGTGTTGTTGGATCAAGCGCAAACATCCAACTGAAAAGGGTTTATTCACATCACCGGGAAAAGCAAACACATCACGGTTGTAATCGTTGGCCATCGTTGCTGTGATCAGAGAGCCTCCTTTGGCGCCGCTTTCTACCACAATTGTTGCATCCGCCAACCCCGCTACAATACGATTCCGCATCGGGAAATAAGCAGGTTCGGGTTTCAATCCCGGTGCAAATTCACTTACCAATCCGCCGGTTCCCAACATTTCCTGGGCTATTTTCCGGTGCACAGCCGGATAGATCGTGTGTAAGCCGTGACCCAACACACCAATCGTTGGTAACGCATTGTGCAACGCTGCGGCATGAGCCGTTACATCTATTCCATACGCCATCCCACTTACAATCGTGGCACCCGATGCTTTTAAGCCTTCCACCAGTTCTTCGGTCAATTGCTTGCCATAAGCCGAAGCGTGGCGCGTTCCTACAATAGAAACCACTTTTTCAGGGTTCCAGTCTATCTTGCCCTTTGCATATAAAAGCAGGGGCGCATCCGGACATTGTTTGAGGCGTCGTGGGTATTCCTTTTCAGTGAAAAACACTGTTGTAGCGCCGATCTTATCTAGTAGTTCGGTTACCTTTTGGGCAGCTTCCAATGCAGCAATCCGTTGTGAATAGCTCACAAAGTCGGGTTGAATGCCGGGAATTTCCGCAAGATTCAATTTCTTTTCACTGAAAAATTCATTCAAATCATTGAAATGACCAATAATGATCCGCGCTCTGCGACTACCGATTCCGCTCAGGAAAGTCAGCGCGATTTGTTGTTGTGTAGGACTAAAATTCAAAATAAATGGTACTTTGGTCTCTTGAATATACTGATAAATACCTTCATGAAAAAGGCTCTACTACTCTTTTTTTTGCTTCCGGGGTCACTTTTTTCGCAAACCATTTCGGGTAAAGTGATCGATAAAAGCTCGCGGGAACCCATTCCTACACCACAACTTTCGGCTTCTAACGGCCAGCAGCTTATCGGAGGTATTGACGGTGATTTTTCATTTCCCGTTACCACCTTTCCAATCACGGTTATCGTAAAAGCACTTGACTATTTACCGGATACAATCGTGGTGAACAACACTGATTTCCTGACAATTGAACTGGTTTCAGTCAACGGAACGCAGACGGCTGATTTGGGACCGGTGGTCATTTCTGCTTCGCGCCGCCAGCAGGCTCTTGAAGATGTTCCCATTTCGCTGGAAATTCTGAAACCGGAATTAATTACAAGCAAAGGAATCGTAGATCTGGAACAGGCAGTGGACCAAGTTCCCGGGGCGTATGCCATGGACGGACAAGTAAGTATTCGTGGTGGAAGCGGTTTCTCTTACGGAGCTGGAAGCCGCGTTTTGATTATGTGGAACGAAGCACCAATGCTCTCGGCCGACGCAGGTGATACGAAGTGGAACGCGATTCCATTGGAAAATATTGAACAGGTAGAAGTCATCAAAGGAGCGTCATCTGTACTCTACGGAAGTGGAGCCTTAAATGGAATCATTTCTATTGTAGAACGTGAACCCGGAACGGAAACGTTTTTTTCGGCCAAAGTGCAGGCGGGTATTTATGACAATCCAAAGCGTTCAACATTGAAATGGTGGTCGAAAAACCCAACGCAATACCAGGCAGACGTGAGTTTTGCCAAACAATTGGGGAAAGGATTTTCATTGACGCTGGGCGGAGCTGGTTTCACTACCGATGGTTACCGCCAGGGTGAAACCGAAGACAGGGGCCGTTTTAACGGAACTTTATATTACCGGCCTAAAAAAATCCCGAAACTGCGTGCGAGCCTGGGTTGGAATGCGCAGTATGGAAAAGCCGGCATTTTTATTATCTGGAAAAGCGATACAAATGCCTACCAGCCTTCGGGTGGAGCAGATACAAGTTTGGCAGCATCAACACTTACATTCAACCGCGGAATTCGTTTGAACATCGACCCGTCAATCAAATACTTCGACAAATTCGGCAACAAGCACCAGTTAAAAACGCGCTTTTATTATACGGACAACCTGAATTACAGCAATCCGGGCCAAAATGCCATCGGACAGGTGTTTTACGGTGATTACCAGTTTCAGCGCGGCTGGCAAAACAATACACTGGTGCTGACTACCGGGGCTTCTGTCAATCGGGGGTTGGTGAATTCCTTTCTCTTCGGTGATCATACTTCTATTAATACCTCGGCGTATGCTCAGGGAGAAAAGAAGTGGAAGAAACTTGATATAACGGCCGGCGTTCGGTTTGAGTATTTCAAAATGGACGATTTGCGCAGCGATTCGGAAACCTATCTTGGAAAAGATTCGCTGAAATTGCCAGTGAAACCCATTTTGAGAGCCGGTGTTCACTACGAAGTAGCCAAATACACACACTTGCGCGCTTCTTTCGGGCAAGGAGTTCGTTACCCAAGCGTTGCCGAGCGATTTACGGCTACCAACGTTGGAAGTTTATTGGTTTTCCCGAACCCGGAATTAAAACCCGAAACCGGATGGGCTGTGGAATTGGGAATCAAACAAGGCGTTAAAATCGGTGGATGGAAAGGTTTTGTTGACCTTGCCGGTTTCGTCAACAACTACAAGAACATGACCGAATTCACGTTTGGAAATTACATCCCGGATAGTATTCCGCCGAGCTTTAATCCTGACAGCCCGGGCTATATCATGAAATGGCTGGGCTTCCGTGCTGAAAATGCTGAGTCGGCACAAATTTCAGGAATGGAACTGTCGATCAGTGGTGAAGGCGACATTGGCAACGTGAAAATTCAAACGCTCATGGGTTACACGTATATGAATCCGGTGACCAAAAACACAGATTCGGTTTACCTTGCTTCTTTCTCTGACAGTTCTTCCACGATGTTGAAATACCGTTTCCGCCACATGGCCAAATTCGATATGCAGGCGACTTACAAAGGCATTAGCCTGGGTGCTTCCATGCGGATGAACAGTTTTATGACCAACATCGACGCTACATTTGAAGACGGTGTTTTGGGAACTGAAATTTTACCCGGTATAAAGCGTTACCGCGAAGAAAACAACGGAATGACGTATGTGTTCGATGTGCGGATCGGTTATGAATACAAAAAACATTACCGCATCGGTTTTATCGTGAACAACCTTTTGAATGCCGAGTATTCAAGTCGTCCCGGAGATGTGCAGCCACCACGAACGTTTTTGGTGCAGTTGCAGTACAAACTTTGACTTGAAATTGAAAAGTGTTTAATTGAAAATTGAAAAGGGGATTTACCTCTGTTTCGATAGTTTCCTTTTCACTTTTACATTTTCAATTTTACATTCAAAATCAAACATTATTACATTTGCCTCAAAACAATCGTATGCGTATTCTTGGTGTTATCCCCGCTCGTTATGGTTCTTCCCGTTTTCCGGGGAAATCGCTCATTGACCTAAAGGGAAAAACAATGATCCAACGTGTTTATGAAGGCGCGAAACAATCAACCATGCTCACTGATTTAGTAGTGGCCACGGACGATGAACGCATTTTTGCTGAAGTGGAACGTTTTGGCGGAAAAGTTTGTATGACTGCATCGCATCATCAAACCGGAACTGATCGCTGCGCAGAAGTAATTGCTACATTGCCGGAAAACTACGATGTGGTGATCAACATTCAAGGTGATGAACCGTTGGTAAATCCGCTCCAACTGGATAGTCTGCTGACTGTGTTTCACGATTCAACAGTAGATATTGCAACGCTGGCTTCACGGTCGATTGAAGAAGTTGACCTTATCAATCCGAACCGCATTAAACTGGTGGTGAACCACGAACACCGCGCGCTTTATTTTTCCAGAAGTGCCGTTCCCAATTTTGCCAATGCGAAGGGAAAACCGCTGGAAACCTATCCTTATTTACGCCATATCGGTCTGTATGCCTACCGGTCTGCTGTTTTAAGTGAGATCAGCCAATTAAAGCCCACGGCGCTCGAACAGGTAGAATCGTTGGAACAATTGCGGTGGTTGTATTATGGTTACAGCATCAAAGTGGTAGAAACCGATATCGAAACACCCAACATCGATGTTCCCGAAGATGTAGTAAAAGTGCTCGAGTTTCTGTAGAATGAACCCCTTCCCCCGCTTTATTTTCACTATCAAATAGTTAGATCAGGTGTTTGGAAATTACATACCTTTGCACCAAAAAATAAAAATGATCAGAAATCTACTCTACACCTTCATCGCTCTAATCGGTGGAGCATTTACCATCCAGGCTCAAATTTATGACAACGGCCCTGTATTCAACAGCGTTGGAACGGGTGCCGGCGGTATGAATGAAAGCGTGCTTTACACCACTACTTTCGGAATGGGAACCATTGGCTTTGGCCATCAGCAAGCAACTTTTAACCGCGTTGCAGATGACTTTACCGTTGATTGTTCCTGGACAATTGACTCGATTTATTTCTATGGTTACCAAACCGGCTCCACAACCACCTCTACCTTTACCGGCTATACGCTGCGTATTTGGGATGGTGTTCCGGATGCCGTAGGATCGAACGTTGTTTGGGGTGATACGACTACAAATCGTTTGCTCCGTACAATATTCAGCGGCACCTATCGTGTTACTGAAACAACAACCGGAAATTCAACCCGTCCGATCATGCAAAACACCATTGACGTTGGTGGATTCACGTTGCCTGCCGGAACCTACTGGTTTGATTGGGCCACTACAGGATCTCTTGCTTCAGGACCATGGCAGCCAGCTGTTGTTCCTCCCGGACAAGCAATTACCGGAAATGGTCGCCAGCGAATTGGCAGCATCTGGAACAACATGCTTGACGGAGGAACAGGAACACCGGCACAGGGAGCACCGTTTAAAGTGTTTGGAACAGCAACTACAGTAACTGCTGATGCCGGAAACGATGTAACCGTTTGTTTAAACAGTACAGCTACTTTGGGGGGTTCACCAACAGGAACGAGTTCTGTAAGCAGTCCGTTAACCTATGCATGGCAGGGTGTCGGAATCAGTGATACAACGTTGAGTAATCCAACTGCTTTGATTTTTGATACACTTCAGTTCATGCTAACTGTTACCGACAATATTGGTTGTGTTGCAATGGATACATTAACCATTACGTCTGTTCCGGCAATTCCGGTTTCCCTGAATGTTTCTGAAACAGCATTTTGTATGGGTGACACCGATGTTTTAATGGCCGATCAAACCACCAATATCAACTGGAATTCCGGCGACACTACAAGTACTATTACTGTTGACCAGACCGGAACGTATATTGTTACCTATATCGACATGAATGGTTGTAGTTCTTCTGACACAGCGATGGTGAACGTATGGGCCTTACCCGCATTAACCGTAAACGATTTAACCGTTTGTGACGGCGATCAGGCGCAATTACTTGGCACAGCCGATTATCCGGTATTGTGGAACGATACCATTGCAAATGGAACGATTATCAGCCCCGCACTTACAGAAGATTTTGTTGCAAGTACAGTTGACACGAATGGTTGTGTTTCTACTGACACGATCACAGTGAGTATAGCTGCACTACCTATGTTAACAATTCCTGCTGATGTAACCATTTGTGGAGGCGATCAGGTACAGTTAAACGGAACCAGTGACTATCCGGTATTCTGGAACGATACGCTTGTAAATGGAACGCTTGTTACTCCTGCACAAACTTCCAGCTACGTTGCAAGTACCATTGATTCGAATAACTGTTCAGCTCAGGCTACTTTTACAGTGACTGTGAATGAGACTACGGCTGGCGCAACTTCTGTTTCCGGAATGGATAGCGTCATTGTAAACGGAACAACCTATTACCAGGATGGTATTTACACACAAACCTTAACAAACGCAGAAGGTTGTGATTCGGTTTTGACCGTTACGGTTGATTTGAATTTCACAGGATTGAATGAGTTTGACAACAGTTTCAGTGTAGCACCAAACCCGATGACTGATGTTCTGACGATCCACAACCTGTTGAACAATAATAATCGTTTTGCCATAAAAAACATCACCGGGCAAGTTGTTTTAAGCTTTGTTACGAATGACACGTTTACAACAATAGATGTGAGTTCACTCACTCCGGGAACTTACCTGCTGATAGATCAGGCAACCAATCAAAGTAAGTTGCTCGTAAAACAGTAATCATACAATCTTTTATAAAGAGGCCGGATGCTTACATCCGGCTTTTTTTATGACCTGATGCGAAGAATAAATTACGCTTCCACACGTAACCCTTTCCGCTTATTTGCGTAAACATTCAGGTTGTTTTTGTAACTTTGTGACATGCTGACAGTTGAGGGAATTATTGGTGATTTATTATTGCAGCACAATTGTGTGATTGTGCCAACGTTCGGTGGGTTTGTTACCCAACGTGTTGGTGCACAGATCGATGTTGCAAACGGCACCATGACTCCGCCGCGAAAAGCCATCTTGTTTAACCGCCAGCTCATCAATAACGACGGTTTACTGATCGCTTCTTTCGCACATCAGAACAACGTTCCTTACAACGAAGCACAGTCAGCAATTTCAGACGCGGTGTTGCTTTGGGACAACCAATTGAAACTCGGCCGGCGCATTTCCATTGATCGTGTGGGATTTTTGTACCTCGATCAGGAACGCAACTTGTGTTTTGAGCAAGACCGTTTTTACAACCTGCTGATGGAATCGTATGGTTTAAGTGCCATTCATTTTGTTTCATCGGCAGATGTGGAAGCTAAAATTGCGCACGAAGCCATCCAGGAGTTGGTGCGCGAAACATTAACAGAACCGTTGGTTGAATTTCAGCCTTCGCAAATAGAAGTTGTAGCAGAAGAAACACCAAACGAAGCACCGATCATTGCCATTGCGATGCCGAAAAAACCGGTACGTGTTTGGCGTTATGCAGCGGCAGCGGCCATCCTCCCGATTGCTTTTTATTCGTTGTGGATTCCGATGAAAACCGATGTGTTGGAGTCGGGAATGCTTTCACTGAGCGATTTTAATCCGTTCCATAAAAAATCGGTTGCGGCTTATCAGCCTTCTACAAAAACATATACCATTCCGAAGAGTGACGCACCACAATCACAATTGGAGAATATCCCGGAAGGTGTTTCGGTTTTCTCCTTCTCGCTGGATGATGAAACGTTTGTGCCTGTTCGGGTGAATGATGGAAATACGACTGTTGCTACAGATCCTGAACCGGTTTCACAACCAACAACCCCTGTTTCGGTAGCTCCTGTTGCTTCTTCCGGTTCATACATCATCGTAGGTTGTTTCAGCGATGCCAACAACGCCAATCAATTGGTGAAAACATTGCGCTCAAAAGGCTTCGATGCCAAAATTCTTCCCGGCGGAAATTTAACCCGTGTTAGTGCGGGTGATGGCGCTCAGTTCAACGAACTCAATCCGAAGTTAAAAGCCGAAGGTTTTACGGGTTGGGTGTTGAAGTAGGCTGTTCATGCTTTTGCACCATTCTAAACCGCTCGTGAATAAGTTAAATCTTCTCCTATTTTTTTCTTGATAAAAAAGTAGGCAAAAAATCAAGGCTGTAAGTTCCAATCTTGAGAACTACGACTTGTTATGCTACCTCAACCCAACTCGCTAACGTCATTAACGGATTGTTTTGCAAACAACCCGATGACTGTGCTCATCCGCCTGAGGCGGACGGTTACGCTTAACGCACCTTGTTCTCTTGCGATTGTTACTTAATGCCAAAAGGTGGTTCTTCCTTAAAATTCTCTTATAGCATAATGAGCTTTGGAATTCTCTCAACACCTTCATCTTGAATACTTCTTTCAACCCGCATTCCTCACATTCAAAACATCCGTATTTTTAGAACCTGTCACGGAATGCTTATTTTTACCGCTATGAATGTGAAGCTCACACAAGAACAAAAAATTCAGGTACTCAATTCACAAGACCTTTACGCCATTATGCAAAAGGTGCTGTTGCGCGAAAACAAGATTCGCCGCAACCAGGAGCATTTTTGGGTCATTGGGTTAGATACCAACAACAAGATTCTGTTCATCGAGCTCATTAGCCTTGGTGCGGTAAACCGCGTGCAGGTCAACGCACCCGAAGTATTCCGCATGGCGATTTATAAAACAGCGGTAAAAATCATATTGGTCCACAACCATCCGTCGGGTGATACTATCCCATCGCAACCCGACCTCGATATGACCAACCTCATGCTCAAAGCCGGTGAAATCATTCAGATCAAAATCGTTGATCACCTCATCATCACCGAAGAAACCTACATCAGTTTCGAAGACCTGGGCTACATGCAGCAGCTCCGCAACAACGATACCTACCGCATTGTAGGCGAGCACGAAGCCGAACTCAAAGCCATGATGGTGGAGATTGAAAAGCTGAAGGTGAAGCATGAGATGGCGAAAGTTCTATTGAAAGAAGGCGATTCCATAGAAAAGATCATGCGCGTTACAGGGCTGACGAAAGAGGAGATTGAAAGGCTTTTAAAAAAGAAGTAAAACCCGCTTCTCTCGGACTCAGGTTGAAAGATGGAGCGAGCAAACGATTGCGCGTGAAGCTTCGGGAGGTTCGGTCAATGATAATATTGGGATTCTTTTAAGTTAATATCTATTCAGCATTATTATGAATACAGAGATATTTTTAGAAATAGTATTACTTGTTGTGGCAGTTTATTTGGCCTTTTTTAAAAGTTATTTAACTGAAAAGGGGAAAAGTGCCGCTCTACAGGAAGATTTATCGCAACTAACAAAAGAAGTTGAATCGGTTAAAGATAAATTTATCCAAGAACAAGAGATTCTTAAAATAGAATTGCAAAGGATATTAAATAATGAGATTTCTTATCGTACCGAAGAAAGAAATGCGATTGTAAATTTTCATGGAACCACAAGCGAATGGCTCTATTCGATCCTTGAAGTTGGATTTGGCAATTATTCTACGGCAAATATTGAATCTTTAAAGCAAACAAGAATTGAAATCTCGAAATTTTTTGCAAAAGCAGGAATTGCAAAATCAAAAGTAGAATTGCTAGTTGAAGATAAAGAATTGATTAATCTTTCGAGAAAACTTTATTCCGAAATACTTAGTTTTCATAATTGGGCTAGTGCAAAATTTTTACAACTACAACACAATTTAGAGAATCAAAAAGACATATTAGAGGAGTATTTGATATTAGCTAAGGCGACGAATCAAACTAATGAATATTTAAACAAAAGTTTGGAAGATATGAAACGATATAAGAACGAAGAAAGTGATTTGTTTAATAATTATATGGAATTACGAAACATTGAATATTTTAAAGTGAAACCTATTGAGGACGAATTTCTAGGTTTGGTTAAACTTTATCTTAAGAAATGAAAGACGCATTGTTGTGGTTTAGCGCAACAATTATTGCGGGAAACCACATATTTTTCAGATAGTGGATTATAATTGAAATGAGAAACCAAATTAATTATAGATTTACAGTAAGAAACCAAAAAACACTATTTAATTCTTCACTGTATAGATTTTAATATGGAATTGATACCAAATATTGTGGGTTATCATGCTAACTATGATGATAAAATTGAATCTTTTGTGAACGATCGTATTTTACAAATATCAAAAGACACTCATTATATGGGAAAAGGCATGTATTTCTGGGATAACCAAGCGAATGCCAAATTTTGGGCGGAAAAAAAAATAAAAGATTCCATATTGAGCCACTGTTGGATAGCGAAAGCAAGTATTCTCTTAGATAGTGATATTTTAGATTTAACAGATAAAGATAAAATAACGGAGATACAAATTTTGTGGCGTGCGTTTTGTAATAAGTTAGGCTGTGATATGATTCAACCATTAGGAACAATTTTAAATACTCTGTTTGAGTATTTTTCTAGTACTCTTGGTAAAATAAAGGTTGTTAAATGTGTAGGTAATTATAGTTCTATCAAACAGCATCTTTTTTTAAATGAACTTGGAAAGAATAGTTGGATTGATGATCGACCAAAAACAATATACTCTGTAAAATGCAACACCAAGATTGCCAATCAAAGCAAATTTTTAAAGATATCAAGTAATATATAAATATATTTGCAATATGGAAACATACAATTTTATTTCAAAAGCTTTCGAAGAGTTGAATAATTCGACATCCGAGCAGGTTAAACTGAAAGCAAATCAAATTGGGTTGATCGTTCCAAAAACATCATATTCTGATTTGAATAATTATTTTGTGTTTGACTTACTTGGTATATTTAAAGAAGTAATTAATTCACAAAATAAAAATTGGGTTAATGTGCTTCCTGTTGAAGAACGTAGACCAGTTTTTGTAAGAGAGGTAAATAAGGGTTTCGTTTCAGAAGCCCTTTCTTTTTTTAATAACTGTTCTTATGCTTAAGAGTTCTGGTTTCCGGTTTCACGAGGCTCTTGTTGTAAAATCAATGTTTATTAAATTTGATAAGGACAATGAGCCAGAGCCATCCGAAAAATTCACAATTCAACCTTTTGGAGTTATAAATCTAGAAGCAAATCAATTTCAACTCACATTATCTGTTCAATTTGAAGATAACAAAGAAGGAATTGCTATAGAGGTTGATATCATGGGGTTATTTTCATTTGAAGGTGAAGTGGAAGAAATCAAGCAATTTTTGTGCTTGAATGCTCCCGCGATATTATTTCCATACTTAAGATCTTATATCACTGCACTTACTTCATTGAGCGGGTTTAATTCAATTATTTTACCTACGATGAATTTATCTGGTCTAAAAGGAGTGTTAGAAGAGAATCTTGTATTTAAACCAAATTGATTGAAAGAACCTAATCGAACATAGATTATTTCTTCTATAGCCTAAATTCGAACTTAACGTTACCCCAAAATCACCTCCCTCACCGCTCTCTCCACTTCTGGATAATCAAACCCAAACCCCGTCCCCACCAACTTCCCATTCGAAACCTTCAATCCTTTCAGCACCATCACTGACATTTTCCCCAACGCCAGTTTCAGCACAAATCCCGGTGCTTTCGGAAGCCAAATCTTTTTGCCCAACGCTTTCGCAATGGCACGCGTAAGCGTAGCATTATCCGTATTGTCTGCACAGGCGTGATACGCGCCCGATAAGTTGTGGGTAAGCGTCCAGTCAAACACGCGGACCAGGTCGTGAATGTGAATCCATGGCATGGCTTGTTTACCCGAACCGAGAATGGTTCCGAATCCCCAACGGATGGGTTTGGCAATGGTCGGAACGGCGCCACCTTTTCCGGAAATCACCGCGCTGATGCGGATTTTGGTGACCGGGCATTTTTCGGCAAAAAGATCGGCTGCAGCCTCCCAGTCGCGGGTAATGACCGACAATAAATCGGTGCCGAACGGATCGGTTTCGGTGTAGGTTTTTGTATCGTCTTCAAAACCGTAGCAAATCGCTCCCGAAGCTGATAGGTAGCGTTTCAGCGTTGGGGAAGACTGCGCGTGCTGCCACAAACAAGCCGTGGTCCCGACCCGCGAATCAAACAACTCCCGGATCCTGGATTTGGTCCAGCGTTTATCGGTGATTCCTGCCCCGCATAAATTCACCAAAACCGTCACACCTTCCAAAGCGGCAATATCCATTTCCGATGTTTGCGGATTCCAGTGATAACGGCCAGTTTTTGGGTTGGACGCTTGTCGTGTCAGCAGGCGAACGGTATGCCCTTGTTGTTGCCAGTAAGCAGTTAATTCCTGACCGATTAAACCGGTTCCGCCGGCGATGAGAATTGTTTCCATAAAACTATTTTCAGGTAGTAATACCAACGGTTTCAGCCACTGGCACTGCTAAATTGCCGAAAAATCGCATGGACTATTGTTATATTCCTGTTACTTTTACGATCCGATGGCATTTAGTCAAAAAACGAAGCATATGTTAAAGTATATTTTCCCCCTGATGTTGGTGCTTACTGCTTGTGGCGGTGCAGCTGAGAAAGAACAACCCGCGAAAAAAACGGAAAAGGCGGAAGTGGTTGTCAGCTTTAAAAACGAAGTTGAAATGGACAACCGCGTGGTTGAAATTGACGCAATCGTCAACCAGGCCGGAATCGTTGCCAGTTCGTTGTACTATTCCAAAGGAGAAGCCGGAGAAAGTATCCAGGTCGATGGCCACATGAACTCAGAAAATCACATCCTGAAAATCGAAGAGTTTTTCAGCGAAGGAAACGGCAAAAACAGTGGCCGCAGATTGTATTACCTCAACGATGGAAAACCGTTTGTTACCGTTGAACAATTCGACGATGTAACCGGGGCCAAACCTCAGTTCGTTGACCGCGTTTCGTATTACGACGAAAAAGGCAAAGTGATCAAAACCAAAGAGCGCAGAGGTGATTACCAGGAAGTGGTTGAAACCATGAAATACAAACCTGTTGGGTTGTCGGGAATCAGTATGGCCCGTGCCATGCGCGCACTCAACCAGGAAAAGGAATTCGAAACAACGTTCCAGGGCTTCATCGATTCAGACCAAATGAGTTACATGAGCGTTGGCGAAAACAATCCTGACGGATTTCACAGTGCGTTGCGTTGCGACTTTAAAGATCCGTTGATCATGACACTTTCGAGCAACCAGGAGAAATACATCGGCAAAAAACTACGCGTGAATTATCAGAAACATACCGACCAAAGCGGGTTTGAGTTCCAGGTTTACCTTGGGGGTGAGTTTGCAGATGAGTAAGAATGCTTGATATTGAATGGTAAATTGAAAATGTAAAATTGAAAAGGGGAGTTCAGATTATACTGAGACTCCCCTTTTCAATTTTCAATTATAACTTTTCAATTTCAAAATTGTCTACAATTTTGAGAGTTCGTCTTTCAAGTAGTCAATCACACGAATTTCCATAGGGTCACCGTGTTTCAGATCAGAAAGGTATAAAGAAGCCCAATCTACGAGGTGAATCAGGTACAAGCTGCGTTCGATCTGGTTGGAGCCTTTGGCGTGGGCAATGTGAATCTGTTTTGTTTTGGCACTCACCAACTCAACCGAAATGTCAAAACGACGTTGGTTGCGTGGCGTTAAATCACCGGTTTGCAGGAACAACGCCGCAAAACGATCATCACCACCTCCCCAGCCAACGAGTTCGTTGTGGTTCATTTCCGGGATCACGTGTTGCCAGCAAAGTTCTTTGGAGTTTTCGTTGAATTGTTGTTTCGTTCGAACGGCAACCGCTTCGTAATTGGCTCCGGCATAAATCGCAGGAACTTTACCATGAAGGAATGCCGCAATTTTTTTCGCTTCGGCGTGAATGACATCCAGTTCGGAAACGATCAGTTTTCTTCCCGACTCGATTTCCGTCATCCGGTCAGCAGAAGCCAATCCCAATTGCACGAAAATAGCGGTTAATTGTACTATTGAGAAACCAACTGCAGTACGTGGCGGATTTCCACCCGGAACAACGATGCAATCATAGTTGTGAGCTGAGCAGAATTCCTGGATTTGTCCTCCGGAACAGATCGCCACAATGTGTGCTCCGCGTTCATGCGCTTCCTCAACCGCGATAAGTGTTTCTTCGGTATTGCCCGAATAAGAAGAACCGATCACCAACGTGTGCGGGCCAACAAAAGCGGGTAAATGATAATCCTGGAACGAAAATACGGGAACCGGACATTCTGCCTGCGTCCACTGAGCAACTAATTTTCCGCCAATTCCGGAGCCACCCATTCCGCAAATCACCACATTTTCGATGCGGTGTTTGGAAGGTTGCAATTTAATATTCGCTGCTATGTTGAGCGCATCCGTAATATTCTGCGGGAAAGCAGTTATCAGTTTCTCCATGACGTCAATTGATTCGGTAAATATAGCTATTACCATTTATTGTGGAAGTTGTCTCAATGTAAAATCTCCGTTTTTTCGGCTGTTCACACACGATCCCGTAAATAAGCCGTAATTTTGAACCAAATTTCATCCCATGAAAGCAAGAAAAGCATCTGAAACACTTGCTATTACTACTAAAGTTGTACTTCCAAACGACACGAACACCCTGGGGAATCTTTTCGGAGGCCAGTTGTTGGCGTGGATGGACGTGATTGCCAGCGTTTCGGCACATCGTCACAGCAGAAGAGTAGTTGTAACGGCTTCGGTAAACAACGTTTCGTTTAATTCACCGATCTTCCATGCGTCGATCGTAACATTGGAGGCTAAGGTTTCACGTGCGTTTAACTCGTCGATGGAAGTTTTCGTAGACGTGTTTGTAGAAGATCATGTGAGTGGAAAACGTTCCAAATCAAACGAAGCGATCTATACGTTCGTGGCGGTTGACCAAAACGGCGGACCGATCCAGGTTCCCGAACTGATTCCTGAAACTGACGAAGAAAAAGAACGTTACGAAAGTGCGCTGCGCAGAAAACAATTGTCGCTGATCCTTGCCGGAAAAATGAAGCCGTCGGATGCTACGGAATTGAAGGCGCTATTCATGGACTAAAATCGCTAAGGCGATTTTCTTAAGATAAATTTTGAATGCTTAATGTTGAATTGGACTTTTGGTTCTGATCGCGACCTTCATTCAACATTCAAAATTAAGCATTCAACATTGGTCAGTCTTCTTCCGGAATCAGAAAATACAACTCCACCGGCCCTTGGTTTTCAACCGTTAGTTTAATGCGGCAAAAACCCGGTTTCTTTGGCAGAAAAACAGGATACACTTGTTTGCCGGCAGCAGCATTGATCACCGCTTTGTGTTTCACTTTTCCTTTTTGGTTCGTCCATTCAACGGCTACAGTACTTGGTTTTTCCAATGTGAATTGCACTTGATAGCGCGGCTCACTAGCATGACGTACAGCATGTAAATGCAACGGATTATTACTGGCCAAATTTTGGCGCCGAAACCCTGAATTCATTACCAGGTAAACATCAAACATTCCGCTGGAAGCACTGCTTTCTTCATCGTCGTTGATCCAGAAAATATTCCGCCCCGTGCTGGCAATTCCACCAACAATGGTTCCTAAAAACAAACTGTCTGCACTAGCTTCGAAAATGGCAACTCCGTTATCGGTTCGCGGTAAATCAGTCGAAGCTATAAACTCTGAACCTGCTCCGAGCAATGCTGGCATCTCTACCGGGAATTTGTATTCGGTCATGCTTCCGTCGGGTTGACGAGTTACCCGCGAAATTGTGCTCACAAACGGAACGCCATTGTCCTGGACCAAGGTTCCCAAACTGTCGTAATATTGCGCAATTCCGCCAAACAACAGGGTGTGCATTTCGTTGGTTTTAGGGTCAAACAAACTCACATCGGCGCAGTGGTAATGGTTGTAATATTGGTAAAAACCAGACTGTTCGGCCAACCCGTTTTCGGTAATGTCGATCGCCGTTTGAAACGGTAAATCCACATTGTATTGGAAAACACCCGAGAATGCAGTGAGGCTTGTTTTCCCTGAAGGAAGCTGATTGAGTACCACATTAAAATCACGGCGGTGCATGTTCACCGAATCTGTAAAAGCGGGCAACCATGTCGGGTTTCCTACCTCATCGAGTGTAAACCTACGAACGCTATTCGTATACGTTTGCACAAATGTGGGCCGATCAGCAGGATTATACCTGCCATCAAAACGATGGCCACCCACCAGGTAAAAAACAGAATCCATGCGAAGCAACTGGCCGCCGGTAACTGCTGCCAGTGAATCATACGTTTGGTGAAACAACGATGCCTCCAGTTGATTGGCCTGAACCGCTTTGATCAGTGCCGGAAGTTGTACTGTGGTAACAAACGGAAAGGTTTGGTGATCATCCGCCAATTCACCGATTCCGTAACCGCCAACCAGAATTAATTGATCGCCGTTTTGGGCGAAATTGATATTCGTTCCTTTCAGCTGATCGCGCAGGTTTGCAGGTAATTGATCTACGGATGCTTTCCACAACTCGTTGCTTTTCGGGTCGATGACAATGATGTGATTGTTGTGACCGATGGAATCAAAAGCCGCGAAAGGTTGCCGGCGGTGCAAACCGTCTAATCGTCCGCCAACCAGTACCCATTTGCCTTCCGCTTGTCCGAACGCAAACGATTGAATTCCCATCATTCCAGGAATCTGTTTGGGTTTCAGTTGCACAGAATAATAGTTGACATCAAAAGACTCTGACTTAGGCGTGAGAGACTCGGTGGTTTGTGCGTTCAGGTTTCCGGAAACGAGGAGCAGCAGTGCGAGAAGTCCGTTTTTCATGGGGCAAAAGTACAAAATTTAGGTCGCTGAATTTCTGCTAAGTCCGAAAAACAAAACCGCAAACTGATTGTCGTAAAAACACCCAATTTGCGGTTTTTCCTAAGTGAAAGTAGCAGTTAGTAAATCCCTGTTTCAAAATGACTGTTTTAATCATTTAAATACAGAAACAAAGTTGGACATAAACCCGGGAACCGGCAATCGCCTATTTACGGTATTTGGAAATTAAAAACGGCTGGTTTTCTGGTGAAAAGGGTAGCTGATTGGAGAGAGAGAATGTTTGGAGTCCTTTAAATTAATTTCAAAAATTCAACAAAAAAAAGCCCATCCACCAATCGTGAATGAGCTTTCATTTCCCATGGGAAATTTAATTATCCTCTTCTGCGTTCCAGCAAAATCATCATCATCAAAGCCAGCATCATGCGCTCGCCATCACCTTCAGGAAGCTCTTCGAGTTTTTCCAGTTTGAAACGACGACCGAAGAACGACGGTTTTTTCGATAAACGGGCAAAGATTTTTCCGTCGTTGTCAAATACACCATATTTCGGGTTGAACATGTACCCAGAGAACATTCCCAACAACGGAACTTCGCACAGCAATGCATCAAATACTTTACTCCACGGATTTTCTTCCTTGATCGAATATTCCGTTTTGTTTTCATTGTCGAAAATCTCGTAATGTGCTTTCAATAAAGAACGCATTCCACGACGACCAACGCGGCCCAACACTTTGTCATTAGCATCAGTAAAGCTATAACTGGCGTTGAAGTCAATCATACGGTCGGCATTGATTTTATACAACAACTCCGTTTTCTTGTCATTGGTATAAATCATGATCGCTTCCTTGAACTTGAACATCTTTTGACGTACATAAGCGATGGTTTTTCCGTTGGCATCGGTAGCAATAAAATCATTGGCCAATGTTCCGATTTTGAATGAAAATTCAATCGGGAAATCAAACTCTTTGTATTGAGCAGGGGCAACAAAATTGCTGTCTAGTAGATCAGTTTCTTGTGACATATCGTTGTTTTTGTATTGGTGAACGAAGAAACGCATTTATTTGGAAACGAGAAAGAAAAACCCGATAAATGTTTCGTTTTGAACGCTCTAATCGACTTTTTGGATGATTTATTACATCCGAATGATGTTTCCGTCTTCCATTTCGATAATGCGATGGGTTCGTTCTGCAAAGCTATTGTCGTGGGTTACAATGAGTAACGATTGATGGTATTCTTCGGCTAATTCCTTAAAAATAGCAAAAACAATTTCACTGTTTTTTTTGTCAAGGTTTCCGGTTGGTTCATCACCCATGATGATGAGTGGATCGTTGATCAGCGCGCGCGCAATGGCAACACGTTGTTTTTGTCCGCCGGAAAGTTGATTGGGGTTTTTGAGCGCTTCGTTTTCGATCCCCAGAACCCGGAGTTTTTCATAGGCTCTATGCTCTATTTCCTTTTCAGAGTACTTCGCCAATTTTAATCCGGGAAGCATTACATTCCGAAGGACCGAAAATTCATTGAGTAAGTAGTGAAATTGAAACACAAACCCGATTTTTTCATTGCGGATAAAGGCCAATTCACCTTCTTTTTTCCCCCTGATTGATTGCCCGTCAATGAACAATTGCCCATCATAATCGGTATCCATGGTAGAAAGAATGTAGAGCAAGGTCGATTTTCCACAACCCGATTTTCCGATGATGGAAACAAACTCGCTTTTGTGGATGGAAAACGAAATATCCTTCAGCACCTGAACCGTCACCGGATCATGGAAGTATTTGTTGATATGCCTGGTTTCAAGAATAATTTGTTCCATGCTATTTGCCTCTAATAATAACTACAGGATCTACCTTACTAGCTTTACGCGAAGGAAAATAACCTGCAAAATAAGTCGTGACCAATGAAAATATGCCACCTATAATATAAAACTTCGGGTTGTAGTTTACCGGGTAAGTCTTAATGGTTGGCAGAGCCTCCGTATTAAACGGAATTTGGTCTATGATGGCTGAAAGTCCCAAGCCGAAAAGCAGCCCGAAAACACCTCCTACCAAACCGATGGTCATGGCGATGGTTATAAAAATGCGGTTAACATCTTTGCCCGAAAAACCGGTCGCTTTCAAAATTGCAATGGAATCCATTTTTTCGTAAATCATCATGTTCAGAATATTGTAAATCCCGAACCCGGCCACAACCAACAGGGTGATTCCAACTGCATACGAAATAAGGGTCCGGATAAAACTGCCTGTTTCGAATTGAGAATTGGCCGTTTGAATATCGATGGCTTCCACATCAAAGGTTGCTTCCATTTCTTTGGCCAAAGCGGGTGCTTCGTTCAAGTCGATGAGCTTGACCTGTAAGTCGGTAATATAACTATTGGGAACGCCCAGCATTTTCTGAGTTGTGTTGAGTGAAGCGTAACTTTGCACTTTATCAATGTCTTGCAATCCGGATTGAAAATAGCCCACCACTTTGAGTTGGATGCGTTCGCCCCGTGATGTGGTTATCTGTACAACGTCACCAACGGAAGCCAGCATTTTTTCGGCCAGGGCTTTCCCCAGAATGATGCTGTTGGGTGTGTTTTTCAAATCCATAAAATCACCGGCCACCACATAATCACTGAAGGTAAACAGCCTGTTTTCTTCTTCTACATCTATTCCGTTGATAACACCGGTAAGGTCGATTGATCCTACGTTGAAAAACACCTGCGCATTGATTTTCGGGGCAACACCCAGTACGCGTTTGTCGTTCCGCAGCGTGTTAATAATGGCTCCGCTATTGCGTAAATCGGGTCGTTCGTTTTTCGGTTTGATAGAACTCACAAAATTATAGCCTTCCTGATAATCGGATGAAGCATCGATCGGCTGGTGTTTGGCGGGAAGGATTTCGTTGTACAGGCGCACGTGAGGCGTCCGGTTAATCACCAAACCGTCGAGCATGCTGTTCAGCCCGCCCATAAAACTGAGCAGTGTAATAAACATGGTGATACTGAAGGTCACGCCGATTGCGGCAATCAGGGTTTGCTTCAGACGCGCCATTAGTAAAGACCGCGATACGCTTATGATGAGTTTCAGGTTCATTCTTCCGGTTGCATCAATTCATCCGTTGCTTTCAAACCGGACGTGATTTCCACTTGCTGGTAATCTTTCAAGCCAACCGTCACCTTTCTTTTTTCACCGTTCGCCAAAAGCACCGTATTATCAGGCAACAACAATGCTCGCGGAATGAGCAATGCATTTTTCCTGGAGCGCAGCACGATATTGGCTTCGAAACTGAAATTGGGAAACAACACCGGTGGTTGTTTTACAAAAGTGGCTTCTACGGTAAACGATTTGGTTCGCTCATTCATCATCGGGTTGATCTTTGTAACCCGCGCTTCGAAGGTTTTTCCCTGGTAACTATCCATTGAAACAATCACTTGTTGCCCTTTTTCGATTTGAGTGATATCGTATTCGTCTACCTGCATTTCCAGAATAAACTTGCTGGCATCTCCAACCACGGCAATAGGTGTTTGCGGGCTTACCAATTCTCCCTTCCGCTTCGACACATTGTAAACAATCCCTTTGAGTTCACTTCTCACCACATAATCGTTGTTGATTTGTTGGGCGATGAGTAGATTTTTTTTGGATTGAGAAGCGTTGAACGCTAACTGTCGTTTGAGATCATTGTATTTTACAATTGCCGACTGGTAGGTGTTTTTCGAATTTTCGAAGGCTAGCTCGCGTTGTTCGAGTTCTACTTTTGAACCCACATTTTGTTTCCAAAGTGAGAGTTGGCGCGCATACAACGAGCTGTCGTTTCGCATTTTATCACGTGTCAAACCAACCAATTGCTCTGCATCGTTGATTTTCTCCTGGTTGGCGTTGAGGTCGTAAAATGATGCCGTGAGCAATGCGTTTTCGTTGTTGAGTTGCTGTACCGCATTGGCCAGTGAAAAAAGCGGTTGGCCCATTACTACGGTGTCCCCTTCTTCCACAAACACTTTTTCTACAATTCCATTCACGGTGGCAAAAACCTGGTATTGACCTTCGCTTTTGATAACCCCGGAAGCATAAATAGATTCTGTAATGGTTTCAACCGACGGTTTAATAACCTCTTGTTCCCCCGAGCAACCAAACAGCAGCAGCAATAAGGTAATGGCAGCAATTCTTTGAATCATAATCACGACGTCTTTCTTGTCTAAAGATACTGACTCTATGATAACAAAATATGACTTTTGTCTGTCCGTTTTGAATAGGAAGCGAAGTTTTTAGCCCTTCAATTCTTTCTCCACCTGCAGCAGATCGTTGTAAAATTCTTCGCCATAAGCACGAATAAGCGGTTCCTTCAAAAAGCGGAAGACCGGAACATTTAATTCTTCACCGCAGGCACATGCGGGTTTGCAGATCGGCCATTCGTCGTAGTTCAACGCAATGGAATCGCCCAGATCTTTTACGCGAATGGGGTATAAATGACATGAAATCGGTTTTTTCCAGGTCGTTTTTCCTTCTAAATACGCTTTTTCGATAGCACATTTCGTAATTCCCTGATCATCGAAATATACAAAGGCGCATTCGGCACCATTAACAAGCGTGGTGGCCGGTTCGTTGGTCATATCCATGTAAAAAACGCCTTCTTTTTCCACGGCTGAAATTCCTTCCGGACGCATATACGGTTTTACATCTTCGTAGATTTCTTCCAGGATATCCACTTCTTCCATGGTCAATGGCGCGCCGGCATCCCCTTCTACGCAACACGCTCCTTTACAAGCATTTAGATCGCACACAAACTTGCGTTCGAATAACTCGGTTGAGAGGATTTTATCGTCGATTTGTACTAACATACGCCTGAAATTTGTTGTCGAAAATAATGAACCGCATCGGTTAACGAATCAAATTGCACGTCGGCCAGCATCAGTTTCGGTTCGGGTGAATGACTTTTTTCGGGAACACAAATCACCGTCATACGCGCCGCTTTTGCAGAAATGATCCCGTTGAGTGAATCTTCAACTACCAGGCACTTTTGCGGAGGAACTCCCAATTGCTGCGCAGTAGTTAAATACACGGCAGGATGCGGTTTTCCGAATAGTTCGCGTTCGGCCGAATGCACCTGCTCGAAGTAATGTTTGATGTCAAGGGTTTTGAGAATGGTTTCGATCAGGATCTCATACGACGAGGTCGCCAATCCTATTTTTTTTCCCTGTGCTTTAAAAAAGTCAAGTGATTCGATCACGCCGGGTAAGGGCACCGCTCTTTCCGTCAACAGCTCGATCATTCGTTGGATGATCCGTTTTTCCACTTCTTGCGGTGAGGCCAGTTCCCACGGAGCAACGCAGTACCAATACGTAACTACCTCATCAATACGTAAACCAACGGTTCGCTGAAAGTCGTTTCGGGTAAGCGTGCAGCCCACCGAAGCAAACACTTCCTCCATGGCAATTTTCCAAATTGGTTCCGAATCGGTAAGTACGCCATCCATATCGTAAATGACCGCGTCATAATCGTGTAAATTCATAGTTTCTTTTCCTTTTGGGTCACCACGAAAATGGTTCCGCCGCCAATGATTTTCTGGTATTCGTCAGCCACATAAATTTTCCTGTTCTTTTTCACCGCCAATGCTTCTTTTTGCGTAACTGGATTGATGGAAATCTGGGTTTTGAAGGTTCCTTTTCCGTCAGCGCCAATGGTGTAAATGAGTATTTTGGAATAGGTGAGCAAATGCAATTCTTTTTTGTGAATCTCGGCTGCCGTTACCGAATCGAATAACCAGCTGCGTTTCCCGGTTTTGAGATACGTTTTGCGTTTGGCCTTGTATGTTCCAGGTGCGGTGGGAAGCCCGTAGATCATGCATTTTCCATCGAAAGGAACCGCGCGGCATTTGGTGTAGATCCAGATCGAATCGTTGTAATAAGCCATGGCTTCGGCATCGAAATATCGTTCCTTTTCAGCGGCTGGAAAGGTGCTTTGTTCTGCGTAGGAAAAACGAATGGCTTTGCCGGTTACTGCTTCTTTGGTCAGAACTTCCTGAATGTTGAGTTTATAAACCGCCAGATCGGTGCGGTCGTTGTTATTATTTCCAAAATCGCCCAGGTAGAGATGCGTTTTTCCATCGGTGGTGATGTCTTCAAAATCGATGTTCTCGATTCCGCTTAGACGGGTTTGGTGGCGAATGCTTCCATCGAGGTTGAGTACATAAAGAATTGCTTCGTTACCGCCGTCGTTGTGTGCGATCAATGTGGTGTCGTTGACGAAAACCCATCCGGAAACCTCTTTGAGTTCCTTGGGCAATTGTCCTTTTCGTTCCACACTACCTGCGGCCAACAATACTGCAAAAACACCCGAAAGCAAGAGCAAACGTATCATGAGGCAAAGGTAAGACTTTTTGTTGGTGCGACAGGTGTATATGAGTGGGGGCGCGATTAATCACGCCCCCACTATAAAATCATTTTCTTTTGAGAATGTTCAGCCTAAGCCAATACCGATTCTACCCATGATTTTCCCCATTGAGCCACTTCTTCTTCCGACCATAAAAGCGGATAGAAAATACGTTTTTGGAAGCGCGGAGGCAAGTATTTTTGCCAGTTGGTTCCACCCGTTGCAGGAATGTCACCCTGGTTATGTTGCAAATATTTCACTGCCGATTTATAGTGCATCAACGGCCAGTTTACATTCACATTGATATCGTTTTGTTTCATCACCTGGATCACTTCGATCTGATTTTGTTCTTCAGGTGAAAGACGCAGGTAACATTGCCACAAATTTTTGGTGCGCTGCTCTTCGGCCAGTTCAATAAATTCATCTTTGTAACGACGTTCAAAATCTTCCAAAGCCAGGGTTTTTTTACCCGTTTCAGCATCCGTTGCGCCTTCCTTCCAGTAAACGTGTTCAAACATTTGGTCGATCGGTTCGTCGCCGGTAAATGATCCGCGCACATCTTTGTGCGTCAGTTGCAAGAAATCGGTTGAACAAATTTCGATTTTCCGGTATTGCGCCGATTGAAAACCCGAAGCCGGGTGCAATGTCATACGGAATTTCAGGAACTGTTCGCGTTCCATTCCGTCGATCATAATCTCAAAACTTTTGGTCAGTGCTTCGAAATAACGGTTGATCCGTTTCACTCGTGCGATGAAAAACGTAGCTGTCATGTTTTCCAGTTCGCCCAATTGCTTAAACTCGTGTAATGCCAGTTTAAAGTACAATTCCGTAATCTGATGATACACCACGAAAATGGTTTCATCCGGAAAATCAGTCGACGTTTTCTGAAGCGACAATAGGGTGTCTACCTGGATATAATCCCAGTAAGTGACCGTTTTTGCGTGCAATAAACCATCAAGATAAGGTAACAGGTCCTGGCCCTGTGCGTCATATTTTTCTTTGAGGAGCATCAAACGTTGCTGTACCTCAGGTGAGAATTCCATCCTATGTGCCGTTTAGACAAAAGTAAATCAAACAGGTGTATAAATAGTAAACAAATTTGTGAAATTTATCACAAAACTAAACTTTTAGGATGTTTTTATTTTGTTTATTGGGGTTGGATTTGTGAATATATTTGTTTTGGGATCGTTCCGTTGAATAGGAATAAACTACTTTTTGAAAACAATGTTCGGGAATTTGGCTGTTCGGAATCATCTTGAGGCTGATACGATATCCCGAAAACCCCAAACGAAAAAGCCACCAACCGGATTGTTACCGATTGATGGCTTTATTGGAAATAAGAGCCTGTTTGAAGTTTGATCTAAAAACAAGCTCTTAAGTTGTACTATTTCTTCACTTTTACCAGGTCTTCTTTCAGTCCTGACCATTCCACAAGGTGCAGTTTCACGATTCCAACCGGAATCTTAGCACGAATCAGAATCGGAATGCGGTTTTTGTCGTCCGTTACCCAGAAGTTCACATCGTTTTCGCTCTTGAAATAACGCCCTGTTTGCACCACCGGAACAAACTTCTTACAAGCGAACTTCCCTTTGCGGATATGAATTACCTCATCACCCACGTATTTCACTTTCAACGGCCAAACCTTGTCGTCCATGAAACACTTGAACTCAAAAATATCACCTTTCTTCACGTTCTTGAAATCAAGTGTTCGTGCATAATAGAAAGACGAGATCATGTCCTGGATTCCCACCGGAATGGTAAACTCTTTTCCGTCGCCGTTGTCTACTTTCAGTTTATCGTGTTTGAAGGTGTAATCCTGGTTGATCTTATAGCCGCCCTCATCTACACGACGCACAAACTGCCATGGAAAGATTCCTTTCTTGTCGATGTAACTTTCGTATGTATCATTCACTTTGAATACCGCATTAAATCCGCCGAGTGTTTTACCCGTTCCTTTTACATGCACCAATTCGCGTGAGCCTGTTCCTTTTTTTGTGGTCGATTTTACTTCCAGTGTCGCTTCACCGGCATCCACAAAACCGTAAGTTATCCGGTAGCGCAATTTCTCGCCCACCTGAAACGATTCGTTGGTAACACTTGGATAAGTTACCAGTTGACTACTTGTTATAAATGCTGCAATTACGAGCAGCACAACAATATACATTCCTTTTTTCATGACTAATTTTCATTAATAGGTCAAAACGTACTTGCAAAACCAATGCCAAAGTATTAGAACGTTGTTTAAAATTCTAAACGTAGTTTACTCTAAAATAGTACATTTAGGGCAAACATCCCAAACCGGATTGTGGGGTTTTGGAAAAACTACTACGTCCCGACGTGAAAATTGAAGTTACATGGAGGAAAACGATACACCATCTGTTGTTTCAACGAAAGTGCGCACTTATGAAAACTTCCACATTCTGTTGTGGTTGTTAAAAGACCTTTGCTGGGTCGCCGATTTCAAACTGATGGGTACCATCATGATTGTGCCAACGGTGCTGGTGGCCATTTTCATCACTATCATGACACGCAAAAACCGTTCGGAACTATTTCATAACCTGGCTGTTGTTTGCTGGATCCTGGCCAACTCGGTATGGATGCTGGGTGAGTTTTTCGCCAATGATACCACCCGGCCTTATGCCACCGGTTTTTTTATCCTCGGCTTGCTGTTTATCACCTATTTTTATGTCAATCGTTTTGTAATGCGTAAAAAATGAAGCGTCTTCCAGCGTGTATCTTTCTTCTTTTTTGCTTGGGCGCATCAGCTCAGCAAGCTGCGGTTTCACTGCACGATTCGGTAGATACGTATATTTTTAGTAATCCGGAAAAAGCGCTGGAGTTTTCCAATCGCGAATTGAAAATTTCGAACCCGAGTAGTGAGGCCCGCGTTCAGGCATTGCTCGATTTGGGAACATGCCATTATTACTCGGATAAATATGAACTCGGGCGGGAGTTTTTGGTAAAGGCTCAAAAATTAGCCGAAAAAATTCATGATGAAGACGGAAAAGCCTGGGCGCTATTTTATACCGGTGACCTGGAAATTCTGGAAGGAAAATATGGCTCTGCGGTAGAACATATCAGCCGGGCACAATCGCTGTTTAATAAAACCGATAATTCCAAAGGAAGGGCAATGTGCCTGAACGGTTTGGGCGCTATTCATTTACAGCAGCAAAACTACGAGAAAGCGATGTCCTATTTCAAAGGAGCGTTGAAACATGGTGATAAGATCACGAAAGGCGATTCGTATGCGAACCTTTCGAAGCTTTACCTGGAAATGGAAGGTTATTCGGGCGCGAAATCAAGCGCAAAAAACGCCTTGCGGCTCGGTATAGAAAATGAGGACCAATATGTCCAATCAACCGCTTATGACGTGCTTGGAACAATTGAACTGAAACGCGGGAATTTTTGGGCCGCGGAACGGTATTTACAAAAAGCGATCAAACTAAAGCTGTATCTGGAGGATCTACAAGGCCTCGCGATCAGTTACGTAGATCTGGCCAAGGCAAAGCGGGCAACAGGACAACCCGATTCGGCGGCTTATTTTTCGTTACTGGCCTATAACATAGCTAACGAAATCGGCGCGAAGGAAGAAATCAAAAATGCGGCGTTTTTGTATTCAAAGATTTTGGCAACAAGAGGTTTGTACGACAGCGCGTTTTATTACCAAAATCAGTACGTCCAATTAAGCACGGAGTTATTTAACCAAAAGGTTTCCAAAAAAATGGCTGAAATGGAAGCCGCTATTTCGATCAAGGAAAACAATCAGCGAATTATGCTGCTGGAACAAGACAAGAAATTCGCGGAGAAATCAACTCGTTTGTACCTCATTACCGGAGGTGTCGGGATTCTGTTGCTTTCCATCACAGTGTTTTTTGTGTTCAATCGCTACCGGTTCAAGAAAAAATCGCACGATAAACTTGCTGCCACCAACGCTATTATTGAACACCAGAATACCGAGATTTTGCAAAGTATTCGTTACGCCAAGCGCTTGCAGGAAGCCATTCTTCCCGAAAAGGAACGAATCAAGAGCGTTTTTCCGAAGTCGTTTGTGAGTTATTTCCCAAAAGACATTGTTGCCGGCGATTTTTATTGGTTTGAAAAAACCACTTTGGGTTACCTCCTCGCGTGCTGCGATTGCACAGGTCATGGAGTTCCGGGCGCAATGGTGAGTATTGTTTGCTCCAACGCGATGAACCGGGCAGTCCGCGAAATGAAGCACACCATTCCCGGTGAATTACTGGATGAAACGCGCAGGTTGGTGGTGGAAAATTTTAACCAGCACACTTCTGAAAGCCAGGTAAGAGATGGTATGGACGTCGGAATTTTATCGTTTTCCAATGATCTCTCTGCCGTTCAATTTGCCGGAGCGCACCACGCGTTGTGGATCTTGCGCCCCGATGCCGATGATTTTGAAATCGTAAAAGGAAATAAAGCCCCAGTTGGAAAATTTGATCGTTACGAACCTTTTTCAACACACGATCTTTCGTTAAAATCCGGTGACCGCCTCTACTTGTTTACCGATGGTTATGCCGATCAATTTGGAGGAGGTGAAGGTAAAAAAATGAAAACTCCCGTCGTGCGTCAGTATATTCTGAGCATTCGTCACGAATCGTTGATTCGCCAGCAGCAGCTCCTGGAAGATTTTTTCTTTCAGTGGAAAGGATCCGAAGATCAGGTGGATGATGTTTGTTTTATGGGGGTGGAGATTTGATCCTACCATAAATCTCGTAAAAAGATCTCCCACAGATGCACAGATAAGACTCGCCTAACGGACTCGCTATTTACAATAATATCATTAGTAAAATATTACCATCTGCGCTGCCGTTAGGAGCGCAAAAATCCAAGTATCTGTGGGAAGAAAAAGTGAGAAATCCCTAATCCTCATATTCATCGCGTTCCAAACGATCAAGCACTTCCTGTAGATTCTTGTTCTTCTTTTCCTGGCGACTGGCGATGGCTGTCGGTGTGAAATACACATGCATGCGCAGGAAAGAAACCTGCAATTGGTCCCACTTGCGGTCACTATCGATTTTACCGTGCTCTTTTAATTCGCGGCGCAGTTTGTCGGCAATTTCATGGAAATCATCCCGTCCTAAATAATCGAGGTCGGCATCGCAAATGATCTGCTCAAGGTGATTTTTCGGCTTATGCGGAATCTGCGTTACGAAGATCAGTTCCTTGATTTGCGCAATGTGTTGTTCGGAATAACCGTATTTCGGCAGGATCTCTTCGGCCATGCGCGCACCGATCGGTTCGTTGAGCTCATAGTTTTCCACAAACCCCGCATCGTGATAGGTCGCTGCCGATTTCAAGAGGAATAAACCTTCATCGGTCACACCTTCCAATAAAGCATAACGTTCCACGGCACGCACCACATCTTTGGTATGCGCGATACTGTGGTAATGCAGTTTTGACGATAATCCGCGCTCAAGCACTTTCATAATGTGGCGTTCTGCCTTGTAGTAATTGATACTACTATATAAGTGCAGGTTCACGATTTGCTGAAAACGGTCATTTGGCAACAAGCCTTCTCCATTGACCGAAAGTTCGGGTTTGATGCGTTCAACCGTAAACATATCGATCATTCCCTTACTTTTCGACTGCACTTTTCCACGGAACGTACATTCAAAATACGGTTCGATCAGCTTAAAGGTCGCGCCCGAAATGGTTACTCTGCCCGGCTCGCCCATCATTTCCATGCGCTGCGCCTGGTTTACGGTCGCGCCCCAAATATCGTATGCCAAACGCTCTGATCCGATTACACCAGCCGTTACTTCACCGGTGTTAATTCCAAGGCGCAATTCCCAGTATTCGGTATTGTTGGCAATGGCGTCATTGCGCAGCAGCAGCATGTAATCCTGGATCTGTAAGGCGGCCAATACCGCATCAATCGGATTGGTATTATTGCGCACGGGCACTCCGCCGGCACACATATACGCGTCGCCGATGGTTTTGATTTTTTCAAGGTTATTGCGCACAATGATTTCATCGAACTTCCGGAAATAAATATCCAACCGGTTCACCAACTCAGTCGGTTTCATCCGCTCGGCACTTTTGGTGAAACCCACAAAATCGGTAAACAACACCGAAACAGTTTTATACGCTCGCGCCGATGCCCGGCCTTTTGTTTTGAGTTCTTCTGCTGTAGATTCGGGAATGATATTCCGAAGGAGTTTTTCCGACTTGTCCTTTTCGATCTGCAACAACCGTTTTTGTTCTTCAACCTTGTTCTTCTCTTCCTCGATGATCCGTTTTTGCGATTCGATCTTCACGTTTTGCGCCCGGATTTCCTTGGTCCGCTCCACAATTTTCATTTCCAGCCGCACCTGTTCCCTGCGGGCCTGTTCTATTCTGCCACGAATGACACCATACGTAACCAGTGCGATCACAATGGCTGCAATCACCCAAAACCACCACTTCCACCAAAACGGTGATGCTACTTCAATATCGAGCGTCGCGGGCGAAGAAATCCATTCACCATCCGTTCGGCGCACGTAAACTTCCAATGTATAGGTGCCGGGAGAAAGTGAGTTGAACCGGATTTCGTTGGTGCTACCCAAAAAGATGGTTTCTTCGTCGGAACCTTTCAGGCGGTATTTGTATTCCAGCAATTCCGGATTCATGAGGTCGGAAGCGACAAAGTGCAAGGTAAAACTTCGCTGGTCGTAGGGTAACTCGATCCTGTTTACTTCTGAAATTGTTTTTTTGAACGGCGCATCTTTATCATCCGGGTGCAACCAGTCTTTGTCGAGCTTGAATTTGGTAAACCGGATTTCCAGCGGCCGCTGCTGCTTGTTCATTGTCAGCGGGTTGAAAAAGTTGTAGCCGGCAATTCCTCCGAAATACAATTCTCCCGTTTTTGAAGCCAAATATGCTCCGGTATTAAACTCATTGCTCATGAGTCCGTGGACTTCCGAGAAGTTAATGCACGAATTGTCGTCCGGATCAAATTTACCCAACCCTTTGTTGGTGCTAATCCATAGATCTCCGTTGGCGTCCGGTACAATTCCGTATACAAAGTTATTGGGAATACCGTCCTTTTTCGAGAAGCTGTCTACTTTACCCGTTTTAAAGTTCATGTAGAGCAAGCCCGAACCTGTAGTTGCGATCCACAAATCGGTTTTCGTAGGCTGATACAACGCCGAAACATAATCTTTCGTAATAATCGCCAGCTGTGCGTTGTAGCGGAAAGGAACGATAGAAAGTTCCCCGTTATTATCTGTTTTCAACACATGCAATCCGCCAGTACTTGTTCCGAAATAAATGGTGCCATCTATTCCTTTATAAGCCAAACGGCATACACCTGCTCCAAGTGTTTTCTTTGGTTTTTTGGAATCGTGTACAAAACTGACCGTTGTTTTTTTGGCGTGATCGTATAGGAGCACACCTCCTTTGGTCGCTAAGAAATAACGACTGTCTTTGTAGTGTAGAATCTTGTATATACGGTCAAAGTTGGTGGGGTTTTCCAGCTTTTTGTATTCGACTTTTTTAAAGGTGTACGCAGCACCGAAGTAGGACAGTAAATACAAACCGTCGGTGCAGCCTACCAAGATCTCGTGGTCATTGATGTAGAGCAGCGACATGATGCTTGATTCATCATTTTCAGAACCTTTTGCCAGGTAATATTGCTGGAACGACCCTTTTGACCGGTCCAATACCGAAACCGCAAAATCAGTGGCTACAAACAACTGTTTTTGGTCTGGATCTTCAGCAAATGCCCAAACACTAGCCGATGGCAACCCCAGTTTCAGGTTTCCAGAAGGTCCAATTCCCAAAAAGCCCTGGTTTACCGGGTCAAAACAACTCAGTCCGCGCAAGGTTCCGATCCAGATAGCGCCGTTTTCGTCCGGGAATAACGTGTTGATTTCGTCATACAGCAAGGCGTTTTTCTGGAAAATATCCTGCTTGCTTTGATGAATGGAATAGACACCATTGTTTTTCAACACGGTCAGCAAACCTTTATTCTGCGTAGCGATATAAATCTCGTCGGTTGAACGCAGGAATACGTCCGCAATTTCAATGATACCAAGATCTCGTTCGATCTGTGTTAAAAACGGTGAAACGGTATTGGTTGTATAATCGTAAAGCCAGATTCCTTTGTTTGTGCTGAGAATATAAACGGTTCCTGAGAAATATTCCGCATCGTTTACCAGCCAGTTCTCAATTTTCTTTTTCGTCAATACTTTATACCAACGGCCTGTTTTGATATTGTAGCTGAACACGCCTTTATCTTCCGTTGAGATCAACAACGTGTTATCATCCAGGAAACGAACAAAAAGAATGCGTTTACTGGGGAACTTGGAATTCACCAGCTTTAGTTTCCTGGTCTTGTTTTCCCATTTCACCAATCCCTGTGTAGAGGTTCCCAACCACAAATCACCATTACCAGCTTCGGCGATTGCTTCGATGGAAAGCGGATTGTTAGATCCTACACCATAAGTAATAAACTGCTCTTTGTTCTGGTCATAACCCGTAAGTCCGTTTGAAGTACCAAACCACAGCTTCCCGTTTTTTGCTTTAAGTGAAGAGTGGATGTATTCGCTTTCCAACCCCTTGGTATCATCGGAAGTAAAGAGTTCGAATTGTCGGCCGTCGAACCGGTTGAGGCCGTCTTGAGTGCCGATCCACAGCGTTCCAACGTCATCCTGAACAATACAGGTAACGGAACTTTGCGACAAACCATCGGTAATACTGAAATTACGGAAACGATAGGCAAGCTGGCTATGCACCAGTGCGCTCAGAAAGAGCATTGTAGTAAGACCCAATAACCGATTGATCATTGTATAAATATAATGATTCCTTTATTCCATGGAACGCAGGCCGCTCGTTTTCAGCATTATTTTATGCCTTGCTATCTGTTCCGGGCGCCGTTGCTTTTGCCGCCTGGTTTTCAAGATCCCGGTCAAACAAATACAATCCGCCTTTATCACCTCCTATCAAACGTAATTTGTCCAGGATACCACGTGCCAATGCTTCCTCTTCCAATTGCTCAGAAACGTACCATTGCATGAAGTTGTGTGTGGAATAATCTTTTTCCTGCAGACATGCGTCTACCACATCATTGATACTGGCTGTTACCAGTAATTCGTGCTCCAGCAACAATTCAAAAACACGCTCTAATGATTTGAATGTTTTTGGTGGTTGCTCCACAGCCGGAACTACTGCCACCCCACCACGCTCATTTATAAACTTGATGAGTTTCAGCATGTGAAAACGCTCTTCATCCGAGTGCTGGTACATAAATTTTGCGGTTCCGTTCAAGCCATTATTTTCGGCCCACGAAGCCATCGCCAGGTAAAATTGAGAAGAAGAACTTTCTTTCTGAACCTGATCATTCAACGCTGCTTCTATTCGCTTATTCATAAGATTGTTGGTTTTTCATGTTTTTACTTCTTCAAAGTTAACGTTCTATTAATGGTATTCCACCCTTCATCAGGGAATTAATCTTAATTTAGCAATAGTATAAATAATTAGGTTTACTACCGGAACTCTGATGGTAACTCTGTATATCGGCTGACCGGTACACTGTTTACCACAGATACACAGATTTTGCGTCCGCCTGAGGCAGACACATAAATTCTTCCAAAACACTTGTATTACATTGGCAAGTTAGCCTGAGGCTGAGTGCATCTGTGGGAAGAAAAAACACAATAAAAGAATGGGCTATAAACGACCGAAGAAGCAAAAAGACACGAAAGACAAGAAATTAAAAACGAGTCTTTTTCATATTATCCGCAGACTTTTCCAACAACAACCCGATGCTTTGCTTAATTACAAGCAGGTATGTATGTTACTGCACATAAAAGATGGTGAATCACGAAAATTGGTGGTTACCATCCTTACCGAACTCAATAAAGAAGGTTTCTTAAAACAAGACGGCCACGCTACATATCGTTATTCCAACACGCAGGAAATTGTTCAGGGTGAACTGGAACTGACGCAGCGAGGATCGGGTTTTGTAGTGATCGACAAAAAATCAACAGACATTTTTATTCCGCCCCATGCTATCGGACAAGCCATTCATGGTGATACGGTAAAAGTGGTCATTACCAAACGTGGCACGGACCGGAGTGAAGGAAGAATTGTTGAAGTGGTTTCGCGCGAACGCACGCAGTTTGTGGGGACCATTGTTATGAAGGATAAATTTGCCATGCTGCTACCGGATAATTCCAGAACAGGTGTAGAAATTATTATCGCAAAGGAAAACCTCAACGGCGCCAAAAACAAGGATAAAGCGCTGGTTAAAATCACTGTTTGGCCCAAAACATCTGAACACCCGTTTGGTGAAGTGATCCAAACGCTGGGCGGAAATTCGCTCCACGACAATGAGATGCTGAGCATTTTGGTTAGCCATGGTTTGGATATCGAATTTGATGCAACTGTCATGTCGGAAGCCGAACAGGTAACGATGGCTCTTGATCCGGAAGAAGTTGCCAAACGTCGCGATTTCAGAGACATTCTGACGTTTACAATTGACCCCGTTGATGCCAAGGATTTTGATGATGCGTTGTCGGTGAAAAAACTCGAAAACGGCCGCTGGGAAATTGGTGTGCACATTGCTGACGTAAGTCATTATGTGCGTCCGGAAAGCGCCATGGACAAAGAAGCACTCAAGCGCGGAAACTCGGTTTATTTGGTCGACCGTGTGATTCCGATGTTGCCGGAACAGCTTTCAAATATGGTGTGTTCACTCAGACCAAATGAAGATAAATTTACCTTTTCGGCGGTTTTCGAACTGGATGAAAACGGGAAGATCTATAACGAATGGTTCGGGAAAACCGTGATTCATTCAGACCATCGTTTTGCTTATGAAGATGCGCAGGTGATTCTGGAAGGAGCAGATGGTCCATATAAAGCCGAATTGCATTTACTGGATAAAATCGCTAAAACACTACGCAAGGCACGTTTCAAAAAAGGTGCACTGATGATCGCTTCGGAGGAAATTCGTTTCCAGCTCGATGAAAAACGCGAGCCAATCGGTGTAATGGTAAAGGTGTCAAAAGATGCCAATCAGCTGATCGAAGAATTCATGTTGCTAGCCAACCGAAGAGTCGCTTCATTTGTGGGTGAACCGAAAAAAGGTCGGGATATTATTCCGTTTGTTTATCGTTGTCACGACAAACCTGATCCGGAAAAAATTGCGTTGTTCAATGTGTTTATCGATCATTTCGGTTACGAACTCGAGTTTTCGACTCCGGAACAAGTTGCCAAAAGCATCAATAAATTGCTTGAAGATATTCGCCTGACAAACGAATTCAGTATCATTCAGCAAATGGCTATTCGCAGTATGGCGAAAGCAACTTACGAAACGCTCAATATCGGTCATTACGGTTTGGCGTTTGAGTATTATTCTCACTTTACTTCGCCGATTCGCCGGTATGCCGATTTGATGGTTCACCGCATTTTGCTGGAAACACTGGAAAACAAACCCCACAAATACAACTCGGTGTTGGATGATGTGTGTAAACGCATTTCCCGCCAGGAACGCAAAGCAACTGAGGCCGAACGCGAATCAAACAAGTATTTCCAGGTGGTGTTTGTTCACGATAAGATCGGGGAAGAATTTGAGGGAATTGTTACAGGTGTTGCCGAATTCGGGTTGTTTGTGCGCATGAACGAAAACGCGTGTGAGGGAATGGTTCCGCTACAGGAAATTCCGGGCGACCGCTTTAGTTTCGACCCGAAGAAATACGTAATCGTGGGCCAGAAAACCGGAAAGGTTTACAACTTCGGTGATACGGTAAAAGTGAAAATAACGGAGGTTCACCCGCGCAGACGCCAGATCGATTTGGCGCTGGTGGTCTGATTGTTATTTGTCTCCCACAGATGCACAGATTTTTTGCGCTCCTAACGGCAGCGCACATTTAAGCGAGTCAGCCTTAGGCTGAGAGCCTAATCTGTTCATCTATGGTAAAAGAAAAATTCTGTGGTTTTCGTTCCAGAACTGATTTCAAAAAGGAAAGGTGAGCATTTCGATGCTCACCTTTCCTTTTATCTTACATCAATCAGTATTATCTTCTTGTGGGTTTTGCCATTTAAGTCTTGGTAAACCGCTATACATGCGTAGGTTCCTTTTTCGACGAAATCTTCTGTTCCGTTGATGCGTCCGTTCCATCTGAAATTCAAATCAGTGGTTTCATAAACCAATCGGTTTTCCGTGTTTTGAATAATCACGTGTATGGAGGCGATGTTTTTGCATTTGATAAAGTACTCATCATTTGCGTTGTCCTGAACCGAAGGAGTAAATACATTCGGGAATTCAATGCTTGCTTCGTCGTTTTTCACAACGGTGTTCGGAACAACCACATCAGCGGGAGTTACATCATTTGTGGATTCTTCCGGAATTCCGATTACTTCTATCTCTGTCGGTGACGTGTTTTTTGGTAAAATGGTTGGGGGAACAATTGGCAACTCGTTCGGTGTAATTGTTCTTTCCACGGGGATAAACGGTGTAAACGAATCTAATACGACTTGTCCACCCATCGGAGAAATCTGATTTCCATCCGGCTTCACCACCGAATTTGTTGTTACATTACTTTCCACCGAAGCGATCGGTGTTGTTGATTCAGCAACCGACTGATCGGTAACTGCAGGTGTGCTTATTTGTTGTTGCTCAGGTGCTTTTTGTTTCGGTTCTTCGTTCGAATTAAGAACGGTAATCGTGGTCACCACAGCTGTAGTTGCAACTGCAGCGCTTCCGATGATCCACTTAGCGAGCAAAGAAACACCCTTCGTTGCAGCAACGGAAGAAACTCCGGCTGCAGCCATTTTGGCTTGCAAACCGTTCCACAGCTCGGGCCTTACCGGCGCGGTGTGGTTTCCCAATGTCTTGGAAAACAGTTCTTGTATGTTATCTTTTTCAATCACTTTCTATCTTTTCTAATTGATTGCGTAAAAAGGCCCTTGCACGGGAGTATTGCGATTTGGAGGTATTCTCCGTTACTCCTAATGTGTCGGCTATTTCTTTATGGCTATAACCTTCTATAGCAAACATGTTGAATACTACACGATAACCGTCGGGCAACGCGTCGATGAGTTTGAGCAAATGATTTACATTCATTTCATCAAAACCATGGTCGGTAAAAGACACTTTGTACGAAACATCGTCTAGTTGTGTGTCGCCCAGCAGTTTTTTGTTCTTGCGCAACATATCCAAAGCGGTGTTGACCATGATTCTGCGAATCCAGCCTTCGAGTGAACCCTCCATTTTAAATTCGCCGATTTTCTGAAAAATTTTCACAAAACCATCCTGAAGTGTGTCTTCCGCTTCTTCCGTATTGCGCAGGTATCGCATTAATACCGCCAACATTTTAGGAGCAAATTTATCAAACAACGCTCGCTGTGCTCTGGTGTTTCCTTTGGCGCATTCTGATACCAATGTAAAATCGTCCATAGCATTTGCTGAATATCTAGACTTGAAACTTAGGAAAAAGGTTGCACAGGTGTGTTATGTAACAAATAAAAAAACTAATTTCGTTGCAATCGAAAAGAAAATGAAGTTCATCACAATTGGTGCTTTCACCCTTTTTATAAGCGCCAATGCTCTCCTTGCACAGTCGGTTTCTCTCAAAACGGGAGTCTATAATGCGCGTCTGCAACTCAACCAGACCACAGCGCTTCCTGTGCGGTTGAAAGTGGAGAAACAACAGAAATCTACGGTGTTGGTTATCAGTAATGCAGAAGAGCGTATCGAGCTGAAAGCGACGAAAAAAGCCGGTGATTCGCTGGTGTTTTCCTTTCCGAATTTCGATTCTGAACTGCGAGTGGTTGCTACCAAAAAACGTCATTTAAAAGGTTATTGGATCAATTTCAACAAAGCCAACAATTACCGGATTCCTTTCGAGGCCCATTTGCAAAGCAGTTCTGCTCAACCGGCAGCTGCAGGAACAGATATCGGCGGAAAGTGGGAGGCTTATTTTTCACCCAAAACAAACGACCAGGAAACGGCAGTTGGTTTATTCAATCAAATAAATAATACGATTACCGGAACGTTTTTGACCGAAACAGGCGATTACCGCTTTCTGGAAGGCGTGATCGAAGGATCTTCTTTTTATGTTTCTTGTTTCGATGGTTCGCATGCTTTTTTGATGACCGGTTCGGTGGAGAAAGAAACCATCCAGGGAACTTTTTACAGCGGGAAACATTACCAGACAACCTGGTCGGCGAGCCGCAACGAAACATTCGAATTAAGCAATCCGGATTCACTTACCTTTTTAAAGGAGAACGAATCACAGGTGAAATTCACGCTGTCAGATTTAGCAGGAAACAATTACAGCTATCCGAACTCAACTACCGAAGATAAAGTAGTGATCATTCAGATCATGGGAACCTGGTGTCCGAACTGCATGGACGAAACCAAGTACTACAAAGAATTATACGCGACATACCATGACCAGGGATTGGAAATTATTTCAATCGGCTATGAAGCTGCAGAGACATTCGAGGAACAGGCTGCGAAAATCAAGCGGCTGCAGGAACGTCACAAACTTGATTTCACATTCCTCGTAGGCGGAAAAGCCAACAAAGGAAAAGCTTCGGAGGATTTTGAAATGCTGAATGAAGTCATTTCGTTTCCTACTACCATTTTCATTGGAAGAGATGGCAGCGTGAAACGGATCCACACCGGATTCAATGGTCCGGGTACCGGAAAATACTACACGGAATACGTTGAGAAAACGAATGCGTTGATTGAAGCGTTATTGGCTGAATAATCAATAATCCAACGCCGGGCGCTGATTCCCATTCGCCAGCAACCATGCTGTTGAAAACACCAAGCGAGCTACCTTTTCTACCTTTGTAAAATTGATCTTCTCGATATCATCTGTTGGCTGGTGATAATCTTCGTGGATTCCGCTGAAGTAAAATATGCTGGGAATGTTGTTTTTCGCAAAATTGTAATGATCTGAGCGATAATAGAACTGATTCGGGTCTTCTTTGCTGTTAAACTTATAATCAAGGTTGAGCTGCGTATACCGCTCATTTGCTTTTTCGTTGGTATTGTGTAAGTCGGTGCTCAGCATGTTGGAACCAATAATATATACATAATCCGATTCTTTTTCATGGGCAATATCATTGCGTCCAATCATGTCTATATTCAAATCGGCAATAGTTTTTTCCAACGGCACAATCGAGTGATTGACATAATAGGAAGATCCAAGCAATCCTTTTTCTTCGCCCGAAACGGTCATAATGAGTATAGACCTTCGCGGCGCATTTCCGTCTCTTTTTGCCGCCATGAATGCTTCGGCAATTTCAAGTAAAGCCACGGTTCCGGTTCCGTCGTCATCAGCGCCGTTGTAAACAACACCTTTATCATCGATCCCAATATGGTCGTAATGTGCTGTGAGTACCACTACTTCTTTTGCCAAAATAGGATCGCTTCCAGGAATGTAAGCCAGTACATTGGAACTTTTCAAAACCGCTTCTTCGGTATTTAGTTTCACTGTTAACAACCCAAGTTGTTTTCCCTTTTTGGCTTTTTTCTCTTTTTCTTTTCCAAGTAAATAAGCATACTTTTTATTCATCGTTCCGGCCAAAGCTTCCGCCCTGACCAAAATCACCGGCACCTCTTCTTTCGCTGGCGCATCTTTCAGACGCATGGTTTTGGTGGTAACATTGTGTTCCAGGTATTCGTATAAATCTTTGTAATTAGTCGTTATCAACACAATCGCCTTCGCCTTTTTAGATTGATTTTTGCGGATTTCATCTAATTCAGCCCGAATATCCATTCCTTTTAAGGCGTGAATCAATACAAAATCTGAGGTTGGTTCAGCCGGAACCGTCACCAATGTATAAACCGGTAATTGACTCAAATCCACTTTTCGTTTGGCGCTCATATAAACAAAGTCTGTTTTAAATGCCAATTCCTTTTTGCCAAATGTTACGGTTCCGCCGGGAGTCGTTTCGATCACTTCAAAGGTTTGCTGAAATTCACTCATTCCCGGAACATACGAACAACCGTCTTCTTTAAAAGATTGTTGAATATAAGCAGCAGCCAGTTGCTGGCCTTTTTTTCCGGTTTCGCGGCCTTCGTATTCTTCACTTGCCAGAACAGTCAAATGCTTCCGCAAGTCCGATGAATCTATATATGTCATGTATTTTTTCGCCAGGTCGATTTTTTCAGCTGTTTGAGCGAAGGGATTGTTTTTTTGTTCTTTGGTGGCCGCTTGTGCGCAAACAGATCCTGTTATCAGCACCAAACAAAAAGGAAGTAGTTTTTTCATATGATCAGCAAACAGGGATTTTTTCGATTCGTTTCTGGTGACGTCCGCCTTCGAAAGCCGTAGAGAAAAACGCATCCACCATTTCGAGCGCAGCAGCTTCGGTTATGAAACGGGCTGGCATTGTGAGAATATTTGCATCGTTGTGCGTACGGGCCAAAGTTGCGATTTCGGGTGTCCAGCACAATGCGCCCCGAATTCCCTGGTGTTTATTTACTGTCATGTTAATCCCGTTTCCGCTTCCGCAAATGACTATTCCCAATGTTCCTAGGTTATTTTCCACATGTGAAGCCACCGGATGTCCGAAATCGGCATAATCAATACTATCTTCCGAATAACAGCCGTAATCTTTTACTTCATAGCCTTTCGCCTGCAAATGCGCGATTACTATTGTTTTGAGCTGAAAGCCTGCGTGGTCGGCTCCTATGGGAATAATTTGAGTCATTGTCGTTGTTTTTTTCAAAGGTATCGCTTATCAACAAAACCACCAAGATATAAACATTGGCCTGTTTAGGTAGTTTTCAACTGTCAGTAAAACAGGGTATTTATGAAATCCGTTTTCAACACAAAAGATGTAATAATTGTTAGCAGCTGTTTACAAGTACTCAAAAGAAAAGCTTGCATAATTCAACATCCCGTCATATATGTTCTAATTATTGGATTGAGCACTAAAAGTTAGCGAAATTTACGGAGAACTTTCACACAGGTTTCACTCAATTCTAACATATGATTTACATAACTACTTATTCACATAACCCTTTATTAACACAATTGTGGATAAGTGGTTAAGCGCACTAAAATCAGCCTGATGATGGATAACCTGATGTGAATAAATCGTCATTTTTATGGATAACTCATTTTTGCAATGAAAATACGGGAAAGTTCTACAGCTATTAACACCCTTAATAATAGTAGTAAATATTTTTTAAATCTTTAAACTTTCTTTATTCTTATTATTTAGTTTTTGCCGGAAAGTCGAGTTAATTGGAAATGTGAAATTGAAAGTGTATTTTCGACAAGCTGAAACCACAATATTGAAAACTTAAACAAAGGTTAGGTAAAAACGTTTTTTTCTATACCTTTGATTTACAAAGCCAAACGCTATGACAAAGGCCAATGTACTGGTTGTCGAAGACGAATTTATTGTTTCAAAGGATATTCAATCGAGCTTGAAGAAGTTGGGTTATAATGTCATAGGAGCCGCTCCTTCCGGAGAAAAGGCCTTGGAGCTGTTGGCTGAAGAGCAACCGGATATCGTGTTAATGGATATCATGCTCAAAGGCGAAATGAACGGAATTCAAACAGCTGAGATCGTTCGGGTCGAATATGCCATTCCTGTTATTTACCTTACCGCTTACGCCGATGAAGCAACACTAGCCAAAGCGAAAGTCACAGAACCTTACGGATACATTTTAAAGCCGTTTAAAGAGATTGACCTTCACACGTCTATCGAGATGGCGTTGTACAAGCACAAGAAGGAACAAGAGGTGGAACGTGAACGTGACATGCTCTACTCGCTTGTGGAAAACAAGGAAAAAGAAACACAACACGATTTTATCTTCGTGAAGTCAAACAGCAAGTTGGTGAAGCTGAATATGAACGAAATCTATTTTATCGAAGCGCTGAAAGATTACGTTGTGATCAATACCAACGAAACGCGTTATACGATTCACTCTACCATGAAAGACATTGAGTCTAAATTGGGGAATGAACAATTCATTCGTGTCCACCGTTCATTCATCGTTCGTATGGATAAAATTTCAGCAATCGATTTCCCGAATCTTCAGCTCGAAAACGACCGTAAACTGATTCCGATAGGTGGTTCTTACAGAGACGATCTGACAAACCGGATCAAGATGCTGTAACCTGAAAAGGTTTAATTTCTTATTATTTTATTGAATTTTGCGGAATTCCTTTATTTAAGGTGATTTGGTTACGTATTAGTCCCGTAGGGACGGGATATAGTAGAAACCATGATTGTGTTTTTATCATTCACCCCATAGGGGTGGGACCCGGCTGGTTTATATCGTTATGTCCCGACCCTACGGGGCGGATGTGAAAGGTGGTAGTTCGGTTACCATATTTCGTCCCTACGGGACTTGTTTTCTATATAAAATTATTTTGGGTATAAAAAAACCTCCGTGGTTTACACGAAGGTTTTGAGGTCTCGAGCGGATTCGAACCGCTGTACGCGGTTTTGCAGACCGCTGCCTAGCCGCTCGGCCACGAGACCAGTTGAGCTTGGGCGACAAAAATACTAAATTTTTCTATTCTACGCTGTCCAATTTCCTTCTTCGATGATTATTGCTACGTTTTGCACATCACCGTTGATCGGCGGACATATCTTAACTACCTTCACACGAACAGCTTCCAGTTGTTGAACCTCTTGTTGCAAGCGATTCACAATACGTTGTCCAACGTGTTCGATTAATTTGGAACGAATTGCCATTTCTTCAGTAACGATCTGATTTACTTGTACATAATCAATTGTTTCCGACAATTCATCTGTTGCAGCAGCTTTCGAGAAATCGGTTTTCATACAAACATCTACCGTATAATGGCCGCCGATCCTGGCTTCTTCTTCCAGGCAACCATGAAAAGCGTAGAGCTTGATCGAGTTAATTTCTATCAGGTGCTTCATGATTTAACCCAAAACAGTTAATCCTTTATCGATACGTGCCAGGCATTCTTCTTTTCCAAGGAACGCTGCTATTTCAAACATGCTTGGGCCGGTTCCTGCTCCTGTTACCAACAAACGGAACAACGGCAATACAGCACCGATTCCCAATTGTTTTTCTTCAAGGAAAGCTTTAAATGCCGTTTCGATTGATACCGGTACAAAGTCAGTAAGATTAACCAATCGTTCTTTCCATTCCGTCATTAAAGCAGCTGATTCCGGTTTCCATTTTTTGGCTACCGTTTGCTCGTCAAAACTTTCCGGACGAGAAAACAGGTAGGCGCCTTCCGTCATCATATCTTTTACGAATGTCGCGCGCTCTTTCATCAAATGACAAAAAGAAGCCAGTTGCGCATCCGTTACAGAAACATCAAATTCTTTTCTGAAAAGTGATGCGAGTTCCTCATCGCTGCTTGCTTTGAGGTATTGTTGTTGAAACCACTTTGTTTTATCCGGATCAAACTTCGCTCCCGCTTTACCAACACGTTCCAAAGAGAATGCGTCGATCAATTCCTGCATACTAAAGATCTCCTGAGTTGTTCCCGGGTTCCATCCCAAAAACGCCAGCATATTAATGAATGATCCAGGGAAATAACCGTTTTCGCGGTAACCTGAGTACAACTCACCTTCTGCCGTAATCCAGTTGGTTGGAAATACCGGAAAGCCCAAACGATCACCGTCACGTTTCGATAATTTACCATTACCATCCGGTCTTAACAACAACGGAAGATGCGCAAATTTAGGAGCTTCCCAACCGAAAGCTTCATACAGCAAAACATGAAGTGGAGCCGATGGTAACCATTCTTCACCACGGATCACATGGGTAATTTCCATGGTATGGTCATCCACAATATTCGCCAGGTGATAAGTAGGCATTCCGTCGCTTTTGAACAATACTTTATCGTCGAGGTTATTGGTATTCACAACGACCCATCCGCGAATCACATCTTCAAAACGCACGTCGTGATTACGGGGCATTTTCATACGGATCACATATGGCTCACCCGCTTCCAAACGCGCTTTTACATCATCTGCAGAAAGCGTAAGCGAGTTCTTCAATGAAGCACGCGTAACGCTGTTGTATTGCCAGTTGGGCATTCCCATTTGTTTGGCTTGCTCACGTACGTTATCCAGTTCTTCAGGCGTGTCAAAAGCGTAATATGCCTTATCGTTTTTTACCAGTTCCTCCGCATACGGTTTATACATCGCCTGGCGTTCGCTTTGAACGTAAGGACCATATTTACCGCCTATTCCCGGACCTTCATCTGGGATAATGCCGCACCATGCCAATGCATCCATGATATAATCCTGCGCACCCGGAACAAAACGTGTCTGATCCGTATCTTCAATACGAATGATAAATGTACCGTTGTTTTTTTTGGCAAACAGGTAATTATATAATGCAGTTCTTACCCCGCCCATGTGAAGCGGTCCTGTCGGTGATGGTGCAAAACGCACACGTACTCCTGAGTTCATGAAATTTGTATTTAGGAGGCAAAAGTAAGGATTAATTGAGCCAATTTGTTGTAAAAGTGTACCGGGAATAGATTTCATAGTGTTGAATCGGTTGCCGTTTTGTAACTTAGTATGTTGTTGTATTTAAGAGGAGTATTTTATGTCAGCTTTTGATCGCCTTATAGAGCAGATTGACGCCTTCATACGCAAATACTATAAAAATGAAATGCTGAAAGGCGTTTTGGTATTTGTGGGGTTCTTATTGAGCTCGTGGTTGTTGGTGAGTGCGCTCGAGTATTTCGGACAGTTTAGTTCTACTGTTCGGTTTATTCTATTGATTTCCTTCATTTTAGGAAACAGTTACATCCTGTTTAACTATTTTATGAAGCCGTTACTGCGTTTGTATTCGTTTGGAAAGCGAATCAATCGTTACCAGGCCGCGCGAATTATCGGTTCCTTTTTCCCGGGAATTTCTGATCGTTTGCTGAACACACTTCAGCTCAATGAAGCACACAATCCGAATGACAGAAGTTTTGAATTGTTACGTGCAAGTGTTGCACAGCGCTCGAATGAATTAACAGCGGTTCCGTTTGTAGACGCTGTTCGTTTTGAAGAATCTCGCCGTTATCTGAAATTTGTAATCCCGGTTGCTCTATTCTTTTTGTCGATTGCTGTTTTTGTACCTGCATTGTTGGTAGAAGGATCTTCGAGTATTGTGAATTACGAACAGGCCCAGCCGGCTCCGTTCAGCTTTCAGTTGTCAAGTGATTTGGATGCGGTAAACGAAGGAGAATCAGTTGAAGTAAAAGCAACAATCAGCGGACGTGAAATTCCGGATAAAGTTTATATTGTTTCCGAAAGAGGCCGTTTTCTGATGAAGAAAACCCGCAAAAATGAAGTTGTATATACGTTCGATAACATGAAATCATCCACCGATTTCCGTTTCGAATCGGGCGATGTAGAATCAAATGCGTTCCACATAAATGTGATTGGAAAATCATCTTTAGGAAAGCTTGTCGCAGAATTAAATTATCCGAAATACCTGAACAGAAAACCGGAAGTCGTTTCCAATATTGCCGATCTGGACATTCCGGAAGGAACACAAATCAACTGGCGGATCGCTGCGAAGAACGTAAAAAGTATCGCGGTTACCTGGCACGATTCAACACGTTTGTTCAACTCTTCCGACGTCGCTTTCTCGGGTAAATACCGTTCTTCCGGTGAAATGAGCTTTGCGTTGAAGAACAGCGTTACTTCAAAAATTGATACATCAACGATTCAGCTAAAAGTGATCAAAGACGCTTATCCTTCTATCATGGTGAGCGAAGAAACGGACAGCGTTCGTGCTGGTGTGAAAGCTTTCGGTGGTCTCATTTCGGATGATTACGGATTGAACTCATTGACCTTCCATTACGTGATTACGAAGAAAACAGGAAAAGAGATCAAGCGCAGTATGCCGGTTCAACGTGTTTCGGGGACTTCTGAAAAGTTTGGTTTTGCTGTTGATTTCAGTCGTGAAGACCTGGATGTGGAAGACAAGATTACGTACTATTTTGTGGTGTCGGACAACGATGGTGTAAACGGCTCCAAGTCTACAAGGTCGCAGTCGTTTGTGTATGAATTACCGACGTTGGAAGATCTGAATGAAAAGCGTGATGACGTTCAGAAAGAAGCACAGGCGGACTTGAGTGAGATCATGAAAAAGGCGGAAAAGTTTCAACGTGATGTGGATAGATTGCAGAAATCGCTAGCCAACAAAAAGGGTGATTTCAAAACGATGGAACAGATTCAGCAACTGCAGCAGGATCAGCAATCATTGCAGGAAGAATTGGAGAATGTTCAGGAACAGCTGAGCGAAAGCATGGAAGAAAAAAATCAACTTTCCGAAGTAGATGAAGAGCTTTTGAAACAGCAGGAAATGATCGATGAGCTAATGAAAGAAGTAATGGACGACGAGCTGAAAAAGCTGTTGGAAGAACTCGAAAAACTCCTTGAGAACAATCAGCAAAATGAATTGAAACAGGAATCTGAAGAACTGGATCAGTCTTCTGAAGAAATGAAAAAGCAATTGGATCGCACCATGGAGATGCTGAAACGTTTGCAGGTGAATGAAAAAATTGACGATATAGAAAAGGAACTTGACCAACTGGCTGAAGAACAAAAGGAATTGAAAGAGGATATCCAGGAGAATAAATTGTCGAAAGAAGAAGGTATTAAAAAGCAGGATGAAATCGACAAGAAGTTTGATGAATTGAAAGAAGATCTGAAGGAACTCAATGACCTGAATAAGGATTTGGAAAAACCAATGGAACTCGGAGATTTCCAGGAACAGCAGGACGCTATTGATCAGGAAATGCAGGAGGCTTCAGAGCAGCTGCAAAAAGAAAAGAAATCCAAAGCCGGTGAAAATCAGCAAAAAGCTTCGGATGGTATGAAGCAACTTTCTGATCAGTTGAATAACGCTCAGGAGCAAGCCAATAAGAAGCAAAACGAAGAAGATATGGGCCTTTTGCGCATTCTTCTGGAGAACTTAATGGCGCTGAGTTTCGACCAGGAAAGCAACCTACAGGCTTTTTCGGAAGTGCGTGATACGGACCCTGCTTACCGCAGATTGGGGCGTAAGCAGCGCAGTATAATGGATGACACGAAGGTTGTTGAAGACAGCCTGATGGCGCTCGCCAAACGTCAGCCGAAGATCGCGACCTTTATTGATAAGGAATTACATGAGATAAAATCCAACTTTCGCTTGATGATCGACGAAATGGATGAACACCGTCGCCGGGAGTTGAGTCAGCACCAGCAATTGGTGATGACCTCTTATAACAACCTTGCTTTGTTGCTCAACGAGAGTTTACAAAGTATGCAGCAACAGGCACAAGCCCAAAGCAAGCAACCAGGAAGCGGTGCGTGTGAGAATCCTGGTGGTTCCGGCAAAAAACCCGGTGATGGAATGTCGGGACAAGACATGAAGGAAATGCTGAAAAAGCAACTGGAGCAAATGAAGAAGGGCCAGAATCCGGGTGGTAAAGAACCCGGAGATAAACCGGGCCAAAATGGTAAACCGGGTAATCAGGGAATGCCGGGCTTGGGCAATAAAGAGATTGCAAAAATGGCCGCACAGCAAACCGCAATTCGCCAACGCCTCGAGCAGATCAGAAATGAAATGAACAAGGAAGGTCAGGGCAAAGGAAATGGATTGAATCCGTTGATCAAGGAACTGGAACAACAAGAGAAAGATTTGATCAATAAAAACTTCAGCCCTGAGATGATTCGTCGTCAGCAAGATATACTTACCCGTTTGTTGGAAAGTGAGAAAGCGCTGAAGGAAAGGGGCTTTGAGGAAAAAAGAGAAGCTGAAACAGGAAAAGAGCGCAATTATGGTAACCTTATTCGATTTGATGAGTATAATCGTCAAAAGCTCGGTCAAATCGAATTATTGCACAATGTGGATCCGCTGTTATCAAAGTATTACAAGGATAAAGCAAGTGAATATTTCAACAGAGCTCAGTAGTACTTATTTAAATGTATTGTGAGGCAATGAAGCAAGGTTATACTCTGATTGATTCGTTAACCATTCGTTCTGAACTTGATAATCTACCTGTAGTAGAATCACTGATTGACAAAGTTTGTCAGTCGGTAGGTGTGCACGAAGACCTTTATGGCAATGTGTTGATTGCGGTTACTGAGGCAGTAAACAATGCAATTATTCACGGAAATAAATCCAATAAAGACGCTGCTGTTGAGCTGAGTGTTTTTGATGACGCTGAATCTTTTGGGTTTAGTGTTGCAGATGCGGGCCCGGGTTTTGATTACAAGAACCTCCCCGACCCTACTGCGCCGGAAAACATTGAGAAGGAACACGGTCGCGGTGTTTTTCTGATGCGAAATCTGGCTGATGAAGTTGAATTCAATGACCGCGGGAATGAAGTGCTGGTCTTATTCCACAAGTAAAATGGTAGAAATACACATTGAAGATATTGAAGAAATTCCGGGTATTAACCCGGAATTTTTGTTTGCATGGTTTAACCATGTTTGTGAAATTGAAAAGAAGACACTTGGCGAAATCACCGTTATTTTTTGTTCTGACGAGTATTTGTTGGAGATGAACCGAACCCATTTGAGTCACGATTATTATACGGACATCATCACGTTTGATTATTCTGAAGAAAGCGAAGTGAGTGGTGATTTGTTTATAAGCGTTGATCGGGTTGATGATAACGCGAAAGAACTGTCGAATACATTTATTGATGAACTGAATCGCGTGTGTGTTCATGGTCTCCTGCATCTCTGTGGTTATAAGGATAAATCTCCTGAAGACGAATCGTTGATGCGCTCAAAAGAAGATGAAATGTTGGCGCTTCGCGTGTTCCACGTGAAACATTTGAGTTAGCCTTTCTTTTTTGATTTTTGTTTCACGTGAAACATTTCTGATTGATCTTTATTTGAGTTGTAATTTTGTTCCACGTGAAACATTGTTGGTATGTTGAAAGAGTATGATGTAATTGTTGTGGGTGGTGGCCACGCCGGTTGTGAAGCTGCGAATGCGGCCGCGAAACTGGGGTGTAGTGTGTTGTTGGTGACAATGAACATGAATACGATTGCGCAAATGAGTTGTAACCCAGCAATGGGTGGTGTGGCGAAAGGACAAATCGTCCGGGAAATTGATGCGCTTGGAGGTGGAAGCGGAATTGTTTCCGATTTGAGCGCGATCCAGTTTCGAATGCTGAATCTTTCAAAAGGACCGGCTATGTGGTCTCCCCGCACCCAAAACGACCGAATGAAATTTGCTGAAGAATGGCGCTTGCTGTTGGAGCGGAATCCGAACGTTGATTTTTGGCAGGACATGAGCAATGGTTTGCTCGTCGAGGGCGGAAAAGTTGTTGGTGTCAAAACAGGTTTAGGGTTGCCTATTTATGGAAAATCGGTGGTGTTGACTAATGGAACGTTCCTGAATGGATTGATTCACCTCGGTGAAAAACAGTTTGGAGGCGGGCGTGTTGGAGAGAAAGCTTCTTTCGGAATCACGGAAGATTTGCTGGCTCTGGGTTTTGAAGCCGGCCGAATGAAAACGGGAACTCCACCACGCATCGATGGCCGCTCATTGGATTATTCGAAGATGGAATTACAGGAAGGTGATGAAAACCCTTCGAAGTTTTCTTATTCTGATACCAAACCGTTGTCGGTTCAAAGACCTTGTCACATTACCTATACTAATGAACAAACACATGAACTATTGCGTGAAGGTTTCGACCGTTCACCGATGTTCAATGGTTCTATTAAAAGTTCAGGGCCTCGTTATTGTCCGAGTATTGAAGATAAAATCAATCGTTTTGCTGAACGTGACCGTCACCAGATTTTTGTGGAACCGGAAGGTTGGAATACGATTGAGATCTATGTAAATGGGTTTTCTACTTCGCTTCCGGAAGATGTTCAGCAACGTGCCTTGCGCTCTATTCCTGGTTTCGAACAAGCAAAAATGTTCCGCCCGGGTTATGCGATCGAATATGACTACTTCCCTCCTACCCAGTTGAAACATACATTGGAGACGAAATTGGTTGAAGGCTTATATTTCGCTGGTCAAATCAATGGTACAACCGGTTACGAAGAAGCTGCTTGCCAGGGTTTGATGGCCGGAATCAATGCGGCGCTGAAGGTTCAGGAACGCGAATCCTTTATTCTTGGGCGAAGTGAAGCTTACATTGGTGTGTTAATTGATGACCTGATTACAAAAGGAACTCAAGAACCTTACCGAATGTTTACGAGCCGCGCGGAATATCGAATTTTACTTCGCCAGGATAATGCAGATGTTCGTTTGACGCCGTTGGCGCATAAGTTAGGATTGCAGGATAGTGCAGCGATGGAACGAGTAACTAGAAAGACCGTTGCCGCGAATCAACTAATGAGTGCGTTGAGAAAAGAGGGCGTTTCACCAAGTGTGGCGAATCCTTTTTTGGAAGGTGTTGGCAGTTCATTATTAACGCAGCAGGTAAAACTATCATCAGTTATTACGCGACCACATGTAACCATGGATCATGTGTTGGCGATGAGCGATTCAGTCAAAGAATTAGCCGCCCAACTTACGTTGGAGCATGAAGACGCAGTAGAACAAGCGGAAATTTTGTTGAAGTATGAAGGATATATTGCGCGTGAAGAAGAAGTGGCATTAAAGCTGTCACGCTTGGAGTCATTGGCAATTCCTGATTCTGTAGATTATAAGTCATTAGGAAGCTTGAGTAGCGAAGCAAAGGAAAAGCTTTCAAAGATCCGACCGGTTACAATTGGTCAGGCCTCACGTGTGAGTGGGGTTTCACCGAGCGATATTTCGGTATTATTAATTCATTTAGGAAGATAAACGTTTCACGTGGAACATACAATAGAACAAATTTGTCCGGCTTGCAATAACAATCAAGCGGCTACTTTTTTAGAAGTAACAGATCATTTCCTGAGTAAAGAATCGTTTACATTGCTGAAATGTGGTGGTTGTGGTTTGGTGTATACAACTCCGCGACCGTCATTGGAAACCATTGGTAATTATTATAAATCGGAGGAATACGTTTCACACAGTTCTACCAAAAAAGGATTGGTGAATAGCATTTATAACAAAGTGCGAAACTATACGCTGAACCAAAAGGTGAAGCTGGTAAAAAGATTGGTTTCCGGTCGTGATTTGTTGGATGTTGGCGCTGGAACGGGACATTTTCTGAAACGAGCACAAGACAATGGTTTTACTGTTTTAGGTTTGGAGCCCGATGAAGATGCGCGAACAGTTGCTCGCGAACAAAACAATGTGACGCTTCAAACCCTGGATTCACTTTCAACGCTTGCACCGGATTCTTATGATTGTGTGACGATGTGGCATGTACTCGAACATGTTTACAATCTTCAGGAAGATACCAAACAGATTGCTTCGCTGATCAAACAGAATGGAGTGTGGATTATCGCTGTTCCGAATCATACTTCATTTGATGGTACTTATTATGGATCGTATTGGGCAGCCTATGATGTTCCGCGACACTTGTACCATTTTTCTCCGGAAACGATTGTTCCATTGATTGAACAATTAGGCTTCACATTGGAAGAACAGCTCCCAATGAAATTTGATGCGTACTATGTTTCGATGCTGAGTGAAAAATACAAGGGTGGATCTTTATTAAACGCTCTTCGAATTGGTTGGTTATCCAATATACGATCTAAGAACGGTAAATGTAGTTCTCAAATCTACGTTTTCAGGAAGAAATAGGCTTTTTAGCTGTTTTCTGAGCTTTTCGCGGCATGTGAGATGGAAACACCTTGGAATAGGAGAGAAATGCGCGCTATTTAAGTGAAATTCTCAACAAAAAGAGTTGTTTTTGCTAATTACGGTTGAATTTCCACCCAATCACCATGTTCACGGATCAATTCGATTAAAGCGTCGACTGCCTCATCTTCCGAGACATTTTTTCGCACCACCGTTTTTTCCTTGTAAAGATTGATTTTTCCAGGACCGGTTCCAACATATCCGTAATCGGCGTCGGCCATTTCGCCCGGACCGTTTACTATACATCCCATGATTCCTATTTTGATTCCTTTCAGGTGTGATGTGCGCGATCTGATTTTAGCTGTTGTTTCCTGGAGATCGAACAGCGTTCTTCCGCACGAAGGGCAGGAAATGTATTCCGTTTTGGAAATCCGCGTTCTGGTGGCCTGCAGAATGCCAAATGAAAGTGAATTGAGGGCAATGGTTGGGATGTTTGCTGTGATCCAGATGCCGTCTCCAAAACCATCGATAAAGTGAATTCCGGCATCGCTTCCAGCGTACAATTGTGTGGTTTCAACATCATTCAGTTTGTACTGAAATTGCAGAATAACAGGTGAATGATTGTTGTTTTCCGCTAATTCATATTGAAATTTGCGTATTTTTTGTGTTCTCTGCTGCTCACTTGTTGATATGACAAACACAACATTCCTGGAAGGAAGGTTCGCCATTGAGAATTCTTCATCCAACGAAAGCAATACGAATGCTTCCTGATCAATACCCAATTCCTGGTATTGTTCCAATGTGCAAAGAGGTAAAATACTGGTATTCGATTGTTCCTTCCAGGTTGAATAGTTCTGTACAATTCGAAGCATTCCGGGAACTTCAAAATCGAGTCTGTGATTACCGATGTACAATATATCAGCCGCAAGATCCTGTACGCTCCATTTGTCCAATTCGACTGAATAATTGTACCCTATTCCGAATAAATTAGTTGGTTTAATTTGTGCTTTATGGGAAAAATCAGCCACAACAACCGGCACGTGCTTGTTTCCAATTATTTGAAGACCAATGCTTTCTCTTCGTTGGCGTGAATAATAGGTTGTTTTATTAGTTGAACTATAGTTTAGGTTTATCTGTTCATTCAGATTGAATTTCTCCACCAACTTTTGAGCCACCGGTATTTCAAACTCCGGATCTTCCGTGAGCGAAACACGAATCGTATCACCAATTCCGTCTTCGAGTAACGCACCAATTCCAACAGCCGATTTTATTCTTCCGTCTTCACCATCGCCTGCTTCGGTTACGCCCAAATGCAGCGGGTAGTTCATTCCTTTCGACTTCATCGTTGCAACTAGCAATCGATAAGCTTGTACCATCACCAGGGTATTACTCGCTTTCATGGAAATCACGAGATCGTGGTAGTCGTTTTTGCGGCAGATTTCGATGAATTCCATAGCAGAGATCACCATTCCTTCCGGAGTGTCGCCATAACGGCTTAAAATGCGGTCTGAGAGTGATCCGTGATTGGTTCCGATCCGCATGGCCGTTCCGTGTTCTTTACAGATGAGAACAAGCGGTGTAAACTTTTCTTCGATGCGCACCAGCTCGGCAGCGTAACTTTCATCGTTGTAATCGATTTCTTCGAATTTTTTCTTGTCGGCGTAGTTTCCCGGATTAACGCGCACTTTTTCAATGAGTCGGGCGGCAATTTCGGCGGCGTTGGGCGTAAAGTGAATATCGGCGACAAGAGGTGTATTGTATCCTCTTTTGACCAATTCGGCTTTGATGATTCCAAGGTTTTCGGCTTCTTTTTTACTTGGTGCGGTCAACCGGACCAATTCGCAACCTGCATCAATCATTCGGATCGATTGCTCTACCGATCCTGCCGTATCCATGGTATCGGTCGTGGTCATTGACTGAACCCTGATCGGGTTATTGCCGCCAATAGCTGTTATTCCGACCTTGACTTCCCGGGTGTTGAATCGCTTGCGGTTGAACAGATCGTCGCAAAACGGAAGATTTTCACTGGCAGACATGTGCTTTTTGTTTGTAGAACAAATGTACGCAATCAATGTTTACGCTAAGTTAAGCGGGAAAACGAATGATTCCTTATTTTCGTACCATGCATCTTGACGAAATCCTCCAATTCTGCCTTCAGCTCAAAGGAACAACCGAACATTTTCCGTTCGATAAGAAAACCCTTGTATTCAAAGTGATGGGAAAAATGTATGCCCTGATCGATGTTGAAACTCCCGATTCAATTAATCTGAAATGCGATCCGGAACGAGCTATCGATTTGCGTGAAAGATATACAAGTGTCCAACCCGGTTTTCACATGAACAAAACACATTGGAACACTGTTTTACTGAACAATGAATTAAACACAAACCAAATCCAGGAATTAATCGTACACTCTTACGATTTAGTTGTTGCCTCACTTCCTAAAAAATTGCAGCATGAGTTGTCGGTTGGATAAATTTGTCTGGTTTGTGCGTTTGTGTAAAACCCGCACGCTGGCCACCGAATTGGTGCAAAAGGGTAAGGTGAAACTCAATGGTATAGGCGCAAAACCTTCCAAGGACGTAAAAGTCGGCGACACGATTTCCATCATTAAAAACAATGCCGTTTTTTCCTACAAAATCAAGGATTTACTCGAACGACGGGTAGGAGCAAAGCTCGTTGCAGATTATTTGATCGATGTTACTGACCCGATGGAATTGGAAAAATTCAAAACCTACCAGCAGGCACAAAGCGTTTACCGAGAATACGGAACGGGTAGACCTTCAAGAAAAGATCGTGATAATTTCGATTCGTTTTTCGAATGGCTGGAAGATGAAGAAACAGAGTAGTTTACCAGCCGCCACCGCCACCACCGCCACCGCCACCGCCGGAGAATCCACCACCACCTGAGCCGCCCGAGGAAGAACTTGGTGGCGTAGAGGCAGAAGAAATGGTGCTGGACAAATCGCCGAAATCAAACGAATGCATCCCCATTAGCATGGCGCCGGTATACCAATAATGTCCGCCCGACATGTGGCTTTCGAGTTCCGCCTGATCAAATTGTCCTCTCCATTCGGAAGCAACACCCAAAGCAATTGCATAGGGAAGATTCTTTTCAAAATGCTCGAAATTCATGGTAGGTGGATTGGTCAAACGAATGCGCTCGCGATCAGAATATTCCATGTACATTTTGAATCCGGCAAGTTCGTCCATACGTTGTCGACCTAATTCTGTTGGTTGTTCAAACAGCAATCCGAAAATGATATTCATGATCACGGTAACTACGAAAAACACTATCAAAATAGCAATGTTTCCGCCAAATAGAAAGCTTCCACCTATTCCGAGCAGCAACATTAAAATCGGAAAAATGTATTGTTTTGCTTTCAGGTTATTGCGTTTGAGAATGTACTTTTCTCCGTGATTTTCCTTTATGTCTGAAATCAAATCGAGCTGCGTTTGCTGCAGATTTTTGTTGTACGATCCCTGGGCAATGTGAACAACACCTCCATGAGCAAACAAATTATCATAGAGCATTTCCTCCGAAGGCAATAAAGCATCTTTTTTCCAGTCGGAGCTTTCCGTTTGTTTGATGGTGTATAGTTTTTTGGAAAACATGCCGCCACCGTCTTGCACGTCAATGGTCAAACGCCCTTTTGTTGCCAAACCAACTAACTGGCCGGTAAACATGTTGGTGGTTCGTCGCCCATAATTGTTGAGGTAAGCCGCGTCTGCCGGTGAAAATCCTTCCGGAGCTTCATATTGTGGCATTATAACACCCGGTTTCGGATCGCGGCCATAACGCAGCCAGGTAACGTAGCTATAAAGCAATGTGATGATAAACCCCAATAAGCCAATGATCCACAAAAAGTGCGATTTCATCCAATACACGAAATTGTCGAACGCCGTTGGGTATGTCAGGTGATTTTTCTCCCATGCCACAGCAACGGTCATTCCTTCCTGAGCTTGAAAAGTCCTGGTTGAAGTGAATAACACACCATCTTCCAGTGTGTCTGCTTTGAAAGCCAATCCCATTTCACCCGCACGACCGGTGTAGGCACTGAACTGAACCAGCTTCGCGTCAGAAGGATAATGCAGTTCTCCGCGAATGGTATCAATGGTGAAATTCCAGCCGTTTCCGTTGATATTCCAGTAAAACTCATCGAATTTCGGGTCTTTCAAACCCAGCACATGATCGACAGTGTAGGAAAATTCGTAAGTGTGTTTTCCGTCAGAAACCAAGCGGTCTTCACTTCCTGCATAAATCCGGATTCCGTTATCCATGCTTTCGGTATGATAATCTTCAGCTTTGCCATCGAGCGTTACACTATTGAGTGTGAAACCAACGTCTGTTCTGCCACCTTCGTAATTGTAATACAAGGGTAAATCGCGAAAAATCCCGTGATTGATATCAATGCCTTTCGAGTAGACCGTAATGCGTTCCGTGATCTTTACCGAACAGTCTTTTTGCACACGCATAATGGAGTGAAAGCACATAATCCGCTCATTTTGATAAACGTACGGATCTGTTGATTCGCCCTCAGGTTGAGCTGAAAGCTGAAAAACGCCCAAACAGGCAAAAAGGGTAGCGATAAAAAATGTTTTGATCATAATTGTATTTCCTGAAGGATTAAATGTAATTAGATAACGGGAACATCACGGTCAGAGGCTTTGCTCACTTCGTAAAAAGGTGAGGGTGTAAAACCAAATAGTTTGGCAACAATAACTGCCGGAAATGACTGAATATCTGTGTTATAAACGCGTGTGGTTCCATTGTAAAACCGGCGTGCGTAGAGTAAATGATCTTCAATTTCTCCTAAGTCTTCCATCAGTTTCAAAAACGTATGATTGGCTTTTAAGTCGGGATAATTTTCTACGACAACACTTATTTTTTTGAACGCATTGCTCACTTTCTCATCAAGCGCGGATTTTTCTTGAATGGCACTGTTCCCGCTGCGTTCCTGCACCAGTTTTTCGAGCAACGAGCTTTCGTATTGCGCGTAATTTTTGGTAATCGCTACCAGGTTGGGAATCAACACAAAGCGTTTGTTCAGGTTCACGTCAATATCTGCAAAAGCGCTTTGAACCAGGTTTCGTGATTTCACCAAACGGTTGTATAATGCGATGAAGATGACGATCAACATCAATAAAACAAGCAGACAAATACCGGAAATGAGTAACACGTTGTGGGTTTTAGTACGAATATAGGGTATAAATTGAAGAGGTTGTGATTTGTGGACGTTTTTGACTTCGTCATATTCTGGAAAAATCTTATTTTTAAAAGAAAATCATGCGCTTACTTTTTATTATTCTTGGAGCTCTTTTTTTGATCGGTGCAGCGGTCATGTATTCATTCAGAGACAGTGAAGATTTTTCTGCATTGGGTGATTTGTGGTGGATTCCGTTGCCGCTTTCCATCGGTTCAATCATTATAGCCGCGCGCTCAAGAAGCTAGCAACCTATCCCACATCGCGTTACAAAATGAATTCCCACTTATTCACTAATTTTTTGCGTGCCTAACGGACACGCTTTTTTATTGGCGAGTGCGTTAGCCGAGCTGTAATTCGTGAATTCGTGGTGAAAAGAAAAGTGTTGGCTATCCGTTACGAACGATCGATGTCCCAATAAAGCTTTGTGGGAATTAACTGTTTGACGCTTCTTTATGAACGGCACATTTCTCGCATCCTTTTTGTTGCTTGCCAAACCAAAGCCGATAGCCCCTCAGACCTAAATAACCTGCAGCGGTTGCGATGATCAATATGACAATTACGGTTTGCATTACTTCAGCAATTGATAAGCGATGAAAGCACCAAGATACGCCAAAACACCCATGTATCCTAATTGAATGAGCGGCCATTTCCACGATTTGGTTTCACGTTTCACAACGGCAAGGGTTGCCATACACTGCATCGCGAAAACATAAAACACCAATAATGAAACTCCGCTGGCGAGTGTATAAACTGGTTTTCCATCCGGATATTTTTCACTACGCAAGCGATCAATCAAAGGTTTCGGATCATCGTTTTCCTGGTGTACCGAATAAATGGTGGCCAATGAACCTACAAAAACTTCACGCGCAGCAAAAGAAGTAAGTAACGAAATTCCCATTTTCCAATCATAACCCAGGGGTTTGATCACCGGTTCGATGGTTTTCCCTAAAATTCCCATGTAGGAATGTTCCAGTTTTGCTGCTGCAACCTGATCTTCGTAAGTGGTTACGGCTATAGCATTTTCGGTAGCGGGAACAGTTATTGCAGCCGCTGCTTTTTCCATGTCATCACCAGGGCCAAACGAAGCCAATGCCCACAAAATGATCGAAATAGCAAGAATTATTTTTCCGGCGTCCACCACAAAAAGCTTTACTTTTTGAAAAACTTCCAATCCGACATTGGCCCAGCGCGGACCTTTATAAGCCGGCAATTCAAGCAAAAACACACTTCGTTCGGTGCTTTTTCTGAAAAATTGTTTGATAACAAGTGCCACTAATAAAGCGGTTACCAATCCCAAAGCGTATAAACCGAAAAGCACCAATCCTTGCAGGTTGAGAAATCCCCAGATTTTCTGGTTGGGAATCACCAAAGCGATCAATAAAGTATAAACCGGAATCCGGGCGCTGCAACTCATTAACGGAGCCACCAAAATTGTTGTAAGCCGTTCGTTCCAGGATTGAATGGTTCGTGTTGCCATCACTCCCGGAATGGCACAAGCTGCGCTGGAAATAAGCGGAACCACACTTTTTCCGTTGAGTCCGAATGGACGCATGAGTTTGTCCATAATGAACACTACACGCGCCATGTACCCGGTTTCTTCCAGGATGCTGATGAGAAAAAACAACAGCGCGATTTGCGGAATAAAAATCAATACACCGCCGATTCCGGGAATGATTCCTTCGGTAAGTAAACGTGAAAATAACCCTTCAGGCAAAGTAGCAGAAGTCCATTCCGAAAGATTGGCAAATCCCAGATCAATCCAATCCATCGGGTAAGCTGCCAGCGAAAAAACGGTTTGAAAAATGATCAGCAATACCGAAAAAAAGATCACGTAACCTAAAATCGGATGCACCAGCCAGCGATCCAGTTTCGAAGAAAATTGCTGACTTACCGGATTCTCTTTTTTTGTGACAATATCTTCAATAATACGTTTGATTCGCTCAAATCTAGCAGTGGTATCAGCACTTTGGCTGACTAGATCATCCATTGCAATAAGCGGTTCGGAGTCAGCTGGTTTCTGCCATTTTTCCGAATCACCCAATCTGGAAATCACTTCATGGATTTCATTCATTCCCAGTCCAATACGTGCATTGCTCCGAACAATAGTTGTATTCGGAAAATGGGATTGTAAGTGATCTGTATTGATAATGAGCCCGTTTTTAGAGGCAACATCAGTGAGATTCAGTACCAGAACAGTTGGAATGTTCAGGTCATAAATCTGAGTAAAAAGCAATAAATTCCGTTCAAGGTTCGAAGCATCCACTATTACGAGCGCCAGATCCGGATAATCAGGGTGATTGGGGTTACTGATGACATTGTAAACAACCTGTTCATCTGCTGAGCGTGGATAAATGCTGTAGGTCCCGGGAAAATCAATGATTTGAACGGTTTCGTTCCCGAATTTGAGATTGCCAAGTTGTTTATCTACGGTGACACCCGGAAAATTCCCGACGCGTTGCTTCAATCCGGTCAAACGGTTGAAAAGCGAACTTTTTCCGGTATTCGGATTGCCGAAGAGTCCAACTTTTTTCATCAATTAATTTCTTCTATTTGAACAAGGCTGGCTTCGTTGAGTCGCATCGAAAGCACGTATCCGTCTACATCAACAGCTATCGGATCGCCAAATGGAGCTTTGAACAAGACAGAAACAACTTTGCCTGTGTAGAGTCCCATTTCCAGTAATTTTGGTTTGAGATCGCTATTCGTAATGCCTGTAATGGTGCTGCGTTTGTGCAATTTAGCCTGTGCGAGCGTTTTCATGGATCCGTTGTAATGACAAGTGTCGCGCGCAAAAGTAACTGAAATGAAGAGAATGTTAACTACCGTGAAGAAGGTATTTTTTCTCGGATGTTTGATGTTGAATTTTTAATGTTTGATTGGGTTTTCGGGAACAGTGAAGCTCCATGAAACGGTTATAACTTTTAAAAGAGCTTCCTAATCAAACATCAAAAATCAAGCATTTTTAGAAAGGTCGTCCAAAATTTTCTGCACGTCGTTTTCCGTAGATGTGAGTTTTTCTTTACAAAAAGCAATCAATTCTGCTGCACGTTTAACTTTTTCAGAAAGGCTGTCAACAGAGATTTCACCCGATTCGATGTCGGAAATAATGGCTTGTAATTCGGTATATGCTTCTTCGTATGTCATTGTTGGCTGTTTGTGTAAAGATAGAGAATAGATCTTGAAAGTGGAGTGGAATCTAGCTTCCTCCCTTGAGGGAGGATCGAGGAGGGTGGCGAGTAATCTTTTCTAAATAAAGTGATTTTGGTAATGTCACCTCCCACTCACCAGCCATGGCTGCTTCTTCCAGTCCTCAAGGAGGGAGACGAATTCTCCACTGAAACACTCTTCGTCTCCGCAATTACCGTTAAATCCGCTTGAATAATGCGAATTTCACTTCCATCAACTGGAATGTTTTCTGTTGAAATCACTCCTTTTTCATTCGTCACAATCGAATAACCGCGTTTGAGTACATGGATCGGATCGATGAGCTGCAGGTTGCGTTCAATGTTTTCCAAACGAACTGTTTCGCGCTGCAACAATGGTGAAATGCGTGGACCGAGTTGTTGTTGTAAATAATTAAGCGTGGTGGTTTGCTGGTTCAACTGATTTTTGCTGTGAATGCCTATTGTAGTGCTCAAATTTCCAACCTTCAGCAAACCGGTTTGAACCGATTGTGTGGCGTACGAACGCAGGAGATTTTGCTGATTGACCAACTCATTTCGCTCGCGCTGAACGGCCATGGAAGTAACGCGCTGGAAATCTTTTACTAACGAGCCACTCACGGTTTGGTGGGCTTGCAACACGCGTTTGGTTTCGGTTTGAAATGCGTTGGTGGTACGTTCAAAATCAGTTTTCAGCTGACGCAATAATCGCTGAACACCGGTAGGCAACACCAGCAATGCTTCATCAAGCGGTTCATCGAGTTCTTCAAAAATGCGCAGGAAATAATAGGCTAAATCGGAGGGTGTGATGCCGTTGTTGAATGCGACCATTTCGCAAACCGTCATATTGGTCGAGTGGCCGATTCCCGTCAAAACAGGCAACGGGAAAGTCGCAATGGCTTTGGAAAGCTCATAATTGTTGTAGCAATGCATCCCGATTTCGCCACCGCCGCCGCGAATGATCACTACTGCGTCGAAGTGATGCCGGATTTGACGAATGCGTTCCAGTTGTTTGGTAATGGAACCAATGGCGGCGTCGCCCTGCAATGTTGCTTCAAACAAAAACGTGTTGAAATGGTAGCGTTTCGGATGACCATTTAACAGTAACGAAAAATCGGAATAACCTTTGCTGTCGGCTTGCGATATAACTGCCAACCGTTTCGGAAGCAAGGCCATTTCCAATTCCTGGTTGGCGTTCAGAATACCTTCTTTGAGCAAGCGCTCCAAAGTTTCCTGGCGTTCACGTTGCAAAGCTCCCAACGTATAATTCGGGTCAATATCAATGATTTCGAGGCCAAGGTTGTAAATCGGATGGTAAACCACGCGCACCAAGAACAACAATTCCAGGCCGTCGCGCAATGGTTCCTGAACGACTTCCATAAAACGTCGCTGAATGTTTTCAAACTGTGCTTTCCAGATCGTTCCACGCATTTCAACCACAATAAGGTCGTTGTCTTTTTGCACCAATTCGGGATAACAATGGCCTTTTTTGGTTTGGTTTAGTTTGTGCATTTCGGCCGTTACCCAATAGGTGCGGTTGTAGCGCGATTCGATGGTTTTTCTGATCGAATCCGCCACTTGTTTCAGGGTAAAACGCTCGGCTGGAATTTGCATGAGCTAAAGTTACAAGAAATTCCTGTGAGCCGTTTCAGTTGTCTGGATCTGATAGAAGAATGGCAATCTATAGCAGAAATCCAAAAATGTGTACATTGCGCCAACAAATTAGCATCTATGGCTGCACTGCACGACTTCAACACCGTAAAACCGGACTTACCAAAAAAACCATTTTGGAAACGCATTCTCACCAACCTTACTTTTTGGGTGTTGATCGCGATCATTACCGGGATTTTGGTCGGACATTTTACGCCGGAAATCGGTTTAAAAATGGAATGGGTAAGCAAGCGGTTTATTGATATCATCAAAATATTCATTCCGCCTATTATTTTCTTCACGATTGTTCTGGGAATCAGTGGCATGGGTGATATGAAGAAAGTGGGTCGGATCGGAATCAAATCGCTGTTGTATTTTGAAGTGGTTTCAACCTTCGCGCTGATTATCGGGATCGCAATGGCGTATTGGATTCAACCCGGAAACATTGACAGATCTTCCATTGCGATGGGTGATGTGAATGATATTCCGGAAGCAAAGGCTTTCAGTTGGGTGACATTTTTCTTAGATAATATAACGCTTCAGGTATTAGTGGGTTCAATTATCATCGGTATTGTACTCAACTATTCGAAAAAAAGGGAACAAGCTATCGTTCTTTTGAGTCAAGGATCTAAAATCGTCTTTACAGGTTTAAAATACGTGATGTACCTAGCACCAATTGGAGCGTTTGCAGGAATGGCATTTGTAATTGGAAAATATGGTCTGCATACCTTGGTTCCACTTGGAAAACTGATGGGAACGGTCTACGGGACTATGTTCCTGTTCATTTTCGTGATTCTTGGAAGCATTTTGTGGTTCTACAAAATCAAGATCTGGCAATTGCTTCGTTACATCAAGGAAGAAATTCTGCTTGTGCTGGGAACATCTTCGTCCGAATCAGCGCTACCATCCATTATTCAAAAATTAGAGCGAATGGGTTGTAGTAAATCGGTGGTCGGTTTGGTGGTTCCAACAGGCTATTCATTCAACCTCGACGGAACCTCTATCTATCTTTCGATGGCGGTGATCTTTATCGCTCAACTTTACCAGGTTGATTTGTCTTTTGGTGCGATAGTGAGCATTATTGGAATTTTGATGGTGACCTCGAAGGGCGCGGCTGGTGTTGCAGGAAGCGGTTTCCTTGTCTTGGCTTCTACACTTACTGCTTTCCCGGAAATTCCGATAGAAGGACTGGCTTTCCTCTTTGGTGTGGATAAATTCATGAGTGAAGCCCGGTCCATTACCAACCTGATCGGGAATACCGTGGCGACGATTGTAATTTCCAAAAGTGAAAAAGAATTTGTAGAACCGAAACTGTAAACCAATGCCAACAAATGAACACCACTATTTGCCGAAAATTCTTAGTTTTCTGTCAGAAATAGGCATTCCGGTACACGAAAAAACATTACCTCCCGATACGTTTCTGCCCGGACTGGATTTGGGTCCGGGTTGTTTGCATGTCGATTTTAATCAATTAAAATATCCCGGGGATTTGCTGCACGAAGCCGGTCATTTGGCGGTTACAACTCCGGAACAACGCACTTTGATCGGAACAGATGCTATTGAGCAGCCCTGGCCAACCGACGGTGAAGAAATTGTTGCGGTTTTATGGTCGTTTGCGGCTGCCAAACACATTGACTTGCCCCTGAATGTGCTCTTTCACCCGAATGGTTATAAAGGCCAGTCAGATTGGCTGATCGAAAGTTTTGAATCGGGAACGTATGTTGGTTTGCCGCTGCTGGAATGGATGGGGCTTACCGGTCCGCAGGATTCTGAGGATGCGTTTCCGAAAATGAAACGATGGTTGCGTGTGTAGGCGAGTCGTATTCGATCCTGTGTTGGCTCGGGATGCGTCCTGAGCTTACAACAGTCTCACTCTCCACCCAGCTTGTACGTATACTGCACCATAATCGTGCGCGGCGGCTCTATTTTCAACGGTCTTAACGAGTAACTGCGGTTCAGGATATTGCTGCCGATGAGCGCCAGTTTGTGGTGAATGTTGAAGCTGTAAGAAACCCGTGCATCAACAACAATGTTCCCAAAACGATGATTGTCAAAATAATCCATGTAGCGGATGTTTTGAATGTAAGGCGCATCGGCTGTAAAATCTTCAAACTCCTTGATAATCTTGTCCATGTTCACAATCTTACTGAAGTATTTGACGCTCACGCCAACCGCAATTTTCTTTTTCCAGGCCCATTCCATATCGGCTTTTACGTTATGCAGAAAACGGTATTTCAACACTTTGCTTGCCGAATCGAGCGAAGTGGAATTGTAGCTGAATACACGGTTAAAATCGTCAATCGCGTATACGTAATCCGGATTTAGGGTTTTCGGAACAATGTAGTTATAACCGGCCATGAAGGTGATTTCGTGATTTTTACCCGCTTTGGCAATTCCTGAAAATGAAACGTCGATTCCCAAAACCCGCGATTTTCCGGTGTTCAGGAATTTGAATCCCGCAAAGGAAGTGTTGCTGGCCGCATCCCAAATTCCGAACATGTATTCGATTGTGTTTTCGTATTCCTGCCAGAAAGCCGCCACGTCGAGGTAGCCCATCAGTTTCCCAAATTTTAATCCTTGTTTCACGCCGACTTCTGCATTCCAACTGCTTTCGGGCTTTAGTTGCGGATTAGGGAAAACGCCAAAATTTCCAATTCCGGTTTTGATAAATCGCTCGGCGATGGTCGGAAAACGATAACCTTGTCCATAGGATAAACGCAGGTATGTTTCCTGGTAAATTTTGATACTTGATCCTGCTCTAAAAATGGGTTTCAGTGCCGTTATACTGTCATTGAGCTGAAAGTATTCCAGGCGGCCGCCAACAGAAAAGTTGACCGTTTTTTTGATTTTTTTCTCACCTTGCGCATACGCTGAAACGTTGAGCAATTGGTTGATTGCGTTACCTGAACCAGCATAAATGTTGGAGTAGGAGTGAGTATTGGTTCCGGTCAACCCGCCGATGAATTCAAATCCGTTTAAGACAGCATATTTTTTCTGGAACTCGTAATTGCCGTAAATCACTGTAGACTGATTCGACTGATTGGCAGACATGTCGTTTACCGTTCGCAGCATCCTGGATCGAAAACTATGTTTGCCCGAAGTTGCTGTATAAAACATAACAAACGGATCCACGTTAAAAATCAACTGATTCTGCAAGAACATTGCCCCCGGATAAGCGCGGTATAAACCAGAAGTGTCATCCAGCCAGGCAAAAATCATGTTCGTTTGAGCATACATGAAATTACCGTTTACACCGTAAGCGAGTCCTTTGTATTTTTTGGAGCGGTGCTGTAGGTTAAAGTTCACCCGCGCACGTTTGCTCGACATGTTTTTGTTGGAGAATTTGGTCACCGAATCTTCGATGACAAGCGGAGCGGTAATGGGCGGGCCCGTATACCCGTGATCGTAATTCACATTTCCGCCCAACACCACATCCCAGTTCTTGATTTTACGCGAATGCAGCAGATTTACACCTGAAATAAGCGGAACATCCGAATACCAATTAGTGTTTTGGCCTTCCGGAGTGCTGTACAATCCGCTGTAAACATTCACTTTCGTGAGCGGTTTTGAAGTTGGATAAGCCGTACGAATGTGAATGGAACCTGAAAGCGCCGAACTTCCCGATAATACGGAAGCTGCACCTTTGATTACTTCAATCTGGTGAATGTTTTCCACAGGAATAAATCCCCATTCCGGCCTTCCGGCATCGCCTGAAAGCATAGGCATGTCGTCTACGATTACCGCCACTTTTGAGCCTACGCCAAACGTAAATCCGCTTCCGCCCCTGATTTGCGGCTCGCCGTCCAGGATATTGAGTCCGGGAGTTTGATCCAAAGCCGTTTCGATGCTTCTGGTGTTTTTGTTTTCAATGATTTTCGGTTTCAGAATTTCCATCGAAACCGTTTGGTCTTCGTACGGTGTATCAAATTTTCCTACTTTGATCTCAAACTCCTCGAGGTCGGTAACGATGATGCTTTCCAATATAATATCGCGCTGAACCGTTTGGTTTTCAATAACAGCGATCTCAAACGTATCGGTTTTCATGTCGGTAAACCGGCAAATCAACTGGCATTTTCCGGCCGGAAGTTCGATTACGTAATTACCGAATTCATCAGCTACAGCCCCGATTGACACGTCTTTTTTGTATACGACAATCGCCCCGATGAGTTCTTCACCGGCAGTATCGCGGACTTTCCCGACCACTTTTCCAGTTTGGGCAAAACCGGAACTCACCGCCAATAAGAGCAGCAGTAAAACAAGATGTTTCATAGGCTTGAAACCGACAAATTTAAAACCGAAAGTGCTTTTTTGTAGTGCCAATTAATAGTTAACTACCTTTTTGGTCATTACTCCATGGCTGGAAGCAACTTTCACAAAATAAACACCTGATTGATCAAAGGTGAACGATTCTCCGATTGTTCCTTCGTGTACCAATTGACCGTTAGCCTGGTAAACAGCAACTTCACCGGTTACGTTTTCTTGTGTTTTAATTACCAATTGGTGATTTTGAATGCTAACTTGTGCAAAATCTATTGCGTTTTCAGTAACAGAAGAGGAGCTGTAAATCAACTCCATATCGTCGATCCAAACCTGGTCATTGTCACTTCCTCCGCCCGGAGTTTTATTCGTTGTGTAAGTAATTAACAAAAATGCCGGAGTCGACGCCGGGCCTGAATAATCAAATGGCACTGAAATGCGCACCCACTGTCCGTTTGTATTGGCGTAATTTCTCGTCGCGGAAGCTACTAAATGCGGTTCAGAAGCAGCATCAGTAGGATCTCTGAACGCATAATTGTCATGAATAGCAGCACGCACACGCGCAGAATCGTTTCCTGCACCATTTGCCGGCGTGAACTTTGCCCAGAATACTAACGAATCGGGTGAATCGGTCAATATTTCCGAAAAATCTGCGTCTGCAATAATGGATGAGTTGTAATTGCTTGAACTCGTGGGAGTAGTACTTCCCATATTGATTTGTCCGACAGTCATGTTTCCATTGGCAATCACACCGAATACGTTGTTCGAGAAAACATGTGCAGACTTGGTGCCGCTTGATCCCGGACGAACATCCGTTGAGCTTTCTAATTGATCTCCACCTGCAAAACTAAAGTCACCACTTGCGTTTAGGAAGCTATTCCAGTTCACAGGTTCTTCTCCTGAAGCAACAGTTTCCCAAGATTCAAAACCGCTATTGCCGACTTGCTGTTGCGCAACAAAAGCCTGCGTAAGGCCGATAACACTAAGAGTAAGTACAATTTTTTTCATAAGCTGAGTCTTTATTTAGTAGCGCGTAAGATGGTTTATCTTACCCTGCAAAGGTAAAAAAATGCTTTAATCATCAGGATTATAGTTTTTTAGGTGATTGATGGGGTTCTCTAACGGGAATAATTAAAGCGTCATTCTAATTGGCTTTAAATCAACCACATAGTAATATTGCAATATTGATTTTTTAAGAAAATGACTCAAAAGGATTTCACGGATTGATGCGATAATTCCCACAAATGCAACAGTAATAAGGGTTTCAGAACTCTTTGCAAAAGAATCGCGGAATTTCTACACCATCAAAAACAGGGATTAAGCAACCGATTAGAATGGTTAAACAGTGCTTAAATTCGAAAACATCATTTGTAACATGTTGGTTTTCAAAACCATAGTAATATTACAATGTTGCCCGAAAATTTCGATTAGGTAAGTTAAAAGTTGTTCCGTATAAACTGGATCTTCATTTTGTGTTAAAGAATGCTTGATTTTCTAACCACTTTTCGCACAAATCACTGTCAATAAGTTTGGTGGCACGCCTATTGCTCATTTGGTGTATTGAGTATCTTGAACCAAACAATAGTACATGTCCAAAAAACAAAAATTATTTGTGCTCGACACATCCGTTTTGTTGCACGACCACCACGCTATCATGCACTTTGAGCGCCATGATGTAGCCATTCCAATTACCGTTTTGGAGGAATTGGACAAGTTTAAAATCGGAAACGATACCAAGAACTTTTCGGCCAGGGAAGTGATCCGTTTCATTGACCGTATTTCGCTCACGGGCGGTTTACAAACGTGGATCAGTTTGGGGAAATCGATGGGTTCTTTCAAGGTCTTGCTGAATCAGAGTCCTACCGGAATCGATGCCGAAGAAATGTACGGATCGGGAAAAAACGATCATAAAATTATCAATGCTACATTAGCGATCAAGGAAGAAGATGCTAAACGCGAAGTCATTTTGGTTACGAAAGACATTAACCTGCGTATCAAGGCCAAAGCATTGGGTATCCATGCAGAAGATTATGAAACGGGAAAGGTTGATGATACGGATCTGCGTACGTCAAGTACCACGACGATTGAAGATGTCGACAGCGATGTGATCAAACAATTGTTTCTGAAAGGAAGTATTGAAGAAAGCGGTGTGTTGGGCAATCTGAAAGTTGCCAACGGATATTACATTTTGAAGAATGGTAAGAGTTCCTCACTCACGTATTTTGATCCGTTGACCGACACGCTTCATCGCGTTGAAAAAGAATATACTTCCGGAATCAAACCCAAAAATGCTGAGCAGGCTTTTGCGGTAAATGCGCTGATGAACAATAACATCAAACTTGTTGCCTTGCAGGGAGTAGCGGGAACCGGAAAAACACTATTGGCGCTGGCAGCGGCACTGGAACAGCAGAAACAATTTCAGCAGATTATCCTGGCGCGACCGTTGGTGCCGCTTTCCAATAAAGAGATCGGGTTTCTTCCGGGCGATGCCAAAGACAAAATAGGTCCATATATGGAACCGTTGTGGGACAATCTCAAATTCATCAAATCACAATTCGGTGAAAACGAGAAAAAACACAAGGCTATTGTGGAAATGGAGGAAAGCGGACGTATTTTGATTACACCGCTGGCGTTTATTCGCGGTAGAAGTTTATCGAACATCTTGTTCATTGTCGACGAAGCGCAAAACCTTACTCCACACGAAGTGAAAACGATCATTACCCGTGCAGGTGAAGGAACCAAAATTGTATTTACCGGCGATGTTCACCAGATCGACACGCCGTACCTGGATGAAAACAGTAATGGTTTGGCGTATCTGATCGACCGTTTGAAAGGCCAGCCGCTCTTTTCGCACATACGCCTTGAAAAAGGTGAGCGCTCCGATTTGGCGAACCTGGCGAACGATTTATTATAGGAATTTTTTGACTCTGGAGGAAACTCAACAACTCCGTTAACTTGTTGGGTTTCCTCTGTTAAAGATCAATTGGCAACTCTTAGTTTCGCTCTGATCAGATCTATTCCCGGTTCATCCAAACTACCGATATGCGTGGTTGGCGAGGGCTTGGTTTGCTCGTCGGAAGAAAGTTGTTTACCCACGATGCCGTATGCTGTGCGAAATGATGCGCCTTTTTGCACCAGATTAGCAACCTGATCTACGCTAAAAATACCCGAATAACGTTCCTCCGTGAAATCAATTTTTTTAACCACGAGCTGTGGCATGATAAAAACCATGATGTCAATGATCGCACGCGTGGTGTCTATCGCTTTGAAAACCGGTTCCTTGAGCAATTGAAAATCACGGTGATATCCGGAAATCAGATTGCGCGTAATTGCTCCGATTTCAACAGGAATAGCACTGAGTTGATTGGCTTTGGCGCGCACCAGTTCAAACACATCCGGATTTTTTTTGTGCGGCATAATACTGCTGCCGGTAGTTATCGTTTCCGGAAAGGCAATGAAAGACGTGTTTTGACACAACATCCACGTACAGTCGTTGGCCAGTTTTCCTACTGTCATGCCTACTTGCGAAAGCGCGAAAGCAACGGATTGTTCTAGTTTTCCGCGATTCAGTTGTGCGGCTACCGGATTTACCTTCAACGAACCAAAGCCCATTGCCTCAGTGGTAAAAACACGATCAATTCCGAACGTGGAACCGTAACCGGCGGCTGTTCCCAACGGATTTTGGTCAGCCAACTGAATGCAAGTTTCAACCAACAGTAGATCGTCGGCCAAACATTCGGCGTAAGCAGAAAGCCACATAGCGATGCTTGAAGGCATGGCAACCTGCGTGTGCGTATAACCCGGAATGTAATCCGTTTGGTGCAATGCGGCTTTATCACACAACAACAACCCGAATGCTGAAATCTTGCCTCGCAAAACTGCTAATTCGTGTTTCAGGTAAAGCTGCAAAGCCGTCAATACCTGATCGTTGCGCGAGCGAGCTGTGTGGACTTTTTTGCCCGTATCACCGTGCCATTCGGTGAGTTTAAATTCGAGGTACGAGTGAATGTCTTCGAATGCTTCCGGAATGGTGAACGTCGGTTGTTTAACTTCTTCCGAAAGACAATCTAGTCCAATTGTCAGCTCAGCAAGTTCCGCTTCAGTTAACAAGCCGGTTTGTGTCAGCATTCGGCAGTGCGCGCGAGTTGCGGAAACATCAAAAGGTGCCAACCGACGATCCGTTTCGCGGTCATTTCCTACCGTAAAGGCGTGCACTTCTGTGGAACCGGTTGTTCCTTTATCCCATAATTTCATGATTCAATTGATTTAAAAACCGGTCATACAGGGCAATTCCCTGTTCCAGTTCTTCGATTAAAATGTATTCGTTTGGTGTGTGTGAGCGCTCCGATTCACCAATTCCCAGTTTGATAGAAGGCCAGGACATCAATGCTTGGTCGCTCATGGTGGGTGAACCGAAGCAAGGAAGTTCCAATGCGTTGGCCGTGCGCCACAACGGATGACCTTCTGCTAAACCCGATGGTGCTAAGCGCATTGATCTGGCCGTTAATTCAGCCGAACAAATGGCTTGTAATTCATCCAAAACTTCCTGATGCGTATACCGTTCGTTCAAGCGAACATCAATTACAAAAGCACATTCATCCGGAATAACATTGTGTAAATCGCCGCCATTGATTGCCGTTACATTCATGCTAACCGGCCCAAGTAAACCCGATGTTTTTTCGAAACAATATTCCTGAATGCGCTGTATATCCTGCAACACCACCGTAATTGCATTTATACCGGAGTTGCGTGCTGCATGTCCGGCAACACCTTTGGCAAGTGCATCAATTACCAACAGACCTTTTTCGGCTACAGCGACCTTTCCACCGGTCGGTTCGCCTACAATCGCCATGTCAATCTTTCCCAATCGATGGCGAACCGCTTCCAAGCCAGCTTTTCCACTGTTTTCTTCTTCCGCAGAAGCCAGAAAAACCAAATTATAAGCTAAATTTTGCGATTTCATTCGCAAAAAAGCATGAAATAATGCAATTAAGGAAGCCCCGGCGTCGTTGATTCCCAGTCCAAACAATTGATTTCCTATCGCTGTGCAGGCAAAAGGCGGAAAAGTCCATCCATTGCAAACCTTGACTGTATCCAAATGCGAATTCAACAATACTGTCGGGCGATTTTCATCATAACCGGAATGTGTTGTCCAAACATTATTCCCGTAACGTTTTACGATCATTTCTTCTTCCGATAAACGTTGCTCCATCCAATCGGCTGCGGTTTTTTCTTCACCGGAAAAAGAGGGAATGCCCACGAGGGTTTTGAGATCTTCTACTACTGTTTTCATCATATTATGAGGTTTGTTCCATTGTGTAGTTGATCGAAGCGGGTAATGCGGACACTCGTAGCACCTGATTTCAAAGCGCTGAATCCGGCGGTTAATTTTGGGAGCATTCCTGAGTGAATCACATCATTGTTTATTAATTGCCTGGTTTCTGTCTCAGAAAGGCTTTCGATCAGGGAAGAGGAGTCATTCAAATCGCACATTACACCCAAGTGACCGAAGGCGAAAATCAGGTTTACAGAACTCCGTTCCCGAAATGCCTTGGCTAAAAACAGTGTGATGGTATCGGCATTGGTATTGAGTAAGGTTCCGTCTTCTATGTTATAGCTCAACGGACTCATCACCAAACAATTTCCGGATTGTACGAGTGCAATCAGTTCTTGTGGAAAAGGGATTCCGTCAATCGGATCACCAACCAAACCGTAATCAACCGGAAGTGCAGGTCGTTTTGTGGCGGGAATGCAGGAAAAATCAGCTCCTGAAAGCCCGATTGAACGTATACCTAAGTGTTGTAATCCGGCTACCAGTTGTTTATTGATGCCACTGTAAACCATTGTGATTACCTCCAGCATTTCCGATGAGGTTACCCGGCGACCATTAATGAATTGTGAAGCAATGCTCTGTTTTTCTGCCCACTTTGAAGCCAGGCTTCCGCCTCCGTGCACCAGTATTTTGGCTCCGTTAATAGCTGAAAATGCTTTCAAAAAACGGTTTCGGTATTCAGCATTTTCAACAATTTCGCCACCTGCTTTTACGATTGTTAACTGCATGATAAAAGGAGTTGTTGAAGAACGGTTTGTGCCGCCCAAATTCGGTTTTTTGCTTGTTGGTATACAATAGAAGTGTCTACAACTTCATCCGTGGCTACCACATTTCGACGAATGGGTAAGCAATGCATAAAGTGCGCGTTGTTGGTATGCTGCATTTTTCGGGAATCAACTGTCCAGTGATCATTACCACTCAAACGTTGACCGTAATTCGTTACGGAGCTCCAGTTTTTGCAGTAAACAATATCTGCTCCTTCCAGTGCTTCTTGCTGATTGTGTGTTATGTGGGCGTGTTTTGAGAATTGTTGGCCCAACTCATACCCTTCCGGATGTGCTAACCAGACATCAGCTTCCAGAAAGGGTGTCCATTCCAAAAAGGAGTTGACAACCGCTTGTGGCAATGCTTTCGGATGTGGTGCCCAGGTGACAGCGATTTTTGGTTTTTTGATCCCCAATTCGGCAATTGTTACCATGTCTGTAAGTGATTGCAGGGGGTGACGAATAGCTGATTCCAAGGAAATAACAGGTTTGTCGCTATGCCGGATGCACTCATTGAGCAGTGTTTCGGCATAATCGTCTTGTTTGTTTTGCAAGCCCGCAAATGAGCGAATAGCCAGAAGATCCGTATAACCACTCATGACGCGAATGGCATCCTGCAACTGTTCCTGAGCATCGCCGTTCATAATTGAACCGGGTTCTGTTTCCAGTTTCCAGCCTTGGTGTGCGTCTAACGTAGAAACGGTCATTCCGAGGTTGTAAGCCGCCGTTTGCGTACTCATTCGCGTGCGCAAACTCGGATTAAAAAACAGCATAGCAAGGTTTTTTCCCCGTGCAAAATCCAATTGTTGGGTTCCTTTCATCGACCGCACCGATTCAATTAATTGCGGAACATCGATCACATCCGCTACTGAAGTAAACTGTTTCATACTATCTGGTTTTGTGGTGAATACACGCTCATAACTTCTTCAAAAACAACCAACAGCTGATCTGTTTCTGCTTTGGTAATGGTCAAAGGCGGGAGCAAACGCAAGGTAAACGGACAAGCTGAAGTGCCTGTTACGATTCCTTTTTCAAGCAGCGCTGATTGAACTTCCGACGCGTTTACGGATAGCCGAATACCGATCATTAATCCGCGACCTTTTACCTCCAGCACCGCCGGATGTTGTTCCAGTTGCTGTTTCAGGTAGGTTCCTGTTTCGCTGGCGTGTTGCATTAGAGCCGAACGGTGTAATTCATCCAACACCGCCTGCATAGCCGCACAGGCCATGTAACTTCCCCCAAAAGTGGTTCCCAGTTGTCCTTTTACGGGTTCAATTTCATTGGTTACCAAAACACCTGCCACCGGAAAACCGTTTCCGATTCCTTTGGCCATCGTGATCAGATCGGGTTGAATGTTGTGGTGCTGAAAGGCAAAATACGTTCCTGTACGTCCGCAACCGCTTTGAATCTCGTCCAGAATGAGTAGTGTTCCCGTCGATTTGCAGTGATCTTCCAACGTTTGCCACACCATTTCCGAAACTTCGAACACACCTGCCACACCCTGAATTCCTTCCAAGATTACGGCAGCATATTGTTGCGTTTCCAAGGCTTTTTTAAGACCTTCGACATCATCCAATGCGATAAAATCCTGTGCCAAATCGGCTCCGAAAGGAGCATAAATACCTGGATTATCTGTTACAGCAATTGCACCTGCGGTTCGGCCATGAAAGGCTCCTTTGAAAGCAAGAATTTTGCTGCGCTTGGTGAAAAAGGAGGCAATTTTCATGGCATTTTCATTCGCTTCAGCACCGCTGTTACACAAGAAGAGACGGTAATCCGTCAATCCGGAGATCGTTACCAATGATTGCGCAACCTGTTGTTGTTCGGTGATCGTAACTGCATTGGAATAATAGGAAATATGCTCCAGACGTTCTGAAAGTGCCTGTTTCCAACACGGGTGATTGTGTCCGATAGAAATAACACCGTGACCACCATAAAAATCGAGGTATGTTTTACCCTTATCATCCGTAATAGTGGCTCCGTTCGCTTTCACGAAGACCGTTTTCCACGGATGGTATACATCAAATGTGTTCATAGAAAATGCGGTTTTAGGTTCAATCCGGCAGTTTCAGACCACCCGAAAAAACGATTCATATTTTGAATAGCTTGTCCTGCAGCACCTTTGAGCAGGTTGTCGATAACGCTTGTCACAAAGAGTTTTCCGTCTATAACCCGCGGCTGCAATACGCAATAATTGGTACCGATTACCTGCTTCAAATCCACTTCCCCAGATTGCACTTTCACAAAAGAGGCATGCTTGTAATAATCGGAATAGCATTGAAAAGCTTCTTCCTGAGTTAGCTCCGTTTCTGTGTACATTGTAGCGAAAATGCCTCGTGTAAACGGTCCACGGACAGGTGTGAAATGCAATTTCGGAAATGTTTCCGTGACGGATTTTCCATGGTGATTCATTTCCAATAAGTGCTGATGATCAAATACTTTGTAAGTGGAAACATTGTTTTCACGCCACGAGAAATGACTGCTCTGTTGCAGCAGCTGCCCGGCTCCGGAGGATCCCGTAATGGCATGGATGTGCCAGTCGGAAGTCGATTTTCCAAGCATTGGTAGTATTCCCAACTGAATGGCAGTGGCAAAACAACCCGGATTTGCGATTCGGTTTCCAAGAGAATAAAGTGGCGATTCCGGAAGTCCGTAAATGAATTCCGAACTTCTACGGAAATCCATTGAAAGATCGATAATCAACACATCATTACCAAACGTATGTTGATCTAAAAACTGCTTGGAAAAGCTATGCCCGCCACATAAAAACAAGACATCCGTGACTTCACCGCTGTACGAACTGAAGATCAGTTCGCGATCAATAGCCGGATCTTTGTGGAAATCGGCTACTACTGTTCCGGTTTGACTTTCACTCACCACATGTTGGATGATTGCTTCCGGGTGGCGCACCAACAGGGAAATCAACTCGCGTGCTGCGTATCCTGCACCACCGATAACGGTCACTTCTTTTTTCATACTTGCGCGGTTTTAGCGTGCCACAATTTTGTTTGCATTCCGTTGATGGTGATGAATCCTTTCGCGTCATCTGCTGACCATTCATTGGTTCCTTCACCATACGCTGCAATGGTTGAATTCATTAGGTCGAAAGGCGAATGAACCCCGATGAGGTTGAAACGATAAGGTGCTAATTGCAGGTTTACCGTTCCTGAAACACGTTCCTGACTTTGCTGAAAATGAGCTTCCAAATCGCGCATCACCGGGTCCATGAATTGACCTTCGTGAAACAACATGCCGTACCATTCGCTCTGCTGTTTTTTGAGTTGTTGCTGCCACTTGGTGAGTGTGTGTTTTTCCAGTAATTGATGCGCTTTTATAAGGATCAATGGCGCGGCAGCTACAAATGCCACACGACCTTTTATGCCGACAATCGTATCGCCTACATGCACATCGCGACCAATTCCAAATGGCCGGGCAAGCGTGTCGAGTTGTTGGATCAATTCAACGGGAGAAAAAGAAATGCCATTCAAGGCAACGGGTTCACCTTTCAGAAATTCGATAGAGATTTCATGCGGAACGGTTTCGGTTACTTCATACGGCCACGCATTTTCCGGAATTGATAGATGAGATGTCAATGTTTCAGCGCCACCAATGCTGGTTCCCCACAACCCTTCGTTGATGGAATATTGTGCTTTTTCGGCAGAAATAACCATGTTTCGTTCCTGTAAATATCGAATTTCATCATTGCGTGAAAGCCCCAGATCGCGAATGGGTGTGAGGATCTTGATTTCCGGAACCAGAGTTTGGAACACCATATCAAAACGAACTTGGTCATTTCCCGCACCGGTGCTGCCATGTGCGATGTAATCAACCCCTAGTTGTTTTGCCAGATCAGCAATTGCTTTGGCCTGGAATACGCGTTCGGAGCTCACCGACAGGGGATAGGTGTCGTTTTTTAGAACGTTTCCGAAAAGGAGAAATTTGAGACCTTCATTGTAGTACGTTTCGCTTACGTCGAGAGTGGTGTGCGAAACAACATTCAGGGAATGTGCTTTTTGCTCAATCGCGGTTATTTCTTCGGGCGAAAAAGAGCCGGTATTGACAAAAACGGAATGTACCTCGAGGTGTAAATCCAGTTGCAAATAAACGGCACAAAAAGTGGTGTCCAAACCACCTGAAAATGCCAGCAATACGGTGTTTTTAGTGTTTTTCATCTGTTGTGTTTTGAGGTGAAACCAATGTGGTTACGGGATCGAGTAACATACCCGTGCAGAGGCAGAGTTTGCGCTCGGTGCGTTGCAGAATATCCATATTCACGCAGCCATTACAACCTTTCCAGAAAGCATCGTCATCGGTGAGTTCGGAAAAGGTTACGGGCTTGTAACCCAGATCGGTATTGATCTTCATGACAGCCAAACTGGTGGTAATTCCGAATAGCTTAGCGTGCGGAAATTTGTGACGGGAAAGCTCAAGAATCCTGGTTTTGATCTGTTTTGCCAAGCCGGTTTTGCGGTAATTTTCGTGCACGATTAACCCCGAATTGGCAACAAATTTGTCGTGTCCCCACGATTCGATGTAGCAAAACCCGATGGGTTCGTTATTCGCCAAGGCAATGATCGCCTTGCCTTCCAGCATTTTTTGTTGGAGATAATCCGGCGATCGTTTGGCGATACCGGTGCCGCGTTTTTGCGCAGCTTCGGCCATTAATTGACAAATGGTTGCTGCATGACAGACGTGTGAATCGTTTGCCACAACAATAGAAATGTTCATTTCCGTTGCGAATTAAAAAAAAGAATAATTAATTGGATACAATCAAAAAAGGCGGAGTACGGAACCCCACAAACACATTAACACCCCTGGGGGCGTCTATTCCTTATTGCAAGAACTGCAAATTGATATGTGTGTGTGTTTGACATTGAGGTTGCAAAAGTAGGGTTCTTTTTTAAAAAAACAACTAAATCGATTTATTTTTGTTGTTTTCTGAAAATTTCAGCTTGTTTTTTTCGTGTTGATCAACGCATACAGCATGAATTCAACGCGAAGGCCATACAGTTGGTGTAATAGTCGTATCATCAAATTGGATAGAGAAAATGTAATAGATATGCATTGGTCGCGCGTCACTTCTTTGCGATCTTTGCGCCTCTGCGTTGATCAATAAACATTCTACGTAACTTATTACGAAGTTTAGTAAAACTCAGCGTTTCCTATAGATTATCGAATTTCACCACCTGCCTCAAATCCCTTTTCGGGGATCATAAAACTCAATTTTCCTTCTTCGTTTTCAGCCATTAAAATCATGCCTTGCGATTCTACACCACGAATTTTTCGCGGAGCAAGATTCATCAATACAGCAACCGTTTTCCCGACAACTTCTTCAGGTGCATAATGCTCGGCAATACCTGAAACAATGGTACGTGTATCCAAACCTGTATTTACGGTAAGTTGCAGTAATTTATCGGCTTTCGGTACGCGAATGGCATCAACGATGGTTCCCAGGCGGATGTCCATTTTCGTGAAATCATCAAACGAAGTTTCTTCTTTTTGAGGTGGGAAATTGCTTGCAGCAGGTTGCGAAGCTTGTAAAAATGCTACTTCACGTGCCACAAATTCATCATCGATTTTTGGGAACAAAATAGTTGGAACAGCAGTTTGATGTCCGGCCTCAACCAACAAACTTCCTGAAGCATTCCAATCCTGCGCTTCGATGTTCATAAACGCACGCAATTTAGCTGCCGTTTCGGGTAAGAACGGATCCAGTACCAAGCCAAGATTGGCGGTAATTTGCAACGCAATGTGCATGATCGTTTCCACACGTTTCGGATCGGTTTTCACCAATTTCCACGGTTCGTTATCTGCTAAATATTTATTCCCGATTCGGGCCAATTGCATGGCTTCGGCTTGTGCGTCACGCAGTTTATATTGGTACACCAACTCTGCAATACGCGCCGGAATGGCTTTCATATCAGACAATACAGCCAAGTCAGTGTCGGTTAATTCACCACAAGCAGGAACGGCGCCTTCATAATATTTTTGGGTCAGAACCAGCGCACGATTCACGAAGTTTCCGAGAATGTCTGCCAATTCGTTATTTACACGTGCCTGGAATTCTTTCCAGGTAAATTCCGAATCCTTGTTCTCAGGAGCAATGCAGGTAAGCGTATATTTCAGCTCGTCAATTTTATCCGGATAACGTTCCAAATATTCATGCAACCAAACTGCCCAATTGCGGGAAGTAGAGAATTTATCGCCTTCCAGGTTCAGGAATTCGTATGCGGGTACGTTGTCCGGTAAAATGAAATTGCCGTGGTCTTTCAGTAAAATCGGGAAGATGATCGCATGAAAAACAATGTTGTCTTTCCCGATGAAATGCACCAGTTTCCGGTCGTTGGTTCCGTCGGTTACCCAATAATCTTTCCAGTCTTTTCCGTTGTCGAGCGCCCATTGTTTGGTGGCCGAAATATAGCCAATCGGAGCGTCGAGCCATACATACAATACTTTTCCGTCTGAATCAGGAAGCGGGACTGGTACACCCCAATCTAAATCACGCGTCATGGCTCTCGGATGCAAACCGCCGTCAATCCATGACATACATTGTCCGATTACCTGGTTTCGCCACGCTTTCGGGTCGTGTTGTTGTTTGCCGTCGAGAATTCCTTCCTTGATCCAAGGACGAAGCCATTCTTCGTGTCGGTCCATTGGTAAAAACCAGTGTGATGTAGTTCTCAGAACCGGTGATTTCCCGCTCAGGGTAGAAACCGGATTTTTTAAATCGGTAGGACTCAAATCGGAGCCGCATTTCTCGCATTGATCCCCGTAAGCGCTTGGGTTTTGACAGTTCGGACATTCACCTGTGATGTAGCGATCAGCTAAAAATTGCTGAAAATCTTCATCGTAATACTGTTCGGTTGTTTCCTGTATGAACTTGCCCTTTGCTTCCAGCACTTTGAAAAATTCCTGTGCGGTTTCGTGGTGCAGCTTTTCGGATGTACGGTGAAAAATATCGAATGAAATATCAAACTGACGAAATGAATCGCCAATGATCTTGTTGTATTTATCTACAATTTCCTGTGGCGTTATGCCTTCTTTTTTGGCGCGAAGCGTAATAGCAGCACCATGTTCGTCGGAACCGCAAATGAAGGCCACGTCGTGTCCGTTTTTACGCAAAAAGCGTACGAAAATATCGGCAGGAAGGTACACTCCGGCGACATGCCCGAGGTGAAGCGGTCCGTTTGCATAGGGCAATGCTGCCGTAACGGTATATTTGGCTTTACTCATGATTCTGAACTATAGCGCAAAATTAGCAGGAAAAGTGGAAGTGATGAAGGAGTTTTTAAGTTACGTTGATGCATCTATTACTTTCACCAAAAACCACTTTCCGTTTCGCAATTCGAAAATGAATTCCTCATGAATACCATTGTCTATACCGGTAAACGTAACCCAGGTGGTGTCTTTTTTGGTTTGAATACTTCGTTGAAAAGCGTTAAACTCTTGTTTTGCAAGCGAATCGTGATAAGTCAAATCAAGGATGAGGTAGTCAACAGGATCAATCGGCTGATTACTTAATTTATAGTCAGTACCATCTTCAGTAACAGCAAAATAGTTAAGCGGAAAAACGACCCGGCTGCGTTGAAAAATGGTGTCTTTATTAAAGCGATCAAAGAAAGGGCTAAACGATTCACGGTATTGTTTGATGAAAGCAGAGGGTGTTGGTTTGTCTATTCTATCACATGAAAAAACCAATAATAATGTGACAAATAACAACGTTTTTGATCGCATAATTCAGTTATTATTGATAGCTCTAAAGTTGTCAAAAATTCTTGAACAAGAATAGCGTTCTCATCAAAAGCATGAATGGTACAGAAACAGGCGTCTCCGTACCATTCACATTCAACCTAACCACCTAAATCATAAGTAGATATTCAACTATCTTGCCAAAGTTGCCTGTAATGTCCCGCGCTTACTGTACGATATAGTTTTCTATGACCAGTACATCCAGCGCGCTTTCCGCAAATAAAGCCAGTGCTTCCAGCGGTGTTTCCACAATTGGCATTCCTTTTTTGTTGAAACTGGTGTTGAGTAATACCGGTGTTCCGGTGATCCAGCCAAAGCTTTCTATTAATTTGTAAAACACCGGATTCCAGCGTTCATCGACTGTCTGAACGCGGGCTGTGCCGTTTACGTGCGTTACATTTTTGAGCTTTTCCAGGTATTCGGGCCGGGTTTTGTCAACCAAAATCATATACGGACTTTCTCTGCCGGAGACAAAAAATTCAGGAGCTGAAGCAGGTAACGTTGCCGGAGCAAACGGACGGAAATCTTCGCGAAACTTGATATTGGCATTGACGTGATCACCGATTCCTTCGATGCCGGGATGTGCTAAAATGCTGCGATGTCCCAATGCTCTCGGCCCAAATTCGGCGCCACTTTGGAACCAACCAACCGTTTTTCCTTCGGAAAGTAATCGTGCTGTCGTTTCGATCATTACTTCGGAGGTGAGTTTTTCGTAGGAAAAGCCTGTGTTTTGGAGCGCCTGTTCTATTTCGGGATCAGTGTATGTTTTTCCGAAACAGGTGTTTCCGTTGTGTGGTACTTTTGGTTGATTCAACACTTCGAGCCAGCCATAAAACGCACAACCGAGCGCTAACCCGTTATCGCCGGCAGCGGGTTCCACGTACAGGTTTTTCACGATGTTGTTTTCCAGCAATTGTGCGTTGGCAACCGCATTGAGCGCCACACCACCAGAATAACAGATATTCTGATGCGGAAACCGATTTAAACGTTCTGTAAAACAGGTCATTATTGCTTGTTCCACTTGTTGCTGCGCCCACCAGGCCACATTAGCGTAGTATTGAAAATTGGTTTTGAATTGCTCATATCCGTTGGAAGGCTGGGTGAGTTGTTTTTTCCATTCGTCGTGCACAAACAATCGGCCATTTTCAATAGAAAAAGCTTCCATCTCGAATTGATGAGGTTTTCCGTAAGGAGCCAGCCCCATGAGTTTGCCAACATCATCGAGATTTCCGAATACGTAATGGCTTACGGCCGCATAAAATCCACCGATGGAATGCTGCGTTGTAGAAAACCGGATTGTGTGTCCGTTACTTGTCGCAATCGGACTGAAATCTTTGTACAATGCCCTTACTTTTTGACCGTCGAAGGAATAGAAACTGTCTTTTTCGCACCACATTTTGTCCCGATAACCCGTTTTCACATCGTTGGGTAAAAAGGTGTTTTCATTGATATCGGTGCATTGGTCAAATGGACTTCCGCAACCGTCGATCACCATAATGTTGCACGTTTCAAAATCACAGGTTCCTGCTGCGCTGTAGGCATGTGCGAGCTGGTGCGAAATGCTTGTTAAAGGCGGATGATCATTGTTTTCGAATAGCCGTTTTCCATGAAATCGTTCGCGGTCAGGTACTTCGAAATTGGCGCATTGCACAACAACGGCTACATCTTTCAGTGAAATCCCTTCAGCTTCCAAACAGTAAGTAATAGCTGCCGAATCGTTTCCGCCATCGTGTTTGATACGGGTAATCCGTTCTTTTTCAATAGCTACGCATACTTTTCCGTCTTTCAGTAAAACGGCCGATCCGTTGTGTGAAAGTCCGGTTCCGAGAACGTAAATGGGTTGTTGCATGAAATCATGATTGGTTTGCAGCAACAAAGAAGCGAAAAAAGGGTGAATAGAATCAGTTGAAATTGATTAATTCTCCATGTCTTCCAACGCTTTGTTTTTTCCTCGTTCAAAACCGCTGGTGTAGTTATCCTGGTTGATATCCGGAATCGGGCAAATAGGGGTAATGCGAAGCGGGGACATAGCGTTGTGTTTTTCAGCCCACAACTGCAATCCGACTTTATATCCTTTTTCCCAGCCATCGCAGAATTCACCTTCGGAGTCGTAACCTACTATTTCGTCGGTTTCTAACCCAAGCTGCTCGTTTGCTTTTGCCAAACCCTTGATGTAACCGGATTCATAATTATCCTCGTTGAGCATCGCAATCGGGCAAATGGGCACCATAAAACTAAGCCGGCCATTTTTGCTCATCGCATTGGAATAGCCTTTTTCCCAACCGTCACAAAAACTGTTTTCCGAATCGGAAGGTGACATGATCACACTGTTTTTAATTCCGGTTGCTCTTTCATATCCCAGTTGAAAACCAATCTCGTAGGTGTCGGCATTGATTCTTGCAATAGGACAAATAGGCGTAATTCCGACAAATTCGTCCAGCGCTATTTTTCCGCTTTCGTAGCCGTCTTCCCAACCATCACAAAATGTTTTTTGAGAAAAGGAGGTGAATGAAAGAAGCAGAATAATTGTTACAATTATGTGTTTCATAACAAGATGTTTAGAGAGGTGACTTTCAGCAAAAATTGCGCCATGATGGAAGGATTAAATTGATTTGGGATTAAAAATGATTGTGTCGCCGGCCGAATTGTTTACTTTTTTGATCTTGCCTTTGTAAAATTCAATTTATTACCTATTTTTGCACCCGCTTACATCGGTAAGTGGCTGTCAGTCGGACAGCAATTATAAATGCCTCGGTGGCGGAACTGGTAGACGCGCTGGATTCAAAATCCTGTACTTTCGGGTGTGCCGGTTCGATTCCGGCCCGAGGTACCAAAAAAGTAGAAAAGCCTTTGGATATTTCCAGGGGCTTTTTTCGTTGGTAGCTTTTCTTTTTAAAAAATCAAAACCGAATTCCTACCACCAAAATATCGTCTATCTGTTCGGTTCCGGCTTTCCATTGCTCGACAAAGTTTTCCAACAACTCTTCTTGCCTTCGCATTGTTTCGTGCTGGATTTCCAGCAAAAATTCACGGAATCGTTTAGTAGTCATTTTTTTTTGCTGATCGCTGAAGGTATCGGCGTAACCGTCTGAAAAAAGGTAAAGTGTATCGCCGGAAGCCAATTGGAGTTCGTGGCTGTCAAAACACTGATCGTGCTCAGTAAAACCACCGATGGCTTTTTTTGTTGCTTTGATGACTTCAACCTCTGAAGCATCTTTCCGAATGATCCAGGCAGGTCTGTTGGCGCCGGAGAATGTGACGGATCCCGTTATTTTATTGATCAAACAAAGTGCGATGTCCATACCATCAAGGCATTGCTCATAAATCGAAGAACTACCCATAGCAATCCGGATGCTTTTGTTGAGCTGGTGAAGGATTTCGGATGGATCGGTTGTTTTCAGCGTAATATTATTGAGCTTTTCAATGCCGATCATACTCATCAAAGCGCCCGGAACCCCATGGCCTGTGCAATCCGCTGCGACAGTGATGATCTCGTCACCCAGATCTCTGTACCAGTAAAAATCACCACTTACAATGTCTTTCGGTTTATTGATGAGCAACGCATCCGGGAAAAGATTCAAAAACTCATCTCGATTGGGAAGAAATGCTTTTTGGATATTCTGTGCATAATTCAAACTATCGATAATATCCTTGTTTTTGCTTTCCAGTTGCGATGTACGTGAGGCGACCAACTCTTCGAGGTTTTCATTTAATTTCATCAGAGAGGCTTCGGCCTCTTTCCGGCGGGTGATGTCGATAGAGAGAATAAAAATGCCTTCGGGAACGGGTTGAATGTGCAATTCAAACCACCCTTTTTCGCCACTGGGATAGCTGAATTCATTTTCAATTTGTTCGGAAATCCGCTTGCGCATGCAGCGCCTGAGTGTGCTGAATAATTCGGTGTTTTCAATTCCTGGATATTTCTCCATCATAGTGAATCCGATCAATTCATCTCTGGGATACATGCTTTGTCTGACAACGGAATCATTGAGGTACAAATAACGCCAGTCGAAACTGATGAGTTGAAACCCTTCCATTAAATAATCGAGGGTGTGATCACTTAATTGTTGTGTCATAGCTATTAGGTATAGTGTGTGTAATACCTAAATTAATTCAAAAAATTAAATGAACCCCATTTTCGCCAGGAGAATTTTCGAATTGGTTAATTCTTGAGTTTCTAAGTTTATTGAGTTCGTAAGTTCTCTGAAAAACTCAATAAACTTAGAAAACCAACCAACTTGATAACCTATTTCATCACCTTCAACATTCGCTGATCATCTCCACGTGTCAATTCCACAAAATAAACACCTTGTGAGAGCTCTGACAAGCCGGTCAATCCGAAAGAACCGTTAAACAAATCATCTTTATTGATCACCATTTCGCGGAAAAGGCGTCCGGTTTCATCGTGCAAACGCAGGGTGCAGCCCGTTAAATCGCCCGAAGGCCATTCGATGAGCAATGTGTTGTCAAATGGATTCGGATAAGCAACAATCTGCGCATTTCCTGCCAGTTGGTTCATACTGGCCATGCTGCAACCGTTCAGAGTTCCCGGCATATTAGCGTCCAGCCACGTCAGGCGACGATCCAGCCAGTCTTTTAAACGTTGAACTTCCTCGGCGTAGCTTTGACTTGGAGCCTGCACTTCAGGTGTTCCAGACGATTGTCCCATGTGACCCCAAACCTGGTAATGCCAAGCCTGGCTTTCATCTACCAGCGCTGCGATCGAATCGACGTTGCTGTACAAGTAGCTTTCGCTCAAAATGCTCCGGCGCAAATCATCGTAACGACAACGCAATTCATTAGCAAAAAGGGTATCCTGCAACAAACGAATGTACCAACCGGGTGCATTGAGGTCTTGGTCGCATAATCCATACATAAAGCCCGAACCGTCGTCGGAACCGGCATCAATATCTTTCAGCGACCAGTCAAAATCCCAAACTGGCCCAGCTTTCAACTTGCGGAAAGTACCATCAACATGGTCTTTATCTTTATAGAAAAAGCGGCTCTTTTTGTAACCGTCCACGTTGCGTGTTACTTCGCTGATAATGAAATAATCGATGAAAGTAGACGTGCTGATGTATTGACGATAGCCGTTTACAGGATCGTCGAAATTAAGTCCGTAAAGCGCCGTTTCAAATGCATCGATAAAGTTCTGAATGTAGGTTTTCTGCTGAATGACCAAATCTTCCGGTTTCGGATAATAATAGACCATGTGTACGTCCAGGCCTGGAAAACCAATAGGACTATTGTTCAATTGCCATGAATTGCTGCCATCCCAATAATCGATTCTCAGAATGTAGCCACCAGTAACATCAACACCGGCAATTTCTGTTGCGGTTAATTTCGGAACATCCACACGGTTTGAATCGCGTTTGACTTTTTCCGCCAATTGATAAATCCCACGGTATTCGCCATTGATCACCACATCCACCAATCGCGAACGCACGGAATAATGGCCCATAGAATCGTACAAATGAAAAGGTAACGCATTGCGGGCAAATGATTTATCATTGTAAGTTGCCAGTAAGAGCCAATCTGATTCCGCCGGCATTCCCAGGATCGATGAATCGATACTGATCCCATTCACATCCCACAAGTCAAACGCATAAGGTTTTTGCGGAAGCGAAGCAGAATAATTACCGCGAATTTCGATACCGATTTTTCCGTTATAATCGTTTTTGGGGTCCGTTACATAATTCCGGACTCCCGGCCCGTTGTCAATGATTCCCATATCGGCCATTATTTTCGGATCATCGGTGATTGTTCCGCCATTGGTGTTGATGATCACGATGGGCAAATCCGATTCTGAAAAGGCAAAATAAGTCGCGGGATTATTCCCAAAGGTAATGGAGCAGTTTGTTACAGCACCTTCATCGCCACCTGCGTTGTCCGAAACACTGATCTTCCAGGTTCCGTTTCCGGTTTGGCCGTTGTTGACCAATCCTATTTGTCCGGAAGGTTTATATGTTCCCGAAAAAGGAGCCGATGCCGCGCCGATGCTTGTGGCAGCATCCCAGCGAAAGCAAGTATTGGTAAAATTGTCCTGATCACCGCCCACACCGTCTGCCAAAATAGCGGTTGTACCGTCGGGGGCTACAATGCGAATCGTCAGATCGGAATCCCAGGTATGAGTAAGATTAATGCACACCTGTTCCAGTCCGAAGTTGGTGGTATCAATGGTTGTGGGTGATAATCCCGATACAATAATCGGAATGTCAACCGTTTGATTATCAAGGACATTTCCGCCGCCGCCGTTATAGGTTTGGGCATAAAAAAAGGTATGACTTCCGGCCAAAAACAGAAGTGTCGTTAACAGTTTGTTCATATTGGAGTAACAATTCGGTGATGTAAAGTACAAAAAAGATGTTTCGTTGTACTTTATGAACGGTTTTATTAGCTGAAAATGCTCCGATTAACGACTAATCCACCGAAAACAATACATTTGATGTACAAGCTATACTGATACTCTATGACTTCTAACTTCTTACACTTCTGCGCACAACATCCTTTTTTATTGTTGCCATGTTCCGTTTTTGCTATGCTGCTGATCCTGTACCTGGGCAAGAAACGCTTTCCGAAAGCATCCAAACTCGCGTTGTTGCTTCCTGTTTGGGGAGTCATTAACCTGATTTATGCCGGTGACTGGAATGCAGAATACGTTTACAATCATGGTGTTAAAGGCGAGGGTGTTGTTGTGCGTTTAGAACCGACTGACACATGGATTAATGAAGTACAAGTTGTGAATTATCATTGCCTGATCAAAACAAAAAGCGGAAAAACAGTGGAGACCTATTTTGAAAACAACGGTGATGCGTTTTATCCGGCAAATGAGCTGGAAATTCCGCCCCAAATTGGTGAAACATTCTCTGTAAAATACATGGAAGGCGATGAAGAGAATTTTATCATTCTCACCGATGACAAGAAGAGCGGTTATTCCAACAAAATCAATTGCACCAAACTACTTCAGGAACTAGTTTCAGCGCAGGCGGCCTATAATTTCGATAAAACAAACGCCGGCAATAAGAGGCAATTCAAACACTTGGTGGAAAAATTCCTGAAAGCACCTTGCGACACGAACTTGCAACGGGTGTATCAAATGCAGTTGGAGGAGCTGAAGTGATAGACGTAGCATTTTACCACAGATGCGCAGATTTCCGCGCTCCTAACGGCAGCGCTAAATGAATTAATACACCAAACGCTTGTATTCAAGTTTGCTATTACGGAAATTGACAAGCAGACCAACATTTAATCCCGAAGCACATAGATAGTTTATGGTTTGTTCCATGTGTTCTTTTGCCAATAAATTAACCGTTTTGACTTCCAGAATAATGTTATTCATTACTAAAAAATCAGCATGGTATTTGTGAGGTAAAATAATGTCTCTGTAGCGGACCACAAATTCCTTTTCTCGTTCAAAAGGAATGTTTCTTGTTTTGAACTCATATTCGAGCGCATCTTTATAAACAATTTCAGTAAAACCGCGGCCCAATTCAGAGTGGACATCCATGCAAAGACCAATAATTTGATAAGTCTCTTCTTTAAGAATAAATGTTTTCATTCTATTCAATTTACTCAAAAAGATGATTTACACAAAACGGATGGCACTATAATTTATCAATTCAATGTAAAAAAGCGCTGCCGTTAGGAGCGCGGAAATCTGCGCATCTGTGGGAGACATAGACAGATATTCCGTAAAATTGCATCATCATGGCGAAAATTTTAATCAAAAACATCAAGTCATTGCTGCAAGTAGGCGAGGATTTCCCGAAATATGTGGCCGGACCAGCAATGAAAACGGTGCCCGCAATCGAAGATGCTTTCCTGGCGCTGGAAGATGGTGTGATTGTGGCTTATGGCCCGATGAGCGAGTGGGGCGGAATCACTGATTGGCGTGATTTGGAAATCATCGACGCCGAAGGATGCTTTGTGTTTCCGGCGTTTTGTGATTCGCACACGCACACGGTTTTTGCGGCAAGCCGCGAAGAAGAATTCGTAGATCGTATCAATGGACTTACCTATGAAGAAATTGCCCTGAAAGGTGGTGGCATTCTCAATTCGGCCGGAAAACTGGCAAATATGTCAGAAGATCAGTTGTTTGAAGAAGCATTGGTGCGGATCGAACGCATGAAAAGTTACGGTACCGGAGCTATAGAGATTAAATCGGGGTATGGCCTGAGCGTTGATGCTGAGCTGAAAATGCTCCGTGTGATCAAACGGCTGAAAAACGAAGCCGGAATTGTAATTAAAGCAACATTCCTGGGAGCACACGCCTTTCCCAAAGCGTATAAAGAAGATCACGAAGCGTACATCAAGCTGATTATCGAAGAAATGCTTCCGAAAATCGCTGAAGAGAAACTGGCCGACTACATCGATGTGTTTTGCGAACGTAATTATTTCTCGGTAGACGAAATGACGCGCATTTTGCAGGCCGGCAAACAATACGGTTTGATCCCGAAAGTACACGTGAACCAGTTTTCGGTACTCGGTGGCGTAAAAGCAGCGATAGAATGTGGCGCTTTATCAGTTGATCATTTGGAGGAATGCGACGAAGCGGATCTTGCTGCGTTGAAAGACAGTGGTTGTATGCCAACCTTGCTTCCAGGCTGCTCGCATTTCTTAAGTATTCCGTTTGGCAATGCGCGTGGCATGATCGATTCCGGACTTCCTGTTGCGTTGGCGAGCGATTTTAACCCCGGTTCCACACCATGCGATAATTTAGGCATGATTTTTTCTCTGGGCTGTGTCAAGATGAAAATGACACCGGAGGAAGCACTCAATGCCCTCACGATAAACGCAGCCTACGCGATGGGATTATCAAATACCCACGGAACGATTTCTCTGGGCAAAACTACTCCAGTCATTCTCACGAAGAAAATTCCTTCACTTGCTTATATTCCCTATGCATTCGGGGATGTGCACGTGGATCGGCTTATTGGGGGAATTATTGAAAACAACTTAGAGTGTTAAAACAGGTGAAATTTTCCGCGGACCAGCCAAAAATGCATACGTTTGAACGTTGTAAACGTCTAACGGACAAACACGTGAAACAAATATTCCTCATAGCACTCCTTTTAACAGGGAAATTTTCGCTGGCACAAGACACGCCCGAATATCAGCTATTGTGGGAAATCAAAGGAAAAGGATTGAAAAAACCGAGCTATTTGTTTGGCAGTATGCATTCCAACGACCCACGATTGTTTCAGTTTCCCGATAGTTTGTATGTGGCTTTTGAAAAAGCGGATGCCGTCGTTCTGGAAACTGATGTTTCGGCTTTGTTTGACGAATATGATGTGCGCCTGGACCTTTTCGATCTTGAAATTCTTTCCAAAAACAAACCATATACCAATTCGCGCGAAGCAACCACAACGGTTTACGGAAATGAAGATGGCCGTCCGCAATTTATCGACGCGTGGCTGCAGCAAACCGGTTACTGCGCCGGAAAGAAATTTTATCCGCTCGAAGGTTTGGAAGATCAGTTAAAAGCAGTTGAAAAAATCAGCAACATTACCGCGCGCACTGCACTTTCGAGCTTGCTTTTTTCGAAAGAAGCATTTGTGCAATCCTATATTCAGGGGGATATTGCAACGTTGAGCAAAATGCTGAAATCACAACTGGAAAATGTTCCCGGAGCTTACGATGCATTGATTACCCGACGAAATGTAGTCATGGCCAACGGATTGGACACGCTGATGCGCAAACAATCCGTGTTTTGTGCGGTCGGATCAGGACATTTGCACGGAACCGACGGGATTTTGCAATTGCTCCGTTCAAAAGGTTATACCGTGCGTCCGGTAAAAGCAACATATAGTACGGAACCAACTCCTGCTCAGCAAACGGTGACCAGCTGGCGCGTTTATACCGTTGAAAGTGATACGTTTGGTTTTTCCATTCCGCTTTCGGGAAAACCGCTTGAGTTTGCTTCGCAGGAAGATTACCGTTTCGTTTACCAGGAATTGGGCCAGGGAAATACGTATGAGCTCATCATTCGTTCGGCAGATGAAACACTGAGCAGCTACAAAAAACAATTCATCGACAATCAGCGTCAGCGGCCGGTTGAACTCACTCTTCCAAACGGAATTGAAGCAATTGAAGGCATGGTGCATGACGAATGGAAGGGTTTACAATGGCGCCGCATTTTTATCCATGATAACAAAGCTTATATTATGGTTTGTTATGGCGGTAATAAGTTCATGCACTCTGACAGGCCGAAGAAATATTTTGATCGACTCACTTTGACGAATTTTTGATGTTGGATGCTTGATTTTTGATTAAGATTTTCCTAAACTTTTGGAGAAAATAAACAAAGTCAGATTATTTTGGTTTTCAGTCCTTAAGCAATTTTTTTACCATAAACGTTCATCAAAAATCAAGCATCAAAAATCCAACATCACTTTTTTTTCGCAGAAATCAACACAATAAATCGATAAACGACTTAGTTTTGATCAAAATTCCAATCAATGATCAAACGAGCGCTTCAGCCAGTTCTTCAACAAAAGTTAGCCGAAAGTAAAATAGTAGTACTGCGCGGCCCAAGGAAATCCGGAAGAAAAACACTCCTTGCCGAAGTTCTTGGCCCAAAAAGCCAACAAACGATTACCATCGATTGTGCTGACAAAAAGCAACGCAAAACGATCGATGAGGTTTCTGATTTTCAAACTGTAACAAGCGGGTTTTCCATCATTGTTTTAGAGGAAGCTCAGTATCTGGGCCGATTACAGGCTATTATTGATGAGGTGTTGGGGAATGACGCCGTTGAAAACCTCGTTCTATGCTGTTCGTTTGAACCGGCACTTCAGGAAGAACTCTGGGAAGCTTTGCGTTATCAGGGACTGGAACTGGTACTTTTTCCGTATTCCTATCCTGAAATGGTGCAGGCAACCGGCATGGGCGAAGAAGAAAAAGAAGTAGAACGACGGTTGGTTTTTGGTTATTACCCCGAAATTGTTGCCAATCCGGAAAATGCCGAAACACTGTTGATCCAACTGTTGGAAGAAAGTGTTTTTACACAACTGGGAGCCGCTGATCGCATCAACAAAAGTGAGCAACTCATTCAATTGCTGCGTTTGCTGGCGTTTAACATCGGCCAGGCAATCAGTTATAACGAATTGGGCCGCAAATGCGGTTTGGACAACGAAACGGTGGAACGCTACATTCAATTGCTCGAAAAAACACAATTGTTATTTGTCTTGCCGAGCTATTTCAACAATCATCGTTACGAACTGAAAAAAAGCCACACCATCTATTTTGTCGACAATGGCCTTCGAAATGCGTTGATCCGGCAGTTTCAACCCTTGGAATTCCGGAACGATCTTGACATTCTTTGGAAAAACTGGGTAATCTCGGAACGCCGGAAAGCCAATGCGCTGGCAGGAAGAAATGTGGCATCTTATTTCTGGAAAACGCATACTAAACAGGAAATGGACTACATAGAAGTTTCTGAAACGGGTATCAACGCCTACAGAATGCAGTGGGACAAACGCAAAAAAATCAAAGTTCCGGTTAGTTTCACTGATTATTACCCTGAAATCAAAACAACGGGAATTAATCGTTCGACTTTTCTGAGTCTTATCACAAGAAAGTAATGTTGAATGTTTGATGTTGAATTTTGAATGAAGTCGTGGGTAGAATATTAATTTTCTGTTCGTGAGTTTTAAGTTGGGAGAGCTCAATAACTCATAAAACGTCTCAAGTCATTCAACATTAAAAATTCAAAATTCAACATCAAAAATCCGTAAGTTTGAGCAACAAGAAAAACAACGCATGAAATCAAAACAGGAAATCGTAGAAAACTGGCTACCACGTTATACAGGTGAGCAACTAAAGAATTTTGGACAGTATATTTTGTTGTGCAACTTTCACAATTACCTCGATAAATTTGCGGCTCTTCACAATGTTCCTGTGATTGGAAAAGACAAGCCCATGCAATGTGCTACCGCCGATGGTATTACGATCATCAACTTTGGTATGGGAAGTGCTTCGGCAGCCACGGTTATGGATTTGCTTGCGGCGATCAAACCCAAGGCAGTATTGTTTTTAGGAAAATGTGGCGGTTTAAAAAAGAAAAATGCGGTTGGTGATTTGATTCTTCCCATTGCAGCCATTCGCGGTGAAGGAACCAGCAATGACTATTTTCCGCCTGAAGTTCCGGCGTTACCGGCCTTTGCCCTGCAAAAAGCAATCTCGACAACTATTCGTGATCACGGTTTTGATTACTGGACAGGAACCTGTTACACGACTAATCGTCGCGTTTGGGAACATGATGAAGCCTTTAAAAATTATCTGAGTTCGATTCGCGCCATGGCAATAGATATGGAAACAGCGACTATTTTTATGGTCGGTTTTGCTAATAAAATTCCAACCGGAGCTTTGTTGCTGGTATCGGATCAACCAATGGTTCCTGAAGGTGTGAAAACCAGTGAAAGCGATAGCAAAGTGACTTCTGAGTTTGTTGACCGGCACATTACCATTGGCATCGATTCATTGAAACAGCTCATCAATAACGGCCACACGGTAAAACACCTACATTTTTAATTACAAACCGATTGGCTCAAGCGGAGCCGGTTCTTCCTCATCACTCGGCTGGCCGATAGCGTAACCAAGGCCAAATCCGCCACCGAAACTCCAGCCCATTCCGGCTACTTTCCGGGTTTCCAAAAAGGCATTCAAGGTAAAATCGCTATAAGTAAGATATGTTGTTTTGCAACCGAACGACATCGCATACTTGAAATTGTTGTGATTCGTGTTTTTATTGCGCACAAAATCAATTCCCAGCAAATTGGCGTACGGTGAAATGTCCCATTTATACGAAACCGGAATGTGAAAACTAACTCCGTCGGGTGCTACAAGGATCAGAATTCCCAACACGGAGCCCAACGCTCCCAGGTTGAATTGCGAATCATCCATGTCATCATCATTATTATTGGAAACGGCTGTGATAACTCCAATCAAAATAAGTGGCGGACCAGCCAGCGCACCTACAGATGAGTGAAACTGACGAATGTTGTCATTGCGAAACATCAGGTCGAAATTGTAGTTCAGTCCGATGAAATCATTCACGAAATATTCACCCGAAACGGAATAATTGTGGTAACGCGCCGAATCGACGATACCGTAGCTATATTTCACAAAAACATGTCCATCACCGTATGTCAATTGTGCTTGGGCGTTAGGAACAGCGAAGAAGATGAGTAGACTTAGAATGAATGTTCGCATGAACCAAATATACTATTTCAGTGATAAATATCATGATTCCGTGCACATATTCAACGTATTTTTGTGGTCAAAATGTAGAAAATGCGCGTTGCCATCCTCCTGGTTATTGCTGTTTCGGGAATCATTACAGCATATCTGATCACAAAACCGTCAGATGAAAAACCGCTTCCGGTGATCAATCCGGTCGACCTCAATACCGAAATGGTGGATCCTGATTTGGTGCGCCAAGGATTCGGACATAAAATCGGTGAATTTTCGTTTACCGATCAAACAAACAAGACCTTTGGTTTAAAGGACGTAAAAGGAAAAGTGTTTGTGGCTGAGTATTTTTTCAGCACCTGCGCTACTATTTGTCCTAAAATGAACGCTCAGATGCAGCGCGTTCACAATCGGTTCAAACAGAACAACCAGGTTGCCATTTTGAGTTTTACGGTTGATCCCGAAACCGATTCGGTTGCCAGACTGGCCGAATATGCACAATTGCATCACGCCGATTCGAAGCAATGGCATTTTTTGACTGGTAAAAAGGAAGAATTATACGAAGTTGCGCGGCGTTCGTTTTTTGTACTCAAACCGGCTGCTGTTCAAAATCAGGGTGATGTCGGCTCCGATTTTATCCATACCAACAACTTTGTATTGGTTGACCAAAAATTACGGATTCGTGGTTATTATGATGGGACTTCTGAAAAAGAGGTTGATCGTTTGATGAAGGATATGGAGCGGTTGCTGGGAGATTGATCATCAAAAGGCCGTTAATTAATTGTGTTTCAACTAATTGCTTTCCGTAATATTGCGGGATTACTGAATTTTGAGTCATTCTAAGTCTAAAAATCAATATTGCAGTATTACTATGTAATTGAAAATCACAAAAATAGATTGATAACTTACATGAAGTGCTTGTTCCAACAAAAGATTTTTTAATGTTAATTTTTGATAGAGTTCTCGTTAAATTTCAACATTGTCTCATCTAACATCAAGCATCAAAAATCAAGCATCTCAATTATTCTCCCTATTTTTCACCCCTAAACTTCTTCTATGGAAAAAACGATCAAGCCCACCAATTACGGAGCATTGTCAACCCTGACAACCGTTTTCTTTTTTTGGGGATTCATTGCTGCCGGAAACAGTATTTTCATTCCGTTTTGTAAGCATTATTTCCATCTTGATCAATTCCAGAGCCAGCTCATCGACTTTGCGTTTTACGGTGCATATTACCTTGGAGCCTTAGGTCTGTTTTTGTTTAGTACCGCAAGCGGTCGCGATTTGGTCGGATCCTGGGGTTACAAACGCAGTATCGTTTATGGATTGTTATTTTCAGCGCTTGGTGCGGTAGCGATGATCGTGTCGGTTTACTTCAACGTTTTCGCCGGAATGCTGTTCGGATTATTCATCGTAGCTCTTGGATTTTCCCTGCAACAAACATCTGCCAATCCGTTTATGATTTCCCTGGGCGATGAATCGACGGGGAGTAATCGTATTAACCTTGGCGGATCGATCAATAGTTTGGGAACCTCTATAGGGCCAGTGATTATTTCCCTGGCATTATTTGGTACTGCAGCAGCGGTAGATGATAAAATGATTCAGGCGCTCAGCCTTTCCAAAATTATCATTTTGTACTCAGCTGTAGGATGTTTGTTCCTCGGAGTGGCCGCTTTATTCGGTTTTTCAAAGCGTGTTCCGGATGGGAAAACAACAACCATGACTTCCGCTTCGAGCCATGAAGTAATTGATAATCCTGTTACTGAAAAAGCCGATTCTGCCAAAAAAGCATTGGTTACCTTATTCATAATCACAGGATTGCTGATTGCCTGCTTTGCTCCGGTATTCAATAGCTACCGAACGGATGAGGCCAAACAGCTGGTTGAATTAAATCATGATCTTGAATTGGTGTCACTGGACGAACAAGGAGTGGAAATGCCGGAACTAAATGCAACTCAACTGGAAACCAAAGCTGCTATTCAACAAGAAATAGATCTTATTCAAAAACCCTTGAACCGCATGCGAATTATTTGTTGGACAGGTGGATTGGTAGCGGTAGTAGCCGGAATTTTATTCGCTTGCGTTAGAGGTTCACGCCAGAAAGTGGGGTGGGGAGCCATGCAATTTCCACAGTTAACGCTGGGTATGCTTGCCATTTTTGTCTATGTGGGAGTAGAGGTAGCCATCGGAAGTAACCTCTATGAATTGTTAAAACGTCCTGCTTTTGGTGGTTATGAATCATCTGAAACCACACCATTTATCTCTATGTTTTGGGGAAGTTTGATGATTGGCCGCTGGGCTGGTTCCATTAATGCCTTTAAGTTGACTGCGCAAACCAAAATGATTTTGCGCTTTATTGCTCCGTTGGCTGGGTTCGCAGTTGTACTCGGTTTTACAAAACTCGCCGGTTACAACATCGATCCGTTATACTGGTATATCATCTGTGTAATGGTGCAAATAATCGCGTTTTATCTCACCAATGACAAACCTGCGCTTACACTTACAGTTTTCGGGATTTTGGGTGTCGGTGCCACACTTGTTGGTTTAACAACCACAGGAATTGTTTCTGTTTATTCCTTCTTAAGTGCCGGATTGTTCTGCTCTATTATGTGGCCTTGTATTTTCTCGCTTTCACTGGCAGGATTGGGTAAATATCAGGCGCAGGGTTCTGCATTCCTGGTGATGATGATTTTAGGCGGGGCGATAATTCCACCATTGCAGGCAAAACTCTCCGAGATTATTGGCATTCAAACATCATTTGTGGTAGGAACTATCTGTTTCTTATACATCACCTTCTTCGCGATATTCGTCAACAAACTCCTCAAAAAACAAGGCGTTTCACTAGATGATGTCGGTGGCGGACATTAAAAGCTGACGTGTTATTAAGTTTCTAAGTTGGTTCAACTTACTAAACTTAGAAACTCAAAAAACTTAAGTAACTCAAGGAGCTAGCTGAATCAGTGAATGTTCTGAAAAAAGAACAATCTAAATTCAATCTAAATAAGGTTGGGGTGAACATTGGGTTGTAATAGCTGTTAAATTTGTGGATCGTTTTTAATATAAAACTAAACATGAGTAAATCGGCAATTTTAAAATCATCCATCGCCAAAAAATATTGGATGGCATTGACGGGACTGTTTTTGTGCATATTCCTGATCGGACACTTAATAGGAAATCTTCAGTTGATTTTCATTCATGGCGAAGAAGGCAGAAGAGCATTCAACGAATATGCCTACTTCATGCAGCACAATATCTTCATCAAAGTGTTGTCGTATCTAACCTATCTTTCCATCCTGTTTCACGCAATTGACGGACTAATGCTGGCTGTGCAAAACAAAAAAGCACGTCCGCAGAAATATGCTTACAACAATCCCGGAGCCAATTCTTCAACAGCATCACGCCAAATGGCTTTACTTGGAAGTATCATCCTGATCTTTATCGTAACACATATGGTGAATTTCTGGGCGAAAATGCACTTCGAGCACATTCCGTTGCATACGTATGAAGTAACAATCCCCGGAGAATCAGACAGCAAAACTATTTATTATACGCATGACCATGGTTTTCCCCCTCTACAGGTAGACGAAATAGTAGAAGTAAAACACGAAACCAACCTTTATCTGAAAGATACGGATGTTAAATTGGGCGAGGGTTACAAAGACTTACACTCCGTTGTAATGGCTTTTTTCGGTCAGTCAAAAAACGGTTTTGTCACCAACTCGATGGCTTTGGTAGCAACAATTCTGTATGTGCTTTCGATGATCGTGTTGTCATTCCACTTATGGCACGGATTCGCATCTGCGTTTCAGTCACTTGGTTTGCGACACAAACGCTACACTCCGGCTATTGGCGTTATTGGAAAATTGTTCGCCATCGTGGTGCCGTTCCTGTTCGCAATTATTCCTGTCCTCATTTTCATAGGGTACGTTAAGTAATCAGATTCATTTTTAAAAAGAAAAGATATGTCTCAGTTAGATTCCAAAATACCTGAAGGTTTTATTTCAGAAAAATGGACCAATCATAAAAATCATTTAAAACTGGTTGCACCGAATAACCGTCCTAAAATTGATGTGATCGTTGTAGGAACAGGTCTTGCGGGTGCTGCTGCTGCTGCCTCTCTTGGCGAAATGGGTTACAACGTAAAAGCATTCTGCTTCCAGGATTCACCACGCAGAGCACACTCAATCGCAGCACAAGGTGGTATCAACGCCGCTAAAAATTACCAAAACGACGGTGATAGCGTTTATCGCTTGTTTTACGATACGATCAAAGGTGGTGACTACCGTGCACGCGAAGCAAACGTTCACCGTTTGGCCGAAGTTTCAGGAAATATCATCGATCAATGTGTAGCGCAAGGCGTACCCTTTGCACGTGAATACGGAGGTTTGCTTGACAACCGTTCATTCGGTGGAACGCAGGTTCAGCGTACGTTTTACGCCGCAGGACAAACCGGACAACAATTGTTGCTTGGAGCTTATTCAGCGCTATCGCGTCAGATCGGTTTGGGCCGTGTGCAAATGTACAACCGTCACGAAATGCTCGACATCGTGAAAGTAGACGGAAAAGCCCGCGGAATCATTGCCCGCAACCTGGTTACCGGCGAAATCGAACGTCATTCGGCACACGCAGTAATCATCGCATCCGGTGGTTACGGAAATGTCTACTTCCTTTCAACCAATGCGATGGGAAGTAACGTTACTGCCGCCTGGAAAGCACACAAACGCGGAGCCTATTTCGCCAATCCGTGTTACGTACAAATTCACCCCACCTGTATTCCGGTTCACGGAACCAACCAGTCGAAACTGACATTGATGTCAGAATCGTTGCGTAACTCAGGCCGGATCTGGGTTCCGAAGAAAAAAGAAGATGCTGAAGCGATTCGTGAAGGACGTTTGAAACCAACACAAATTGCCGAAGAAGACAGAGATTATTATTTGGAAAGAAGATATCCTGCGTTTGGTAACCTCGTGCCACGTGACGTAGCTTCGCGCGCAGCCAAAGAGCGTTGCGATGCCGGATTCGGAATCGAAGCCAACGATACCAACGAAGGTGTTTACCTCGATTTCTCTTCCGAAATCATGGCCAAAGGAAAGCAAGCCGCTTTTGCTTCAGGCGATCACAATCCGTCACATGAAAAAATCATGGAATTGGGTAAAAAATGGGTCGAAAGCAAGTACGGAAACCTCTTCCAGATGTACGAAAAAATTACCGACGAAAACCCGTATGAAACGCCGATGAAAATCTATCCGGCGGTTCACTACACCATGGGTGGCGTTTGGGTTGATTACAACTTGCAATCCACTATTCCGGGTTGTTTTGTGGCCGGTGAAGCCAACTTCTCCGATCACGGCGCCAACCGTTTGGGTGCTTCGGCATTGATGCAAGGTTTGGCCGACGGTTATTTCGTGTTGCCGTATACGGTTTCCGATTATTTGGCGAATGAAATCCGTACGGGCACGATTCCAACAGATTCACCTGAATTCGACGAAGCTGAAAACAGCGTGAAATCGATCATCAATAAGTTCTTAACGAACAACGGGACCAGAACGGTGGATCATTTCCACAAACGCTTGGGCTTAATCATGTGGAACAAAGTAGGAATGGGCCGTAACGAACAAGGGTTGAAAGAAGCTATTACCGAAATTGCCGCTTTGCGCGACGAATTCTACAATGACGTATTTGTACCTGGCGATGCTAATGAATTGAATCCTGAATTGGAAAAAGCACTTCGCGTTGCTGATTTCTTTGAATTGGGACAACTAATGGCACGTGATGCTTTGCAAAGAAACGAATCGTGCGGTGGTCACTTCCGTGAGGAATACCAAGATTCAGAAGGTGAAACATTGCGCGACGATGAAAACTTCAAATTCGTTGGGGCTTGGGAATACAAAGGAATGGACATCAACCAGTCTGAGTTGCACAAAGAACCATTGGATTACGAGTTTATTAAGATTGCGGCACGTAACTACAAGTAAATTTTTGATGTTGGATGCTTGATGTTGAATGAGGATTTACATCCAACATCAAAAATCCAACATCGCTTCATAGAATAGAAATTGAAGAAATAATAGAGATTATGGCATCAAAAACAATCAATATCAACCTCAAGATCTGGCGTCAGAAGAATGCCAATTCGAAAGGGAGTATGGAAACATACAAGTTGGACAACGTGTCAACCGATAGCTCTTTCCTGGAGATGTTGGATCAATTAAATGAACAGCTGGTAAATGAGCGCCAGGAACCGATTGCTTTCGACCACGATTGTCGTGAGGGAATTTGTGGAATGTGCTCGTTGTTTATCAATGGCGAAGCTCACGGTCCCGATCGCGCTGTTACTACCTGTCAGCTGCACATGCGTAAATTCAAGGATGGTGAAACGATCTACGTGGAACCATGGAGAGCCAAAGCGTTTCCGGTAATCAAAGATTTGGTAGTCGACAGAAGTTCATTCGACCGTATTCAGCAGGCCGGTGGTTTCGTTTCGGTAAATACTTCCGGAAATACCATCGATGCAAACGCCATTCCGATTGGAAAAGCAGACGCGGATAAAGCATTTGAAGCAGCTACCTGTATCGGTTGTGGTGCATGCGTCGCCTCTTGTGTAAACGCATCGGCCATGTTGTTTGTTTCAGCCAAAGTTTCCCAACTGGCATTATTGCCACAAGGAAAAATAGAGGCACAGCAACGTGTCTTGAACATGGTAAAACAAATGGACGAAGAAGGATTCGGAAATTGTACCAATACCGGTGCTTGTTCCGTTGAATGCCCGAAAGAAATTTCGCTGGAAAACATCGCACGCATGAATCGTGAATACTTAAAAGCAATGGTAAGCGCAGAATAAAAAAGCGTTTTTTACAAGAATAGACAAGGGAAGATTTACGCTTCCCTTTTTTTGTGTTGTGTAATTAACAATTCTTCTGTATCAGCTTCATTTCCACTATATTTAGCTGTTATTAAAAACTAAATTGTATGAGAAAACTATTACTTTCATTTGGGTTGCTGGCATTTGCCTCCAACTCGTTTTCACAGGTTGTCTTTTCGGTAGAAGAACCCGCTGCGATTATGGGCGGCTACCAATTGACCTATACTGACGGTTGGGCCGCCGATCTTATCGATCCGGCCAATGCCGTGCTGGACACCATTATGCTGGCGGATGATTCACTTGGGTGCACACCGCTAACCAATGATTTGACGGGTAAAATCGCCCTCGTTTACCGCGGTAATTGTGAATTTAGCGAGAAAGCACTTGCTGCTCAAAACGCAGGAGCAATCGCCGTAATCATTGTCAACAACATTGCCGGCCCTCCAACAGGAATGGGCGCAGGTGTATCAGGTGCTGCTGCCAGTGTTACCATTCCGGTGGTAATGATTTCTGATGTTGACGGAGATTTGATTCACGATCAAATGGAAACAGATGATGTGATCGTATTTATCGGTGAGAAAAACGGTTACTACGATGATGATCTGGGCTTTAAAGTTGCCGATATCTTACGTGCCGATGCGAATGGGCTTCCTTCACAACTGGCAACAAACGCAACTGAATTCACAACAACAATCGGTGGTTGGGTATTCAACTACGGTCAAAATGACCAAACCGGAATTACCCTGAACGCAACGGTGAACAACGGAGCAAACGTTTATGACCAAACATCTACAACATTCAGTTTATTGGCTGGCGACAGCGCATTCATTACGCTTCCTGATTTTAGCCTTGCTTCTTACCCGGAAGGTGTTTATACACTTTCCTACACAATCGCGTATGGCGTTACAGATCAATACGCGTTAGACAATACGATTGCTACAACATTTGACATTCAGGATTCCATTTATTCGCTTTCTCGTTTGGAGAACGGTAAACCGGTGAACACGATCGGAACGCAACCTTCACCAAACGACGGTTCTTACACAAGCTGTATCGCATTCACCAATGCAAATGCCAGTAGAATCGGTGTTGAAGGAATGCATTTCAGTGCTTCTATCAATGCTCCTGATTCATTGGATGGACGCGAAATCCTGATCAGCGCCCGTCGCTGGGATGATGCCTTTACGGATATCAACGATCCTGGTTTCGGATTTACAAGTTTGACCGAAGTAGCTTCTGCGATCTTTAATTATCCTCCTAGTATTCCCAGCTTGAATGGAGTTGATCAATATGTAGCGTTTGATACACCAATCGTATTGGAAGATGGTCAGCGTTACCTGTTTTGTGTGCAAACATTTGATACGGAATTGTTCCTTGGTTACGACCAACAATCCAGCTACGATGAAAACATTACCAATGATTTGCAGGTATTCCACCCGATAGAGGCAAACGGAACATTCTTCCGCGACGGCTTCACCAGCGGTTATACACCTGCCATCGGTGTTAAAGTCTTCGATGCAGATGATTTGACAGTAAATGAAAACGTAATCGAAACATCTTCCTTCCCGAATCCAGCTGTTGACGAGGTTACTGTGAAAGTAAACACAAGCGGAACAGCTGCTTTAACGATCACTGATCTGGCCGGAAGATTGGTTTCATCTTCAGATGTTACCATCGTAAACGGGCAATTCAAAACGAATGTAGACGGTTTCAAGGGCGGAACATACATCTTCGCACTTGACTACGCAAATGGCACGAAAAGCCAGTTTAAAGTAGTTGTAACGAAATAATATTGCTGCTTGTCATGAAAGCAGCATTGTCATAAGAATATTGATAGTTGTTTTAACCTCCAGAAAGGGTCGTTTCAAAATCGAGACGGCCCTTTTTGTTGTACCTAAGCCCGAATTCCCGCGTAAACATTTTTTATAGTGTACCGATAACTGGCGCGTTTTCCTGATTAACGGTGAAAAACTTGTCTTTTTTTGTAAAAATCAGGCACGTTTACATTACCTTAGCATGTCTTTAAACTATTCGAAATATGAAAAAAGGAATACTTTCACTCGGATTGGTTCTTCTCGCAACCAATTCATTTTCACAGGTAATCTGTTCCGTTGAGGCTCCGGCCGGAATCGCAGGAGGTTACCAGATTACCAATCCGACCACTTGGTCGCTCGACATGTCAATTCCTGCGAATGCCGTGTTGGATACCTTAATGCTTGCTGATGATTCATTGGCTTGCGCACCATTGACAAATGATCTTACAGGTAAAATTGCCCTGATCTACCGCGGAAGCTGCGAATACGGTTCTAAAGCACTTAGAGCTCAAAATGCAGGAGCAATTGCGGTGATCATTGTTAACAACATTCCGGGAGCTCCGGTTCCGATGGGTGGCGGTGTAGACGGTCCATCTGTAACCATTCCTGTAGTAATGGTTTCTAATGTAGATGGTGATATCCTTCATGATGCGATGGAAGCAGGTGATGACGTTGTTGCGTTTATCGGTGAGAAAAATGGCTATTACGATAATGATTTGGGTTTTAAAATCGCTGATATCCTGCGTGCAGACGCAAGTGCGATTCCTTCGCAATTGGCAACCAACGCAGCTGAGTTCACTACAACTCTTGGTGGTTGGGTATTCAACTACGGTCAGAATGACCAAACTGGAATTACCCTGAACGCTAAAGTAAACAACGGTGCCGATGTATACGACCAAACATCTACGGCATTCAGTCTTTTGGCTGGCGACAGTGCGTTCATTACACTTCCTGATTTCAGCCTGGCTTCTTATCCAATGGGTGTTTATACACTCACCTACGAGATTGCTTATGGTGTTACGGATCAGTATACATTAGACAATACCATTGCTAGCACATTCGATATTCAGGATTCTGTTTATGCCTTGGCTCGTTTGGATGGGGCAGGTAAGCCAATGAATACAATCGGTTTTATGCCGTCACCGAATGATGGTTCTTTTACAAGTTGTATCGCATTCACAAATGATAACGCGAGCCGTATTGGTGTTCTTGGAATGCATTTCAGTGCTTCTATCAATGCACCTGATTCATTGGATGGCCGTGAAATTCTAATCAGCGCTCGCCGTTGGGATGATGCGTTTACAGATTTAAATGATCCTAACTTCGGATTTACAAGTTTGACCGAAGTTGCTTCTGCAATTTTTAATTATCCGCCAAGCATCCCAAGTTTGAATGGTGTAGATCAATATGTTGCGTTTGATACACCAATTGTATTGGAAGACGGACAACGTTATTTGTTCTGTGTACAAACATTCGACACCGAAATATTCCTTGGCTATGATGAACAATCAAATTACGATGAAAACACAAACAATGATTTGCAGGCATTCCACCCGATTGAATCCAATGGCGACTTCTTTGCGCTTGGATTTACATCAGGTGCCGTTCCTTCATTGGCTGTTAATGTGGTAGATGCAGCAGATTTGGCGGTGAATGAAAACGTTATTGAAACGTCTTCGTTCCCGAATCCTGCTGTTGACGTGGTTACGGTAAAAGTAAACGCCAACGGAACAGCTGCCTTAACAATCACTGACCTGGCAGGAAGAATGGTTTCTTCTTCAGATGTTACCATTGTAAACGGACAATTCAAAGCGAATGTAGACGGATTCAAAGCCGGAACTTACATCTTCTCGCTTGACTACTCAAACGGCACGAAAAGCCAGTTTAAAGTCGTTGTATCGAAATAACATAGCTGTCTGTCGTGACAGACATGCTATGTTTGAAATAAATAATATTGAATCGAAGGGTCGCTCATTGAGTGGCCCTTTTCACGTATTAAGATTTTGGTAAGCAGCTTTCGATTGTGTAATAACGGCTGTTTTACAACTGTTAAAAACAGAGACTTGTCTTTTTTTGCAATTGTTAAGGAGATATTAACTATATTTAACATGTCTTTAAATTTACTTATGCTATGAAAAAAATGCTACTCTCCTTTGGATTGGCGCTTTTTAGTGCCTTTTCATTTTCACAGGTGATCTTTACGGTTGAAGAACCAGCCTCGATTGCCGGAGCCAAAAACTTTACGTATACCACTGGCTGGGCAGCCGACATGAACGATCCTGCAAATTCTGTTTTGGACACTGTTGTGCTTGCCGATGACTCATTGGCCTGCTCGGCACTTACCAACGGTGTTGATCTCACAGGGCAAATAGCCTTGGTTTACCGTGGTACATGCGAATTCGGTGCAAAAGCACTTGAGGCTCAAAATGCCGGAGCAATTGCCGTAATCATTGTAAACAACATTGCCGGTGCGCCGATTGCAATGGGTGCCGGTGCGGTTGGTGGATCGGTTACTATTCCTACGGTAATGATTTCACAAGCTGACGGTGATGCTATTCACGACGCGATGGAAGCCGGAGAAGATGTAATTGTCTTCATCGGTAACAAGTCCGGTTATTATGCTGATGACCTTGGCTTTTACGCGAAAAACGTGTTGCGTGTCAATGGAAATGCAATCCCGTCTTTACTGACGCAAAATGCTACCGAATTCAACACCGTATTGGGTGGTTGGGTATACAACTACGGTTCCAATGACCAAACGGGGATTACCCTGAATGTAACGGTGAATAACGGTGCAGATGTTTACAACAATACATCTACTGCATTTAGCCTGCTTTCAGGTGACAGCGCTTACATTGCAATGCCTGATTTCAATTTGGCGAGCTACCCTGCTGGAGATTACACATTGGTGTATGAGGTAAGTAATGGTGTTACGGATGAATACATCGGTGATAACACGGTTAATACCGATTTCTACATCAATGACTCTATTTTCTCCCTTTGCCGTTTGGACGCTCAGAAAATGCCGATCAGTGATGGTGGTATTCGTCCGAGTACCAACAACAATTCATATTCTTCTTGTATCGTATTCAACAACGCCAACGCAAGCCGTTTGGCAGCTGCTGGTATGTACTTCAATGCTTCAACGGCAACCGATGATTCATTAACCGGACAGGAAATTGAAATCACGGCTTATCGATGGGATGACGCATTCGTTGACTTGAACGATGCAAACTATGGTTTTACATCATTGAACTCAATGGCGTCAGGTAATTACTATTTCGAATCAAACGACCAGAACGTTCCGAAATACCAGTCATTTACCCAACCGTTTGTGATGGAAGACAATCAGCGCTACCTGTTCTGCGCAACTACCTACAATACTTCTGTATTCTTAGGTTACGATACAGAAACTTCTTACCTGTTAAACGAAAGCACAGATCTTCAGCCACTTTACCCGGTAGAAAGTGATAATGCTTACTCAAGCGGTTTTGAAGGTGGTGATGTACCATCATTGTCGGTGCGTGTTTTTGACGCAAATGATTTGGCTGTAAATGAAAACGTTATCGAAACTTCTTCATTCCCTAATCCGGCGAAAGACATAGTAACCGTGAAATTGAATATGAACGGAAAAGCAGCATTGAAAGTAACCGATTTGTCGGGCCGTTTGGTGAATGCAGAAGAAGTAAGCATTGCTAACGGACAATTCACTACCAATGTTGCCGCTTTCAAAGCTGGTACATATGTGTTCTCATTGACGTATGCCGATGGAACAAACAGCCAGTTTAAAGTGGTTGTGACAAAATAAAAGAATATTGTTTTCTCAACAATAAAGGGGCTTGTAGCTGCGGAAACGCAACTGCAGGCCCTTTGTTTTTATATAAATCTTGTTCTGGAATGTTGATTATTAATCTCGGATAACCGATACTCGTTTTTTTACCATAGATGCACAGCCTTTGTGTGCCTAACAGATACAACTAAATGCAAGATTATATTGTGTAATTGTGAGCGAGTCTCCGCCTAACGCTGAAGCCGAATTGGTGAATTAGTGGGAATCGTTTTAATTCTAGGACACGATCTTATCTACGAAACCCGCGGAAATTGCAATACCATCGTTGTTCCCGAATCGCTGGTTTGTTTCACCTCAATGGTGCCATAATGACCTTCCACAATCTGTTTTACCATCGCCAGCCCAAGACCCGTTCCGGTAGATTTTGTGGTGAAATAGGGCTCAAATATGGTTGATAATTGTTCTTCCGGAATTCCACAACCGTTGTCGGTAATGGTCACTGTAACCAGTGAATGGTCAGCTGTTAAAAGAATGCTCACGTTTCCTTCCCGGTCATTCGGAATGGCCTGAATGCCATTTGTGATGAGGTTGTTGATCACGCGAAGCAACATCTCTTTATCACCTTCCACATAAATTGCTTCCTGAATGGCGGTTAAACTAACATGACAACTTTCCTGCGCCTCAAACACCGCAACAATCGATTCCAGAAACGACCTGAATTCCAGTTTTTCTACCACAGGCTGCGGCATTTTCGCAAAATTGGCAAAGGCGTTCGCGATGGAAGTCAATGCGTCTATTTGTTCGATAATGGATTGCGCAACCCGGTCTATTTTTTGCTTCGATTGCGGATCGTTCGGATCAAAAACCCGCTGTAATTGCTGAATGGAAAGCTTCATAGGCGTCAGCGGATTCTTGATTTCATGCGCCACCTGTTTCGCCATTTCGCGCCAGGCGCTTTCACGTTCACTTTGTGCCAATTGCAAAGCCGCCGTTTCAAGATCCGTCAATTTCTGATTGTATTCACGCACCAAATCACCCAACTCATCATTACTCTGGTAATCAATTGCCTGGTTGTTTTTTCCCAGTTCCATGCTTGAGAAACTCCGTTGGATCATCCGTAATGGCGAGGTCAACCAGTTGGAAACCAAAATAGCACCAACGATTGAAAGCGCTAGCAGAATCATAAATACGTTGATGATCGCTACTAAAAAGTGCTGAATCTGGCTTTCAAACTCGTTTTGCTGATCGAAATGCTGAATATTGAGGTACGCAATCAGTTTTCCTTCGTCGTTGAAGAACGGAATGTAACCCGAAAGATAATTCAGCGAACCGATGCGTTCCTGGTGAATGTATTCACTTTTCTTGTCGAACATGAGCGCTTTTCGCGCCAGCGGATTCATTTGCTCGCTCAACAAACCGATATTGTAAATTTTGGGACGAGAAGAACCGATAAGCTGACCCTTGATGTCATACACGTTTACATCCGTCACAAAAATCTGTGACCAGTTGCGCAGGTAATATTCCAGTTCACCGCTGTTCGAAGTATCGCTGATATCCACAAAATTACCCAAACGCAATTTCCCTACCGTTCCCACGGATTGCAATTTTTCACGAATTACATCGTCGGTATACTGCGCATATTGGTTTTTCACGAAGGTGCCGCTGCCAATGCTGAATCCCAGCAATGAAAGAAAAACCAATCCTACCAAGACCACCTGGATTTTTACTGCCAGCGAGAGCCGCTTGAAAGCTAACCGCTTGTTTTTGGCCTTGAACCAGCTGTAAATAGCCAGTAATATTCCAAACGAAACAAACAGGAAAGCCATGGTTGTTACACCATTTACCCAGCTCGAATCCTGCTTTGAAAGAATGATCATGTCACTTTTTCCACGGCGTAGCATGAAGTGATTATAACCGTCTTTGTTGAAAAAGCGCTTGGACCCTTTACGGGTTTCTTTCCACGCATCAGCTGAGTAAGGGAAACTGTAATCGCCATATTTATTGACCAATTTTCCGTTGTAATATTTTACAATGGAAAAATTCTCCAGCGATTCGAATACTTTGGCTTTGTCGGAGATCAGCAACCGCGGAAACCCGATTTCTTCAGGAATTTTCTTCGATTTCAACGTACAATACAACCAGATACTGGCGGTTGGCGTTTGAATTTTCTCCCGGATTACATAACTGTACTGACTCGTATAATCCTTGATCAGGAAAACACATGAATCCAGTTCAGACACCATTCCGTGGCGATTGATCAGTTGTTCCAGGTCACGCTGGCTTTCACCGTTGATTTTCGATACCGAATCGGTGAGCTGGTAATAGTAGAAATCAATATCGTAGCGTTCCCAGAAACCATTGAAGATACGACGCTCTAGTGCTTCCTTCAACGCAGATGGATTCGGACGGTCTTTCAGTGATGTAAGCCGTTGAAGATAACCTTCTTCCAATAAATGTTGCTTGGTACTCAGGTATTCGATCTCTGTATTGATATCCTGGTCGTCGGCTAGTTGATTGGCATAAAGCTCTCGTTCTGCACGTTCTTTTGTCTGTGAAAAGGTGTAGAAACTTGATGTAGCCCCCACGGAATAAATCAATAGTAACAGCAAGACCAATGAAAAGTTCCAGGTTTCCACATTTCGCAGCACGGCCAGCACAATGATTCCACACAAGAATACCGGCCAGCAAATAGCATTCCAGTTGCTGCCGACGTACCAGCCGGCAAAAAGATAGAGAAGTGTGCTGGCAAGCCAGACAACAACTAAGTAACGTTTACTCCAACCAGCCCGCAGAAAAGCGATTGTCGTTTCAAAAAACAAAAACAGATAGGCAAAACCGGCAACTCCTACAATCAGCAAGACAAAGAGCGAGAAGCGTGTCAATGAAAAAAGCTGGTCCAGCTGCAATGGAATCGACGAGTTTTCTACGATTTGCTGTCCAACAGAACCCATCCACCAGGATAATAGCGGAAAAGCACCGAGTAAAAAAAGCGTGGAGATCTTTGAAAACCGATGATTGAAACGCACTTTCTCCAAAGCGCTTAACAACGTGTTGACAATCAGCAGGAATAAGACAAAGGAAATGACAAGTTCTCCCAGATTGGGCGTCCATTCACCCAAAGCAAGGATCGCAGGATCGAACAAATCGCTGTGAACAAAGCTTTCGAAAAAGTTGGTGTTTAATGCCCATAATCTGAGTCCGACGAAAATGGTGACCAGTATGATTCGGGTCCAGATACTTGGAAACCAGCGATTCACCTGAATCCATAACAATATGATAATCAATAGAATGCCACCGAACAATGAGGTTTCTTCCAATCCTCTGTCGGCATCTTCCAGCGTTTGCTGCACATTGAATAAAAAATCACCCTTCAGGCTTTTGATCGTAATTCCCTTGGTTGAATCGAGTGAAATAGTGCCGATCGAAGAACTCAGGTTACTATTAAAAGTATTCTTCAGCTGGTCGTTTTCATACGGATAGGCGTGCTGAATCAGGAAAGATCCCACGCACATCGTGTTTTTGTTTTTGATTATTTTGGTATAGTACCAGCCGTTTTGCAGGCGTACGACTCCTTCAACCGGGAAATGCAGTTCGGCAAACGAATAAACCGGTAAATGATTGGTGTTCCAAAAAACAAGCGAATCGCCCTGGTAAATATGCAGGTAAAAGTCGTCGTTTTCTGAGGCGCTGTATTTTACGATAAGACCTTGCTGGCCATCCTGTTTTAAACAGGTATTGGCTTTGGCCGTAAATTCATTGAGTTGTTTTTCGAGTTTGTAAAATTCTCCCTGAAAGTCTTTGAAATCGACATGTACATCCTGTTGAATGTGGTTATAAGTAATAATAATGAATAAGGCAGTAACTGCAATGGCGGCCTGAAGCCCAAAGGTTCTGAAAAACTGGATTACACGTTTGACCATTCGAGTTTGTGACTGAGGCTTTCCAGCAAACGATCAAATTCCTGATCGGCTAGGTTGTCATTCTTGAAATGAAAGTCAGCAATGTCTTCATAAGGCATCAAAAACTGTTCAAAACACGGAATCACATGGTGTTCCCATTGATACAAAATGGCTTCACGGGAATAGCCGCGTGTTTCCTGATCACGGTACAGCCTTCTGTCGAGCTGCGTTTGCGGGTCCACATCCATAAAAACCGTAAAATCGAGCATTTCACGTACTTCGCTATAATGGAACAGGAACAATCCTTCCACAATAATTACAGGCGAAGGTTCCAGTGTAATCAACACATTTTTTCCCGGGGGCGCGTTAAAATGGTATTCTTTTACCTCGATTGCTTCGCCGCTTTTGAGGCGACCTAAATCAGATATCAATTGTTGTTCATCCAGCGCCGTAGGTAAATCAAAATTCACCTGGCCATTGGCATCAAGGAGTTGTTCTTCAATGGGCCGGTAATAATTATCCATAGAAAAAACGGTTGGTTTCATCTGCTCGAAGTGAGTCGCCAAACGTTTCAATAAAGTGGTTTTTCCGGAACCACTACCGCCACAAATTCCAATAATCATTTTTCCACGTATTCAAAAGAAACGGCTCCCTTACTTGGCAATTGCGAAGCGGCAAACACCAACCAGCGGGTTGCTAAACTGGCTACAAATTTACCGGTAAATTCGGCAGTGAGTAACCTGCTTGGATTATTTGTTTGTTGATTTACGGCACCCGAAACAATTCCGGTTGCATTTGTATAGGAATGAAAATGTCCTTCGGTTGTGGTCGATTTCACATACCAGCCAATTCCTTCTAGCATTGGGTAATAGCCCAATTCAAGGCCTTTTTTCACGTTGTAACCACTTACCGGAGAACTCGCCGATTTCACCCATTCGTTGTCTTTCAACACATACGTAACGAGATTGGCGTTACTGCCGGCCATTTCAACACCTCCAACATAATAAGTGCCGTTGTTCACCACCAACGTTCCTTTTTCCACGGGCTCTACACGTTTCAACAGCGCGCTGCCACGGGTTCCGAAACCTACACGTGCATGCTCCAGAAAAACCATTTTATTGGCCGGGATGGTGAATTCGGATTGCAAAACGCCTTTCGGTGTAAATTGTTTTACGAGCCAGCCAGCATCTTTTCCGGCGTGGGTTCGTGCGGCGTAAACGATAGACTCGCCTGTTTCACCTGCCATATACCACGAAACCTGGTCTTCTACTTTGTTGGAACCGGTTACGTTTTGTGCTACCAAAGTCGCATACACCAAAAAGTTGTTGTGCGTCATCGTAATCGCGATGGTCGATTTTTTCTTGGTTGCTTTGTCGGTATGAGAGAACAAATAAATCAGGGCTTTTTCAGAAGTAACAATATCCAGTAATATCAACTCATCGGCAGGAAAATCACCGATTTTTTTCAACGCAGCGGTAAATGAAACAGCGTTGCTTTTAATATTTCCGGCAATGTTGAGCTGGTGAAAGCTGATTTTACCACTTTTCAATTCCAAATGCTCCAAAAAGTAAACATAACGGCCGGCATCTTCTGAGATGTAAAAGAACTCTTTACCACCGGGACTAAAATTCTCATTCCACGAGCTTTTCCCGTCATTTGCCACCAACGTCAGGTACACTTGTTTCTGGTTCAACGACGGGTCGCGGTTCAATAAAATTGCTCCTTGTCCTTTCCATTCCAAGACTTCGTAAAACGGGAATCCTTCTGCCGGAATTTCAAATGTTTGCGCATTCAGGAATCCTGTAAACAGCAAAAAAAGTGAACTAAATAGTACTCTCATAATGGCAATTTATCGTAAATTGTGAGTTTAAAACAAAGATTGGGTAAATTTATCGGATTTCCAATCATAAGACAAAAGTTCAAACGAATGAAAACAAGAAACATCTTTGCTGTTGCATGTATTGCGCTTGTGAGCGCTGCCTTTACGGTTGAAACACCCGATGATAAAGCCGGATTAAAGATCGGTGATAAGTTGCCAATGGCCGAAACAGATATGAAAGCCACTGACGGAACTGCAACGAACCTTACCAAACTTATGGGTAAAAAAGGACTTGTAGTTGTTTTTTCTTGTAATACTTGTCCGTTTGTAGTTGGAAGCGAAAGCTTTGCCGGCTGGGAAGTACAATACAATGCTTTGCACCAATTGGCCAAAGACTCCAATATCGGTTTTGTACTTGTTAATTCGAATGCTGCAAAACGCACAGGTGATGATTCCATGGAAGCAATGATTACCAGAGCCAGTGAAAAAGCATATACCATGCCATATTTGGTGGATGAAAACGCAGCATTGGCTGATGCTTTCGGTGCCAAGACAACACCACATGTGTATTTCTTCAATGAAAACAGCGAATTGATCTACCAGGGCGCTATTGATAATACCGTTGACGGTAAACGAAAAGAAGATAAAAATTACCTGCAGCAAGCCATGCGTGATCATCTTGCAGGCAAAAAAGTTTCCGAAAAAACAACTCCTCCGCGTGGATGCAGCATTAAGCGCGTTTCATGATTTCTCCCGTATATACTCTCCAAAAATAAAACAATGAAAAAACAACTACTCTTAGGCGTGTTCTTTCTGTCGGCTCTCCAATTATCGGCACAGACAGAACAGCTGGGTCAGCCAATTTCCTGGAACGGAAAGGTGACTTCATCCAAAAAAACCATTGAAATGCCATTGGTTGATAACCTGGCAGAACAAACAGCAGAACTTGCGCGCAGAGCGGCAAGCTTTGAAAAAAACCTGCGTTTCGGTGTTGAACAACAAGTCAATATCAACGTCATGCAGGAAGCTGAAATGCAAGTGCTTCCAAATGGAAATGTATTGCGTCAGTTGATCATTCGCTCGGAAGGAGCACTTTCTTTAAATGTTATTTTCTCTCAATTTGAACTGGCGCAGGGAACGCGTTTGTACTTATTTGATAAAGACAGAACCGAATTTATCGGCGCACATACATCATTGAACAACAACGCAAACCGCGTATTGGGAACCGAACTTATTCACGGTGATGCCATTGTGATTGAAGTGTTGGAACCCGCAGCAGTTGCAGGCCAGTCAACCCTCGTTCTCGGAACAGTTGTTCATGGATATTTCGATCTTGAAAAAGAACTCAAAGCCCTAAACGACTCTGGTGATTGCATGTACGATGTAAACTGCCCGATCGGAGCCGGTTGGGAAAACCAGCGAAACTCCGTTGCCATGATGGTAAACGGTGGTGGTTTTTGCACAGGATCGTTGGTAAACAACACAAGCGGAACCATTATTCCGTATTTTCTTTCGGCCAATCACTGCGGTACTACACCGGCAGGTTGGGTATTTAGATTTCGCTGGGAATCACCCGCAGGACAGGCAGATTGCGCTACAGCGGCAAACTCAGTAAACGGTCCAACGAATATGAATGTAAACGGTGGAACACTCCGTGCTAATTATTCGCCTTCCGATTTTACATTAACAGAGTTGAACTCAGCTCCAAATCCTGCATGGGGAGTTTATTACAACGGCTGGAATCGTACGGATGTCCCTGCAACTTCGGCTGTAGGAATTCATCACCCGTCAGGAGATATTATGAAAATTTCGTTTGAAGATCAAGCGCTGATCTCAACAACTTTCGGAGCTTCTCCGGCAAACAGCCATTGGGGTGTTACCGATTGGGACAATGGTGTGACCGAAGGAGGTTCTTCCGGATCACCGTTGTTTGATCAAAATCACCGAACCGTAGGGCAACTGCATGGTGGTGCTTCTGCTTGTGGTGGTGGTAATTTGTCAGATGAATATGGTAAATTTTTCACTTCATGGACAGGTGGTGGCGCCAACTCTTCCCGTTTGAGCAACTGGCTCGATCCGGGAAATACTGGTGTTACCGTTTTGGATGGCGTAGACCCTGCTGGTCCGGGAAATACAATTGATGCAGGTGTGGGAAGTCCGGCCGGTGTTTCGGGAACATTTTGTTCGGCAACTGTTACACCACAGGTTACCATTACCAACAGCGGATCTGATCCGTTGACTTCTGCAGATATCAATTACGGATACGATGGCAACATCAACCAGGTTTACAATTGGACAGGCAATCTTGTGCAATACGCTTCTGTAGTGGTAACACTTCCTTCAAGCACATTGGCTGGCGGTGCGCATACGTTTGATGCTAACGTAACCAATCCGAACGGAAGTACTGACCAGAATGCTGGAAACGACGCCGTTTCTTCCAACTTTACTGTAGTTGTGAACGGTGAAACAGCTGATTTGACATTGGTACTTGACTGTTATGGAACAGAGATTTCATGGGAAGTACAAGATCCGGCAAACGCTTCGATTGTTTACTACAGCGGTGGTTCTTATGCAGATCTTGACGCAGGTGAAACTATTAATGAAACATTCTGTTTGACAGCGGGTTGCTACAAATTTGTGATCGAAGACACATGGGGCGATGGTCTTTCAAATACCGATTGCGATAACGGAGACGGTTCATATACCTTGGTTGATGCGAATTCGGTTCAGGTTGCAGGCTTAACAACTGCACAGTCAAACTTTGGAAACAGCAATACGCAAACGTTCTGTGTGGGTCCGAATAACGTACAGGAAATCACGGCACTTCAACAGGAATGGGTAGTTTATCCAAACCCAGCCGACAAAATGGTGAACATCGAAATGTCGGCAATTGATGGTGTGAAAGAAATTACCTTAATGAGTCCGACAGGCCAGGTTGTATCAACCGTACGTTCTGCTCAGGGCCAGGCAAGTTTCGAAGTTGCCAACCTTGCAAAAGGTGTGTACTTTGTACGTTTGACTTCAGATAAAGGCACAACAACGAAAACGGTTGTGGTGAAATAAATTGAAATAAAATAAAATTTGTTGTGGGGGCGCGATTAATCGTGCCCCCTTTTTTATTAGTCACTAATCACTAACTTCGTCACGTTCTATTTATTCCTCCATGGCAAAAGTAAAATCAGCTTTTTTCTGTCAAAACTGCGGTTATGAGACCCCGAAATGGTTGGGGAAATGTCCGTCGTGCAGTGAATGGAACACCTTTGTGGAAGAACTCGTTGAAAAGAATCTTCCGCAAATTGTAGCGTTTTCAACTTCTTCCGGAAAAAGTGCCAAAGCGCAAGCCCTCCAAACCATTGAAAGTAACGGACAACGACGTATTCAACTTCCCGATCCTGAAATAAACCGCGTATTGGGCGATGGACTCGTTCCCGGATCATTAGTGTTGTTCGGCGGAGAACCAGGTATTGGAAAATCAACATTGCTTTTGCAGCTAGCCGTTCAGGTACAATTGCGCGTATTGTATGTTTCCGGAGAAGAAAGTGATCAGCAGATCAAAATGCGGGCAGAACGCATTGGCCAGCAAAATGAAGCCTGTTTTATTCTTACCGAAACCAATATCCAGAACATCTTTAAACAGGCGGAAGAAACTACCCCTCAACTGCTTATTATCGATTCCATTCAAACGCTCTTCAGTTCGGCTATAGAAAGCGCCCCGGGAAGTATTTCACAAGTCAGGGAATGTACCGCTCAATTGCTTCGCTACGCAAAAATGACCGAGGTGCCCGTGTTTATTATCGGACATATTACCAAAGAAGGTTCGCTTGCCGGTCCGAAAGTATTGGAGCACATGGTTGATTGCGTAATTCAGTTTGAAGGAGATCAGCATCATGTTTACCGACTCCTGCGAGGCATCAAAAACCGTTTCGGAAGCACCAACGAACTGGGTATCTATGAAATGAGCGGAAGCGGCCTGCGTGCTGTTGAAAACCCGTCGGAAATTCTCATTTCGAATGGCGACTCGGGCTTAAGCGGTGTCGCGATTGCAGCAACGCTGGAAGGACTCCGGCCTTTACTTATCGAAGTGCAGGCGTTAGTGAGCACAGCCGCTTATGGAACGCCGCAACGCTCATCAACCGGTTTTGATCTTAGGCGCCTCAACATGTTGCTCGCCGTCATGGAAAAACGCTGCGGATTCAAACTCGGGGCAAAAGATGTGTTTTTAAATATCGCCGGTGGAATTCGTGTGGATGATCCTGCCATCGACTTGGCAGTTGTAGCTGCAGTACTTTCAAGCAACGCTGATATCGCCATCGAACGATCAATCTGCTGTTCGGCAGAAGTCGGTTTGTCAGGTGAAATCAGGCCGGTGAACCGCATTGATCAACGCATTCGTGAAGCTGAAAAACTGGGCTTTGAAAAAATCATTGTTTCCGCCTACAACAAAGGCCTCGACCAAGCCAATTACAAAATCGAATTAGTTCAATGTACCCGAATTGATGAGGTTGTACGTGCACTTTTTGCTTAAAAAAGGGATAGAAATCTCCATTTAGTCATTAAGTCCGTCGAATTATTCATTGGATAGGTCGATTTCTTTCTATTATTGGTCTGTTTCACTAGATTTGTTATTGATATCCACACAGGTTATGAAAAGATTACTACTTATTTGTGCGTTGCTCGTTAGTTCCGTAAACATTGCCCAGGTTGTTTGGCACGATTTACCCAACACTCCCGTTGCTCCCAGCGCAGGGTCGGTTGCTCCCGAAGCCGGTGATGTTGTGATGACGGACGACGGGTCCATTTTCGCTTCTTATATCTGGGACGATGGTTCGGGCTACAAAATTTATTTTGATCACTATACCACGGCAAGTGGGTGGATACCAGTTTATTCTGAGACGGTTTACGAAGGCCTTAAGATGATCAAATCCAGAAAAGTAGGTAACGATGCATTTGTCCTTGTAAAAACGGGAAATGCGAGCTTGCAACCGATTTTCAAAATCTTTAAAGTAAATACGGGTGGTGTTACTGAGATTGTTTCTTTCCAATTGGCCGATTATCAGGATGCCGGAGGGTTTGATTTTGAAATGGGTACAGACGCCAATTTCGGTTACATACTTTACCGCAATAACGCTGGAAATTTAGTGAAACTCACAAAGATCGATTATACAACAACAGCTGTATCGATTCAGGCACCTACCATTTCAGCAACTTCTATCGACGGCTTTGATATGACCATTGCCGGTGACACACTTTTTACCGTTGTTAGCACTGACTCTCCTTCAGGATTGTTGTTAATGAAATCTGATTTGACAACGGCAACATTGGTTCCGTATGTGGCTTCGTCAGCTACAGGCGAGTTGTTCAATGGCGGCCAGCCAATCACTACACACAATTCGATGATCAATTCGGATGGAATCAGCAAAGTGTTTGTTCTCGGTTACGATCAGGGTAATATCGCCGGAATTGAAAAACGTTATGAAGCAGGAACTCTGACCGATTTTCCGTATTCCGGAAATCTTGCCGAATATTATTCAATGGGCGCCACCATCGGAACGACTGATAATCTGTATTATCTGAACAATTACAGTCCTTCCAATGCAAACCCATACACGACCTACGTTTCTGTTCGTGATGTAAATACGGGAATTTACGACACACTTGGCGCGCCGATGAATTATTCGCTTGCAGACAATTCACCGACACAGCATCGAATGGGTTATTCCCTTTCCGACAAACGTTTTGCAGTGAGTTTTTATGACCCGACAATGCAGGAGCGTTTCTTCCGGTTGTCGAACAGTGTTCCTTACCTCGATCAAAACAGTTTAGACCAAACGCCGCAGTTGTGCGAAGGGCAATCCAATACCGTTTTTAATAACTTCGGCATCATTGATGAAAATATCGATCCGGTGACGATCCTGAACATTTTCTCTTCGGATATTTCCATTATTGATCCTGCAAATGCCGGATTTAATGATCTTGGTGCAAATGCATTTAGTTTGTACGCAACTGCTGATATTCCCGGAACGGTTACCTTAAGCATTGAAGTAACCGATGGGATCGATACGGTTATTTTGGTGTTACCAGTAATCACGGTTACATCTTCCAATCCGCCGGTTTATAACATTGCATCAGTTGATCTTTGCTCAGGCCAGGGTGAAGTAAATTTAAATGATTTTGTTTCCATTCCGGGTGGACAATTTTACGAAAACACGCTGGAAATGAACTTTCCGAATGGAATCTTTGATACCGATAATGGCTCGATAGCCGCTGAAACAGCCTACACGCTTTCGTATGATTACAACGATGGCATCTGTTATTACAACATTGATGTGCCATTTGTTTACCATATTTCGCCGGATGTCAACATTACACAAACACCAACCGTTTGTAACGGAAATTCCGGAACGGCATCTGCGCTGGTTTCGGGTGGTGCAACACCCTATGAATTGTCACAATGGAGTTCAGGTGAGCAAAACACCAACAACGTAAACAATCTTCCAGCCGGACAATTCAGTTATACACTCATCGATGCCAACAATTGTATCGTCAACAAGTATTTTGAAATCGTTACTTCAGGCACCGACTTGACAGCTGTTATTACAGATGTTTCATGCAACAGCCAGGCAAGTGGAGCTATTACGCTTACACCAGTTGGATTGGTCGCACCGCTAACAGTAATTTGGAGTTCCGGCCATTCAACATTGAACCTTACTGGAGTTCCTGCTGGAAATTACACAGCCAATGTGACCGATGTTACCGGTTGCTCCATTTCCAAAACGTTTACCATTACCGAACCTGAACCTTTGGTAACAGAAGTAATCACCAATTTTACGGCATGTCAGGCTGCAACCGGTTCAATAGACGTAGATATGACTTCGGGCGGAACAGTGCCGTATACGTACGCCTGGAGCAACGGAGATACCGGCCCGAACACATCGAACTTAGCTTTCGGGATCTACTCACTGACCACAACCGACGGGCAAGGGTGTATGACTGTCAACACGATTTACATGAGCGAATCAGGTGCCGGAAACTTATACGGAACTGTTACGGGAACCGATTGCGGAGCAGCAACCGGAGCAATAGATACGTACCCTGATATTCCATTTGGCGAAACCGTTACTGCAATTGATTGGTCAAACGGTGAAACAACTGAGGACATTGAAGGCCTTTTGCCAAACCTGTACCTGTGCACATTGACTGTTTCCAACAACTGTCGCGCAGTCAAAGGCTGGGATATTCCGGTGGTGAAACCATTGCGTAATGACATTTGTGTGGTTACTGTTGACAGTGCTACCACCACGAATCTCGTTGTTTGGGAACCGGTTCAGCCAATTGGAATTGCTTACTACAAAATTTACCGTGAAACTTCCATCCAGGGAGAATATGCCTTAATCGATACAGTTCAGGCAACAAACCTGTCACTGTTCAACGACGTGGTTGCTTCACCGCTTTCGCGTTCATGGCGCTATAAAATTTCTGCGGTAAATGCTTGTGAAGAAGAAGGACCTCTTTCTGCGGCACACCAAACCATCCATCTGGATGTCATTGACAATGCCGGAGTAAATGTTACTGTCAATTGGAATGCCTACGAAGGTGCCGCGTTTAGCAATTACATTGTTTCGCGTTATACAACTGCCAACGATTGGGAAGTTGTTGCAACTCTTCCTACAACGCAGTTTTCGTATACCGACAACACACCAATTACAGAGCCAGGTCTGGATTATATGGTTGAAATTGAATTAGATGCCACGTGTACTGCAGTTGTCTGGAGAGCGCAGGATTTCAACTCAGCCCGTTCCAACAAAGAAAAAGGACAATTTTCAACCGGAAACGGAACAGGTGATTCCAACAACGGAGTCGATGAATTGTACCTGGACGGAATCACTGTTGCTCCCAATCCGACTGACGGAATGCTGACAATTTCGCAACTTGATGCACGAAAAATGAACATGGAAATTCGTTCTGTTGATGGTCAATTGTTGCATACAAGTACGATCAGTTCATTGGAAACCCAATTCGATATGAATGATTATTCCAAAGGAATTTACTTCATCACATTTAATCTGAATGCGGTTCGGCAAACTATCCGGATCGTGAAACAATAAGACTCATGAAAAAACTACTGATAATTGCTCTTCTTTTACTGAATGCTGGTCTTGGATGGTCGCAGGAGTATACCTGGGCTTTCCTGAACAACCCGGATTATGGCGCTTCCAATTCACAATCCAGTCATACAATGGTTGATGGTAAATGGTATCACGTTCACGATTCGAACGGTTATCAGTTAGAAGTGAGTATTTACAATCCGGAAGTAAGTTCCTGGACAACTGTTGCTAACCAGGTTACCGTCAATTATACAACAAGTATACGCACGGTTGTCAAGAATAATATACTTTATATTGTGGTAGGAAGTAATTCCGACTATAAGGTATACACCTTCGATATTGCTACGAATAATCTTGCGCTGCTTTCTCCGCCGTTAACTGTCTCAATGCCTTCCAATCACTGGAAATTGAAAGCGGGAAACAACAATGATTTGTATATTCTGCGCGTTGAAAATTATACCAATGTAATCTTGTCACACTTTGACATTGGTACAGCAACCTGGATGAATAATGTCAACTACAGTTCGGTTTTGAACCCAACTAACAGTTTCAGCGTCTCTTCCGAGCCATTGGAATTATACATTTCAGCTACATCTATCTATTGCGGAGCTAACGGCAGCACGGAGGATATCATCGGAGTTACCTCACCGGCAAACCTTGCAGTAATAACCGGTTATAATACGGCCGGTTCAGGTGATGGGAAAATCCTTTTAAATGGAGCTGTTTCCAACAACGCGCAGTTTTATTTTACCGGCGATGGGATTTCAGCGCCGAATGTACATGTTCGTGAAATCTCGATGGTGAAAACGTGGGAAGTTCCCCTTACGTCTGCTACAATCAATATCCTTACCTCAACAACCCCAACGGTTGGTTTCAACGTGTACCAATCAGCTTATACAACACTCGAAAATCCAACCTATTCATATTTGATGTCCAGCTTTCAGTCTGATGGCGGCGGACCGGCGGATAAGTTTTATGTGTACCGAAAAGATAACAGCTCAGGAATTTGGGATTCTATCGGGCCGAAACTCTTTTTCGGTGATCCGATGCTTAACAGCGGAACATGCTCCATATCACTTGATAATAACGAACAACACATGGCTGTTCAGTGGGCCAGTAGTTTGAACAACGGTGAATTTGAATATGCTGCCCTGAACCGGAAACCGTATTTGAATCCGGGATCGGAAACACCAAATTCAGGGATTTGTGTGGGCCATGCGAATGAAATTTATCCGCAATTGGAATACATGGACGAAGATAACGACAAGGTTCGCATCGTGAATGTTTCTTCGCAATTCGGAGTTATTTCCAACTTATCGGCGGTTGCCTTCGGCCATTACCCGGGACTTCCGTCTACTTCGAAATTCAAAATTTACGGTACATTCACATCTTCGGCAAATGACGCTGTGATTATCACGTATACCGATGGCTGGAACCAGTTTAACGATACGCTCCCTGTTATTTCAACCAGCGTTTCTGCACCGAATATTACGTTTTCTTCCAGTCCGCTTGTTTTCTGTAATAATGAAAACATGATCGACCTTGCCAATTATGTGAGTTACGTCGATCAGGGAATGTTTACATTAAACGGCTATGATTTAACAAGTTCTGTAATCGATGGAAGAGAATTGTCGCTTACCGATCCAACAGGAACTATTTATTACCGCGTAAGTGTTGGCGGTTGTATCGTTGAAACAGGCGTTACTTTTTCATTTGTTACCGCCGGAACAGCTACTACGTCTTCCACGCCAAGTGCATGCGGCTCGGCAACAGGAACGGCAGATGTGCTTTTTACACCCGGAACATCCAACAACACAACTGTGGAATGGAGCACCGGAGAAACAGCGGCATCTATTGCCAACTTGATTCCGGGAGCTTATTATTATTCCGTAAAAGATGAATTCGGCTGTAATGTGACCGGTTTTGCCAATGTGGATATTACGGGAATCAGTGCTACAGCTAATGTAAGCAATGTTACCTGCAACGCAGCAAATAACGGTAGTATCGCCTTAAATGTTACCGGTAGTGCCGATTACGACGTATTGTGGTCGAACGGTTATTCTACGACAACCATCACGAACCTTGCTCCGGGCAATTACGAAGTAACCGTTTACGACGTTTCAGGTTGTCAGGCAACTTATTCATACATCATTACGGAGCCGACGCCTATTACTGCAAGCTTCACAATATATGATCCGGATTGTGGCGAAAGTAACGGAAACATCTATGGATTGTATAATGGTGGTGCTGGTGGTTATACGTTCGATTGGATCGGTCAGGGACAAGCCACGGCCGATTTGTATAACGTAACCTACGGATTATACCAAGTAGAAGTAACTGATGCTATTGGTTGTTCACAGATCTTCGATTTTCAATTGGATGATTACCAGGCAGTGGATATTATCGATAGTATTATTCCGGCGGCTTGTGGTGCAGAAAACGGAGCTGTTTTGATCAAATTCCAACAGGACCAAAACGGCGGACCTGCTGCAGCATCTTCATTCGTGTGGTCGAATAATAACCTGCTTCAGAATAATTACAATATCGGCGCAGGAACGTATACCATCACGGTAGAAAGCGGCCCGAGTCCATTCAATAGCCAAATGTGTCATTCAGCCAAAACAATGGAAATTGGCGTTCGCGCTCCTGTTTTACAGTCGATTTGTTTGGTGACGGTTGATACAACTACTACGTCGAACCTGGTTGTTTGGGAAAAAGTGGAAACATTAGGGATCGATCATTATAACATTTATCGCGAAAATGCTATTGCCGGTAATTTCATGCTGATCGATACGGTACAATTTGGCAGCGAATCACTCTTTAATGACGTAGTCGCTTCACCAATTGATCGTTCGTGGCGTTACAAGATCTCTGCGGTAAACGATTGTGGAGTTGAAAGCCCGGTTTCCAATCCGCACAAGACCATGCATTTGAACGCGATTGTGAATTTAGGAAACGGTTCAAACGATATTTACTGGGATGATTACGAAGGATTAGTTGAACTGGAATACATCGTTCACCGTCACACCGACCAAAACGGCTGGGAAGCATTGAGTCCGGCGGTTCCTTTTGGCACAACGGTTTTCAATGATGTACCGCCGCTTGGCGCTACCGGAATTGACTACTACGTAGATATGGACATTGCAATACCTTGTTCGGCAGAAAAAGCGCAGGATTTTAACTCGGCACGTTCCAACAAAGATAAAGGTCAATTCTCTACCGGTAACGGCACAGGAGATTCCAACAATTCCATTGATGAGTTGATCGGAAATGCCTTAGTCGCTGTTTATCCGAATCCGTTTACCGATCTGTTAACAGTTCGTATTGCCGATGCAACTAGTGAGATTCCGGTAACCGTATATAGCGTCGATGGACAATTGCAGTTTACTGGTAATTTTATGAATGGAACCAATGTCTTGAACCTCGAGCATTTGCAAGCGGGAATTTACCTGGTGAAAGTAGGGGAAGCTCACACGATGCAGTTTATCAAGCTTTAAAAATTTTGAATGCTTAATGTTGGATTTTGAATGGGAGGCATCTTCTTAGATAAAAGCCTAATTCAACATTAAGCATTCAAAATCCAACATTCTAAAAGGTCAACCCCGAATTTTACTCATACGAAACCGCCAATGAGTAGTCTGCGTTTGATGCATTGAGTTGTTTTTCTTTACTTTGCGTTCGCTGCTTGTACTACTTCCAAAAAAAACAAGTTGCTCTAATACTAAAACTTATGAAACAATTCGTCTTTCTGATTGCATTTTTATCACTTGTAACTATTGGTAATGCCCAGTCGTGGAATTTTGTCGGCTCGAGTGTTGGATACAATGCATCCGAGGTGGATATTGAAATCACACCGAACGGGCAACTTTACATGGCGTATATCGATACCGACAACAGTAGTAAAATCACTGTTCGAAAATGGGTCAATAACGCATGGCAATTAGTAGGAACCGCCGGCCAGGGAACAGCTAATTCGTTTGATTTACAATTAGTGGTTGTCAACGAAGATTACCCGGTTGTGAGTGCCAAATGCATGTATTCAACTTACGAAGTAATAGACATTTATAAATGGTCGGGTGCAACCTGGCAGTTTCAGGGAATCGGTGATCCGATGTGGACTTATCACGCAGATGATTACAGCCTTCGCGCCAATTCTACAGGTCAGTTGATGATTACTTATAACAACCGGACCAATACCTATACATTGGGTTTGATCACCATTAATTTGGCGACTCAAACACAGTTAGGTTCGGGTTCTGCGGCAGATTTAGATCAAGGCAATTTTGGTAATGCCGTTACAAGTTGGGCCGGAACTGGTAACAATGTTACCGTGGCTCACGAAGAAAACGACATAGGTGATTATTTACCATTCGATCAGTTCGATGGCTCTTCCTGGAACGGTTATACCTTATCAGGAATTGACGGTGCCACCAAGATGAAAGCCGAAAAAGGGATGAACACCACCAATCTTTGTACCGTTTGGAAAAATGCCGATGCAACTCCGCAATTGAATTTCGCAGCATTCAACGGTTCAACTTTCGGAACGGAATTTACGCTTCAGTCATCAACCTTGTTGGCGGATTTCGACTTCGATACACAAAATGATAACGCATTTGTGTTCTACCGAAGCAGCACTACCTGCTATTTCAAACAGCTTACAGGAACAATGGCGCCTACTTCAACAACGATTACATCCGGAACGTCATTAGCTCCGACAAATGCAACCTCATTGGCAGCTGAGACTTATTATGGTGTGCATGTAATTGCTTATGTGAGTAGTGGGAAATGTTTGGTGAAAGAATACAACCAAAATGCCAATATCGAGGATTACGATATCCTTTCCATGTGCGAGGGAACCTCGTTTAACAATAGTGGTGATTATGTGATCTATTGCCTCGATCCGAATTACAGTCATACAAATATGAGCATGACGTGTACATCGCAGAATACAGCTGTTTTGCCACAATCTGCGATTAACATTTACCCTTCGGCCGATTATTTATACTGGTATCTAACTGTTTCAACAACCAACACGGTACTTACACCAACCATCGTTGATCTGGAATGGGTTCTCTTTGAAAATGGTGTACAGGTCGGTTCTCTTTTTGTTCCGATTACCATCAATCCGAGCCCAAACATTCAGTTTATATTCCCTAGCGCAACTGTTTGTGAGAACGTTTCTCCGATAAGCTTGGTGAATAAAGTGACTCCTCAGGGTGGAACATGGTCAGGTTCAGGTGTACAAAACAATATACTTTATCCCGGATATAGTCCTGTTTCTTCGCCAACCAATGTAACACTCACGTATACCAAAACCAATGTTTACGGTTGTACGGCCACGAGTACGGCAGATGTTACCATTGCACCAGCTCCTGTTTTAAACGTCACTACTACAGATGCAGATTGTAATTCAGCCAATGGTGAGGCAACGGTCGCAATTACCGAAGGGTTGAGTCCCTATGATATTTACTGGAGTAGTGGTTCTTCTCAATCAAGCGTTGCCAACCTGGCTTCAGGCCAATACTTTTTGTCGGTGACTGATGATAATAGTTGTCTTTCAACCCAATCTGTTTTGATCGGAACGGATGGCATTACGCAAACAGCTGCTGTTACCCATGTAAGCTGTGCCGGTGAAACTGATGGAGGAATTGACCTATCAGTAAACGGAGCAGGCGGAGCACTGACTTATGCATGGTCAAATGGCGCTACAACACAAGATTTGAGCAATATTGCTGCTGGTCCATATGAAGTTTCCGTAACAGATCAGGACGGTTGTGTTTCTACATCCAGTTATGTGGTTACCGAACCGCAGGCGATCATCGTGAACTCGTTAACATCAACACTGGCTTCGTGCAGTACAAACAACGGTACGGCAAGCATTCAGTTTGTAGGCGGAACACAGCCATATACTTATAGTTGGTTCGACGATCAGGGAACGAATCTGAATGTAACAACCGGTACGCTTTTAAACGCCGCTGCGGGAATGTATACATCTGTTGTAACCGACGATCACGGATGCTCTTTGTCGACCACTGTTATGGTCTCTAATGCGAATGGTCCGGTAATCGCAATTGATACGATAATTGCCTCTTCCTGTGCCAACGACGGATCGATTGAATTGGTGAATATCTCCAACAACGCGCAAACCTTTTTGTGGAGCAATGGAGCGATAACACAAAATATTTCAGGGCTGGCCCCAGGGATCTATGTTGTGGAAGCTACCGCAGGAAACGGTTGTACAACCATGTTAAGCGCGCAAGTAGAAGCAGCATTGCCGGAGGCAGTTGATGTTTGTCTGGTAACAGTAGATACCAACACGAATACCAACCTCGTGGTATGGGAAAAACCAATTGTTCAGGGCGCTATTGAATCGTTTAATATCTACCGCGAAACTTCACAGGCGGGCTTGTATCAATTGATCGGAAATGTTCCTTATGCGGACGAATCAATCTACAATGACCTGGTGGCTTCACCTTCGGTACGTTCATGGAGATACAAAATTTCTTCGGTTGATGCCTGTGGCGTGGAATCGGAGATCAGCGAAAGTCACAAGACCATTCACCTGGTGATTAACCTAGGTTTGGGAGATGATATCAACTTGTCGTGGGACAGCTACGAAGGTTTTGTGTTTCCTGAATTTGTGATCAAACGCCACACTGATGTTGATGACTGGACAACACTTACCACCATGCCGATCAATTTGTTTACCTACACGGATACGCCGCCAACAACAGACGGATTGGTGTATTTGGTAACAGTTGATCCACCTGCGACTTGTACATCAACGAAAAGCTTGGCACAAGACTTCAACAGTGCGCGTTCCAACAAAGACAATCGTTTGCAAACAGCTGATGCGTCATTGGATGAATTGCTTGCTGCCAATATGCAAGTATATCCGAATCCTACGAATGGTGATATTACATTGGAAAACGCCACAAGTCAAACGGTTACGGCAAGTTTATATGATGCCAGCGGACGTTTGCTGACAACGATTGCTGTTCCATCGGGAACCATGCAAGCCGATGTAAGTTTCCTTGACAGCGGTATGTACCAGTTAGTTTTCACAACAGGTCAGGCCAGAACAGCGCAAAAACTATCAGTTACTCATTAATACTGCGGGGAGTTAACAGCTCCCCTTTTTTATGCGTTTAATTGCTTGCTTTTTATTCCTTTTGCTGTTCATGGTTGCTTGTACAACTCCCAAGGAAAGCACCAATAGCAGCATCGAACCTGAAGTTGAGGTTCGGAAAGAAAAGGTATTGACTTACCGCGATACCATCATAGAAACCGACAGTACGTTTGAAATCGGGAAAGCCTGCGGCGTATTTTTCACACCTTCGGATGCCGAATTACAGCGGTTGAAAAATGAAATAGGTGAAGAGGACTTTTTTACCGTAATGGACGATTATGGCTGGTATTTTTCAGAATCAACGACCTTTCTGGAAGACAGAGGCGTCAAAACGATCATGACTACTGAAAAAGACGTGCGATTTCATTTGCTGAACGGAAGCGTTAAAACCTTCCACCCGGTCGATACTGCGATTGATTGGTCACCTATTTTATATGATGGCAAAAACACCATTGATAAAATCGATTTAGTCAATATTAAGGCGGGTTATGAAGCCGTGTTTAAGTAAGAATTAACATCGATTTATTCTGCTTTGCCATTTACACTTGCCTATTTCCACTACTTTTAGCACCAAATTATTCGAATGAATACATCCCTTTTAGCAGAATTGTGTAAAACACCGGGCGCACCTGGTTTTGAAGAAGCGGTCCGCAAAGTTGTTTTGCGTGAATTGACCGGTTTGTGTGATGAAATTACCATTGACAATATGGGTAATGTGTATGCCATTCGCAAAGGAACATCCGACAAACGCGTGATGGTTGGTGCACACATGGACGAAATCGGGTTCATGGTGACGCATGTCGATGATAAAGGATTTATTCGATTTACGACTTTGGGTGGTTTCGACCCAAAGACACTTACTGCTCAGCGTGTGATCATTCACGGAAAGGAGGATGTGATCGGGGTGATGGCTTCAAAACCCATTCACGTCATGACGCAGGATGAGCGCAATAAAGTGGCAAAACTGTCGGATTATTTTATCGATACAGGCCTTTCAGCCGAAAAGGTAAAAGAATTGATAACGATTGGCGATCCGGTAACCCGTGAGCGTTCATTTATTGAAATGGGCGATTGTGTAAACTGCAAGTCACTTGACAATCGTTTGGCCGTTTTTATACTGATCGAACTTATGAAAAACCTCAAAGGCGAAACTCTTCCGTATGATTTGTACGCGGTTTTTACCGTTCAGGAAGAAGTGGGAATTCGTGGTGCAAATGTTGCTTCATTGAAAATACAACCGCATTTTGGTTTTGGATTAGATACCACGATTGCGTTCGACTTACCGGGAGCGGCAGCGCATGAAATGATTACAAAGCTAGGCGAAGGAACTGCGATTAAGATCATGGATGCTTCTACCATTTGCGATGCACGTATGGTGCGTTATATGAAACAGGTGGCTGACCGTAATTCGATCAAATGGCAACCCGAAATCCTGACTGCGGGCGGAACAGATACTGCCGGAATTCAACGTATGTCGGCCGGTGGCTCGATTGCCGGAGCAGTTTCCATTCCAACCCGGCACCTGCACCAGGTAATCGAAATGGCACACAAAGACGATATCCAGGGCAGCATTGATTTGCTAACGGCCTGTGTGAAAGAACTGAATCAATTTGACGAACAATTTTAAGTTATGAAGAAGACCGTAAAGCTCTACGGAGTATTGTGTTTCCTGTTCCTGATCGGCATTTCGTGTGCTGTTTCGTATGAAAAACCAGCTAAAAAAATCAAGTTAAAACCGTACGCCGGACGCTCGATTTCGTTTTACAATGTTGAAAACCTTTTTGATACCATCAATGATCCGAACACGATTGATGAAGAGTTTTTACCGGACGGAAAACTGGTTTGGAACACCGAACGCTACAACAAAAAACTGAGCCACATCGTTGAAGCATTGACGTTGAATGAGGCCGAAAATCCAATGATCATCGGTTTGGTGGAAATTGAAAATTACCGTGTATTAACGGACCTGATCAAAACCGGTCGGTTCGCACAAACGAAATACAAGATTGCGCACAAGGAATCACCGGATGCTCGTGGTATCGACTGTGGATTGTTGTATGACAGCGAACGATTCAAACCATTGGTAATTACCAATCTTGCTGTGACCCTCGATTCTGTCCCGAATTTTAAAACCCGCGATATTCTTTACGTGCAGGGCGAATTGGCGGGTAAAAAGAAACTGCACATTTTTGTAAACCATTGGCCATCACGTCGAGGTGGACAAGTAGAGTCGGAAATCAAACGCGTTCGTGCGGCAGAAGTTGCGCGCAAGAAAATCGACGAAATCCTGAAAAAGGATCCGAAAGCCAACATCATTTTGATGGGCGATTTGAACGATCACCCCAATGATATCAGTGTGGAACAAACATTGAAAGCAAAACCAACAACCGATGTAACAGCTGATTTGATGAACCTGATGTACGATGATCAATTAGCAGGAAAAGGAACCCATAATTTTAAAGGTGAATGGGGTGTGCTGGACCAATTCATTGTTTCTTCCACGTTTTTCAACGGGGGAAAAGGTTTGGTGATTGATGGAAACGACGCCAAAATCGTTTACGAAGAAATTTTGTTGTATACCGACAAAGCAGGTAACAAGAAACCAAGTACGACTTACGGCGGACCCAACTATTATGGCGGTTACTCCGATCATTTGCCGATTACGTTGAAGCTGAAATAATATATTTTAGGTATATTCGTCTCAATGAAAACCATCTCGTTTACAACGGCCCAATATGTAAAAATTGATTACGAGCTCGCACCTGCAGTTTATCGTGTGGTGGCGTCGTTTCTCGATTTTGTCCTGTTGCTGATCTACATGTTGATTGCGAGTTTGTTTGTTGACGCTGCACTTTTCCGGTTGGAAACACAGGGAACGCATGAATTCATTACGGTTTTACTGATTCGTCTCCCGTGGTTTTTCTACAGCCCGATTATCGAATACCTGACAAATGGTCGCTCGCTCGGCAAGTACATTATGGGAATCCGAGTTGTTAAAGCCAATGGTGAAACGGCCGGTTTGCGTGAGTATTTTACACGCTGGATTTTCCGTGTGGTGGATATCTGGATCGGTGGCTTTGGGTTTTTAGCCATTTTGCTTGCCGGAACTACAGAAAAACGTCAGCGTTTGGGTGATATTATGGCCAATACGGTGGTGATCCGTACCAAAGATACGCAGATCTATTCTCTGCGTGATTTGTTGAGTATCAAAAGCCAGCAAAACCATGAACCGACTTATCCGGCAGTGATTCGTTTTTCAGATGAAGACATGTTACTGATTAAAAACACCATTATCCGCGTTCAGCGCTATCCAAATGACGCCAATAAGGCTTTTGCTGTCCAGTTGGCCAATGAAACGGCACAATTGATCGGGTTACCTGAAACGCCAGCAAAACGAATGGAATTTCTAAAAACCGTGCTACAGGATTATGTAGTGCTTACTCGCTGATTCATGGGAAAACTGGTTTTGGTTCCTACCCCCGTAGGAAATTTGCAGGATGTCACCTTGCGTGCATTAGACACGTTGCGTGAAGCAACCACAATTTATGCCGAAGATACGCGGGTAACACGAAAATTGCTCAATCATTTCGAAATCCAGAAACAACTCATACCGTTTCATGCGCACAATGAACACAAGCAGCTGGAACGTACGTTGCAAACCATTCGCGAAAACGAAATCACCGTTTTGGTGTCGGATGCCGGTACCCCCGGAATTTCCGATCCCGGATTTTTAGTCGTACGCGCTTGTATTGAAAACGAGCTGGAAGTAACTTGCTTGCCAGGTGCCACAGCTTTCGTTCCTGCGCTGGTAGCCAGCGGTTTTCCATGCGACCGGTTTGTGTTTGAAGGATTTTTACCGCATAAAAAAGGTCGGCAAACCAAATGGAAATCGTTTGTGGATGAGGACCGGACCATTGTTTTGTATGAATCTCCGCACCGGCTGGTAAAAGCCCTGGAAGAAATCTCGACGTTTTTGGGTCCAGATCGTATTGTGTGTGTAGCCCGCGAAATCAGTAAGTTTTTCGAAGAATTTAAACGCGGAACAGCCGCAGAAGTGCTGGAACATTTCAAGAAAACACCTCCAAAGGGGGAGATCGTGCTCTTGATTAAAGGACTCTAAAGAGGTTGGATTTTTGATGCTTGATGTTGGATGAGGCTTGAACTGAAAATTTGGGGAAATTCAATTCAGATCGGAGAGTTGTATCTTTACCCTGAATCCAATCAAAAATCAAGCATCCAACATCAAAAATCCATAAAATGGAAACAACAGCTTTTGTACTGACGAAAAAAGGGGATGCAACAACTGCTTTTTCGTTGCAAACCATCCAGCTTCCCGATTTAAAGGAACAACAAGTGTGCATCAAAGTTGAAGCGTTTGGCCTGAACTATGCCGATGTGATGGCTCGTCGCGGGTTGTATCGCGAAGCACCGCCCATGCCTTGTGTGATCGGTTATGAAGTGGTGGGAATAGTGGAAGCTGTTGGAACAAAAGCCAGCCAGGCGTTGATAGGAACCCGTGTCGTCGGTTTTTGTCGTTTTGGGGGTTATGCGCAGCACGTTTATACCGAAGAGCACGCTGTGGCAGCCATTGGCGAAATGGAGGCAGCAGAAGCGCTGGCGCTGGCTACACAGTTTGTGACGGCTTATTACATGGTAGAACGAACAGCGAATGTGCAGGTTGGAGAACGTATTTTAATTCATGCCGCTGCCGGTGGTGTAGGAACGGCGCTGATTCAGTTGTGTAAACGCAAGAATGCATTGGTTTGTGCGAAAATCGGATCGCGCAGCAAAGAAGAAACCGTTCGCGCTCTTGGGGCTGATGAGGTGGTTGTTTATTCGGAAAAACTGTATTGGGAAAGTGTCCAAACCTGGCTGGGAAACCATCGGTTGGATGTGAGTTTTAACCCGGTTGCAGGCTCAACGTTCAAGCGTGATTTCTCTTTATTGGGAACCGGAGGCCGGATGGTTCTTTTCGGTGGTTCGGAACTTTCTGGCAAACGCTGGGGTATTTTTTCGACCTTGAATTTTGTTTTTAAAATGGGTTTTGTTATTCCAATCGGATTAATGATGCGCTCCAAAGCGGTGATGGGGGTAAATATGCTCAAAGTAGCTGATTTTAAACCGGAAGTACTCACACACTGTTTGCAGGAAGTAGTTTCACTGGCAAAAACGGGTGAAATAACACCAATTGTGGGTGAGCGTTTTCAGCAGGAAGATTTTGCTGTAGCACATAATCGGTTGGAAAGTGGCACAACAATTGGAAAACTAGCCGTGTTTTGGAATCAATAATTGTATTTTTGCAGTATGAATAAACGAATGCTGACCGTTTTTCTGGGATTGTTACTGCTGGCTGTGGGTTGCATTGAGCACCGGCCGACAGATACCGTTTATACGCCACCCAAAGATGAAAAAAAGCAAGAAGTAAAACCCAAATGGAAAGGCCTTCGTGTGTATGAAGGTGTGATTCCGTGCGCAGATTGTTCGGGAATTTACCAGCGTTTATCATTGCGCGGCGATTCTATTGGAGCATTCCGGTTAACGGAAGTATACCGCGATGCCACCGAGGATGGTGATGAAACCATTGTCACGACCGGTTTCTGGAAACGCTATTATTCAAAAAAATCGTCTGATCAACGTATGATGTTCTTTCTTTCGGAAGGTTCGTTGCAGGATTCAACACGTGTGCAGCGCTATGAAGTGCAGGACGGCCGTATTATCCAGGTGGATTTTAATGGTAAACCAATTGCTGATTCCAGTGGGAGATATGTGCTCAGATTGATTGAGAAATCATCGAAGTAAGATCGGTCGAAATTTCCTGAATTTTTTGTGAGGAAAATGGTCAATTTCCAAATTGGACATTTGTCCAATTTACCATATGGCAAATTTGAAACATTGCTTGTGGAAATTTTGCCGATTCGATTTTCCGTGAGAAAATTCTAAAATTGGCCAATTTTAGAATTCTATAAATGCCAAATAAGTCCATTTTTACTGGTCTGCAGCGCTTTCTCTCCTCAAAAAAACCTTATTTCAATCCCAACTCTTTCAACTGAGCAGCATCGATCGTTGACGGTGCATCGATCATCGTGTCTCGTCCGCTATTGTTTTTCGGGAAAGCAATGTAATCACGAATGGAATCGGAACCGCCCATGGTAGCAACCAAACGATCCAATCCAAAAGCCAATCCACCGTGAGGAGGTGCACCAAATTCAAAGGCATTCATCAGGAATCCGAATTGTGCTTGCGCTTGCTCCGGTGTAAAGCCGAGTAATTCAAACATGCGGGCCTGCAAGCCGCGGTCGTGGATCCGGATAGAACCTCCGCCCAACTCCACACCATTCACCGCGAGGTCATACGCATTGGCACGAACTGCTCCCGGATCGCTGTCAATCAGGTGCATATCTTCTGGTTTCGGCGATGTAAACGGGTGGTGCATGGCGTGGAAACGATTGTGTTCTTCGTCCCATTCCAACAACGGGAAATCAAGTACCCACAACGGTTTGAAAACATCCGGATTGCGTAATCCAAGCTGAGTTCCCATATGCAGACGCAATTCATTCATCTGCTTGCGCGCTTTATCAAGGTCGCCGCTCAATACAAAGATCAAATCACCGGCTTTTGCGCCAGTTGCTTCGGCCCATGTTTTCAAATCGGCTTCGCTGTAGAATTTATCGACCGAACTTTTGAAAGTACCGTCGGCATTGCATTTTACATACACCAAGCCTTTTGCACCGATTTGCGGACATTTTACCCATTCCGTAAGTTCATCCAATTGCTTGCGTGTATATTCCGCGCAGCCAGGCGCTGCAATTCCGATCACAGCTTCGGCATCATCAAATACCTGGAAACCTTTATTTTGCGTTAATGCATTGAGATTGGTGAATTCCATCCCGAAACGGATATCGGGTTTGTCGGAACCGTATTTCTCCATCGCTTCAGCGTACGTCATGCGCGGAAAGTCGCCTTCAAAAGTGACATTTCGGACGGTAGAGAACAAATGTTTAATCAATCCCTCGAACATGTTCAGAATATCTTCCTGCTCCACAAAAGCCATTTCACAGTCGATTTGTGTAAATTCCGGTTGACGGTCGGCACGCAAATCTTCGTCACGGAAACACTTCACAATCTGGTAGTAACGGTCGAAACCCGAAACCATGAGCAATTGCTTGAATGTTTGTGGTGATTGTGGCAACGCGTAAAATTCGCCTTGGTTCATGCGGCTTGGCACTACAAAATCACGCGCTCCTTCCGGTGTGGATTTAATCAGGTAAGGAGTTTCCACATCCCAAAATCCCTGGCTATCCATGTATTTACGGGTTTCCAGCGCCACCTGGTTCCGCAAACGCAATTTTTGCTGCACCGGGTTACGACGCATATCGAGGTAACGGTACTGCATGCGTAATTCATCACCGCCATCGGTGTCATCTTCGATGGTAAACGGCGGTAATTTTGCAGCGTTCAGAATGTTCAGGGTTGTAACGATGATTTCAATTTCGCCGGTAGGAATCTTTGTGTTTTTGCTCGAACGCTCGATCACTTTTCCGGTAGCCTGGATCACAAATTCGCGACCCAGTTTGCGCGCTTGCTGACACAATTCCGGCTGTTCATCAATGTTAAAAGCCAATTGGGTAATGCCGTAGCGATCTCGTAAATCAAGAAAAGTAATTCCCCCCAAATCTTTGGAGCGCTGTACCCAACCCGCAAGGGTTACTTCCTGTCCGATGTGTGCCGTGCGTAATTCACCGCAATTGTGCGTTCTATACATAGTGAAATCAAATGATGCGCAAAAATAGGGGTTTAATTGAAACAGACTTTAAGAATTCTGTATGAACACTACGCAATTCTGCTTTTTGCACTACAGGACGTAGAAAATACAATGCTTTGATGCCGAATGATACGACTGAAAGAAGTTAAAGCCGATACGTAGTTCAACTGGTATCGGCTTTTGTTTTGGCAATTTGCTGCAGAATTTCACACATAATCGTGAGTTCAGGTTATAGATATACCGATAGTCCGGTATCTGTGAAATCCTGCAGCGGTACTAGATTTTACTGATTCGAACAGTTTCTTTATACTCTTTTGAGGAAATAATTACCAAATAAATCCCCGGATTCAGGTTCGTAAGGTCCAATTGCCGGCTAAAAATTCCACGGTCGATTTTTCCATCGTAAACCGGCTGCACCAGCTTTCCATTCATGTCGTACAATGCAATCTCAAAACGGCCTCTATCGGGAACACTGAACTCAAAAGTGGCGAAATCAGCCGTTGGATTCGGGAAAGCAGTTGCCGCAAATTCGGTTGGTATGTTGCGTTCGATTTCTTCCGGTTCCGGCGAGGTTTCAGCTACCGTTTCAAGCAGGTAGTCATTGTATGCCATACTACTGCCAATTCCGCCGTCGACTTGTGTTTCCATGAATTTTATTGGAGAACCTATTTCAACCATTTTATCTATAGTGCAATAATTTTTCTGCAAAAGAGGAGGGTCAATGTGTTTTACTAATTGATCCTGATTTTCAATAATTGGTTTTTGTTCAGGAACCGAAACGTCAACTGTTTCCCCGAAAGATGTTGACGCATTCATAACATTTAATGCAACGGCCTGTATTTCCTTGATTTGTTTTCTATCCTGTTCATTTGAGCAACTAAAAAGCGTGAGCCCGAAAACGACTACCAATGAAAACACCATGGCCCGCTGAAATCCTTGTTTGGATTGGAATTTCCAGGCTTCAAATTCGGCATTAAGCGCGATTTCCTGATTTGTGGTCATGCGTCCGCAAATTTCCTGGCCGATCATATCACGAAAAATCTGCTTGATTTCACTGGTCGACTTATTGGTAAAATCGTGTACTTGTTTCGCGCATTTATGGCAAAACGACCCATTTTCGTTGGGTGTCATGTTGCCCCTGTCTTCCGAACAAGGCGTTTGAATTCCGATATGTTTCATGGCTGCCATTTTAAATTTTGCTGATGCGAACGGTTTCTTTGTAATCTTTTGAGACAATTGTCACGAGGTAAACTCCCGGATTCAGGTCCAAAAGATTGATTTGCTGCTGAAATGTCCCACGTTCTATTTCACCGCTGTGAATGGATTGAACAAACTTTCCGTTCATGTCGAACAGGCTGATTTCAAATAAATTGGTAACAGGTACGGCGAGCTCAAAAGTCGTTTCCCTTGTCGCCGGATTCGGGAAAACCATCGAAGAAAATGCTGTGGGAATTAATCTTCCTTCTTTATCGTATTCCTGAACCGGTTCAGTGGCTTCCAGGTATTCAATGTAAACGGGAGAATACTCAAAGCCGCCCAGCATAGTGTATTTATATTCGGTGTTATCAATTTGTTTTATTGGCGCCAGCTCTGATCGCTCAGCATATATTACGCAATCAGGATATTCCAGTTCACCGGTGTTTTCAGAATCAAATGCCGTTATGGGTGAAGATGCGTTTTGCTCATTGGAAGTTTCTGAAACCAAAGGCATTTTACCCACTTGTTGTTGGTCTAAAGCTTGGATAGCTGTTGCCTGTAATTGGGTGATTTGTTGTTTGTCCTGTTCACTTGAACAACTGAAAAGAGTCAATCCAAAAACAACGATAAGTGAAAAAACAAAAGCACGCTGTACCGTTCGTTTGGATTGGTCGTGCCAGGCTTCAAATTCTAGATTAAGGGTCGTCTGTTGTGATTCAGTGATGCGTGCACAAACCGGTTGGCCGATTAAATCCCGCAGTGTTTGTTTGATTTCCAGACTTGTTTTATTGGTGAAATCGTGAACGTGAGTGGCGCATTTCTGACAAAAAGCTCCCTTTTCGGAAGAAGACATTGCATTCCAGTTTTCAGAACAAGGTTTGTGGATTCCGATGTTTTTCATAGCAGGGTTGTTTTAGCATATACGTAATACACCTAAGATGCTGTAAACGTTCATTTTCCATAAATAACCATTTTGGTTGATGGATTTTTTGGATGTAATGGTGAAATCAGGAATCGGAAAAGAGCAAAAACCATTAATAAGTGCCGAAAATCGGATGGTAATTCTCGATTTTTGCGCCATATTACAATATTACTATGCAATTGAAAAACAGTTAGTTAAAGAATAATTTAAATTTTTTTCTATTTTTTTTTCGAGGTAGCTGTAACAAAATCCGATCTACTTGGTCATACAATCAAACAACACGACAAACGATCAGCGGATTGACAGTCAGTAAAACAAGAGAAAGACATTTAAAACATAGAACACATGAAAGCAATTTACATCAGCGTATTCAGTTTGTTGTTCATCGGAACAATCAGCGCACAGGAAAAAGAAAAGGAAACACCCGATACAACCCGTATCAATTTAGGAGAAAAAGAATTCATCATTGTTTCCCGTGGAGATATTGAAATAATTGAAGGCGATACAATTGATGCCGCTCCGGATGAAGAAGAACAAGCTGAAATTGAAGCACACTGGGCCGGGTTGGAGTTCGGTCCCACGATGTTGCTCAACGACGCCATGAAAAGCAGTTTTCCAAACGATCCGCAATGGGAAAACGACCCCGGACGTTCATTCAGCTGGAACCTGAACCTGTTGGAACACAAGTTCAAGATCTACAAAAACTATGTAGGTGTTACAACCGGACTTGGATTTAACTGGACCCAAATTGGGTTGAAACAATACCACCTCAACATAGACGCCGATTCATTATGGGCAACTACCGACACGATCAATGACTACAAGAAAAACAAATTGCGTGCAATTTACCTTACAGCTCCGTTGATGGTTGAGTTTTGTACAGCAGAAGGTGATGAAGGATTTTACCTCGCAGCCGGAGTTATCGGTGGAGTGCGCATCGGGTCAAGTGTAAAACGTACTGTCGAAGCGGATAAACATGATACAAAAGAAAAACTGAAAGGTTCTTACGCCTTGAACGCTTTCCGCTTGGATGCCGCAGTGAAAATGGGTTACAAGGATTGGGGAGTATTTGCAAATTACAACGTGCTTCCGATGTTTGATACTGATAAAACAGCAGCAGTGTATCCTTTAACGTTTGGTTTAACATACAATTTTTAACGCTTAGGTTGGCTGATTTCGTAGCATAAGTAAAAACAGTCAGGAAAGAGATACTACCACAAGTAGTGTCTCTTTTTGGTTTTGAGAAAGATGGTTTTCAGAGATGACTTTTTCACCACAAAGACAAAGGAAAATGACAAATTGACCTGTTACAAAGAACACAAAGGCCAAGCGAGGTAGAACACCTTTGTGGTCTTAACACGCCAATCCTTCAAAAAAACCTTTGTGCCTTTGTGTTGAATAGCATTTTACTACGGATTTTACCTAACTTTGAGTGGATTTTTGAACCCCATGAAGATTGCGCTAATCGGTTTGTTTTTTCTTGCAACTGCACCTGTTTCTTTCGGTCAGAAGAAATGCGATTGCCAGTTGGTGGAAGATTTTGTGAAACGACGTGATTTTGATGCCGTTACAGAATACAAGGAAATTCAACTACTGAAGGAAAGCAAAGCTTTTTCGAACAGTAAAAATACGGTTTGTAAATCGTATGCTGTTCACCTGAAAGCCGTTCACGCGATGCGCTCGGAAAATTACAGATGGGCGAAAATTCTCCTTGACCGCGAAAAGTTTATGCTCGATAGCATGCATTGCAAAAGCGTCAATTACCTGGAAAACAATATCAGTTACGGTGATTATTTTCTACGCATAGGTTTGTACGAAAGTGCAATCGAACATTACAACAAAGCTTCGCAACTACTTATCCGGCAGGATAATAAAACACTCCAGGCACATGTGTTGCTTTCACTGTCAAACGCACAATCAAAACTCAATCAGGAAGACCGGGCCCGAGCAGCTCTCAAACAAGTACATCCGCTGGTATTACTCTTACCCAACGGTCAGAATAAAGTAGAATCGCTGTACAATTTATCTGCCCGTTATTATTACCAGTTCCAGGTTACCAACGATGCCGCGCTGTTGGATTCTGCTGAACACATGGCCACTTTCGGAATTGAACTGGCACGTCTGATCAAGTATCCCGAAGGATTTATCCGCGGATATAATTTGCTGGAGGACAAACAATACCACGAAAAAAATTACCGGAAAGCACTCATATATCTTGATAGCGCTCTTTATTTCACTTCGCCCTTTATTCACGCCAGCGAGCGATTGGGAATTTATTCAGATATGGCCGATATCTATCTCGAACTCAAAAAATACGAGAAAGCATATACGTGTGCCGATTCGAGTCTCGTTTACGCCAAGCAGGTTGGCAATCCTTACAAGTTGAAAAATGCGCTGGAACTGCTTTATAATTGTTCGAAACTAAGCGGGGAATACGAGCGTGCGCTAACTGTTTATGAAGATCTTGCTTTGATGCGTGACAGCATTCTCAAAATAAAAAACGACGAGCTTTCCAGTTACAACAGCGATTTAGAGGACAAATATCACCGTGTGCGGAAAGCCAAAACCGATTCAGAATACGAACAAGACCGCATTTTGCTGACCAAGCAACGTGAGATCGGAAACCTGCGTTCCAAGCTGATTACTGTGGGAATTGTAATTTCTGCGCTGCTTTTGTGCTATATTTTTATCATTTTCCGGCAGAAGAATATTCGGCAGAAACAGAAGCGCCTGGAAATAGAACAACGCCTGCAACGCGCACGAATCAATCCTGACTTTATCTATAAAGCGCTGAATAATCTGCAGAAAATGGCGGTAGATGATCCAACCAATGCAGCAATTGCAAAAAAACTGGCATCGTTTACAAAACTAATGAAGCAAACGCTCGACAGTTCGCATGACGATTTTCTAACTTTGGATAAAGAGATCGATTTTCTCACATATTACATGGAATTGCAGCGTGATCGTTTAAAACAGCGCTTCGTTTTCAGTTTCGAGGTCGATGAACAAATCAATCAATCGGATGTGTGCTTACCAACGATGATTCTGCAACCATTTATTGAAAGCACCATTGAACAGGGCTTTAAGAACCTCAATCATGAGGGGCAAATTACGATTACGTTTAAACAATTGCAAAACGAATTGCGCATTCGAATTGATGACAATGGAAAAGGCTTGAAATCGGTTTCTTCAGCACGCGCTTCCGAAATCATTAATGATCGTTTCTACTTGTTAAATAAGATGAACAAAACGAGTGCCAGCTACCTCATTCGCGAACGTAGTACAGGCGGTGTGCAGGTGGAAATCTTTTTACCGCTTATCACCCGTGAAATGGCGGAATCTCGTCGCAGAGAGGATTGACGTCTGAGTCTTTGACGAAATAGCGTTTTGTCTCCCACGAATAAACGAATGACAAGCTAACTGGAATTTTTAGCGAATACAGACCTTGTCTGTCACCTTATTTCCCTTTTTCCGCGTAATACTTCCACAACTCTTGCTGCGACTGAAACGGTGGTCCCGAATTGTGTTTGTAGTTATTGCGCTGTGCTTTGTCGAGTATACGTGCTTTTACCGAATCTTTCCATTGCATGCTGAAAATAGTGGCTAATTCCTGCTGTAAATCAATATCAAAAACCGGTGTACCTACTTCTATTCGTTTATCCAGGTTTCGTTCCATCCAGTCGGCTGAAGTGATGAAGTAAAGCGGCTCACCGCCATTGGCAAAGATCATCATACGGGCATGTTCCAGGTAACGGTCTACAATACTGATTGCTTCGATGTTCATGCTTTTTCCTTTGACTTTCGGGATCAAACAACATACACCGCGAATAATCAGTTCTATTTTTACACCCGCATTGGAAGCTTCATACAGTTTCTCTATCAGTTTATTGTCGACCAGGTTGTTGTTTTTGAGCTGAATTTTAGCGGGTAATCCCTTCTTCGCGAATTTGATCTCGTTTTGAATAAGTCCGAGTAACTTACGCCTTGAATTGACAGGAGAAACCGATAAATAACGGAACGTGTAATGATGAAGCGATTGTTCCATCATTTGGAATACATGGTCAACTTCGGTTGCAATGCGTCTGTCTACAGTTAATAATGCGAGATCGGTATAAATTTCGGCCGTTCGTTCGTTGAAATTTCCCGTTCCGACATACGTGATCAGTTGCTCTTTTTTATCGGAAACCCGGCGAATCTGGAGCAATTTGGAATGGATTTTCAGTCCTTCGTAGCCGTACAACACGCGCGCACCGTAATCTTTCAGGCGTTCGGCCCAATACAGGTTGTTTTCTTCATCGAAACGTGCCTGCAGTTCGAGAACTACGATTACTTCTTTCCCGTTACTTACGGCATTGATCAATGCGTTCATTACTTGTGAGCGGTTTGCCACGCGGTAAACGTTGATCTTGATAGAAGTCACTTTCGGATCAATGGCTGCTTCCCGCAGTAAATCGACTACATAATCAAATTTCTGGTAGGGGAAATGCAGCAAAATGTCTTTGCGGATAATTTGTTTAATGATACTGCGATGTCCTTCCAACTCGGGATGTGCACACGCAGGATTTTTCCTGTAAAGAAAATCGGGATTCCCAAAATCAGGGAACTTCATGAAGTCTTTAAAGTTGTGGTATTTTCCGCCGGCAATAGAGTTGATACCCGTTTTCAGATTCAGATTGCGCAAAAGCAATTCCAGCAAATCTTCAGGCATGCGGTGATCGTAGACCAATCGGACAGGTTCACCTTTTCTACGCTGTTTAATGCTCTTTTCCATTTTTTCAATGAACGACATGGAAACATCGTCATCGAGATTGAGTTCAGCATCGCGCGTAAATTTAAACGTGAATGCTTCGATGATATCAAAAGAGAAAATAGGAAACAATTCCTCTAAATTGAGGCGCACAATATCGTCCAACAGGATAATTCCTTTTTTGGCGCCGTTTTTCAACGCATAAAAGCGCGGAATAGATGACGGAATTTCCAGCAGGGCGTAACGCACTTTTCGTTTTTGGTCCCATTGCATACGAATGGCCAGGTAAATTGCTTTGTCCCGTAATCGTGGGAACGGATTTTTCCTGTCCAGGATAATCGGCACCACATCGTGTGCAATTTCCTGCCGGAAGTATTCGGTCAGTTCTTTCCGTTGTTCTTTGTCAATGGAATTTTCGTCGAGATGATAGATGGATTCTTTTTCAAACAATTCGATGATTTCACGATAGGCATTTTCAAACATGCGTTGTTGTTTGATCACAACCGTTCGGATTTCATCATACAGATCTTCCGGCGTTCCTCTGAAACCATCAACCTTTTTGTTTTGCAATGAAATCATTCGCTTGATGTTGGCTACCCGCACGCGGTAAAACTCATCCATGTTATTGGAGTAAATGCCTAAGAAACGCATACGTTCCACCAAGGGCACATTTTTGTCCAGCGCCTCTTGCAATACGCGTTCGTTGAACGACAACCAACTTAATTCGCGATTAATGTAGTTCATACTACAAAAATGCACTTTATTCTGTTCTGTTTTAAGCATTTTAACTATCAGAAACGCGCAAATTACCCGCACGGGCACAATGGGAAGACCATTGTGCCATCGGGTAATGAAAACTCAATTATTGTGAGCAAAAATAGTAGCTGGAGAGCTGTAGAATGTTACGGGAATATTGTGGTTTTATGATGATTTATGTAAGGGCCGGTCGCGACCGGCCCTTACATAAAAAATGGGGTCGCGATTAATCGCGACCCCATAAATACTCTGCTGCAAGCTGAGAGCCAATTAATTGTTTAACATCTGTTCTGAACCTACTTTGGTTCTTTTATAAAGATAGAGGAAAAATCTAAAACTTCCAACGAATTGGTTTCGAAATCGCGCACGCGTGAGTTGATCATTGTAATGAAATCATCCGTAATCATTGGGATCACTACTGCATCATCAATGACCATTTGGTCGCAGGCGACGAGTAATTTCTGACGTTTTTGCTCGTTCGATTCGCTGGCTGCTTCGCGGTATATTTTGTCGAAAGCAGCGCTTTTATACTTGAACGGATTCACGAACTTGGAGTTTGCTTTGATATTGCCGCCGTAGAACAAGCTCAGGAAACTTTCAGCATCCGGATAATCGGCAATCCAGCCACTAACCCAAATAGCCGCTGCTCCGCTGCTTACGGCTTTATTACGTTCTTCGATATTGCACAATTTTATCTTTAGATTGATGTTTAGATTTGCTTTCATCTGATCGGCAAAACCTTTGGCTAACCGGTGTCTGTCAGAATCTTTTTTACCGTTCACATAAATGATCAATTCCGGGAAATTGGCACCACCCGGATAACCTGCTTCGGCCAGCAAACTTTGTGCTTTAGCGACGTTGAATTGAAAGCCCTTCACTTGATTGGCGGGATAAAAATCACTATTTGGGATAATACCGTTAAGTAACGGATAACCTTCGCCTTTTAAAGTCATGTTCACGATCATCTCACGATCAACGGCCATATTTAACGCCTGACGCACACGCTTGTCCTGGAAAGCAGGATTAGTATGTGAAAGCCCGAAGAATGAAACCGAAAGCGATTCTTTGGAATCTACTTTGTGTTTCACTGTTTTGCCCGCTTGTGCTTCCTGCAACGAACCCAATACGTTTTCTACGTCATCTGCCGGAATCTCAAGCACCAAATCAATTTTCTGTTTACGGAAAGCCATCAATTCGCTTCGTTTGTCGGTTGCGTAAGTCATGATAATCGTTCCTAAGAATGGTAACTGATTCCCGAATTCGTCTTTTCTCCAATAACGCGGATTGCGCTCCAGCTCGATTTTGGAAGCCGTCATTTCCTTGAGTTTGAACGGGCCTGTTCCAACCGGATGCTTTTTCAGGTCTTTGCCGTATTCATCGTAAGCTTCTTTCGGGAAAACACCGAACCCGCCGTAGGTTAGTACTTTATCAAAACTTGCAAAAGGTTCAGCCAATGTAATGACCAAGGTGTTTTTGTTGGTTACCTTGATTCCGGAAACACCACCTCCTTTGAATGATTTTTTGGTAGCATTGTAGAAATCACGACCGCCTTTCACACGATCCACCAGCAACCAACTTACCTCATTTTCAGGAAGCCCGCTGCATGCCATGTCCAGTGTAAACTTGATGTCTTCCGCTGTCAATTCTCGCCCTTCACCGCCAAAACAATCATCGTCGTGGAAAAAAACGCCTTTCCGGATTTTGAACGTAAATGTGGTAGCATCCTGGGAAATCGTATAACTTTCTGCTAATGAAGGAACAACGTTTTTACCCGATGGATCCAAACGCAATAACTGGTCAAACAGTTGAGAAGTAATCCGTTGTGTATAAATATCTACTGCCTGAATAGGTAACAATCCAGACACTTTTTCCGGGGACATAAATCGGAATTCACCACCATATCGTTTACCGCCAACTGCTTTCAAATCGGACAGGTCGTTGCCCGAATCGGAACACGAAGCAATCGTGACTAAAGCAGCAGCATAGATGATTATGTGTTTTAACATAAGGAGAAGAGTTTTCTTGTCGCGAACAAATATAATAAATCATTGATAAGATAACACCTATAACGCTTTATAAGAAGTGAAAAAGCCCCTTGGAGGAGGAGCTTTAACATTGTTGGTTTAATAAGAGTAGTTTATGTTGGTGTAACATAAGTTGATTCAAATATACATATTTTCTATTCAACGGTAAATAGTTGTTGAAAAATTTTTAGTATCCGATTTTTTGGCGAACCCGCTTCAATACATCTTTTGCCACTAGTCGTGCTTTTTCCGCTCCAATTTCTAAAGCTGCGTCTATTTCGCTTAGGTTATTCATCAGGTAATCATAACGTGTTCGTTCCTGTTCGAATTTGGTTAAAATTAATTCAAACAAGGCCAATTTGGCATGTCCGTAACCATAACCGCCTGCTGTATAGTTGTTTCGCATGGTTTGAATAGCATTTTCGTCGGCCAGTAATTTGTAAAGGGCAAAAATGTTGCATTCATCCGGATTTTTCACATCCTCAAGCCCCTTGCTGTCGGTGACGATGGCCATAACTTGTTTGCGCAATTCTTTTTCAGGGAGAAAGATGTTGATGAAATTGTTGCGCGATTTGCTCATTTTCTCACCGTCGATTCCCGGAACCAGCATCGTGTTTTCATCGATCTTCGCCTCCGGAAGCACAAACGTTTCGCCGTTCAAATGATGAAAACGTTCGGCCACATCACGTGTCATTTCAATGTGCTGCAATTGGTCTTTTCCAACCGGAACCTGGTTGGCGTCATACAATAAAATATCCGCGGCCATCAGTATCGGGTAGGTAAACAATCCGCCGTTGACGTCGCTCAGACGATCTTTTTTGTCTTTGTATCCATGGGCAAGTTCCAATCGGGGAACCGGAAAAAAACAGAGTAGATACCACGTCAATTCAGTTACTTCCGGAATGTCGCTTTGGCGGTAAAACACTGTTTTTTGCGGATCGAGTCCGCAAGCGAGCCAAACTGCCGCTGTTGAGTACGTGTTTTGACGTAAAACATTGCCGTCTTTGATTTGTGTAAGCGAGTGCATATCGGCGATAAACAGGAACGAGTCGTTATTACCGCTTTTCGCCAATTCGATTGCAGGCAGGATCGCGCCGAGTAAATTTCCCAAATGCGGAGTTCCGGTGCTTTGAATACCAGTGAGAATGCGTGCCATGAATTCTTTTTTGGCGAAAGTACAATTTTCAAAAGTTTGGAAACACAAAGGCACAAAGCTTTTTTGAAGGATTGGCGTGTTAAGACCACAAAGGTGTTCTACCTCGCTTGGCCTTTGTGTTCTTCTAACACACACTAAATTTGTTCTTTTCCTTGGTCTTTATGGTTAAATTCAATGTGTTTTTAGCCATTTGACGGTTTCATCAGCGATTCCGGTGTGGAAATTTCCTTTCATGTATTGCTGCTCTTTAAAATTGATCACGGCTTGTTTCCAATCAGCGCTTTTCATCATGAAATGGTCCATATCCGGAATAGTGATCCGGGTTGCAGAATTGGGATGTGCTTCATTGACCGTTTTTTCGATCATCATCGGTTCAACCAAACTACATTGTTCGTAATCGGCGCCTCCGTGCAAAATCAGCACCGGACAATTGACTTTCGCCCAAGTTTCGGCCAGGTTGATGGAATCCAGCTGCTGCCAAAACCGCCAGTGACGGCCCCACATATCGTTGCTTCCGGGTTTGTAGCCTAATTCACTTTCAACCAGTGGTTTGTATTCGGCAATTTCATTGAGTTGTGCGGGTGTTTTTTTCAAAACGAACAGTTCGTAATAGATCTTTTGGATTTGCCTGGTGAATTCTTCTGTTTGCTGAAGCGTCATATTTTCGAGCAACGGTTTCTGAACCCGGTGCATTTCGAGCAAAAACTCGCTCCACGGGCGAAATACACAACCGAATACCATGATTCCTTTCGGATGATGATGTTTGGCAATTTCCGGAGCGATGCTTCCGCCGAGACTGTGTCCCCAGATGTAAAGTTGCGATGTATCCACGAACGAAAGCTGTTCCATGAAACGATATCCGGCGTCGAAACTTTCAATATCGGTTGCCAAATCGACTTCTCCGCATGGTTCACAACCTTCGCTGTCGCCCAGGCCACTTTTTTCAATTGTCACGACGGCATAACCGTTTTTCAGCCATTCGTTCATGAGCTTGCCGTTGTAACTACTACTGTAGTTCTCAATGCTGCCGCAACCATAACCAGGAATGAGTAAAATGCAGGGAACCTGGTTCTTTCCTTTCGGTTTCCGGGTGATAGTGCGCAGATATCCGCTGCGAAATTTTACCCAGTCGTAGGTAATGTCAGCGATCGGAGAGGTTTCAAACGGTTTCGCGACGGGTTTTACGGTTGTGTTTTTTTCTTTTCCTTTCCGCAGGTAATTGATATTAAATGAATCACCTTCTCTCAATGTTGAAACGATCTTGTTGTAATCATCCAGTGTAGGAGTGGGCTTACCATTCATCGCCATGACAATATCTCCTTTTTTAAGTCCGCTTCCGGCAAAGGTTGTTTCGGGTAGAATGCTGTCGATGATAATTCCTCCGTTACTGATTTGCCCGCGCATTCCCATGATTGCTTTTCGCTTCGGAAATTGCCCAATTACGCTGAAAGTAATCAAGAGAAAGATAATCGGGAGATATGCGTTTTTCATAACTTATTTTTTAAATCGAATTTCATTTGTTCCACCTGACTGAACGAATAGTTTAGTTGTGTGTAAAAGCCTTTAAATGATAACTTTTGGAAAAACTACTGTTTTTTAATAAATCGCAGCTTGTCGGAAAAATCATTTTGTAAAAAAGTCAATGAAAATCTTATTTTTGGCGTATGAAGGCACTGTTGGGAATTCCATGCTTGTTGTATAAAGTGTATGTTGGAATTGTCTTCATATCCACGTTACTGGTATTGTATCCTTTTTTTCTGATCATTCTTTCGCGCAAATCATGGCGCAAATACAGTTTTCCGCTAAATGTGTTCTGGAGCCATTTGGTGCGGATTCTGATGCTGGTTTTTGTGCGAAAATTATCGAGTCCTAAAATTCCGGACGGACCATACATGATCATCGCTAACCATGCTTCCTATTTTGATATATTCCTCATGTATTCTCTGCTTCCCAATCACCGGTTTTTGTTTTTAGGTAAGAGCGAGATTTTGTCGTATCCGTTAGTAAAAACCTATTTCAAGCGGTTGAATATCCCGGTTCATCGCAGTGATCGCCGGAAAGCGGCCCAATCGTTTATGCAGGCGCGTCAGGCCATTCAAGAAGGTTGGTCATTAGTCGTTTTTCCCGAAGGCGGAATTCCGGACGAAGATCATCCGACAATGATTCCGTTTAAGGAAGGAGCGTTTAAACTGGCGAAGGGAGCAGGAATTCCGATCATACCGATTACGTTTGTTGATAATTATCACCTGTTCTCCGATCCGGGCGATTTATTAGGGCCGGCGCATCCCGGAATTTCGCGGGTGATCATTCATCCGGTGATTGATCAGGAGGAAGTGAAACGGTTATCCGAACGTGAATTGCTGGAGAAAACGTATCACATTGTTTCTGAGCCGCTTGTTCAAAGAGGATTGATGAAAAGAAAATAACCACTAGTTATAAGGATGATCTGTGGCGAAGTTAATTTGGGTCGACAAAAAAAGCCGCCCGAAAGCAGCTCTTTTCTCTTAAGTTGGTCTATTTCATCACGAAACATCGGAAGGAGTATTCACTCGTAGCTTAGCAATCTCAAGCTGGTGGAGCTGTCTTTCCAATTCATCTCTGATATCCTTGTATTCCGGATCATACGCCAGATTGGTATATTCGGAAGGATCTTCTTCCAAATTGTATAATTCGTATTGATTGTAATAGGTTCCTAGCGCGTCAAAATAGATATCGAATTTCCATTTTTCTGTACGGATGCAACGGATCCGGTTGGCGGCTTTCACGGCAGATAACTGACTGTTCGATCCGGCTTTTGTATCGTCGAACGTGAATAAAATACTTTCCTGCACCGGAGTTCCGTCTTCGATGATTGGCAACAAACTCGTACCGGCCAAACCTGTTGGCGGATTGGAAACATTCGCCAGTTCAATGAATGTGGGCATAATATCAACCAATGTAGCCAAAGCCATCGACTGTTTCAAACCATGATCCTTAAATACTACAGGGTTTGAGATCACCAGAGGAACGCGTAATGCCTCTTCATAAGCGACAAAAGTTTTCTGTCGCAATCCGCCATGTGCAAGCCCCATTTCTCCGTGATCGGATGTCATGGTGACGATGGCTGAATCGGCCAGTTTTTTCCCATCTTTGCCTTCACGGTACAATTCATCAATGAAATAACCGATTTCTTTGTCGACATAACTGAGCAGATAACCGTAAAAATTAATGTAATCCAGGTTTTGCTCCAGTGTCGTCAATTCCCCCAAAGAAGCACCCATTCCGATTAGAATTTGTTCCTGTGCCATGGGCTTTTTGTTTCGAAGCAATTCTTCACCGAAAGTGCCTGGCAATTTGATATCCCTTCCCGACCAGGAAGATGGATGATAGCCGGAAGTCGCTGCAGTCTTGGGATAAGCCAACACATCGTGCGGATTTACAAGCGAAAGGATCAGGCAATATGGCTGATGATCGCCGGCAGCACGACGAACACGTACTTCTTTCAGGTACTTGATCGCTTCGGCGGTGTATTTGGCATCGTGATTGGCGTAACCGCCTCCGAAATTGAGCGGATTGACATCTTCGCCCGCATCCGGTGCTACCCATCCCATGGCCCCGAATAAAGAAATATCGGCGGCAGCGAGATCATCATAATTCGTTTTGGTGCCATTTGGCGCAACGCCTTTACTCATGTGCCATTTACCGCGGTATTGTACGTCATAACCCTCGCCCCAAAGTACATTCATGATGTTCGGGAGTGAGGTGTTTAGTGTTGGTTCGCCCGGAGATAATAATCCACCCTCGGTTAAGGTTTGCGTTACTCCGTGTTTCGCAGGATAAACTCCTGTAAAAAGGGTTGTGCGGCTTGGTGAACACATACAGGTATTGCAAAAAGCCCTGTCGAAACTGAAACCATTTTGCTTCAGGAAAGTAAGTGTTGGCAGGTTTTCTTCTTCCCATCCGGGAGGAAAATGTTGGGTTGCACGTTGCTCATCAGTAATGATCAGAATCAGATCGGGTTGCGCACCCAATTGCTCCAGTTTTTGTTTGAGTTTCATTTGTTAACGGGTTTTAGTGAATTGTGGTTTTAAACAAGGTGGTTAGCGGTTCAATTCAATGAATATTTATGGTTAAAATGTTTGGGCAAAATGATATTATCGATTACAGTTACCGCAAACCACGAAAATTTAAGTGATCCCGCACCGCGTAATACTACTTGATTTCAAAGAAGTGTATTTCTACAGGATTTTAATTAGTTGAAATGGTCAAGGTTAACTTGTGCAGCATGTTTAACCAATCTACAAACAAATGCTTAAATTTGCTCCATGAAAATAACGGAGGAAACCATAGATCATATCGCTCACTTGGCGCGTTTGCGTTTTGAAGGACCAGCTAAAGCGGCGATTCAACAAGATTTGGAGAATATTATTGGTTTTATGGGTAAACTCGCTGAATTGCCTACCGATAATGTAGAACCACTTGTTTTTATGAGTGATGAGGTCAATGTTTTGCGTGAAGATGTAGCTGAAGAGACAGTGACGCAAGCCGAAGCATTGAAGAATGCTCCGAAAAAAGATTCGGATTATTTCCGGATTCCAAAGGTATTGGATAAGTGATTTCTATTCTTGGATTTTCAAAAATCACTTGCTAATATTGCAATATCACTATGTTTTTGATAATCAATCAATTAAATCGAAATCCATTCAAAAATAACTGCCCCGCTCCATAACTTGGATATTCAGTTGCCCCATAAATAAACAGAATCGCCATAGTAGAACCATCAGCCCAGGCTTTTACCGACCACTGATCTCCTTCATCGTCTTCCCAATAATCGATTATTCCAACCGCAGAAGGATTGCTTTCCATCGTATGGCCTTTTCCATAACCGGCAGAACCGACAATACCAACCGTTCCTTGCAAATAATCCAGGTAAGAAACCAGCATGTCATCCTTTTCTTCCGTGGTTTGCATCACAAGATCTTTCAATTGTACCAAAATAATGGAGTAATGAAAATTACCTGACAAAAAATCCCCTGTGTATACTTTGGAGCTATCGGGTGAGTAACTTAAATCAAAAACCATTTCCACATCATTCGGGAAATAAGCATAACAACCAGTATTTTCAATAGGTTGCTTCACAAAACGCGGAGGAGTAAATTCGTCTTCCTGAGCTAGGGAAAAGCCGTAAAAGAGAAACAAAACCAGGGAAAGTGTAAGTGTTTTCATAATTGGATGTTGTTGATCAAATATAACGGAATGCGTGATTACAGCACTACTGCATTTGGCGTATTTTGTTGTGCTACGTAAAGCGTATGCCGAATCCAAAAAATAATAGGGAAAGTAGAATTTAAAAACTTCAGTAATCCCGCAATATTACGGAAGTTAATGGTTTGAAAAACAATAGTTTATGCTATTTTTTTGAGTGTAAATCTAAAAAATCATGACCGGATCGCCTTAATTCCCGGCAACTCAATTCCTTCCAGGTATTCCAGCATCGCGCCACCGCCGGTAGAAACATAACTCACTTTATTGGCCAACCCGAATTGATTGATCGCAGCCACTGAATCACCACCGCCGATGAGTGAAAACGCACCTTTTGCCGTTGCGCGAACGATCGCATTGGCTATTTCAGCCGTTCCGGTTTGGAAGTTGCTCATTTCAAATACACCCATCGGACCGTTCCACAAAATCAATTTCGAAGATTCGATGATTTCAGCGCACGCTTTAATGGTTTTCGGACCAACATCCAATCCCATCCATCCGTTTGGAATGGAACCGATTGCAACAAGCTGAGTGCTTGCATTGTTATCAAATTTATCGGCAACCATCGTGTCCGTTGGAATGTACAAATCAACACCTTTTGTCTTCGCTTTTGCAATAATGTCTCGCGCAACATCCAGGAATTCATCTTCAACCAGTGAGTTCCCGACTTCACCGCCCATCGCTTTTACAAACGTATAAGCCATTCCGCCACCAACGATCAAGTGGTCCACTTTTTCCAGTAAACGTTCGATGATCGTGATTTTAGACGATACTTTTGCTCCACCCACAATAGCGGTCAACGGTTTTTCAGTACTGTTTAAAACGCGGTCAACACTTTTGATTTCGGCTTCCAATAAAAACCCAAACATTTTGTCGTTTGGAAAGTAATTGGCAACAACAGTAGTACTCGCATGAGCTCTGTGTGCAGTTCCGAAAGCGTCATTTACATATACATCACCATGTTTCGAAAGCTGTTCGGCAAACGATTCGGTGCCGGCGGTTTCCTGTTTGTAAAAACGAACATTCTCCAGCAACAATACTTCACCCGGTTTCAGGTTTGCACTCATGTCCAACGCTGCCGATCCGATACAATCTGCTGCAAATTTTACCGATTTTCCTAATAAATGCTCAATTGCCGGACGAATATGGCGCAACGAAAAACGATCTTCCGCACCCTCTTTCGGACGTCCCAGATGCGAACACAAAACCACACTTCCACCATTTTCCAGAATGTGTTTAATGGTCGGTAATGCGGCACGAATGCGCGTATCATCTGTTACTTCGAGTGTTTCTTTGTTCAGCGGAACGTTAAAATCCACGCGAACCAACGCACGTTTTCCGGTAAAGTCGTAAGAAGCAATAGTTGCCATAAAGGAGCTGTTTTTGGACTGCAAAGTTATTGATTAATTTAGGTTTCCTGATAAATCGACCAATACTTCATGCGTAATTCAAACCGCAGTTGGTTTTTAAAGCACTTTAAATTCCGTCCTGCGATTCTGTGCGTGTGCTTCGTCCTGTAAAGCTTTTGTACTCATTTTAGCAATTTCCGCGTCAGTAATAATCGGTTGTGTTTCGCCATAACCTTTATAAGTTAAGCGCGATTTATCAATTCCCGCGGCAATGAGGTAATCCACGACCGATTTTGCGCGGTTTTCTGACAATTGTTGGTTATAAACAGGCGATCCTTGCGTATCGGTGTGACCCGAAATCTCAATTCGCAAACCCGGATTTTCATTCATCAGTTTGTGAACACGCTCTAGCTCAACAGTAGAAGCCGGTTTTAGCGAGTAAAGGCTGTAATCGAAGAAGATATTCTTGAGGATAATCTTGGTTCCCGTTGTGAGTTTTTGCAGGGAGATATCACGCGTAATCTGCTGAAACGTACTGGTATCGCTTAGCGTAATATTCTCCGAATGAAACAGGTAATCAGGAGCTGAAACGGCAATTCCATAGTTTTTTCCTGACGGAAGCGAAATCAAAAACTTCCCGCTTTCGTCGTTGGAATTAAAGGTTCCGATAAGTTCGTTTTTATCGTTGTCGAACACTTCGATTACGGCAGCAATAGGTTGTTTGGTCGCTTCATCGAAAATTGTTCCTTTCAGCAAACTTACTTTCGGTTGTTCGGCGACGCTTTTCTTACTGAGAGGCGTAAACCGGATGCTGTAAAGGTTCTTGGAGTCTTCATCCCGTGAGGAAGCGTAATAAGCTTGTGTTCCGTCGGCGGTCATTACAAAAAACAGGTCGTCACCAGCTGTATTGATCGGATCGCCTAGATTTTCGGGTTCCGACCAGCCATCCTGCTCGCTCCAAACGGAACGGTACACATCAAAACCACCGGTCGATTCATGTCCGCGAGAACTGAAATAAAGCGTTCGCCCGTCAGGGTGAATGAAAACCGATTCTTCATCGTCGGTACTGTTGATGGTTCGTCCAAGATTTTTCGGAGCTTCCCATTCACCTGCACTGTTTTTGGAAATGGACCAGATATCACGTTTTCCGCGACCGCCTTCTCTGTCGGAAACAAAGTAGATCGTCTGTCCGTTGGGCGCTATGCTCGCCGATGATTCGTGTGCTTCGGTATTGATCGGAGCCGAAATCGGAAGCGGACTTGACCAAAACGATCCTTTCAAAAACGATTCATAAATATCGCCATTGCCATATTGGTCATCCTGGTAGATTAGCAAACGCTGCCCATCGTTTGAAACGGCTACCGCGGAATTGAAGCGGTTAGGATTGTTAATCACCTCAGGAAGCGCTTCCGCATCGAGCCATTTAAGGGCTGTATAATCGAAATTGGAGTAAAAAACGCGTTCTTTTCCTTCGCTTTTTTTCTTGATCTCACGCTCCGTTGCCGGCCTGCGCGAGGTAAAGAACAATTCGAAACCATCGGCTGTGATCACGGGCGCGTAGTCGTTAAACGGACTGTTGACCGATGTTCCCAACGCTTCTATTTCGATGCGCAAGGAATCATATTCCCGGATGATCAGCTTGCCGGGCTGGGCACAAAGATTCCCTGCTGTGAGGCAACACAGCGCAATGAGGCGATTCTTCATCATAAAACGGGATGAATGATTAAATACGTGAGCGTGATCTTCCGAATGAAGACATGTTGTAGCGTAAGAACACTTCTGCACCTCCGCGGGTATTCGAAACCTCGTTCAGGCTTGAAATATTGATGTCATACGCGAAACCAACAGAGTAGTCTGACCAGTCAAACATCGCTTTGGCAACCATCGCATCTTTGTTTCGGTAAAACAACCCGAATGACAGGAACGAAGCTTTGTTCATTCCTGTAGAACGTGATGCTTCACTCAAACGGCACTTGAAATAAGTTCCCACCAAAAGTTCCTGCGCTGATTTCTGACGTTGGTAATAAACACCCGGCATGATCGACCAGCGTGAGTTCCCCAAACCGATGTTTCCGTTGGCAAAGATCGACCAGCGCATGTACAGTTCTTCTTCGTCACCAGCACCCAAAAACGAATATTTTGGTTTGTTGATGTGGTAAAGCGCGAAACCGTAGTTGAACGATTTCTGATCGTTAGAAGTCATATAACTATCACTTTCCTTGTAGGTATACACCAATCCCGCTCCCACGTCTGCGTAAGAAAATTGGTTGGTAGCAAACGTTTCACCGCTCGACAGCGTTGCATCGTAAGCCATTCCGTTGTACTGGCTTCCCCATTTTCCGGCAGCAGCATTGATTCCGCGCTGCCCGAATCCACCATAAATGGCAGCACCGAGCGTACTCGTTCTATCAAGAATAATGTGGTAACCCAAACTTACGTTTACGTTCGTTGTTGTAACACGAGCGTCACCTGCCTGGTCGTTGAAGAAATTCAAACCATAAGCAATGTGTCCATGTTTACCACGCTTGTTTTCGTTGATGCGTCCGTCGACAGAAGCGGCAATCGTTTTGTAAGGCGAAGCCACCGATCTCCACTGAGTACGATAATTCACAATGGCCTGCAACGGTGAATTGGCTCCTGCAAGCGCAGGATTCAATGTTAATGGTGAATACGGCATTTGCGAAAAGTGAACATCCTGAGCGAGCGAGATGAACGAGCATCCCCCGAATAGAAGTGTAATGAGTAGTTGATTAAAGCGTATTGTTTTCATAATGCTATCGTTTTTCAATTAACGGATTACCTGAATTGTTCCGGATAAACTCACTTCTTCGCCGTTGATGCGCGTACCGCTGAGTTTGTAGACAAATGCTTCTGCATTGACCGGTTTTCCTTTATACATTCCATCCCAACAAACCTGCAGGTCGTCGGTCTGGAATACTTTTTCTCCCCAGCGGTTGTAGATGGCAAAATCGACTTGCGAGAAGCAATTTCCGAATGCGCACAGCAAGTCGTTTCCATTGTCGCTGTTTGGCGAAAAGATTGTTGGTACGAATACTTCGTTACACACTGGATTCATGGTGATTGTAACACTCGCAGTTCCCGAACAGCCATTAGCATCGGTTCCTGTAACCACATAAATCGTACTTCCCGAAGGTGTTGCAACAGGGTTCGGACAGTTGGTACAACTTAGCCCGCCTGTCGGTGTCCAAACATACGTTGTTGCACCCGATGCAGTCAGTTGCAACGATGCTCCTTCACTGATCACAGCAGAACCCGGTACGGCAGTTACATTCAAATCACCGATCTGGTCAACCGTAAACGTACTAGAAGCGCTGCAGCCATTTGCATCTGTTGCTGTAAGTGTATAAGTGCCGTCATCCAGATTGGAAATAGTAGCCGTAACAGCCGCTGTTCCTGTCCATGCGTAGGCATAAGGTCCCGTTCCACCGGAAACCGAAGCGGCAATATTTCCGTTGAGCGCACCGCAATCTTCATCGGTAACAGTACCAGTAATCACCATTTGTGTTGGTCCGGTAAGTGTTACCTGCTCGGAGACGGAACAGCCCGCGTTGTCTGTAACCGTTATGGTATTTAGCCCGGCACTGAGTCCGGTTGCCGTTGCTGTTGTTTCACCCGAAGGAGCCCATAGATACGTGTAAGGTGTTGCGCCACCCGCTGCCGAAACAGTCGCTTCTCCGTCGTTAACCCCGAAACAGGAGATATTTTGCTGATTCGAAATGGTAAGCGTAGGCCCGCCTGCTGTTCCCACGGTTACGTTTGCTGTTGTGGTACAGCTATTGCCATCGGTTACCGTTACAGTATAAACGCCAGCTGCTACAGGTGTTGTAGTTGCTCCCGTTCCACCCGAAGGTACCCAGCTGTAAGTGTATGATCCGGTTCCGCCTGAAGCATTTACCGTAGCCGTTCCGTTATTGGCGCCGCAAGAGGCATCAACAGACGAAGTGGTGGTAGAAAGTGCAACCGGCTGGGTAATGGTAAAAGTAGCCGTTCCGTCACAACCGTCAGTTCCTGTTGCGGTAATGGTATACGTAGTTGCTGTAAGGTTCGTTTGGGTTGTTCCGGATAAATTCCCCGGATTCCAAACGTAGGTAAACGGACCACCGTTACCGCCTGATGCGCTTACAGTCAATGCACCTGTGCTTCCGCCATTACACAAGACGTTTGTCTGAGAAGTGGCATTAATATTCACGGGTGGACAAGGAATTGTTGTACATGCAGGAATCCCTACAAGCGTTGCGATTGATTCAATTTCTCCTGTATTATCAACCACCTGGATCGGTAAAGTGCCCGGAGTTGCTGTTGCATTGGAAGAATAAGTTGTCCAAACCATTGATGTTGTGGCACATCCCGGTGGGAAAGTGCAACCGATAATACATGCTGAGCAATCTTGTGTTGACACCTCGCTCTGCCACTGATATGGAGCTATTCCACCTGAAACGGTCAAATCACCGTTGGCTTCCAGGCATACATCCAATCCGGCACATGGGCTTACTGTAATGGTGGTAGATACTGTTGTTCCGCAAGACAATAAAAAATTGACTGTATGAACACCCGGCCCTGCTACTGCAGGATCAAATGCTCCGGTAGCACCGTTGGTAATTCCCGGTCCCGACCATGTTCCGGAAATCGGAACGGGTGCACAGGCAATTCCCAATGGTGGTGTAGCTGTCAGCGTAATCGCAGCATCCGTCACACACATATTGTCAACCGGTGCAATATCCGCATAACAGCACGTATTAGGTGTAATACTTACATCATCTATGAAATAATAGGCAAAAGGCATCGGCAAGGCCATTCCACCACTAGCCGGTGTATGATTTGCAATGTTCGTTCCAGCGTTGTTGAAGAAATTCCCAATTACAAAATACTGTTCACCTCCCGCAGCTGTATAATCCCACTGCAAGCGCACCCAACCATTCGTGTCAGAGATCACACAGGTACTGTTGAGTTGAGGCGGAAGATTGATCAGGGAATTGGAACTTCCTGGACAGGCATTGTGTTGGTAATTACTGTTCGTAAAACGAATTCCCATGTTATTGGTCGCATACAAGGACATATTGGCCAGGCTCACGTAAAATGATACGCAATAAGTTTGTCCGGCAGTCAATGGAGCAGAAGTGTGCCCCTGAACGTATTCGCGGTATTCACTGCCTAGCTCATGAGAAATAAATCCGGCATGGCGCGTTCCGGTATGGGAATACTGATAGCCCAGCTGGGAATAAGGCATGTGTGTAGGACCCATGTTTCCGATCAACAGGTTGCAGGCTGAAAACAAGTCCGGTGTTGTACAGGTGTCATTTCCGGAATTGGTGTCATCCCAATCGATCAGATCGGCATACCCCTCTCCGAACGGGTTCCCACAATTCGTGGTAGTTTGCTCGAAACTCGGGTTCACTACCAGGTTCTGCGCGAAACTATTTGAAAGGGCAACAATTCCAGCACAAATCACTCCGATAACTAACTGTTTTTTCATGTTTATCTAATTTTATCGTGCGATTAGCGAACCAATGTAACATTCCCTTTTTCTGAAACAGTAGTTCCGTCCTGTAGGCTCAATTCCAATACATATACATATGAAGCGGCATTCATCGGTTTCCCTTTGTAGGTACCGTCCCAGCATTTCGACTGATCGGTTGTTTCGAATACCAGTTCACCCCAACGGTCATATATTTTCAGGGATAATTCCACGAAACAACTTCCGTATAAACACAATTCGTCGTTGTTGAGGTTTCCGTCAGGCGAGAAAATCGTTGGCATAAAGTATTCACCACAAACCAATTCAATGAATACGGTAGCTGATGCTGTTCCCGTACATCCGTCAGGCGAAGTCACAGTTACCGTATATATTGTTGTTTCATCCGGCGAAGCTGTCGGATTGGGGCAATCGTCACATGTAAGATCAGTTGAAGGATTCCACTCATAAGTTGCTCCTGCAACAGATGGTGTCACGGTAGCTGTCAATCCAACCGTTTCGCCGGCAAGAATAGTGCTTGAAAGTGGTGTTACATCCACATCAAGCGAACCTGTAGGTACAATCGTATAACTTTCGGTTGCGGTACAACCGTTGGCATCTGTTACCGTTACATCGTAATCTCCACCGGGAAGATTGCTGATAGTGGCTGTATTTCCTGCCGGAGTCCAAGCATAGGTATAACCCGGATTTCCACCTGAAGGCACTACCGAAATACTTCCGTCTGCATTACCACACGTTGAAGCGGTAATTGTTTCCGCAATTGCAATTGCCGTAGCACTTCCGATAGTTGCGCTGGCAGTAGCAGTGCATCCTGCTGCATCAGTAACCGTAACTGTATAAGAACCGGCTCCTAAATTAGATGCAGTAGCCGCAGCGCCACCACTTGGTGACCATGAGTAAGAGTAGCCAGGTGTTCCATCAGCAGCAGTTACAGTAGCCGATCCGTCGGTTAATCCGGCACAGGAGACATCCGACGAAGCTGAAATAGCAGCCGTAGGTCCGTTTACCGAAGCAACAACAACCGTTGCTGTTTCCTGGCATCCATTGCCATCTGCTACGGTCACCGTATAACTTCCAGCCGCAAGATTCGTTGCCGTAGCAGCATTGCCACCACTTGGAGCCCAGGAATACGTATAACCTCCTGTTCCACCCGCTGCAACTACCGTGGCAGTTCCGGTTGGTGTGGTGCATGAAGAAGGAGTTGATGAAGTTGATAATCCGACAGCTGTTGGTTCGTTGACTGTAGCGCTGGCTGTTGAACTACATCCTGAAGCGGTAACAGTAACTGTATATGTTCCCGCAGGTAAATCGGTTGCTGTAGCAGCATTGCCACCACTTGGAGCCCATGAATAAGTGTATGGCCCAACTCCTGAAGTTACTGCTGTAGCAGTTCCGTCATCGGCACCGTTGCAGGTAATATCTGTGGCTGTGGCCGAAATTGATTCTCCGGCAACTACACTGACAATTGTTTGAGCGGTATTCTGACAGCCATTGCCATCGGTTACCGTAACAGTATAAGTTCCGTCTTCTGCAGCTGTCGCACCTGTTATTGTTGGATTTTGTGTTCCGTTGGAATAACTGTTAGGGCCTGTCCAGGAATAGCCTGTTCCACCCGATGAGGTCAATAAAATATCTGAACCTTCGCAAACCGGAGAATTGCTTCCCGCACTGGCGGTAGGTAATGGATTAACAGTCACTGAAACAGTCGCAGGAATCGAAGAACAACCTCCACTGGTAATGGTAACAGAATAAATTCCCGCATCGGCAGCTGTGGCTGGAGAAACAGTAGGATCTTCTGCCGCACTGCTAAAACTGTTAGGTCCAGTCCACGCATACGTTGCAGAAGGAATATTATTGGCTGAAAGATTGATCGCGCTTCCTTCACAAACCGGTGAATTGGAAGAGGCGTTAGCTACCGGAAGCGGAGTTACCGTTACCGATACGTTGGCTGGAGCCGAGCTACAACCGTTTTCTGTAACTACGAGTGTATATGTTCCACCATCAGCGGCTGTGGCCGGCGAAACGGTCGGATCTTCCGAAGTACTGCTAAAACTGTTTGGTCCTGTCCATGCATAAGTTGCACTTCCAACCGTAGGAGAAGTCAAGTTGATCGCCTGACCTTCACATACCGGAGAGTTGCTTCCCGGAGTTGCAGTAGGCGTTGGATTTACTGTAACAGTAACCGGAGTTCTGGTGGTACTGACACATGCGGGGCTTCCGTTCACGACCGTTTCCAAATAATAAGTAGTGGTAATAGTTGGTGAAACACTCAACGGAGTTGCTCCAAGGTTGGTTCCGCCCGAAGAAGCTGTGTAGACATTGTAGGTCACTCCTACTCCCGGTCCTGATGCGGTGATGGAAGACGATTGTCCCACACAGATCGAAGCAGGTGTTGCCGTAACCGTAGTTGCCGCCGCTGGTGGTGTACATGCTGTTGTGATACAATGAACCGTTGGTGTTACCGTAACATCAGTCACAACCGGTGTAAAGGAGGATTCCGTCGCGTTGGTAAATTGTACTGTGGTAACCGCTTGGATGGTTGGAACGCTGTTGGCAGTCGCCTGCGTAATATTGTTGACCGTACAACCGGCTGCCCCACCAAGTTGACCGGTATTATCGGTGCGAATGATGTTGTAATTGAATCCCCCGGCCTGCTGATCGGTCATTACCATGTAATAACCCTGATCGGCAGCTACACCGCCTTCGGGTAAAATGGCCGAAAGCCCGATTGGCAAATAACCACGGTTAAATGCAAAGGTATTCGCTACAGGATCAAACTTTGCTGCAAAGGTGTAAAAGGAGAAAGAAAGAACTTCAATTCGTGTACCGATAATACCATAGGAACCATCGGAATGTTCCGAAATATCCTGTATGATCACGCTCACTGGTGGGAAGACCGCACCGCTCAAACGTCGTCCGTACTGAACCGTTACTGCGCCACCTGTTCCCTGAATCCGGGTAATAGTAGCATGAACATCATCATAACCACCGATTACCAGGTTTCCGGTAGACAAACTTGTAATACAATTGAGTCCTTGTGAGGAAGTGTTTCCTGATCCCCAGCGGTTGATATATGTCGTTGCTCCGGCTGTTGTTGTTTTGGCAAGCAATGCATTGCGCGGGTAATCGCCGTCATCCGAAAGTGCTCCTGAACCTTCCGAAGAAATTCCAACAAAAACATAACCGTCTGCTGATTCGGCAACATCGTTGAAGTAATGTTCGTCGGGGTTGGCAACTGTTACCGTAAAAATGCGGCTCCATTGAAGCGTTCCTGCTGAATTCACTTTAAAGCCGAGTGCGCTCGATGTATCCACCGTGCTTCCGCTGACGCCGTCCCAGAAATAATCCACTCCACCGGCTACAACGAAACCTCCATCTGAAGTTTCGATAACCGCGTTACCGTATTCACTGGAAGGTTTTCCCGCAAAATCCGGACATTGGTAACGTTTCGACCACAGGGTATTCCCGTTTTCGTCAACTCGAATCAGTATGGCGCCTCCGTTAGAAGAGCTTCCTGTTACGATATAACCACCCGAACTCACGGCTTTAATATCATTGATACTGGATGCAATACCACCCGTATAAGCTTTCGCCCATTGCACGGTACCGGCACTGTTCATTTTTACGATATTACCAAAAAACGGAATAAAGTTGGAGTTCGTCCCGGCGAAAACAAGATCGCCGCTGCTATTCTCCACCATACCTCCTGCAATGTCAAAACTGGCGACATCCTGTGTAATACGAAATGTTGATTGACCAAACGACAATGCCGTCAAGAGCCAACATGAAAGTATGGATAGTAGTATGTTAACTTTCATAGTAGTAATGTTAAAGTATATTTCCCGCAAAACTACTTGTGAAAATCAGCAGAGAATAGAGGGCTACCCCCTCAATGTGCGTTTTTTAACAGATTGTTAATCAATTGATTTGCTGCTAGAATTAAGCTTTCCTGTAGTTTTTGAACAGTATCACAGTAACTTATACTTTTAGATGGATTTTTCAAAAAAAGGGTGAAACGAAAGTTATTGAATGCATTTAAACACAAAACGTTCATATTTTCACAGAGCGATTCGCGTCAGCATGAATCAGCTATTTTACAGTCTGTGGCATTTAAAACCAATCGTTACGCATAGTTTGAAGAATTTAACACTACGCTTTTCTGAAATTTGAGTGAGGTGTCGCCCCCTCAAAAAAGCCCTTTCCAACCCCAATCACAGCAGGACTGCGTGAATCAATCAATTATTTTATTAGATTAGTCCTTTAGAAAAATACTCTACTTATGAAGAAACTCCTACTTTTTTGCACAGTGCTTTTTGCCGGAAACGCAGCAATGGCGCAGTGTACAACAACTAATGCGACTTCGTGCGTCTGTGAAGATGGCTCGTCAAGTTGCTTACTACTACCCGATATTACTGCTTCCTGGTTGGGAATCAGCGACAATGGCTACATCGAATACCCGCAAACAGGTGCAGGTACCAATTACAATGGCCAGGGTCCGGATGACGGACGTTTACGCGTTTCGGGTTCCACACCCAATATCGGACACGGCTCTTTTACTGTAAGAGGTGAAGACGTTAACGGTACACGTACATTCCTTTGTGGAAATGACACCGTATTTAATGTGCTACCAAACGGACAATTTACTTGTCCTAACGGTCACCCGAATCCAAAACAACTGATCATTCAGCGCCTTTACAATAAAAACGGAAACGCGATGAGCTATGTAGATCAGTATGTGGGAAGTATGACATATCACGCAGCTCACGGTCACAACCACGTTGATGACTGGGCGGTGATGACCTTGCGTGTACCGACAGCAGATCCGAATCCGCTTAACTGGCCTATCGTAGGCACAGGTGCTAAAATCGGATTTTGTTTGATGGATTATGGGCAATGCGGTTCTAACGGAAGTACGTATGATGGTCATTGCCGCGATGAAAACACCGTTTACAATCAGGGTGCTGTGTTACACAACACCGACTTCCCGAACTGGAACCTGGGTGGTGGAAATTACAACTGTTCGGTAATCGAGCAGGGAATTTCTTCTGGTTGGACCGACGTTTACGGAAAACACCTGGATGGTATGTGGATCAACATTCCGCCGAATACCTGTAATGGTGACTACTACATCGTATTGGAAATCGACAAACGTGGCAACTTCATCGAAGAGCGTGACGACAATAACTTCACGGCTGTTCCGGTAACATTGACAATGCAATTACCTGCAGGAACAGCGACATTGCCTACTATTACTTCTGATAATTCACACAACCTGTGCGAAGCGGAAGACATTACACTTACTGCATCAGGTGGCCTTTCTTACTTGTGGTCAAACGGCGCGACAACACAGTCAATCACAGTAAACACGCCCGGAAGCTACACATGTGAAGTAACGAGCTACTGTGGTGTAAATACATCTGAGCCGTTTGTAATCAACCAGGTTGTAACTGCACCTCCTGTATTGGAGGGTGATACGGTTTGCATCAGCGGTGCGATGACATTGACAGGAACAGGAACGGGTGACATTACCTGGTATGACGATCTGGGAATTCTGGTTGGTACAGGTGATACTTACACCACTCCGGTTTTGACGACCACGACTACGTATTACGCAATGAACACTGATTCTTATACTGACAGCCTGAACTCTGAACCGCATACAAACGGTATCGGCGGTGGTGGTTACGTTGCCAGCGAGCAGTACGAAGTATTCGATGCTTATGAAGATTTTACATTAAACTCGGTATTGGTTTATTCACAAGGTGCCGGAAGCATTACGATTGAATTGGAAGATCACGGAGGAACTGTTACAGAGTCATTAACGACAACTGTTCCTGCAGGTATGAGCCGCGTTCAATTGGGCTTTGATGTAACAGCGGACACAAACTGGAGATTGATCGGAACAAATATCCAAACAGGTGGTTTGTACCGTAATAACAACAGTGCTGCTTATCCTTATGGAATCGATCAGTTGTTGAAAATTAAAGGTGCTTCAGCTGGCGCTTCTTACTACTACTATTTCTACGATTGGGAAGTACTTACAACAAGCAGTACATGTGGAAGTGTAATGGTTCCGATCGATGCAGTAGTTGAAACTTGTGCAGGAATTGGTGAAAACATCGAATTCAAACGTTCGATCAAGTTAATGCCGAATCCGAATAACGGTCAGTTTGCCGTAGAATTCGAAACTAAAAACGACGGTAAAGTATCTTTCGAATTGTTGAGTCCTTTGGGAACAAAAGTTTACACACAGGAATTCGATCACGTGAGTGGTAACAACTCCTGGAACTTCGATCAACAGCACTTGGCAAAAGGTCTTTACTTGTTCAACATTCATTTTGAAGGAAAAGATTATACGCAACGAATTGTGATTGAATAACAACATGAGCAAAACGGCGGTATACCTGCTGATTATTTTCAGTACGCTCAGCGGGTCAGGTGTTTATGGTCAGATCATCGTTCCTACATTGGAAACGTTTAATATGGCAAATTCACCGATGCCCGACAATACCGTTCGTTGCTTATTGGTTGATAATTCAGGTGATTTATGGATAGGAACCGACAATGGGTTGGCGCATTTGAGCAACAACACATGGGAGGTTTTCAACGAAGCAAATTCAGGGCTCGACGATAACTACGTTCGGGCCCTTGCTGTTGATGCCAATAATGCTATCTGGATCGGGACCACACTTGGTGGTGTACAAAAATTCGACGGAATCACATGGACTGATTTCAATACCGATAATTCCGACATTCCGGATAATTTTATCCGCACTATTTCTATCGACAACTTTGGCAATAAATGGATCGGGACAGTAGAAGGTTTGGTGTATTTCGATGATACCAACTGGACAACCTGGACCATGGCCAATTCCCCAATCCTTACCAACAACATTTCTTCGATTGCCATCGGGCATCAAAACGAAAAATACATTGGTACCATCAACGGTGGGTTGATTTATATGGACAATTCCACCAATTTCACAGGAATTTACTACATTCTCAATTCTGGAGTGCCCGATAATTCTGCCTTAACGGTGAAAATCGATCAGGTAGGGAAACCTTGGTTTGCAGGTTCAGCCGGTGGTTTGTGGACAGATCAGGGGAGTCAAACCTGGATGGCATTTAACTGGACCAATTCGCCCATGCTGACCAATAGTTTAACTGCAATGGCTAATGATGATGAGGACAACTTTTACCTCGGAACGCAGATTCATGGCCTGATGATCAAACGCGCTAATCAAAGCTGGGGATTTTACAACACCGACAATTCCGACATTCCCGAAGATCATGTGCTGTCTATCGCCAAAGATGCGGAAGACAATGTTTGGATCGGCACCTTTTCGAAAGGATTGGTGAAACTCCGGGAAGAATACCTCTCTATTGATGAATTGAGCATTGGACAGGCTTTGAAAGTCTTCCCCAATCCGGTAAAAAGCAACGAAGCGGTTCATTTCAATGGTGGTATTCGAAATCCGCAGATTACGATCACATCTACCGACTCAAAAACTGTTTACAAAGAACGTTTTTCGACGATTATCAACTCGTTTACGCTTCCTGAACTCAAGAGCGGGACTTATCTCTTAACGGTTGAAACTGAGAGTCGTTTGGAGGTAATTCGGATCATGGTATTATGAAAATTTATTTTACCGACCAGCAACAGTACTTAGAACAACGGCTTGAGGAATTGAAATTGGTAAACGTAATGGAGTATGACACCACACTCCTGAAAGAAAAAACAACCAGTATTCAATTGGAAACCAAACAACCATTCAACGAACTAAACCTGAATTTTCTCTTCAATTATCACATTTTTCCTGAAAACATTCTTCGTTTCAAAACGGAATGGCAATCCGCAGACAGAAGCATGAAAACCGGAGACACCATTGTACAGCAAATCTACCTGCCACCAACTCATTTCGGTTCATTAAAATTGATTTTCGGAGTACGAATAAAAGCCATCATTAATGAACCTACAAGAAAAGGATTTAGCTATGAAACCCTGGAAGGACATGTCGAAAAAGGAATCTCTACTTTTATCATTGAAGAAACAGCGGAAGGTTTGTTCTTCAAAATTCATACGTATTCTGTTCCAGGAAACTTTTTGAGCCGATTAACTGCATTTTTCTCTATTCCTTATCAGCGATTTTGTACGAGAAAGGCCTTGGAGAATGTCAAACGACAGGTAGAAAGTTGAATGATTAAACCATTGAAAAACAAATTATTTTAACTTGAATCGGCTTTAAAACTGGAATTTGAGTTCCAAAACCGAGGGTAAGTTCCCTATCTTACGAACACGAACACAAGTTCGGGATATTGGGAACGGATTCGTAATATCCCGAACTTACTCCAAATTCCCTGAAATTTCATTTTAGAAAAAGTCTACAGGAAAATGCCCCAATACTTCTAATCTGTAACAAAATCCTTTACTTTGAATTTAACCCTAAAAGCACTTATGAAATCAATACTACTCTTTCTCTTATTGCTTGTTTCACAAAATCTCATAGCTCAACCTTCCGACGAAGAACTAACAGAAATTTGCAACAAAGTCGAGCAGGTAATCGGCGAAGATTGGTTTGTGCACCAGACAAAGAGCGGTTTCGAGGTTTATTTCTGCCGAAGCTGTAATGAAAATTATCAAAAAGCTTTACAAGAGGGTCAATTGTTAGGCTGGGAAAACCATAACACTCCGATTTCTCAAAAAGACAGATATAAGTTTTTCAAACTTGAATTAGCCGATTCGGTGAGTTATTATTCTCTCGTTTCAAACATAGCAAGACCTTTTGATGATCCTTTAAGAGATGAACATTTAAAAGAATATTATCAAAAAAATGGTGTCGTGAAGTTTACCTTCAAATTTGAACGGAAATGGGGTGTCCAAAAAGTCAACGACACACAAGCGAACAATGAATTATTGAAAGCAGAAATCTTATCAACTCCTTTGTACAAAACAGGTATGGGCATTTTTTCGGATTATCGTTTTTGGTTACCTGAGTCTTACCTGAGACAACGAACCGAAGAACGCTACGATTTCTATTTTGAACAGCTTCCATATACTTCTTGCTGGTATGATTATTCCATCTTTTTTGAACAAGACAAACCTTTTTTCTTCTCTGAAGTGATGTTTGTGAATCCGTCCGAAGAGAAATACTATGACAATCACGCAAATTTCATCGAAGACGAACGTTGCCGAACGCTGAAAATAATTGCGCTAACATTGGGCATCAATGATTTTACTTTGATTAATTGATATACTGTGAAGGTGAAACCAGTTCGTTAGGATAGACTTTTACTCTTAGCGGATGATTATTGTTGCGGACCATGCGACATTTAAGGAAGCGAAGTTAGTAAAAAGGGCTGTTTCGTTGTGTTTTGTCAAAAGCGCTTGCGTTTCAGATCCTGATCTGCCACTTTTGACCGTAAAACACAGAAAAAGCCCTTTTTTGACGAGCGGCTAAAATGACGCTAAAGCTTTTTTACTCCACTTTTTTGTCAGCCTTAGGCTGATGGAAAATATTAACTTCCACACGACAAACATTCGTCGTCTTCGTCCAGTTCCGGATGCTCTGCGATTTCGGGATTGAGCTGTTTTTTCAACTCATAAATTTGCTGCTGCGTTTCGAGGTCTTCGAATAAATTTCCGGTAAGTGTAGCTTTTAAACGCGCAATTTCTGCTTGAATCTGTGTTGTTTCCAATGTCATGTCTGTGAATTTTGGTGAAAGTTACGGAGCATTCTTCTTTTTTGAAAGTCGATTTTTTGAAAGAAACGAACAACCGATCGTTTATTACCCGCATTTGCGTTACTGCCGGTCTCATCACAAATATCTACCTTCACCTTTTGAACAGCTTCTGTAACCAACTTTTCACACCCGGTTATACGAACGTACCCGCAACACTTTTCTTATGAGATCAATCTTCCTGCTTGCTATCCTACTTTGCCTCGGTTCTCCGCTTTTGGCGCAGACAACCTACACACTTCGTATTATCAATACCGATGGTCAGCCCGTGAAAAATACTGCGGTAAGTGCCGTGAACGAAAGTATCGTGCTGAAAGGAACCACTGATAATACGGGAACGGTGATTTTCACATTGACCGAACCGGGAACGTATTCATTCAGCTACCTCGAAATGAAAGATGTGGCTACTTACGACGTAAGAGAAGGCATTCGCGGTACGTACAAAAAAACCACAACCTACGATCCAAAAGGTGTTTTCACGACCAAACCGAAAGTTGACCGGACAGGTATTACCTTTAAATCAGTTCCGGCATTGCAAATGCGCAGTCAGGCCAATGTGACAAAAGTGACCATTTTGGTGAAAGAGAAAAGCGGTACGCGTGTGCCGAGCCTTCCGCTGGAACTGGTTTCCTGTGATCAAAAAACCAAGTACCAGGGGAAAACCAACGCTTCGGGTGAAGGAATTTTTTACGTTCCCATGAACAGCGAATACGAGGTCGATATTGAAGGAATTGAGGCCTTTCACAAATTCAAAACACCCAATTTTGCCAATGCCGAAGCTACTGAAGTGGTGTATTACGAAAAAACCAAGGTGAGTGAATCTACCAAAGGTGACACGATCATTCAACGGGCAATTACCCAAACCAACGGATCGTCTACACACTTGCTTTTTACCCTGAACCTGAAAAATTACAACAGCGATCCACTTCCTGATGAGCCGGTTTACCTGAAGTCAGAGAACAGCGCGCGCGTTTACGAAGGTAAGACCGACGCTAACGGTGTGGCTACCTTCCTGCTGCAAAAAGGAGGAAATTATTTGGTAAACCTGAAATATGAAAGCGAGATTCACCTCGTTGATGCCACCCGAACCGAAGGATTTGCATCCGCAAGTGCCACACGAAGATATCGGGGTTCAAATGCCATTGAAACAATGATGGCCGAACGAAGTATCAACGAAAAAGGATTTGTGGTCAATCACGAGCAAACACCGGTGAACGTGGCACAGAAACCGGCTAACTACCTCACCAAAACAACCGAAGGATTCAACATTGACTTCGGCAATACGGGAGAAATCGGTACGCCGACAATTGCCGACAACAAGTTATTTACACAAGACGGATTCCATTCACCCAATTTCTATGCCCTGCAAGCCGGAACCGGCCAATATTTGTGGGGAGTCGAACTGGGTGAATCAGGAATTTCTCCGGCAGTCTATCACCAGGGAGTTTTACTCATCAATACGTATTCTTGTACGTTGTACGCGCTCGATGCTGCAACCGGAAAATTATTGTGGAGTAAATGGCTCGCAGGAACGATCTATTCCACACCCTCTGCTGATGGAAACAATGTTTATGTGGTTTACAACAACGGTGGACGCAATCCGAAGGGAACCGAAGATTATGTGTTGGCAAGTTTCGACCTGAAAACCGGGAAAGTGAACTGGATGAACTGGGTAGACGAGGAAGTAATCGCCTGTCCGGTTGTTGACGGAAAAGAAGTCCACGTGGCTTCGCAAAGCGGCAATTATTATGTGTTTGACAAGGAAAGCGGAAAAACTGTGCTGACTTCTACTATCGTAAAAGCGGTTTCATCACCAACACTCACTACCGATAAAATTTACCTTACTGCAAGTGTTAATGGCAAGGAACAATTAGTAGTACTGAATCGCAGCGATCTGAAAGTTGCCAAAAAATACCCTGCAATCATTAGTGCCAAGATGAGTAATGGTGATTGTTACGAACACATGAATTTCAACGGATCGCACCCGATTGTCTACAAAAACAAAGTGATTCTTTTGCTCGACAGCGCAAATCTTATTGCCTTTGACGCTACGACCGAAAAAATGCTTTGGAAACAACCTGTGAGCGCGCACCCGAATCAATTCCCCATGGTGGCAAACGATAAAGTAGTGGTGGCAACGCTTTCAGGAGAAGTATTGAGTTACGACATCAATAACGGAAATGTGACTACACTGCGTAAAAATGCCGGCGAAGTAGACGGACAACCTGTTTCACACAACGGATTTTTGTTTGTGGCTTCGGCCGGAGTGCTCTCTGTATTTAAATCGCTGGTGCAATTCCCTTGGAGTCAATGGAATAAAGACGCGCGGCACAATCTGGTGGTGGATTAGGAACTGATTTCCATTGATGGCCGATTACATTTTTTGACTCAATTTCCACCGGTTAATTCAAATCGTCTTCTATATGCTATCGCACGGTTCAACATCTGTGCAAATCTGTGTATTCTGTGAGAGGCGAATAGTCAAATTCACTGAATTTTCCTGGATTCGGGGTTTATGCTTACTTTTGCAGTGTTAAAATGTAAACAAATAGCTGATGGCAACTGATTTATACACACATCCGGATTACCTGAACATGGATGAATTGCTTACGGATGAGCAAAAATTGGTGCGCGACACAGCACGCGCATGGGTGAAAAAAGAAGTTTCACCGATTATCGACGAACATTACGAGAAGGCAACTTTTCCGATGCATTTGTTGAAAGGTCTTGGAGAAATCGGTGCTTTCGGTCCTTATATTCCTGAAGAGTATGGTGGCCCTGGCTTAGACCAGATTTCTTACGGGTTAATCATGCAGGAGCTGGAGCGTTGTGATTCAGGTTTGCGATCTACGGCTTCCGTTCAGAGTTCACTGGTTATGTACCCGATCTGGAAATACGGTAACGAAGCGCAAAAACAAAAATATTTGCCAAAACTGGCTACCGGAGAAATGATGGGTTGTTTCGGTTTGACGGAACCCGATTACGGATCCGATCCCGGAGGAATGATTACCAATTTCAAAGATATGGGCGACCATTATTTGTTAAATGGTGCCAAAATGTGGATTTCCAACGCACCGTTTGCCGATATCGCAGTTGTGTGGGCGAAAGACGAAACCGGGCGTATTCACGGATTGGTAGTTGAACGTGGTATGGAAGGATTTTCAACACCTGAAATGCACGGAAAATTGTCATTGCGTGCTTCTGCAACCGGGGAATTGATCTTTGTGAATGTAAAAGTTCCGAAAGAAAATCTGTTACCAGGCCGCAGCGGTTTGGGCGCTCCGTTGAGCTGTCTTGATTCTGCCCGTTTCGGAATTGCCTGGGGTGCTCTTGGTGCAGCTATGGATTGCTACGATCAGGCTTTGCGTTATGCGAAACAACGTACACAATTCGGCGTGCCCATCGGTGCTTTCCAGTTGACACAAAAGAAATTGGCTGAAATGATTACCGAAATTACCAAAGCGCAGTTTATTACCTTGCGTGTGGGACAATTGCGGAATGAAGGAAAAGCAACTTCGGCACAGATTTCGATGATCAAACGAAACAATGTGGAAATCGCATTGGACATTGCCCGTGAGGCGCGTCAAATTCATGGCGGAATGGGAATTACCAGCGAATATTCGATGATGCGCCACATGGCTAATCTTGAATCGGTATTGACCTATGAAGGAACACACGATATCCATTTGCTGATTACGGGAATGGACGTGACGGGAATTCCGGCGTTTACGCGTGAAAAACCTTGATTAAATGCGGATATCCCGCGTATTGATAATAAAAAAACCGATTGATTAATCAATCGGTTTTTTTGTGATATATGGTTTATATTGACTCGGGACGCTTCCCGAGCTTACAATATATCCCAGATGAAATTAATTCCAATGAATCATAGTGCCGGCCTGTAACGATTCATTGAACGAATCGCGTAATTTATTCATTTTGCGCCGTGCACTTTCATTACCTTTTTGTGCCTGGTGCTTCAGCTTATAATAATAATCGATCGAATGGCCGAAGACATCTTCTTCCAGCAATTGTTTGATTTCAGAAATGCGGCCATTTACACCAATGAGAAAATGTTCCATTTCACCCAGCTCATGCAGCTCTTCTTCGTTCAAATCGTCACGTTTCAACAGGCGTGAATAACGTGGCAGCATGATTCCCAACAGGTCGATAAATCGGTCGAGTTCGCGTTGAATGGCTGCTTGTTGTTCTTTGAATCCCATAACGTAAGAAAAGTAATCTATTCTGTTGAATCAACAAAGCCGTAAGGCTTTTTTAACATTTGGATATTGGCACGAAAATATATTCTTTTATATTGATCAATTAATGATATTATTCCTTGGTATAATCAGTAACGTGCTTACTAAGCGACACTCAATTTACCGGTTGTTTTCAACCGGTAACCGTACTACTGAAATGAGTGTGGATTTTTCGTTTGTGAAGCAAATCGTCCCCATTCGGGTTTGAAGAAGAAATCATAGTAATTGACTTTCATTTTAGTGTGAAAACAAAAAACAGACAATTCTGGATCCATTCACCACAATTGCACTAATTTCGCGCTCATGGCGGGTATTTACATTCATATTCCTTTTTGTGCGAAACAATGTACTTACTGCGATTTTTACTTTTCGACGACCTTCGAAACCTATCGTGATCAACTGCTGAAAGCATTGGCGACCGAATTACAATTGCGCGCAGGTACCTGGCAAAACGAACTCATTGAAACCATTTATTTTGGCGGTGGCACTCCAAGTTTGCTTACCGGAGAAGAAATCCAACAATTGCTTTCTACGGTTTATGCGCATTACAATGCTTCTGCGGTGAAAGAAATCACACTTGAATGTAATCCTGACGATTGCTCGACAGAACGTTTGAAAGCGTGGAAAACTGCAGGTGTGAACCGTTTGAGTATCGGAATCCAGTCATTTACCGATGAACAATTGTCGTGGATGAACAGGACCCACACGGCTGATGAAGGATTAAAAGCTGTAGAGCGCGCGATTGCCGTTGGTTTTGATCAGCTGACGGTTGATTTAATGTATGGTTTGCCCGATTTGTCGCAACAGGCGTGGCTGGAACAGCTGAATCGTGTGATTGGTTTGGGAGTAAATCATATTTCCGCCTATTGCCTCACCGTTGAGGAAAAAACCGTCCTGGCTTCCCGGGTGAAAAGCGGAAAGATCCATCCTTCTACTGCAGATCAGCAGTCGGAACAATTCGAATTATTGGTTTCGACCCTCGCAGCAGCCGGTTTTGAACAGTATGAAATTTCCAATTTTGCCAGAGAAGGCCATTATTCACAGCACAATACAGCTTATTGGCAAGGTAAAAAATACGTGGCTATCGGTCCATCGGCTCATGGTTTTGATGGTAAAAACCGTTACTGGAACGTGGCGAATAATCAGTTGTATATTCAACGAATCGAAGAAAGAATTCTTCCTGAAACGGTAGAAGAATTGACAAAATATGATCGTTTCAATGAGTTGTTAATGGTTGGATTGCGCACCAAATGGGGCGTTGTAAAAGCGGAACTTACCATGCTGATTGTACCCGATAAAAACTGGACTTCAAAACTCGAAGGCTGGAAAGAATCAGGATCAGTGATTGAGACGACCACACATATTTTATTGACACGATCCGGGCGTTTGTTGGCGGATGCCATTGCGAGTGATTTGTTTGTGATCGGTGAGTAATATTGCAATATTACTATCTTTTTGATAATCAGTGCATTGTGTTGTTTTAGCGCGAAGAAAGTATGAATTTCCGCGTGATTTTAACTAAAAGAACATTCTCTAAAAAAGTAAAAAGCCCTGAATTTCAGGGCTTTACGATTAAAAATTAATATTGCAATATTACTATCTTTTTGACTACCAGTAGATTACTCGCCGTGAACGATCAATTTAAATCCTTTCCCATGCACGTTCAAAATCTCAATCCGCTCATCTTCTTTTAGCAACTTGCGCAGTTTCGCGATATATACATCCATTGAACGGCCATTGAAATAATTGTCATCACCCCAGATAGCGCGCAACGCAGCCTGACGATCCAATACATCGTGACGGGTTTTGCACAACAGGTTCAGCAACTGGCCTTCTTTAGTTGTGAGTTTTTTATCTTCCTCTTTCAGGTGAAGAATACGTGAAACAGGTTCGTAACGGATATGGCCGATCAGTTGTATTTCATCGTCTTCGTTTTCTTCACCGCCGTTTACACGGCGTAAAATCGCCTGAACACGTGCCACCAATTCCTCCATCATGAATGGTTTGGTCATATAATCATCCGCTCCGCGGTTAAATCCTTCCAGTTTATCTTCTTTCATGGATTTGGCCGTGAGGAATAGGATGGGCGTTTTAGGATCAATCTGACGCACTTCTTTTGCCAGTGTAAAACCATCCATTTCGGGCATCATCACATCAAAAATGCAAAAATCGAAATGTCCGTCTGCGAAACGTTCATAGGCTTGTTTCCCATTGCGTGCCAATTCAACATTATATCCTTTGGACTTTAAAAATGTTTGCAGCAATTGACCGAGGTTCTCATCGTCTTCGGCTAATAAAATTGATTTTTGTTTGCTCATAACTACTTTTTAATGTTAACTGTAAAAACTGAACCTTCGCCATATTGGCTGCTTACCTGGATGTTCCAGCCGAACAAAGTAACCAGTGCATTGACATAGCTCAACCCCAATCCAAATCCTTTTACATTGTGCACATTTCCCGTGGGAACACGGTACAATTTATCAAATATTTTTTGAATGTGCTCGCGTTTGATGCCAATTCCTTTGTCGCTGACCGAAAAAACAATTTTGTCGACCTTCTCTTCCAGTTTAACCGTAACGTGTATCTTGTTTGGACTATATTTAATAGCGTTGTCGATGAGGTTGGAAATCATGTTGGTGACATGCATGCGATCGGCCACCACGAAGATTTCTTTCTTCGGAACGTCCAACACCAATTCTCCGTCGTTTCCGGCAATTCTGAATGATGCCGCTTTCGCTACTTCACGAATTACTTCTACCAAAGGAACGGCTTCGCTCTGAATACGCAATTCTCCACGATCAATCACCGCGCTTTGAAGAATGGCTTCAACTAAGTTTTCGAGCCGTTTGTTTTCTTCGCTGATCATTTTCACAAACGGTGCCGAATGCTGTACATTTCCACCCATCATTCCCGGATCAGACATGGCTTCACACGCCAGTGAAATGGTTGAGATTGGTGTTTTGAACTCGTGCGTCATATTGGAAATGAAATCGTTTTTGATCTCGCCCAGTTTTTTCTGCGTCAAAATGGTGCGGAACATATAGGTAATGGTCACAATAATCAATACCACCAATGCCAGGCTGATGATCAGCGGACTTCCCATAGCTTTTAAAACGAATGACCGTTTGTTGGGGAATGAGACGTGCAGTACGAGCTTGTCTTCCAGGATGCTATTCGGGAACAGGGTTATTCCAAAGGCTTTGCTGGTATCCATGTTGGTATTGTAATGCTTTACCTGTTGCACAAACTCTACCGGATTGTTGTTTTCTTCAGTGATCACAAACTCGTAATCGGTAGCGAGCTTGTCTTTTTTCAGCTCGTTCCGAATGATGGAATCCAGGAAAACCGGGTTTATCCGCTTGGAAGGTTCCATGTAAATGTTGTCGCGAAAGGTTTCCACCATCAGTTCGTTGATGTACTTGGCTTTCTTCACGATCTTGTGCATTACCCGCTGATCGAGGTGATAGGCCGCTTTGATTGAATCCTGGTCGAAAAGGCTTTTGGAATCCTGGTCAAACAGTTGGCGTACCTGTCGCACATCGCGGGCCAATACTTCCTGGCGGGCCGTTAATCCGGTAATGGAATCGTAAGTAGTTCCTACCACAACAAGGTAATTTTGCAATTCACCGTTGATGAGCAAAACCGTATCACGAATGGAAATGGATTCTTTGACTTCGAACAGGTTCTGGAATTCTTCGCGGAGCACGTCCTGGTATTGTCCGGTAAAATCTTTATTCATGAGCGCCATGTAGCGTCTGAGATCTTCTGCTTTTTCATGGCGAAGTGAGATACGCTCGATGGCTGTGTTGACTTTGCTTTTGAAATCATCCGATTTACGGTCGTATAACTGGATGGTTTGGTACACCTGGATGAGGAGTAAAGCCAGCATGGCAATCCAAACTGCTGTTATTACGAGGTTAATCCGAATTTTTATCATAATCTGAGAGGTAAACGAATGTAGGCGAAAACTACTAAAAGCATAGGGAGCTTAACGTTTTTTAACTGCGATCCTATTTCATTCGATTCGTTTAGCCAATCAGTGGTTTCATTAAACGAGTTGTACAAGGTTGTTTTTGATGGCATAAATCACCAAACCCGTAACATTGCGGGAGCCTGTTTTCTGGAGCAGGTTGTTGCGGTGGCCGTTCACGGTTTTTACACTGATAAAAAGCTTTTGGCCTATTTCTTCTGCGGTATATTGCTGACAGGTCAATTGCAATATTTCGATTTCGCGTTTGGTAATATCAGTAGTGTGCTGCAATGGCTTGGTCTTTTTGCCCATGTTACGCTGAATGGCTTTCAAGGTCAGCTCATTGATGTAGGATCCTTTGCTGTAAACGGAAGTAATGGCATCATAGACTTCCTGCGGATCGCTGTCTTTTAACAGATAACCGTGTGCACCGGTTTCAATCAAGCGTGCAATGTAATTTTCATCACGGTGAACGGAAAGAACAATGATTTTGATAGTAGGAAAATACTGACACAAATCAAGGGTAAGATGTTCGCCCGAGTATTCCTTACTTCCGTTTGGGGGAAGCGATAAATCAACCAGCATTACATCCGGAATCACTTCTTCTGTTTTCAATTTTTCGATCACCGAATAACCATCACCCGCTTCAAAAACCACTTCGAGGTCATTCCAGGAATTCAGAATTGCTTTGATACCCGTTCTGAAAAGCAATTGGTCTTCGATTAGTCCGATTTTTATTGTTGGTTTCATGAATGTGCAGGTTCGTTCTGTTACAAATATAAAAGACTATCGTGAATGTGTTAAAGGTACAGAGATGACAGCCTGAAAAGAACCCAGATGATTGTTGCCGGTTGTGATGGTTCCGCCCACCGAACTTATTCTTCCTTCTATGCTTTTATGTCCGAGCCCCGAACCGGTGGTTTCCGGATTGAGTCCTTTTCCATTGTCGGTATAACGGCCGGTAATTACACGATCTTCCAGACTTAATTGAATGGAAATTTGAGTAGCCCCGGCATGTTTTAAGGTATTGTTGATCAGTTCCATGAAAATACGGTATAGTGTAAGTTGTATTTCCTGATCGAGGGTTGAAAGATCTTGCGATGCATGAAGTGTAATGTCCATCTTACCGGTGCCGTTGAGCTGTTCTGCAACAGCTTCAAGGGTTTTCACCAATCCGAATTTTTCCAATTGTGCAGGCATCAATTCGTGACTGATCCGTCGCATGCTTTCGAGTGAGCTTTCGGTGAGCGTTCTTACTGTTTGCAAATCGTTTAGCAGACGTTCAGAATCGGTTCCATGCAAACGTTCTGCTTGCAGCAAGTGCATCCTTGTAATGGACAATGTCGCTCCGAGTTCATCGTGCATATCCTGTGCAATGCGTTTACGTTCTTCTTCCTGTACCTGAATACTTGAACGCAATAATTCCAGCTGGTGTTTGTTCTTCAATTCTTCCTGCTGCAATTGTTGGCGGTACAGGTTTTTACGAAATTGTTGTGTAAGCAGTACTACTCCCACCGCAATGAAAAACACAATGCCTGCAAAGGGAAGCAGCGTTTCAATGAATGTTATGTGGTTGCCCGATTCCATAGACCTTTCCAAAAACAGAAGTACATAATTACGGAAAAAGCGGAATGCACCACCCATGTATAACGACTTAATTCCAAACCGATATTGCTGGTAATGTATTCCCCGAAGTAGAAAATGAGCAGGGTAGACGCATGATAAATAAATACTCCCGAATTGATCCAGTTGATTCCGGCAAAGGCTTTTTGATCGCGATTGATAACTGTTTTGTTCAGAAGAAGGGTATAGGTTGAAAGTGAAAGAATCAATAGCAAGACACATTCAACAGTGAGCGCATTGGAATTAAATACCTCCGGTGTTTGGAAGAATACTGAGTTGATAACAGAAAAAACCACAAATGAAGCAGCGGTCACGATTAATACCATAGGGTGCAGAAAATCGATTAAGATCTTTCGGTAAAAGCCAACCAGGAAAACAAATCCAAGCGGAACCAGGAAATGGAGAATAAACAGGTTGTTTTTTTCCAGGAACCAAAAGATCAGCGAAACGAGCTGAAGAATTCCCGAGCAAAAGAGAAACCAGGCGAAGGGTTTTAATTCGATCTTCAGCCTGGTGTAAATAAACAACGCATAAAGCGCTACCGCAAATACCGGAATGTGGGAACCAATAATGATTATTCTGGTAATGCTCATGACTCGTTCTCTGTTTAATCAGTGAATGGGTTACAGGTTTCTTGCCTTTGGGTACAATCTTGCATCCATTCCACCGCAGGTACTCGGGCAAGGTGCGTTTAAGTCCAATAAGTATTCATTGCCTTTGCTATCTCGTAAGATGGTGTCTCTACCATTTTTAATCGGCGTGAGGTACAACTTGAATTTGCTGGAGTAATCCAATCCTATATAAACCCTGCAGCTGTCAAAGGTACATCTTTGTGTTGCAGAAAGACCCAAAACACTCAATAAGTCGTTACCGCTTACGGTATATGCGCGGATAATACTGTCAGCAGGATGTTCTATTCCCTTAATTGTTATCGAATCATTAAAGAGTACATAACACGAATCGACATAATGTTGAATGTTTTTCGTGACAGTATCAATGGGTGCTCTGTGTGATGCAATTGCGACGGTTGGCGTTTCTTCGCCCTCGGGTACGTTGTTATTACATGACAGTACAGCAAAGAATGCTGTCAAAATAAGCGAACAGGCAATGATTGTTTTTTTCATAGTTTTTAGTTTAAATAGTACTGATAGCCAATTGGCAACCACGTTTTCAGGCCAAATTTAAATCAGGGAATCGTTCAATTTACAGCGCCTCACCAAAAACAGTTACAAATAAGGGTAAATAATCTAAAAACAGATATAAATACCTGTTTTTTAGAACGGATACATTTCCTCTTACAGCTCGCTTTGTTTAGCCCAACCTTTGTCAACAGCTATAGCAACGAATTCAAAATGCGGAGCAGAATCCGCTTAAAAAAACGAACCGTTCCGTGCGGTGAATCACGAAGGCGGAACCCGAAAAGCCTTATGAGTAGGGAGTTAAAAATTAAAATTATGGCAACAATAGATGTACTTTGTGTAGTAGATACAAACGGGCTACTCGCAGCAAATCTTCCTGCGGGAACAATAGATAATCCCACTAATTTAGGATCGTACCAGAATTCAGATGCATTTGTATTTATGATCTGTGATGGACAATTTGTAGTTAATAACCAAGGGAAATCGGAACTGACACTTCAAGCATCGGTTGGAGATACCATTCGTTGGACAATTACAGATCCTTCTACGGGTATGAATACCGATCAAACGTCTCATTCTTTCAGCACTATTTTGTATGGTTTCAGCAACAACAATTCGGGTGGAGGATCTATTTCACAACCGGTCTTGTCTAGTTTACCCGCCATTTCATATTACAACAGCCTTGATTCTGATACAACACCAGCTGCTGCTGCATACATGTGTTCGGCCTGGACAAGTTCTCTACTTACAACCGGCACAGTACAATATGCATGGTCATTTCAAGTAATTGATTGTGTTTCAGGAAGTGTAGTTGGTTACTACTGCTGGGATCCTTTCATCAACATTCAGTAAACAGAAGCTATGATTCGTTCCGTGCGGAAAATTTACGGAGGCGGAACCCGAAAAGCCTGATGAGTAGGGATAATTACAACACTATTAAAAATGAAAAATCCAGTCTTTCAATTATCAATTTTGAGTCAAAACGACCAACCCAATCCATCTTGTCCGGGATGTTCTGTCGGAGATCAGATTACTGCAACCGTATTAAACTATGGAGGAGGTACTATTTATTCCGGAAATGCTCCCGCGGGTTATCCGAACACTAAGTTTGCCATCGACAAACCTGTTTTGTTACCAATTCCAGGGGAAAATCCACCACCAACACCTACCTGGTTTATGGAAGTAACAGGCGGAATTGAAAACGCTTGGTTTGAAGTAGAAGTAAACACACCCGGTTTTGCACAGGTTCAAATTCGTGTAAACGGATCTGATATGGCTAAATGGGTAGCGGCGAATAAAAAAGTGGATACCAACCAAATTTACGCAGAAGGCAACTGTGGAATTTTCGGATATGCACAGGAAAATGTGCAATCAAATCCGCTTTTCTGGATTTACACTATCACAGCGGGTGTGTGTAATCCACAAGTTCACCCTCCTCTTTAACCAAATTAGAGTCCATTAAATAAGGGTTACTTAAGTCAATTAAGTAGCCCTTTTTAGTAATACTTGCTGTTGCTAATCCAACTGACGTCCTTAACTTGCGAAATTGAATGAAAGTAAGCTGCTCGTATGAATTATCCTTTTGAACCCGAATTGATTGCCGTTCGCTTGGACCGGAAGCTCGATGCGTTAGAGTTTGAAGTCTTATTGAATTGTATTTCACCCGAAAAAAAGGCGGCTATTCGCGCTTATTACCGGGAAGAAGACCAATTGCGCAGTCTGATTGGAGAATTGTTAATTCGCAGGATATTGATTGAGCGTTGCGGTATGACCAATGCGGAAATCAGCTTTGTGTGTTCTGAACACGGCAAACCAATGCTTGTTGGAAGCGAAACCATTCATTTTAATAGTTCACATGCCGGCGATTGGGTAGTTTGCGCGATTGACAGCAAGCCAATAGGAGTGGATGTTGAACAACTAAAAACCGCTAACCTGGCCGTTTCGCGTTCCTTTTTCTCGCCGGAAGAACACCTTGACATTTGCAATGCTCCCGATCCGAATGATCGTTTTTTTGATTACTGGACGCTGAAAGAAAGCTTTATCAAGCAGATCGGAAAAGGATTGTCGCACCCGTTGAATGAATTTAGGGTGTTGTTTGCTGAAGACGGGGAAATCCGGATTGAGTCGGGAGGAAAGCGGTTGGAAGATGTGGTTTTGAAGCAGTATGAACTGGAAGAAGGGTATAAATTGGGGGTTTGTGGTTCAGGAAGGTTGCCGGCGAGGGTGAGGTTTTTGGGATTGAATGAGGTGATTGGATCCTTTTAGAGTGAAAAAGAAAAGAGCGCTTCAACAACAACATCTATAAAACAAAAAAAGACCAGCATTGCTGCTGATCTTTTCGCTCTTCCTCTTGGGCTCGAACCAAGGACCCTCTGATTAACAGTCAGATGCTCTAACCAACTGAGCTAAGGAAGAATCTAAACGGCTAACTTTTGTAGTTAGACGGGTGCAAATATAAACAAAGAATTTAAAATCAAAAAGCTTCGATTAAAAAAAGGCAGCTATTTTTTGAGAATTGGCGGTAGTTTGCTGATGTTCAACCGCTAAAAATCTTCTTCCGAGAGCGTGAAATCGTCCAAACCGACGTCGCAGCCTTCTTCGTCGCAGCTCAATTCGTTGTCGTCGACCATGTCAAACGGCATTTCACCGTCGCATTTGGCTGGACGAAGAATGTTGGTTTTTGATACATTCAGGCGGATCTCGGAGCGTGTGGTGCCGTCTTCCTGGAGGAATGATTTCGAAAATGGGGTTCCCAGCAATTCAACCAACGCGCCTTTTTTCAGGAAATCCAGGATGCGCATGTTGGCACCTTCTTTTTTCCAGATGGTGCAGTTGACCCATGTGGTTTTGGTACGAGCCTCGCCGGTGCGTTTATCACGCCAGTTTTTGTTGTGTGCTACGGGAAAATTGATCGCGATCACACCACGGTCCATGCGTTTTACAACGGCATCTTTTCCAATATTTCCAATTAAACGGGTTTCAAAAACGGTAGCCATACTTCAAGTACATTGGTCTTCTGTTGGAGCTCCAACCTGTAACAAAGTTAATATAAAAAAGTTACGTCTTCTTTTTCGTGATCACAATGGCGTCGGGAAAACCCTTTTGGCGGACCTCATCTTTGTAAGTTTCAGCGGCTTCCTTCGTGGGAAATGAACCAACCACATACCGGTATTTGTAGCCGGTCTCGGCAATTTTTTCACGTACAACCGTTTTGTCGAGCTTTTTGAACGCCGTCGCCGTGGTTTCGATTGGGTCTTTCGAACTCATAATTTGCACGGTGTACGTATTTCCTGTCGTAGAAGCGCTTTCGGCAGTCGTGGCTGTGGTTGTTGCTTTTTTGGTAAACTGAATGGACGGATGTTCTTCCTTCAAAAAAGTGCGCATTGCGCGAAACAAGGCAGAAGCGATAATATCCTGACCGTAAGTCGAATTGAGGTAGTTGGCTTCGGTTTGGTTGGTGACAAAGCCGCATTCGACCAAGACGCTGGTCATTTCGGTGAATTTTAAGACTTGAAGGGTGTGCTCGCGATCATCGTTGTCTTTTACTCCGCGCGATTTCCGGCCGGCCTTTCCCCCGAATTCCTTTTCGAATTCTTTGGCCAGTTTCACTGATTTTTTTGACGACATCGAATGCACATGTGATTCCGTTCCGTGAATACGTGTATTGGGACTTCCGTTGCAATGAATACTGATGAAATAGTCGACTTTTTTTGAATTGGCCATTTCCACGCGGGCGTCCAGTGAAGGAAAATTGTCGTCAGTGCGTGTATAAAGTACCGTTACGTTGGAGAGTTTTTCGGTAAGATATGCACCGAACTTCTTCGCAATGATGAGGTTAAGTTCTTTCTCTGACTTCAGGGCTGTGTCGGGTGATTCGTGACCAGGATCGGATCCTCCGTGTCCGGGATCGATCAGTATGGTAATGGTTTGGCTTTGGGCCGACCAACTGAGTATCGATAAAAGTAGTACAATGCCTAATCGTAACATGGCCCAAAATTACAGTTGTTCTTTTTTGAAATGGACCGAACGATGAAAGGTTACTAAAGGTGGGATGTTAATTATGGGTTAACATAACTGATTCTGCTCCAATGCGTGACAAAATGATTCCCACGAATGCACTAATTTTTTGCGCGCCTAACGGACGCGCTTATTATACAATGTGCTATTGTGTAATTGTCAGCGAGTCCGTTAGGCGAGCTAAATTAGTGCATTCGTGGGAAAAAAAACGTGCACCGACTAGTCGGTGCACGTGAGATAATCCTATTCTATGGAATCATTTCTGAATCACAAACGATTTCACCTCCGTTCCGCCATTCGAATGGATCGTAATGAAATAAGTTCCCTGATTCAATTCATCCACCGCAATTGTGGCAGCAGTTTGATTTATGATCGCAGTCTTCATCAAACGGCCTGTTTCATCATGAATGTCAACACTTGAAATGAGTGTGGAGGGATGTTCCACCGTAAGCTGATCAGTAGCCGGATTCGGGAAAACCAATGCACCCGAAAGCGTGTTTTCGCCAATTCCTGCCGCAGAACAATCTTCAACGATTACTTCGAGCATTACACCCAGATTTTGGTTAAAATCGGGACAAACGGCCGGGGCACCGGAAACATGATAACTACCAGCTGTTGTGACCTCCAGCACATTATCGGTTTGATTCGGGATCGGGTTTCCATTGTTCGTCCAGACAATATTGACGGTATACGGCTGCATTAATTCAAAAAATACCGTATCGCCCTCACAAATCACCGTTTCACCATTCGGTCCGATGGTAAAATCGCCATTGGTCATTACTACAGGCGGAAGGAAGGCCCATCCGTCAACAAGAAACTCGGGTGACATTTCCGTCACAACACCATCCGTTACCTCCACAATCAGGTAAGATGCCGCATAATTGGCCGCATCCATCAGCAAACTTTGCGATGTCGCTCCGGGAATCAAGACCGTATCCGCCGAACCATAATACCGCTGATACCATTGATATCCCTGGAAAACTTGGGTTGTGACCGTTCCGGTTCCTTCCGGACAAAGCATATCGTCACCGCTGATCGTTGGGTTCAACACCTGTGCGCCAACGGGGATTGCTGTAAATAACAAGGCAGAAAATACTGCCAATCGTACTAATTTATTCATAATCTACTCTTTTATAGCAGTGACGGTTTGTGAAAAAGAAGGGTTGCGTTGTTATTGGGAGTTTAAAGGAATTTAACAGGAGAAGGTTGGGCGGTTATTTTTCCGGAAGGTTGAATTGAGTTTAAATGGATCCAATCAATTGATTATCAAAAACATAGTAATATTGCAATATTTATTTTTTTGCTTTTTAATCATAAAACACTGGTAATCAGTGTTTTTACTTCTGTCGTCGGTAAAAGCAATAACGTAATTCCTTCATTTTGAGTAGCCGAAATCATCTTTTATGATGTTAGTAATTTGATATTCAGTCACATAGTAATATTGCAATATTAATTTTTACCTAAACTCAATTTTTAGCTAATTAACACCTTTCCCCGAATTGCATTCTACCCCCAAAAAACCGACTTTTGTTATCGATGAAACAATTAACGGTTGCGCTGGTAGAATTTGGTGGTTCACACGATGAATGCATACTCACTCAATTAGAGGCGCTGCAAACAGCCAACGCTTCCGTTATCCTGGTTACCAATCTACAACTTTATGATCGCAATCCGCAATGGCATGAATTGATCAAAGCCGTTTATTTCATTGAACCAACCGGAAAGGCATTGAAAGATCTTGGGTTGATGCGCCGTTTGGTAAAATACCTGGAACAAAACGGTGTTTCAAAAGTAGTGTTCAACACTGCCCAGGGCGGACATGTGCGCAACCTGTCATTTTTATTGCCAAAATCCATTCGGGCTTACGGGATCATTCATACAATCCGAAAATTCCAGGGGAGCTTTACCCAGAAAATCATTCACCGGAAAATCAAACGGTATGTGGTGCTCAGTGATGATTTACTGCAACATGTAGCTGTGCCAAAAGGCATTTCGCTCAGAAGTTTCTACCCGGTTTCCTTCCCTAATTTTCATCAGAAAGCAGAAAAACCAATTGGTGAACATTGGATTACGATTACTGGAGGCGTTGAAAACCGTCGAAAAGACCTCGATGCAGTAATCGGATTTATTCAGGCAACCGGGCCGGAAATTCATTTTGTATTCCTGGGGAAAACAGACATCAATCACCCGGATGCACAAGCATTTTTACGGGCAATTGAAATTCAGGGATTGACAGACAGAGTGCGTTATTTCACCGATTTTGTCGACCATGCGGTGTTTGATGCTTACTTGCAGCAAACCGATTTTCTCTTACCGCTCATTCATCCCGATACGCCAAGTGCCGATGAATATATTAATCACCAGATTTCCGGGGCGTTTACGATTGCGTTTGGATATAAAATCCCACTGCTTATTCACGAAGCGTACCGAACTGAACAAGATTTGACAATTAGCGCTGCTTTCTATCAGTCGTCAGCCTTCACGGAAGGATTAAAAACCGCCTTTTCATTACACGAACGTATCCATCAGCAAATCGGTCAGGAAGAAAAATGGACGAAACCGTACCAGTACCGAAACTATTTGCGGTTTTTGGAATTGGTCATCAACTAGTAGGTTTTTTGATGAATGGGTTATTCGTTAGTAATCACTCCAATACTTCAGGAATATTTTTGCTGCGGAGAAGCGCCATCCGCCTGAGGCGGAGCGAAGTAAGAAAAATGGCTGTTTCGTTGTGTTTTGTCAAAAGCGCTTGCGTTTCAGATCCTGATCTGCCACTTTTGACCTTAAAACGCAGAAAGAGCCGTTTTTCACGAGCGGCTTTGAATGGTGCAAAAAAGGATGTTTTGCATACTTTTCGCCGAGGCTGGAAAAGTATGAAAGAAAGTATGTATTTTCAAAACTGATTTTCACACCGCTATGGAATTTGGAAAAGTACCCTCATCCTTACTGGAAACCATTGATTTCACGCTTCCACCGGATGGCTGGTTTACGCAGAAATTATTAACCGATCAGCATTCCCCGGCACTCAAAATATATGTTGGTGGCGCCAAATGGGGTCCTGAAAGTTGGAAAGGAGTAATTTATCCAGCCGATGCGAAAGAAAAAGATCTGCTCGCGTATTATGGCCAACACTTCAATAGCATCGAACTCAATGCAACACATTACAAAGTTTATCCTGAAGCCTCGATTCGTAAATGGGCGGATAAAGTTCCCGATAAAGACTTCCGGTTTTGTCCTAAAATCACGCAAAGTATCAGTCATTACAGCGATTTGTCAAGCGAACGGGCGCGACAACTAACTGACGGTTTCCTGAATGGTGTGTTGGCTTTCGGCGAGAAACTCGGGCCGATATTCCTGCAATTGAGTGAAAAATACAGTCCCGAACGTGGCTTGCAGTTGCTCCATTATTTGGAACACTGGCCCACTGATGTTCCGCTTTTCCTGGAAGTGCGTCACGAAAAATGGTTCAGCGATCTGCAAAACAAGGAATGGTTGTTTGGTCACCTTCATCGATTGGGAATAGGCGCTGTGATTACAGATACTGCCGGTCGACGCGATTGTGTGCACATGGAACTCACTCAAGCTAAAACCATGATTCGTTTTGTTGGAAATGGCAAACATAAAACCGATTATTCCCGCATTGATGAATGGATCATTCGCATCAATCAATGGATTGAAAACGGTTTGCAGGAACTCTACTTTTTCATGCATCAGCCGCACGAACAATATTCACCGGAAATGTCGGCTTATTTTATTGAAAAACTCAACAAAACGACCGGATTAAACATTGCACCACCGCAGTTTATTGTGAACCAGCAATCGTTGTTTGACTGAATCCTGCACTTCCGGGTAAATAAAACAACATCGCTTTTGGTTCAATAGAATCAAGGATAATGTATCTTTGTGTGCATCGAAAAACGCAACAATGAAACGCATTCAAAACTTTATCGACGGGGAATATTGTGATCCGCTGGGCGGGAATTACATCGACAATGTGGAACCAGCTACAGGCGAAGTGTATTGCCTGATTCCCGATTCTACCGAAGCAGATGTAGCCACAGCTGTTGCGGCTGCCGAAAAAGCCTTTCCTGTTTGGTCGGGCATGACCGGTGAAGAGCGTGGAGCGATTTTGATGCGGATCAGTTTGGGAATCGAAAAACGAATGGACGAATTTGTATCGGCCGAATCGCGGGATAACGGAAAACCGTTGAGCCTGGCTGCGCATGTAGATATTCCCCGGGCGGTTTCAAACTTTCATTTCTTTGCGACGGCAGCTGAACATGTTTCTTCCGAATCGCATTACATGGAAGGCGTCGGTGTTAATTACACAACCCGTAAACCAATAGGAATCGTGGGTTGTATTTCTCCATGGAATTTGCCGCTCTATTTATTTTCCTGGAAAATTGCTCCAGCCTTGGCAGCGGGCAATTGCGTAATTGCGAAACCTTCCGAAATTACTCCGTATACTGCTTATTTGCTGGGCGAAGTGATCAAAGAATCAGGAATGCCGGCTGGTGTGTTGAATATCATTCACGGAACAGGTCAGTACGCTGGTGACGCTATAGTGAAACACCCGAAAATCAAAGCCATTTCCTTTACCGGTGGAACTAAAACGGGTGAATACATTGCCCGCACTGCTGCTCCAATGTTCAAGAAATTGTCGTTGGAATTGGGCGGAAAAAACCCGAATATCATCTTCGCTGATTGTGATTTTGATGAAATGATCAAAACAACCGTGCGTTCGTCGTTTGCCAACCAGGGACAAATCTGTTTGTGCGGATCGCGCATTTTTGTAGAACGTTCGTTGTATGATAAATTCAAAACGGCTTTTGTAGACCGCGTTTCAAAGCTGAAAGTTTCCCATCCTACTGATCCGAATGCTAAAATGGGCGCGGTAGTTTCGGAACCACACATGGAAAAAGTACTTAGTTATATTGAACTGGCAAAAGAAGAGGGTGGGACTGTTCTTACCGGCGGAAATCGCGTTCGATTGGAAGCGCCTTACGACAAGGGTTTTTACATCGAGCCAACAGTAATCGAGGGATTGGCATACGATTGCCGAACCAACCAGGAAGAAATTTTTGGTCCGGTGGTTACGATTACACCTTTTGATACCGAAGAAGAAGCACTGATGATGGCCAATTCTACTGTTTATGGACTCAGTGCTACCGTTTGGACGTCTAACCTGAAGCGGGCGCACCGCGTCGCGGATAATGTACATGCTGGAATCGTTTGGCTCAATTGCTGGCTGGTGCGTGATTTGCGAACACCTTTCGGTGGCGTAAAAGCATCGGGTGTTGGCCGTGAAGGTGGCTGGGAAGCGATGCGTTTTTTCACCGAAGCGAAGAATGTGTTGGTGACTTTTTAGTTAATCTATTGATTGTCAATAATATAGTAATATTGCAATATTGATTTTTGGGAATCATCCTTTATCAAGGAAAAGCAGTGGTGAATTTTATCCTACATGAAACACATATCCTTTCCCTTTTAGCGTAATAATCTCAATTGTTGAATCCTGCTGCAAATACGTCCGCAACTTCCGGATATAAACATCCAGCGTGCGGGAATTGAAGAATGAATCATCGCCCCAAACGGCTAATAATAAAGCTTTACGATCTGTTTGCTGATTGAGGTTACCTGTCAGCATAGAAAGCACCTGTGTTTCGCGATACGAAAGTTTGATGGTTTCGTACCCGGATTTCAATTCCAGCCGATCCGGAAAAAAAGTATATTTCCCAAGTGAAAACTCTTGTATTGAAGCTGTTTGAGCGGGAATGCTATTGATTCGCAATCGCAATTGATTCTGAATTCGTACAATCAGTTCTTCGATGCTGAACGGCTTTCGGATATAGTCGGTGGCACCCACTTCAAATCCGGTCAGTACATCTTCGGTAAAGGATTTTGCAGTGAGGTAAATGATAGGAATTTCCGGTTTGCGCACTTTGATGATTCGTCCCAACGCAAAACCATCGATGTTGGGAAGCATCACATCCAGTAAACAAATATCCGGTTCAAAACGATCAAATGCCTGAACGACCAATGCGCCATCTTTCACCAGCTGAACCTCAAATCCCTGGTGTTCCAGTGTTTCTTTCACTACTTTCGACAGAAATGGCTCATCTTCAACGTACAGGATTTTGTGTTTCATGGTGTCTAAGTTGGAAAAATAAGCTGAAAAACACATCCGCCGCCCGGTAAATTGGAAACGGTAATATCGCCGCCATGTTGTAACATGATCTGTTTGCAATAACTCAACCCAAGTCCGTAACCTTTTACGTTGTGCGTGTTTCCGCTTGGTACCCTGAAAAATTGAGTGAATAATTGATCAAAATAGGTTTCATCGATTCCCGGACCGTTATCAGCGATTTCGATCTTAACGGAATTGCTAAGCTGCTGAATCCGCAACTCGATTTCCGGAGCCGGAAAGGCATAATTCAAGGCGTTTTCAAGTAAATTTCCAATAACACCTTGTATATGAGTCGGGTCTATCTGCAGAAAAATAGCTGTATCTGGTTTCAGCAAGACAATCCTTGCGGCTGTTTCATCGATCTTCCATTGGTAACGTTGAACGACTTGTTCAGTCAGTGAAACGAGATCGGTTTTTTCGAGATTCAGGAAGTTTTTCTGCGATTCCAGCTGACCGTTTACGAGCACCTGGTGCACCAGTTTATCCAATCGGGCGACCTCCAGAGACATCAATTGCAGGTATTCATCCATGACCTTCGGGTCGCTTTTCCGGTTGTAATTCTGCAACGCTTCCAAAGCCACACGAACTGTGCTGACGGGCGTCTTTAATTCGTGCGAAATATTATTGATGAAATGCGTTCTCAGTTCGTTGATCCGGACTTGTTTTCGATAACTACGATAGGCAACCACAAAAGCTCCTGCGGTAAGACTCAATAAAATGAACCCAAACAGGATTTGAGGAAACAGGATGGAAAACACGTAATAATTGGTGTTGGTCAGTTTGATTCCGATGCCTTTTCCGAGCACCGGACTTTTAGTATAAATCACCGATTTCGGATGTTTCTTTTTTCCGATCAGCGAATCCGGCGTAAAATAAAAGCGGTATTCCAAGCCTTTTTGTTGCCAGTTTTCTGCTAAAAGCTTTTTAAATAGTACCGTATCCAGCGCATTTGTGTTAAAGGAATAAGAAGCATTGCTGCTCATTTGTTTCACCACAAGACTCAATCCTTCTGTCAGCAATTCTTTACGTGATTTAGAAATTGTTTTTTCCGTTTTTTGAGAACGCACTTCTACCTTTCGGATAGAAGAATCATTGGGCTTTTCTCTCCGGATCACGCGCGTTTGTTTCTGCAAGTAGCCGGTCTCAATTTTCCGGTCATCTATCCGGATATCAATCAATGTTTCCGATTGCATGGTATCGCGGGTAACGATTTTGCGGATGGTTTGTTTTTTCGGTTCGTCGATTTGATCGCCTTGATAATCAATTGTTACGGTCGAATGATCACCAATAAATTGTGCCACCATGCTATCGAGTAACTGATCACCCGTTTTTTGCATGTCGGCATTTACATCTTTCTGAATTTCCAGATCCAGCGAACGTTTTTGTCCGTAAAGCCATTGAACAACAAATCCAGTCAGCAATAACCCGCTCACTGTCATCAACACCGGAATCCATACTCGGGCGCTCAATCGTTGCTTCATGTGGTAAAACTAGTGCATAATCGCATTGCTTCCGAAAGTGATTAACCATTATTAACCTTGGTTAGCGTAGCGTTAACCTGATAGGGAATGGCCACCATCTACTTTTGGCGAAACACATTAAATTAAACGGATATGAATACGATCAGTACTTTCTTTACTTCGGCAGCCCGATTGAGCATCGTTGCACTATTACCGGTTTCACTGGTACATGCACAAACGCAGTTACACCCGCAGGTGGGTGATCAAACCACTTATTTCCCAATTACTCTGACCCTGACCGATACAGGAAATATCGGAAATGCAGCTATATGGGATTTTTCACAAGCTCTTTATGAACCCAATGAGCCGGTTGATTACGATTATCGCTTGCCTTCATTCAACGAATTAACTTCACACCCCGAAGTAACGGTTGTGGAAGAAGGTTCCAATGGTACCAAACGTCTGCTCAGAGACAGTGCCGCTTTCCTGAAACAATACCAGTATGTCAATCCACAGGGAAGCGTTTTTACTTACTCACAGCCGGCAACATTATTTACTTTCCCGGTTCAGTATGGAACTACCATTAACACAACGGCCGAAGTTGCTTATTTTGCGGGGGTCTCGTTTGAGGTTTCGGAGCAAACAACCTGCTCTGTCACTGGGATGGGAACGCTGCTTACACCATTGGAAACATTCGACAATGTATACAAGCTTTCATATCATCATGTTCGGGATTATTACGTGGCTGATACATTTTATACGACCGTTCATTTAACGGAAGTAAAATGGATTTCTGAAAGTGAAAACGCAGTTATTCTTTCCGTTTTTTGGAATGACCTGAACAATCAAACAGTTGCGTCTTTCCTTAGTAATAGCTCTTCAGCGGGAATTTCGAACGAAAGTTTGAGTGGAATTCTTATTTACCCGAATCCTGCATCTGGCTTTGTTAACCTGGGTGAAGAAGCGGATAAATATGCGTTGATGGATCTTACCGGAAGAACGGTTTTAACGGGAACGGGATCTTCCATAGATCTGGGCGGCTTGTCCACAGGAAGCTACCGTTTGCATTTAGAGAAGGATGGGGTGAAATCGAATCAGGCGATTCAGATAAATGAATAAACTTGTTTTGAGTTGTGAATACGTTTGTATTCAGCCACAGATGACGCAGATTTTCACAGATATGCGTACTATACGCTAGCGTATAGTTATGATTTGAATACTGGATTTATCTGTGAAAATCCGTGCTATCTGTGGCAAAAAAATAAAAATCTGTGGTAAAAAGTAATCCTAGAAAAACTTATTCCTCCTGATTAACCGGTTCACCGGGAACTGAATGCTTCCGTAAACGCCGCGTTGTTTGATCGAATCTACCTGGAAAGCAACAGCTGTGCCTTTGTAATTCCATAATCCGCTGCAATTACTTGCTGTGCTTAACTTTGGTGAGCGCCCTGAAGAATAAGCACTAATGGTAGGAGGAGTAATATTGAGCGTAAGTGGTGGTGAAAAAAGGAAATGGTATTTTTTGCCTTGTTTGTTGATGATTCCTTTTGAAAACAAACTACTCACCAGGTTTTTGGATTGATCGTTCACCGAAATCAGCACTGCGAAGCCCGGAACGGGAACCTTGCGCATGGTCCTGATTTCGACCATCTCAAACTCTTCATTATAACCGGTTTCCACTACTTCTTCTTCAACCATTTGTGTTCCTCCCTGCTGGAAACATAAATCGCCGTCCCATGCAGCAAAAAACGCGTCAGTGGGGAAACCGACCTTTCTGCCCATTTCAGCAATCCACTGATAAAACGGATGTTTTTTGTCTTTGCGGAACTCGGTAATATCGAGGTGCAGATCGAGCATTTGGGTTGTGGCAGCGGAAGCCTCGAATGAACTTCCGTTTTGTTTCATTTTCAGCTTGTGGTCCTTGATGGTTTTCACATAGGTTTTGAGCTTGAATGAAAGGGAATCGCTGTCGTGTGCAAAAAGGCTGTAATCAATACCGTATTTCTTTAACTTTTTATCGTTACTGAATACCACCAGCTTATCATCTTTAAAGGTGCTCAGCGACTGGAATTTTTTCCACGAATCACCCATTTCGCCATGTTTGGCATTGATGCAGCGTGATAAACGAGCCTTAATTTTAGAACCGTGATACACCATCAGATAGCTCTTATCGTAGAAAATATAGAGATTTTGTTTGGGTAAAAACCGCACTTTTCGTTGCAAAATCGTGGTATCGTTTCCAGGGACAAATTGTTCCAGCTTCATCAAACCGTTTCGGATTCGCGAACTATCAATGACAGATAAAAAAGCACCCCATTCTCCTGTACGGTCAGTGAAAAAATAACCTTGTTTTTGTGCATCCAACCCGAAACTCTTTGCCTGGCTCAGCAAAAAATCGGCCGAAGCCAGATCACGAAACGGAATTTTGTGGTAAAACAACATAGGACTTGTTTCCCGTGCAACATCCAGCAGGTAAAACCGGCCCAGAATTTCACTTTCAGGTAAGCGGTCAAGTAACGTGGGTTTGGGCTCGGGAGCAAACAAGCGGGGACGAATGAACAGGAACAACGCCAAAGCCGCACAAAGCAATGCGATGAGGAAGATTTTGTTTCCGATTCCTTCGGTCCGTAACGTGCGCATTATTTAGATAGAATGTAGGCAGAGTTTACCAGATCCAACAAATATTTACCCGAGTTTTCGTAAGCTCCTTCAAATTTGTAAGTGACTTCGTACACCGTTTTCTGGCGGGTTGTTTTCGAAGAAGTCAATTCCAAAATGCCTGATTTTCCGCGCATTGATTCCAGTAATTCGTTTTGCTCGGAAGAAAACATTTCCTTTGGCAGACGGTCCAAAACTTCGCCCCAGTTCAGGTAAGCATACATAGAACCACTGCTTTTGGCTTTGCGCGCATCACGGGCTGAAAGTGAATTTGAGCCGTAACCGTTTGAATGGTTTTTGGCCAGATCTTCGTCGTTGGTGAAGATGAACAACCCATTTTTATTGATGATGTATAGCGGAAGCGAGTTCAACACTGCGTCTTCGACTACCCAATAATTTCCCATGCTTTTAAACTGTGACGTCAAACGCGCCATGTGACTCAGGATTTTATTCGGAATATCAGCACGTTCAGTTGAAAAGCCTAGCGTGAAAATCGGCATGTCTTCTTCGCTTTCAACTTCACGTTCGCCATATTCGAAGGTTTGTTCGTCGTAGAAAAACTCGATGCGCGTTGTTTTTACCCGTTTTACACCGTTGAAAGTTCCGAACATGCTTCCCTTGTAAGTACTGAAAACGGCATCTGTATTGATGAACTCATTCATTAGCTCGGCAATGAGTACGTTTTGCAAGATCCGCGGATTTTTTTCCTGCTGCAAAATAGGGATAATGATGTCGTAGGCGCGTTCGTAGCCTTTGTTTAGATCAATGTTGTAGGTAAAGAATCCTGAATTCGATTCCGGAATGTATTTCAATACGTTTTTATCGAATTTGGCACCGTTGAGTTCTTGGTAAATCGATCCCAAAGCTTCACCGTAATTGGCTTCAACCCTCATGTCGATACTTGTTTGATTAAGGATGATATCACCCAGCATGACATTACCGGTATACAATTCCTCCATATCCTGCAACAACTCGGGAAACATATTGTGCATGTACCACAAGCCGCTGGTATTTCTGAAGTTACGTGAATTGTCAAGGTAAAAAATACCGTCTGAAGGGTGGGTTAACTGACGGGCAAAATTGGCGTCGGTTTGTTTGAGATTGATGTTTTTGGTGAAGATTTCTTCGCAGATGAGGAGCAATTGTTGTTGCGAAAGTTCCATTTCAAGGCTATCACGCAATTCGTAATAATTTTTTGTGAGGTCGTCAACATCAGATGCTTCGGGTGTTTCTGTTTCTTCTCCTACAATTTCTTCTACGATTTCTTCACCGTCCTGGCCTTCAATTTCCATTTCTTCGATGTCGTCTGTAAAGCCTTCTTCAATGATTTCTTCATCGTCATAATAACCATTGTAATAGTTGTTCCATGGCATTTCATAACCACGGGCATACCAGATAGAATCGGCCATTTCCGACAAGCGTTCCTGGTCGGTATCCACACGGATCAACAAACCAACATTGCCTTTGATCATCAGGTGGTTGAAGTAGTTGTTGTAGTATTCAACTCCCGAAATAGCGCCTTCAATGCGATCAAAATCGTCGAAAACACGGAACAACTGATTTTTATCGGTAATACCGAATGTAAAGCCCGAAATTTCAAATTTGGTGTTCTTACCGTAGAAAATATTCATCTTCTGGTTGAAGTCGATCCCAGAATCTTTGAGCGTTTTCCCTTGCGTGGAACCGTCAAATAATTCCGATTGCAACTCGGCCATGAAGTCGTACGAAACCAACTCGTCCATTGATACCTTTTGTAGAATGGATATGTTGTTCAAACTAAACACGGTAACGGCGTCTTTCGGGATAATATCCTCGGATAATTGGCCGAAACCGTGGATGAAACAGGCAAGGAAAATTGCCAAACAAGTGGACTTCATAAAACTGTTGTTATTACACTATTACGAATGTAAAACCAATTTTCGAACTACCGCTGTGTTTTAACCTATCAACAGATATTTGGTTGATAACTTGTGTTAATTTTTGCCTGAGGGGTGATGAGCTTCCGAATTATCTAACTGAAATTGAAAAAAAAGCGAAACCGAATGAGATAATCACTACTTTTGCTCCAATATGTTTAAAAACAAACAAAGCAGCGTGTATTATCGTTATCTGTTCCCCAGGATCGGATAAGTGCTGTATTTATATACATTATCGTAACCCGGTCTGACATTGTTGGACCGGGTTTTTTATTGTACCCAGGTTAGGTGAAATGATTTCATCAGCCATGGCTGATGACGGGTTTTGACTTCCCACGGATGCACAGATTTGTGCTCGGCTAACGCACTCGCTAAACACTATATTGCATTAAAATATGCAACATGTGTTATCTAATTAGCGCTGCCGTTAGGAGCGCGAAAATCTGTGCATCTGTGGGAGAAATATTCAATGCATTTCGGGTGAAAATTTATGTAATAAAGTGTAGAAATGAAACAACACATGAGCGCTTATACTGCGCAGGATCAACTGGTTTGGAAAACCTTGTTTGAACGTCAATTTACTAATCTGCAGGGAAAAGTCAGCGACGCCTATCTGACTGCGTTGCAACAAATGAACAGCGTGATGCATGCGCATAAAATTCCTGATTTCATGGAAATAGATGAGTGGTTTTCTTCACACACAGGCTGGAAAATGGAAGTGGTTCCGGGATTGATTCCGGTGGATGAATTTTTTCGGTTACTGGCCGAAAAGCGGTTTTGTTCGTCGACCTGGCTGCGCAGCATGGAACAGTTGGATTACCTGGAAGAACCGGATATGTTTCACGATACGTTCGGACATGTTCCGTTGCTGGCCAATGCGGTGTTTTCCGATTTTATGCAGACCTTTGGTGAACTGGGTTGCCAGGTTATGAATGAACCGGAGAAATTAGCATCCTTGCAACGCTTGTACTGGTTTACAATTGAATTTGGCATGATTGCCGGAACGCAACCACTGATTTACGGCGCGGGAATTATTTCGTCGTTCGGAGAAACCAACCGGGCTGTGAGCAACGCGGTGGAACACAAACCGTTTGTTTTGAAGGAAGTTTTGGAAATGCCCTTCCGGACCGATGTAGTGCAGGAACATTATGTTTGTATACCGCACTTTGAGCATTTATTTGAATCAATTCAACAATTAACAGAGCAATGGACAACAACGGCAGTAACTGGCAATTAACCGAAAAGGGATTATTTCGGTCGTTGCGATTTAAAACTTTCACAACCTTAACGCAATTTTTGGCGCAATTGGGGCCGATCGCTGATGCGCTGGATCATCACCCGGATTGTGTGGTCCGTAAAGCAGTGATCCTGGATGTGCATTTGATGACACATGATCAGAAAAAAGTCACGGAAAAGGATCATAACCTGGCAAGGGAAATTGATAAAATTTATCTTTTAAACACATAGGTCACAATAGGAAACATAGTTTTTTACGTGCTGGCTGAAATTTCAAAGCAAGAACTATACAACATTTTGCTGGCTCTTCTATGTGGTTCTATGTGGTTAAATTTTGAGCACAAAAGATGTGGTTACGGATTCTCCAGCGTTACCGTGTTTTTAAGCAAGGTCGGGTTTTGCGCCACGGCAAAAGTAGACGCTTTCACCATAACCGCGGTTTTAGTCGGTGAAATTTGTGCAGTGGCATTATCGCATTTGGCGACCGGTTTATCGAAGCGCGAAACAGTGATGTACTTCCCTTTTTTGAGTTCTTCCTGGTCCTCGGCTTTCAGGCGATTAAGTGGCGGTTGGAAAGCAGGGATGGAACGAACAAGTTGTTTTCCGTCCCAAGACAACCAGCTTTCGTTGTAGAGCGGGTTGTTTTTATCGCGACTTTCTTCCTTCACAATATCACGAACGGCATTCTGCAAAGCGGCTACCGAAGTAAAATCACAGCTGAATTTGAAGATAAAATCATCATAGTTAGCGTCAACGGTTACGTTGCTGATTCCTTCTTTCTGGTCGAGCTTGTCTTTGTAGAATGCAATTTTGTTCTTGATTTCGTCTAGACTTGGCACTTTTTGACCATCAATACTGTCCAATGCCAGGATGGAATTGATCTTTACTTTGCTTGCGCTGAGGTTTACAGAATATTTGTAAGTACCGCTGCCATTGGAGTGAACGATGATTTCGTCGAAAATATCAACACACGAATTCAGCAAAAACAATAAACCAAAACAAGCAAGGAAGTATTTCATAGTTCTACTTTGTGACAAAAATAACGACTTCGGCGAAGCAAATACCGTACCATGTGGGATTAAATTGAAAATGTAAAATGTAAAATTGAAAAGGTGAGTGTCCTTTTCAATTTTCAATTTTCAATTTTACATTGTCAGTAGTGACCTCCAATCTCGTTTCCGCGCCACAAATCACGGCCCGGTTATCATCTATATGTCCGATAGGCGCATCAAATGCAATCGGAATTTTACGGTACTGAAAATGGGTGAGAATGAGTTCTTCAACCGTCCAGTTTGTAGGTGCTGCTGTGTCTTTCATGTCGGACATGCCGCCTACAACCAACCCGCTGATTTGATCGAGAATACCCGCCAGTTTGAAGGTTTGCAGCATGCGATCAAGGTGATAGAACTGTTCGTCCACATCTTCGATAAAGAGAATATTGTTTTCAAAATCCGGACACAAAGGTGTGGCCAGTAAACTGTAAAGGATCGAAAGGTTTCCGCCAACAAGTTTTCCGGTAGCTTCGCCCGTTTTATTGGCTGCATTTGGTTTCCATTCATGGTAAACACTTCCTTTGCTCAGGCTTGCCCACAGGCTTTCCAATGCTTCGACGCTGTTTTCGCGGTAATTGAGTGGCATGGTGGCGTGAATGCTTTCCACTCCCAGGCTCAATGCTTTTTGGTGAAGCACAGTAATATCACTAAAACCGACAATCCATTTCGGATGACGTAATAAATTCGCCCACTGCAATTGTTCCACAATGCGAATGCAACCATAACCTCCACGTGTGCAAATGATTGCTTTGATCTCAGGATTGTCAATCACTTGCTGGAAATCGGACATGCGCTCGGCTTCGGTACCCGAAAAGTAAGTATGAACACCATAAGCGTGCTCGCCAGTGATTACTTTCAGGCCTTTTTGTTCGAAGAAATCGCGGGCAAAGTCAATGTGTGTCGCTTCGATGGATTTGGCTGGTGAAACAAGCGCAATGGTATCACCAGACTGCAATAACGCCGGACGGATCATAGTTTATGGAATCAATTGGGGTAAAGATACGATTGCGGTGTGAAAAACAACATCCATCACGTCCCGTAGGGACAAAAATATTGTAGGTAAACATCACCCATTCGCATTTTGCCCCGTAGGGGCAAGACCATATTTATCTCACCCCTACGGGGTGATGGTTTTAAGAGAGTTTGTTTTTTACCATATTTTGTCCCTACGGGACGTGGATAACCGGATCGGTTAATGATAATTAGTGGGCCATAGCCAAATCGTAAAAAACCGTAGAAAATTACCCTGCCGTTGAGCCGATCACCACCATATTTTCCATGGTTGGAGAAGCCACGCCGCCTTTCTTTTCAAGGGTAATGGCAAAAGCAGAAACGTTGTCCATATTTATATCGAACGGATCGGTAGTATTCATCACTTCATCGTGATCGAATAAACCAAGGCTTACCGGTTTTCCATCAGCAATAGCCCATAACTGGAATTGCATATCGGTTGGTGGATCGGTAATGCATTCGGCCACCATGATTCCTTTATTGCTGCTGGCACTCCACATAAAATGCACACATGCTTTCGGATCTTTAGGCGTTCCCATCAGGATTACCTTGCTCATATCGTGATCAGTCACAATGGATTGAATGGATTTCAGATGTTCCTGTTCCAGCTGCATGGCTGTAAGCACTTGTTCATCTGCTGATTTTTGTTGTTTCAATTCTGCGACCTGAGTGTTGAGTTCGTTGGAACGGTTCGTAGCTAAAATCCACAATGTACCCACTCCCAATAATAAGACCACAGAAGCCGCCGCCATCCATTTCCATGGAGTAGAAGAAGAGCCGGTGTTTAACTGAACGATTTTGGCCGCTTCTTCCGCTATGTTAGAGGTTGCGTTTGGAAGTTGACGCGGCGTTTGTTCTGTTTGCGCGATTTTTTCAAGAATAACCGCTTTGAGTTCCTGCGTTGGTTCCACGGAATCTTCTTCAGCCATTTTTGCAAGAGCTTGTTCGATGGCACGTAATTCCTCCATGATCTCAGGATAAATCTTTGAAAGGCATTGCACTTCTCTGACCTCCTGATCACTTCCCAACCCGAGGACTACTGCCTCCAGGATTCCCGACGATATGTATTCTTTTACATCCACAACACTAAAAGTGTAAACCATTTACGTAATTCACGCATTGCCAATCGTGTGCGCGTTTTCACTGTGCCGAGCGGTAAGCCAAGTTCGTCGGATACTTCCTGATGTGTGTATCCCTTAAAATAGACATATCTGATCATTAGCTGTTGCTCAGGCGAGAGTTTTTCAACCAGTTTATCCAATCCTATTGTATTGGTACTCTGTTCAATCGTTCCTAAACTACTTACGGAGTTTTCCGTGTTTTGGATTTCCGATTTAACTTCTTTCTTTCCTTTTCGGAAACTGTCGATAGATGTGTTACGTGCAATATTGAGCATCCAGGTAAAGAAACTGCCCTTGGTGGAGTCATACTGCTGAATGTTTTTCCAGATTTTTACAAAAGTATCCTGCAACACATCCTGGGCGGCATCCTGATCAGTAATGATGCGCAGGATAATACCGTTGAGAGCAGCACTATAGCGATCATAGACTTCCGAAAAAGCAGCCTGATCGCCTGATTGCAGACGATTTACGAGTGACTCGATCTCATGTGTGTTCAACGTTTCCACCGCTGTGAAAGTACTAAATAATCAAATACTATTTGATGAGATTGAATCGGTTTTATCAGCTTAAAAACAGACATAAGCGTTAAGTGAAATGGCTACGAAAAGCCAAAACAGGTGGGGAAGAATAAGGAAAGTAGTGAGCCGGTCTTGTTTAAAATGAGCGCTTGAATAAAATCTAGATCATGGTAATTAGCAGCAGCAGAACGATTAATCCGGTTGCGCAGGTACCAGCGAAAAAAAAAGAATTCGAGCCACGTACACAAATTTCTGTAACCAAATCTGATAAACCGTTATAGTATTAATCTCCAAATACACGCTTATGAAATGGATACTCTTGTTGGTACTGGGCTTGGGAAGCATTGGTACCGGTTTTTCGCAGTACCGGTCAAATTACAATTGGTCGGTTGGTTTACGAGCAGGTGCTACAGGCGCCACATGCGGTTTAACCGGAAAAGTATTTGTTTCCGAATCAGCTGCTATAGAGGCAATCATTGGTTACTGGCACGGCGGATTTACCGGCACAGCGTTGTTTGAATATCATTTTCCTGCGTTTAATTCACGCACGATGAAATGGTATATGGGAGGCGGTGGACATTACACACAAGCCACCGGTTATGGAAGATCTTACATTATTGATCAGCGCGGAACAGATTATGTGGATGGCGGGGCAGGATACGGTATCGATGCAGTTCTGGGTCTGGAATATAAAATTCCGGTAGCTCCGGTAGCGTTTAGTATTGATTTAAAACCGTCAATGGAACTCAATAGTTACGGCGGATTTACTATGGCGCTTGATCCGGGGTTGAGTGTCAAGCTTGCTTTTTAATTAAATAAGTACGGGCAGTACAATGTGTTGGTTCATTGAACTATTCTTGCTTGAACTCAGTCAATTGCCGCATTCCCTCGCCCAAAGCCATTGCAACCGCATTTGCCAGGTTAAAACTGCGCACCTTGCCAGGAAACGGAATAGTGACCAATTGATGCTTGAATCGCTCCTGAATTTCAGCGGAAAGCCCCACGGCTTCTTTACCGAACACCAGTGAATCGCCAGGCTGAAGTTGCAGATCGTAAAATGATTGTTCAGCCCGCGCCGAGAAGAAAAATACGCGCGACGGATCTTCAACGCCGTTCAACCAATCTTCAAACAAGGCATGTTCTTCGAGTTCCAGCTCAGGCCAGTAATCCAGTCCGGCGCGCTTTACCCGTGAATCGGTGAGCTCAAATCCCAACGGATGAATTAAATGCAGACGGCTGTGTGTAGCGACTCCCAACCGGCCAATATTGCCTGTATTGTTGGGAATCTGAGGTTCTACCAATACAATATTGAAATTCAGTTTGGGGTATTTTAAAACGATCTCTGACATGCACTGCAAACTTAGGGAAAAAGAGGAAAACTTAAACTTATCGAAGAGGAGGCTCAGTCGCTTTGCAAAAAGGGCGAGTTTCCATGCAGAAATGAGCGTAGATTTGTCAACTGTTTGACGAGGAACGAGGAGTTTTGACAAATCAGCGAGGGACCTGCTAATGGAACGCCCGGTTTGCAGCGACATGCATTTTTTGCTTACTTTTTGTTGCTATGGACAAAAAGTAAGATAATATTAACCTTTTTCTATCGCCAGCAACAACCTCTTCCTATTCGTTCCCCATCTGAAATGCCCGATTTTCCCACTTCTGTGCACCACACGGTGACACGGAATCAGTAAACCAACCGGATTGGCGCCGACTGCTGTTCCAACCGCCCGTGAAGCTTTTGGGTCGCCAAGATGTTCGGCAATCATGCTGTAGGTAACCACATTTCCGCTAGTGATGCTCAGTAAATACTGCCACACCGACAACTGAAACGCCGTGGCTTTCACTTTCAACGGTAAACAAATCGAAGCCGCATTGCTTTTGAGGCTGTTCACGGCCAATTCCTGCAATTCCGATGATCGTTTGATCAACTTTGATCCCGGATACGTTTTTAGCAGGCGTTCCAAGCCGTTTTCAGAATCTTCAAAGGTCAGCTGACAAATGCCATCAGGAGTTGTTGCCACAAAAATATTTCCCAAACAACTGGTATGAATTCCATAAGCTATTTCCGCAGGATCTTCAGTCAGCGGTTCGAGCTCACACGTGGTTCTCAGGAATTTACCGGAATTTTGTTCGTCGGGTACATCAAAAATAGAGAGTTGTGCCGGAGTGTTTACCTGCGCCAATGCCGGTGACCATGAATTGTGAAGTACGCGAATTGGATCACAACCCAAATATTCCCGGAACAAATGCTGGGTTTCCCACACGCCAAGCTGCAATTCGGCACTCAATTCCGCCAGCGATACCGAAAATGGTGTCGCCTCCAATATCCGCTGTAACGTAACAGCAGTAAGCTCCATGCGTTTTGTGTGATAGGAATGCTCCATACAATGATGGAAAATTAATCAGAATTTGGTGAATAACACGTTATTCGGTAGCAAATTCATTTTGTTTCCCTAATCGTTGATTGATAAAACATGTCACACTTTTTCTGTTTACCACGAATGCACGAATTACAGCTCGGCTAACGCACTCGCCTCAGCATAAAAGCGTGTCCGTTAAGCACGCAAAAAATTCGCGCATTCGTGGGAATCAATTTAAATTCTGGTGAAGGAATTAGTTACAACAGCCCCTTAAAATCACCACTCAACAAATACAAATCAAAAATCGCGGTTTGCATCGCCAAAGAAGCCGAAAACTGGCGCGTTTTGGTTTGAATGATCGAAAACTGGATCTCGCGCAAAGCCAAATCGGTAATTGACCCGCTGGTATAGGCAATCTCGGCGATTCGGAAAATTTCTTCGGCATCTACCACCGCATTGTTTTCCAAAGCCGACAGCTGCCGCGCGTAATCGTAGTTGTCGAACGCTAGTTGCATTTCCTTGGAAATCAACTGTGTTTGCCGGTCGAGCTGTAATTGAGCACTCGTTTGCTGTAAATCGGTGTTTTTGAGTTCCGTGAACGTCGATAAACGATCAAGAATATTCCAGCGTAAGGTCAATCCGATTCCTGGACCTGTGGATCGATTAGAGGAAAGCACACCGACCTGACTTTGTGACGTAGCATACGAGTATTGCGTATACAAACTCAGCTGCGGATAATAGCGACTCTGCACTTCTTTGCGTTGAAGGTCAATAATTGCGATTGACGCTTTATTGAGTAATAATGACGTGTTTTGTTGTTTCGCTTTCTCCGAAATGGCCAGTTTGTCAATGGCAGGTATGATTGGAATTGTCGGATCGACCTCAAAATTCAAATCGGAAGCGTTACCCATGACAGTTGCCAGTTCGGTTTTCAGATCACGAATGGTTTTCCGGTGCATGAGCAGATTGGAACTATCAGCTGTTAAATCGAGCCTTGCCTGGTAATATTGCAAATCATTGGCGGCTCCGCTGCTACGTTTGGTTTCAACAAGCCGGAAGCGCTCGCGGGAAAGTTCCAAAGCGCGTTGGTAAATCTCACCCATTTGCTGCTGATACACAATCGAATAATAAAGCACAGCCGTTTGGTACACCGTCATTTCAACCTGTGCGTTTACTGAAAGCGTTGCCGCATCTTCCTGCAATTGCAGGCGTTGATCACGGGCAAACATAGCAAAACCGTCAAAAAAGGTCCAGTCGAGGCGAATATTGGCATTGAACGAGTTGTTTTTCGCTCCTTTTTTGTCGTTGATCTGGCCCGAGAAAAATTCCTGACGCGTATTGGAACTGCTCCAGTTTTGGTCGGCATTAATTCCCACCTGTGGCAAATAACCGGCATTACCTATGTTGTTTTCGTTGGCGATTTGCTCAGCGGTATTGCGCACAATCAGGATGTCGAAATTGTTGGCCAGCGTACGCTGCACCGCCTGCTCGAAAGTGAGCGTGTTTTGGGCCGTTACACCGGCCGAAACGAATGCTATGATGAAGAATAAGGATAATCTCATGAGCGTTTTTTTGATGACATATAGATATACAACCCCGGAACCATGTACAACGTGAGAATGAGCGAGAATGCCAGACCACCCACAATGGAAATTCCCATCGAAACACGGCTTGTGGAAGCTTCACCCAACGCAAGGGCAATGGGCAATGCTCCGAGAATGGTTGCCAGCGTGGTCATTAAAATGGGGCGGAAACGGGCTGCCGAAGCATCAATAATGGCTTCTCTCACCGAAAGGCCGTCTTTTTTGCGCTGATTGGCAAATTCCACGATCAGGATCCCGTTTTTGGTCACCAAACCAACCAAAACAATGATCCCGATTTCGGAGAAAATATTGAGCGTTTGGTCGGTGAGCCATAAGGAAAGTAAAGCTCCGGCCGACGCCAGCAAGATGGTACACATGATAATCACCGGATCGCTGAAACTTTCGAATTGCGCCGCCAATACCAGGTAAACCAGCACCAGCGCGAGTAAAAAGGCGAACAATAAGCTTGAACCGCTTTCGGCAAATTCTTTCGATGTTCCGCCCAAACTGTGAGAAAAACTCTCCGGAAGGATCTTTTCTGCGATCTTGTCCATGGCTGCAATTCCGTCACCAATGGTTTTTCCATCTGCAGTTTGTGCCGAAACAGTTGCCGAAACGTAACGGTTGTAGCGAAACAGCGACGGTGGACTCGATTCATTGGTCACTGTTACCAGGTTATCCAACGGAATGAGCTGCCCCGATCCACTGCGTACCTGGATCCCGCGCAAATCGGAAGGATCGTCGCGTTTTTCTTTCATCGCCTGACCAATTACCTGGTATTGTTTACCATTCATGATAAAATACCCGAAGCGTTGGCCCGAAAAGTATAATTGCAGCGTCGTCGCAATTTCATTCACCGAAACATCCACACTTGCGGCTTTGTCACGCTGAATATTTACCTGTAGCTCGGGTTTGTTGAATTTCAAATCCACATCCACAATACTGAATGTAGGATCTGCAGCGGCGGCCTGCATGAAAATCGGCAGGATTTCCTTCATTTCTTCAAACGTAGGTGCCTGCAAAATGTAATGAACGGGAAGTCCGGCCGAACGACCGCCACCAATGGTTTGTTCCTGGATAATGAATGACCGCGCGAAGTTATAACCCGCTATTTTGCCTGAAAGATCATCTACGATTTCCTGCTGCGTGCGTTTGCGTTCACCAGGTGGAGTAAGATTGATCCGCACAAACCCTTTGTTGACAGATACGGATGAACCGAACCCTGGAGAAGTTACCGCAAGCAGGTTGTCTTTTTCCGGAAGTGTATCTACCAGATCGATGAGTTGGCGCTGGTGTTGATCCATACGATCAAACGAGGTTCCTTCCGGCGCATTCGACATGATCATGAAGCGGCTTTTATCTTCCATGGGTGCCAGTTCTTCCTGCAAATCGCTGCCGTTCCACCACATCAAAACGAAACAGCCGGCTAAGAAGATAAACGACAGCCAGGCGCGTTTCATAAAGGCTTCCAGCGAACGGCGATACCCGTTGATCATGCCGTTGAGGAATTTCTCGGACATGTTGTAAAAACGCGAATGATGTGTTTTTTTCTTCAGCAACCGCGAACTCATCATTGGCGTAAGCGTCAATGAAATAAAAGCCGAAATGATCACCGATCCTGCTACAACAACTCCGAATTCGCGGAATAAACGGCCGGTTAATCCGTCGAGGAACATCACCGGCAAGAATACCGTTGTAAGCGTGATCGTGGTCGAAATAATAGCGAACAGTATTTCTTTCGATCCGTTGTGCGCTGCTTCTTTCGGATCTTCACCTTTTTCTACGCGCGAATAAATGTTTTCCATCACCACAATGGCGTCATCGACCACGAGGCCGGTGGCCAGAACGATTCCGAGCAAAGTCAACAGGTTTATCGAGAAATCGGAAAGGTACATGATGAAAAACGTACCGATGAGCGAGATCGGAATGGCGATAATGGGAATGAGCGTGGTGCGCCAGTCGCGCAGGAACAGGAAAATAACGAGCACTACCAGCACAAAGGCAATCAGGATGGTTTCTTCCACCTCCAGGATCGATTTGCGTATATTCTGCGTGGAATCAAGGGCTACACCGAGTGTTACGTCTTTGGGTAATTCCTTTTTGATCTGCTCGATTTTCTTGTAAATCTCGTCGACAATCTCAATGTAATTGGCTCCCGGTTGCGGATTTACAGCAATTCCGATCATTGGGATTCCGTGGTTTCCACGCAATAATGTCCGTTCGTTTTCCGGAGCCAGTTCTGCCCGGCCAACATCTTTGAGGCGAACAATCTCTGTTCCTTTTTGCGAAACGATGAGGTTGTTAAAGTCTTTTTCGGTGGTCAAACGGCCAAACGTTCGAATGGTCAGATCGACCGTGTTTCCTTCAATTCTACCCGATGGAAGCTCGACGTTTTGTTCCAGTAATGCCCGTTGTACTTCAACCGCCGTGAGGTTGTGGCCTGTCATTTTATCCGGATCGAGGTTGAATTTCATCGAGAATTTCTTCTCACCCCAGATTCGGATTTCACTCACACCTTTAATCGTTTGAAAACGTTCCTTGAAGACATTGTTTCCCAAGTCGGTCAGTTCGAGCAGGGTTTTTTTGTCAGATTGCACGGTCAGCGAGAAAATCGTCTCGGCATTGGCATCCGATTTAGCCACAATTGGTGGATCAGCATCGGGCGGTAAGCGTCGGACAGCGCCGGAAACCTTGTCGCGAACGTCATTCGCCGCGGCATCAAGATCCACGCTCAGGTCAAATTCTACGGTAATCGTACTTCGTCCGTCGGAGCTCACCGAACTAATGGTGCGGATTCCCGAAACACCGTTGATCGATTCCTCGAGCGGTTCGGTAATCTGCGATTCGATCACATCCGGATTGGCACCGCCGTAGTTGGTAGTTACCGTAATAATGGGTGGATCGACCGACGGAAATTCGCGCACACCGAGGTACGAAAACCCGATGATTCCGAAAATGACCACCAAAATAGACAGTACCGTTGCCAGTACGGGCCGGTTAATACTCAGCGAGGCTATATTCATGGCTCAACAATTTTGGTATTCACCGGCATTCCCGGTCTCGCGGCCAATAATCCCGAAACCAGTACCACATCTCCCGGATTTACTTCACCGATTACTTGCACCTGTTTCGCTGTGCGAATGCCGATTGCAACCGGAACTTCCGTTACGATACCGCCACGAACTACGTAAATAACTTGTCCTTTGAGCACCGGAATGATACTTTCGGCCGGAACCATGTACGCATTTTGTTCGGTACCCAAATCGTAATCAATGGAAACAAACGTTCCGGCGATTAGTTTTCCGGTATTCGGAGCCGTTGCGCGCACCGTGAGCATCCGCGTTCCCTGGTCTACCATTGATTCGTAGGCGTAGACCGTAGCGCTATACGATGTTGTGCTGTTGCCGGTTTTGAAGTGGATGGTTTGTCCGGCTTTCACCGAATTGGCATAGCGCTCCGAAATCGAAAACTCGATCTTGATCGGATTTTCCTGTACAATACTTGTGATAAGCGTGGTCGGTGAAATAAAAGCACCTTCACTTACTCTTCGTAAACCGATCCTGCCGCTAAACGGGGCACGAACAGTCGCTTTCGAGATTTGTACATTGATCAAATCTATTTGCGCTTCGATATTGGCCAGCTGCGACGCTACTTTCTCGTATTCCTCGGCGCTGATGCCTTTGGCATCCAATAAAATATGCTTGCGGGCTTCGTCTTTTTTGGCGAGTTCCAGTTCCACTTTCAGTTGCGCGCGCTGGGCTTTCAGCACATCCGTATCTACTTGCAGTAAAACCGTTCCTTTTTTCACCACCTGGCCTTCTTTAAAGGAAATGGATTGAACACGTCCCGAAACCTCGCTGTATAATTGTACTTCCTCGCTCGGAATCACCGAACCCGGAATGGCGATAGTCCTGACAACGCTTCCTGGAGTCATTTTTACCACGTCAACCGTGAGTTTCGGCATGCCTTTCGGCCCGGCTTTGGTTTCTTCTTCGTTGCCTCCGCATGACAATAACAATAGCGGAAGCAATGCAATAATGAGTTTATTTTTCATGTGTTTTCTTTTCAGGACGATTGTAAAAAAGTTCGAATTCTTCGATGGATAAATCTTTTGTTTTGCAGATAAGCAGCGACAATAATTCCAGGAAATCGGCGCGTTTCTCGGGTGGAAGCAGTTGAAAGAAAAAATCGTTGGTTTCCTGCAATCCGTTCTCAATTTCGGCGATCCATGGCTGGGCTTTTTCGGTAACACTGAGTAAATGTTGCCGCCTGTCGTTTGGATTCACGGTGCGTTGGATCAGGCCATCTTCAGCCAAATGGTCCAGGATGCGCACCATGCTGACCTTATCGGTCATGATTTGGTCGGCCAGCTCTTGCTGACTGATCTTCCCTGAGTTTTTGCCAATCAGGTACAACGGAAAAAAATTGCGATCCACGGGCGAATGCTCCATGCGCTGATTCAGTTTTCCGAGGTATTGTTTGGTCAGGAAGCCAAAAATGCGTCCCAACGGCCAATCGGTTTGTACCATACGGTGTAAATTAGTTTACAAAGTTAACTATTATGGTGTAAACGGGTGAAAGCCGGAAATGTTTGAGGGAGGTGAGGAAAAGGTAGGAATAGGAGAGTGGTTACTTTCCGATACAAAACTTACTAAAGATATTCCCCAGCAAATCCTCGGTAGAAATATCTCCCGTAATCGTGCCGAGCTCAAACATCGCCTGGCGAATGTCCATGGCTACAAAATCTCCTGTAACGTTGGTGTCGAGTCCCCATTTGGCTTTTTCGAGTGATTCGGCGGTTTTGTGCAGCGCATCCAGGTGACGTGCATTGGTCACAATCGTGTCGGTTTGCGTGTTGAAATCACCCATGACCTGGTCAACTAACCATTTTTTTAGTTCGATGATTCCTTCGCCGGTTTTGGCGCTGATGGGTAATAACGGAGTGGCATGCTGCCAAAGTGTGTTGTCTTTCGTCGCGCGTAAATCAGCTTTGTTGCCGACCACCAAAAAGTGTTTATCCGGAAATTGTTCCGACAAATGATCGCTCCACTCGGCGGCTTCCGTCTCATTCATCGATTGGTGGCCTTCCTGGTTTGAAGCCGTCAGGCTGTAATCGCTCATGATCAACACGAGTTGCGCCTGTTTGATTTTCTCGTGCGAACGCTCTATTCCCAACGCTTCAATGGCTTCGGCATCTTCCCGGATTCCGGCGGTATCAATCAAACGGAACAAGATCCCGTCGATGTTCAATGTTTCTTCGATCACATCGCGCGTGGTTCCCGCAATGTTGCTCACGATCGCGCGTTCTTCACCCAAAAGTTGGTTCAGCAACGTGCTTTTCCCTGTGTTTGGCGCGCCAACAATCGCTACCGGAACTCCGTTTTTGAGCACATTCCCGAGCGCAAATGATTGGATAAGCCGTTGAACATAATTCAACACCTCTATAATTAGTTGATTTAATTGTGTGCGATCAGCAAATTCTACATCTTCCTCAGCAAAATCAAGCTCCAATTCAACTAAAGATGCAAAGTGAATTAATTTTTCACGCAGTGTTTTTAGTTCATTGGAGAAGCCGCCACGCATCTGTTTCATCGCGACTTCGTGTGCCCGTTTCGACTCAGAAGCAATCAGGTCGGCAACGGCTTCGGCTTGCGACAAATCCATGCGGCCGTTCATAAAAGCGCGCATCGTAAATTCACCCGGCTCGGCCATGCGGCAACCGCGTTCCAATAACAATTGCAGGATCTGCTGCTGAATAAATTGCGAACCGTGGCAGGCAATTTCAACCGTGTGTTCGCCCGTAAAGCTATGTCCTTCGCGCAAAACGGTAATCAATACTTCGTCAATGATCTCACCTTCCGATGTTCGGATTCGTCCGAAATGTGCCGTATGAGACGCAGCTTCCTCCAACGATTTCGAAAATACCGATGAGGCAATTTCCAAAGCCTGTTTCCCCGAAACCCGGATCACGGCGATGGCACCCATTCCCTGGGCGGTTGAAAGAGCACAAATGGTATCGGAAGAAAACGAATTGTTCATGGCGCAAAATTACGACAAACAAGTGTAAATCGTAATTCTATTCAGACACTTATCGGTTCGTTTCCGTCACTTATTGACCGCTCTGTCAACTTTCCCATGAACTAATTACTTTTGTGTATGCAAAAAGGGATGTTGATACTGTTATTGCTGTGCATGTTTTCATGCACTGTAGAGAAACGCGTTTACCTTCCGGGTTATTCCATTCATTGGAAGCACCGCAAGGGAACGGTGAAAAATGATGCGGTTGCGCTTCTGTTGAAAGAAGAAAACAACTCGGTAATCATTTCGGAAACGACTGAAATGGAGTCGCACGAAGCGTTTGATTCTTATAAGGTCGCAGATACAGCTGTTCAACAGGAAATCAGACCGACTGAAACAATTGTTGTGTCCTCGCGAAACGATTACCCGCCGCAACTAAAACAGCAATCGATTCGGCAAAAAGCAGGAATCAACAATGCATTTAATGAAGACCCGGAAGAAGAACGAACTCCCAAATCTCCTAACGGATTAATTCAATTTCTGGCCGTTTTACTGGGGATCATTTTTGGAGTTATCTGTTCGGCATTTTTTGTCGTGCTTCTATTTTCGGGTGCTGATTTTTCGTCATTTGGCTTAAATGATGACGTGCAGGAAGGTCAAAGAACATTTAAATCAGTATTTGCAGCAGCCTTTCGTATTACGTTTATAGCGGTTTCTGCGTTGCTGATCATTACCGCTCTTGTTTTGCTGGCGATCTTTTTATACCTCGCTTACGGGATCTGGGCACTTATTTTCACCATCATCGGGATTATATTAATACTGCTTTTGTTGACTTTCCTGTTTGGCAAAGCATTCGATTTTGTTTTTCATGAACGTTAATTTCCCTCAAATAAATGGAGTTAATTAGTGTCTTCTTCATCCGCTTTGAGAATGAGAAGGGCGAACAATTCGTGGGAAATAAAACCCATCATCCGCGGTGGTGGATGAACATTACGAATCTTTGTAAAACCAAAAAAACCACCGGTCCTTTGAACGACCGATGGTTTTTCCACGTTTACACCACTAAAAAGCTTTGACTATTGTTTTATAAACCGTGCGCTGCTGATTCCGTTTGCATGTTGAATACGAACGAAATAACTTCCTGCCGCCAAATCACTTGTAGCAATAATCGTCGAAGCTGAAACCGTGCGGATCACCTGGCAGTTGTTGTTGAGTAATTCAACCTGCTCGATTACCAAATCACCTGCTGTTTTGATGGTTACAAATTCTGCTGCCGGATTCGGGTACAATTCAAAAAGAACGACATCCTGCTCATCGATAGCAGCACAATCTTCTACTGTCACAGTAACGGTTTCTGTGTTCGTACAACCTTCGAACTGCGTTCCTGTTACAGTATAAGTTGTGGTAACCGTTGGAGTTGCCATAACCGTTGTTCCGTTATCTGCGCTCAATGTTGCTGATGGTGACCATAAATACGTTGTTGCTCCACCTGCAGTTAACATAGCAGATGATCCAAGGCAAATCACACCGTCTTGTGGAGTTGTCGTTACATCAATCACCGGAAGCGCGTTGAATGTTACATCTTCGCCGTTATCACCACCAATTACAGATGGATCAGAAGCGATCACACGAACACGGTAAGCAGTTCCTGCAGGAGTTGAAGCCGGATAAACAGCACTGATCGACTGAATTCCCGAAGCGCTTGATGTCAATGTGCCGATGTTTACCGGCGAAGCAAATGAACCTGTTGCGTCCGATAACTGAGCGGTAAAAATGTTTCCGGCATTGTACGTACCCAATGCTTCAAAACCGATGTTATCAGCGTCACCCGGACAGTAAATACTGGCGTTCAAATGCTGCATCGTAATTGTTTCATTGGAAGTAAGGTGCTCGCTTGTTACGGTCAACTCATCGATTGAGAACGGAGGATTTACAACCGTTGCATCGTTTTGCCAGCGAAATCGGAAACGCAATGTTGGCTGCGCATCGAATGCCGGGTTACTGAATGAAATTTCCGTCCAGGTATTTACACCGTAAAGCGGATTTCCGGTTGCTGTCCAGGTTGTACCACCATCGGTACTATATTCTACCGTTCCGTATGAACCGTTTTGAGAGCCACCTGATAAATACCAGAAAGTAAGGGTAACGTTTCCGTCGCTGCTGGTGTTGAGGTCGAATGACATTTCTGTTGTGCAATCGCTCACAGAGTTTACATCGTAATTCGCATTACACGTTACGGGCACAAAACCGTTGCAATTCGGCAGATTGTAAACATGTAGATAAGTACTCTGAGGCCCGTTTAGAAAACTTACGGGTTGGTTCGGTACGTCCGGAATGGAATTCGATGAAGATCCTACATAGGTCGCATTCATTGTCCATTGGTTGTTACCCGAAACAGTAGAGTTGAGCGTCCAGTTAAAACCGGGCATCTCGAAATTGTCAGCAAAAATGACTGATTGTGCAGAGGCGTGCAGGCCTAAAAAAAGGCATGCGGCAAGTACTGATTTTTTCATAAAAAATAATTGATGTCCCAAAACGGAACAATTAAATTAACGTGTGTTACTTACTACTACTCGAATTAAAGGTTTTACCCTGAAATCCTACCAAAGTGACGCAAATCGCAAAACAAGGGTTGCGTGAAATCGTGTGAAACGGCACATACTGTGCCTGAACCGACATAATAGCAGAATGAACAGGTTTTTTTAACGGAAAGAGCGTTGTTGTTTATTTAACGAAATCAATGGGTAAGTGAATGTTTATGAGTTATTTTCATTGGTTTGAAAGAATTCTTCGTTAAGACCGAAATCTCAGCACGGCGCTTTGGTGAACAAGATTGGGCACCTGTGCGGTAAATGGCGTTCATTTTTTCGTTTGTTTGAGGAGGTACGACGAGTTTAGAAAAAATACGGCATGATCCGCTAACAGGTCAATCGGTTTACCGCGCCTAGCCTTTTTGGTACTTTTTGCGCAATGGGAAAAAGTACGATCGCCCTAAAATTTGGCAACAAAAAAGCCGATCCACCTCAGGCAGACCGGCTTCCATATTTGGAAAATTGGGGTGTTATTTTTTTGTGAATCTTAAAGTACTCATACCTGATTCATGGATCACGCGTATGAAGTAACTTCCTGTTGCCAAATCGGCGACAGACATACTTGTGCTTCCTGGCATGGAACGAATCAAACGGCCGTTTTGGTCCAGTAATTCAATTCCCTGAATGGCTGTTCCGTTTACTGCCTGAACGCTTACCAAATCCGTTGCCGGGTTCGGGTAAAGCGAGAAAAGATTCACTTCATTTTCGCTGATAGCAGCACAATTTTCAACAGTTACGTTAAACGTAGCGCCGTTGGTGCAACCGTTTACATCGGTTCCTACAGTTGTATACTGAATAGAAATAGTAGGAGTAGCAATCACTTGCGCTTGTGTCGGGAAATCGATGGTTGCGCTTGGTGTCCAAACATAACTTACACCACCCGAACCGAGCATGGTGATTGATTCACCCACGCAAATAGCTCCATCTGCCGGATTACCGATAATCGTAATAGTCGGTTGTGGGAACATTGTAAGATTGGAGCCATTGTCAGAACCTGTTGTTACCGGATCAGATGCAACCACACGAATGCGGTATCCTGTTCCGGCAGGTGTTCCACCCGGAACAACACCGTTAATAGAAAGCGAGCCTGTAGCCGAAGAAGTCAATGCGCCGATAGAAGTTGGCGACGCAAATGAACCTGCCGCATTTGACAATTCCGCAGTATAAACATTCCCTGCATTTACCGTTCCGGTTACGTTGAAATCCACAACAATATTTGAAGCCGTGTTGAAACACCAGGTAGTAGGAGTAATGGTTCCGGTTGTTATGGTTGCGAAACTTCCGCCCATACCGGTTACTTCCACTTCGTCAATGGAGAACGCGGGATCAAGTCCTGTAGCAGCGCTGTTTTGCCAGCGGAAACGGAATTTCAATGCAGTTGCGTTATCCCATGCCGGTAAACTCACGCTTGTTTGCGTCCAGGTAGAAATAGCTTGATAACTGGTTCCCGTAGGTGTCCAGGTTGTTCCTCCGTCTGTACTGTATTCCACTGTTCCGTAATCCTGGCCTGCAACACCTGCGCATAAATACCAGAATGAAAGTGTAATGTTGCCATAACCTCCGGCGTTGATAGAAGAGGTAAGGGTTGTCGGTTGACTGGAAGCACTTCCTGTGTCGTAGTTCGAGTTGCAAATCCCGGCTCCGCAAATGGAACTGTTGGTAATGTGCATGTATGTCGACGAAGGTGAATTGGTGATTCCACCGGGTTGACTAGGTGTATCAGGAATAAACGGAGCAAATCCGGTATAAACGTTGTTGACAATCCAGTTGTTACCACCCGATCCGCCATTCAATGTCCAGTTTGCACCACCGGCTTCAAAATCATCCTGAAATAAGGTAGTTTGTGCGAACGCCGATACGGAGAAAGCCAAACTTCCCATTAGTAATAGTTGTTTCATGTGTTATTATGTTTAATTAGCGACACACAAATTACAACAAAATTGACTAACTAGTTCATTCGTCGTTAGAATTTTAGTTATTTCCACCCGAATGAACGATTTCAGAAATTAATTCAACAAATTTCAACCTATTTGTTTGTTTTCTAATCAACTACAAATCGCGTTTTTTGAGAATGAAATACGATAGTCCGAAGAAGAGGGCAATGTACGCAGTAGCCAAAATATAGTGCCATTCCATAGGCATTAACCAAATTTCCTGATGAGTCTCTTTTTCAGCTTGTGCCAATAAAGCTCCACTGAACGGAAGTGGTGTCATATCAGCAAATGATTTGAGCGGTAAAAACTGGTAGATTGAAGATGGTATAAAAAATCCTGAAATGAATTCCACAGGAAAATAAACGATGAAAAGGATGATTGCTAAAGCAGGTTTACGCAAAATCAATGCAAACAGAAACGCAAAACTGAAGTAACCAATTGTTTGAAGAAGGTATCGAAAGATCGTATCAATGCCGTTATACATATTCCCAAACCCAGAAGAAATTCCGCCAAAGATCATTCCGACTAAAAACGTATATACTGTTACTATTATGGAAAATAGCATCACGACTAAAAATTTACTCAGGATAACGTCTTTTTTAGCAAGTCCATCAATCACATTTTGCCGCATCGTTTTGAAGTGAATTTCATTACAAGTAATGATTACGATAGAAACACACATGAGAATATTGAAGAAACTAGCACAATAAGCGGTTAAATGCCAAATGTTGGGGAATATGAAGAAATCTTTTCCGCCAAACAAGATTGAGAACGCTGGAAAATTATGGAAAAAATAATCGACAAACCACATCCATAGTGGAATTACGAAAATGTAGCAAAGCAATAAAATCTTAAGTGATTGCAGCTTTTTAAGCTTGGCGTATTCTATAGCGAGTAACTGTTTCATGCTTCAACGATTTCTAGGAAAATGGTTTCTAAATTCTTGCGGTATTCACGCAATCCCGAAAGGTAAAGGCCCTTTTCGGCAAACAAGCGGTTAACTTTCGATGCTTCGGATAGAACTGAGGAGATCAATAGTTCCCCTTCCATTTCTTTCAGAAAGTGCATGTCCGGTAAATCGTCGACGATTGATTTTAACATCGCCAGATCGTCTGCTTTTACCAAAAACAATTGTTCCTGCGACATGATTTGGTTCAATGGGCCTACTTCCAGGAGTTTTCCTTTGCGCAGGATCGCTACGTGTGTACAGATCTTTTCGATTTCATCCAGGATATGCGAAGCAATAATAATGGTTTTTCCTTCCTGGGCAATTTCCAGGATGAGGGTTCGCATTTCATTAATTCCCAGCGGGTCAAGCCCGTTTGTGGGTTCGTCCAATACCAGAACATCCGGATTGTTGAGCAAAGCCGATGCGATTGCCAAACGCTGTTTCATTCCCAGTGAAAACGTACGGAAGCGCGATGATTTACGTTCCCATAAATTCACTCGTTTCAACACTTCTTCGATCCGGCCCATGTAATCAGTCATGCCTTTGATTCGGGCAACCACGATCAGGTTGTCCACCGCATTCAGGTAAGGATAAAAGTTGGGCGTTTCAAGCAATGAACCGATATTCTTCCGGTTTTCGTCTTTGGTGCCGTTGCTAAACCAGCTAAATGAACCCGAAGTAGCATTTAAAGCGCCTAACAGAATGGCAAGCGTGGTGGTTTTTCCACTTCCGTTTGGACCTAATAACCCGAAAATCTGTCCTTTTTCGACCGTTAAACTCAGCGAATCCAACGCTAGAACGTCGGCATAATTTTTCCGCAGGTTCTTTATTTCAAGAATGATTTCACCCATAGTGATTGCTTTGCTGACGAAATTACAATGCTTTTGCAGAATGGCCCTGGCTTTTGGATAAAAGGTCAGTTTTTAATGTGAAACGAAAAGCATTAAGGTTAAAAAAGCAGACAATAATTGAATTTTAACCACATAACTCTTTCCGAACACGTTATTTAACAGGAAATTAGAAGTAGAATCCGAAACAAGGGCGTACCTTTGCACCCTGAAATACTGTAAACTCTACTAACTATTAGTTTAACAGGTGTTTAGTCAATCGATTTCCCATCCACAGAAGTCCCTAAAATCGTTGTAAACGACGGTTTACTTCTTTCGATGGAATTTTAACGCGAAAACCTGGTAGTATTTATTTAAAAAAGGCGATTGCCGAGAGGCGTCACACAACAGGTTATGCGTGTTTTAGCATTTATTTTCGTACTTCCGGGATTCGTTTTCGGACAAACTTTCGGCCCTAACAACCCAACCAGCGGTTTAAGCACTATCGGTATAGGAGCAACTGCATGGACCAGTCCGGGGAATATTCTAACTTCCAATAACTCAGATGCGACCGTGTCGGCAATTACAACGACGAATTACCTGCAAGGAACTGGCTTCGGTTTTAATTTGCTCAATACTGACGTAGTAACCGGTATTCGATTGAGTGTGGAAAAAGCCAGCAACAATGTGCAGGATGTAGAGCGAGTAGGAAACTGGACGGTAGGAACCACGCGTTCGCTGCCTTCAGGTACAAATCGTTGTCTGATAGTGGTGATCGGGTTTGAAAACGCAACAACACGCGATATTACCAGTGTTTCTTATGGCGGAAGAAGTTTAACGCAACTCACCGATTTGGGAATAGCAACACCTTTCTACGGAAAAAACGAGGTGTGGTATTTATTGGAAAGCGATCTGGCACTGGCTTCCGGAACAACAATTTCGTATACTTATGGGGCTTCTACTCCTTCGGAAGATTTCCAGATCGTAGCTGCTGCCGTTTTTGAAAATGTAGACCAGGTTGCCCCGTTCAATGATTTCGAAACGTCGGGCTCAAGTTCATCAGACGAAACGTACCAGCTTGGTTCATCTATTTCAACCTTACCGGGTAGTATGACCGTTACAAGCGTTTTCTGTGGAAATCCGCCGAATCCTTCTCAGTCCTTAGGTAACTCAAATGCGTTTTCAATCAATAACGGCTTTACAGAAGTAGTTGATTACCACGCAGTCAACTCCTCGTTTACATCTTCGGGTGGCGTGTTGCAGGTAGCACAGAAAAGCTCCTCTTCTGCCAGCACCGAACAGCCTACATTTACGTTTGCCGGAGACCCGAACAGAATTATCGCTATCGCTTTTTCATTGCGACGTGCGCGCCAGATGGATTACAGCGTTCGTTTAAAAAAATCAAGCGGTTTGGTTGGAACCGACAAAGCTATCGTCAATACCGAATGGCCGACTTCTGATACCTATTCAAACTACGGTGGAGTAGGTGATTTGTGGGGAACCGGCTGGACATACCAGGAAGTCAATAACGCCGGCTTCGGTGGTGCGTTTTCGGCGATTGTTCAAAATGGAACCGCAACTGTTGACCACATGCGTATTACGATCTTCACAACGAGTGTTCTTCCGTTGGAATTGATCAGCTTTTCGGCCGCGCAAACCGGCAATGAGGTTGTCTGTAACTGGCTTACAGCTACTGAACGCAATACCAATGTATTTGTGGTAGAACGCAGCACAAACGGTATCGATTTCACTCCGCTTGGAATGGTAAACGCGGCAGGAAACAGCATTGCGCCGATTAACTATGCATTTACGGATAAAAATCCTGTTGTGGGAATGAATTATTACCGTTTGTTAATGATCGATACCGATGGCGCATCAACGTATTCTGATCTTGCTTCGGCCAATTTTGAGAGAACAGCTATCGCTTCCGTTTATCCGAATCCGGCGAGTGATTGGACAACCATTGTAACACCAAATGGCTTCGACGAAATCATTATCAGCACTACAAATGGACAGATAATCGATTCATTCAGCGGAAAAAGCCTACAAACGTCACAGGAACTCAACGTTAACCAAATGGCCGATGGCGTTTACTTCGTAACGATCAAATCTGCCAACGGCGAAGTGGAAATCAAGCAATTGGTAAAAACGACGAGAGGGTTTTAAGAACGTTATAAATATTTACTAAAAGCCGCTTCTTGTGACAAGGAAGTGGCTTTTTTCTTGGAACCGGTCGGTTTTAATTGCGAAGGAAAATCTGCTTCTCCCCTTGAGGGGAGTCGCCATTATGCCTTACGGCTTTCCAAGATTATCTTTTCCTATCGTTTCGCTACAAAAAACCGTTGCATCAACTCACGGCATTCTTCGTGCATATTGCCGTTTTGAACTACGGTTTTTGGATGGTAAAGTTGATTATCAAAGCGGCCAGCACCACGTTTTTCGTCGCGCGCAGCGAATACAATTTTGTCAATTTGTGACCAGTAGAGCGCTCCGGCGCACATCACACACGGTTCCAGCGTTACGTAAAGTGTACAGCCTTTGAGGTATTTACCGCCAAGGAACTCGGAAGCAGCAGTGATGGCCTGCATTTCGGCGTGAGCGGTAACGTCCGTTAAGCGTTCGGTAAGATTGTGCGCGCGCGCAATAACCTGTTGATTAACAACCACAACGGCACCTACGGGAACTTCACCCAAATCGTAGGCCTTCAGCGCTTCCTGATACGCCTGACGCATAAAATAATCGTCGTTGTACGGACTTATCATGACTAAATGTTCTTATTCGGAAAGAGCAACTTCGATGATCTTACCCCAGTATTTACCTGTCAGGTAGAGTTTTTTGGTCGCCGGATTGTAAGCAATTCCGTTCAACACTTCACCGCCCATTTTTCCAATGGCTTCGAGGCCGGAAGCATCAATTTGCTCCAACACTCTTCCGGAATTCGGATCAATCACCACAATGATGCTGGTGGTGTAAATGTTGGCGTAAATTTTCCCGTCGATGTATTCCAATTCGTTCAGGTTGACACGCGGCCCTTGATCATCATATACTTCGATAGTGCGCAGCGGTTTGAATGTTTTCGGGTCGCGGAAAGTAATGCGTTCCGTTCCGTCTGACATGATGAGTGAAGAACCGTCGTTGCACAATCCCCAGCCTTCACCGACGTAAGTGAAGTCTTTTTTCAGCTGCATGGTGTTTTTGTCGTACACAAAACACTTTCCGTTTCGCCAGGTAAGCTGAAACAATTCATCGCCTAAAATGGTAATTCCTTCACCGAAATACGTTGCATCCAAGGCGTTTTTCTTGCTGCCCGTGATAAACTGTCCGCTTTTCAGATCAATTTTACCGACAACGCTTTCGCCCGTATTTCCTGGGTTTCCGGTTGATTCCCACAATTCGCCGTTGTGAAATTCAAAGCCCTGTGTATAATTGGCCGGATTGTGCGGGAATGTTGTAACTAAAGCGGCTGTCAAAGGTTTCGGTGAGATATCAGAAAGCACACGCACAGCTCGACTGTCTTCTTCTATGTTCCCATTTTTCATCGTCGCACGCAAAATCAATGACTTGGCACCAACACCATAATAATCAGCATCCAACACCATACTCATCGTGCCTTTTTTTGGCGATCTCCAGGTTTGAAAAACACTGTCATTGTAGATTAATTCCAGCGTTTGGATATCATCTTCTTTTACATCAAAAGCGATTGGAATACTGGCATTACCATACTGTGTGGCGAGGTTTCCGTCAAATTTAAAACTCGCCGGAAATCCGCTTTCAATGTCGTCGGGAGTGTTGTTTTTTAACAACGGAACCAATACGAAGGATCCGATAATGAGCAGGACAAGTCCGATGATGAGATAACGTTTCATAACACGTATTAAAGTAAAGTAAGTATTTCGGCAGCGCTGATTCCTGTATGCGAATCTTCGTATACAACGCGTTTGTTTTTTATGAGAATAGCTTGCGGCGATTGGTGTATCACGCCAGTCAATGTTTCAATTTCGTTGGAAAGTGCCCGGTAACTCAACAAATCGAGGTAAACGCAGAGACATTCGTTGGGTTCTGCCGTCCATTTTTGCTCGAACCGGTTTTTGGCCATCGCTGAAATAGTACAACTGGTGCTGTGTTTGAAAAACAATACCGGCACTTCTTCCGATTGCTCCATTAAATCATGCAATTGCACGGAAGAGGTGAGTCGAACCCACGGGAATGTAACGGTTTGTTGTCGGGTGAACAATCCCATGATCAGAAATTAACGCCGTCAAATTGTTTCAAAAAGCGCACATCGTTTTCCGAGTACAAACGCAGGTCGTTGACCTTAAATTTGAGTTGGGCAATGCGTTCAATTCCCATTCCGAAAGCAAAACCGGTGTATTCTTCCGGATCGATACCGGAAGCGGCCAACACATTCGGGTCTACCATTCCACAACCCAGAATTTCGAGCCAGCCTGTGTATTTACAGACATTACAGCCTTTGGCGTTACAAATGGTACACGAAACATCCACTTCCGCACTTGGTTCGGTAAACGGGAAATAGGATGGACGTAAACGAATACGTGCTTTTTCACCGAACAATGATTTCGCGAAATAATCAAGCGTTTGTTTCAAATCGGCAAACGAAACGTTTTTGTCAATATACAATCCTTCGATCTGGTGAAAAAAGCAATGTGCCCGTGCAGAAATAGCTTCGTTGCGGTAAACGCGTCCAGGAGAAATAGTACGGATTGGCGGTTTGGAAGATTCCATCACGCGCACCTGTACCGATGAGGTATGTGTACGCAAAGCCATTTCGCGTTCGCCTTTTTCGATAAAGAACGTATCCTGCATATCGCGGGCAGGATGTTCAGGCGGAAAGTTGAGTGCCGAGAAATTGTGCCAGTCATCTTCAATTTCCGGTCCTTCCGAAACCGTATAACCAATGCGTTCGAAAATGGCGATGATTTCGCTGCGCACCAGTGAAAGCGGATGACGCGAACCAAACGGAACCGGTTCACCCGGGCGGGTAACATCCACATCCGAAGCATTGCTTTGCTGATTTTCAATCGATTCTTTCGCCGTAGCCAGTTTTTCTTCGGCCAGCTGACGCAACTCATTCAATAGTTGGCCCACTGCACGTTTTTCTTCGTTGGGAACCGTTTTTAGTTCACCGAACAATTCTTTCACCGTTCCCTTTGATCCGAGAAACCGAATACGGAACTGCTCCAGTGTTTGCTCGCTCGAAATCGCAAAAGCAGTTATTTCCTGCCGAACCTGCTCTATATTTTCTTGTATCATATCTGTATTTACCTACAACCTTTTCAAACTTCTTACGTCATAGTATCAAAAAGTTGACGTTACGTGTAACCTTTTGGTGCAGATTGAAGTTTAAGGTGTGACATTGGTTTACAGCACGAAATTACGAAAATGCAGGTTACGACATTGTAAACGCAAAAAAGTTTATCTTTACGAGTAGAAAATGAATAATATGAAGAAAACCCTACGAAATCTGACCTACCTGTCGATGGTATCGATGTTACTTGTTTTAAGTGCATGCAAGAACAAAAATCCATCGGTTTTGAAAGTATTCGTTCGTTCTTCCAACAACGAATTGATGGAAAACGCCAAAGTAATCATCATTGCCGACGTTAATTCCAATCCTCCGACACCTGCTTATGTAGATACAGTGAATACAAACTCTTCAGGATTTGCTTATTTCGACATGGCAGAGTTTTTTGACGGTTTGGATAAGGGAGAAACAACGGGTTATTTTGACATCATCGCTAAGAAAAATGTAAGTGAAGGTTCAGGTTACGTTCATTGCCGTGCGCACATTACTGCTGTAGAAACGGTTTACCTGGAGCCTTAATTAGAAAGCAATTATTCCCTTGTAACAGAGGGGTTTTGAAATAAAACAGGTCTTTGCTAAAACGATTGTTCATTCCTATAAGGCTTTTGCTAACGAATGACTCTCAAATATACAAAGGCTCACAATTAACAACAATGGATGCTGTAAGTTTACAGTACTCCTCCACGACAACGAATATGCTCACATAATTCTAGTGGTGGATTATTTTTTAAGTAGTACTAATTTAGTCATGAAGACAATTTTCAGAGTTCCGCTAATGATGATCGCACTGGTTGCGGTTGGTGTTGTGTTTTCTTCTTCCGGTTGTCGGAAAAAGAAAGATACAATTGCGAAAATTTACGTGTTGGATACCACCAATTCTTATGTTAGTGGCGCCACCGTTCGTGTCAAAGGTGAATCAACAACTTCTCAGGGAAACCAAAATGTAGTTCTCGATAAAACAACTACCACTAATGACTCTGGTGAAGCAACATTTAATTTTAATGATGTGTACCAGTTGGGCCAGGCCGGAGTAGCTGTTTTGAATATCGAAGCATCTTACGGCCCTTTGGTTGGACAAGGAATTATTAAGGTAGAACAGGAAACGACTTCTGAGGAAACCGTTTTTGTACAGTAATTTTTACCGTCTTTTTATAGGAAAGCCTCTTGCGTATGTGAGAGGCTTTTTTCGTAAATATTTCTATATTCGTTTCAAACAACACATCTATGGAATCTGCAGCTGCTTTGCCTCAATTGACCGCCGAAGAACAACGCGTATTAGGCGCGCTGATTGAAAAAAGTAAAACAACACCTGATTATTACCCGCTTACACTCAATGCATTGGTCACGGCATGTAACCAGAAATCGGCCCGCAATCCGGTGGTGGAATACGATGAAGAAACAGTTGTATTGGCGCTTGATTCCCTGAAACGTAAACACCTTTCGGCCAATGTGATTGGGGCAAGTGGAAGCCGTGCGCTGAAATACCGACACGCGATCGCGGTTCATTATCCGCTCGATCCGGCCGAAACATCAGTGTTGTGTTTATTGCTGCTGCGTGGACCTCTTACTGCTGGCGAAATTAATTCTAATTCCGGACGCCTGCATGATTTCGAAGACTTAGCAGAAGTGCAGCAAACGCTAGAGAATCTGGCAGGCTATGAAATTCCGTTTGTAGAACAACTTCCACGCAAACCCGGACAAAAAGAAGCGCGTTACTGTCATTTGTTTGCACCTGTTCCCGAATTCGATGAAAGTGCTTACACTGGTGAACCCGCCCGAAAAAACGTGAGCGAACTGGAAGCCCGCTTAACAAAAGTGGAAACCGAACTGGAAGAACTCAAAGTGCTTGTTGATAAACTGATGACGGATTTGTATTGATTTCTCCCACATATTTCCATCAGCTAGCTGATGAAAAGGCTAAAAAGAATTCCCACGAATTCACTAATTTTTTGCTCGGCTAACGCACTCGCCGACAATTACAACAAGGAATGATTATCAGCATAAAGCGTGTCCGTTAGGCGAGCCACATTCGTGCATTCGTGGGAAATGAAACCAGTCCACGACTAGTCGGGGAAATTATAATCAGCGATCTTTCTTCGTGGTCGAAGAATCAAACCGGCATCGAATACGCTCTTCCTGCATACCGCAATTGTTTCACGTTCAGGTTTTCCGATTCCAGCAGGTGAATATCCGGAATAAACAGGAAGTAAATCTCAATTTTCGGTTCGCTGAGCGGTTGATTCGGATACTTGTTTTTCAGGATTATGTGCGTAGAAACGTAATTGTTGTAATTGATCGGAGAGTTGAGCTGAAACACGTACCAGCCACTTTGGCCGTTGACCTCGATCTTTTGTACGCAAACACCACTTTTAGGTAATTTATCACCGATATACGGATTGCTTTTCGGGGCAAATAACCGCAGTTTCAAACCGATAAAATCCTGTTCTTCCTCTTCGTCATCACTGCTCGTCATTCCAAAAATTGATCTGGAGAAAGAAGGTATCCGGAAGCGCCATTTGTTCCACACACCTTTCCGCAGATCGAAACGATGCAACATCACCGAAACATAGACCAAAAAGAAGAATACCATGATCACACTCGACCGGATCCGGATGTTTCCATCATCGGCGCCATATTTCCAGCTCATAATGATGTATTCCACCATCAGGATCGCCAGCAGTGAAAAAGTGAGTAAATCCTGCTGAAAATTGGCGTTGTAGGCATTGCTGGCGCTGAAAAATCCTGAATTGTTGAGTGCATTGTTCTTAAAGAAAAACCACACGTGCAACGAGCCGATAAAGAAAATGATGGTCACAAACGAAAAATCACTCACGGCATCGCTAATGAGCCAGAAATCATAAAAACCGTGTGCCAATGCTGCTGCGATGAACCCGATAATAGGCGTAATGATTTTCCAGATGCGTTGCTTGTAGCGGTATTTTGCCAGGATAAACGCATAAGCCACAATGGATGCAAAAAACATGTGACCGACCGAAGACATAATAGTTCTGCCCACAATATTTCCGCTGTCTTCCAGGTACATCAGGTTTTCGGCAAACGCGAATCCCAATGCTGAAATGGAAGCATAAAACAGGTAATCATACGGTTCTTTCATTCGTTTGCTGAAAAACGCAAACAGCACCCACGGAACCAGTTTCACTAATTCTTCACCGCCACCGATTACCGTAAAACAATACATGAAATCGTTGAGCGCTTCGCCGTTGATGCCAAAATGAAAATAGAGTTCGGCTGTATCGTAAAACGCCAGACACAAATGAGTAAACAGCGCTCCGCCGATAAATACGATTATGATAGGCAGCCATTTCTCACGATTGAAAACGTCCATCGAACGCAGGAAAATGACCCAAACGAGTGAAACCAGTAAAGCTGCCAAAAAGGTGAGCCATGAAACCGAAAGAATGCGCGATTCATAAATATTTTGGAAGTAAAGGCCCCAATGCCCCTGTTTGAAGTAATAATTGTTCTTTAACGAAAAACTAAAAAACGGTGCGGCTTGTGGATCACAGAGAAGTTCATCCTTTTTTTGCGCATTGTCGGAAAGCGTGTATACTGCTAAAAGCAACCGGTAAGGGCGTCTGTTATTCGGATTCAACTTGATTTCCCGGTGGAGAAGTTTTTCCAGTTCACTCACCGAAAGCGTGTTTTTTTGCCAGCCTTCCAATGCTTTCAGGTAATTGACAAGCGGATGATTATCCGGAATAGATTGAAGTAAACTATCGTTTCTTTCCGGAACCTCCACCATCAGCTGAATGTATGCTTTTATGAGCGTAAACGTTTCCGGATCCGGATTGATCTTGCTGAATACGCGCGTCAAATCCTCAAAATCGTAATTGTGGTACTCAGCCAGTATGTCGATGCAATCCAGGTGCAAAGCGACACTATCAGGATATTGAGCACAAAGGTCTTTGTAAGCAATAGAAACCGTGTACTGGTCACCATTTTCCTTTGCGGCGTCGATGCGTTCCTGTGGCGTGATCAGGTGACGCTCGGGAATAAACGTATTCGCCAAAACGATGGGTATGATGGTAATCGACAGCAAAGCAATGAGTTTGCGATACGGATACCAGATCGGTTTGTCTGCAAGGCGTTTCGCTGTGACTTCTTTACGGTAGGTAAAAGCAATCAGGATCAGTACAAAAATGATAGGATAGATCAAAACTCCGGATTTAAACAGATGATGTTACCAAGTTAGCGATTTCCTAAACATACAGCTCCACGTAAAAGAGGAAAGGAGTGAAATCCTGCAAATGCAGTTGGGAAAATGAAATGTTATTTGTCATGGGCCAATTCCTTTCGCAGAAGCGTTGAAAATTGATTGTAAAACACTGTAGGCGTGGGATGCATCCCGCGCCATTACAGTGTATAATTTTCAGTATTAGGATCAGATAATCAATTATCATTTTTGAACTATTTTTCGTTGATGAAATTCGGGAATTCGGGTGTTCGGAATATCCCGAACACCCGAATTCCCGAATTTCATTTTGGATCGACAACAAAAACGTATACACGGGGATTCGTCCAGCACCCCATTTACCCAACCAACAATAATTACCTACCTTTGCCCCATGAACATTCCCATTCCCGCATTGTTGCAACGCCTTGGTATCGAACAATTGAACCCCATGCAGGAGAAAGTCCTAGAAGTGGCTGCAACCAATGATCAATTGGTCGTTTTGGCGCCTACCGGATCGGGTAAAACGCTTGGATTTTTATTGCCTTTATTGAAAAACCTGCAACCGGAAGTAACTGGCGTACAGGCTTTGGTCATAACTCCAACGCGTGAACTGGCCTTGCAGATCGAACAGGTTTTTCGTGCGATGGGAACGGAATTTAAGGTCAACACGACCTATGGCGGACATTCGATGAAAATTGAGAAAAACAATTTCTCCGAACCACCTGCCTTGCTCATCGGAACGCCCGGAAGGATCGTAGATCATCTCAATCGCGGTAACCTGGATCTTTCATTGGTTCGTACATTGGTGCTGGACGAATTTGATAAATCGCTTGAAATGGGCTTTCAGGAAGACATGACGATCATCCTGAAACAATTGAAACGTGTGCGTCACCGCATGCTCGTTTCGGCCACGAACCTGGAAACAATTCCGGCCTTCACAGAAATAGCCAATCCGGTTACGGTTGATTTTCTCACCACAGAAACCCGCGGATTGTCGTTGCACAAAATTGTCACCGACGATACCGAAAAGTTATATTCACTTGTTCATCTCTTGTGCAATCTCACGGCTGAATCGACGCTGATTTTTTGTAATCACCGCGAAACAGTTGAACGCGTGAGTGAATTTATGGCCAGTGCCGATATTGCAAACGTGTTTTTTCATGGTGGTCTGGAACAAGACGAACGGGAACGCTCATTGATCAAATTCCGCAACGGAAGCGCGTATTATTTGGTGACGACCGATTTGGCAGCCCGCGGCCTGGATATTCCTAATATTCAGCACGTTATTCACTACCAATTGCCGCATACCGAAGATGTGTTCATTCACCGGAACGGACGTACAGCACGACAGTCAGCTACCGGAAATGCATATTTGGTTATGGCAAAAACAGATCGCCAACCCGATTATCTGAACGAAGACATTCCTGAACTAAAACTTTCGGAGGATTGTCCCTTACCTGACGCACCGATCTGGAAAACGATCTACATAGGCGGTGGAAAGAAAGACAAGATCAACAAGATCGATGTTGTTGGATTTTTATCGAAAATCGGACAGCTGAAACAAGATGACATCGGTTTGATTACTGTTTTGGATCACAGCTGTCTGGTGGCGGTGAAAGCAAAGAAGGCCAATCAGGTAATTGCGGAAATTCGTGATCAGAAAATCAAAGGAAAAAAGGTGAAAATGGGAATTGCGCGATAAGTCAGTATAACTATCTGAATATCAAAACTATAGTAATATTGCAAAATGGTCATTTTGCAAATTCGCAATATTACGAACGCCCACAGATTAACAACTTGATTATCAATAAGTTAATTTTTTTAATCAAAGATCATTTATCTTCCCTTCAACTGCCTTATCAATTCCATCGCTGCCGGAGTTCCCAATCGTTCCAGCTCAGCGATCATTTGTTCCTTTTGTTCCGCTGAAATTGGGGTTGGTGGCCGTTCAAACGAACTTTCAGGTGCCTGGGCAAAAAACAATTCATCCGTCCAGGCGTTGCGAATGCCGTCAATAACAAAATGAACCCGGTTTTCCGTTCCGCGATTCGCAACCGAATGTTCTTCGTTCGCATTGATGTACCAGCACGTTCCTTCCTCCATCACAATGCGCTCGCCGGCAAGGATGAATTCTACTTCCGGATTGGTCACAACAGGAATGTGTATTCTGAAAACACCATCTTCGTAACCCAAACAATTGTCGCGATGAGGCTTGATTTCAGCGCCGACTTCCAAACACAATAACCGCGCACTGGTCTTTTCAAACGGAAATTGGTCCAAAATACGTTTGAAAGTCGGGCAATCGCTTAGCAATTCTGTTTCCAAAAGTGGCGATTGTTCACTAGGCATCGCGTTGATATTTCTGGAATCACCACCGGGAGCAAGCAACGCAATCGACGACCAGTTTCCGGAATAAGCACCTTTGTTATAATGTTCCGGCCATTCGTATTTTAATACCGCTTCAAGATCGGTTTTGAGCAACTGCGGATCGAACGTAAACGGAAAGCGAAGTTGGGTAACAAATGTCATAGCAGTTGGTATGAATGATCTTTATACTACAAATCTAGAATTCCCTGTGAGATAAACAAATTGTCAACGGAGAAGACAGGTGAAAGTGTTGTCAGATTTTGCAATGGAACGAAAAAAACAGTAAATTGATCACCTAAAACTATACGAAAATGAAAAACTCTCTACACCTGCTGGGTGCGATTCTCCTTGTCGCGTCCTGCAGCCTGCGGCTCTATGCCCAGGAAAAGCATGAGAAGGGCCCTTGGCGAAAGATCCAGGAATCAGCCATTCCAACCGTTGGAACACGTTACATTCTCCCAACCAAGTACTTAACGTTTAAATTGGATGTGGAAGCAATCCGCGCTAAATTGAACACGGCCAAACGCATTGATGATCCTTCTTATTTGCCGGTGTTTATCGAATTGCCGAAAGCTGACGGAACATTCGGGACCTACCAGGTACACGAAAACACCACCATGCATGAAGATTTGGCTGCTGCATTTCCTGAAATCCGTGCCTTCGATGGTGTGCCGGCTGACGGAAGCGGTGAAATGGTGAAACTGGACCTCACTCCACAGGGTTTCCATGCCATGATCCTTTATCCGAATCAATCGACCACTTTTATAGATCCATATTCGTTTGGCGGCGGCGATATCGAGCATTATATTATTTATTCCAAAGCTGATTTTGTATCAACAAAAACATTTCAGTGTGATGTAGAAGCTCCTGCTGTTGAAACTTTTTTTGAGCACGGGACACCTGTTTTCGTAGCGAAAAGCTTTGGTACATGCCAAAAGCGTACGTACCGTTTGGCGCTTGCCGCAACCGGTGAATACACTGCTTTTCATGGCGGAACGGTTATACTGGCGCAAGCCGCCCAGGTAACGACGATGAATCGTGTGAACGGTGTCTACATGCGTGATATGGCCATTACAATGACCATTGTTGCCAATAATAACCTGTTGATTTACACCAATTCCGGTTCCGATCCTTATACAAACGGAAATCCCGGAAGCATGATCACGCAAAATCAAACGAATGTGACCACCGTAATCGGTTCTGCCAATTATGATATTGGCCACGTTTTTGGGACCAATAGTGGTGGTTTGGCCGGATTGGGAGTTGTATGCAGCAGCAGTCAGAAAGCCCGCGGTGTTACCGGAAGTGGCGCTCCTGTCGGTGATCCGTTCGACATCGATTATGTAGCCCACGAAATGGGACATGAATTCAGTGGGAACCACACTTTCCGTGGAAATGCAGGTTCTTGCAGCGGAAATGCAAATACGACAACAGCGATGGAGCCGGGAAGTGGTTCAACGATCATGGCTTACGCCGGAATTTGTTCGCCAATGGATGTTCAGAGTAACTCAGACGATCATTTCCATGGAATTTCATTGCAGGAAATCGGAACCTTCATTACCGGTGGATCACATACCTGTCCTGTTATTACAGCAATTCCTTCGCAAACAACGCCTACGATTTCCGCAACAGTTGGAAATGTAACAGTTCCTGCGAACACACCTTTCGCATTGACTGCAATTGCTTCCGATCCGGATGGTGATGTATTGACCTATTGCTGGGAGCAGATGAACAGCGAAAACAGCACGCAGCCACCAGTTGCGACGGCTACCGGCGGACCAAACTTCCGTTCTTTTTCACCGACGACCAACCCAACGCGTTATTTTCCATCAATTCCATCCATTTTGGCAGGCGGGCCGTTTACCTGGGAAGTTCTTCCTTCCGTAAACCGCACGATGAATTTCCGGGTGGTGGTGCGTGACAATGAAGTAAACGGAAGTTGTAACGATCACGAAGATATTACCGTTACTACAACCACTTCTGCCGGGCCGTTTGTCGTAAATTATCCAACGGCTGCAGGAATTACCTGGCCTGGGAATTCAACGCAAACCGTTACCTGGAGTGTTGCCAATACAACGGCTGCGCCGGTTTCATGCGCCAATGTGGATATTATGATTTCACTCGATGGCGGCGCTACGTTCACCAACATCGCCAATGATGTTCCGAATGACGGAAGTCAAGATGTAACTGTTCCGAACAGCTCTACAACCAATGCGATTATCATGGTAATTTGCGAAAACGGAACATTCTTCGATATTTCTAACAACGTTTTCACGATCACGGCAGCAACAAACGATTATACCGTTAGTCTTACAACCAGCTCGGTGAGTGCTTGCCAGGGATCAGATGGTGTGTTTACCGTTCAGGTTGGTCAAATTGGTTCGTACACAGATCCGGTAACACTTTCCGCAACGGGACTTCCGGGCGGTTTGGTAGCTTTGTTCTCTCCGAATCCGGTAACTCCGGGTAACTCAAGTACGTTGACGATCAGTGGTACAGCCGGAGTTTCACCGGGAACTTATCCGTTCACTGTTCAGGGAAATTCCACTTCAGGAATTCACACGGCACCTGCTACTATTTCGGTTTCAACGAACACATCGGTCGTTTCTACATTGTTGACTCCTGCTGATGCGGAACCGTCAGCTGGATTGCCTCTCACATTGACGTGGTCGAACCCGAACGCTGGAATGTTATACGACATTCAGATTGCAACCGACGCAGCTTTTGTTTCCGTTGTTGAATCGGCAACCGGACTTACTTCGCCGAACTATACAGCAACGCTATTGGCAGCATCAACGACGTATTACTGGAGAGTCAATTCGTACAATTCGTGCTCAAGTGCCGGAAATACAACTGCATTTTCATTCACGACATCTTCCTGCGGAACGTTTAATAGCACCAACATTCCTGTGAGTATTTCTGCGTCAGGAACACCAACTGTTACTTCAACGCTGAGTATTCCGACCAACGCAACAATCAACGATTTGAATGTGGTGAATCTTACAGGAACCCACACCTACATGTCAGATTTGAGCTTTACACTTACATCTCCGCAGGGAACTGTCGTGACCTTATTCGGAGGTGTTTGTACAGACAACAACAACTTTGATGTTGAGTTCGACGACGAAGCGGCTTCTGCAACTTTGCCTTGTCCGCCAACTGACGGAAATGCTTACCAGCCTACTGGCTCACTTTCCGATTTTGATGGTGAAAACATGTCAGGAATCTGGACACTGACCGTTTCCGATGCGGAAAATCAGGACGGTGGTGCTTTGGCTTCGTGGGGATTGGAAATTTGTTACACACCTTCCATTCCTTGCGACAATCCTGATAATCCGACTATTAGCGGGACAACCTCATTCTGTACAGGTGGAAATACCACATTGACAATCGCTTCCGGAAATCTCAATGATGCAACCGACTGGGAATGGTACAGTGGTTCATGTGGCGGAACATCCGTAGGATCGGGAACAACGTTGAATGTATCCACTCCGGGAACGTATTTCGTGCGTGGTGAAGGTGGTTGCGTTACAGCCGGAACCTGTCAAAGTGTTGTGATTACTCAAAACTCCGTAAACACGGCTACAACATTGACAAACGGTATTCTTTCTTCCAGTCAGAATGGCGGAACGTACCAATGGATTGATTGTAATAATGGAAATGCGGCCGTTCCGGGTGCGACATCACAAACATTCATCCCAACTGTTAACGGAAGTTATGCGGTTCAGGTAACTGCAGCAAATGGCTGTTCGGGAACAAGTAGCTGTGTTGCTTACAACGTGGTTGGCATCAATGAATTTGATGATTTGGCCATACAGTTGTATCCGAATCCAACTACTGGAATCATTACCGTTTCGTTTGGAATCCTGGTGCCTGTTGAAGAATTGACTGTGACGGATGTAACGGGCCGTTTGGTGCGCATGCAATCACAGCTCACAACCGATACAATGACAATCGACTTGTCACGCGAAAGCAAAGGCGTTTACTTCCTGAACGTTCAGGTTGGGGGACGTATTCAGACACTGAAGATTACGAAGAACTAATTGTAATTCATAAAAGGAAGGCTCGTTAACTTAGGTTGACGGGCTTTTTTTGTTTTCGAATAACCTGTTAATTAACCAACGCCTTTTTACCGAAATGATTAGTTCTGATTGAACCCAGATAGTTTTTGCTTATAAATCACTAGCTTTGAATCGATTTTAATTTACTACATGAAAAAACTAATCATCCTCGCATTAGGGCTCACGTCGGGCACCTTGTTTGCACAACCTTGTTTCTCTTCCGGTGACGGTACCGACGGAGGCTATATAGCTTCCTCAAACACTACATTGGCAGGGGGAACCTACAACTTCAGTTCCTTTACGATTGATCCAGGAGTTACTGTTACCGTTACAGGATCGGCTCCATTGATCGTTTATTGTACAGGTGCCGCTACGATTAACGGAATCTTAACCGCGAGTGGCGGAAATGGTGCAGATGGTGTTACCTATACGAATGGTGGCATCGGAGGAATTGGTGTTGCCGGAGGTGGTAATGGCGGAAATGGTTCTTTTTCGTCGCCAGCAGGTCCTTTGGCTGGTACAGACGGCGCTAATACAGGCGGTGTTGGTAATGCTGGTGGTTCATGGAGTGGCGGCGGTGGTGCAGGTTATGTTATAGCAGGTGGCGCTTCCGGTAATCCTTCCGGTGGTTTTGCCGGGCCGGCTTATGGCACTGCTGATCTTTCAGGCATGTTGTCTGGTTCAGGCGGCGGCGGCGGTTCAGGCGGTTACGATTGTGGTGCCGGTGGCGGTGGCGCAGGAGGAGGTTTGATTATCATCAATGCTGGTTCTGTTATAATTGATGCAGCGGGTTCTATCCTTTGCAATGGTGGTAATGGTGGAAGCGACGGCACAGGAAACTGCGGTGGAGGTGGCGGTGGTTCCGGAGGAAGTATCTGGATTGCAACACTTTCAATGGTTAATGACGGTATAGTTTCAGCTATTGGTGGAACAGGAGGCGCTTCTCAAATACCCGGAAGTCCTTACTTTGGAATAGGAGGAAACGGTTCCGACGGAAGAATACGTATTGACGCAGGTACTCCGATCACAGGAACGGGGAATATTACCCCAACTGTTGGTTTCACAGAAGCTATTTTATATGGCGTTATGACTGCAATTGTTCCTACATGCAGCGGTTCGGATAACGGATCTGTAACGATTGTGCCTTCGGGAGGCGTGGGCCCATATACATATGCATGGACAACCGGAGATACCACAAGTACGGTGAACGATTTGCCGGCGGGCCCTCAGACCGTTACCATTACAGACCAGGGCGGATGTATGGTGGACGTGGGGGTAACGATCCCGTCTTCCGCTCCATCTTCGTTTTCGCAGACACTTAGTGTGTGCAATGGCGAATCGGTGACAGTAGGCCTGAATAACTACAACACTTCGGGAGTTTATTTGGATACCCTGACAAATGCTGTAGGCTGCGATAGTACAATTACGACGAATTTAACAGTAATGCCGGCGCTTGCTTCAACTCAAACATTGACTATTTGTGCGGGTGAATCGGTTACGGTTGGAGATTCTGTGTATTCAACCAGCGGAACACATATAACGACCCTTTCATCAGTAGTGAGTGGGTGCGATAGTACAGTTACCACGAATCTAACAGCATTGCCTGCACTTTCTTCTTCGCAAACACTGAGTATTTGTGCCGGTGAAAGTGTGACTGTGGGTGATTCTACGTATTCAACCAGCGGAACGTTTATGACAACATTAGCATCTGTTGATGGTTGTGATAGTACAGTAACGCTTAATCTGACGGTAGCTAATCCGATTGACGTAGCTTTAACAGTGAACCTGGGTGTAATACAAGTTGCCGAATCTGGTGCAAACTATCAATGGCTGGATTGCGATAACAACAATATTCCGATTTCACTGGCAACCAGCCAGAATTACACACCGACTGTAAACGGTATTTATGCTGTTGAAGTAACGGTAAACGGTTGTACGGATACCAGTGATTGCCAGAATTATAACCAGATCGGTTTGGGTGAAAATCCGGCTGCCAATGTTCGTTTATTCCCGAATCCTACAGCAGACAAGTTTACATTGTTACTGAATGGTGTTGATGTTTCCCGTATTTCGGTTACAGACGCCATGGGAAGAATGGTTACGATTATCGATGAGGTTGCTGGAAATGAATTGACTGTTGACCTGAAAAAAGAGCAACCGGGATTATATTTTGTGCAATTGCAGGTGGGGAATGATTTGCAGACTTTGAGAGTTATCAAGGAATGATTTTATAGCACTTGGTGTTTTACAGTGGGGGCGCGATTTATCGCGCCCCCACTGGTTTATAATACAACATCCAGCATTTCCCGGATCAATGATTCATCGACCTTACTAATAACCGTTGAAAAACGACTTTCTGCATCAATGGCTTGAGAACTTGTTCCCGAAAAATGAATAGCAGCAACACCTGTTTGTCTTACAGCTTGAATATTATTCGCTCGCACACCACCACCGGCCATGATTTCAATTCGTCCGTTGGCATACCCAACCATTTCTTCAAGCGTGGCTAAACCTTCGTTGACTGACGTGGCCTGGCCGCTGGTGAGAATGCGCTTGAAACCCATATTAACAAGCTGGTCCATGGTGGTCTTCCAGTTGCTGACTTCATCAAACGCACGGTGAAAAGTTAAATCCATATTTCCTGCCGCCCGTTGCAATGCTCCCAACGCATCTTTGTCGAGGTTTTTGTCAGCGGTTAGCGCACCAATCACGACTCCTTTTACGCCCAAGCGCTGAAACTCAAGAATGTCGTTGCGCATCACCACAACTTCGTCATACGAGTAGTGAAAACCACCGGCCCGCTGTCGAATCAGCACATGTTGTTCCAATTCGTGAAACGTATTGTGAATCCAGGAAACCATTCCGGGAGTAGGCGTCAATCCGCCCTGTTCCAGCGCCACGCAGGTTTCAATTCGCTGCACGGGAAGTCTACTTGCCAAACGGGCTGCTTCCAGCGAAGCCACACATAATTCCAGTTCCATGGTTTCTTAGTATATCATGATTTCATCAATAAACGTCCAGGGTGTGTTGCCCGCACCGGGTTTGCCCTGAGGTATTTTCGACTCGTTAATAATGGTGACACGAATCACTTTCGCTTTGCACTTTTTTCGCCAGATAACGGTTGACTTGTTGGCGCTATAAGGTTTCTGATGCTTGAATTTTTTTCCATCAGTACTGGTTTCTATCATCAGCGTTTTCGGGTAATAGATCCACGAACCCTGATCTTCCAGAAATCCGGTTTGGAAGTGGCTAAAAGTAGTTACTTCGCCCAAATCGATGGAGAATTGCACCGTATCGTTGGAAAATCCGAGCCACTGGCTTCCTTTCCACGGAAAAGTACCAACAACGCCGTCTGTTAATCCCAAACTGTCATGATGACTGTAGCGTTTATTGGGTGGCGTGATAAAATGCACCGGTTTTCCGATTAGTGGGTGCGTGACAAAATCAAATTTCAGGTTTCGGGTGACTTCATCACGGTAATCACATTCCACATTGACGGTGATAAATTCCACTGTAGGTGTTCGATTTAGTTTGATGTCATTCCCTGTTTTCCCATTTACCCAAATCGAACCGACATTGCTTTCCAACGAATAGGTAAGTCCCGTTTCAGTAGGATAAAGGTTGATTGTGGGATCCAAAAAAGCGGTGGAATAATTGATGTTTTGTTCATACAAACGTGGCAGATAATCTATCGCCATGCGGTTTACAAACGAATTGTAATCGGGTTTGTTCACTGTCCAAAGCACTTGCGACATAGCCGCCAATCGTGGGAAAATAGTGTATTGAACGCTTTTCATATCAGGAAGGTATTCTGTCCAGATATTGGCTTGCGCGCCCAAAATATAACTTTGTTCCTCGGTGGTTAATCCTTCGGGAACCGGTTCAAACGCATACACTTTTTCAAGCGGTGTGTAGCCACCTATCGCCAGCGGTTCATTCGGGTTTGTACTTTGGTAATGATCAAAATAACAATGTGAGCCAGGTGTCATTACCACCGGATGGTGTAGTTTCGCAGCAGCAATTCCGCCTTCAGTACCACGCCACGACATCACTTGCGCATTGTCAGCCAGGCCTCCTTCGAGAATTTCGTCCCAACCCATCAGTTTTCGCCCGTTGGCATTCAAAAAAGCGTCCATTTCGCGAATGACATAACTCTGCAATTCATGGCTGTCGTGTAAACCTTGTTCCTGGCGCACTTTCTGGCATTTCGGACACACATCCCAACGTGTTTTCGGACATTCGTCGCCACCAATATGAATGGTTTCGGATGGAAAAACGGCAATGACCTCGGCTAAAATATTCTTTAAAAACTGAATGGTTTCCGGTTGTGTGCAGAACACATCGTCAAAAACACCCCACAGACCTTCAACGGGCAATTGCTCACCGGTACAGCCCATTTCGGGGTAAGCAGCCAAAGCAGCACGCGCATGTCCGGGAAGTTCAATTTCCGGAACTACGGTGATTCCTCTTTCGGCGGCATAACGAACGATTTCGCGCGCTTCTTCCTGCGTGTAAAAGCCACCATAATGTTTATGCTCATATTCACGCGGACTCCGGCTATAATGCCCGATCACCGTACTATCGCGCCATGCACCGATTTCGGTGAGTTTTGGATACTGTTTGATTTCCAGTCGCCAGCCCTGATCATCGGTCAAATGCCAATGAAAGGTGTTGAATTTGAGCACGACCAATTGGTCCAAAAATGCTTTGATTTCCGGAATCGTGAAAAAATGCCGGCTGCAATCCAGGTGAACACCCCGGTAAGCGAAACGCGGTGAATCAATGATCTGTACACCTGCCAGTTTGATTTCCTGAAATTGATCTTCCATCCATTGGTCAAGCGATTGGAAAGCATACATCAATCCGCCAGGATCACCGTATTTGATGGAAATTCCTTGTTTGGTGATTTCCAGCTGGTAGTTTTCTTTCTCCAATCGGGGTTGGTAATAAAAGTACAAATCCTGCGCTGAATCGGCTGAAACTTCCTTAAAGGTCAAACCATGCAGCAACGTAAATTGCGGTTGTACCACCGCCAATGCTTTTTTCTCTTCCTCCGTTGCTACGTAGCGAATCCGGCCATTTAGTTCGTAAGATTGTCCGTTGGTCATCAACTCATTGGGCTGCGGAAAAATAACCGATTGCTTAATTGATTGCTGTGCGGTTACAGTTCCGGCCAGGACCAAACTTATCAGGAGAAAAAAATGCCGTGTAAATTTCATATTATCTATAGTCTTATGTCTTTTAGTCTTCAGTCTAGGTTTCAGGTTCTGAATTTAGGAATTTACTCGTTAACCACAGTAGCAACTCAGATAACAGGACAACTCAAAAAACCAAATAACTGTAGAAATAGACTATCCGGCAACGAATTAAGTATTTATATTTACGGCCTTACACGACTCATTCTCAATAGTGATGAAAACCATACAAGCAATTCTTCTCCTGAGCCTGGTATTTACTTCGGTTCCCGCTCTCGCGCAAAAGAAAATCATCGATCCAAGCATCTACAACGATTGGAAAAAAATAGGTGATCTGCAATTATCGCCCGACGGTAAATACAGCGCTTATACTATAAAACCGCATCGTGGCGACGGATTTTTGTTCATCATCAACAACGAAACCGGTAAAAAAGATTCTGTAGCGCGTGGTGTTGAACCGCAATTTTCGGGAACATCTAATTTTCTTGCGTTTAAAATCACTCCCGGTTTTGATACACTCCGGAAATGCGAACTCAATAAAACGCCAAAAGACAAATGGCCGAAAGATTCACTCGGAATTTGGTTGATTGCCAAGGATTCATTGGTGAAAATTGCCAAAGTGAAAGAGTTTAAAGTGAGCGCCGAAAGTGATTGGCTGGCTTATCTTTCAACGACCAATGAGTTGCCGAAAGGTTATTTGTCGAAAAAGGAACTGAAAGCAGAAGCCAAACTCGCCAAGAAAAAGGGTCCGGTAAAAAGCGACGGAAAAGTATTGGGTGTCTGGAATCCTGTAGGGAAAACGACTTATTATCGTAACGTAAACCAGTTCGATATCACCAAAAACGGCGCGTATGTTTCGTATATAGAACACCAGAAATTCAAGAAAGATTCCGTGCGTTTAAACATCCTTTCAACGGCCGATAAAAAGACCTGGAGAACCCCGAATCGTTTTACTGAATTGAGCCAAGTAAACTTCGGGACGAGCAATAAATACCTCGTAGGTTTGTATTCGACCGATACTACCGAAGAAAAACGCTGGTCGGGCTTTTTGCTGGATTGCACATCTGACACCTGGACGGTTTTCGCCGATACAGCCGGACGTTTCGAGACCAACCGGACGGTTTCCAATCACGCAAAACCGAAACTTTCGCCCGACGAATCCTACATTCAGTTTGGCGTTTGGAATGCTCCCAAAAAAGACTTCAAAGACACGCTTACCGAAGCCGAAAAGGTGAAAGTCGATGTGTGGCACTGGCAGGATGGCCGGATTCAGCCACAACAACTTTCCCAATTGAAACGTGATCAGAATAAATCCAACGCTTATATCTATACGCTTTCTGACAACAAAACGGTACAGATTGGGCGTGATTCGCTTGAGCTTCAATTTCCATCTAAAGCAACCAACCGGTATGTATTGGCAATCAACGATGAGAAACACAAGGGCGAAAACTGGCGCGTGCCGCTTCCGGCCAATTATTACCGCGTTGATCTGAGTAGCGGAAACGTATTGCCATTACGTGATGAAACGGTTTTTGATGTCGCTCTTTCACCTTCGGGAAGGTATTTTGTGTATTACAACGAAATCACGCAGCAATGGTATTCCATGAATGTAGATGTTGAAATCGAAAGCTGCCTTACGTGTTCTGTGAAAACCAATTGGTGGGAAGATTTGAATGGAAGTCCGACCATTCCTACGCCAATGGGAATTGTGGGCTGGACTGGAAATGAAACCGGTGTTTTGGTTCAGGCCGAACATGATATCTGGTATTATGATTACAAATCAACACGCTTAACTTCCGTGACACAGCGTTTGCGGGAGCGCGATGCCGATACCAATTACCGTTACTGGCTCACGAATTTCGTGACGGATTCCTCGTTGTTTTATCCTGATAACCTTTGTTTGACGCAATTTAATCAGCAAACAAAAGCAACGAATATTTACCGCGTTTCGGGTTCGTTCCCCAACCTGAGTTATACCTTAATTGCAGGTTCCAATCACAGTTATGTTGGATTGAAACGCGCTAAAAATGCACAAACAATCTTGTTTCAGCGCCATTCAAACGCCGAATATCCGGATGCTTATATTTCAATGAAACCAGGCGCACCGGAAAAGCAAATTTCGGTCACTAATCCGCAGCAATCCGAATATAACTGGTCTACGGTAGAGCTGATCAACTGGACAAGTTACGACGGTTTGGCTTTGCAGGGATTGGTTTACAAGCCTGAGAATTTCGATGCGAACAAGGAATACCCGCTATTGGTCTATTTCTATGAAATGTATTCTGACGAAATTCACAATCACTACGCTCCAAAACCGACAGCATCGATCATTTTCCCCACGGAATATGCCTCAGCGGGTTATGTGGTTTTCATTCCGGACATTCGCTACAAAATCGGCCATCCGGGTAACGGAGCCTACGATTGTATCATGAGCGGAACCGACGCCGTATTGCGTAAATATTCCAATATCGACCCGAAACGTCTGGGCTTGCAAGGGCAAAGCTGGGGCGGTTACCAAACGGCGCAACTGATCACGATGACTGATCGTTATGCGGCAGCGATGGCCGGAGCACCGGTGAGCAATATGTTCTCGGCTTACGGTGGAATTCGCTGGGGAAGTGGCTTGAGTCGCCAGTTCCAGTACGAACACCAGCAAAGCCGTATCGGAAAAAACATCTGGGAAGCACCTGAATTGTACATGGAGAACAGCCCGTTGTTTCAGTTACCGAAGGTGAAAACACCGTTGCTGATCATGCACAACGATAAGGACGGTGCCGTTCCGTGGTACCAGGGAATTGAATTGTACATGGGCTTGCGCCGTTTGCAAAAACCGGTTTGGTTGTTGAATTACAATAGCGAAGACCACAACCTGATGCGCAACGCCAATCGCATCGATTTGAGCATCCGTATGCGTCAGTATTTCGATTATTACCTGTTGGGCGCACCGATGCCTGTTTGGTTGAAAGAAGGCGTTCCGGCGGTTGATAAAGGCGAAAAATTCGGGTTGGAAACCATTGATTGATTGAATGCGTGATGCGCTATATTATGGCTCGGGATGCGTCCCGAGCTTACAATATGGCGCGATAGTTGATTCATAACCGAAAAACGGATATGAAACGCGTGGTTTTCAGTTTGATCATTTTGATTGGTTTTACAGCATGTGAAACACCGTCCGATCGTGAAACGGTTGCATCAACTGACCGGCACGAACTGGATTCCCTGAAAAAGGAAAAAGCACAATTGCAACGTGAAATCGAGGGTCTCGAAGCGAAGACCACGGAAAAAACGGAGGGAGTGGAACGACCGGTTTCTAAAGAACCTGTAAAAGAAGAATTATCGGTTCCTGAAAAACCAATCAAAGAACCCATTGAACAGCCAATCCTAAAAGCTGACCCCGATAAAGGCGCAATTCATTATTTCAACGGAACCAAAAAAGTAGCTGTCCGCATTACGCCTTGGAAAGACAACCACCGCGAAGTGATTTGTTATGCGAAGAATGGTGAAGTGACCTATTCATTTGAAGATGTGCGGCTCAGTCACACGGTTTTTACCGATGTGGTTTCGTTTCATGAAAACGGTGCAGCTAACAGGATTCATGTCAGTGACAATCCGGGTGGAAGTTTATATTATTACGAAACAAATTATACGTTCGACGAGGAAAATTATCCGGTGGAAAAGGAATCAATCGAATACCCGCAAACCCTGGAAAAAATGCTGGATAATGTGCGGCATTGGGATCGTGAAAAACGGGTATGGGAATGACATTATATTGTAGGGGCATGTCGCGACGTGCCCCTACAATATAATGTCAACGTTTTTTGGTTGATTTCTGTCCGCGGGTCTGACGTTTCCCGTATTTTTTCATCATTTCTTCCTTGTGGTCCTTGCGCACATTGGTCTTTTTGTTCTTCGCTTTTTTCTCGTGGAACGCCGGGCCAACATCTTCGCGTTTCGGGAGTTTTACCAACACATTCGGCATTACTTCACGCGGTTTTTCGTATTCGATCAACACATCTGAAATTTCGACTTCTGCAGGTAATTCACCAATCGGAATGTTAAATTGCATAAACGATTCGATGTCCGAAATACGAGCTTCATCAACAGGTGTGATAAATGAAATGGATTGTCCTTTCTGATCGGCACGACCCGTTCTACCAATGCGATGAATATAATTTTCGGTCACTTCCGGAATATCGAAATTGATCACATGCGATACTTCGGTAATGTCCAGACCACGCGCAATGAGGTCGGTGGCGATGAGCAGGCGGTAAATTCCGTTCTGGAAATGATTCACGGAGTTGAAACGGAAATTTTGCGACTTGTTGGAGTGAATCACACCGACTTCGTGCTCCAGAACCGGTTCCATTTCATCAAACAGCAAATCGGCGAGGGTTTTACTGGAAACAAAAGCCAGCACTTTGTTCATGCCGCTGTCAGAAGCCAGTAAATGTTTCAGCAAATTGACCTTCGTATAGAAATTTGGCACGTTATACGCCAATTGACTAATCTGTTCCAACGGTGTTCCAGCCGGAGCTGCTTCTACTTTCGTGGGATGATTAAAATGTTGATCCAGAAACACTTCCACTTCTTCTGAAAGGGTTGCCGAAAACACCAGATTTTGACGCTTGGCAGGTAAATATTCAAACAAACGCGTCAATTGCGGCCGAAAACCGAGTCCTAAGGTTTCATCGACTTCATCGATCACCAGTTTTTTGATGTGTTTCAATTGCAGGGAACCTTTCAGCGCCAGATCGAGCAAACGGCCAGGCGTTCCCACCAATACATCCAATCCCTGCAATACCATCGCTGCCTGGGTATTGATATTGGCGCCACCGTATACACCACCTGCTACCACACTCATGTTGGGCGTTAGTTTTTCGACTTCACGCACCACCTGCACCACCAACTCGCGGGTTGGTACTACAATCAGAATTTGCGGATGTGGTTCCTTGGAAAATTGCCACTGGCACAGTGTAGGCAAGAGGTAAGCCATGGTTTTACCGGTTCCGGTCTGGGCAATCCCGATCACGTCTTTTCCCGACAGCATCACGGAGAATCCTTTGGCCTGGATGGAAGTAGGCGTTGTATAGCCCAATTCGTCGAGCGCGTTTAAAAGCGGTTTCTTTATGTTTAAATCGTGAAATGTCATGCGGGGAAATTTGTGCAAAGGTAATGAAAGGATGAGTTATGTGAGTTTTTAAGTTTAGTAAGTTGAATAGTTAGGAGGATTCGTTGACTCAAAAACTTAATCACTGACAAACTTACTAAACGGAAGAACTCATTTAAGTTGGTTATCTTCGTTGACAGCTAAACGAATTTCATGAACTGTCTCCGGTCAAGAATAATTTTACTTTCACTTATTGTTTTACCGCTAGTTTCGATAGCACAGTTACAAGGGCAGCCGTTCATCGATTCTCTGCTAAAAGAGTTGCCGAAAATGCCGGATGATACCAATAAGGTGAATGCGTTGGGTGATATTTCCTTCAATTACCGCACGATTGACGGTGAAAAAGGAATCCTTTATGCCGAAAAATGCCTGGAACTGGCAAAAAAGATCGATTACCCAAAAGGTATTGCAAAGGCATACAATTCGATGGGAACCTGTTATAAGGCCGTTTCCAATTATCCGATGGCGTTGAAAAATTACCACCTGGCGCTGAGCACGTTTGAGTCTCAGGGTATGGATAATGAATCTGCTACGGTGCTCATGAACATCGGTACGGTTTACCGGCCACTGGAAAACTACCGAAAAGCCATTCTTTATTATGACAAAGCGCTGGTAATTGCCAAACGTATCGGGAATAGAAAAATCCAGGCGCAGTTGCTCGGAAACAAAGGCGTCATTTATTTTGAAACCGAACAATACGTCAAACAGCAAGAGGTGAATCAACAGGCGCTTGCCATTTTCAGAGAACTGGGCGATGAAAACAATGAAGCATGGATTCTCTCCAACCAGGGCGACAGTTATGCACAGACCGGTGATTTTCCAAAGGGAATTGAGTATCATCGGAAAGCGATTGAAATTTATGACCGGCTGAATAACCAATCCTATAAATCAACTTGTTTGCTTTCTATAGGTACGTTTTATTATGAACAGGCGAAACGGATGAAAAACAATCCGGCTGAGGCCCGCAAACTGCTAAATCTTTCCATAGAAACGCTGCGGGAATCTGAACGTTTGCTTATTGAGTTAGACGATATCGATTACCTCAAGGACGTTTATTCCGCGCTTTCCAACACGCAGGAAACGGCCGGTGATTATGCTTCGGCGCTAAAAAGCTTCAAGTCGTATACCAAGCTGAAGGATTCTATTTTTTCCGGTGAAATGGAAAAGAGCATTGCTGAATTGGAAACGCAACGTGAAATTGAAGTGCGTGAACGTGAAATTGAAATCCAGGAGCTCAAGAAACGCACCGAATTTCTCTATTTTGCCGGTGGAATTGCCTTGTTATTATTGATCATCGGATTTACGGTAGCCAATAACCTGCGTCAAAAGAAACTCAACCGCTTGCTGAGTGTTGAGAAACAGAAATCGGAAAGCTTGTTGCACAATATTCTTCCGGAAGAAGTCGCCACGGAACTAAAAGCAAAAGGAGCGGCTGATGCCAAATTGTTTGATGAAGTAACGGTGTTGTTTACCGATTTTAAAGGGTTTACAACCATTGCCGAAACGCTGACTCCGAAAGAATTGGTTGCCGAAATCGATGAATGCTTCAGTGCTTTTGATCAGATCATGGAGAAACACAACGTCGAAAAAATCAAAACCATCGGTGATGCCTACATGGCTGCCGGAGGTTTGCCCGTTGCCAACACAACCAATGCTGTTGACGTGGTGAACGCGGCGCTTGAAATTCAGCAATTCATGGATCAGCTATCGCTCACCAAAAAAGCACTGGGCAAAGAAGCCTTTCAAATTCGCATAGGTGTGCATACCGGTCCGGTTGTTGCGGGAATTGTGGGTGTAAAGAAATTTGCCTACGATATCTGGGGCGATACCGTGAATACCGCTTCGCGTATGGAAAGCAGCGGTGAACCAGGCCGTGTGAATATTTCAGGAATCACCCATGAACTGGTAAAAGACACATTTAGCTGCGTTTACCGTGGAAAAATTCCGGCGAAGAATAAAGGCGAGATTGATATGTATTTTGTGGGGTGATACCGAATAGAACAACAACAAACGGTTTCAACTATTTGCTGTTTACCCTTTTATATTCAGTATTTTTCTTTTAGTTCAAGTTTTTTTATTCTTGAACGAATTGCTCCATCATTTCGTTTAAATATTTCACTTAATTCTGTTACTTTTTTTCCTTCACAGAATAAGGTTTCTAATTTTTCATCATCTTCAATTGTCCATTTTTCGTATGCATTTTCTTTAAGCAGTTGCTTGCCAGATTTGGTGTAATTTTTTCCAGTTCCACGTTTTCTTTTTATGTTGTATTTTGGCTGATATTTGTCGACGAGTTTTTCTTCTAATTCCGTTCTACCTAATGATAAAACTATGTATGACATAGTTAAATTCAGTTCGATTTTTTCGTTCAGCAAAATTTCAATTTCTTCACAAAATCCTTTTTTTGAAGACGGTTTTTCATAGCTTTCAAATTCGCAAAAATGAGTATTCCCAAAGTTTCTTCTTATTGTGTGATTTTTTGTATTCAAAATATCATTCATTCTACCTTTTAAACTTCCTGTTTCTCCAACATAACATATTTCGTCATTTTCTCGAAACAAATAAACTGAGGATTCATTCGGAAAAGAATTTGCCCAATCTCGATTTAATGAAATTTTAAGTCTTTCAGATTCAAAGAGTAGTTTACTTTCGATTTCTTCTAAATAATTCTCAACTTCCGCTCTTGTCATTTTTCACAGTTTTTTAGTAGTGTGGAGTTAACGGTTCGGGGGGTTTAGCACTAAACTTTAGTTTGAAAATGAATCAGCCATAAGCGTGTGTTTCGTAGTTATTGTTGGACCAATAATAGTAAAAATAATTGAAGGTAAAACAGTGTTGATCTTAGTTTTGGGCAAACGTTAGCAGCGGGTTTATGTTTCCGTTGTCAGCCTCTTTTAATGCGGAAATATACTTTTTTCGAGTTTCATCCGGTTTAACCATATTGGACTTATGCCAACTGAAAACCTCTTTTTTGAAAATAGCTTCAATAATGACATCGGCCATCATTCGTGAGTGTCTGCCATTTCCATTCGGAAAGCAATGGATTGCTACAATTCTATGTTTGAATCTGATGGCAATTTCTTCAGGTGAATACGTTTTGTGTTCGATCCAATAGTTGGTGTCATCCACGAGGTTTTTCAATTCAAGTTCGATAAGAGGCCACTTTATTCCAATGTTTTTATCCGTTTTCCTGAATTCACCGGCCCATTTCCAAACATCGCCGTACATCTTTTTGTGCAAGTCTTTTATGAATTTTTCAGTCACTATTTTTTCTGACTTTAAAGAGGCGTGAATCGTCCACTCAACAGCTTTTTCAATATTTAACTGCTCAAATTCATCCAATTCTCGTTGTGTGGTAATGGACTTTATTTTGAGGCCTTCTTTTTCTTCTTCATCCAAAGGCGTTTGTCCATGCTCATATTGTAAATCTAATCCCATAGTGATTTTCTCATTTCCCGTTTTAGTTCTTCCGCCAAATCATGAATGGTTTCATCTATCTTTTCGTCTCCAATTCCTTGTCCCTCCAGTTTCATGTTTTGATGGGTACGCATTACTACTTTCCGCGCCAGTTTCTCAGCTTTTAGTGTGATTAATTGATCAATGGTTCCGTCTTTTGGCACATATCCATAAACGAATTTCAGATCCAATGCTTCGCCCACTTCTTTTAATGAATTGATGGATATAGAACCCCTGGCTTCGTTATCCTCAATTCTTTTTACGGCTTGTCTGGTTGTGTTAAGTTTGGAACCAAGTTGAGCCATCGTCATATTTAGTGCGGTGCGAACGGCATTGATCCATCCTTTATCGGGAACTACGACCATTTGGGCTTTTTCAAAATGGTGCAGTTTCTGGTCCAGTTGTTCAACCAACAGCTTTTTTTTATTTCTCATTTTGTAACCGTTTTAGTTTACAAAAAATAATTAATGTAACCGAATATGATTACAATTATACAAAAAAGTAATCATTTTGGTTTACAATTTGAAACTAAGTCGTGAAATCCAACTCAAATTGTTCAACCAATCTATGACTTTAAGTTGCTGAAAACAACAAACGACCCCAAGTTGGAGCCGTTTGTCTGTATTTAACGTTTGCTATTGGTTATTTTTTAATGACCTCCTGTATGATTCCCCAAAGCCTCCACATCGGCTTCTTTCAGTAATTTTTTCGCGTTTTTATTGCTGATCTCACGTTTGAAAATGTCAAAGATCAGGTAAACGCAAGGTACTACGACCAACGTCAAGAGCATCGAGCTGGTCAAACCGCCGATCAATACCCACGCCAAACCGCTTTTCCATTCTGCTCCCGCGCCATGGGCCAATGCAATCGGCATCATACCGAATACCATGGCGAGCGTGGTCATCAAAATCGGACGTAAACGCGCCTGGCCTGAAATCAGCAAGGCATCAACTGTATTGTGGCCTTCAGCCTTTTTCTGGTTGGCAAAATCCACGATCAGGATGGCGTTTTTGGCCACCAAACCGATCAACATGATCATCCCCAACATCGAGAAAATACTGATTGGTTCCATCGACAAGGCCAATCCGAGCAACGCCCCGATAATCGCCATTGGAATAGAGAACAAGACCACAAACGGATAAACGTACGAATCGTACAGCGCCACCATGATCAGGTACACAAACAAGATAGAAGCCAAAATGGCAAAACCAAGATTCGCGAACGCTTCTGCCATGTTTTTGGCGTCACCTTCAAAACTGATGGTGCTTTTTCCTGGCAAGGTGATTTTTTCCATCTTTTTGGAAAACTCGTCGGTTACCTGGCTGCTCGATGTTCCCAAAACCTGTGAAGTAATGGTAATCGAAGGAATCCGGTTCATGCGTTCCAGTTTCGACGGCCCGCTGGCTTTACCAATGTTGGCAAACTGGCTGAGTTTGATTTCTTCGCCACGGCTGTTGATGAAGTAAACTTCTTTTACATCGCTCACGTTTTTACGGTCGAAATCGTCGTAATTGACCAAAATATCGTAGTCTTTTCCGCCTTCGGAGTACTTCGAATTGTCGTCACCGTTGAATGATTGCTGAAGCGTTGCCCCAACAACATCCATGGTTAAGCCCAGATCGGCCATTTTATCGCGGTCAATATTCACTGTAATTTCAGGATTCCCGGTTTGTACCGATAATTTTACTTCGGCGGTTCCTCTGATCGCTTTCAGTTGTTCGACCACAATATCAGCCGCAACGAAATTGGAATCCATGTTGTTACCGGTTACCGCAATCTGGATAGGCGCGTCATCGGCACCACCCATGATTCCTACGGCAGCGGAGTTCACTTTCACATCAGGAAGTTGCTTTTCAAGGTCCTGTTTCATCAGCTGGGCAATGATTCCCGCCGATTTATCGCGCTTATCTTTGTCTACCAATTTTACGGTCAGCTGTGATTTATTGGTCGCTGCGTTGGTAGATCCCATGTTTCCGGCCCCGGTGCCTACATTGGTAAATACGCTGACCACACGTTTATCGTGAAACAAATAATCTTCCACCTGTTGTGAGATCGCATTGGTTTGTTGAAGTGTGGCATCCTGTGGCAATTCAAGTGAAATCACAAATTCTCCACGGTCGCCCTGACTCACAAATTCCCCGCCGATATAACCGCCGCCAACCAGGCTGAATGACATCACAAGGGCAACCAACGCACCGATGATCACATAACGCTTGCGACGTAAAGCAACTGCGAGCATTCGTCCGTATGAAGTGGTCAGATTTTTGAGGAATTTCTCAAAAGCGATCACGATTTTACCAGTAAATAATTTCGGATTGATTTTTTCCACCTTCGCCAGGCGTGACGCCAGAAGCGGTGTCAATGTAAACGAAACGAACAAACTCATCAACGTGGAAATCACGATCACAATCGAGAATTGCGATAAAAGGTTCGAGATCAAACCGCCGACCATTGTTAGCGGTAAGAATACCACAACGTCGACGAGAGTGATTCCCATAGCGGTAAATCCGATTTCATTTCGACCGTCAAGCGCTGCTTTACGCCGGTTTTTCCCCATTTCGAGGTGACGGTAAATGTTTTCGAGGACCACAATCGAGTCATCCACAAGGATTCCGACAACCAGTGAAATAGCGAGCAACGTCATGAGGTTGAGCGAGTAACCCAATAAATACATCGCGATGAACACCGAAATCAATGACGCCGGAATGGAAATCAGGATAATCAGCGAGTTACGAACGCTGTGCAGAAACAACAACATTACCAGGGCAACGATGAAAATCGCCAGTCCCAAATCGGAAACCACCGCATTTGCAGCAGCCAATGTAAAGTCAGATGAATCGGAGGCAATCTTGAATTTCAGTCCTTGTTTTTTATACTGTTTTTCGAGCTCCTTAATGGTTTCCTTGATGTCTTTACTCAACTCCACCGCATTCGCATCAGTTTGTTTTTGAATGAGCAAACCCAATGAATTGGTACCGTTGAGGCGATTATACGTTTTGATTTCCGCTGAAGCATCCGAAATAGTTGCCAGTTCATTGAGTCGAACAATGGAACCTGTTTTGGGGTCGGTAGCAATCGGTAATTGCTCCAATTCTTTCAGGCTTTTGTATTTCCCCTGAAGTCGGAGCAAGGCCTGGCTGTCGTCGCTTTTTATTTTTCCTGTCGGTAATTCAAGGTTGGCATTGCGCACTGCAGTTGTGATTTGCAGGATCGAAATCCCGTAATTGGCGCACGCTTCACGATTGACTTTCACGTTGATTTCACGTTCTTCTCCACCAACCATCGTTACCTGTGCGGCACCTTCCATTTTGGCGATCATGGGCGAAATGTCGTCTTTCACGAGTGAATACAACTCGGTAGGAGACATATTGGCCGTAATGGCGATGTTCATGATCGGCGCTTCGTCGAAGGAGAATTTACCCAAGGAAGGCGATAAAATTTCTTCGGGAAGAGTACCGAGCATTGCGTTGATCTTTCGCTGAGCTTCCTGGATGGCTTTGTCGGGATCGGCATCGTTTTTCAGCAACAACACAATTGTGGAAGCACCTTCCATGGAAGTCGACTGGATTTTATCAAGGCCTTCGAGACCTGACAGGGCGTCTTCCATTTTTTTGGTCACCGAATTTTCTACTTCCGACGGAGAAGCCCCCGGATAGGCAGTTGTCACGGTAACAACCGGAATGGAAAATTTGGGCATCAACTCGTAATTCAGCTTCGAATAAGTGAGTATTCCGAGAAACCCGAGCACCGAAAAGATCACTACGATCAATGACGGCCTCTTAATGGCTAATTCTGTGATAGACATAATCTTATGTTTCAGAAATGTTATTGAATAATGCTGACTTTAGAGCCATTGCTGAGGTTCAATTGTCCGGTGCGGACTACTTTCATCGAAGAAGTCAAGCCTGAAACAACTTCCAGTTTGTCATCGTCGATTGAACCAATGCGGATACTCACCAGTTTGGCGGTGTTTCCTTCGACTACGTATACTTTCGGGTTTTTCACACTTCCGATAAGGCATTTGATTGGAATGGTCAGTGCTTCTTTGGTGACACCGAATTCAAACTTCACTTTACCCGACATGCCTGATTTCAAAGGCGTTTTAGAAGGATTGACAAACTTGATTTCCGTATCGAATTTCTTGGAACCATCGGCTTCGGGAGAGATAGAAGCCACTGTACCCGAAATAGTTTCGTTCTTATATAAATCCGGAACGATGTTCACTTTCTGGCCGTTGCGGACGCGTACCACCTGCACATCGAGCAATTTCACGCTCATTTTCAGCGTTTTGATATCAATGATCTTGGCTATTGGCGTACCCGGTGCCAGGAAGCTTCCTTTTTCGATAGAAACATTGGAAATGTAACCGGAAATCGGCGCTACGATGTTGGTCAAACGCAACTGGCGCTGCAAGGATTGTACATTCGATTCGGCAGATCTTACCTGCATTTTCATGTCTTCCACCTGTTGTTTGTTCACTGCACCACTTTTCACCATGGCTTCGTATTTTTCGAGGTCGCTTTTGGATTTTTCAAGCGTAGCTTTCGCCAAACGGAGGTCAATCTGCACTTGTTCGTTATCGATCACCGCAATTGTTTTTCCTTGTGAAACGTAATCACCGTTTTCTACATTAAGAGACCGTACACGACCCGAAACTTCAGAAACGAATTCCAGCTGATGATCAGGTATGAAATTACCGTTGATGTCAAAATCCTGCGTGATGGTTTCCATCTGTGGCTGAATCACCGATACCGGAAAAACGGTTGTTTTTTGGTTGGTAATTTCGGCATCGGCCGTCATTTTTTCTTTATTGCTTCCCAGTTTGGCCATGATAAGCATGAGAATGACCACCGCGATTAAAATGGGAAGTATGATGCGTCTGAAGATTCCTTTTCTTTTTTCCATGTTGTATTGTTTAGTTCAGTGATGTGTAAGTTCCTGTTGTTTTGATTAATTCCAGTTCGGCCAGTTTTACCTGAACAAGTGATTGGAGGTAATTGGTTTGTGATTCTTTAAGAGCAGTTTCGGCATTTACAAGCTCGGTTAATGTAACCAGTCCACCAGTATATTGCGCTTGCGTTACTTCGTACACCTTGCGCGAAAGCTCAATATTGCGTCGCTGATTTTCGAGTGCAGCCTGATTGATCTGCAATTTGGAAAGGGCGTTGGTACGCTGCATGGTTAATCCTTGCAGCAAATACTGTTCACTCAGTTCGCTTTCTTTCAGCTGAAACGTCATTTGTTTCACACGCGAGTTCCTTGCCAAACCATCAAAAATCGGAATACTTAAATTCAGGCTCACATACGAATTCGGGAACCAATCGGCGTCTTTTCCGAAAATGCGTAAATCGTTTTGCTGAATTTGGATCCCCGAATGGAATGCCAGAGATAATGTGGGAATATAACCGGCCTTGATTTGTTTCAATTGCATGGAATACAAATCCTGCTGTGCCTGTAACAACGACAAATCGGTTTGGTTTAACGCCTCCGGATCAGTCAGTTTCACCGCATTTGCTTCACTGTCGATGAGCGGCAATTCAAGTTGTGTATCCAATGGCATTCCCATATAATACTTCAGCATCATCAATTGTTGCTGATAAGCCTGGTTACTGTTGTCGAAATCGGTTTGCAGGTTGGTGCGGTTCACCGTCAACCGGTCAAGGTCGATTTGTTTCGCGAAACCGTTGTCAAACTGGATGGTCGTTAAACGGATCAGCGTATCTACTTGTGCGATATTAGAAGCGATAATGGCTTGCTGCGTAAACGAAACCTGGGCTGCGTAAAAAGCGCTGGCAATATCATAAATGACCTGTTCCTCTGTTTTTTTGGCCGAAATAGCCGAAATGGTGCTGCTTTTTTCAGCAATTTTCATCCCGTAGATCAGCGACTGGCTGTAGAGAACCTGGCTCGCGTCGACTCCTGCCATTACATTGTATTTTGTACCAAACTGCACGGCTACTTCTTCACCCGGTTGTCCGATTATTTCACCCGGAAGAATCGATGTTTGCAGTTGCAGGTTGTTGGTCAGCGAAACCGATCCGTCTAGCTGTGGAAGGTAAGCTGCGCGCGTTTCATTGCGCTGTTCATTGGTGCGGGCAACTACCAGCTGTGATTGCTGGATTTGCGCATTGTTGGTGAGGCCGTATTGAATGCACTGCCGCAAATCCATGGTAGATTGTGCGGATACCTGCTGGTATGCAATCAATACGAACAAACCGACTAAGTGTAAGTGTTTCATAAATCGAGTTATTGGTTTGTTCATAGTTGTTTGTTTTTTTTGTGCCATTGCAGAAAAAGTCCCGGCAGCTCGCTGTGCAGGTATTCCATAAATGCAATGAAATTGCCCAGTTGACTGTTGAACTTCACTGTTTCTGGTGTTCGCTGTGCGTGAATTTCTTTGAGTAGATTGGTGATTTTGAAGAGTTTTTGCAGTTCAAGCGCCATATTATCTTCCCAGTTCAGAATGTTGCTGCTGAAGTAGCGCTTGCGGTCGCCCAAACGTGTGCGATAGGTAATTTGCTGTGCCATTAACAGGTTGTTGATCGCGTTGCTGGTTGCACTTTTACTGATCATCAGGATGGAGCGCAACTGATCAAAGGTCAATTCCAGTTCATCACAAACGATCAACAATGCCATGATCCTCGATTCGGTAGGCGGCATTCCGGATTGCTCGAAAAACACACCTGTGCGTTCAACGAGTTCTTTTTGCGCTTCTGTTAATTGAGTGGATTGCATATTGTTGTTTTAGAATGCCAAAAGTAAATGGTTTGTTTGGTTCTGAAATAAAAGAACCAATTTTATTTGCTTTTTTTGGCATTTGAAGCAAAAGTAGATTGATCGCGTAGTGTGCACAACTGAAAATCGGTCAACTGTAGGTGGTGGTAGATGAATTGTATGAATCCTGGCGCAGGACATAAATCCCGGAATTGTATCGGTTAGTAGATACACAGTTTGTTTCCCACGAATTCACGAATTATAGCTCGGCTAACGCACTCGCGTTGCGTTTGATAAGTAGATAGTCATAATTGTCAGCGTGTCCGTTAGGCACGCATCCGCCTTAGGCGGAAGGGAATTCGTGGGAAATCCTTTTTGTCTCGTTTATGGTTAATAATTCAAAATGATTTATCTGTGGAAATCTGAGGCTAAGTTCACGTCTATTTTTCATTGCTATCCGTGGCCATCCAAAATCAAAAGCACCGGCTGAAATTCAACCGATGCTCTTTGACGTTAACCTCACTTAAAAGAGGTTTTAATCGCTGCTACTTATGGAGGCTTTCCCGGAGAGAAAGAGTAAAATGTGTTGTTTCGTTTGTTGTTAAAGACATTTGTCGATGCGTTGTAAAAAGGAAAACCCCCGTTTTCATATAAGCGCAGAAATTACATTTTTGGCAAAACCACTTTGTCAATTACGTGGATCACGCCGTTTGACTGGTAGACATCGTAAGTAGTGATGTTTGCTACAGAACCGTTTTCGTCTGTAATACTGATGTTGTGATCGCCGTTCATTTTTGCTGTCAATTTTCCACCGCTCACGGTAGTCATTGTTGCCATTCCTTTTCCTTTTTTGATGGCAGCACTGATTGTATTAAAATCCATTTTACCTGCTACCACGTGATATGTAAGCACTGCTGCCAGCGTTGCTTTGTTTTCCGGTTTCAATAATGTTTCAACGGTTCCTTCCGGTAAGTTTTCAAAAGCGTCATTTACTGGTGCAAATACCGTGAACGGACCTTTTCCCTGGAGTGTTTCTACCAAATCTGCTGCTTTTACAGCTGCAACCAATGTGGTGTGATCTTTTGAATTCATGGCGTTTTCAACGATATTTTTGGCCGGGAACATTTGTTCGCCACCTACCATTGTTGTTTCCTGGGCCGAAGCTGTAAAAGAAATTACCAAGCTTGCTACCGCTAATCCTACTGTCAAAATTTGCTTTTTCATAATCGTTTGTTTGAGTTATTGATTTTGAATAAGCTACGGACGATCTCTTCGTTTGGATTTTACAGGGATGCGCTTTTTTTGCTTTCCCTTGTAAAATAAGGGTTTTGGTGTGAAAATAATTCCCACAGATGCACAGATTTAGCTCTCCGCCTGAGGCTGACTCGCTGTTTTAAGTATTACAGGAAGTAAGTATTGTACAAATCTGGCGCTGCCGTTAGGAGCGCAAAAATCTGGGCATCTGTGGGAGAGAAAGAAGTGGTGGAAACAATTCAGCTATTAATTGATCAGCAGTAACCCGACGGTAAAATAGATAAACAAGCCCAAAACGTCATTGAGCGTGGTAATGAACGGACCACTGGCGAGCGCCGGGTCGATTTTATAACGGTTCAATACCAACGGAATCATCGTTCCGAAAACAGCGGCGAAAACAATAACGGTGAAAAGAGAAATACTTACGACAAATGCCAGATCAACGTTGTTGAACAGGTAAGCGATTCCGAAGATGAGTGTGGCGCAAAGCACGCCGTTTAATAAACCTAAAAGTGCTTCTTTTCCTACTTTTTGCAAAATACTGTCGAACGGATCATTGCCTTTTGCCAGTGATTGTACCACAATAGCCGAAGATTGTACGCCGACATTTCCACCCATCGCCGTAATCAGCGGAATGAAAAATGCCAACGCGGGTAAATGCGTAATGTTTCCTTCAAATTTGGAAATCACCTGGGCACTCAGAATTCCACCCAACATACCAATGAGCAACCACGGCAAACGTGCGCGCGACGTACGCCAGATCGTGGAATTGGATTCTACTTTTTCGGAGAGACCCGATGCCAACTGGAAATCCTTGTCGGCTTCTTCTTTGATGATATCGATCACGTCATCAATCGTAATGCGGCCTACGAGCTTGTTTTGCAAATCGACAACCGGCACCGAAACCAGGTCGTATTTATCCATGATCTTGGCGACTTTCTCGCTGGGATCGTTGGTTTTTACAAAAATCAGGTTTTTATCCTGGTACAAATCGCGGATCTGTGTTTTCGGACTGGCAAACAGTAATCGTTTCAGTGAAAGAACGCCCACAAGCTTGTTCAGATCATCGACCACATATATGGTATAGACTTGTTCCACATCTTCTGCCTGACGTCGTAATTCGACCAACGCGCGGTTCACCGGCCATTCCAGCCGCGCCTGGATAAACTCTTTTTGCATGAGTCCACCCGCCGTGTCTTCGTCGTAATTGAGGAGATCAACGATATCGTCGGCCGCGTCATCGTCTTCCATTTGCGAGATAACCTCCTGGATTTTCTCGTCGGGGAGTTCCATGAGGATATCGGCGGCATCATCCGAATCAAGATTTTCGAGCTGCTCGGCAATTTCTTTCGAAGAAAGGGAAGCCACAAACCGGTCGCGAACTTCTTCTTCGAGTTCCATCAATACATCGGCCTGCAATTCTTCCGAAAGCTGATAATAGAGGAAACGCGCCTGTTCCATCGACAATTCATCGATGATTTCGGCAATATCGGCAAAGTGTAAGTCGGAAACGTGCTCTAAAATCCATACGGTATCTTCCGAAACAATTGCTTGTCGGATGCGCTCCAGGAATTCTTTGGTGAGCTCAAAACGCATGATACACTCGGATTAATGAATTGCTTAACGATTAAGACGGTGCAAAGATAGTCTTTTCGTTTAAGGGCATACGCGAAAATGAAGTGATGGTTTCGTTAAGTTGAGATTCTACTGAAAACACCTGCTTTCTTCACCACAAAGGAACAACGCTTTCACCGATCGCTTGTCGCCAATAGCTTATGCCATAGCTTCAGCATAGGCGCAAAGAGAAAGACAAAGTTAACTTGTTACAAAGGCCACAAAGTGATTCAGGTAGGAGATCTTTGTGATCTTAACACGTCTATTCGTCAAAAAAAATTTGTGCCTTTGTGGTTCAAATTTACGCATCTGTGGTACTTTTGCCCATGCGATGGCCTTTCCTATTGAGTCTGTTACTACTTTCTTCCTGCGTTTCAATCTACGGTTTACGTACTGAAAAGGAAGGAATTCACTTTTTTGGTGCCGATCATGAAGCTTTCCGGCTGATGGGACGTGTTGATACTCTTCACCAGCAATTCGCCCGATGCTGGGCACCCGGAACGGCTGTCGAAGTCGGTTTTACCGGAACATTTTGCGAAATAGAAATCCAGGATGAGGTCAGGTTCGGGACCTGCCACAATTACATAGAGGTAGTAATTGATGACTTACCACCCCAGCGAATTCAACTCAAGGCTGAACGCAACGTAATCCTGATTGCCGATGATTTGCCCGATACCAAACATACATTATTGATTTGCAAAAACACAGAGGCCGCTATCGGTTATATTGAATTTGTGGGAATCAGCTGTGAATCTGTTTTCCCGCTTCCTGCTAAGAAACGATCCATTGAATTCATCGGTGACTCAATCACCTGCGGAAATGGCTGCGACGATTCACAAATGACCTGCGGCGAAGGAATCTGGTACGATCAACACAATGCTTACCTGAGTTTCGGATGCGTACTTTCCCGCAGGCTTGAAGCCAATTGGGAATTGACTGCCGTTTCCGGAATCGGGATTTCGCGCTCGTGCTGCAGCTCAAAAATCACCATGCCGCAAGTGTATGATCGCATTGATTTTCAAGTAACCGGTGAAGTTTGGAAACGCCCCGAAACCGATCCGGACCTGGTGGTCATTACCCTGGGCCAAAACGACGGATTGCAGGATTCTACCATCTTTTGCCGGGCGTATGTTGATTTCCTGAAGACACTTCGTCAGCGGTATAAAACGTCAACGGTTATCTGTTGTGCCAGCCCAATGGCCAATTCTGAATTAAAACCTGTGATGAAAAACTATGTTTTTTCGATTGCAGAAGCGCTGAAAAAAGACGGTGATAACAACGTACTTCCTTTTGCCTATGAAGGCATATATCGCACCGGATGCACGTTTCACCCCACAGCAGGTGAACATAATTCCATTGCGAATGAGCTGGAAGTGTTTGTAAGACAAACGATGGGTTGGTGAAAGAATCGTTCTGAACAAAACCATGCACACATCAAAAATTGAAACAAATTAAGAATCGCGCGTTGATTACTTATTGAAATGCTTGTCGGCCCAATGACGGCGTTGCTTAATTTTGATGTATGCACATCCCGAAATGGCTAAAACGAACGGTGAAGTGGTTTTTCGGAACCATTGTCAGTCTCGTTTTGCTTATTTCGGCCGCACTTTACATCTTCCATGATGAAATTGTGGACTATGCTATTGGTGAAATCAACAAAAACCTGAAAGCCAAAGTCGAAGTGTCGAAGGTAGATATCACCTTTTGGAAAACGTTCCCGAATGTTTCGCTCGATTTTCATGACGTTTTTATCCCGGATGCATTGCCACACGCCACACACGCAGATACACTGCTGTACACCGAAATGATTCGCATGAAGTTCAATCCGATCGATATCTGGAATGAAAAATACGACGTCAAATCCATTGAAATACACCCCGGAACGCTGCAGCTGAAAGTCAATAAAAAAGGCAAGGTCAATTACGACATTGTGAAAGAATCCAAAGAGGCTAAAGCATCGTCCTTTGAGTTGACGTTGCAATCGATTGCTGCGAGCGATTTGCGTTTCAGCTACACCAATGAATTACAGGACCAAACCTATTCGACCGATTTTGATCAGCTGTATCTCCGAGGAAAGTTCACCGACAAGCGCTTCACGATGCACACCGAAGCTGCTTTCCAAATCAGGAAACTGCAAAACGGACAGATTCCGATTGTCATAAATCAACCGGCAACCACGGTGGTCGACATTCACATCGACAAAGTAAAAAACACGGTCTCGCTTCCCAATGGCGTTTTACACCTGGCCGGATTACCTTTCCAGGTCAGCGTTTTTGTAGACAGTAACTCGGTCCGCGCAAAACTTTCTGCCACCGAATTGCCATTGACCGAAGTTGCCAATCATTTATCGGTAAAAGAAACCGAACACCTGGATCGATTCAAAGGGAAAGGAACCGCGAGTTTCATGCTGAAAGTAAACAGCGAACTGGGGGCTGATGCTTATCCATACATCGATTGCTCCTTTAATATCAAAGACGGAAAACTGGTAGAGCCTTCGCAAAATCTTGTGATCAGCAACCTGCAGCTCGACGGAAATTATTCCACCATGAAGGGGAAAGACAAAGAAGAGCTAAACCTCAAAAAAGTGGCTTTCCGTACCGCTGGCGGGCCGTTCATCGGACATTTGGCAATTCGTAAATTTTCGGCCCCGCGTTACACCGGCGATGCGCACGGTTCGGTGAATTTAGCAGTGCTTCATGCCTTATTTCATTTACCTAAGATTGAAACGCTGGCAGGGAATGTCAATGTGGATACGCGTTTCGCATTGGCGACAGTCTCCGACCAGGCGGGCGAACAAACCATAGAGGTAGAAGACGGTTCCGGAACAGCGGTTTTGAAACAGGTATCACTGAAATTGCTGAAAGACGCCCGGAAGTTCGAGCAAATCAACGGTAAAGTCATCCTGGACCAGCACGAAGCTGCGTTGGAAAATCTGTCGGTTGTTTTGGGCCGGTCAGATCTGAAACTCAACGGACATTTTGACCAGATCGATAAGTTCTTACAGGATAAATCCAATCTTGATGTTACGGTTATTGCTCAAAGCCGCCTGATCGACCTCGCTGATTTCAACAACAATGAAGAAAGTAACGGTGGAGTTTCCGAAATGAATATTCGCGACTGGCTGTTACCAACCATGATCAACGGCGATGTGCGTCTGGATGTGGGAAATATTACACTTGGCGAACATCAATTCAAGGAAATTCATGGAAACATGACAGTTGGTTATCGCAGTATCGTGATCGAGCAATTGTTTGGGCGCAACGCCGAAGCTTCCGTTCAGGGAACATTTGCTGTGGTGGAAACCGCTCCCGAGTTTTTTGAAATGGCGACCAATCTCAACTCGAAAGATTTGAAATTCAAACCCTTGTTCAAGGAATGGAATAATTTTGAGCAGGAAGTCATTACTTCGGATAACATTTCAGGAAAAGCAGAAGTGGAAATGGACTTCAAAGCGCCATTCGATATGCGGAATGGAATTTTGAAAGATCGGATCAAATCGCAGATTCACCTGAAAGTCACCAACGGAAAACTGACCAATGTGCTGGCATTTAAAGAATTGATGGCCAGTTTGAAAACTCCTAAAACACGCTTGGTGTTGAAAAAACGCGAAATCGAAGCGCTTGAAGGTAAACTGAACAATATTGCGTTCGAAACACTTGAAAATACCATTTACATCAGCAACAGCAACATTATTATTCCATCGATGGTAATCAATTCGTCAGCGCTTGATATTACCACAGAAGGCACGCATTCTTTCGATAATATTGTCGATTACAAGTTTGCATTCCGCTTGCGTGATCTGAAAATAGCGCGTGATGAATCGGAATTTGGCGAAGTGGTCGATGACGAAACGGGTATCCGATTATACGTGCGTATGTACGGTTCTATGTACGATCCTACGATTGTTTGGGACGGGCAAAGTAAAAAAGAACAGGCAAAGGAAAACCGCGAAGCTGCTGTCCAGGAAGCGCGTTCGATCTTAAAAAGCGAATTCGGGTTGTTTAAGAAAGATTCTACCATCAAAGGTTATCAACCCAAGATCCAGCCACATGAGGAACTGCGCCTGAACTTCGATAAGGAAGAAGTCGTTGATCCGGTAGAAGAGAAAAAACGAACGAATAAAACAATCGAAAAAATCAAGGAAAAAGCCCGGAAACTCAAGCAACAGCAAGAGAAGGACAACGAGGAAGAGTTTATTGTGAACTAGTTTTCGAGTTTCGTAAGTGCTTAAGTTTAATGAGTTACGAACTCACGAAACGAAAAAACTCATCAACTCATTTGAACTAAATAAGTCACGAGCTGTATTAATCTCTCAAACACAGCATCATGAAACAGTTTTTCCTCTTTTTGACGTTCGGCTTTTTTGTCCAAAACGGTTTTTCACAATCCATTAACGGGAATCTCAACGCTGCCAAAACCAACGAATCTTTGGGTTATGGCAATGTAGATATTTACCAGGGCGAAAAGTTAGTGGCTTCCGTTTTAACGGATCGCGAAGGTAATTTCAACGTAGCGCTCGACACCGGCCTTTATAAATGTGTGGTCAATTATTCGGGTTACAAACCTGTGACCAAAGAAATCCGTGTTCGACACGATGAAAAATTGGATTTTACGGTGACCGAGGATCCCAACAAACCCAAATCTGCCAAAGCTGAACAAGCCAGAGCAATGTCTGCAGAAAGCTCGGAAAGAGATGAAATGGCCAAAATCAACGCCAGATATCTGAGTGGAGCTCCGGTTACAAACGGATTTGCAAGAACAACTGCAACTGATGATGCCGCAAAATCTTCTGGACTTGGTCTTAGCGGACCAATGAAAACAGATGGAATTCCAAGTTTACCAGGCAGAAGTGGAGCCTTAACTGCAGGCGAAATCAATGATTTTGCAAAATGGAACCTTTGGCAGGATTATACCAACAACGGAAACGTACTGAATTACTACCAAAATGTGTGGAACATCGCTCCGAAAGGAAGATACACGCTGGAATTGCACAATCAAAATGGGATTCCGCTGGTAGATGCATTGGTGCGATTGAAAAAAGGGGATGGTTCGGAAGTGTTCAAAGCGCGCACCGACAATACCGGTAAAGCTGAAATGTGGCTCACGATGCTGAATGTTAACCCGGAAATTCCTCAAGGTTTATTTATCGAGGTGGATTACAACGGAAAATTGTCCAGGATCAATGACGTAAAACCTTTTGAAAAAAGCATGAATCATTTGGTACTCGACGTTACCTGCGAACAAAGCGAAAATGTAGACATCGCTTTTGTGGTAGATGCTACAGGTTCTATGGGTGATGAATTGAGTTACTTACAATCAGAATTGAATGACATCATTTTCCAATCGAAACAAATCAGCTCGAAACTCAATTTCCGTTTTGCGAATGTATTTTACCGCGATGCAGGGCCAAATGAGATTTATACTACACGTTCCATGGATTTTGACCGTATTTTATCCGCGTCGGTTGACTACATTTCCGAGCAATCTGCCGGTGGTGGTGGTGATTATGAAGAAGCGGTTGAAATTGCGCTCGATTCGGCAATCAATGGCTTGAGTTGGAGCAAAAATGCCCGCACACGCGTCTTGTTTTTGATCCTGGATGCACCTCCGCACAAGAATCCACAGGTTCAGGAAAAATTGCAGCGCCTCATTTTACAGGCTGCCGAAAAAGGAATTCGTATTGTTCCGATTGGTGCCAGCGGTATCGACAAAGGAACAGAATACCTGATGCGTTCTATGGCGTTGGGAACCAATGGAACTTACACCTTTTTGACAGATCACAGCGGCATCGGAGATTCGCACATCGCCCCTACAACTGATCAGTTTGATGTGGAAACGTTGAATAAACTGATGGTTCGCATTCTAAAAAGTTATACCTACATGCCTGATTGCGAGCAGCAATTACCAAATCTTGAATTACCATATCCTGATTCGATTGTAGCTTATCCGCCACCGGCCGACTCGTTGGATAGTGCAGGAAATGTGGTCGTTGTAGATCCGCGCGAAACACCAATAGATTCTGTTTCGGTGAAATGGAACTACTATCCAAATCCGACCAATGGCATTGTAAACATTACCGCAGATGTAGATATTACCGAACTTTATGTTACGGATCTCAGCGGCAAAGTTTTGCAAGTGTTGACGAATTTGGAGAAAGATCGTACGATTCAAATCGATCTGAGCGAATACGCAACAGGCATTTACCTGATTCGTTACCCATTGGGCAAAACATGGGTTAGCGGTAAGGTTGTGCTACAACGAACATCGTGATATTTTAATCTATAAAAAAGTGGGGCCGTGATGAATCGCGACCCCACTTTTCGTTTTTATCAACTATAGATTTTCAAAAAAATCATTCCCTTTGTCATCCGTAATAATAAAGGCAGGGAAATCTTTTACTGTGATTTTGCGCACTGCTTCCATCCCCATTTCTTCAAAATCGATTACCTCGACAGATAGAATGTTTGCTTTGGCAAGAATGGCCGCGGGTCCACCGATGGAACCGAGGTAAAAACCGCCGTGTTTGTGACAAGCAGTTGTCACTTCGTGCGAGCGGTTTCCTTTTGCCAGCATAATCATACTTCCACCAGCTGCCTGGAATTGGTCTACATAAGAATCCATGCGTCCAGCGGTTGTTGGACCGAAACTTCCGGATGGCATTCCTTCAGGCGTTTTGGCTGGTCCGGCGTAATAAACCGGGTGATTTTTAAAATATTCCGGCATTGGTTCACCGTTGTCCAGCATTTCTTTGATACGCACATGGGCCATGTCTCGTGCAACGATCAACGTGCCATTTAACTTCAGGCGCGTTTTGATCGGGTATTTCGACAATTCAGCCAATATATCTATCATCGGACGATCTAAATCAATGTTTACCGGTGGAAGCAATTGTGGAGGCATTTCAGGCAGAAAACGACGTGGGTTTTGCTCCAATTGTTCCAGGAAAATACCGTCTCTGGTAATTTTTGCCTTGATATTGCGGTCCGCCGAACAGGAAACGCCTAATGCGACTGGACAGGAAGCAGCATGACGTGGCAAACGGACAACCCGAACATCGTGGGTAAAGTATTTTCCACCGAATTGGGCTCCGATGGTGCTTTCCTGGCAAATGCGGTTTACCCGTGCTTCCCATTCCAAATCGCGAAATGCCTGGCCACCCATATTTCCTTCAGTAGGTAAACCATCAAAATAACCGGCAGAAGCTTTTTTCATCACAGACATAGTCGCTTCGGCAGAAGTGCCGCCAATGACCAGCACCAAGTGGTACGGTGGACAGGCAGCGGTACCCAAATCGAGGATTTTCTCCTTTACAAATGCTTCCAGGGAAGCGTCGTTGAGCAATGATTTCGAGCGTTGGTACAAGAATGCTTTATTGGCAGAACCACCGCCTTTTGTGAGAAACAAAAACTCATATTTTTCGCCTTTTTCGGCATAAATATCTATTTGCGCAGGTAAGTTGGAACCCGAGTTTTTTTCCTCGAACATGCTCAATGGCACTATTTGCGAATAGCGGAGGTTTTTTTCCTGGAACGTATTGAAAATTCCTTTCGATAAATGCACAGCATCTTCAACTCCGGTATACACATTTTCTCCTTTTTTTGCCATCACGATCGCCGTACCCGTATCCTGGCAGGAAGGCAATTGTCCTTCGGCAGCCACGGTCGCATTTTGCAACAAATTGTAAGCGACAAAATGATCGTTATCGGTCGCTTCCGGATCGTCCAGTATCACTTTCAGCTTTGCTAAATGCGCAGAACGCAGGTAAAACGATACGTCAGCCATTGCTTCCTGGGCCAGAAATTCCAAGCCTTTCGGGTCAACGTTGAGTATTTCGCGGTTGCCTACTTTTTCCACCGAAACGTAATCGCTTGTGAGTTTGCGGTATTCGGTTTTGTCTTCGGAAAGCGGGTAAGGTTGCTGGTAAAAAAATTCTGCCATGATCCATTTTTTAGATAACCGCTAAGGTAATAAAAAAGCGTTTAGCTTCCCTTACAGAAGATTCTGAGGTTGGTTGGAAGTATGTGGTTATCTTTAGTTGATTTGAATTAATTTATTGATAATTAGGCTGTTGAATTTTCGAGTGTTCGCAATATTGCGAACACTCGAATTTACGAATTCGGGAATTTTGTTTCATTGAAAATGTGAGTAAGAGCAACTCGCGAGTTCCCCCATACCTTCACATTTTCAATTCATAATTGCTCCGCCCACAATTTTACATCTTCAACAACGTTTTTTGTACATTCGTTGCGCATGAATCTATACTCCAATAAACAGAAGTGGAAAATCGTTTTGCTTGGCATTGCCCTCGTCATGGTGGCTATATCGCTGTGGGTTTCCAATTCTGTCGTGCAACGGGTGAGCGACCGTGAACGATTACGTGTAAAACAATGGGCCGACGCCATTCAGAAAAAAGCCGAATTGGTTGAATTTACTGATCGTGCGTTTAATCAGCTCCGTGAATACGAACGTAAGAAAATCCAGTTATACCTCGATGCCACACGCGAAGTTTCGAAGCCCATTCCAGGTGACGCGATGCCTGATTATGATTTCCCGCTGAGTATTATCGATGATAATAAAGACATTCCGGTGATTTTGGTGGATGACCAGAATGTGGTGTCTGGTCATATTAATCTCGATTTTGATACTTCGGATATCCGTAAGCTGTATCCGGAAGTAAAATCGCCGGAGTTGGTCAGATTGTTTGAAGACAGTTTACTGAAATTAACGAAAGTCTGGAGCGTCAATCATAAAGCCTTTACAATTGAAGTAGTCGAAGGGCTTTCAATGACTTATTATTACAACGATTCATGGCGGACCGTGCAGCTGGAACGCGAACGTGATTCACTCATCGGTGCTTTTAACAAAGAATTAATTACCGATTCACGTCTGGTTCCGGTATTGCTGATGCAAAAAGAAACCGATTCGATGATTGCATCGAATATGCCGCAGAAAATGATCGATAGCGCACATTTGAAAGCAACAATCCAGCAACTTGGTTTTATCAATGAGCCGTTATTGATCAGGTTCGATGAAGGAAAAACGAATCTGTTATATTACGACGACAGCGAGGAACTGAAACAATTGCAATATTATCCGTACATCCAGTTCCTCATTATCGGGTTGTTTATTCTCATCGGCTATTTGCTGTTCAATACTTTCCGAAAGGCCGAGCAAAACCAGGTTTGGGCCGGAATGGCGAAGGAAACCGCGCACCAGCTGGGAACACCTTTGTCGTCGCTCATGGCTTGGATCCAATTGCTCGAAACCCATGATGTGGACCAAAGCATTATTGCTGAAATGCAGAAAGATATTGAACGATTGGATACCGTTTCGCAGCGTTTCTCGAAAATTGGTTCCGACGCCCAGCTCAAACCAAGTGATGTGCAGGAAACCATTCAACGAGTGATGGATTATCTGCGTCCGCGGATTTCCAACAAAGTAAGCATGGACGTGATCCTGCAGCCGTCTGAAGTCATCGTAAATCACAATCCGCCATTGTTGGAATGGGTAATGGAAAACATCATTAAGAACGCGGTTGACTCCATGGAATCGACAGGCGCCATTACCGTTGATGTACACACGACTCCCGAATGGGCACACATCGACATTACCGATACCGGAAAAGGGTTGCATCCCAAGCAGTTTAAAACCATTTTTCAGCCGGGTTATACGACCAAAAAACGCGGCTGGGGACTTGGATTGTCGCTCGTGAAACGAATTGTGCGCGAGTACCACAAAGGAAAAGTGTTTGTATTGCGTTCCGAACCGGGGAAAGGAACTACGTTTAGGATTAGTCTGCCTTTGTAATGTAAGCGCGGGACGCATCCCGCGCCTACATTTAAAGGCAACTGTTACTTTTAAAAAGTATTGCATTTCAGCTATAAAACAAACGATTTTGTTTAAACGAAAAAAAACCGTACCAATAAGCGAAGCTGATCTGATTGAGCTGGCAAAGCAGGATCACCGGCATTTCGGCGTGCTGTATGAACGGTATTTTGAGCAAATGTATCGCTTCATTTTTAAGCGGCTGGGCGGTAATGAAGAAGTTGCCGGAGATGTGGTGCAGCAAACCTTCATCAAGGCAATGGCCAATCTGAATCAATACGAAGATCGTGGTTTGCCTTTTACAGCCTGGCTTTACCGGATTGCGCAAAACGAGGTCAATATGTTTTTCCGCAGCCAGAAAAAGCATTACTTCGTTGAGATCAACGACCGTCAATTAGCGGGAATTGTGGAAGAAGCGACCGGTTCAACTGCTTTTTCGCAAGAGGATATCGATCAACTCATTGCAATAATTAATAATTTAGAGGAGACGCAGTTAGATTTGATCGAGTTGCGGTTTTTTCAAGGAATGAGTTTTCGTGAAATAGCCGATATTTACAGTATAAGTGAAGCCAATGCCAAGATGCGGCTTTATCGGTTGCTGGAGAAAATCAAACTTCAATGGAATAAAACACTATGAGAAAGTTCAAAGTAAATACCGACACGAAACCCAAGGAACCTACCAAGGAGCAGATGGCGCGTTACAAGGACTTTGCAACGATTTCTCATCAGTACGAACGCATTGCCAAACGCCCCAAAAAACCGCTTTACCGCGATCCGAAGCTGTTTTTATTCCTGCTGATTATTGGATTGGTGATGTTGCTGATCTTTTTGGAAGGATAGAATCAAGGTAAAATCAGTTCACCTTCACCCGTATCAGAAATTAAATCAATAACTGTTGGCTGTCCGTAGGCCCGGATATTTCCTTTTCCACCGATGGTGTATTGCAGAATTCCGGTTACGGTAAGTGACACGTCGTTGTTTGCTTTGTTTTCAATGTAAGCGTAACTGGTTACGAGGTTCCTGGCATTAACGGTAATCAAGGAGTTTCCCCACAATTTAAACTGGTTACATGCGCCATTAAAGGTGATCTTTCCGCCGCAGGGATAATAATTCCAGAAATAGCAAATATCGTTGTTGACTTCAATGTTGGCTGTATTCAATTTTCCGCCTACAATGAGCCCAAATTCAGGAGTCGTAATCGGATTTAGTGTTTTAATGTTGCAGGTTTCGTAAGCAGTGCATTTTCGAAGCGCCGGACAGTCGATGACGATTTTGATCTTGTTATTTTTGGGATGCATCCATTTTGCCCGCGCATCGGTGTCAATGACCAGCGAGCCATTAACAATTCCGAACGTTACCTTATCAACGAAATGTTCACTGCCGCTGATTTCAATATGGTAGGTTGGTGATTCGCGCAATTCGATTTCAAAACTTTCGCCCAATTCGATTTCGTTGAATGCTTCCAATTCTACCGATTTGGTAACATCGTTGTTCATTTTTGCGCAACCAGCAAGCAAAAACACGCAACTCAAAAGCAGGTAAACAACATTTTTCATGGCGCGTGATTTTTCCATTTAAATCCAACTCCCAATTCGGGAAAATCCAGCACATTGAAATGCGATTTCATAGCCAGCCGCACAAAAAACCGGTCCGAAAAATGGTATTCCGCCAGAGCACGTGTGTAAACAGGACGATTGCTAACAGCTTCGGTGAATCCTAGATAAACACCTGCCTGAAATCCGAAAACAGCTTTTTTGTAGCGTAATACCTGCGAAAGGTGAATGCCCGTTTGGAAATAGTTGGATTGCTTAAAGGACTTTCCGATTGCTTTCATTTCGGTGGGAACAGAACTATCGTAAAAGAAATCCGCTCCGGCTGATGTTATGAACCGTTTCCCGATGAAAAAGTGATAGTCACCCGTGAACGATGCTGCAAAAAAGTAATCGCCCGCGAATGCGCGTGTACGTTTCCAGCCAATATTCGGCAAGATGGAAAACCGGTGTGCTGGAAATGCTTTCAGTTCAGGATGATGAACGCGTTGGGTTGTTTTACCAAACCGGTGTGAAGTCCCGAATTTTAAATGAAAGCTGTTAAATCCAAGGTTAGGTTCCGCCAGGTTGCCATTGGATAAATGATCGAATGCGATTCCGGTAAACAGCATCCATTTTGGAAACGGATTCGCGGTGATTAAAAACTGCGAATTGAAATGAATGTTGAAGTGTGAACCAATCGCAACATTATCAGGATTATTTACACCATCATATTTCCGGTTCACATAACTCAACCCAATTCCGAATTGGAAAACCAGATCCCATTTACGATCATGTAGCAAATGTAAGCGTGTATAAGGAAAAATAGCTAATTCACGTCCGTAAACCTGGTCGTTTCCGAGCGAAGAATACTGAACCGACACGCCCAGATCGGGGTAATTAAACAATTCTTCCCATTTCGATTTTCCATACGAGTTCCGCGTCCAGTCGAGTGCGAGTAAATGTTCAAATTCCTTTACCGTGTAAATGAAATTAGAATACTCATGGATGGCTGCGCCACGGCCATAACTTAAACCGATCGATTGGTTTGTCCAACGGGATTGCCCGAACGTTGTGCCGATGAAACAGCAACAAAGTAGTAGAATCCCGGTTTTCATAGTTTAGAATTCCTAAAAGCCTTCCAAATCGGATTGCCGCATGCCAATGAATGCTTTTCGGATCACTTCTCCAACGCCAGGAATATCAACATATACTATATAAATTCCCGATGAAACCGGAATGCCGACCTTGTTGGTGAGGTTCCAATCCAGGTAAGTGATATCATTGTCTTTTTTGAACTGATTGATCAACTTTCCACTGGTATTATAGATGGAAACGGTACATTTTTGCGGAAGATTCGTGATCTTGATGCGTGTATCGACCTTGTTGCGTTCGTATTCCGAAAAGGCGTAATAAGGATTTGGTACAATATTGATCAAATCCAGTACCGAAGTTGCTGCTTCTACATTCGCCAGGTCGGTTTTGTAATTGTCCATACTCCAGCCGTACATTGGCCTGCCGTTATTCTGGCCTGTTGCGGTGTAAACGGAATATTCCTTATTCAAACGCACTTTCATGCGTACATCCGTTGACATAAATCCACTTACTTTATTATGAATCGGATGGAAAACCCACATCAGGTTGGTGTATAATTCGCGATACGAAACGTTATTTTCATTGGCGTATTGATCGTATACCCAATTGTTTACACCATCGTAATTCGGACAAGCTGTGTTATTAATTCCCACACCGAATACGTATACCGGATGCATTCCGCCCATCACCGGAGTTCCGTTGCCATCAATGATTCTGTCGGTCGGATTCCAGATCATATCATTACCGTTATCCGATCCCAGGAAAGAGTTTTCGCCGAATGCCATGTGTAAACGATTTCCGGTTTCCACATCAATAGCATAACCAGGAAACCAGCCCATTCCGGTAGTTCCCGAATTGTCAGGATTTCCGTTTTGATCTACACTCTGACTTCCTCTCAGCGTTCCCGGAAGCGATCCTCCGATTGCTAAATTGGCATCCGAACATAATTCAACAACCGCGCATCGGGTCCATTTGCTTTTGTCGGATGTAATCACAATATCAACGCCCGAAGCCCGCGCAAGCGTACCTTGCGAAGCCGCACTTCCCATAGAGGTAAAGAAACCCGGAATAGCAATTGGCATGTAGGCGCATTGTCTTCCCACAAGGGAGAAGTGGGTAATTCCACCGTTGAGGAATTTCGAATAATTTCGTGCCGGATCAATTCCGGTGAAGTCGTTGTAACACGCCGGATTCAAGTAACCCAATGTCGGATCGTCTTCAGCAGCTCCGGCAGTAAAAACACCATTTCGAATCCAGTTTGTCGGGAAAAAAGCATCGTCGTCTTCCACAAAACTCAACCAACGTTTGGAAGAATCGGCAAACGTAATGGTACTTCCGATCGGATCGGGATATTTTCGGTAATCGGGTACCGAGCCAGCTACCTGGTAGTATTCATGTTGAGTAATTTCAACTGAAACACCCCATTTTGGAATGAGTTGTTCGTTGCTTTCCAAGATCGTTTGTTCAGCAGTAACGGAATCGATCAAGCCACCGTTTTGCTCATTGTAACGGTAAATCACCCAGGTTGACGAATCGATATTTCCTGAGGCCGGTTCCCTGAATTTACAAGAGAAATAACCACCTGTCACGTTCAGCGGATCGATGATTTTTACGTTAATCGGTGCGCGATTTTCAGCGTAGGTTAATTCGTCGAGCGAACCTTGTTGTAGAATCGTTTGCTCGGAAGCGGCGGAGAGATCAGTGAAATTCATTCCGTTTCCTAATCCGTCGATGCGTGTGATCGAAGGTTGAAAACCATATTCGGCATAATGAGCAGTACCTGCGGCTTCAGCTACGGGATTGTGAGGAATTCCAACCACGGTTTTTACTTCACCGATGGCGGCTTTACGGCTTCCGAGGAATGGTAATTTTTGTCCGTCGAGATTGGCGCCTTGGTCAGGTATGTATGTTTTGTAATTGTTGTAGGCATACGAAACGGCCATGTAGTAATACGATTTGAAATTGACCAAACGCCTGTCGCCGAACGCAAACTGATCTTCGGTCACAACAAACGAATGTTTAATTCCTTCATTGCTGCCGTCTACTTTTTCTATCGGAATGGAAGCTTGCAGATCTTCGTCAAATTCAAAATTGACCAATCGGCTAACACCATCTTTTTTATCGCATTGCGCCACCAAACGTGCTTTTGTCGGGTCTTCCAGATCGGAAGCCGAAATTTCATTCGACTGCAACTGATAGATGAGGTAGCCCTGGAAGCGGTAGAATTTATCCGCAGTGCTGTCGGCTACGATAAACGGGTCAAATTCTTCGTATTTCTCACCGTAATTATTGGATGCCGAGCTGTTGGAAAGCGTTAAAATAAGTCCGTTGCTCATTTCCTGAATTGCCAGATCAGGAGCATGAGGCCCGTCTAACACCTTAAAACAATTTTCAAACAAAGCCTGGGCGCGGTCATCCGCACGTTGTAAACTTTTCACCGATTCGAACGGATCGCCCGAAGCGGCTCTGGCCCAAACCACACCAACGGTAATGTTGTTCACAGCACCCGGTTTTAGGATAAATGGCCCGGCGGATTGCAGGAAACGCCTGTCGTAAGGTAAATTATTTGCGGTTTGTTCTGTCCACAAAGGTTGCGGATCTCCACCTGTTCCCCAACCAAGCGGATCTGTATCGCCCGGAAACATAAAATCACAAGGAAGGCTCGGATCAGCGTCAGGATCGGAAATATGTCCGTTTCCCCCGTAGTAGAAAGGCGTATTGTCTTTCCACCTGCCGCGCAAAAAGTTGTAATAATCGGACGCGCTGGTCGGATCAGTTTGACTTGGATTTGCGCCACCGCCGACATTGATGTAGTATAAAAAGCGTCGCATTCCGAAGCGTTCGTTGTCGGCAACACCATCTCCGTAACCGATTCCGTTCAAGGCTTCGCCAGCACCAATTCCGAAGGCATTATCCAATGAGTCATTATCCTGGTAAGGTCCTTCGAAAAAGTCGACCCCAACAGCTGGCGGAGTAGTTCCATACCCGTTAAAACCAAGGTTGTTGCCGTCATTGTTGTCACCATTGTAAAAATAACCAAGTCCGCGATTGACGTCGCAACCTACATAATCATCGAACGGATCGCCCAATGCACCATCCACGAAAACACCGAAATAGGTGTTGTACAAGGTTTGCGTACCGCGATTGATCAACTCATAATTGTAGAAGGTCATGTTGTTGATATCGTCGTTGGTTGCAAAAGCAAACGCCTGTGCATGAATTTCGATCCCGATGGGCTGACTGCCGGTTTCAGTATGGATATTTCCCTTGTCGTTGAGTACCCACCAAAAGTTCAAATCACCGTAAAGCGAAACGCGTCGGTCTTCTTTGCAATTTTTCTGATTGTGCAGGTCATACCACGGATAATCACCTTTTTCCCATTCGTAAATCCCGTTTTGATCACGGTCGTAGAATGGTGCCAGGTAAAAGTTTTGTCCTTTGGTTACATCACCGTGAGCCGGCCATGTTTTGAAGAAATCCGGGATTTCGTAGTTCGGAAAATTGGTAGCCTGCAGGTTGGTTCCGTTTTGCTGATCGAGCTCTCCGGCAGCAAACCACGCATCAAATTCACGCACCAAATCCTGACTGGTAATGTAGTGCTGATCGTATTTCGAGCATTCAGTAGGATCAATTTCGGCTGTTTCTTCCGAAAGCGGCCCCGTCCAGTAATCCTGGCCATCCCGGTATCGCAGGGCTGCAAGTTTTAACTGACCGTTAACGTCCGTTCCTCCCAACCAAAGTGCTGAAGTAAAAAGCGCCATGATTTTGGAATTTTTAGGAATCTCATATTGCGAGAAATTTTGCCCCGGAACCTGCCATAAATTCCCGGCCGTATGCACCATGGCGCGTACATTGTTGAGCTCAAGGTAAGTTGTTTTATTGGGAGGCGCACATCCGGCAGCCCGCGTGGCGCTGATAACAGGAACTCGTTGCTTTCCGGCGTAGGGCTGCGCAAATGCAGTAACCGCGAGCGAAAATAGTACGAAAACACTAAATAACTTCATGGCAAAGGCGTAATTCGAGACGGAAATTACAAAAAAGTGATGAGGAATGTACGGGTACTTATTCAAATGAAACTTTAGACATGTTTACTGAAGGGCGATTTAACTGTTTCACGAGGATACTTTTACCATCTTCTTTCTAAAATCGGCTAAATTCCAGAATGATGTAAAGCTTTAAGGGCGCGTGATTGACACGCGCCCTAACCTAAAGCTAAATCTAACAAAAAAGGGTATTCGATTTATCGGAATACTCTTTTGGTGGAGCCATCTTCGTACTGTAGAATTACTATCCCAACAGTTTCCAATGGAACTTCCTGGCCAAGCGTATTGAACACTTTGACAATCTTTTTACCGGAGTTGCTATTATCAACAGAAATGACATCAAATAGTTCAACCATTCCGTTATAGTCTGTTTGGCTCAAACGGTAGTAATTGATTACGTTCGGTGCATAACCGAAATCTTCAAAAGCATATTCAATCGGAATTATTGAGTTTTCGGAGCCAGCCTGCTGATTGATGATCATCCAGTTGGTACCGTCAGTAGAACGCTCCAATGTAAAATGATCGTTTTCACGTTCAGCTGCTGTTTCCCATTGCACCAGGTTGCTTTTCGCAGGTGGTTGGTAGTTGGCCATAAACGCTGTCAATTCGATTGGTAATACAATCGGGGTACAGTTCAATGTAGCGCCGCCGGAGAACGTCCAGTCCAACGTAAACGGTGTCGAATTTGCCGTAAAATTATCAATGAGCATAATATAGGTTTGCCCTGCAACTACGTTGAGCGGCATTACCCATTTATCACCTCCGGCACCCTCGGTTACATCGCCTACAGCAGCCGGGGCACACGGGAATAATCCAAAAAATCCACAGCCCGTTGGCGTTCCGGGAGTCATTGCGGCCAAGCCAGTATTACCGGAACTGCCCGAATAAGAACAACGAACCGGTGCTCCTAAAGCACTGCAGTTTCCGGTAGCCCAGATTGCAAAATCGTAGTCAACCGTTGTGGTGATGGTTAATGCAACAGTACCCGAAGTAACTGGCTGAAAATAATACCAGGACGATTGATGTTCAACCGAAAGGCAACCCTGATTGCTACCATTCAATTCCTGCGTGCTACCAGCACCAGAGCTATTCCCGGTAAATGCAACATCGTTACAAACCTGAGTCGCCAAGCCGCAGTTATTATTCTGGCCAAATCCCGTAATGGATAAACCGATTACAGAAAACGTAAGTAAACACTTTTTCATCGCTCTTCGGTTTGAGATTCAAGACCCTGAATACTGGTAAAATCGGTTAGTTCCAGTCCATTGGCGACCAAAACGGCTTCCAATTGTTCTTTTGAAACTGCGATTTCCGACACAAAATCAAACTGATCGTTTGCATCATTGAATGTCGGGAAAACCTTAAATGGAACAGCTTCCGTATTAAAAACCGGACGAAGAACATCTGTTACCATCTTGGCTTCAGCAAAGTCTGTTACGGTTTTTAATCGAAATTGGTACCGGTATTCCTGTCCATAAGCAGCCGACTCTGAAGTCAAAAACAACATAAAAAAGGCAACCAGAACAGGAATTCTATAGAAGGTTTTTTTGAAAAAATTGTTTCGGAAAAAAATGGACACAGAATTCCGAAACGCTACAATAACTTGAGCTTTCATGGTAGTAGTAAGTAAGTACACGGCAAATAGAGGTAATTAATTCGTTTTAGGTTGACTTAAACAGACAAATCGCTGGTTTAAACTAATATTTATTGAGGTTCGTCGAGCATTAACTAAAACGGACTGTTCAAAATCAGCCAAATATACACACTGGGATTTTTTCTTGCAGATGCATGCAAAATGATTTATTGGTCAGGTTGATTCATCAGAAAGTTCCAACCATTGATTGATTTGAGCCGTTCTCCAAGTACACATCTCGTTTCGTTCGCACGATTTTCAGTAACTTTGATCCTCAATTTAAAAATATGCGCTTTTTTACCGGTTTTGTAGTTATGCTTTTACTTCTCACCAGTTGTGGTGAATCGAAAAACCAGGATGTCCCTGTTGTTACTAATATTGACAGCCTCGTAAAACTCTATCCGGATAGCGTAGATATCCTGGTGAAACATGGGAATGTGCTGCTTGATCGTTATGATTACGATAATGCACTAAAAGAAGGTGCCAAAGCATACCGCTTGGAACCTGATAACGTGGAAGCACGTTTTTTGTATGCGCTGGCGTTGAACAATCGCGCCGGAAGAACGGCAACAGACGTTGTAACCGCCCAGGAGCATTTTAAATTCGTTTTGAAAAAAGAACCCAAAAACACCAAAGCATTAGTGGCATTGGCGACTACATTTAGTTATATGGGTGATTACGACCGCTCGTTTCAGCATATCAACCAGGCATTGCGTATTGACAAACGGTACCGCGATGCTTATGTATTAAAAGGAACTAACTACCTGCAACTAGGCAAACGCGATCTGGCAAAATCATCCTATAGAACTGCTATCGAACAGGATCCGGACTTTTACGAAGCTTATATTTTCCTGGGAAGTTTATACCAGCAGGAAAATGATCCATTGAGTATTGAATACTTTAAATCGGCGGTACAGCTTAAGCCAAAATCAATGGACGCTTTGTATGCATTGGCTTATGGCTATCAAACATTGAAAATGAACAGCGATGCGCAGCGTATTTATCGCAGAATGATCACTGTGGAGCCCGATTTTATGACTTCTTACTTTCAGCAGGGTTATATCAAACAATTTCAGGAAAATCCGCCGCAACTGGATAGTGCCATGTTTTTTTACGAAACAACGTTGCAGAAGGAGCCTACTTTTTCGGAAGCATGGCACAATTTGGGACTCTGTTATGTAGCCAGGGGTGAAAAATCAAAAGCGTTGCAGGCCTTTTCAAAAGCATTGAAATACAACCCTGAATTTACACAAGCCAAAGAAGAGGCGGATAAATTGCGTTAATGAGCCAGCAACGGTTATTTCTGATCCAAACGCTGCTCGAAGCTATTATTCCCGTCATCGGTTATTTTGAATGGGGCTGGGATTTGTCATTCATTCTTTTGTTTTATTTCCTCGATGCTGTTCTTGCCTTTGGTATTTTTCTAGCCAAAGGAAATAAACGCTTAACGTATTCCGGTGATTCAGGCGAACGAACGCTTTTCACCAAACACAGCCCGATCGGATTTTTCCTGTTTGCAGCTGCAATAACAGGAATCGCGGTTTCCATTACGTTTCTTCGCCCTGAACTGGATTGGTGGAAACGCATTATTCACTTTCTGACCTATAAAGAATGGGGAATCGGGCAAGGTTATATTTTGATTCCGCTGATTGTATTGAATGGAGTGATGGTTTACCGCCAGCAATTCTTAATGACTGCGCGTTATCGGACTCTTGAAATGTCGGCGATTACAAAACCTTTTCTCGTTCAGGGATTGGTATTGACTGCAACTGCAGGAATATTACTTGTAACAACTGCTTTAATTCAATTTCCGGAAGAAATACTGATAGCAGGTTTTATTATGGGAACGAGCTTGTACCGTTTCTTAGTGATTCGCCGTGCTTAACGCGCGTTCCTGCTCAATAAATTTCACACCGTAATCTGCCAGTTCCTCTAAAATCGGGTTGTAAACATGTGCTGCTATCGGCACGTGAACACCGGTATCGGTAAGTTTTCCGGTTAAAATCATTTTGGCGCAAATCGCGATCGGTAAACCAACAAGGTTCGACATCGATGTAAAGGTCTGATCTTCACCGATATTCACCATAGATGATTCAATAGTCTTTTCTTTTCCGTTCAACAGGTATTCGAATTGGTGTACCATCACAATCATGTCTTTATCGTGTGGTTGCAACTGCCATTTATCCACCAGGATGCATTCCAATAATTCGGCCGGTGAGGCATTTGGCAAACCAATCGGATGTTCATTGTCAAATAATCCCAGCCATTCGAAACGTTCAAGGTCGGTAATACCGTAATCTTTGCAAAAATTCAGGAGTTTTTCTTCCACCGGAACCGAAACATAATATGGTAAAAATGCGTTGAGGAAATTACGAGGAGTGAGGTTTTCCGAATCCTGCATTTTGTAGGTATCATCAGTCATTCCGAGGTTCACGAAAATATTCCAATACTGGCAATACCCCGAACGGCGTAATGTTCCACGGTAAAACGTCGGGATATTCTCAAGCCCGTAAACAGATCTGTATGAAAGCGAATCGCGGTTGGCGTAGCCGTCAAACGAACCGAAACCATCGATTCCAATAGCATCCAAACGGCTAAAAATGTGGCTGTATGGAATGTATTTGTATTCGTGCCGGTCGATGTATTGTGCTGCTCCACCACTTCCGGCAAGTACCACATTGCGTGGATTCCAGGTAAATTTATAATTCCACGGATTGTTGTCGCTTTCGGGAGCAATCAATCCGCCGCAATAGGATTTAAAACTGGTAATGTCGCCGCCACGTTCACGAATCGAATCAATAATCTGCATCGCACTCATGTGGTCGATTCCGGGATCCACACCTATTTCGTTCATGATCAGAATGCCAGCAGCTTTTGCTTCGGTATCCAGTGCCTTCATTTCAGGCGAAATATAAGAAGGTGTAATGAGGTGTTTTTTCAGCTTAATGCAATCCTGGGCGACTTCAGCATGAAAGCGAGGTGGTAACATGCTGATAATCAAATCAGCTTGTTCCATTTCAGAACGGCGTGCTTCCGAATCAGTTGCGTTGAATGAAAGGGCAACTCCGTTAGGATGTCCGGCCATTTTACGGCGTACAACATCGATTTTACTATCAACGACCCGGATTTGCCAGTTAAAATCAGTCGATTTTTCCAGCAAATATCGTATCAAAGACGAAGCAGACAATCCGGCTCCAAGTATCAGCACTTTTTTCATATCATCCCACAATTCGAAAATCGAATATTACTTCACAATAACCCTTTGCGAAATTAGTGACCATAGCGGATATTTTAACACAAACAAGCAACTACATTGCCTTAATTCTGTTAATATTCTGATCATCTGAACCGAAAATTAACTTTTAGGAAACAAACCCACATTTCATTCATAAAACAACCGAAAATCCGTTTTTCATGTTTAAGGCTGCCGTTCCAGCCACCAATCACTAATTTTATCCGCCAGCACATTACTGAGTTTAAAATAACTCTCATTTGTCCAACCGCCAATGTGCGGTGTCATGAGAATTTGGTCGGAATGCAATAAAGACTTCAGATTTTCCGGAATGGATGCTTCGTCGTCAAAAAAAGCTTCAAATGACGATTTTTCGAATTCATTCACATCCAGGCCTGCGGCACTGACTTTTCCTGTATCTATGGCCCGAATCAACGCAGCAGTTTCCACAATTTTTCCACGGGAAAGATTAAGTAGAAAAATTGGTTTGCCCAACGCATCAAAGAATTCCTGATTGGCAAAATAAATCGTCTCCGCGTTTTGGGGAATGTGAAAACTGATCACGTCGGCCTTGCTCACGAGCGCTTCCAGGGTGGCTTCCATCACAAAATCATCACCGAATCCCGACTTGTATTTGTCGTAGGCTAATACTTTCACATCAAATCCGCGGAGTTTTTTGGCAAACGCACGGCCATTGTTTCCGTAACCGATAATCCCGACAGTTTTTCCATCGAGTTCCACTCCGCGGTTGCCGTCACGGTCCCATTTTCCCTTTCGGATTTCCTGGTGAGATGTATGCAGCTTATTCATCAGCGATAATAACATCCCTAAAGCATGCTCACCAACAGCATTTCGGTTTCCTTCCGGGGCGTTGAACAATACAATCTCGCGGCTATTGCAATAAACTTCATCGATGTTTTCCATTCCGGCGCCCGAGCGTGCGATGAATTGCAATTCTACGGCATTGGCCAGTAAATCTTCATTCATCGGAAAACGGGAACGAATAACAATTCCGAAAGCATCTTTCAGTTTTGATTTTGTTTCTTCAAAAGTCCATTCGGAACCGTCAATACAGTTAAAACCAAGTTCAGTAAGGCGTTGTTCCAGTATTGGGTGCACGGTATCGAGAAAAATTACTTTTTGTTCCATGTTTTTTTATTAGATAGACTTAAAACTCGTAGACAGAAGACGGCTGTGCTCAAAGACAAAAGATAGTTTTGCGAAACTAATGTTTTGTCTTCTGTCTCAAGTCTATTCGTCTTAAGTCTTAATCGCTGTCATCACAAAATTACTGTTTACCTGCGCAATGTGCGGGATACCTGTGAGTTGATTTTTGATAAAATCCTGGTATTGATCCATCGAAGCAACTTCTATGTGAAGCAGGTAATCGATGGATCCGGCAACGTGGTAGCAAGCCGAAATTTCATCCAGCCGGACAACAGCCGATTCAAATGCATTCAGGACATCCAACGCATGAGATTGTAAGGTCACCTGGCAAAAAACCTGCATGGTTTTACCAAGGTAACGTTTATCGATGCGCGCTCCGTAACCCAGTATTACACCGTTGCGTTCCAGTCTGCGGATTCGTTCAAACGTGGGCGTGGTCGACAATCCGATGGCATCGGCTAATTGTTTGTAATTCATTTTTCCGTTTTCCTGCAAGAGCGAAACAATCCGTTCATCAATGGCGTCCAACACGTAAACAGGTGATCTTTCCGTTAACGGCATAACTTTTATGTGGATTCAGAATAAAATTCTTTCAATTTGCTAAATATAGAATTATTTTCTGATTTATTGATTCAGAACACGTGATTCCATTAGTTTGACTGTAAAATTCAGAATTATGTCAAGAAAAATGCACCCGGAAAGTTTGATGATGAGCCATGGTTACAAACCATCATTATCGGAAGGGGCGATCAAATGTCCTATTTTCCAAACATCCACTTTTGTGTTCAACACCGCCGAAGAAGGAAAACGGTTTTTTGAAGTTGCATACGGACTTAGCAATCAAAAGGAAGGTGAAGAATTGGGGCTGATCTATTCGCGACTCAACAACCCCGATCTGGAAATCCTGGAAAACCGCTTGTGTTTGTGGGACGAAGCTGAAGATTGTGCTGTTTTTGAAAGCGGAATGTCAGCCATTTCGACGGCATTAATGGAATTTATGGTTCCCGGCGATTTGCTGGTGTATTCACGTCCGGTTTATGGTGGAACGGACCATTTCATCAATCATTTCCTGAAGAAAATGGGTATTGAATCCATTGGTTTTCGCGCAGATGAAACGGAAGAAGCAATTGTAGAACGTATTCTGGCAACCGGAAAAGCAGACCGGTTAACGATGATCCATATTGAAACTCCGGCCAATCCTACCAATGCGTTGATTGACATCGATATGTGTGTTGCGATCAAAGAACGCTTCAGCACTCCGGAAAAACCGGTGCTTCTATCAGTCGACAATACATATATGGGTCCGTTGTGGCAACATCCGCTGAAACTCGGTGCCGATTTGGTACTCTATTCGGCTACCAAATACATTGGCGGGCATTCGGATGTGATTGCAGGAGCTTGCCTCGGCTCAAAAGCGTTGATCGGCCGTATTAAAGGATTGCGTACATTTCTTGGAAACATGGCGGGTCCTTGGACAGGCTGGTTACTCATGCGTAGCCTCGAAACATTAAAGGTCCGCATGGAACAGCAAGCATTGAATGCCGTTCAGGTAGCCAATTATCTGAAACAACACCCAAAAGTATCACACGTGTATTACCTCGGATTTATTCCGGAACAAGGAACTCCGAATGAACAACGCATTTTCAGGGAACAATACACTTCCAGCGGAGCAATGATCGCTTTCGATGTAAAAGGTGGCGAAAAAGAAGCTTTTGTGTTTTTGAATAATCTGAAACTGATCAAACTAGCCGTGAGCCTGGGAAGTACCGAGAGTCTCGCCGAGCATCCCGGAACGATGACCCATGCAGATGTACCACAGGAAGATAAAAACGCCATGAATATTACCGCCAGCCTGGTGCGTGTTTCAGTTGGTGTGGAACATTACGAAGATATTATTGCCGACATTGAGCAAGCACTTGCTTTGGTATAACATAACGAATTAAAAATAAAACCGTTAGCTACTACTCAACAGCTAATTCGGATGGCGCGTAGTTTTACCTGAATTTTAGTTTAGCGTAGAAATACGCGCCTTTAGCTTAAATGAGGAACCTATTTTTATAGTCAATCATTAGGAGCTGAAAATGAATGAAAGCGGTAAATTAATCGGACTTATTGGTGGCGTTGGGCCATGGGCAAGTTTAGACGTTCACCGTAAAATTCTGGAACAGGCCGCCTTTACCAAAGAACAGGAATGTGTATCGGTGATGCATCTTTCTTTTCCAGGAAAATACAGTGACCGCACAGAATATATCTTGGGGAAAACAACTGAAAATCCGGCTTACGCTTTTGTGAAAGAACTCCGAATGTTGGAAGCCCAGGGAGCAGGCTGCGCAGCAATTATCTGTAACACGGCCCACGCAGCTCCTATCCTGGATATCATTCAGGAAGAATTGGGTGAATCTCCCTTGCACTATGTGAATATCATTCATGAAACGCAGCGTGTGGTTGAGAAAAACAATCACAGCCGGGTAGGTTTACTGGCAACACTAGGAACGTATGAACTCGATTTGTACCGTCATAATTTCAACGGGACCGTGATTTATCCTTCCAAAAAGAACCGCGAACGGGTGCATAACCTGATCTACAATGTGCATTACGGATTGAAAACGGCTTTACCCAAAGATCTTTCCTTTTTGTACGATGAACTCACGGATGTAGCAGCAGCTCTATTGGATGACGGTGTAGAAGCCCTGATTCTGGGGTGCACCGAATTGCCTTTGCTCTGTGATTTCGCAGAACGTATTCCCATTCCGGTTTACGATCCTAACCAACTGCTTGCATCAGCACTTCTAAGAAGTGTTGGACAACCTACGGCAGTTACAACTTCTCAAATTTTAACCAAACAATACACATGAAAACAATTGAACAGCAAACACTGGTTTCATTTATCGAACCGGCTTTGGAACACGTTGAAGACAACCAGTTAAAAACAGCTCTACAGCAAGCACTTGCTAACCAGGAACCTGCATTAAGAACTATCGAAAGTGTGTTCGAAAAAATCGGATCACAAAACTGGACAGAAACTTCATTCAAACGTATTTTCAACGCCTGGAAAGAAACGCATTTAAAAATGCTCGCCATATACGGATTATCATGCCGCATGCAGCGTTTGGGTTTAGAATCCACAGATATTACCAAAGAACAACAACACTTATTGTTTTTGGCTGCTGCTAAAAATGCGGAAACCAGTTACGAAGATCTTGGACTGGATTTCGATGGAGGAACGCATACCGAATTGTATCACAACTTAGCCGAATCTTTCGTTTCGGATGACAGCTGGATGCTTACCGCATTTTCGACGCCTGAGGCAAAAGCATTTAAAACATATGTATACCGCAACATGGTGGTAGCACCGGATATTCAAACAGGATTGTTTACCAATATGTTCTCGGAAATTTACAATCACGCTGAGTATTCGATTGCTATCAACGCTTTTAATCGCCTGATTGATGAGCATTACGAGTTTACACCACAGCAAAAAACAAAAGCAACTACTTACATTTTTGCACACATCGAAGACGAAACCGAGTTGAATCACTTTACGGTTGTCATCGACGCGTTGAATTATTATACGAAAGCCACGAATACTGCGATTGATTACGAATTGGCACAAAACACATTTGAAACATATCTGCAAAAATTAGCCACTGTATTTGAGGCATTGGATCAGAAAATCATGTAATTATGAGTGCAGAACAACGCATTATCGATCACCTGGAACGTCAAAGTAACGCGATTCCCGACAAAATCTTTGTGTCAGACGCTAACCAAACGCTTACTTACGGTGAGTTGTTTCAACGCGTAGTGAAAACTGCCGCCGGATTACAACAACACGGTGTACAAACGGGTGATCGCGTAATGCTATTGCTGGAACATGGCATCGATCATTTGATCAGTTATTTTGCAGCTGGTTATATTGGTGCTATTCCGGTTCATTTGAGCATTAACCGACCGAAAGGAAGTGTGAAACAAATTGCAGCGATTACTACAGCAACGTATTGCGTTACGGACAACTATCCGGAGCAGTTGAATGATTGTGATTTTCAGGAATTGCCGTTTCGTACTTTATCAGGTAATAATTCACCAGTTCGCGGGTCGAATGAAGTTGCCTACATGATGTTTACCAGTGGCACAACCGGCGCACCGAAAGCGGTGATGACCTCGCATACAAACACAATTGCCACGGCAGAAAGCATTCTGGATTTCACTCAAATGACTGCCGATGATCGTGAACTGATCAGTTTGCCGCTGGCATTTACCTTCGGCCTGGGGCATATTCACGCGCTGATTATGGTTGGTGGACAAGCCGTTTTAACCAATCAGCGCTACGATCTGGAGCATTTGACAACACTTATTCAGCAAAAAAGCGCTACCGGATTTTTGGCATCGCCCGCAATGTTACGTGACATGGTGAATGAGCATCGCGAAGCACTCATCTGTTGCGGACATTATCTGCGCTACATGGTTGTGAATTGCACGCCCATGGAAGTATCGCTCACGCAGGAGTTATTGGACCTCCTGCCGGGCACGCAGATTATCATGTATTATGGTATGACCGAAGCCAGCCGATGTGCTTACATTCATTATAATGAAAACACGCATCGGCTCGATTTCACTGGAAAACGTACCATAAATGTGGAATTGAAAATCGATAATCCTGATGCCGGTGGATTGGGAGAAATCTGCATGAAAGGTCCGAACGTGATGCTTGGTTACTGGAACAATCCTGAAGAAACAGCTAAGGTAATTGACGCTGATGGCTGGATTCGTTCAGGTGATTGGGGCATTATGGATGAAGACGGTTATGTGAAAGTCATCGGCCGGATCAATGACCAGATTAGTGTTGACGGCATGAAATGTCAGCCATCGGAAGTAGAAAACGTGATCAGTGAATTACCATGGGTGGAACGTGTTACCGTGTGCGGGATTACCGATGAAACAAAGTTCCAGGTAGTTGGCGCGGCAATTATAGCTGCTTCCAATGGAGTTCCTGAAGACATTCAATCGGCAGTCCGGGAACATTGTTCCAAGCGATTGGAAGCATTTAAGATTCCGGTAGTTATCGCCTTGGTCGATCAGTTTCCGGCAAATGAACTCGGGAAGGTCAACCGGAAAGAACTGGCGACACAATTAAAAGCACAATTACAGGAAGTATGACTGAGACAAACCTAAGAACGGATTTATTTTACGATCAACTTGTTCGCGAGAGTGGTTGCAGTGAATACCTGTTTACTGCAAACCCATTACTTGTGCCAAAAGGGTTATTTCAGCGGCTCAATAAAGCGGTTCCGGCGATGCTTGATTTGCTGGATAGTGATGACTATTGGAATTATTGTCTTGAGCAGCAACAATGGTTGTTGAAGCCTCATCCGATGAAAACAACTGATTTTACCGGATGTGCTGATTTCCTGGTAACATCAGAAGGTGCCAAACTCATTGAAATGAACATCAATCTGCCGGGGAAAATCGGGCTCATCCAAACCCTGGGCGAAGCCACACAGCAATTGTTTGGTGATGAATACGGTGGTTATACTAACTTGAATGCGCTGGAGCAATTGCTTGAAACCATTCGGGTTGCTCTTCCGACAGAAGTTCCGATTGCCATTTTGGTAAGCCATCTGCCGGCCAGCGATAAACACCAGGCTCATTACCGGTATTTCGCTGATGAACTGAATCGACTGGGATTGAACACAACGGTTGTTCCGGCACGCGAAGTGATAATTACTTCGACCGGTTGTACTTGGAATGAGCATGCATTCGGTGCGTTCATCAATCTTGTTATTCCGTTTGTCTGGGAAGGAAATCAGGACGTTTTTCAACCTTTGAATGCACTTTGGGAAGCACATCCTGATCTGTTTTTTCCCAATCCAACAGGTGGTATGTTCGGAACGAAAGAATTGCTACATTACCTGGATGCTCAACGCCAACAATCAAACGCTTCGTTGTGGACCGATTTTGTGCTTCGTGCCAATATGTTCAACGATTTTGAGTCTGTTGATGAATTATTAGAAGCTTACCAACCGGATGAAATGGTATTGAAACCGCTCAAAGATTACGATACGAAAGGTGTTTATGTGCAGCCTGACATCATGCTGGTAAAGCAACTTTTTGCCGAACGCAAAGCAGATTATATGGTGCAGGAGTTTACCTCATCTGTGCAATTGCCATTCGAAAATGAAAAAGGTGAACGGTTATTAAGCCATTCGTTGATTTACCGCATCTTTTTTGCATCGAAACAACCGATTGCGTACCAGGGATATGTGGTTCATGGAGAGTTTAATGGCACGTATTATTCGGCACCGGTAATTGTGGTTGATTGATCCAATACGTCGCTATTTTAATTGCAAAATTTTGATTTTCAAATACATAGTAATACTGCAATATTACTCGGAATTTTTCCGGTTTAAAAAAATCAGATCAACAAAAAAGGCTGTCGAAACCAACAGCCTTTTGCTTTATATTCTTAATTTCTTAGTACGCAATCGGTTCCAAACGCAAGTCAACGCGTTTTTCTTTACGGAAGTACTCGCCTACGCTGATGTAACCAGGCTTCGCGGCCTGAATCCACCAGAATTTAGATTCCATGTTGATCGGAACGCGGCTGTTTGTACGTTCACCACCATCAATTTGAATCACACCAACCATCAAATCTGATTTTGTGGCACCTTTTTCTTCTTTGCGGTTTGCATCGATGTAAACAACGCTGTAACGGTCACTCTTCTTATCGCTTGAGGTAAATGCGTAATCAAATGAACCCATTGAATTGATGTAATAACCCAGAAAAGCCGTATTCCAGAATCCGGCACCTGCGGGTAACAATACGCTGGTTTTACGTTTGCTAATCAAATCGTAACCTGTCATTTTGTTTGTCGCGTCAAACTCGATGACCACCATGTTTCCTACTAAAATCTCAAAGTTAGAAGCATCGGAAGATCCTCCTGCTGCCGCTGCCAATACATTCATAGCAGTACCACCGGCGCTCAATTGTTTTCTATATTGCTCGGCTACCAGGTACAAACGTCCGTCACTGGTGCGAATCACATCATGGAAAAACAGGTAAAACTGCTTATCGGCTTCTTTTTTATCTTCAGCAGAAATATTCTCTTGTTTAAACTGATCCACATCACCTTTCCATTTGTATTCTGTGTTGCTAACAGCTGAGCCTGTCATGGAAACCTCATCCAGGAACATACCCTGACTTTTATCCTTCAGGATATCATCGCCTGGTTTATAGTATTCTCCAATCAATAAAATGCTTCCTTTCGTTTCATCTACAAAGGTTTTTAACAACGATTTTTTTCCTTCGTCTTCACCACCCATGGAAATTTCCTTAATCAACTCACCTGTTGAAGCATCCAACAGCAAGCAGTAAGTGTCCATTTTTTTGGTTGAAATATTTTTCTTTTTCGTCACGGTAGCGGCAATCACTTTCGTCGTTGCATCATTCAAATCAGCACCTTCGATGATCTCGGAATTCGGATCGGAACCGTATGACCACAATTCCTCCATTGAGTTATTGTAGGCAACAATTTCATAACCGTATTTGCGTCTGTTTTCACCTTTGGTAAAGGTTTGACGTACAAAACCGGTAGTTCCTGTAGGGAAAATCGTTGTGTTTTCGGTAGCGCTTTGAATATTGGTCATGGCTCTGTTCAATTCCCAGTATCCAAGTTCTTCTTTCGGGATTTTTTTCGATCCTGCCACCTCACCGTCACGGTCGTAAGTCACAAATTCATATCCTGTTTTAGCATCGTAGAAATGCAACATAAACACTTCTCCGTTAAATACCATTTCTAACATATAGGTGTTTTTCGGACGGGTTACTTCAAAACTTTTCAATGAATTGTAGTTGTCGTCAAACACTTCAATTTCATAGGTACTGATTTTTTTGTCTTGTTTTTCTTTGAAATAGAAAATGTAGTATCCTACAATTTTGCTGTCTTCAATGATTGTTCCCGATTGTTTGGCACTTTTCAGGTTCAATACATTGGAAACAGAATGTTGCTGTGCATGGAACGTAAACGCCAGCAATAAGGAAGCAAGGGTTAATACCGATTTGATTTTTCTCATGGGTTTTATTTGTTTTTGATTATGTGTTTTTGTTGGTAATATTTCTCCTGAAGATCTTCGAGATACGCTGCAAAAGGTGTTTTTAAGACCTGCGGTAAAAGGGCATCACGACGCAATAAATACGAATCGAAATCTTTGGCTATAAAGGCAGTAGTCAGATCGCTCAATTCAATCAAAATGTTTTGATACGCCGGTGGAATTTCATTTCGTAGTGTTTGCCCGATTTGTTGTGATTCCTGCGGATTCAGCAATTGCAACAGGTAATTCAACCGGTCTGCGGCCTCATCATTTTTTGGATTTTGTAACTCGATGTGTTTCCCGGCCGTTCGGGTTGTTTTGTAAAACGACAAAAGGTTAAACATACATGCCAGCGCCGATTTCGGGTAAAGATCCTGCGGATAATGTTGCTGCATGCGCAAAGCAAAATAAATTCCTTCTGAAAAATTACCATCTGCAACAGAGCTGTGAACCATTTCGCCATCTGCAAGATATCGCATGCGCAAGTAGGCAGTATCAATGGGGACGAGTGTATCTATTTCATCTACACCTAGTTGCCTTAGCAATGCATTGGTCCGTTCCGCTTCATAAGGATGTGAACGCAAATACGGTTCGTATTCATCTTCTTCATTAGCAAACGTTCCGAGTGACGAAACCGGCGAATAACGTTTGTGCCGTTGCGCAATACCTCCCAGCGAGTCAATTTTAAGAAGCGAAAATACTGGCAACAATTCCGTTTCGTATAAATGGTCTGCTGCTTGCATGATTTCAAACAAGTTAAAAGCCAATACCGGGCTGTAACCTGCTTCACGGTAATAAACCAGCCCAAGCGAATCGGCCTCAAATTCATGCTGGCGCGATTGCTCACGCTCGGCATATATACTCGGCAATAACAATTCGTTCAAGGCAGTTACCTGTCCGTATTCCTGTCGCTGAATGCGATTGATCTCGTCATTGAGCTGTTCATCGGTTTGGCGAAGCACATTGGTCAGGATTTTATATTGCGAATGCTTGCGCAGGTTATGCGAAAGTTCGTGGGCGATCACCAACGCCAATTGTTCTCTGTTACTCAGACGGGCAAGCAAACCAATGTTCACAAAGATGATATTGTCTCCAAGTGTAAAAGCATTGAATACACGATGACGAAATAGAACGAGTTTACTGGATTGATCCAATTCAGGATTAGCGTTCAGAATAGTGGTGAAAATAATATTCACCGAATCATACAAAGGTCCCGAAAGAATGGCTTTATCGCTTTTGATCAATGATTTTCCGGCTGAATAACGCTCACTATAGGCCTTTCGGAGAACAGAACGCTGTTGCGAAGTCACTTCTTCATCGGCAAGTAAGTCTAATTGTTTGTTGTATTCTTTCTGCAACAAATCAAGTAAAGCTTCTTTTTCAGCAGTATTGGGAGCGGGTTCAAAACCCAGCGTGTCGACGTTGGCTTGTCCGTATATAACTGATAGCGAGCAGAGTAAAATTATACTAAGGAGAAAACTGATTTTCACGGTGATTATGCTTGGTGTAACAAAGTTAAGATAGTTTTTATAACGGTCGACAATTGGAGAATCAGTTGATCTGCCATATTTCTAATAACACAAATTTGTGATCTTAAAGCTTGTCCTATTTATTATAGAATTCAAAACTAGACTCTGAAATTTAAACCCACACAGAAAAATGTGGTAATCCGCAAATATGTTAAATGTCAAAATTGCGGGAAATACGGTTGTAGGATGCTTGGAGAAATTCTACATTTGTCGATGGCTATTATAATTCTAAGCTCATAAAGAGGGAGAGAATTATATAACTTGTAACGAATCTTATATGCTAGCGTATATCTCTTTATCTAAGGATTTAGTATGAAAAAAGAAGAATTAATTCTTTGTATTAAAAAATCTGGAGACGGTAGAGATATCGAATTGGACCGGCTGACCTTAGCTGATGCTTTACTTTTCCAAGAATTATTAGCTTCTTTCACTGAGTTACTTCAAAACTATGATGATGCCTCTAAATTTCGATTAAATGTATTTAAGTCGAGTGCTGCTGTAAAACTAGAAGCTGAAGAGAGTTTTTTAAAGCTTGTAGAAAATGACATTGATAGTGCTATGAATCGAAAACCCATCAGAACGGGAGCATTAAAAAAATGGCAAACATTACAACAAGTAATCTCGAAATCTAATTACTCATTCGAGTTCGATATTGTTTCAAATGGAATATCTCGAAGATCTCTTATTTCTGAGTTTAAATCAAAACCTTTTCCGTCTCCAAAGAAAAAACGTACGAGAAGAATTGAAAACCTCACTTTTTTATTTGGAAAACTAGAAAGTTTAGACTCAAAAGCTCAACTTCATATTATGCCTTACGATAAAGATTATTCCGTAAGAATTAACTGTATTTCGGAAGCAGAAGCAAGAAGAGCAAGAGATTTTGCCTATAGTGACGTGTATATTTGTGCTTATAGGTCTCATACTCCAAGTGGCGATTCCCATGAATTCGTGGATGTTTATCCTGATAAGGATGAGTTCAAGAAGATTCAGAGTTTTTACACTTCTTATCAGAAACTTGACGGACAAGAACGATACTCCGCCTTCATTGATCTCAATTATGAAATAATGGAAAAAGATACAGACTTAGAAATAAGACTGTTTGAGATACTTAAATATATTAGACTATTTGATAATTCAACTGCCGAAGAAGGACAACTGTTCACTATCCTATCCAGCCTAAAGGATTACAAAAGCCATCCTATAATTAAACAGACTTATGAAAGCCTTTTATTAAGATTCAAAAGTCGAACAAAACGAAAAACTGTTTGAATTGAATTTACTTACTAAAAGAAATAGACTTATTAAGACGGCTGATGCTGACTTGTCTAAAAATTTCATAGCAATCGGAATGGAAATTATCCTTAAGAAAGGCACAAATGCTGGAAACCACACTGCATTAATCATTTGTCTTAGGGGAGAATTATTTATGTTTCATTACTTACCAACGGGTATAATCTTTTGTAAGGCTACTGAAGAACCTAAATTAGAATCTTACTATCATAAAGAATTAAACTATTTTTCTACTTCTGATACGTTTATTGAGGCCGTTCTTTCAAGATTTGACTCAATAAAAAAGCGATCAAAAATTATGTATTCGATGATTTTTGATGCCTCTAGATACGGACAAGATGGAACTTATTCCTCCTCATCAGGATTACCTGAATTTTCAACATGTGTGGGTTTCTGTATAAACGTTTTATCAGGATTGATAATTGAAAGTGATCAATTTGTACAAGCTTCTGACTGGGATAACTTTGACATCACTCACCCCAATTTACAAGATTTTATCTTAGCAGCAAAAGAAGCTTATCCTGAATTAGATGAGTCATTATATGAATCTCATCACAAAAGAATTACACCTGAAGAGTGCACTTTAACTGGATATTTCAAAAATGATGCTATTCCAATTAGAAAGGCAAAATTAGATGAGCTAATTGGTGATTTTTACCGAATGATTAATTTGTTACCGTTGGCCGCCAATAAAACTGCCTAATATTAGGCTATATTTAGACTAAATTCCTAAGAAAAAATAGTATTATCTTCGTGCTCTTATACCTCAATGTGCATGAATACCGCTGGCGAATTACAGATTTACAATAGTCTTTCAGGGAAAAAAGAACGTTTCACACCTATTCACGCAAACCGCGTGGGCTTGTATGTGTGCGGACCGACGCTCTACAGTGAACCGCACATGGGCAATATGCGCACCTTTATCAACTTCGATATGGTGTATCGCTATTTGCTCAAACTGGGTTATGCGGTGAAGTATGTGCGCAACATTACTGACGCCGGACACATTACCAACAGCGCCGGTGAAGCCGTTGACAGTATTGGGAAAGCCGCTCGCCTGGAACAAGTGCAATCACTGGAAATCGTGTACAAATACAACGTGAAATTCCAGGAATTGCAACGCATTTACAACATGTTGCCGCCAAGTATCGAACCTACAGCAACCGCACATATTCAGGAACAAATCGAGATCATCGAACAAATTCTTGACAACGGATTTGCTTACGTGGTAAACGGTTCGGTGTATTTTGATGTGAAAGCCTATAGCCAGAAATACAATTATGGTATTTTGAGCGGTCGCAAAATTGATGAACTCGAAGAAGAAACCCGCGAATTGAACGCTCAGGAAGAAAAACGTTTCTTCGCCGATTTCGCATTGTGGAAAAAAGCCAATCCTGACGATATGCAGATCTGGCGCTCGCCATGGGGAGACGGAAATCCGGGCTGGCACATCGAATGTACAGCAATGAGTACCAAGTACCTCGGGCCGACTTTCGATATTCACGGTGGTGGAATGGATTTGAAATTTCCGCACCACGAAGATGAAATCGCCCAAAGTTGCGGCGCAATGGGTTGCAATCCGGCGAATATCTGGATGCACGCCAATATGCTGAACGTGAATGGACAAAAAATGAGTAAATCGCTTGGGAATTTCTTCTTACCGAAGGAAATTGTGGAAGGAACCAGCGACGTTTTTAATAAACCTTACAGTCCGAATGTGCTTCGCTTTTTTATGATGCAGGCACATTACCGCAGTACGCTCGATTTTACACCAACAGCATTGGATGCCGCTGAAAAAGGGTTCGGCCGATTGACTGATGCCTTGAATTTGCTGGAGAAAGTACCGACAGGGACAAGTTCTTCCTTCGATGTAAAGGAACTGATTGCCGGTTTTTATTCGGCCATGAACGATGATTTTAACGCGCCTATCCTGGTTGCGAATCTGTTTGAAGCTGTGAAACGCCTCAACCTGATCAACGACGAAAAAGACAGCATTACTGCTGAAGATCTGGCTTTGCTCAAAACGGAAATGCATGCGTTTGTCTATGATGTTTTGGGAGTTCATCCTTTGGAAGCTCCGAATAACGATTCCAAGCTGGCTCCTGTAATGGATTTGGTATTGGAATTGCGTCAGCTTTCACGCGAAAATAAGGATTGGACAACTTCCGATAAAATCCGCGATCAATTGACGGCTGCCGGAATCGTGGTAAAAGACGGCAAAGACGGCGTTACGTGGTCGGCCCAATAATCGGAGTATGAACGAACGATTCGGGAAAAACTACAAACTGTGCAGTCAGAAAACCATTGAGCGTTTGTTCAAGGAAGGAAAATCGATCCGGCTGTATCCGTTTGTGGTCCATTTCAAGGAATTGGAATTGCCGGAAAACCAACCGTTCCAACTCGTTTTTTCAGCCCCGAAACGCATTTTTAAGCCGGCACATGAACGAAATCGCATCAAACGTTTACTGCGTGAAACATTCCGAAAGAAAAAACTAATTTTGGAAGAATGGCTAAGTACAGAACACAAACAATTGGCTTTATTTGTGATCTATACGGCCAAAGAAGAATTACCATTGCAGAAATTGATGGTAAAAACGGAACAGTTATTGGAGAAGATAACGCAAGAATTGACACATGAAACACATCAAAAATAGCTTGAAATCGAGCACATTGGGAGTTTTATTCTCCCTTGTATTTTTTACAGGAACAGCTCAGTCAAACGGGTTCGAAGTATTGAAAAACCTGGAGCTGATGGACCTCATCTACCAGCACATCGATATGTATTACGTGGATGATCCGCAACCGGGTGCGATGGGTAAAACTGCCATCGATGCTATGTTGAAGGAACTGGACCCGTACACGGTTTATTACCACGAATCGAATATGGAAGATTACCGCCTGATGACAACCGGCCAATACGGTGGAATCGGTGCTTTGGTGCGCAAAGTGGGCGAATATACATTTATCACTGAGCCTTATGAAGGAAGTCCGTCGTTTAAAGCCGGGGCAAAAGCGGGTGACAAAATCCTTTCGATCGACAAAATCGATATGAAAGGCAAAGACAGCGAAGAGGTGTCCAATGCATTAAAAGGCCCGAAAGGTTCTACGATTCAACTGGAAGTAGAACGTGCCGGCGATGTACTTATTTTCCCGATAACACGCGAAGAAATCAAGTTGCAGGATGTTCCTTACTCGGGAATGCTCAATGACAAAACCGGTTACATCAAACTGAACAGTTTCACCCAAACTGCTTCTACGGAAGTAAAAGCAGCTTTCGAAGCGTTGAAACAAAAGGGAATGGAATCGCTGGTACTCGATTTGCGTGGAAACGGCGGCGGTTTGCTTATTGAAGCAGTGCGCATCGTGAATATGTTCGTGAAAAAAGACCAAACTGTTGTAACCACAAAAGGAAGAATCAAAGAGGAAAACCGCGTGTACCAGACAACTGAAGCACCCATGGACTTGACCATTCCGCTGGTTGTATTGGTTGATGGCGGATCGGCTTCGGCGAGTGAAATTGTTGCCGGAAGTTTACAGGATCTGGATCGCGCAGTGATTATCGGAACCACTTCCTACGGAAAAGGATTGGTGCAGCGTACCTTCGATTTGAAATACGGTTCCAAGGTAAAAATCACCATCTCAAAGTATTACACACCTTCAGGGCGTTGTGTGCAGCGATTGGAATACTACGACCGCGAGGCCGGTGAAAAACCACAGGCAATTTCCGATTCATTGCTCAAAACCTTCACTACTTCCAATGGCAGAAAAGTAATTGACGCACGTGGAATCGAACCTGATTTGGTGGTAGAACAACTGAACTATAGCCGTCTTACCGGAACATTGGTAATCAGCAACATCATCTTTGATTTCGCAACTGATTTTGTGCGCAAACATCCTTCTATCGGGCCGGCACGCAATTACAAATTGACGGAAGAAGAATACGCGTTGTTCAAAGCCTATGCATTGAAACAGGATTTTACTTACTCGACCGCTTCGGAGGAAGATTTGGAGAGAATGAAAAAAACAGCCGAGGAAGAAGGTTTTTATGGTGACATGAAGGCTGAATACGAAGCGTTGCTTGCACGTGTAACTCCGTCAAAAGAGCGTGACCTGGAAAAATTCAAAGCCGAAATCATCGATATTCTTTCCAATGAAATCGTTTCGCGCTATTATTACCAAAACGGTCGCGCGGAGCAGGCATTCCAGGAAGATCGCGATGTGAATAAAGCATTGGAAGTTTTGCAGGATAAAAAAATGTACAATACTATTCTTGGTTTTTAAGCGTTAACCCAGAAACTGCAAACTACATTATGCTGGATCGTCTGACAGGCAAGCCTGTTCATTTATACATTCACATTTTTAGCTGTATTGGCCTCGCCGGTGGATTACCCGCCAGTAAAATTCCGCTTTCATTGGCTACGATGTTGCTGGTTTTAAACATCCTGCTCGAAGCGAAATTCAAAGATTATTGGCAAAATCTGAAAACCAATAAACTGGCCTGGGGATTGTGGTTTTTCATCGCCTGCGAATGGATCTCATTGCTTTGGACAACCGATTTCAGTTATGCTTTGCACGATTTCAACGCCAAGTTGCCGCTTTATTCCATTCCCTTAGTCCTGGTTATAAAACCAATCACCGAACGCAAGCATCTTTACCTGATTGGTGCGTTTTTCCTGGCAAGTGTTTTTGTGATTTCGTTCATCAATGTGGGGACGTACATGCATTGGTGGGGCAATAAAACGTACGATGATATTCGCGGACTTTCGTTGTTCGGCTCACACATTCGTTTCGCGCTGATGATTGTGATGGGAATTGCACTGTGCATTACCTGGTTTATTGAACGACTACCGCATCGCATCATTCCGTTCATCCTGATCGTTTGGTGGTTGTGGTATACCTATTTTTCGCAGATCATTTCGGGGTATCTTTCCGTGGGAATTTTGCTGCTGGTAAGCGTGCTGTTTTTGCTTTATTCACTGAAAAAACGCTGGTTGAAAAATGCCTTACTGCTCACAGGATTGTTAGTTACAGGTGGATTTTGCTGGTGGATCATTGCTTTTTTTCAGCCGACTCCACACAAAATTTCACTCAAAAACCCGGATCGTTATACGGTAAACGGCAACTGGTACCGCACCGATATGAACCACGTGATCTGGGAAAATGGTTACCCGGTAATTGCCTTCATTAGCGAAGTGGAACTGGAGAAATCGTGGAATGCTGCTTCAAAGATCGATTATAAAACGGGGAAAGACCGTAAAAATCAGCCGCTTTATCTCACGCTGTGGCGCTATATGTCGTCGAAAGGTTTGCGAAAAGATTCACTCGGATTTTCCTCAATGTCGAAAACCGATATCCGATTTGTAGAAGATGGTTTTGCGTCTGTTTGTTTAACGAAAGGTGGTTTTAAAGCACGTTTACACGGACTGAAACACCAGCTCGAGCATCCTGAAAATCCCAATGGTCACTCGCTTTTGCAACGACTTGAATACTGGAAAGCAGCCCGCGCTATCATTAAAGAAAATTGGCTTTTGGGCGTCGGTTCCGGCGATGTTGATCAACGTTTTAAGCTCTATTACAACACGCATTCAACCTTGCTGCAACCCGAATTGCAACTTCGGGCACACAATCAATACATGACTTCATGGATCAGTTCAGGTATTTTCGGGTTGATCGGATTTTTGGCCTGGTGGTTCGCTTTCCTCTTCATCGGGTGGAAAAAACGATCATTTATCGTCGTCGCTTTTGCCGGAATTGCCATGAGCTCTTTCCTCATTGAGGATACACTTGAAACCTTGATGGGCGTGGTGTTTATTTCACTTTTCTATGGTTTGCTGGTCGGTTCTCAGAAGATTTGGCCAACCGGAAAGATGTAACAAAAGTCATTTTCCAACATTACCCCAAAAAAGCCCCTATGCGAATTTTTACTCTCCTGATCATTGGTTTCTGCTGTACAACAACTGCTTTCACGCAGGAATTTGTCAAACAAACAAAAGTCGATTCTATTTCCGTTCTGTTTGATTACGGAAGTTCAATCGTTGAAAACAAAGAACAACTTGTCCGTAAACTGAATACGATCAACGTTGGCGAAAATGGTCGCATCGAACTTTTCGGTTACACCGACACCATTGCTAGTGCGGCTTCCAATCAACAACTGGCATCTCATCGAATGTTATCCGTAACTGATTTGGTCGGTAAATCCAAATTGAAATCATGTGCAATCGACAGTACAAATCGCAATGAAGCTCATGGAAACTCAACGCTCCCCGATGCACAATTCAGGCGTGTGGATATTTTGGTTTACAAGGTAGAACCGACGTTCACGCTTGGTTTACCGGTCGATTTAAAAATCAATTTCGAACCGGGAACCGATAATTTATTACCGAGTGCTACGCCAATATTGATCCAACTAAAAGCGCTACTTGCTTCAGACCCGGATTTAATCATTCAGCTTAATGGTCATGTTTGTTGCGATAACGACCAACCACTTTCGGAAAAAAGGGCTGAACGGGTTAAATCCTATTTAACTGAAAACGGAATTACGGCAAACCGAATGAGTTGTCGCGGTTTTAGCAATTCACAGCCGTTGGTCGAAGAAAATTCCCAGGAAAATATGGCCATCAATCGCCGGGTGGAGGTTGTTTTTAGCAGGAAATGATGGCTTAAATTCACTGCAAAAAACTACAAAGGCAATCTACCCTAAATCGCCTTTGTGGCCTCAATAGGTCTTTATCCTTCAAAAATTTGCGCCTTCGCTGATCGCGTGTCGCCAATAGCGTGAGCATTGTGACTCTTTTTTGGGGAAAATTACTGCCAATCCTATTTGATTACCGCCGGTAGATCTTTCGTTTTATTCGCCGGGACAAATAATATGGAACTTGTGTTTACACAATAACGCGTGTCTTTATCAGTAAATCCCTCACCTGTAAAGACATGGCCCAAATGTCCGTGACAATTGTTGCAGATAATTTCTACCCGCATACCATCGGCATCGGGAACATTTGTTACCGCGCCCTCAATTGCGGCATCAAAACTCGGCCAGCCACAATGTGCTTCGAATTTATCTTCGGAAGTATAAAGCGGATTATTGCACTGACGGCAGATATACAATCCTTTGTCGTCTTTATCGTAATAATCGCCTGTAAATGGCCGGTCAGTCGCTTTGTTCAGGATCACATCCTGCTCTTGCGGCGTCAGTTCGTTATATTTTGTGTTTGACTTTGACATAATTTCTTGTGTTTTTGTTGAATCCGGTTGTGCGTTGCAGGAAGAAAGCGCGATGATTGAAAGCGTACATATTCCTAAAAATAGATGTCTCATGATTGTTGTTTTTAGAAGTTACGCATAAGATATTGAATTGGATTTTTTTTCTTCGAAAAATGTTTGATGCTTGATTTTTGATGTTGGATGAGATTTTTAGAGAGAAGCACAATTTTGGAAACCTTAAGAAGGAGAAGCCAATCAAACATTCAGCATCAAAAATCAAGCATCAATTCCTAATAAAATCAGGGTTTTTCAAAAAAACCAGAAAAAAATTAAAAATCGCTGTAACTTTATTGAGGCTTCTGGGTCTTACGAGAGATGATTATGCTACATGAACGCAAAAGACTACAATAACGCAATTGATCAATACGCAGATAATATCTTTCGTTTTGTGCTCAAACACACACGAAACAAGATGCTGGCGGATGACATTGTGCAGGAAACTTTTGCCAAAGTGTGGGAAAAACATGAAGACATACAAGTAGAGAAAGCAAAATCGTACTTGTTTACTACCGCCTACCATTGTTTGGTGGATGTGATGAAAAAAGAAGCCCGTTCCGGAACTTTAGAAGGAATTGAACGACAGGGAACGCAAGACAATGCGCATTTGTTTGATATTCAGAAAGTACTGCAGGAAGCACTGGAACGACTTCCGGAGATTCAGAAAACAGTGGTGCTTTTGCGCGATTATGAAGGTTATCACTACGATGAGATCGCCGAAATTACTGGTTTGACCGAGTCACAAGTGAAAGTGTATATCTTCCGTGCCAGACAGACATTGAAGACTTATTTAAAAGACATAGAATTAGTAGCATGAACATGCCGATAACGATAGAAAATTACGAAGCGTTTTACCTGGATTACCTTGAGGGAAATCTATCGGGTGAAACACTGGTTGCCTTTGAAGCATTTTTGGCCGCTCACCCGGAACTTTCGGTTGAGGAAGATGAACTGATTATGCTTCAACCGTCAGAAGAATCATTCGATGCGCTTCAAAAATTAAGCCTGAAACAAGGCATCAGCATGAGCGACCTGAACGCCGAAACAATTGAATTTTTCCTCATTGCCCGCCAGGAAGGTCTGCTTTCGAACGAACAATCTGCCCAGCTAAACCATTGGCTCGAAGCAAATGCACATTACCAGCAAGATGCCCGGCTTTATGCTTTAACAACATTCGAAGCAGATGAGACAGTTGTTTACGAAGGAAAAGCAGACTTGAAAAAACCTGTCGGCGGACGTGTAATCCCGATGTGGTTTACAGGTTTGGCAGTAGCTGCAGGTTTGGCACTGATCTTTACCATCGGGTTGAATCAAAGCGAATCGAACCAGGGAAAACCAACAACATCAGAATCAATTGCTAAAACCGAGCAACATTCCGGCAAACAAGCAGATCACGGAAGAGACAAAGGTGACAAAATCATTAAGGTCAAAAACTCGAATGGAAAGCAGACTCCGGTTGACCAGCAACAGTCTCCAAACAGCAAAAAAGTAAAAGGCCCGCAACCGAATTCTCCGAAACGTCCGGTTTATCAGCGTAGTATTTTGCACGAAGGAACGGTTTTGGCTTCGTTGGAAAAACGCCAGGCTCGGCTTTCGGGTGGTAATGATAAAACTATTTCACCATTGGTGATTCCACAAACCATTAAAGTCGCTCCTGAAACATTGCCAAATCATGATGTTGCCGTGGTTTCGGTTGATGAAATGAAAAACCCGATCAAACCGGTGACAACGCGTCTTTCGGAAACATTCAATACTCCTGTTGATCTCAGAACAGCAAAGGCCGCGAAGAAAAAAGGCGGCGGATTTTATTTCAAGTTCGGTAAACTAGAGGTGTCGCACCAAACAGCGAGTTTATAAAATCCTGAAAAGCACCACTCAAAAAACTTAACCACATAGATAACATAGGAAACATAGATTTTACGCCTGTTTTCTATGTTATCTATGTGTCCTATGTGGTTATTAAATGAATCACATCTATGGTAACTATCGTGTTTAATAGTTCTTGGAAAAAGAAATTCTGAAAAAAGAATGTAAAACCAAGAAAACAACTATTTTTAGCCGGACCTAGATGAAAGAAACATCCTTCATAGAACAAAACAAAGAGAAATGGAAACGGTTCCAGGAACTTGCTGCCAATAAGCAAGGTGATCCGGAAGAAATTGCCGATCTCTACTCCGATATTACGGATGATTTGAGCTATGCCCAAACTTTTTACAATCGCAGAACGGTTCGTGTTTATCTCAATCAAATTGCGCAGGGAATTCATAACCTGGTGCACAAGGAACGCAGCGAATCGCTCGGTAAGTTTTTTACCGTCTGGAAAACATCGCTTCCCATTGAGATTTACCGCTCACGCAAACACCTGCTTTTTGCCCTGTGTTTGTTTTTATTTTGGGCTGTTCTTGGCGCGGTAACAACCGACTTTAATCCTGATTTTCCACGAGTAATCCTGGGCGATGATTACGTTGATATGACACTCAACAACATCGCAAACAAAGATCCGCTGGCCGTTTACCAAAGCCAATCGCAGGTAAAAATGTTCTTCGATATTACGATCAACAATATACGCGTCGCATTTCTTACCTTTATTTTAGGCATATTCTTTACCATCGGAACACATATCTTTATTTTCCAAAACGGTGTAATGCTGGGCGCGTTCCAGTACTTCTTTCACCTCAAAGGCGTGCTGATCACTTCTTTTTTGGGAATCTGGATTCACGGTGCATTTGAGATCAGTGCCATTGTCATCGCCGGTGGAGCAGGAATAACGCTTGGAAACGGCTGGCTTTTCCCCGGATCGTATACCAGATTGCAAAGTCTTCAGCTTTCAGCCAAGCGCGGATTAAAAATCATGATGAGCCTCGTGCCGTTTTTGATTGCCGCCGGATTTTTGGAAAGCTTCGTAACGCACAATTATCTCGTTTTACCGGAATGGTCGAAATGGACGCTCATTATGCTTTCCTTCGGCCTGATTGTTTTTTATTACATCATTTACCCGGTGATGGTGGCGCGCAAGCACCCGGAGCTGGTTTACGAGCAAAATGTTCCGCCACAGGAATACCAGGAACGTTTTAATCTGCACAAACTGCGCAGTTTCGGTCAGATGTTTGCCGATACTTTTGCTTTTTACCGCATTCATATTGGCAAAATCATCAAGATTAACTTGTTGCTCACTTTACCGCTGATTTTGGTAATGATCGTATTGCAAGATAGCGCCCGCTACGAAGATATTACCCATCAATATTGGTATGACTGGGCGGCGCAGATGGAAATTATGATGGGCTTCGGAATGGGAAGTTTGCAGGATGTACTGGTGATGCTTGGCTGGACGTATGTTTTTGCCGTTCTGATGATTTCTGTGTTTTACGGATTCAAACACCAGGAAAAGAAGCTGGATTGGGGAACATTTTTCCGTTTCTGTTTCAAAAATCTATTCGGTGTGTGGCTCTGCAATTTAATGCTATACGTCATGCTCTTCTTAGTGCCATGGTACTGGTTGTTCATCTGTGTTTTCCTGATACCGTTTTTTTGGTTAAACAGCGTAGGACTCGTTCTTGGTAATGAATCATTGGGACAACGCATCCGCAACGGTTTTTCTTACAGCGCCCGCGCTTACGGAAACACTATTCTTTCCATTTCGGTTTTATCGCTCATTTTGTTCCTCTTTGCGCAGCCAATCGCTTTGGTGTTCAGTATTCATGACGGCAATCTGTTTCAGGAACCGCCGATGCCCGATTTGCTGGACATGCTGGCTGATTTTGTGAAAAACATTTCCCGTAATTTTACCGAAGATTTTATGGTTCCGGCCATGATCACGCGACAAGTCGTTTACCTCATTTTCATGTTTTTAATGCTTCCGTTCTTTGCCATCATGATGGGATTCATCTATTATGACATTCATGAAAAAAGCAGTGCCCAAGGCTTAAAAACGGAATTTGAATCATTCGGAAAACGTAAACGCAACCAGGAAACCAGTATCGATTTTGACTAAGTTCATCCCGTATATCATTTTCTTGTTGCTTCCGTTGATCGGCTGGAATCAGGCCGGTGATTCCAAAGAATTGAAACGCAAGTGGGAGGAAATCAACGAGCAGCACGGTTTTCGAAAAGCAAAAGACTACAACGGCCCAACCGCCGACGGTTATGTTTCACCGACTGATATCAACGAAAGCCAGCCGATTACTCCGGGATCAGGCAGTTCACGAAATACACCTTACAAAGGAATGCCTTATTCGTCGTCGCAACAGCGGCAGGGACGTAATCCGGGTTCCCAGGGCCAGGGCGGAAATGGTACACTTCAAGCCGATCCGAACATTACACCACCCGAAGACATTGATATTCCCGAAATCGATTCGCCTGACATTGACGCACCGGATATAGACGCACCGGAAATAAGCACTTCTTTCTGGAAAATTCTTGGAATTATTCTCCTCATCATCCTGGTAGGAATCATTATTTATTTTATTCTCAAAAACAAACAACCATCCAATCCGACTGTACCGTTTGAACCGTTGGAGGAAGATTTGAATCCGGCTACAATTTCTAAAACCGAACTGGAATTGCGTTTGGAAGAAGCTATGCAACGAGGCGATTACCGCGAATGTGTGCGGATTTATTTCCTTTTTGCCATGAAAGAACTCATTCAGCGCCGTTGGATTTTCTGGAAAAAGGAAAAAACAAATATTCATTACATTATTGAAATGCAGGGCCGCAAAGGCGTGCGTGAATTCGAGGAAATTGTCGGCTTGTACGATTTGGTGTGGTACGGTGATTATGTCATCGATGAAGCAGCTTACAAACGTATGCAACCGGTTTTGGATGCCAATTATAAAACAATCGAACGCATCGCATGAATCGGAGAGTCGTCATAGCGCTGTTGGCCTGTCTTCTCATTGTCGGAGGGCTTTTCTGGTTGTTTGATTCGCCTACGGAGGAACAATTGCAAGCCGCCCAAAAGCAAAAACGCATTTCCAGCAAGTGGATTCCGGAATATGTGATCGAATCGAAAGATCCACGTGGTTTAGGCTTTTTCAACGAATTGCTCAAAACGCACCTTGACGACTCGGTTTATATACTTCAACGCTGGTCGCAGCTTGATTCCATTCCGGATCACGATAGCGCCACCTACATTTTTGTGGGCGAAGGATTCGGTATGTACAGCTATGAATTCGATATTATCGATGCGTATGTCGACAGTGGTTCTACCATTTTCATGGCATTTGACCAGATTACCAACAATCTCTATGACCGCTATTTCGAGCCGAACGCTTATTTGTGGGATTACAGCGACAAATTCTATGTTGCGCTTGGTGACACATCGCTTGCCTACTCGGCAGTTTTCCAAAACGACACCGTTCAGGCCGATTGGTATCCGTTCAGGCCAAGTTGTATCAAAGATACGCTCTACCGTGCATTTGCCTGGGGAATGAATTACCCGATTGCATTTGAATCGGACCAGAAAAAAGGAAAAGTGATCATGCACAGTGTGCCGCGCTTGTTCTGCAATTATCAGGTAATTACACCCAACGGTTTTGCGCACGCCTCTATTATGCTGCGTCGCATCCCGAAAGACAAACCGGTGATTTGGATGGAATACGGCCGCCAATCAATGAACCAGCCGGTCAACAATATCATGGATCCGTCGGAGGAACAAGGTCCGGGAGAAGCAAAACAAGACAATAGTTATCTACAGTTTATTATGAAAAACGAAGCGCTCAGATGGGCGTTTCTATATGGTATTTTGGTATTCCTGATGTACGTTTTATTCCGGGCTAAACGCCGTGAAGCAGTATTACCGGGTGTTGCCGAAAAACGGAATATGTCACTGGCGTTTGTGGATACGCTGAGCAGTATTTATTTGTCACGCAATTCACCGTACAGTATTCTCCTGGTATTGCGCAAAAATTTCTACGTGGCCATCAATCGTCATTTTTACATTGATTTGATCAACACCAAAAACCGCGAAGAAGATATCAATCGTTTGATCGAAAAATCATCGGTTGAAGGCGATGAATTACGAAAAGTATTACGCTTTGTTGAAACAAACAGACCTTCTGAAGTGAACCAGCATTCACTTTCTGACCTGTACCGTTACATTCGTCATTTTTACCTTGTAACAGGTATTTCAAAACCAAGCTCCAAATTTGTTTCGGGCGATCAACATGTGGTAATAAACCGTAGTTTATTGCAAGGCGGCTTGGGAATTTTACTGGGATTATTTACCCTTATTCGTGGATTGTACTCGCTCTCAATGGGAAGCGGTTACGGAATTTTACTGGTAGTTTTAGCCTTTGTCTTCCTGTACATTGCAGCTCGCTTTATTTCACTTCCGGTAGCGATTATTAAGGAACGCGAAATGATTGTTTATCCTTCTCTTTTCGGGAAGAAAACAATAGATGTTTCCGCTGGATTGGCGCAATCGACTGAAAAAGGCGTTACAACACTTTCAGCCGAAAACGGCGACCAGGTAACAATACGACATTCATGGCTCTCGCGATCAGGGAAACATGCCTTATTCCTTTTTGTAGAACATATTAAACACAAATCAGCATGATGAATCAAGACGACAACCTCTCTTCCCAGCCCGAAGGGCAACAAGGATCAAGTGAAGGCCAACAACCGGAGCATTCTCCCTACATGCCAAAAGATAATGAGACACCCGAAGTTACTCCACTAAGTGAGGTAGCTAATCCGGTGTCGGGTTCCGAACCGCATTTTCAGCAACGCGACCAAACCGAATTGATTTGGGTAGCTCAAAAAGTTAACCGTGTTCGCGAAGAAATGCGTAAGTATGTGATCGGCCAAAGCGAAATGATCGAATTGATGCTGGCAGGGATTTTTGCCAACGGACATTTGTTGTTGGAAGGGGTTCCGGGAGTAGCGAAAACGCTTTCTGCAAAGGCTTTGTCGAAAGTACTCGATGTGGAATTCTCACGGATTCAGTTTACACCGGATTTGATGCCGTCGGATGTGATCGGTACGTCGGTGTTCAACATGAAAGACACGACTTTTAACTTCAAAAAAGGTCCGATTTTCTCAAATATCGTCTTGATTGATGAGATCAACCGTGCTCCTGCCAAAACACAGGCGGCCTTGTTTGAGGTAATGGAAGAACGCCAGATTACGTATGACGGACATCAATACACGATGAGCTTTCCGTTCCTGGTAATTGCCACCCAAAACCCGGTAGAGCAGGAAGGAACCTACAATCTTCCGGAAGCGCAATTAGACCGTTTCCTCTTCAAGATCAAACTCGATTACCCAACGCTTGAAGAAGAAACATCGATCTTGTTGCGTTACAAAGATGATATCAAAACACCTTCACTGGATCAGATCGTTCCTATTTTCAATCCGGCCGAATTGCAGAAAGTGCAAAACATCATTGAGAAGATTATCATCGAAGAACGGTTGATCCAGTACATTGCTCAGATCATCAACAAAACGCGTAATCACGGAAAAATCTACTTAGGCGGATCGCCGCGTGCTTCGCTTTCGATCATGAAATCAGCTAAAGCATTTGCAGCCATTCGAGGTCGTGATTTCGTAACGCCGGATGATATTCAGTTTGTTGCCATTCACGTGTTGAATCACCGTATGATTTTAACTCCGGAGGCCGAAATGGAAGGTTCACCGATTGAAGACATCATTCGCGAGATCGTTCAATCAATCGAAGTTCCCCGTTAATTATGTTCGGCAGCTTACATCTCACACGGTTCTTTTTCCTCATCCAGGCGGTGGTGGTTTGCATCATTGGTGCGTCCTTCCTGTTCCCGTGGCTGATGATTGTCGGGAAAACCCTCCTGATTGTTTCCATTCTGGCAACAATTGTAGATGTAATGCTCATTTATTTACCCAAAGAACCGATTACGGTTCAGCGCCGTTTCCAGGAACGTATGAACCTGGGTGACAGCAATGGTGTGGATGTTATTGTCATCAACCAAACGCTGCAACCGCTGAATGTTTCTATTTATGAAGGTTATCCGGTGCAAATGCAGCAGCGCTCAAAAGCCTGGATTGCCTTGTTGCTTCCGCGTAAACGGAAAACATTTCACTACGATTTCACACCGAAAGAGCGCGGCCAATATCAGTTTAACGATGTGGTAGTGTTTGTACGTTCACCGTTTTTCTTAGGCCAGCGCCGCATTACCGTTTCATTGGAACAACAGGTAGAAGTTTATCCTTCGATCCTGCAGATGAAACAATACGAGTTGAAAGTATTTCATCAGCAAACACAATCGCAGGGTATCAAGAAGGTTCGTCGAATAGGGAATACCAGCGAGTTTGAACAAATCAAAAATTACGTTCAGGGCGATGATGTGCGTACGATCAACTGGAAAGCCACCAGTCGCAAGAACGAATTGATGGTGAACCAATACCAGGAAGAACGTTCGCAGCCGGTATATTGTGTGATCGATAAAAGTCGCCCGATGCAGCTGGCGTTTGACGATATGTCTATGCTCGATTATGCGATCAATACCACTTTGGTGTTCTCCAACATTGCCTTGCGCAAAGGTGATCGTGCGGGATTGATCACGTTTTCGGATAAAATCGGAACATTATTGCCCGCTGATAAATCAACCGGGCAATTGCGCCGCATCCTGGAAAACCTGTACAATCAGCGCACCTTGTTCAAAGAAGGAAACTTTGAGTTGTTGTACCAAACCGTTCGCCGCCAGGTCAAAACGCGTTCATTGCTGATGTTGTTTACCAATTTCGAGAGTGAATTTGCCATGCGCCGTGCCTTGCCGATGCTGCAAAAACTCAACAAACGTCACGTATTGGTAGTGATTTTCTTTCAAAACAACGAATTGGAAGAATGGGCCCAACAACCGGTTGCCACCATGAAAGACCTTATCCAGGCTACCGTAGCCGAAAAAATGAGTACCGTAAAATGGTCCATCGCCCGCGAATTACGTCAGCACGGGATTCAAACCATCCTTTCCAGACCGGAAGATTTGTCGATCAACTCGATCAACAAGTATCTGGAATTGAAAGCGAAGGGAGGGATTTGATACTTTTTCCTGCGGTTCAACCATAAATCAACAAGATCAAACAAAATTACATCCGACTTGTGAAACTTTAACACCTAAAAACACGGTTGTAGTTTCCTGATAAGTAGGCTGTGCTCGAAAATTTGTGTAATTTTGCACATCCAAAAGCAACAAATACTATGTCAGTCACAGCTACAACTCCTGGAATTCAGGAAACGCTCAAAACCCTCGGAATAGAAGCTATTAACCGCGGGGCATCTACAGGAGGTCATTGGTTTAATACCCGTGGTCCGCAAATCGATTCAATTTCTCCGGTCGATGGCCAGTTAATTGCCTCTGTGCATGCCGCAACGGAAGCCGAATACGAAGCCATCATCATGAAAGCACAGGAAGCATTCAAAGTGTGGCGTACGATTCCGGCTCCGAAACGTGGAGAAGTTGTTCGTCAGCTGGCTGAAAAAATACGTGAATACAAACAACCGCTCGGTGAGTTGGTTTCTTTCGAAATGGGGAAATCACTGCAGGAAGGTTTGGGTGAAGTACAGGAAATGATCGATATCTGCGATTTCGCAGTTGGACTTTCCCGTCAATTGTACGGTTTAACTATGCACTCGGAACGTCCGAGCCACCGCATGTACGAGCAATACCACCCGATCGGAATTGTAGGAATTATTTCTGCATTCAATTTCCCGGTTGCCGTTTGGAATTGGAACACAGCTCTTGCATGGGTTTGTGGTGATGTTTGTGTTTGGAAACCGTCTGAAAAAACACCTTTGACTGCTATTGCCTGTCAGAAAATCACGCAGGAAGTGTTTGCAGCAAATGATGTGCCTGAAGGTGTTTCATGTTTGCTGATCGGTGATGCCGAAATCGGGAAACTGATGTCGAATGACGTTCGCGTTCCCTTGGTATCCGCTACAGGTTCTACCCGTATGGGGAAAGCCGTTTCCCAAGCTGTTGGTGCCCGTTTGGGTAAATCATTGTTGGAATTGGGTGGAAACAACGCGATCATCATCGCTCCATCCGCTGATTTGAAAATGGTAGTACCAGGTGCGGTTTTCGGTGCTGTCGGAACAGCCGGACAACGTTGTACATCTACACGTCGTTTGATCATCCACGAAGAAGTTTATGATAAAGTGCGCGATGCAATTGTAAAGGCATACGGACAATTGAAAATAGGAAATCCATTGGACCAAAATAACCACGTTGGCCCGCTAATCGATAAAGATGCTGTAACAGCTTACGAAAACGCCTTGAAGCAAGTGGTTGCCGAAGGTGGTAAAGTAATTGTGGAAGGTGGTGTATTGAGTGGTGAAGGTTACGAATCCGGTTGCTACGTGAAACCCGCAATTGCAGAAGCGGAAAACCATTTCCAGATCGTGCAGCATGAAACGTTTGCCCCGGTATTGTACCTGATGAAATATTCCGGTGGCGTAGAAAACGCGATTGCATTGCAAAACGGTGTTCCACAAGGATTGTCTTCAGCAATTATGACCAACAACTTACGTGAAGCAGAAGCATTCTTGGCTGCAACTGGTTCAGATTGCGGAATTGCTAATGTCAACATTGGTACTTCAGGTGCTGAGATAGGTGGTGCATTTGGTGGCGAAAAAGAAACTGGCGGTGGCCGCGAATCAGGCTCTGATGCCTGGAAAGTGTACATGCGTCGTCAGACAAATACGATCAACTACTCCGATTCATTGCCATTGGCGCAAGGAATCAAGTTTGATTTATAAGAAAAGTTTGATAAAAAAATAATCTAACGATTAAAAGGCTGCCTTCGGGTGGCCTTTTATCGTTTTAGGTCGATAACTACAGTTTTTTAGGATATCAAATTTAGTTTCAACTTAATTTGATTTTTTATGTAACACTTCCTACATTTACGCTGTAAATTAACGTGTTATGAAGTTACTACTACTTATTTTCACACTTGTTTCCTTATCAGCTACCGCACAACAAAATCCTTCTTCCCGAATGGAACAGCCTTCGGGGATGAACTATTTTTCGCGTTTGGGCGTTGATTACGAAATAAAAGACAACCCGTCACCCGACGCGGATGTGATCGCATTGATTCCTTTTGAGATCTATAACCGTCAGCGCCATGCGACGCAGGATCTGGAATTCACGGACCCAACAACGAATTACGTTATTATCCTCTATTCCGAGGAAAAATGCAGGTTGAACAAACAACAGTAAACAGCCATGAAAATCCTTCTATTCTTTTTCGTTTGTTGCTCATTCGGACTATTGGCACAAACGTATACACACCCTACAACCGGTATTAGCAGTACCTATGCAGGAGCCTGCATGGTGAACACCTGTTCAGGAACGTATTATGATAACGGTGGTGCCGGCGGTAACTATGCTGCCAATATAAACGCCATTTATCGTACGTTTTGTCCAAGTACCGCAGGAATGTGCGTTCGGGCTACGTTTACGTCATTCAGTATGAATGACACCTACTTTTTATGTGGTGGACCGGGAAGCTGCTGTGATTATTTACAGGTTCTCAACGGGCCGGCGCAAAATTCGCCTGCACTTTACAATAATTGCACGACCTCTCCGGGAACAATCACCGCAAATTCATCAAGTGGCTGTTTGACTTTCCGCCATACAACTGACGGTAGTGTGCAATTGGGTGGTTGGGCAGCAACGCTTTCGTGTGTAGCATGTGCCGGTGGGCCCGCAGCAGGACTCAACAATGATTGCGGTGGCGCCGTACAAGTATGCGTTGATACACCGTTTTCGAGTGCTTCAACTGGTCCCGGATTAGCTTCCGACGGTTGTTCGGGATGTACTTCTTCGGGAGGGGAGGTTTACTCTAGCTGGTACAAATTTCAAGTTGCCAATAGCGGAACACTTGGATTCACTATTGATCCTACAAACAATGCCGACGATTACGATTTTGCCTTATACGGTCCCGGAGCTGCTTGTGGCGCTCTTGGAGCACCTATTCGATGCAGCTACGCAGCCAACTCCGGAAATACCGGAATGGGGAATGGTGCAGGAGATGCTTCCGAAATTGTAACCGGCGATGGTTGGACAAGTACATTGGCGGTAACTGCCGGACAAGTTTATTACCTGATGGTAAATAACTGGAGTCCAACTGCAAGTGGTTTCCTGATGGATTGGACATTAACCGGTGGTGCCTCACTGAATTGTACGCCATTGGCTGTTGAGCTGACTAGTTTCGAATGTTCTCAGGATGAGCAATTTATAAATGTACACTGGACGACTCAAAGTGAAACAAACAGTGATTTCTTTAAACTGGAAAAAAGCACCGATGGTGTGAACTACGTAGAAATGGTGCGTACGAAAGGACAAGGCAACTCTTCACTTCCTACGGATTATTTCATTGTGGATGCTTATCCGGAACTCGGCGTGAATTACTATCGCCTTACGGAAGTAGACCTTTCAGGAATGGAAACGGTGTTTAACATCACTTCATGCGAAGCCACGGTTTCGGATGCGCGGGTTGTTGCCATGAAAATTTACGATATGAGCGGGCAGTGCATCTGGAAAACGGATGACCCGGATACGGATATCAAAGCAACGTTGAAAAGTGCTATGATTCCTACTGGTGTTTATATCTTGGAAACCGAAGATATTTATCACAAGATGAAACGAATCAAGTTTGTTCAGTTGGACAAATAGATTCTTCAAAACCATATTTATGTAAAAAGTCCACTTTCAACGGTGGACTTTTTTGGTTTATTTCTCTCCCACAGATGGGCAGATTTTTGCGCTCCTAACGGCAGCGCATGTTGATCGGATTACACAAACACCTATAGTTACTCCCTTTTCTTCCCGACTCTAAAATCAATACGGTAATAAAAGATAGGTAAGAAACCCAGCTGCGTTTTCTGTGCAATCGGTTCGGCTGACGGATTGGATATGTTCGGAGCATAAGCCAAACTCAATAAGTTCTTTGTATTGAACAGGTTTACCAAATCCAACCCGATTTCGTGCGTCATTTTCTCCGCGTTGAATTTCCAGTTAATCTTGATATCGGCACGGAAATAATCGCGGAACTGACGTTCGTTAAACAAGGAATCAGAAAAAATCAATTCATTAGCAACGTTCGAAGCATCTACATTTACGTATCCGTATCGTTTTCCGCCTGCCACAGTCACTTTCGCGCCCAAAGAGATGGATTGCTTTGCATTGATCCGGAATTCCTTCCCAAAGAGGATATTTGAAGTGTACAAGCCGTTGTAAGATGTATTGCGCTGAATACCGTCGCTTCCAGTGTATTTGGAATCGTAGACCGAAGTCGTAAACAAGAGGAAGAACGTTTTGCTAAAGTATTTCTGCACCGTCAGTTCGATGCCGTAGTTGGTTCCTGTTCCGGTATTCTTCAGCGAATCCGGGAAGAAACGGGCAAAACCGCTTCCCTGGTTGATAATGGAAAACGACGATGGTGCCACCGTAACCGGAACGTTGTACAAGTATTGGTAATACACTTCCGTGCGAATAGACATGCCGTTTTTAAATGCTTTTTCGTAACCGGCAGCCGTGTGAACCGATTTTGAGAAATCCATGTTTTTGTTTTGGTACACTTTATTGCCGTCAGCATCCAATTTATGATAGGTATACGTATAAAACGGTTGTGTCTGGCTGTGCAAACCGGCTCCGGCAAATACGCGTTGTCCGTTTTTCAAATTGTATTTCCAGCCCAAACGCGGTTCTACCGGACTCAAACTATTGCTCAGCGAAAAGTATTGACTGTGAATTCCGGCAGTAATGTCCATGTTTTCAGAAACACGGAATTTCCATTGCACGAAAGGCTGTACCATCAACGAAAATCCGGTGTAATCCCAGCGATTGATAAAAGCTGTGTGCGTGGTGTTCTTTACACTATCCGACATGTTGAAGTACAATCCGTCCACATTCACTCCAAATCGCAGTAAATGTTGTTTATTGATCTTGTGGCTCACAGCTGTGTAAGCTGAACCACGGGTGGTTTTAAAAGAATAACCCATCAGCGCGTAAATTGAGTCGACGCGTACCTGGATCTCCTGTTCGCCATTCGTAGTAACCGTATCAAGAGATCGAATCAGGAAATCATGGTGAGAATGCTGTTCATCAAAAGCAGACGAAAGTGTAGCGGTAAGAAAGGTTTTTTCAGAAATGGATTTTTTGTATGTTATCCCTGCAACCCCCATCGTGGTACCGAAATACTGATCACGATCACCTTCGCCGTACAATTCTTCGGAAAGTGTTGTTTTATCAGACACCAAAATCTCGATTTCACTTTTTCCGCCAATTGCCCACAACGACAATGCAGCGCCCTTTTTGAGTGGAAAATTGAATTTGAAAGCACCGTCACCATAAACAGGAACTGCATCCGTTCCGATCTTGATTCCCATAAACTGAAATAAGCTCAATGTTGAATAGCGGCCCATCACCAAATAACTAGCACGACTACCCTTCTTCAGCGGGCCTTCGGCTGATAATTCCGTTCCGAGAAAACCGAACTGGCCGGTTAATTCATGCTGGTTGTTGTTCCCATTTCGCAATTTTAAATCAAAAACGCCGGATAATGAGTTTCCATACTCCGCCGGAAACGCCGACATAAAGAAGTCGGAATTGGCCAGGCTTTTGTTGTTGATGATGGAAACCGGCCCGCCTGTACTTCCTGAAATGGCAAAATGCGACGGATTCGGGATATCAATTCCTTCTACTTTATAGACAACTCCCAATGGAGAATTTCCACGGATCACGATATCATTCCTGGAATCGTCGGCTCCCTGCACTCCGGCAAAATTACTGGCCATCCGGGCGGGATCTCCACGTGAACCTGCGTAACGATTTGTTTCTTCGACCGAAAACTGCTGCGAAGAAACGGTAGCCATTTCATTGATAATCTCGCCCTGTTTTCTGCTGGTAATTACCACTTCTTCTACTTCAGTGATGAATTCCTGCATTTTCACTTCTACCACACTTTCTTTTCCTGAATCTACGGTTACATCCAACGATTTTGCCTGGTGAGAACCGATGGTTGCCGAGAGATTGTGTTTTCCGACAGGAACATCTGTAATTTCGAACAAACCGTCAGGATCCGTCATTGCCCGCAACAACAAAGTCGTATCAGCTGTTGTGATCTTTACATATACACCGAATAGCGGGAAGTCGGTATCAGCATCTTTCACCACTCCACGAACGGTTTGGGTGGGCGTTTGACTAAAAGTAGGAGCAGCAAAAAGCATCAGGCAAGATGCAACTATCCATCTGTTGATCGTTTTCATAGTATTAACCAGAGTTCGATTATTAGCATTGTATCGCAAAGCTGTGACAATTATCCTTCACGAAAAAACGGAAAATCAGGTTTTGAAAAGCGAAGTTGCAACTTTCCGTACAACAAAACCATTTTGTTTGAACAAACAACCGCGTCTACTGAATAGATTTAAGGTATTCTTCTTTCGTCCAATCGTGTAAATACACTTCTTTCAAATCCAGTAAACCCATCGGGTTATTTTCCAGGTTTCGAACCCTCGAGTAAACCAGCTGAATATCGCCGGAATACCACAAAACAATAATTGGCGGATCCTGCATCAATACTTTTTCTGCTTCGTTGTACAAACGGTAACGTTCTTTCTGACTATCAGCAGCACGTGCTTTTTCGAGTAATTCGTCAAACACCGGATTTTTATACCGCGCTTGATTCAATTCAGAAGGATCATCTTTGGAAGCAGGCACCCACTTTCCGTGAAAATTGCTCAGGAACGTTTCCGGACTGACGTAGTCGGCAAACCAAGCCGTACGGAACAAATCGCCCCGCGCATAAGTAGCATCTTCATTTTTTTGTTCAAACGTTGAACCGTCAATGTTGACGTTGATTCCAAGCGTTTGGAAAATCTGGTCTGAAATTTCTTCGGCAACTGCAGAATGAATATCGCCAATATTTACACGCAGGTTTACACTACCGAATCCTTTTCCACCTGGATAACCAGCCTCCGCCAGCAATTGCCGTGCTTTTTCGGGATCATAATTGTAACCGACTTCTTTGATAGCTTTAAAGTCGTAGCCCTTAAAAGAAGAGCTTAGTGGTGGTACAATTCCGAAAATACCATCTTCATAAGCCTGCCCGCGCAAAACATATTGTGTAATCTGGTTTCGATTGATCGCATAGTTGAATGCCTGACGCACACGCACATCTTTAAAACGCGGATCAGTCATATTGAAGAAATAATAGTTGGTGGCCATTAATGGATTGTTGTTCAACACCATCAATGGAGGAGTTGAATTAAAATCTTTAATTCTGCCTTCCAGCATTTGCGTTATGCGACTTGTAGGTAACGTATTGATAACATGCGTTTCACCTTGTTCAAATAATTCTAATTGCTCCAGTTTGCGGTTATCCGCTATAAAGATGACGCTATCCAGGTACGGAAGCGCATTTCCCTTTTTGTCGGTCAGGTAATAATCCTGGTTCTTGAGCAAAATGATCGACGCCGGCTCGCCCTTCGTATAATCATTGTAAACGAAAGGCCCTGTTCCGATCAAATCAGCTTCTTTATTGGCCGAAACCACTTTTTCCGAGATAATTCCCACATTGATACTGGCCAGTTTGCTGATGAAATTGGCGTCAGGACTTTTGAGTGTTAGCGTAATCTGATTGCCATTGGCTTTCACTCCGCTGATCGACTTTGCTCTTCGTTGGTAGAAAGTCTCGGCGCCTTTTAGCTGGTCACCCAAAATGGACAAGTAAGCAACAGAAGGAGAGCCATTTTCGTTAGGTGAACATGCTTTTTCAAGTGTAAAGATTACATCGCTGGCTGTCATTTTACGATCTTCTCTCGAAGAAAACACCTCGTGCTCATGAAAAAGTACATCATCACGCAAGGTAAATGTATACGATAATCCATCCGGGGAAACTTTCCACGATTTTGCCAATTGAGCTCGGATACTCAAATCATCTGGATTGAAACTTACAAGACATTCCACAATTTGGTAAAGCACGGTGGCTGAATATACATCGGTTACTTCGCGAGCTGTAAATGTCTTAGGCTCATTGTCTATAGACATTTTCAGACAACCGCCTGCATGCTCAAATTGTTTTCGGTCGGAGCTTTCGCTACAGGAAATGAAAAGCAGTAAAAGTGGTGTCAGAATAAGAAATGATAACTTCATGATTTCTTGCGATTAAGGCACAAGATTAGTAAAAAAAAAAACGAATCACAACCGCAAAGACAACCAACGAAGCGTCAGGATAAAAGCAAGTTAAGTGATAGAAGCAATAAAATGCCTATATTCGACCAATAATAGCGGAGCTTCGACTAACGACTAATATTTATAAAGCAACTAAGTTTACTGTTTTTTAAATATTTGATACGTAAAGTTTTGGTTTTCTGAAAAATTGCTATTATACTTGCGACTGTTTTAGTAGTAGCTGCTAATCATGATGAAACTTAAAAAAATACTCTTACTCTCAATCTTTTCAGCGTTCACGGGCATTGTAAGCCACGCTGCTTTGTCAATTGAGGGAAGTTATCAGGGGAAAAACCTCTACGTTCAAAATCCGGAGGATGGCGATGGATTTGGTTTTTGTGCAACAAAGGTCACCGTGAACGGAGATGTGATGCCTGGTGGCTGTAGTTCAAACGCGTTTGAAATTGATTTTTCACTCTTTAACATTGAGATCGGTGAACCCGTTTTTATTGTAATTGAGCACAGCGACGGTTGTAAACCTACTATTTTGAACCCGGAAGTCCTGCTTCCGAAAAGTACGTTCAATACGGAATCAATTTCTATTTCGCCTTCAGGCGCGTTGGTTTGGAAAACATCCAACGAACGTGGAAAGTTGCCATTCTTTGTTGAGCAGTATCGCTGGAACAAATGGGTGCAAGTTGGTGAAGTTCAGGGGAAAGGTACTACAGGTACGAACTCTTACGAATTTCAGGTAGCTCCACACTCAGGTGAAAACACGGTGCGTGTGGTTCAGGTTGACCACTCAGGTACGAAACGATCTTCAAAAGAAGTGAAATTTACGTCAACAGTTCCTGCGATCGAAAAGAATCCGGTGAAAGTGAAAGATGTGATCAACTTTACTGCAGGTGGAAAACCAATTGAAACGAAATACGAAATCTACGACGCTTACGGTAATATCGTGAAAAAAGGTGTCGGGACTTCAGTTCCATGCGGTAACTTGCTGAAGGGCGCTTACTACATTAACTTCGATAACAAAACGGAAAAATTCTTTAAAGGATAAGCCTCCGCAACAATATTTAGAAACCCTCTTGTGTTTACGAGAGGGTTTTTTGTTTCCTGCACGATTCGTTTCTTACAAACGTGCTAATTTTACTTCCTATGATGAACAAAATTGAACATATCGGAATTGCAGTAAGTAACCTTGAGGAAGCCATTAAAACTTACGAGCAATTATTGGGTACGCCATGCTATAAACAAGAAGAAGTAAGTTCCGAAGGTGTGAAAACTGCCTTTTTCCAGGTTGGCGAATCAAAGATCGAATTGCTGGAAGCAACTACGGAAACAAGTCCGATTGCTGGTTTCATCGCAAAAAAAGGGCAGGGGATTCACCATATAGCATTTGACGTAACAGACATTGAATTGTCTATGGCCGAATTAAGAAGCCAGGGGTTTCAATTACTCAATGAACAACCAAAATCCGGCGCCGACAACAAGCTGGTTGCTTTTCTGCACCCAAAATCATCCAACGGTGTGTTGGTGGAATTGTGTCAGGAAAAAAGAGATTGAACCGTTTTGCCCGGTTTCAGATGAATGGCTTGTAATCCGATGGAAGCAGCACCTTCAACATGCTGCGGACTGTCGTCAATAAAAACAGTGGTTGACGGATTGAGCCCCTGTTCTTTGCAAACACGTCTGAAGATTTCCGGCGTCGGTTTGCGTAAACCCATTTCATACGAAAGATAAATGCGCTCAAAATAATCTTCCAAACGTTGATGGCCAACGGTTTTTTCAAGCGAACGGCGCACAACTTCCATGTGCAAGGTGTTGGTATTACTCAACAAAAAAATACGGTAACGTTTTTTCATTTCCAGTAGCCACTCCAAACGATCTGCCGGAAAATCGAGTACCATGGCATCCCACGCATGCACCACCTTGTTCCCGCTGGTTCCTTGTGGCAAATGGTCCAGTAAACGATTGATAAAGTGAAACGATGAAATATCTCCCGTTTCAAAGCGATCAAACAAGTCTGTTTGCTGTAATTTGGAATACATTTCATCGAAATTAGGAATACCAAGTTCCATAAACGCTTTATGTGAAAGTTGATAATCGACGTTGATGATCACGCCTCCGAGATCAAAAATAATTGCTTCCGTTTCCTTCTTTATCATGGCACAAAAATAAACTATTTCCGAATGCTGGTTTTTACCTTTTCCAATGGATTAGTATGCAACCACCTGTGCCGGCTGGCCGACACGTTATTTTCCCCACAAATTCACGAATTACAGCTCGCCTAACGGACTCGCCACAATTATAACAGACACTATGTATAATGTTATCAAACAAAAGCGCGTCCGTTAGGCGCGCAATCCGCCTGAGGCGGAAGTGAATTCGTGGGAATTAGTTAAATCTTCCGTATTTTGGTTCCAACATGTCACTACCGGCAACATACAATGAAATCTGGCACGAATTGAAATTGCGTGTTACTGAAGAAGCAATTGTTTCGGCCGTTTACCAGCAATTGAAGTCAGACATTGAGCGCTCGGGCTCCGTTATTCCGTTTGCCCCGGATTTACCTCCGGATTCGTGGAAGCAGGCACTTGCTGCGTGGTTACCAAGCCTTTCCGTCGGTGAACTCCATTCTTATCTTTACCTGATCGATTTACCGGAAAACGTAGTGAACATGCTGGAAGCCTCCAGTCATTTCTTTGAAGAACTCGCCGATGCGATTATTTACCGTGAGTTGGTGAAAGTTTATTACCGGATGAATTATCCGGGTTAATTGAATATAAAATGTTTTAGGGGCGACTCGCAAGTCGCCCCTAAAACATTTTATATTTCCCATTTTTCGTCGAAAACGTAACATGCCTTCGGTAGAATTATGTTAATTTTACGGACCCATTATTGTGCACAAACATGGATAAAATAACTTACGTCGGAAATGCAGACGTGAACGCGATTGATCACTTGTATCAATCGTATAGACAAGATCCCGAAAGCGTGGATATCGGCTGGCAAAAATTCTTTGAAGGATTTGATTTTGCCCGCACGAACTACGAAGATGGCGGGGAAATTCCTGAAAACTTTCAAAAAGAGTTTAAGGTCATTAATTTGATCAATGGTTATCGTTCGCGCGGACACTTGTTTACCAAAACAAATCCGGTGCGTGAACGCAGAAAATATGAACCAACACTGGCCATCGAAAATTTCGGGCTGGAAGCGACAGATTTGGAAACGGTTTTCCAGGCAGGCGAGCAAGTTGGTATCGGACCGGCATCGTTGAAAGATATTGTTGCACATTTGGAAGATACCTACTGTCAGTCGATCGGAATCGAGTACATGTTTATGCGCGAACCGGATCGTTTGGATTGGTTCCTGAACAAAATTGAGATAAAAAATCGTCCGAAATTCGATGGTGCGCGAAAACTCAATATTTATAAAAAACTGGTTGAAGCGGCGAATTTCGAGTCGTTTCTAGGTAAAAAATACGTCGGACAGAAACGTTTTTCCGTTGAAGGTGGTGAAGCCTTAATTCCGGCGCTGGATGCGTTGGTTGAAAAAGGAGCATCATTGGGCGTGGAGTATTTCGTGATGGGAATGGCACACCGTGGCCGTTTGAACACATTGACCAATATTTTCAAAAAACGTCCGAGTGATATTTTCTCGGAATTCGAAGGAAAAGAATTTGATTATGACGGCGCTTTTGATGGCGATGTGAAATACCACCAGGGATTTACCAGTGCTATCGAATCAACTGCTGGAATGTCAATCGGGTTGACATTGGCGCCAAATCCATCGCACTTGGAAGCGGTTGATCCTGTAGTTCAGGGGATTGCGCGTGCCAAACTGGATCATGTTTTTCACGATGAAAACAAAGTGTGCCCGGTAATGATTCACGGAGATGCGGCTGTTGCCGGCCAGGGAATCGTTTACGAAATGGTGCAAATGGCTTTGTTGGATGGTTACCGCGCCGGTGGAACAGTTCATATCGTAGTAAACAACCAGGTTGGTTTTACCACCAATTACCTCGATGCGCGTTCTTCCACATATTGTACGGATGTTGCGAAAACAACACTTACACCGGTTTTTCACGTAAATGGTGATGATGTAGAAGCAGTGATCCAAACCATTGAAATTGCGATGGAATATCGTCAGCATTTTCACCGTGATATTTTCATAGACTTGCTTTGCTACCGCAAATACGGACACAACGAAGGTGATGAGCCTAAATTCACGCAGCCGAGTTTGTACAACATCATTGCAAAGCATCCGAATCCGAAAGATATTTACTTGAAACAACTTTTGGCTGAAGGCGCTATTACTGCTGAGAAAGCGAAGGAAGTAGAAGACGAATACATTAATTACCTGGAGTCTGAATTTGAAATTGCACGTCAGAACGAAAAAGCCGTTGTTTGGGATTTCCTGAGTAAAACCTGGGAAGGATTCCGTCATAGTAAACCGGAAGATTTTGACCAATCTCCTGAAACCGGAATTGCGAAAGCGAAACTGGAAGAATTGGGTCGTAAACTGGCAACACTTCCTGAAGGAAAAAAATACTTCCGCAAGATTCAAAAAATCTTCGAAGACCGCTTAAACGCGATCAACAATAATAATTTAGATTGGGGTACGGCCGAAATGCTGGCTTACGCAACTTTGCTGGAAGAAGGACATGCAGTTCGTGTTTCAGGACAAGATGTTGAGCGCGGAACCTTCTCTCACCGTCATGCTGTTGTAAAAACGGAAGACACCGAAGAGGAAATTGAAACGTTGAATCTGCTTTCAGACAAACAAGCTAAATTCTCGATCTACAATTCCCTGCTTTCAGAATACGGAGTGCTTGGTTTTGAATATGGTTACTCACTCGCTACTCCTAAGGGATTAACGATTTGGGAAGCTCAGTTCGGCGATTTCTTCAACGGTGCACAAATCATGGTGGATCAGTTCATCACAGCCGGTGAAGACAAATGGTCGACCCAAAGCGGTTTGGTAATGTTGTTGCCTCACGGTTATGAAGGCCAGGGCGCTGAACATTCCAGCGCTCGTATGGAGCGTTTCCTTCAGCAATGTGCCGATGACAATATCCAGGTGGTGAATACATCCACTCCGGCGAATCATTTTCACTTATTGCGTCGTCAGATCGCGCGTCCTTTCAGAAAACCGTTGGTGGTATTTTCTCCGAAAATGCTGTTGCGTTACCCTGCTGCCACTTCTACGTTAGAAGAAATGGCAACCGGACGTTTCCAGGAAGTGATCGACGATGCAACGGCAAAAACCGGGCAAGTGGAAACGCTTGTTTTCTGCTCGGGTAAATTCTACTACGAACTGAAAGAAAAAGCACAGGAATTAGGCGTTGATTCAATGGCATTCGTGCGTGTTGAACAGCTTTATCCGTTGCCGCAAAAACAAATAGATGCAATTGTTGCGAAATACAATGCCAAAAACATTCTATGGGCGCAGGAAGAACCGGCCAATATGGGTGCTTGGACATACATTGCAATGAACCTGCGTCATATTCCGTTCCACGGTGTTTGCAGAATGGCTTCGGCCGCTGCAGCGGAAGGTTCCAAAAAACTGCACGAACGCAGATTGAAGAAATTGTTTGCCGATGTATTTCAATTTGCATCGGTAACAGCGAAATAATTGATTACGAGTTAAAGCGAGAATTATGGCTATCCTTGAAATGAAAGTACCAAGTCCGGGTGAATCGATTTCCGAAGTGGAAATTGCAACATGGCTGGTAGCTGACGGTGACTATGTAGAAAAAGATCAGGCTATTGCCGAAGTAGATTCGGACAAAGCAACCCTGGAACTTCCTGCCGAAGAAAGTGGTGTCATTACCCTTAAAGCGGCAGAAGGTGAGGTGGTGAAAGTTGGCCAGGTAGTTTGTTTGATCGATACTTCTGCTGCACGTCCGGCCGGCGCTTCGACAAGCTCAACTGCTGCTTCTGCAGCCGAAAAAACGGTTGAAGCGGTGAAAGAAGTGGCTCCGGTTACGGAAAAAGCTCCTGCTGCGCCAAATCCCGGACCGGTTGCAACACCTGCCAATGATAGCTACGCAAAAGGAACTCCTTCTGTTGCAGCAGCAAAGATCATGGCTGAAAATAATGTTCCTGCGGCAAAACTCAACGGTACAGGAAAAGATGGCCGCATTACGAAACAAGATGTCGTAGGCGCAATGGCTGCAGGCTTTTCTCCGGATGCAACGCAAGGCTGGGGTGGTTCACGCGAGCAACACCGTGAAAAAATGTCGATGCTGCGTAGAAAAGTAGCTGAGCGCTTGGTGCATGTAAAACAGGAAACGGCCATGTTGACTACTTTCAACGAGGTAGACATGAAACCGATCATGGATTTGCGTTCAAAATACAAAGACGGCTTTGCGAAATTTCATGAGGTAAATCTTGGGTTTATGTCATTTTTCACCAAAGCGGTTACAGAAGCATTGAATCTTTTCCCTGCTGTGAATGCGCAAATCGATGGAAATGAAATGATTTTCCACGATTATGCCGATATCGGTATTGCAGTTTCCTCTCCGAAAGGATTGATGGTGCCTGTGGTACGCAATGCAGAGCAAATGAGCTTGGCTGAGATTGAGCGTGAAATCAAACGTTTGGCAATCAAAGCACGTGACGGAAAAATCACCCCAGATGATATGACCGGTGGAACATTTACCATTACCAATGGCGGTGTATTTGGTTCTATGCTATCTACTCCGATCATCAATCCGCCGCAATCCGCTATCCTGGGAATGCACAATATTGTTGAGCGTCCTGTTGCTATTAACGGTAAAGTAGAGATCAGACCGATTATGTATGTTGCATTGTCATACGATCATCGTATCATCGATGGAAAAGACTCTGTTGGTTTCCTGGTGAAAGTAAAAGAAATGCTGGAGAATCCGGAACGCATGATCTTTGGCGGTAAAGACCCGCTGGCGGTTTTACTTGGATTGTAATACTTCCGAAGGGAAATTTGAAGGCGCGCTCTTCGTATCTGAAGGCTGATATGATACCTCACTGAATACACGTGTTTTTTCGCGTGCCTAACCGACGTGTTTTACATTGTAAATGATTGTATCCAAAGGCTTAATGCTTTATCATTTGCGGTGAATAAGAACGCGTTGGCTAGCCGGCAGGGGTTTATTCTATTATTTCACCACCCCCGCAAAATCAATCAGCAACTGATACAAATCTCCAAACTCACTAAATGACAATTCCTTGTAAGTATCCTCCACATCGTGGTAATGTTTGTTTGGTCCCATCGTATAGATGAAAAACGCAGGAACGCCCGCTTCGGTGAAGAAATAATGATCTGAATTGGCTGCCGGACCGCGAGAACCGATTTTGACCAGGTATTCTTCGTTTTTATTGATTTGTTGCAATGCAGCGAATTCAGCAGGAAACTTCGTAGCGTTGACTACCGTAATTCCATCTTCGCCGCTTCCCATAATGTCGACATTCGTCAGGAAATTAATTTTCTCTAACGGAAACAACGGATGTTCAACGTAGTAATGACTCCCGATCAAACCTGCTTCTTCACCGGCGAAAGACATGAATACCACGTTTGTTTTTTTCATCGGATGTTCGACAAAATAGTGCGCCAATTCAAGCAGCATTGCAGTACCGCTTGCGTTGTCATTTGCACCCGGAAAGTAGGTTTCCTGACCCATACGGCCTAAATGATCGTAATGAGCCGTGTAAACGATGTATTTCCTCGATTTCTTGCGTTTTGCCGGAGCGTATGCAATCACGTTTCGCGCAGTGTGCGGACGTAATACGGCATCGATGGTGAAATCAACAATGTGCTTTTCTGCCGACATATCAAACGCGCTTTGCTGTACATGAATGAGCGGATGTTTGTATTGTTCGTCACTCACTGACCAAGTGAATTTGGTATCATTGACCTGCAAAACGGTATAATCAGTTGTGAGTTGAACGGCAAGCTTCGCTGCTTTTTTCAAGCTGTCACCTTTAATGCCAGTGAGATGGAACACGACAACCGGATACAATTTTTTGCCGTTCGGATCGGTAGCTGTTTTGAGTGTTTTCAGTTCGGCGTTCCACAACGATTCATTGAAAATGCTTTCTATTGGTAATTTGTAAACGACTTGTTTTGCAATGTTTCCGCCTCCGCTGCTCGGGTCCACGATGTAATCGACTCCCGGTTTTAACTCGTTGCCGTTAATGAACAGCTGCATATCACCCGGAAAGGTATTGACATTGAATGAAAACGGTTGAAAAAGTCCTTGTGGGAAAGATTTGCAACCCGCTTCTTTGAATTGCCCGGCAATGTATTCCGCAGCGATTGAATCACCGGCATTTACATAACCTCTTCCATGAAATTCGGGTGAACAAAGTGTTTCCGTAACCGTTCGTGCACGTTCCAGCTGGGCGTTAATGCCGAATGAAATCAACAGGAAGCACGCCAGCAGTTTACGCATAACGGCGTTCTACTTTTTGAACAAACTCCAGGGCAAGATTGCTGTCTTTGTCCCAGGCATATTGACGGGCATATTTACTGACAACGTTGCGGGCATCGGTTTTAGAATCCAGTGAATCCAACTGCTCGATGGCTTTCGCGAATTCGTCATTTGAACCGTCGAACAATTCCTTGATGATCTGCAAACGTTCGTTGAATCCGAAAGCGCCTTTTAACGTTTCCAAACGCACGGCCATTAAACGCGCAGCGAGGGAATTGTCTTCGTTCGATAAACGCTTGTAAACCGGATGTTCTTCGCCAGATGGGATTGGTTCTTTTACGGATGTTGGTTCGTTTTCGTTAGATTTGGACTCTTCTGAATGTGCCATAAATGGCGCATCTACCGATGATTCATCCTTTGAAACAGGGTTTTCATGATGCGTTATTGCCGGTTCAATTGCTTCTTCCGGATATTCCATCAACGGATCATCCAGGTGTGATTCAGCTGTCGTAATGTCATCGTGTGGAATCGGGGCTTCCATTTCTTCTTCAGCGCTGATTCCATCTTCGGGCATTTCCGGGGTAACAGGTATACCATGCGGTTCGGGTTTTGTTTCAGAATGCTCTGCGATTGGTTCTTCTGATTCGGTTTTGGATTCGGATTCATCTGAATGGGCCATGACAGATTCGTCTGACACAGATTCCTGTGTATTCGCCATGAATGGCGAATCTACGTCTTCGTTATCAATGGAAAACAAATCGAAACTTACTTCCGAATCATCGGCTTCGGTTTCCGAAACGGTTTCCTGCGGCTGAACAATTGTATGTGTGTCAACGGGTGCGTCGATGATGATTTCCGATTGCGGTTCTGCTACTGGAACTTCTTCAACTTTTGAGGCCGATTCCGTTTCTACTACACGTGCAGCCGGTACTCCAAATATTTTTGCTTCGTACGATTTGTATCGTAAAATAATAGCCCGCTCATTTAATTCACTCGCTGCCGCTGCAAATGCTTCCAGTTCGCCTTGTGTGGCAACCCCGCTTTTGATTTTTACAATCAAGGCACTCATTTCCTCGATCAACGCCTGCATATCCATATTCGTGTCTTTTGTTGTTCAGTACTTTTCAACAATTCAATCAACTTGCTAACCGGAGCTCGGTTTCCAGCTGGGAATTGACAATTTTTGCACTCTAAAATTATTCAATTCAAATGGCTGTTTGATGCCATTGAAGAATAGTTGTTTAAGGTATATTGTTGATAACGCAAAAGTAGATGTTTTTAGAACAATTTCCATCAGAAGGTCGCCAACACGGTTGGATAGAAGTGATTTGTGGTTCCATGTTTTCGGGTAAAACCGAAGAGCTGATCCGTCGGTTGAGACGGGTGGAATTTGCTCAGCAGAAACTGGTGTTGTTTAAACCCGCTATTGATGATCGTTATCACGAAGAAAATGTGGTGAGCCACAAAGGCTCCAGTTTTACGGCGATTCCAATCCAGCAATCGGCAGATATTCTTACCGCCTGGAAAAAGGAACGCATTGTAGCTATTGACGAAGCGCAGTTTTTCGACGAAGGCCTGATCGACGTTTGCAATGAATTGGCCAGACAAGGCGTACGAGTGATCATCGCCGGTTTGGACATGGATTACCTCGGAAAACCATTCGGGCCGATGCCACAGTTGTTGTGCAGTGCAGAATATATCACCAAAGTACACGCAATTTGCGTTTCGTGTGGTAATTTAGCACAGTATTCGCACAGAACGACCAAGGCTGAAGGTCAGGTACTTGTTGGTGCCGTTGAAACCTACCAACCGTTGTGTCGCTCGTGCTACAACAAAATAGCACATTGAAGTTAAATTATTCGCTCCAAACCTGTAGTCGTGCCATGAAGGCAACCAACGTTGTTTCTGAGGAAGCAATGGTGTCGCATGTCGTGTATGATTCCCGCAAAATTCTTTCGGGAAGCGGAGCGTTGTTTTTTGCCCTTCACGGAACCAACCGAAGCGGTGAAACCTTTGTGTTTGATGCCTACGAAAAAGGTGTACGCTGGTTTGTGATCGATGAAAAGGTAGCAGTTCCGACTTTACAAAATGCTGTTTTTATCCAGGTGATCGATCCGCTGATTGCCTTGCAGAAACTGGCCAATTATCACCGTTCGCAATTTAACTATCCGGTTGTTGCTATCACGGGAAGTGTTGGTAAAACAACATTTAAGGAATGGTCCAATCATATTCTGTCGCCTGATTTGCGTATTGTGCGCAGTCCGAAAAGTTTTAACTCGCAACTCGGTGCAGCGCTTTCGTTATTGGAAATGCATGCCGAAGCCGATGTTGCGTTGATCGAGGCCGGTATTTCCGAACCCGGTGAAATGGCCCGCCTTGAAAAAATGATCAATCCGACCATTGGCGTGTTTACCGCTTTTGGAAATGCACATCGCAGCAATTTTGAATCGGCTGAACAACACCTGGAAGAAAAACTGCTGTTGTTCAGGCACAGTGTGATGACACTCGTAGCGTCTTCGATCAAAGTAAGCAGCGGACAATTGGCTTCTATAGCTGGAATTCAACCGCCGCCGTATAAGGCTGAACAACCGTGGCTGACAGAAGGTTATGAGCAAATGCTGGGACTTCTCAGAGCATTGAGCACCGAATTGGGAATTACAGATACGCAATTTGAAAGCCGTTTGAAAACCCTGCCTCAGCTGGCGTTGCGTATGGAAACCTTTGCCGGGATCAACAATAATATAATCATCAACGATACCTATAACCTCGATACCGACGCTTTGCGTGAAGCATTGTATTACCAGCAACGGTTGGCCGGAAATCGTAAACGGGTAGTGGTGATCGGGCTTTCTGAGGTGACACAAGCACTGAAACCAACTCTTAAAACACTCATCGATGGATTCAACGCAGATGCGGTTTATTTTCTGAATGCTGATGAACCGATTCCGTGGAATGAAATCAGTGATGCAGTAGTGTTGGTAAAAGGAAGCCGTGCGATTCAATTTGAAAAGGAAGTGAGTAAAGGCAGGGAATTGAAACACCGCACGGTTGTGGAAATTGACCTGAGCGCGATTCGCCATAATGTGCAGTATTTCCGAAAGCACCTGAAACCGACAACCAAAATTCTGTGCATGGTGAAGGCTTCATCTTACGGATCAGGAGCAGAGCGTGTTGCTTCGTTTTTGCAGCAGGAAGGCGTGGATTATTTCGGGGTTGCGTTTGCAGATGAAGGTGTGGCACTTCGCAACGTAGGAATCACCCAGCCGATTATCGTTATGAATGCCGATATCGAGCACGCAAATACCATTATTGAAAATCGGTTGGAACCGGCTATTTATTCGTTTCAGCAACTGGATGCATTTATTACAGCGCTTATTCACCTGGGCGAGCACAATTACCCGATTCATTTGAAATTTGATACCGGCATGCACCGCCTCGGGTTTGCTCCGGAAGAAAAAGAACGGTTATTAGCAGCTGTTTCGGCACAGCCCGAGATTCGCGTAAAAGGCATTTATTCGCATTTAGCTGATGCCGATAACCGAACAGATACAAGGTTTACGGAACAACAAATTGCCACGTTCGAACGTTTAAAAACCTACGTGGAAACGCAGTTGCAATACCCGTTTCTGGCACATTTGGTAAATTCTGAAGGATCGCTTCATTTTCCTGAAGCACAATATGATATGATTCGCCTGGGAATTGTTCTGTACGGTTATACCGGCGATCCGAAAGTACAACCTGAATTGTTGCCGGGCATTGCCTGGAAAAGCGCTGTTTCGCAGGTGAAAACCATTCATTCCGGTGATGTAGTTGGGTACGGATGTAGTTTTGAAGCCACTTCCGATATGCAGATTGCGGTAGTTCCTGTTGGTTATGCCGATGGTTTCCGCAGAAGCCTGAGTAACGGAAAAGGATGCGTTTATATTCACGGAAACCGGTGCGAAGTATTGGGCCGCGTTTGCATGGACATGATCATGGTGAATGTAACAGGTCTGAATGTTGTGGAAAATGATGAAGTCGAAATTATTGGTGAACATCAGACAATGTTTGATTTTGCGGCTTCCATGGAAACGATTCCGTATGAAGTAATGACCGGTTTATCTCAGCGTATGCACCGTGTTTATGTGGAAGGTTGATCTTTTTGGCGAAACCAAACGGAAAGCCGTATTTTTGCCATAATTATCTTCATTCTATGAGCATGAGCAAAAGCAGCAAACATCCTGACATGTACAACGGAGTCGTATTGGGCGCTTTGATGATTTTAATCTCCCTGGCATGGTTTGTTTTTCCGTTTTTGTTTACCGGGAAACTATTGCTGTATCCGGGAATTTTGTTTTTGCTCGGAATTATTACCATTATTCGTCACAGCGGATCATCAGGTAAATAGCTAATTTTTTTTCACCACTTTAAGAGGAATGGAGTAACCTATCGAGATATTTCCAAAATAGCTTTTTCTGTCTACTACAATATCATCATAAGTCAAATAAGATGAAGGGTCGATTAAGAAACCCAACTCCAGATCGATTAGCCATTTTTCATTGATGTTGAACCGGAACAAATTACTCAATGACATACCGATTCTCATGGTTTCCAGTTTCTCCTCAATAGTTCCTTCATTTGCAGGATAACTGAAGGTTGTGTCATGAAGAAAATCAGGGAAACCGCCCGGAAGATCTTTACCCTCGTAATAGTTGTGTTCAGAAACGTTGTTTTCAATGATCCGGTTTTTCAAAAAGATGCTTCCGTTGACACGAATCATTGGGATTATATTGAATAAACTACTAGGGTGAATCAGTTTTATGCCCATACCGGTCGAAATAAAAAGTCGCGTATGCATCGATTCATAGTTCACCGTATATTCATCATACCGTGTTCTGGTTCCTCCGCCATTTCCTTGAAAGTTCGTCTCAAAAAAGTAATCTTTCCTTCTTGTAGCATCCATTTTCAGATTCCATTGTATAATCCCAATGTCAAAGGGTAAAAACCACCTTTTATCATTGAATGCAATTCCAATCATCAATTGATTGCCATCAATGTGTTTTAGGTTGGTCTTATAAGTTCCCCACTGGCCAGTTTGTTGAAGCATTGTTACATATCGGTAAAGATGCGTGTAACCTATCCGATAATCCATTCTTTTTGGAATCGTATAGATGGGTGGCTTTGGTGTAAGTTTCCTGAATTTGAAATTAGTCGTCCCGGAATGTGAGCCCGAGAATTGCTGAGATTTTAATGTGGCGACACTAAAAAACAGACTTAGGAGGATAAGGAAACAATTCTTCATTTAGCAAAGAACGTTGAAAAAAAGTAATTCGTATTGAATGACCTTAACTGTTTAACTATTCAACATCGGCGGCATAAAACGTTCATCTTTGTTGCGCAGGTCCAAACCGCCTTCAAGCACTGATTTTAAATTGACCAGGTAAAATGCCCAGCCGCCCGCACAGCCCAAACGAATGTCACGCATAGAATGTTCATCTGTTGGAATATTGTGCTGTTTTAACTCCACTACAACGCATTCATCTACTTGTTTTAAACGGATGTCTACCAAACAGTCTCCGGCGAAGGTAAACTGGAAAAAATCGACTCCGTTGGCCGCCGTAACTTTCCCGCTTTCCGTAGGTTCGTATAAAAACCAGTTCCAGGCGTAATTCGTGCCTTTGGTAACGTTTTCTTTCACCGGAATGACATTCCCGTCTTTATCCGTAAAAACCGAAGCGCTTAAAAACCATTCCTGGATACCCTGAGTGGTTGTCCAGGCATTGTAAGCATCTTCCACTGTTGCCTTAATGGCGATGCGTTGTGTAAAGGATGTCCAATCGAAATCTTTCATGGTATTCTGATTTGATCAAATATAATTGAAAAATTTTTGCGGTGCATCGCAATAGCGTACGGGCGCGTCGCGACGCGCCCGTACGCTATTTATTTCTCTTTTTTAGGAAGCTGTGGTGCCTCTTCCGGAGGAATGACAACCATTGGTGTCTCTTGTTTTTTCTCGGGATCCATCATTTCCATCAGTTTCAACCCAAGTAACCCGTCGATGGCCGAACCGCCACCATTGTTACCACCAATCAATACATCCGGAATCAGTTTAACCTGGCCTTTTGACAATTCTTCGGTGATTTTAAAACGGGTGAAATTATCCCCGCCCAACGCTTCAACCGCCAATTCGTAAGCTTCCGCGTTCGATTTACCGATTGCGGCAATTTTACCTGCTTCAGCAGCACCGGTAAGTGAAATGCGTTCCGCCTCGGCATCTGCTTTCAGTTTCACAGCTTCCGACTCTGCTTTCGCACGCGCCTTGGTTGCTTCTGCTTCTGCGAACGCGCGCATTTTAGTCGCTTCAGCCTCTGCGCTTACTGCTAGTTTCACACTTGTAGCTTCACCTTCCGATTTTTTCACGGCTGCGTTGGCGGTTCGTTCAGCGATTTCAACGCTTTGCTGTGCCTTTACGATGTCTTTCTGCATATCAGCGATGGCTGTTTCCTTTTCCATTCCCTGACGGGTTTCCTGCGCTTGTTTTTGTGTTTCGTAGGTCACCTTTTGTTCTTCGGCTAATTTACGATCAGTCAATGTTTTCATCAGCGATTCCGGTGGAACAATATCACCGATCAGCGTATCTACAGCGTTTACGTTGTATTCGTCGAGTACTTTTTTGATGTGTTCCTTGGCCGATTCCTGGCGTTCTTTACGCGAACTCAGGAAGGCAATGACATCGCTGTCCTGAGCCGAGTTACGGAAATAGTTACCAATGGTCGGTTCCAATACCTGCGAAACCAGGTTCACCATGTTTCCGAACCGTGCAATCACTTTCGGGGCTTCGTTGGTGGGCACGTGAATGATTTGCGATACGTCTAAATTGAACGGGAAACCATCTTTGGAACGCACGGTAATGGTTGACAAATGTTTGTCTAAATTGTGCGATTCACTGCGGGCGGATGCCCAGTTTAATACCAGGTTTGTTGTTGGTACCAATTCGACTTTCATCACGTATTTATTGATCGGGTATTTTCCCGGCCCGAATGGTTCCAGCCAAACACCTTTGAACCCTTTATCCACAATGTTTCCGTGTTTGAAATCGATGCCGGTTCTGTCATGGCCATCTAGCCCGATGTAGGAAATTACCACACCCACGTACCCAATCGGAATTTCAGTCATGGGAGTTTCCTCTACCTGAATCGCCCACGGATTTAAGTTGTATGAACCGGCGAGGATAACGGTGGGTTGTAAACCTCTGTTTCCGCCCAATTCTAAAAACGCGTCAAAATTCTGGAAATTATTGTGGCCCTCTACCACTTTTCCAGCAATTTGACCGGCATCGATCGGTTGTCCGTCAAGGGTGGTTACAATTCCCACCATACTTTCATGAATTCGCACCATATCGGTGATCGAAATCTGAAACAACATCGTGTTGAGCCGGTATGAACCTGCCGTGATGTAATTGGTTTGTCTACCGCGTTGTCCATGGTTTTTCAGGAACAAATCCGCATCCTGGAAATTATCACATTCCACACGCCGACCAAGGATATTTCCTGTAGGGATTTCAGAACCGTCTTTGGCCATCACCAACCCGATTTTCCCCTCCGGAATAACGGTAAATGATTCCATCGTAATTTCAAACTGCCACACCCATTTCCAGAAATACAATCCCGGAGCCAGCGTTTTGGCCTGAAAACCCGCTTCGCCTAACGTGGCGATAATACGTCCGTCTGGCAACTCCTTGTTATCGCCGAATAAGACGAATTTTTTGGTTACCAAACCGATTTTATCTTCGGGAACGATGACCATTCCGAAAAGAAACCGCAAGATGAATTTGTAGAGTACAAGACATAGTACCACTACGAAAATCCACCAATAATTCATAAAAAAATGTTCCATAATGTAGTAAAATTTAATTCTGAAAGAATCAATTCCGATAGGAAGCGTAGGTGGAAGGAGGGTTCCATTTAAGCAGCGATCTGAACGGTTGCATTCAATACTGTAAATGTATATTTCCCCTGATATTAGAATGGAATTTTAGGATATTTTTACAATTGAAATGAGTAAAATCCGTCCATTCCTGCCAAAAATCTCCGGTTCCTTAATTTTATCCGTTTCGCCTCACAGCTAATTTTATATTTGTAAGGTGTTTAAGTATGTGATCTTCTTCTTTTTCACCGCAATGGTGCTTTCATCGAAGGCGCAGCAACCTGCCTATTTTCTATTTGCGGAAGAGCAATTCGAGGGAATCGATATCTATAGCATGATTCAGGACCGGGATCACAATTATTGGTTTGCCACCGATGAAGGAATCTACAAACACGACGGTTATACCTTTTCGAAGATCGAATGCGATGAAATGAAAGGTGGTTCCGTTTACAATTTTGTGATCAATAAGAATGGGGTGATTTACTGCGTCAACCTCAATCAACAGGTTTTTCAGATCAAGAACGGAGTGTGTACATTGGTATTCGAAATTCCGGACACAGGGAATGATATGAGTTTGTTGATTACCACCACCAATCAGTTGTTTATTTCCACCAGTAGAAACAGCTATTTGCTAAGCGAAAACAATCAACTGATTCAAGCTACTCATTTCAAAAATCATTGTTACATAGGACATCCGTTTTCGTTGTCGAACGGAAGTGTGATTCAGCACGCAAGCAGTACCGATTCCCTCATTGTCTTTGAACAGGGAAAATGGATGCACAAACAGTTAAAGAAGGTCAATGCTCAGGAACAGTCAGGTTTGGATGTCTTGTCGTTTTTTAGGTTGGATGGAATCGTTTATGCCTTGGAAAGCGAAAACAAACGAATTTACCGGTTCGACGAACGATTATTTACCCTTACTTATGTAAAAACATTGGAGTGGAATCCTCTAAACGAAAGTTTGCGCTACTACTGTTTGGATAACCGATTGTGGATTGGAAGTAATATTTCAGGAATTGCTGCCGTCGATCCGGAATTGCAATCCGTTTTTCCTAATGCAAAATGCTTCAATGATTACCTGATTTCTTATATTTTCAAGGATCGTGAGGGAAATTATTTGTTTTGCACCTTCGATCACGGAATTCTGGTAGTTCCCGATCTCAGCGTGTCTGACGTGGAACCACAGCTGGCAACGCAATCCATTACCCGATTCTGTTCCGATAAAAACGATTACCTTTATTTGGGGAACCAAAAAGGACAAATTCTATCATACCGAAACAGCAGGTATTCGGTTGTTTCAGCAGAAGGTGATAAACAGATTGAGACCCTGTTTTTCTGGCCTGAACACGCTAAAATTCTATGCGATGTGCAAGGATTTTCGCTGTTGGATGTAGCAAGTAATCGTATGACCAACTATGCCATCGGGTCATTAAAAGATGTGGTTCCCTTGAATCGGGATCGTTTGTTGCTGGCGTTTAATTCAGGAGTGTTTTTCTTGGATTATGATGAAAAAACGGAAAAAGTAAGCTTTAGCCGTGCCTTACTGGAAGAACGAACGTATGCATTGGGCATCGAAAAAAGAACCGGTTATGTTTACATTTCTTCGGCTTCAGGATTAAAATGCATGGATCCGAAAGGGACGATCCGCAACCTGTTTTATCACGGAGAAGTCATCAACGCAAGTGATATTTTGGGAGATGGCGAAAAAACCTATATTTCAACCAGGAAGCATGGCATCATCTGCTTTTCGAAAGGAAAACCGATTCGCCGGTTTACGCCAAAGCGACACGATGAAGTATTAATCGTGTCGAAATTACAATTGTATCAAAACCGTATTTACGCCAACACCCAGATTGGTTTGGTGGTGCTTAATACGGATGGAAAAATACTGCACTACATTAACAAATCATCCGGACTCTCAAAGAACAGGATCATTGATTTTCATCTCCACGACGGACAGTTGTGGGTGACACATTCGCGAGGTGTACAGCGTTTTGATCTCAACAGGATCAATTCTATAATCGGGGCGCCACAACTGTTATTGTCACGTGTTTTTGTGAATGATGTGCTTCAAACCGGAAAACCGGGAACGGTATTCAACCCTGACCAAACCAAATTCAGGTTTGTTTTTCACGTACCGACGCTCAAAAACAGGGATAACATCCGGTATCATTACCAGTTGAAAGGCTTGAGTAATGAATGGCTGATCAACCCTTATTCTAATCATGAGGTGACCTACAACTCGCTGGCACCGGGCGATTATGTGTTTACCGTAAAAGCAGAAAACAACGGTGTTTTTAGCCCGGTAATCCGGTATTCATTTTCTGTGGCAGCCCCATTCTACCAAAAATGGTGGTTTACTGTCGCAATCGCACTGCTCACTTTGGGAATTGTGACGTTGTTTTTTCGCCGTCAACTAAAGATACAACGCAAAAAGGCGCAGCAAATCAATGAACTGAATGCTTCCAGGCTCACAGCCATTCAGTCGCAAATGAACCCGCATTTTATTTTCAATTCGTTGAATTCCATCCAGGATTTGGTGCTGAAAGGAGATGTCGATAACTCGTACACGTTTATTACCAAGTTTTCGAACCTTGTGCGGAGAACGCTCAACTATTCCGATAAAGATTTCATTGAATTCGAGCAGGAAATCAAGCTCATAGAACTTTACCTTTCGCTGGAAAAACTGCGATTTAAAGAAGATTTGGTGTTTACCATCGAAACAAACGGAATCGAAGATATTCTCATTCCGCCCATGCTGATTCAGCCATTTATTGAAAATGCATTGGTACACGGGCTGTTACACAAGGAAGGGAAGAAGGAACTATCAATCCGGTTCTACCTGAATGAATCGTTGATTTGCGAAATTACCGACAATGGGGTAGGCAGAAACCGGGCGCGCGAAATCAAGGCCAGGCAACGATCGCAGCACGAATCGTTTTCGGTAAACGCGATCAAACGCCGGTTCGAGATTTTGGGAGATCATTTTCAGAAAGAACTGGGTTTTAGCTATGAAGATCTTGAAACCGACGGGAAATCATCCGGCACCAAGGTGATCCTGAAATTACCGGTAAAACGTAAATACTAGCCATTCCTGAAAAAAAGAGGTTGTTGGTGAATTGATCATTGAATAACTCATAACTAAGCTTAAGTTTGTTTCGTGAGAAAAATACGTGCAATACTAGTAGATGATGAAGAAAGCGCCAGAGATGTGCTGTCTAATCTACTCGCACGCTTTTGCCCGGAGGTTGAATTGCTTGAAAAGTGTAACAATGTAGAATCCGCTGTGCAAGCGATCAACGAGCACCAACCCGATGTGGTTTTCCTGGATATAGAAATGCCCAATTACGCAGGTTATGAAATTGTGCGTTTTTTTGATGAGGTACGGTTTGAAATCATCTTCGTAACGGCTTACGATAGTTATGCGTTGCGCGCATTTGAGATTTCTGCGGTTGATTATTTATTGAAACCAATTGATATTGAACGATTGACACAGGCCGTTTCGAAGATACAACAGACGGTAGACTTCAAAGCCATGTCAGAACGCTATTCATTACTTGGAGAAACACTTCAAACGAATGAGTTGAAAAGTATCATCGTGGTGGAACGTGGCTACCAGAAGATTATCCAAATCAGCGATATCGTAGCTATAGAGGCGCAGGAGTCCTATAGTTATATTCATACTGTTTCCGCTAAAAAATACACAGCAAGCAAGCATCTGAAACACTTTGAACGTATTTTGGAGGATCAGCCGGCATTTCTGCGTGTGCATAAATCCTGGATCATCAATAAAACGATGGTAGTTAACTATTCGAAAACCGAACTGACCATCAATATGGAAACAGGTATCGCCGCAAAACTTTCCAAGTATAAGAAGATGGAATTCGAAGAAGCAATTTTTTCGTAATGTTTTGGTTCTTCTCTAACACTTGAAAAGAGAGAAACTCAAGCTGCCGTCCTTATAATGAAACATGTTTTATTTACACAGATCAAGGCATCATTCAGCGTAGTTTTATTAAAAAGTGATTTTCTCGCGTTGAATAGGAAAAGGAGGTCGAAAGATCTCCTTTTTTGCTGTTCCTGAACTAAATTGGCCGTTGCTTAATTCCTTAAGTATAATGGCTCATACATGGATATCATTGCAAAAAAAAACATGAAACACTCCCTTTTTCTACTGATGCTTATAGCCGTTTCTGCCAATTACGCGCAGAGCGGAACACTTTCGGCTGGTGGAGATATTGATGCAAGCGACGGAAATATAGCTTATAGTATCGGTCAACCTTTTTTTCAGTATTCGATCGGTCTTGATGGTGATATAAATGAAGGACTTCAGCAACCGGTTGAACTGTTTTCACTGGATGTGATGGCCGTTTCGGTTTCCGGAAATGCTACAGTTGCTCCGAATCCGTTTACCTCTTTTATTCACCTGACCTTTTCTACCGGTGAACAAATCGATTATTGCGTGTATGATGCTTTCGGCAGACTCATCAGAAAAGGTAGCGTGAATGATTTGGTCAATCAGCTTGACCTCTCGGACCTTTCCAGGGGCAATTACCTTTTGCAATTATCTAACAACCAAGTATTTCATTTAATTAAAGATTAATATCTTATGAAAATTATCGTATCATGCTTTTTGCTATTGTGCACATTCGGAGCAATAGCCCAAGCTCCATCACAAATGAGCTATCAGGCCGTAATCCGTAATTCCTCCGGAGGTTTACAATCCAATTCAACTATCGGTATCCGAATCAGCATACTTCAAGGTGCTATTAATGGTACTCCGGTTTACGTTGAAACCAATAATCAGATTACGAACCAAAACGGCCTTCTTTCATTGATTATTGGAAACGGAACGGTGGTAAGCGGATCATTTTCAGGAATTGACTGGAGTAACGGACCGTATTTTATCCAAACCGAAACCGACATTAGCGGTGGTGTAAACTATTCGATCTCAAGTACCAATCAACTGTTGAGTGTACCATATGCATTGTATGCTGAAACAAGTGGAAGTTCTACCCCCGGCCCACAAGGTCCGATGGGAATACCCGGCGTCAATGGTTTAAACGGGACCGATGGTTTGAGTGCGTATCAAATTTGGATCAATCAGGGTAATTCTGGAACGGAAGCTGACTTTTTAGCTTCGTTGCAAGGTGCTGCAGGCGCACAAGGGCCAATAGGAATGCCAGGATTGAATGGCGCCAACGGTGTACAAGGACCAATTGGAGCAACTGGTCCAGCCGGTTTAAATGGTTCTAACGGAAATAATGGTGTGGACGGTTTAAGTGCGTATCAAATTTGGATCAATCAAGGTAATTCTGGAACAGAAGCTGATTTTTTGACTTCGTTACAAGGTGCTGCTGGTTCACAAGGGCCAGTAGGAGCGATGGGACCACAGGGACCAACAGGACCGATTGGAATGTCCGGTGCAAATGGTTTAAATGGTTCAAACGGAACCGATGGTTTAAGCGCTTATGAGATCTGGATCAACCAGGGAAATTCGGGAACGGAAACCGATTTTCTAAACTGGCTTCAGGCCCCGGCTTCTGCAGATGATCAGAATCTAACCGAAGTATTGGCCGAAGGCAATTATGGAAATATGGTTCAGATCAAACAGATCGCCGATCCTACCGATCCGCAGGATGCCGTTACCAAAGCGTATGTAGATTTGCTGGAGGATCGTTTGGATTCGCTTATTAATGCATTAACACCAACACCATTGTACGTTCAACAGCGATTGGATTTAGGTGAAACACCGATGCAGATTTATACCAGTGATAATGCGCTCTTGGATTCACTATTCGGGAAAACGTATCTTGGCGGTTTGATTGCTTCATTCAATATTACTAACGGAACCGGTTTGATAGCCGCGCCTACTGATCAATCGATAGCGGCCGTTTGGGGTTGTAGCGGAGTTTCGATGACCGGAGCTTACGGAACGGCCATTGGAACCGGAGTTACAAATACGGCCTATATTGTAGCAAATTGTGCTTCAACACCTATTGCTGCACAAATCGCCAATGATCTGGTATTGAACGGCTACAGCGATTGGCATTTGCCCTCAAAGGCCGAATTGAATGAATTGTATGTACACATGACATATCTTGCATTTCCTGGTGGGACCCAGACTTATTGGAGCTCAACAGAATATGATTCCATTAACGGATGGCGTCACAATTTCAACAATAATTTTGTTGGGGGCTATGCTAAAACCACCGCAGCACGAGTTAGGGCTGTAAGGTATTATTAATAGAATAGTTAGTTCATGAAAGGAGGTCGGAAGATCTCCTTTTTTTGGTGTTTTATACTTGCCCCGAATTCTTGCGTAATTTATATCCTTCGATTATGCGCCAAAGGCCGACACCAATTAGCAGAATGGAAGAAATACTCATTCCCCTACCCACCATCAATGATACAAGTCCCAATCCGCCTAAAAGAATAACGATGCTATAGCCGATGACTAAATTTACCGTGCCCTTTTTATACATTTTAGCTTGAAGTACTTCCAGTTCTTCCGGTTTGATATCCAGGTTGGTTGCTAGTTTCTCTTTGATTTCAGTGTTCGTTGCTCCTTGTTCCTTTAGCGTTGAAACATAATCAATAATGGCTTCTTGTTTTACTTCGTTTTGTTCCAATATTCCGAAAGAAGTAACTCCTTTTTCTTTTAAATCGATGCGTATGTTTTCAATCGGATCGCCGCTGTCCAGTCGCTTTTGGATGTAAACGTCTATTTGTTCAGGTGTTTCGGGTTTGGCCTCGTTTTGTTGAACCAAAAATTCACTCAATGCCAAAGCAGCCTCAGGTTCATTGCGATCAAGTAATTCTCGTTGTAAAACAGGAATGATTTCTTTTCTTAATGCAGCGGGTGCCATTGCTATTTCCAACAGTTCAAGTGTGGGTGCTTCTTTGTAATAATTTTCAATGGCATCAATGTTAAAACTCATCTCGTATAATTCGTTTTGTAGCAAAAAAGGTGTGAGAAAATATCTCACACCCTTTAATAGTTTAACTTCAAATTAAAGCTTATCCATTCAATGCTTCAGCACCACCAACAATCTCTAGGATTTCGTTAGTAATAGCCGCCTGACGCGCTTTGTTGTAGCTCAACGTAAGGTTGCGCTTCAATTCTTTGGCGTTGTCAGTTGCTTTGTGCATGGCCGTCATACGCGCTCCGTGTTCGGATGCATTCGAATCAAGCAATGCTTTGAACAATTGTATTTTCAATGATTTCGGGATCAATTCCTCAACGATTTCCTCTTTCGACGGTTCGAAAATATAATCGGCTGTTGAAGTTCCTTCTTCCGCTACGGTTGGAATAATCGGCAATAACTGTTCTGTTTTCACCGATTGTGATGCAGCGTTGATAAAACTGTTATAAACCACCACTACACGGTCAAATGATTTGTCCATGAAACGGTCCATCGCCGCCTGGGCCAGGATAGCCGTATTGCTGAAACTAAGGTCGGCAAAAATATCAGGAACCTGGTTGGTATCGGCGCTTTCGTAATAAGCATCCGAACGTTTGAACGCATCTTTTGCTTTTTTACCCAAAGCAAGGATCTTCACATTGCTGCTTTTGTAGTCGAAAATCATCAATTGGTTTACCTGTTTGATGATGTTGTTGTTGAAACCGCCACACAATCCACGATTGGAAGTAATGGCGATGATCAATACATTCTCGGTACCACGATCTTCAGCCAATGCGTTTTCCGATAAATCCAGAGAAGCACTCAGATTTCCTAAGATTTCTTTGAGTTTTCCGGCATACGGACGCATCTGCGTAACGGCATCTTGCGCTCGTTTTAACTTGGCAGCAGAAACCATTTTCATCGCAGAAGTAATCTGCATGGTGGATCCCACTGAAGTAATTCGATTGCGTATTTCTTTAAGATTTGCCATTTAACCTTTAATTAGTAATTGAAAATGTAAAATTGAAAAGTGATTGCCCTTCTCAATTTTACATTTTCAATTTTCAATTTAATATTTATCAGCCAGTTCTTTCGCTACTTTCGACAACACGTCTGTGTCAGCATCTTCGTATTTACCTGCTTTCAAACGCACCAATACATCAGCGTGTTTTGCATCCAGGTAATCAAGGAATTCTTTTTCGAATTCTTTCACACGAGCAACCGGAACTTTCTGGATCAATCCTTTTGTTCCAACGTAGATGATCGCAATTTGCTTTTCTACCGGGAATGGATCTCCTTCGCGTTGTTTCAAAATTTCCACGTTACGGGCACCTTTATCCAACACCGATTTCGTAGCAGCATCCAAATCCGAACCGAATTTCGCGAACGCTTCCAACTCACGGTATTGAGCCTGGTCCAGTTTAAGTGTACCAGCCACTTTTTTCATGGATTTGATCTGTGCGTTACCTCCTACACGGGATACCGAGATACCTACGTTGATGGCAGGACGGATACCAGCGTTGAATAAGTCACCTTCCAGGAAGATCTGACCATCTGTAATCGAAATTACGTTGGTAGGAATGTAGGCAGAAACGTCACCTGCTTGTGTTTCGATAATCGGTAACGCAGTCAATGAACCGCCACCTTTTACTTTTCCTTTCAATGATTCAGGAAGGTCATTCATTTGTGAAGCGATCGTATCATCTGCAATGATTTTCGCAGCACGCTCCAGCAAACGGGAGTGAAGGTAGAATACGTCACCTGGGTAAGCCTCACGACCCGGAGGACGACGAAGCAAGAGGGAAACTTCACGGTAAGCTACCGCTTGTTTCGATAAATCATCAAATACAATCAATGCCGGACGACCAGTATCACGGAAGTACTCACCAACCGCTGCACCTGTCATAGGAGCGTAGAACTGCATCGGAGCAGGGTCTGACGCGTTGGAAGCAACAACAACCGTGTAGGCCATTGCACCTGCATCTTCTAATTTCTTAACGATACCGGCTACGGTCGAACCTTTTTGTCCGATAGCAACGTAGATACAGAAAACAGGTTCTCCGCGGTCGAAAAATTCTTTCTGGTTGATGATCGCATCAATTGCAACAGTTGTTTTACCTGTCTGACGGTCACCAATGATCAGCTCACGTTGTCCGCGGCCAATCGGAATCATTGCATCGATTGCTTTGATACCCGTTTGCAACGGTTCGTTTACTGGCTGGCGGAAGATAACTCCCGGTGCTTTACGTTCGATTGGCATTTCGAACAACTCACCTGTAATAGGGCCTTTACCGTCGATGGCGTTACCCAACGTGTCGATTACACGTCCTACAAGGCCTTCACCTACGTGAACGGATGCAATACGACCCAAACGTTTAACGGTATCACCTTCTTTTACTTGTGTCGAACGACCTAACAATACCGCTCCAACGTTGTCTTCTTCAAGGTTCAAAGCGATTCCTTGCAAACCACCTTCAAACTCGATCAATTCACCGTACTGAACTCCTGTAAGTCCATATACACGAGCAATACCATCACCAATCTGGAGTACAGTACCTACTTCCTGCAATTCTGCTTCCGAACGGAAACCAGATAATTGCTCTCTTAAAATTGCAGAAACTTCTGCCGGTTTAACATCTGCCATGTTGTTCTTTTTTAAAAAAGAGGAGTACCTCTGTTTATGTTGTTAAACGTTGTTTCAATTGTGCTAATTTCGACGCAACGGATGCATCAATTTGGGTGTCTCCCATCTTCACTATAAATCCACCGATCAGTGAAGCATCGATTTCCTCAGTTACTTCCAAAGTACCTTTGGTTGTAGCCTGAACTTTATCTATGATTTGTTTTTTTACGCCTGCATCCAATGCCGTGGCACTTACGATGGAAACGGAAACAATTCCTTTTTTCTCTTTTACCAGTTCGTGGAACGCTTCTGCAATCTGTGGCAGGATACTCTCACGGCCGTTTTTAGCGATCAAAGCGATAAATGCCGTTGATACGGTTTCAAACGCTCCGAAAATCTCGTTCAATACAGCGATTTTCTTATCGGCCTTGATGATTGGGCTGGATAAAAATAACTGAAAGTCACGGTTTTCGTTGTTAACGGTACTCAGATAAGTCATATCGCGGTTCACGGCATCAAGTGTGTTGTTCTCGATAGAGAGATCCAGCAAAGCTTGTGCGTAACGGATGGCAACTTTTGAACTTTTCATGCTTGCGATTAGTTCAGGTTAATATCTCCGGCCAGTTTATCGGCCAATGCTTTTTGTTTACCGTCGGTAGAAAGTTCACCGCGAACAATTTTCTCAGCAATTTCAATCGAGAAAGCAGCAACCTGTGTTTTCAACTCTGAAATCGCAGCAGCTTTATCGGCGTTGATTGCTTCACGTGCAGCGGCAACAATCTTGTTTGATTCTGTTTTTGCAGCGTTTTTCGCGTCTTCCACCATTTTGGTAGCCGTTTCTTTTGCATCTTTTACGATGGCATCGCGCTCAGCTCTTGCTTCTTTCAGCAAGTTCTCGTTTTGCGCCTGCAACGCTTTCATTTCGATTTTGGTTTTTTCAGCCAATTCCAATGCATCGGAAATTTTTTGCTCACGTTCGTTTACCGCTTTCAATACCGGTTTCCAAACGAATTTGGTCAATATGAACATCAATAGCAAGAACACAAGTCCTGTCCAAAAAATCAATCCAATATGTGGTGTAATTAATTCCATAACGTTTTTTTTAATCGTGATAATTTAAGAAACCGCCTGTAACCAACCGTTACAGGCGGTTTTCAAAATTATTTATCCAATCCAAGCATACCTACTACTACTCCAAAAAGGGCAACACCCTCGATAAGAGCCGCAGCAATAATCATAGTCGATTGAATTTTACCGTGTGCTTCAGGTTGACGTGCAATTGCATCCATAGCAGAACCACCGATTCTACCAATACCAACTCCTGCGCCTAAAACAGCAAGACCTGCACCAATTGCAGCTATACTCCCCATTCCTACCATACTACTATATATTAATTAAACGTTTACTACTTAATGGTGTGCTTCTTCTACCGAGTTACCGATAAACAATGCCGAAAGCAGGCAAAATAGGTAACCCTGAAGGAACGCAACTAAAATTTCCAAAATGGAAATGAACAATGCCATCGGAACAGACAAACCACCCCAGGCTAAACTTTCATTAATGAAAATGATCGAAATTAATGCAAGAATGATTACGTGACCTGCCGTCATGTTGGCAAACAAACGAATCATCAATGCGAAAGGTTTTGTGAAGATCCCGATGATCTCGATTGGAATCATAATCGGTAACAAGGCAATCGGAACTCCCGGAGGCATGAAAATGTGACCCCAGTAGTTTTTGTTGGCTGAAAACAATGTAGCCAGCAATGTGAAGATCGCCAAAATGAATGTAACACTTAAGCTTCCTGTTAAGTTCGCTCCACCAGGAATGATCGGAACGATTCCCAGCATGTTGTTGATCCAGATAAAGAAGAAAATGGTTGCTAAATAAGGAATGTACTTTTTGTATTTTTTCTCGCCGATGTTTTCCAACGCAATATCACGAACCATTAAAATCATTGGTTCCATGAATTTTGCCAGTCCTTTCGGAGCAACGGCACCGTTTTTCTTGTAATAACGGGCAGTTGTCATCATTAAGAAGAGAATGATGATGGCGCCAAAGAATAACGAAAGGGTGTTTTTTGTGATCGAGAAATCAAGTGGGGTAGTGTTGGTACATTCGCCTTTTTCGTTGAATTGCAGGCCGCCGTCTTTTGTATGGTAGATGGTTTCTTTAAAAAGACCATATTTACCTGATTCATCAACGAAATAGTGCTCGCTTACAGAATCTTTTTCATAAGCAACTTTCGCTTCTGAATGATAAAACGATTTTGAAGAGAAGAGCTGAAGGCCGTTATCGATCAAAATAATTGGCAAATAAACGGATACAGCGTTGTGGTGATCACCCCATAAATGCCACTCGTGTGCATCTGTAACGTGTTCGGTGATCATTTTTCCTACATTGAATGCTTCTTCTTCGTGGTTTTCTTTGCCTTCGTTTGCAAAAGCAACCGGAACAGTTAACAGGGCAATCAATGCTAAAAGAAATCGTTTCATGCTGTAAATTAATGACATCGCGTATTAAAACTTTAAGTTTCTCTCCGAAAATTTGGTGCAAAGGTAGTCAATCTTTCAGAATCACCAAGAAAAATTGCAGAAAGGAAGGGTGGAAATGTGTTTTTTGTGGACACAATCAGACAACCGGTTAAATCAGTCAGACTAATGACTTAAAGAACAGGATAAAATGAATGGAAGCGCAGAATTATAAATGATCATTGCGATCTAATGTGAAAGCTTATGAAAAGCCCGACTGAAAAGTTCGAACCGATTTACAAAAATAAAATACTGTGAAATCATCTTTTTCAGTGACTCATCTTAGTTATCCATCACTAAATAATCGTTGAAACTTTCGTTTCAAATAAAATATTCTGCTGTCTAGTAGAAATGAGTAGTATTTCCATTAAATTTTGGTTAAATTTAAAAGACACATTTACCGGTTAGTTATGAATGAAATGAAAATTACCACTTTCAGATTCATCCTTCTATGTGGATTGTTCTGTATTTTCACGAAGGGAGTATTTGCGGCCAATCGTTATTGGGTTGCTGTAGGAGTATCAAATTGGAACAACACCGCCAATTGGTCAGCCACCTCAGGTGGTGCGGGTGGTGCTTCCGTTCCGGGAGCGAGTGATTTTGTTATTTATGATGGTGTAGGCGGGAGTAATGGCAATTGCAATCTGGATATTGCACCAACGATTGCCGGAATGACGAGCACTGGATATAGCGGAACAATTGATCTGAATGGAAATAATCTGACTGTTTCGAGTACCGTCAACAATACCTTTTCTTCCGGAATCATTACCAATGGCTTAGGAACTGCTGCAACTTTTGCAATCACTACTACTGGGATTGTTACTTTCAGCGGTACTACTTTTGGGGTGAGCACATCCTTTGCTCCTATTGTAACCTGTTCTGCAGCACAAGTCTACTTAAACGGAAGCACATTTTATGGCACAACCACCCTGGCAAAAACTGGTGGCACCAATAATTTAGGCAGCGGCGGAAATGTATTTCACGGCCTTACTACATTATTAAATTCAGGGAGCGGTTTTTTTGCAACAGCCTTTACCTCACCCGATACTTTTCATGCAGATTTGACGCTAACAAATACAGGTTCCGCCTGGATCGCCATGTCTGACAATACGCTTGGAAACCTGTATAACGGGAATATCATTGTCAACTCCACCAATGGTACTGCCAACGCAGGAATTACTTTTGGAAACGGACCCGGATCATCTATCTCGTCTACCTTAGCGAGCGGAAAAACAATCAGTGTTGGCGGAACCGGTTTTTCAGCCGGCAGACTTTTACTTAGGTATTTCACCCAAGTTGGAACTACAGCACAAAGTTTGGTTTTTACTGGCAGCGGAATCCTGTATCTCGGACCTTTTTCAACCTTCAATGGCGACGTTGATTTCCGCACACCACAAATTTACCTGAATGATTGCACGTACAACAGAACAACCTACCTGGAAAAGAAAGGTGGCGCCAGTAACTTCGGGAATGGTGGGAATATATTCAATGGTCTGACAACCCTTGTCAATTCAAGTAATGCACTTTTTGTAACTGCAGCCACAGTTGCTGATACATTTAATACGGATGTCACACTTACGAATACAGGAACATCATCAATCGGATTGGCAGATATTGCTCCGGCAACCCGGTTCAATGGTAATATTATTGTGAATTCCACCAATGGTGTAGGAATAACTATTGGGTATAATACTGCTGCATCGGCCAGCATGGCTGAAGGAAAAACGATCAGCGTCGGTGGCACCGGGTTTTCCGGTGGAGGGTTGGAAATCAGACGATTTACACAAGGAACGACCATTGGTGGAACTGCTCAGAACCTTACGTTTACCGGAACAGGGATACTCCGGATCGGTCCTGCCTGTACCTTTAATGGAAATGTGGATTTTACCGCCCCACAAATTTATTTGAATGGCTGCACTTACAACGGAACAGCAACCATGGACAAAAATGGAACTACGGCAACCTGGTCAAACGGGTCCAATATATTCAATGGAGTAACCAGCCTCACAAACAGCAGTACTTCAGAATGGCGATTAGCAAATACAACAGGTGATACCTATAATGCGGCAGTTACATTTGTTCAATCATCTTCCGGAGCACTATCTCCTGCGTATAATGCGACCAGTTATTTTTCAGGTGATATCATAATAAACAGTGCCACAAGCATCACATTTGGAAGTGGAACTGGGATTGTTGAATTTGCAGGAGGGAGTAATCAGTCGCTAACATCTGCCAGCTCAGTTCCGTTGATTCAGCGTCTGGTAATGAACAAATCTGCGAATAGCCTTATATTAAGCACGCCTTTGAATATCAGCCTTACAGCTACTTTCACAAGTGGTATTGTTAATTCTTCCGGAACTAATTATTTGAATTTTGCTGCAGGAAGCTCAGCTTCGGCCTTTAGTAATACAAGTCATGTAAATGGCCCGGTAAGAAAAACAGGAAATAGTGCATTTACATTTCCTGTTGGTAATAACGGTATATACAGGGGAATAGCAATAGACGCTCCCGGGAATGTAACCGATCATTTTACTGCCCAATATTTTAAAGCGGCTCAATCTTATGGGGATAACACCACTTTTGACCCTTCTTTTGTTACATTAAGTTCTTGTGAATACTGGTTACTTGATCGTACGAATGGAACATCAAATGTGAATGTAACACTAAGCTGGAACACACCTGATTGTGGAGCGGATTACATTACGGATGTTTCATCATTGCGGGTTTCCAGGTGGAATGGAAGTTCCTGGACAAACGAAGGAAATGGCGGAACAACGGGAACTGCTTCTGCCGGTACGATTATTACAGCTGCACCAGTAACCAATTTCAGCCCTTTTACACTGGCATCTACACTCTTAACAAATCCATTGCCTGTAGAACTGCTTAGTTTCACTGCAACAGCAAATGATGGCACCGTAGATTTGAACTGGACAACAGAAACAGAAAACAACAATGATTATTTCACAATCGAAAAAAGTCGAGATGCGATTAATTTCGAAGAGGTGGGTATTGTAAATGCTGGAGAGAACAATCATTTGTTGCAAAATTATACCCTTTCTGATCTGCATCCCTGGAATGGAATCTCTTATTATCGACTCAAGCAAACCGATAATGACGGCTCATTTGTTTACCTTGGTATAGAGGCCGTGAATATGGATGTACCAATTGATTGCGCCTTTTCAATTTATCCGAATCCCCTATCTACTAATCAAATTCATTTCTATTTCAACGATTTACCGAAACAAGAAATCATTTTATCCATAATGGATCTATCGGGTAAAATAACGTATGCAACAACCATTTATGCCGATAATAACGGAGAATACTTAGCATACCTGCCGGATGAACTGACAGCAGGAGTGTATTCCGTTCTTGTGCAAATACAAACAAAACTATATACCCAAAAACTAATCGTATTACCCGCTGAATAGAAGGGATTCGTTCTATGAAAATTCTTTCAAGTAGCGACAAAGAATTATAAATGATCAATTATGAATGATCAAGGTGCCACCTTTATAATTAATCATTCATAATTGCTATTTGGTTTCGCGTATTCTTTTGAGCAGAAAATAAGCTTGTATAACCAGAAAAGCAAAAAACAAGATCATGTAGTGGATCGCCATGGACTTGAAATGTTCTTTGGCAGTGAATTTTGAGATCAGTAAAAAGAACATTGATGCCAGCATTTGAACAGTGGTTCCAATCAGAAATTTCTGGATGTTTGCCTCGTGGTTATCCAGTTTTCCGGATGAAGTAATGAACGTACTCAATACAAAAACAATCAGTACCACTCCGATTGCGACTATATTTTGAAGAATGAGCTGCGGGCTGAAAGCCAGTGCAATAATTCCGATGTAAATTCCTGTGATTCCGATAAAGGAAAAAAGTTGTTGTTTTAAACTGCTCATTTTTTGTCGTCGTCTTTTGACATATTTATGACTTCTTTCATGACCTGGTACAACGCTGCTGCTACTCCGAAAAGCGACAGTGAAATTGTCCACGCCTTGCCATTGGGATTGTATTTTCCGTCTAAAAAAGTACCCAGCCAAACCGAGCCACCGATGATGACTCCCATCTGAATACCTAGGCTGGTAAACTTAGCGTAATTATTGATCGGTTTTTTTGGCTTTTCTTCCATGACTTGTTGAACGGGTTCCTGAAGAAAAAGATACGTATTAAACGTGGATCCGGTATAGAATTCACGTTATTTAATACTTCTCTTCAAAGAACACATCATATTCATCGATCTTCATGGTCTCGAAAAGTGTTTTCATATTCGGTGTGGAAATGAAGATAATCTTCGCTTTTTGCAAGTCCAGCAAGTGTTTTTTGGTTTTTTTGAATTGCGCTAAATACATAGCCGCTTCGTCTTCCGACTTAAATTCTTTTACCAAAATCACACTTTGTTTACCAAATACTTTCGAGCTGGTCATGTATTTTTCACGGCCATAAAATTCTTTGTTGAAATCGGCAACACGTGTTTTGGCAACGGTTGAACTCACTTTGCTATCCGCTTCAAGGAAAACCAATACGTTCATCGCGTCGTTTTCATCGTACTTGTAGATCGACGGTTTATTGAAATCAACTGCTAAGTTGGCTGAGTATCCGTTGAGGATAATGTCACGCATTTCGGCGCCTTTTCTGGCCTCATCTGTTCCCGGATATTCGGTAATTAATGAATCAAGTGTTGGTACCAGAGTTTTCTTGTCCTCGTTTAGCTTGGCCTGGCATTTTGCTTTCAGCAAGAAATACTTAGGGCGGTACTGATTTTCTTTCTCGTTGGCGATTACATCATTTGCTTTGAGTAAAACGGGGTAAAACAAACCTCGTTCGTAACGATCCAGTACAGTCAGATATTCCTGTTGCGCCAGTTTTTCGCGCTCTTTTTTCTTGAGGAAATAATCCGGATCGCGCAGATAGCCCGCAAAATCGGAAGTCGGATAATTGGTAAGGATGTAATTTTTCTGGTCAACTGCCTGTTGTGCAGCCGGATCGTACATTTTATAAATCTGGTATGCCGAAAGCAGTTTATAGTCACTTTCAAACGGTTTGTCGAGAATGATGTTGTATTGTTTTTCAGCGAGTTTCTCTTCGTTCAGTTGGTCCTGGTAAATACGGCCTGCATCAAAGTAAGCTGACATCATACGCTCGCGTGAACCTTGCAACAACGAATCGGAAAGCGGTAATTTTGCCAGCAATGATTCCGGTGTGAGCGAGTCAACAGCGTCAACTTCTACCGCTTCGTTATTTCCGTCACCCAATGTGTCTTCTTCCGGATTGAAACCCAATGCCGGTTTATCGCTTCGGCGCCAATCGTCTTCGTTAACACGCTGGCCCCATTGGCGTTTAAATTCTTCGTATCCTTCTTCCTTGGCTTTCGGATTGTTCCAGTACCACTTATTTCCGGCACCTTCTTCGGCTTTGTTGGCCATGTCACGCAATTCACGGGCGCGGTCTTCGTTCAATCGTTTCTGACGTTCTTCTTCTTCCTTGATTTGCTTCACCATTTTTTCGGCGAAAGCATAACGGTCTTCTTGGGAAAGTGAAGCAATGCGCTGTACACTATCTTCGTATTGAGCGGTTTCGATGGCGGTCACCAAATCCTGCAATTTCAGGGCTTTGTTGCGCACACCTTCAGCGTTCGGGTACGTTTCCGGAATCACGGTTGCACAGCTGTCGTAGTATTTCTGCGCTTTTACGTAGTCTTTCTTTTGGAAATAGGTATCACCCAAACGCTCATACGCCATTCCTTTCTGGCGATTGTTGTTGGTGGAATAGAACGCCGAATTGGTAAAACGCTCGATTGCTTTGTCTTCTTTTCCTTCGTTTTGAGAAATCAACCCGAGTGTGTAGTAGATCTGATCTTTGAACTCGCCGTTTTTCTCATCGCGCAGCATTTTATTGAGGTCTTTCTCTACGTCGCTGCTTCCACCGTTGAGTGCACGTTTAAGGCGTGCATTAAAATTCATTTCGTAGCCGCCGTTGCTTTTGAGCGCTTTGTTGTAATGGTCTGAAGCGGCTCCGCGATCTCCTTTTCCTTCGTACAATTGCCCGAGGATGAAGTGAATGCGTGCTTTGTCGTAGGATTTTTTCACAAATTCAAGTGATGCTTCCAAGGCTTTGATTTCGCCGTCGACATCTTTCTTTTTCTCGAAAAATTGTGCACGGGTAATCTCGAGTTCGAAGCGTAATTTCTTAGGAAATTCAGCGACTTCGTCTTCTTTATCCGATTTTTTCTTCGATTTTTTGGACTTCGTTTTTTTCTTTTTACCAGTCGATTCTTCAACTGCTTTGTCGAGATTGGAAAGGTTAAAATTGGCTTCGGTGAAACGGCCTTCCTGGATATTGGTTTTGGCCATCCACAATTCGGCTACATACGTTGATTGATCGTTGGAGAAAAACTTCTGTACGTATTCAAAATTTTTCATCGCCAGCGTATAATCGCGACGGTAATAATTAGCAACACCAATGGTGGTCCAGTTTTCATCGATCCACTTATTGTGTTCTTCTTTTTTCTTGGAAGGTTTGTCCATGCCCGGCATAGCGTGCTTCTGGATCACTTTTGTACACTTGGCTATAGCAGTATCGATGGGCGTGTACATGTTTTTCACCTCTTCCTCATCAGGCAACGTACGAATCGTGAGCACCGAATAATAATCTTCTTTCAGATTGGTACGGTACGATTTCATAGCTTCATCCAACAGGTCATTCGCATTGAAATAACCATTGTAATGTGCGGTTGTGCTATGGTACGAGCGACTTAACAGGGTGTTTTTTTCTGTTGAGCACGCCGCCACCAGGAACAGTATAAAGAGTCCTAAAAGGGTGATTTGTTTATTAGACATGTGTTTGATCAATCCAAATTCTTGTAAACGTATAACTTCGAATCAACAAATATATTGTTTTATCGTGGTAGATTGGCAGATTAGAAGATTGCAAATTACAGATTGAATTCATCAAAATCTGCAATTTGCCAATCTGTAATCTGCAATTTTTAAAGTTATTCGCAATCGGCGTGTAGGGTAGTTTTAAATGACAATTCTACGTCAGACCACACTTTGGAAGCGCCATTCGGATCTTTGTGGAGGCTGCTACAGGCTTTGTCCAATGCTTGCAGTCCAGTAAGGAGATTCCAGTCGGCAACGTCAATCGTGGCTTCAAGAGCAAAGTCTCCGTCTTCGAGTGTATAAGTTCCGGTTACATTTTTGGTAATGTCATTCATCGTAATTTCAAGAATCACCATACCATTGTCTTTCAGCTCTTTTACGTTTCCGGTAATGGTTTCGATTGCTGTGGTTCCAAAGAAGTATTTGGCAATTTTGGCATCACGTTCCGGATTCTGGGTTTCGATGGTCGCAATCGGAATGGAAAACGAAAGCGATTGGATCAGCCTTTTCGCATCACTCATCGCGCCGCCATCTTTGACAATGATGCGGGTAAATGTTCCTGGAACTTCAGTTCTGTCGATGAACTTAAACGCGGTCCATCCCATGACGGAGCTTTGGTGATCGTAGGTATACGTGCATGTTTTTTCCTTTTCTGAATCGGTTTTTTCCGTTTCGGAAGGTCCACAAGAGGAAATCATGAGCAAGGTTGAGAGGGCGAAAACAATAGTAGCGAAGTGTTTCATGGCGTTTTTTTTGTGTTAAGATACAACTTTTCGCAATTGGTTAAAAGCGTTTTTTTGTGAGATCTATCACCGTTTGGGTAAATCCGTTTCCTACTTATCCTGGTAAGCGCTCAATTTGTTTTTCGTCACCGCCAATTCATCCTGCAGGGTTTCTATTTTCCTGAGCAAATGCGCAATAGCATCTACACCTTCCAGGTTGATGTGCAATTCGGTATGAAAGTAAATCATACTTTCCAGTGTTTTTAATTGTTCTTCGGTGATAAAATGATCATCATTTTCAATGATCAATTCAATGTGTCCGAGTTCGTGCAGCGAATGAATAAAGGAGACATCGACCCTGCAATGAATGCACACTTGTTCTATCTGAATTAAACTAGGCGTTTTCATGAGTTCTCTTATTTTTTAGTGTCAAAAACAACTCTTTTTCTTCGGCTGAGAGTCCGGTTGGAAGCTTGACCGTATACGTAATGTATAAATCACCGGACTCGCCCTCTTTTTTATAAACCGGAAATCCTTTTCCTTTGAGTTTGACAATTGATCCCGATTGGGTTTCAGGGGCTACTTTCAGTTTTACTTTCCCGTCGAAGGTATTCACGAAAATATCGCCACCCAAAAGTGCGGTGTAGAGGTCTATTTCAACGGTGCTGTAGAGATTATTACCGTCGCGTTTAAAGGCCGTGTTGTTTTCGATGGAAAAGGTAATGTATAAATCGCCATTCGGACCGCCATTGATTCCCGGTACCCCATGTCCGGCAATTTTGATGGTTTGCCCGTTTTCGATGCCTGCCGGAAAAGTGAGGCGGATATTCTTGCCGTTGACGGTTAGTGTTTGCTGCTGCGTTTTGTAAACATCTGTCAGTTTCAGGTGCAATTCTGCCTGAATATCTTGTCCTCTGAACCGCGTTTGGCCGCTTTGTCGTCCTGCTCCGCCAAACATCGACTCAAAGAAATCGGAAAAATCGCCGGAGTATTCCTGTCCTGCTTGTGTTCGCTGACCGGAACTTTGGCGCGACTGCGATTGACCTTGTTGTTTCCGGGCTTCTTCGTAGGCATCCGCGTGTTTCCAGTCTTTCCCGTACTGATCATATTTTTTCCGGTTTTCGGGATTGCTCAGCACTTCATGCGCCTCGTTGATCTCTTTGAATTTCTTTTCGGCTTCCTTGTTATTGGGATTGAGGTCGGGATGGTGCTTCCGGGCAAGCTTGCGGTATGCTTTTTTTATTTCGTCCTGGGTAGCCGATTTGGCAAGTCCCAGAATCCCGTAATAATCGATAAATTCCATGTGAGGTAGTATTCAATAATCAGTTTATTTGTGTCGATTTTCGTGTGGTTTGATCGATTACAGGATGTTGAACGTGTGCGATGCCTGCCTACTCAAATGTAAGGAATTTTTGCTGGGTTTTGATGTGGAATGGTGTTTGTTTCTAAACCAAAAAGTGTTCTTTTAGTGTTTCCATTACGGTGTAAAGTACACTCTACTTCTTCACCTTCCGATCATTAATAAACACCCATCTCAACGACGCGTAAAACGTATTCACTTCCGGAAAATTCGTGTTGCGCGGCATCAGGTTTACGCCCATTTGCAAATGCGCCTGCATGAATTTGTAGCCTACATTCGGAGCTATCGCAAAACGGTGATAATCGTAATCGGTGTGCCAGGAAAGGCGGGCGCCGTAAGTGAGATTTAACCGGCCGACTTTGAACCAATAACCGAGTTGCGCACCCATGACGCGGTATTTGAAATTGTAGTCGAGTTGAAAATTGGCGGCGTGGGTTTGTGGTTTGATGAGCTTGAGTTGCTGCCACTGGCGTTCCATCCCGAAATTGAAATTGAGGTATTTGCCTTGTTCCAAACCTACAAGCGGTCCCATTTTTACCAGCATGAGTTTGCTTTCGGGTAATTCCAGTTTTTTCTTGAACAGCTGTGCGGAGGCAGTATGAGCAAATACTACTGCAAGGATCAGAATGCTAGTCTTTTTTGCCGTATTTCTCATGAATTTCCAGTATTTGTTTTGCATCGGAGGCATCAATTCCCAAACTATCAGCGACTTCTTTGGCGCGCAATACCTGGTCGATGGTGAGTCCGGTGCTGTCAGTTTCAGGCTTTAACGCATTTTTCATGAAAATGGTACTTTCTGAAAGTGCCGGAACTGTTTTGATTGAAATATCGCGCACCGGTTCATAAAGTAATGAGCTTTCTTTGGTTTTCTCCGGAAAAAAATCACCTTTTTCGTCGTAGGATTCGATCAATACAAGTAATACACTTAATATGTAAAGCATTTTGAGCGTGGCAAATAAGATTCCGAAAGCTTTGTTGACAGGGCCGAGCGCGACCGCTTTCACCATTTTCTCGACCATTTTCCCGCCGAAATAAATCATGGCGCCAACTCCCAGGAATGTAAGGGTAAAGGCCACCACCGGCAGGTAAGGTGAATCCCAATCAAAGGTTTCTTTCATCCACGCGGCGATGAAGTCGGAAAAATGAATGCCCACGTAAATTCCCACCAAAATAGCGAGCAAGGTAAACAGTTCAATCACAAAACCATTCTTGAAACCTTTATAGGCGCCGTACCCGATTGGGATGATGAGTAAAATGTCAATAAAATTCATAGCCGAAAATTACGGAGAACCTTGCCTGTGAACGCGGCAGTTGAAATTGATTCTCAACGACGGGTTGTTCAATTAGTTTCTGTGGTTCTATTAGACTGAAGTAGATGATGTTTTTCCGCCACGAATGAACGAATGATTTATTGGACGTGTTATTTTTTACGAATCGAATTATATACAGTTCGTCATACGTTCATTTGTAGCAGACTAACAGGCCTCGTTACATCACTCACTTTTTGCTAATTTTATAAAATGATTTTCCTATGGCTTGCGGTATTGATCTGGTACGTAATTTGGTTCGTGAAGCGCAAACCGCTTCAGCGGTACAAAGAAGTGCGGTTATCTAAAAGCGGAATTATAATTCGGGTGAAGCAGTGGTGATCGGTTTGTATGAGCTTTCGAATGGGTATTTTAGTTCATATAAATGTTGTATTATTGCTTGCATTACGAACTGAGATGATAAAAATAATTCCGTTTCTATTGATATTGACACTGTGTTTTTCTTGTAAGAAAGAAGAAGACAAACCACAGGAGTATGGATCTTATATTTTACGATTAACTGATTCGCCCGGAGAATATGATCACGTTTATATTGATATTCAGGATGTATCTGTAAATGTTTCCGGACAAGGTTGGATAGACATTGGTCCGCAGGTACCCGGGATTTACGATTTGCTGAGTTACAATAATGGTATTGATACCTTGCTTTCGATTGCTACTTTGCCTGAAGGAACAATAACTCAAATTCGATTGATACTGGGTTCCAATAATTCGATTGTAGTGAATGGCAATAGCCATAGCCTGATTGTTCCCGCCGCTCAGCAAACCGGAATCAAACTGAATGTTAATACTACCATAAGTGCCAGTTTGGATGTTATAGAATGGATTGATTTTGATGCCGGAAAATCAGTCGTGGAACAGGGAAACAATGTATATAAGTTATTACCTGTTTTACGAAGTTATACCAATACTACCAATGGACGGATTAAAGGAGTATTGCTTCCTGCAGATGCCCTCGGATATATTCAGGCTATTCAGGGAACAGACACCTTGATCGCGATTCCTGAAAATAGTGGATTTTTTCAGTTTTCAGGTTTATCAGGGACCTACCAGCTTAATTTCATTCCTACAAGTGCAAGCTATTCTCAGCAAACTACGTACAATAATTCCGTGGCAGGGAGTCAGATTTTGGATGTCGGAATTGTCACATTGCAATAATTTCAATCTATATTTTCAACTACTCTTGGAATCTTAAATTCTTAGTTCCTAAATCGGTTTTTCATGATTCGTCGGGCAAAAAATATGTTCTGACGACTTTCCAACTAATATTATCATTTTGAGTTTTCTGTTATTTTTTCTCAATGAAGGAATCTTATTGTTAAAAACAGAACATTCTAAATTTTAGTAATTACATTATTAACTAGTTATACCGTTTACTTTTGCAGAATAACTTATTATAGATGAATCAAATACTACTTGCGGCTTTATTATTCTCAGGGGTAAGTTACGGCCAGTCAAATGCGGTTTCTGTGGAAAACAAATTAACTGTGAGTGATACAAACACGACAACTCCGTTTGCCAAACCATCCGACGAAGGAACAAACAATCCAATTATTACAGGCTCTGTAAAGTACACAGTCAATGGTATTAACTACTACATCAAGCAAAATGAAAACATCTCTATCATTGTTGTTGAAGAAAAGAAATAGGTTTCTCTCTTCATTGGCGTTTGGTGTTTTCGTTTTAGCGAATTCATTTAACGCCTATAGCCAAAGCTGTTCTGCAACCAACTTCGGTACGGTAGGAAGTGCTGTTACCTGTTTGGATTTTGACGCTACCCCTTCCGGTGCTGGGTCTTCTGCAGGTTGTACAGGTTCCGGTTTCGGAGGTTCGGGAACAGCTAGGATCATTCAATTTTGTACCAATGCTTCCAATCAATGCGTATCGTTTGATTTTTCAGGTTTAGCCAGTGCCAATGGCACGGAAATTTCACTTTGGACAACCTGTTCGGCAGGGGCGTTGAGTGGATATGTAACGAATTCTATTAACTGTTATTCGGGCTCTACTGCTGTTGGCTGGTCAACCGCAGGCCAGGCAACTACTGCCAATACGTGCTATTACCTGCGTGTTTGGACCAAAGATCCACCAACCGGTACAGCAACGGTTTGTGCCAATGTTGAATCGCCGACCAATGACTTTTGTACGGCCCCGCAACAAATTGGAACAGCGCCCGCTACGTATGATAATTATTGTATGACGGCAGGTACAGCAGGCGATCCTGCTCCGGCGCAATTTTGCGCTGGATCTTTGGAGAACAATGCATGGTTTTCATTTACAACGCTTTCAACCTGTACGTTTCCATGTACGGTAACTATTAATATTACAGGAATCAATTGTACCGGTGGTGGAAGCGGTTTCCAGATCGGTTACTGGACAGGTGTTTGCGGTGCGTTATCCAATATCGGTTGCACCAGTGGCGCCGGAGGTTCCGTAACGGCAACGATCAATAACTTATCGCCCAATCAAACAGTATTGGTGGGGATCGATGGAAATGCGGGGGCCTATTGTAACTTTAGTATTTCCGGGACCAATATTACACCACTTCCCGTAACGTTTATTGACTTTTCCGGTTTCCGGAAATCGTACGGAGTGGAAATGAAATGTCAAACACTTTCTGAAAAGAACAATGCTTTTTATACCATTGAACGTTCAAGGGATTTGCAAAACTGGACTGAAATTCACCGTGAATATGTAGTAGGCGACACCTTCGGGTTAACAGAATACCAGATGGTCGATTATAAAGCACCTGAGCTGGATTTGCTTTATTACCGCCTCACTCAAACTGATTTAAACGGAACTGCTACTGTCCTGAAAATGATTTCGATGGAAGAAACGACATTCAATAATCGTATGAAAGTGATTCCGAATCCGGTAAACGAGGAACCGACTTTTGTTTCAATAGAATGGGACTATGACACATTTGGAACCTTTGTGGTGAAAGATACTCAAGGCAAGGAATTGCTAAGCAAAAAAGCCAGTTTGATGCGTGGTGTGAACATGGTGAAACTTGAAATGGAAACACTTAGGCCCGGACTTTACATGGTTGAATTCTCCAATAACGAAAGTAAGCAAATGACAAAGTTCATTAAACTATAATCACTTTTAATAAAATGAAGGGGCCGGTGTTATATCGGCCTTTTTTTTGTTTCACCGATTCGGTTTCCTTTCGCATTATAATTTCCGGAATTCTGAAACCAAAAGACCCGGAACAATCCGGGCCTCATCAATTATGCAATGTTGGTAAACACCTGCTGGATATCATCGTCATCTTCGATTTTATCGAGCATTTTTTCAATGTCTGTCAATTGTTCTTCGGTAAATTCAACCGGAGTGGTAGGAATGCGCTGCAAGTTCGATTTGGAAACTTCCAATCCTAAATCCTCGATTGCTTTTGCAAGGGTTCCGAAAGCAGTATAATCGCCGTAAATAAATACGCGGTCTTCCGTTACGTCGATTTCCTCGCAACCGGCATCAATCAGTTCCAATTCCAGCTCTTCGGCATCCATGGTATCGGTTTTCACCAATTCGAACACACATTTGCGGTTGAACATAAATTCCAATGATCCGTTGGGAACCACGCCACCACCGGCTTTGTTGAAGTATGATTTCACATTGGCAACCGTACGCGTCGGATTATCGGTTGCGCATTCTACGTAAACCAATACGCCGTGTGGACCTTTGCCTTCATAATCGACCTGGGTAAACGAAGCGATGTCTTTCTGATTTGCTCGTTTGATGGCAGCCTCAATATTGTCTTTGGGCATATTTTCAGCCTTCGCATTTTGAATGGCAGTTCGCAATTTTGCGTTCGTAGCAGGATCTAACCCGCTTTCTTTTGCGGCCATTGTAATTGCTTTCCCCAGCTTTGGAAACAATTTCGACATCTTGTCCCAACGCTTTTCTTTTGCAGCTCTGCGATATTCAAATGCTCTTCCCATTTCTTGTCATTATTTAAGCGAACAAAAATAAACGTTTTTGGCGATCTTCGTCAGCTTGCTTTGAATAATTATTACAGGATTAAAATCTATCTTTTCTCCCACAGATGCGCAGATTTTCTGCTCGGCTACCGCACTCGCTTTATTTAGTTGAAAAGCTAAAATGTTGACATGTTATGATGTTGCCAATGCGCTGCCGTTAGGAGCGCTATAATCTGTTCATCTGTGGGAGACATAAGTATTCCCTAAAAAATCATAATCCAATCGCCGAATGCCCGTAAAAGTGTATTTTCGAACTGTATAGCTGACTTCGTGAAAATCGTCTTCTCCATATTTTTTTGCTGCCTGTCTGCCTCAATGCTTCGCGGACAAACACTTGATTCTCTGAAAATAAAGAAAGACAGAGTGTTCGATGAGATCGGCGGATTAACAGCCTATTATTTTTGGGAGGAAAATGCTGACGGAGTGATTGATTCGGGCAAGATCGTTCAACCGTATTCGCAGAATTTTACTATTTATCTTCATTCAGAACGCCCATTGCGTCCCAAACTGCCACAAAATGAATTGAGAACAATGGTCAATCGTTTGGCGAATAACCCGAAATGGGACCCGAACAACCGTTGCAGGTGGTACCGCACATGTCACCCCAGGGAAAAGCGTGTGATTAGTCGTTTGGTTAGAGAAAATACGTTTACATCGGGTTCGGTGGTCTTTCGCTCAATCGATGGTAACTGGATAAGTGAACAACAACGATCCGTATTATATTTTTCGGTGGACCACAACCAGGCAACTCGTTTTTTGTATAGTTCAGATTCGCTGATTGCACCTGACCTAAACCTTTCCTGCGCGTCGAACGGGCATTATAAAGTAATTCAATACCTGAATGCTTCCGGCAATTGTGATTCGACAAAAGTATTTGCATACAATGGAGGTGATCTTACGGAACGCGTTCGTGGACAGGTGTCAAACGAACCATCCAGGTTGCTCTTGCTCATCAGCGGTTATCGCGGTCCCAAAACCAACAATGATCCCGGCGATGGTTTATTGACCCAAAAAGACCGTTATTATTATTGGTACAAAATCGACAATCGTTTCCAGGAAATGCTGAAACCTGTGATGACGTATTATGTCGATGGAAGTTTTCCCATTGCGACGTCCAATCACCGGAATCAGGTGCGGTTTGTGATTAGTTGGGTACGCACCAAGTTGACGCCAAAAAAACAAACGGCAAAACATGTTTACAAACGTCTCACCGAAAAATCCAATCCGAAAGGATTTGAGGAGCGAAAACAAATAGGCAGACTTGCCGGGGAAGTGTTTTTGCAATCGCGGGCTCAATTTCCGTTTTCACCGTGGGTAAAAGACACACTTGATATCGTGAGCCACAGTATGGGTTATGCCTATTCGCTTGGTTTCCTGGAAGTAGTGGAGCCGTTTGTGTTTTTGAACAATGCATACATCATCGCCCCCGAAAATGCCAACCAGGAAGGTTATGATTGGTCGAAGTTTGAGCATGTGTGGCAATACGGAAGCAACCTGGGGGAACCAAACCAGGATCCGTTACGCGAGCAGGATGGAATTGCGCCGCAATATGCCGTGAAAGGAATTGACCAGTTACCACCCGAAAAAGGAGGCCGCCTGTTTATTCCTGCCGATTGGCCGCACAAAAATTTTGTAGACAGCCACATGATCTATAGTTTTGATTGGATCTTTGACCGGATCGGGAAGGGAGAACGGGGATACGTGGGGAATTATTAATGATCAATGATGAATTATTAAGAGGAAGCCCTTCATCATTGATAATTCATCTATTCAATGATTTAATCACTATAACGATTTATTAATCTAATTAACCTTAATCTTTAGGTGAGATAATATTAAGTAGATCAGATTGATTGCATTCGTTGACAGAAGTTTAAAAATCCGTTGAATCCGGCGCAATTGTGCAGCAGTAGTTTTGTGGTTAATTACTACATTATGAAATTCGGACTTCTGCTTACTACCTGTTTTCTAATCACCACAATTACAAGTAACGCCCAGGTTGTTACTGTCGGCGACATTGCTTTCACCAGTGCAAAGGTGAGCGGGGGCGATGGCTTTTCCTTTGTTACGTTTATTGATCTGTGTCCGGGTACACAGCTTATTTTTTCAGATATGCCATGGCGTAATGAAACCAATGAGTTCTGTACTTCAGACGAAGAATTTGTGATCACCTTTACCGTTACTACGAAAATCGATCGTGGAACGGTGGTGGTGTATAATGATGGTTCTCCCGGTTCTTTAAACATGGCAACCGGTGCAGCCACATTGTCGTGGACGCTGGTCAATCAACGCAACAACGGTTTCTCAAGTGATGGCGACAATATTTTCGCTTTTACCGGTACATATGCCAATCCAACCTTTATAGCAGGAATGAAAATCAAAGATGGCACCTGGATGACCGGAACCGTAAGCTGTGGCGACAGGCAACATACACGTTTACCGGCAGCGCTTACGAATGGGACGAATGCACTTTACATCAATCCAAGCGGTGATGGAATGCGCTATACCGGAACATTCACAGGAACACGGGCCGCTTTGCGAAGCGCAATCAACAATCCGTCCAATTGGTCGAATTCAACGAATTTGTCATTAACCAATACGTTTAATGTCACTGACATGATCCAGGATCCAACTACGTGTTTGGTGGTTTTACCCATTGACTTGGTTTCGTTTACCGGAACATGTTCCAATGATGAGGTTTTACTGAGCTGGACAACACTTTCTGAAAATCATAATGATCACTTTGACATATCTGTTTCTGCAAATGGAAGTGAATGGACGAAAATAAAAACCGTTCAGGGTGCGGGAACATCGGGCTTTTCGCATGATTATTCCATTGTTGATGAAGCAAGAGGAACCGAAGTACTTTATTACAAGCTCACGATGATCGACGACGAAAACAACGCGGGATCAGATGCGGTGATTGCGGTCAAAATGAAACTGGAACCGGCGATTCAGGTATTTCCAAATCCGGCGGCTGATTTTATCACCGTGGTTTCCGGTCAGGCTCATGGCGCTTCTATAGTAGCGATTACCGATCTGTCAGGCAAGATGGTTATTAGTGAAATATTCGAGGGACAAACAACGATGATTCCGCTGGCTGGTTTAAAAGAAGGTCATTACCTGGTGCGTGTTTGTTCGGAAAACACAATTTCGGTGCTGCAGTTTACTAAGATGTGATTATTTGAATTATTAATGATGAATTATGAAGTTGGCTTCCCTTGATAATTGATAATTCAGCTATTCATAATTGATTTACTTCTCCAATAAAGCGTAATTTTACCGTATGGATTATGCATTAGAACTTCGCTACCAATCACTCCTGAAACAACTGGAAGAACCGTTCGGGCCAGATATCGATTTACAGGTATTGCTGTTCCTTATCGGTGTGGAAGAATTGGGAAAAGGGTATCAGCAGTTTAAAAAACACGAAAAAACAGATTTGATGCATGTGGCGATTTGTACTGTGCTCGAACCTTACGGATATTATAAATTTGAAGGAAAAGATCCTGATGAATGGCCGCATTTTACCTTGCAGAAAGATTTACCGCCTTTAAGCGAATCGGAGCAGCAGGCGTTGATGAAAGAAGCTATTGTGGAATATTTTGAACACCATGGCTATTCTACGAAACACGTTCAACCTTAAATTAATTGAAATGTAAAATACAGTAGGGGCGACTCGCGAGTCGCCCCTACTGTATTTTACATTGTTATCGCTATATTTGTCGCTTAATAATTGATACATAATGGACTTCTGGATTCGCGCTGCGCAACTCATTTTATCACTTTCGATACTGATTATTTTACACGAATTCGGTCATTTTATACCTGCCCGTTTGTTCAAAACACGCGTAGAGAAATTCTACCTGTTTTTTGATCCGTATTTTGCCTTGTTCAAAAAGAAGATCGGTGATACTGAATGGGGAATTGGTTGGTTGCCATTGGGTGGTTACGTCAAGATCTCCGGAATGGTTGATGAATCTATGGACAAAGAACAACTGGCGCAGCCGCCGCAACCGTGGGAATTCCGTTCAAAACCGGCGTGGCAGCGATTGATTGTGATGTTGGGCGGTGTTACGGTAAACGTTATCGTCGGATTCGTGATTTTCATCATGGTCTTGTTCATTTGGGGTGAAGAAAAAGTTGATCAGAAAAAACTGCAACATGGATTGGCGGTTCATCCTTACCTGGAGCAATTCGGGTTTGAGTCGGGTGATCGGGTGTTGTTAGTAGATGGTGTAAAGAATGAGGATGTACAGCGTCTTGGTGTTGAGATGTTGATCTTTAATAAACGTCATTTCACGGTGCAACACCAGGATGGCAAAATTGAAAAAATCGTTCTTCCGGAAGACATTGGCACTAAAATGTGGACAAATGACGTGGAAAAAAGCGCATTCGATTTACGCCGTTTTATGGAGCGAGTAAAGAGTGTTGATCCCAAAAAGGGTACCGCCAAACGTATTGGAATTAAAAAGGGGGATAAAATTGTGGCCATCAACGATCAGGAAATTGAGTACTATGATCAATTCCAATCAGCGTTGTATCATAATAAGGGCAAAAAAGTAACGCTGACGATTGAACGAAAAGGTAAAACGATTACCAAAGAAACCAAGATTGGAAAAGACGGCATTTTTGGAATCTCAGGAGATCATAAATACACACAGGATACAAACGCGATTTTCACCCAGGAATATTCATTCGGTGAAGCGTTCAGTTCCGGTTTCGGCTGGGGACTGAAAATGATGTACAGCAATGTGGCGCAGTTCAAGTATGTATTTACAGCTAAAGGTGCTAATTCAGTTGGTGGATTCGGGGCAATCGGAAAATTGTTTCCCCCTTCCTGGAACTGGCAGGCTTTCTGGACATTGACGGCATTCCTTTCAATGATGCTGGCGGTGATGAACTTATTGCCGATTCCTGCACTGGATGGCGGACACGTGATGTTCCTGTTGTACGAAATCATTACCGGCCGTGCAGCATCGCAAAACGTTATGGAAAAAGCACAGTATGTTGGTTTCTTCTTACTGATCGGACTCTTGCTGTTTGCTAACGGAAATGACCTGATCAAGTGGCTTTTCGGTTAGAAAATAGTCCGATAGAAATTGGAAAGCGATCTTTAGGGGTCGCTTTTTTTATTACTTCATTCTGCTATGCAAAAAAGAGGAGTAATTGATCACCGGAGGCTGGCAGAAATTGGGGTGATAACCTGAAACCAACTGATTACGACTTTCGCTCTATTTCCTTCAGGTTTTCCATTTTCTTGGTTTGCAAGAAACCATTGATGTCCTCAAAGTGGGTTTTTACGCGTTGGTTCCCAAATTCGTAGACCTTGGTTACCAATCCGTCAAGGAAATCGCGATCGTGAGAAACCAGGATCAGCGTACCATCGAAGCTTTTGAGTGCATCTTTGATGATATCCTTGGTTTTCATATCGAGGTGATTGGTCGGCTCATCGAGAATTAACAGGTTGACAGGTTCCAACAGGAGTTTGATCATTGCCAGGCGCGTTTTTTCACCGCCTGAAAGCACTTTCACCTTTTTGGTACTGTTGTCTCCGCCAAACATAAATGCGCCCAGTAAATCTTTGATTTTGGTGCGGATGTCACCCTCGGCAATCCGGTCGATGGTTTCAAAAACCGTCAGTGATTCATCCAACAGCGAAGCCTGGTTTTGTGCGAAATAACCGATTTGTACGTTGTGGCCGAGTTCCAGCGTTCCCGCAAAATCGATTTCACCCATAATGGCTTTCACCATGGTCGATTTTCCTTCGCCGTTTTTGCCTACAAATGCTACTTTTTCACCTCGTTCGATGGTAATGGAAGCCTCACTGAAAACTGTGTGATCTCCGTATTTTTTGGTCAACTCACTCACTGTTACCGGGTAACTTCCGGCGCGTGGTGCAGGTGGAAATTTCAATCGCAAAGCAGAGTTATCAACCTCATCCACTTCTACAATTTCAAGCTTTTCGAGCATTTTCACCCGCGATTGCACTTGCAGCGTTTTGGAATACGTTCCTTTGAACCGCTCAATAAACTCGGTGGTCTCGGCAATGAACTTTTGTTGTTCGTCGTATTGTTTTTGTTGCTGCTGACGGCGGTCTTTGCGCAGTTCGAGGTAATCGGAATACTTGGCGCGGTAGTCGTAAATACGACCCATTGTTACTTCAATTGTGCGTGTTGTAATGGCGTCGATAAAAGCCCTGTCATGCGAAATAACGATCACTGCATTGGCACCGTTGATAAGGAAATCCTCGAGCCATTGAATGGATTCAATATCCATGTGGTTTGTCGGCTCATCGAGCAAAATCAGATCGGGTTTTTGCAAAAGAATTTTGGCCAGTTCGATCCGCATGCGCCATCCACCGCTGAATTCGGAAGTCTGACGGGTAAAATCGGAGCGCAAAAAGCCCATTCCTTGTAATACTTTCTCTACCTCCGCTTCGTAATTGATCTCTTCGATGGAATAATATTTTTCGCTGAGTTCCGATACTTTTTCGATGATCTTGTAATAGTCATCCGAATCATAATCGGTGCGCGAGGTCAATTGCTGGTTCAATGCTTCAATCTCATCACGCATGGCAAAAATACCCGCAAAAGCCTTGCTGGTTTCTTCAAAAACGGTTGCGTTGTCTTCGGTGAGCAAGTGTTGCGGCAAATATGCTACTACATAGTCTTTCGGGGCCGAAATCGTGCCTCCACTTGGTTTATTGGTTCCCGCCAGTAGTTTCAATAAAGTTGATTTCCCGGCGCCGTTTTTTCCCATGAGGGCAATCTTGTCATTTTCATTCACCGAAAACGACACGTCGCTGAAAAGGGTTCGGCCACTAAATTCTACTTTAAGACTATCAACTGTAAGCATAACGGGTATTTGAACGCGCCTGTTTTGTGAGGCGGCGTGCAAAGATAGTGAAAGGTTGGATTATGTTGTGTAGCCTTTTGGCAGCAAAAAAGGACGCCCATAGTAAGGCATCCTTTTGAAAATAATCGTTACCGATTTGAGTTATAGGTTAAGAATAAGCAAAACAATCAGGTCGGTGATTATGGAGAGACCAAAAGCCATGTAAAGCAATCGCATTGGTCCAACAGAAAGCAGTAAACTCAAAGTTGTCATGGTTGGTATTACTACCGCGATTAACATTGCAGTAGAATGCGCTGCACCGTACATCATCGTAATGCCGCCAAGACATCCGACAACGAGAAGTACAAAACAAATGATTCCTAATCTGTTTTCTTCACCGTAAGCCACAAACCGTTCCCAGGCTGTGGTTTCATTTTGCTGTTTACTTGCGTGTTGGTGAGTTCTGTTTTGTGTTACCGTGTTCATAATCAATGTGTTTGTATACATCAAAGTTCATCGTATAAATGCGGCGATACTATGAGGCAAGTCAGGTAAAAACCTGATTTTAGTCATGAAAACAAACCTGGGCAACTAAAAAAGGATGCTCGTGGTAAGCATCCTTTTTCGATCTAATCGGTGTTAATTCTGTCATAGGTGAAGACCATGCAAAATAAACAAATCAGTGGTTAGGGTTAAAGTGAAGGCCATGTAGATCAGTCGCATAGGTGCGACAATAAGCAGCAGGGCCAACAAAATTATGGATGATAATGTTGCAATTAACATAGCGGTGGAGTGCGTTGCTCCATACAGTGCGATAATGCCGGTAAGGCATTCTGCAATTATGAGTATTAAACAGCTGATGCCGAACCGATACTTTTCTCCAAAAGTGATTAACTGTTGCAAACCAGTAGCTTTGGTTTGGAACGTTTTAGCATGTTGATGAAATCCGGGTTGGGTTACTGAATTCATAATCAATGTTTTTGCGGTTCAAAGATCAGGTTACTGTTACTGACGCAAGATGCGTCTGATCATTAATGGCATTGATTTAAATCACTAATTGATATGATTAAGCAACTGGTTTTTTACTTCGTAAATGATGGTTGTTTTCTGTAGGCCAGGTTGTCACTGGTCCGGTTGGATGTAACCGGTTTTTATACAATAAAAAAGGGCGGGATTTTATTCCCGCCCTAACAAACTCAATTAGTTGATTTTTTTATTTTTTGATAAACGTTTGAGAATAACGCTCACCAGATGTTGTTTCGATGATAACAATATACAAACCACTTGACAGTGTCGAAATATTAAGCTTCGGATTGTTTTTGTCTTGCTTCATCACTTCGTTTCCGATGTTGGAAAGCACGGTAACACTTACCGGATCCAACAAACTCAGGTTATCAATCGTGATTGATTCCGTAGCCGGGTTCGGGAATAAGGTAATTTTCTTACCGTCTACTTCGAATAAACTCAGTGGGCTTGATCCTTCTACCACTGTCAATGCTTCGTTGATCGCAGGATCGGTGATGTGATCAACCTTACCTGAAGGCCATTTGATATAAATAGAATCAATTTCCGTAGCTGCACCGATTCCGAAATGAGCGTTGAGGGTATTCATGTATCTGAATCCGTCACCACTACGTACATCGCGAATTTGTTTGCCCCATGCACCGTAGATCTCAATACGGGCACCGATTCCGTTTCCGTTGCTTTGCACTCCCTGAAGGTTGATTTTGATCCAGTTGTTGGCATTTCCATCGTTCATATAAACTGTTCCACCATTGCGAACATCCAGGAATCCGTCATCGTTCAAATCGCCGATAGAACCATTGGTAAAATCGTAATCAACACCTGAAAAAGTCATGTCACCGTTGTTGAACATGATTTTGTTTCCACCTCCCAAGACATCTGTAAAGCCGTCGTTATCGAAATCGAAACTCACGTGCTCGATATTTAAGCTTGGATTGGTATCCCAACCTGTACCAGCGGTAACATCTGTAAACGTACCGTCGCCGTTGTTTTTCATTAGTTTATGTGTTCCTTCAGCAGATGAACTGGCGCCTACTAAAGCATCCATCCAGCCATCGTTGTCATAATCGTTCCACGCAGATGACCAGGATTGGTGAAATCCGTTTGCCATATTGGCCGCCACACCTACTTCGGTAAATGTACCGTCGCCGTTATTGCGGTGCAATTCGTCGATCGCAGCAGTTGAGCCACCACCACGACATTTGGCGATGAACATATCAGAATCGCCATCGTTGTCATAATCGACCCAAATAGAACCATAATTTCCACCTTCAGTATGATCGCCCATTCCACCCTGACCATAAGTCAGGTTACCTGCACCGTCGTTGATGTAATAAACATTCGGATCAACATCATGGCAAACAAATGCATCCAAATGGCCGTCGCCGTTGATATCAGAGAAGTTTGTACGTTGTGAGAAAACATATTCATTTGTAAACGATTCGGTATAACCCGTTCCGCTTGCGTTGGCTTTCATAAATGTTACACCGCTTCCGTCGCCGTAAACAATGTCATTGAAACCATTTTTATCAATATCCCCAACTGCAAGACTCCAGCTTGGTAAATAACCATTGTTGGTAGTTGTATACGTAACTGTTGAGAAGCCTCCGCCTGCCTGCTGGTACAAAATCTGGATAGAACCGCCGGAAACCGTTACGATATCATCCAGGTAATCACCGTTCATATCCACTGTTGCAAGGCTGTAAGATCCTGAAACACCTACCGGAGTAGCAGTAAATTCAACCGGTGGCAAAAGCGGTTCTACATACGGATTTTCGATTAGTTGAAAATCAAAACCTGCAGAAGACCAACGATTATCAAATGCGATGATGTAGGTAGTTCCTGCCATAGCACTAAACGTAGCAGTGGATAACAAATTTGCTCCACCGTCATCATCACCCGAATGACACACGAGCGTTCCACATGTGCCTGTGTACACATGAAAACGCGTATCAACACCCGCACTACCCGGGAGATCGGTTGTGAGCGTTACCGTGTAATTGGCAGATGGTGTATACGTATACCATTCACCGGCAGTGACATTGGTATTACCATTCGGTGCACAAATCACCGTAGGGAATCCGGCCCCGTTTACTGCCGAAACAGTATACGTTCCCGCACTTATCGGCAAAGCAGTAGCACAGTTGTTTTGTGCCATTGAACCAACCGGAAGCCCGATTAATAAGAAGAAGTACAGTTTTTTCATAGTTATCATTATTTGAGTAATAGCCTTGTATTTATTGAATTGTGGTTTCGCAACCCATTAAAGTAAGAAATTAATTTAAAAAGCGTACTCTGTTGCATAATTAACAACAGACTCTACCTCAAGTACCAGTGAAATTCACAAAGGTTGTATAAAATTCACCTTTTACACCTAAAAAGGCTGTTTACAGCCAGTACTGTATAAAACGCAGATTTTGCAAAAGGTTGCCGGACAAAAAAGGATGACCTAAGCCATCCTTTCCATTTGTTTTATGAACCTGCTTAGTTGTTTTTCTTCACAAATGCTTCCGAATAGCGTTCGCCTGCTTTTGTTTGGATAACAATGATATAAGCGCCTTCTGCCAGAGCTGAAACATCTACTTTTGCGTAATCAGTGGTTCGTGCAATCATTTTTTCTCCCTTCATGGAATAAACAATTATCTCCGAGACGTCCAGCAAATCAATGTTCTCAATCGCTATAAATTCAGTTGTTGGATTAGGGAACAGGCTGATTTTCTTGCCTGCCACTTCCACCAAACTTAACGGATCTGCACCCTCTACAATGGTCACGGCTGTATTAATTACCGGATCTTCGACATTGTCTATATGTCCTGAAGGCCAGATGATACGCACGGAATCAATCTCTGTAGCCGTTCCGATCCCGAAGTGTACATTGAGGCTGTTCATATTGGCGAATCCGTCGCCACTACGGACATCGCGGATTTGTTTGCCCCATACACCGTAAATCTCCACGCGTGCACCGATTCCGTTATAATTACTCGCCAACCCTTTAAGCTGGATCTTGATCCAGTTATTGCTGTTTCCATTGTTGTAATAAACGGATGAGTTGCCTAACAAATCAAGAAAACCATCGTTGTTCAAATCGGCAACAGAACTGCCATAAGCCCCCGAATTTACTTCAGTAAAAGTCATATCACCGTTGTTGTAACGGATCAGGTTTCCGCCGCTTAATACATCAGCGAAACCATCGTTATCGAAATCATACGTTATATGCTCGATACTGATATCTGTCCAGGTGTCCCAGCCCGAACCGGAAGTAATGTCGGTAAATGTTCCGTCTCCGTTATTGCGCATAAGTTTGTGACCGTCGCTTGAACCGCCCCAGCCGCTTTCACCGATCATGGCATCCATGTCACCATCGTTGTCGTAATCATTCCACGCTGCTGACCATGCCTGGTGAAAACCGTTTGTCATATTGGCTGCTACCGTTACATCCGTAAAAGTACCATCGCCATTATTCTGGTGTAATTCGTCGATACTGGCTGTTGAACCACCACCGCGACATTTTGCAATGAAACAATCCTGATCGCCATCGTTGTCATAATCGACCCAAATGGAACCGTAATTTCCACCTTCGGCATGATCGCCGATACCACCCTGATTAAAAACAAGGTTGCCGCTCCCGTCATTGAGATAATACACATTTGGTGCAACGTCATGACACATAAAAGCATCTAAATGGCCGTCGTTATTGATGTCTACAAAATTACTGCGTTGCGAGAATACATATTCCGGGAACGAAACCTCGGTATAAGCTGTTCCTGTAGCGTTTGCTTTCATAAACGTTACACCATTTCCGCCGCCGTAAACGATATCGTTAAATCCGTTTTTGTCGATATCACCGATTGCCAGACTCCAGTCGGCAGAATTAGGAACAGTTGTGTTATTCATGGAAGCAGTCGTATAACTTCCGTTTGCCTGCTGGTATAAAATGGTGATATTGCCGCTATTGGTGCAAACGATATCATCGAGGTAATCGCCGTTCATGTCTACCGCAGCACGCACATAATGGCTTCCGCTGGGAATACTTAGACTGTTGTCTATTGTAAATGTGACCTGTGCGGTTGCTATCGATGAGCATGCCAGGGCTGCTACGAGTAATCCTTTTTTCATAGTTGAATTGTTTTGATGATTCGTTTAATTTAATGCAGTCGGTAATGTTTTGGTTTTATTAGTGGCAGTCTTTTTTCCAATTGATCCATTCTTCGAGGAGTTCAACGGCTTCTTCATGTACAATTGTTCGTCCGATGAGTGGCATGCGCAGGTTGGGCTGATTGGTTCCCAAACGCAGACGCATCACTGAGCGGTCTGGTTGACTCGGCGTAATGATGGATGTGTATTCTGCTCCGACAAATTCGTCCGGTTCTACGCAAAGTCCGATGTTTACAGGATCAACGGTTTCAGAGAATGCCAAACGCATAGGTCTGTAATCGCAGTGGCCTCCTTCGGCATGACAGTGCGCGCAATTGGCGTCGAGGTATGAACGTAAACGCTGATCGACCGATTTGCTGTGGTCTTTGTAATTGATGGTTGAATAGATATTTGAAGGCAGTCCGGGTTCAAGGTAACCTTCCTGAATGAGTTTATTCAATTGATTCCGGTAACCTTCCGGATATTGGTACTGGTTATTCAGGTTTTGCGGTTTGATCCCGATCGGAACAGGTTGTCCCTGATGTTTGTGACAAATCAGACATTCGGTTTCGGAAGGAATGCGGTAGTTGGTGGTTTTTTGTTCACCATCCTGCATCCAGGTAATCGGAATAGTACTTGCTGTAGTGGTCAGATAGGCTTCGGTTTGCTCATCGTTCCATTTATAATTGGCAAAAATCCAGCCGCTTGCTTTGCGGATCAAAAGGCGGGTTTCTATAATTCGGGTTGCGCCGTTGGGAAGAACATTTTTGTAGTAAAATGTTTTGATCAGCACTGTTCCAACAGGCATTTCCAGTACTTTATTGTCGGCCACATAGCTTGCTTTTTCGCCATCCGGCATCCAGATAAAGCGTTTTTTGAGTGCATAATCAGTAAACAAAGGTGTTGCAGGAGCATAAGCAATTACATCCGAAGCCGGAACCTGATATTTCATCACGCCCCGGAAAAACTTATAATCAGACAATACCGGATAAGGAACAGTCGTGAGATCAACGGTGACTTCGCTTTCATTGATAGGTGAAACATCCGGATCTTTTTGACAGGAAGGCACGATTAAAACAACTTGAACGAGTAAAAGGATACCGAGGAGATACAGTATTGTTTTCATTAGAGCACTTGGTTTATTCAGAGTATACAGTAAACGACAGGAATGCAATTTGGTTGTTTTTCTGTGGAAAAGATCAATTTACTCACGTAAAAACCTCAACAAAATCAGATTCTATCTGTTAGTAATATTACGAAAAAAACAAAACGTTGCCCGAAATCTAAATTTTGAATGCTTAATGTTGAATTTTGAATGAGGTTTATCACAAGTAAATCATCGTTCCTTCCGATACGAAAGCTCATTCGACATCAAGAATTGAATCTCTGAAAGCGCTAGCTACCAAGATCTCAATTCAAAATTCAACACTAAAAATTAAGCATTTTATACTAAATCCACGATCAATGCTTCATCCGTCTTCGTTACTTTCAGCAACCCATTCTTCGTCAGGCCTTTGATACTGGTATCCCACGCTTTGTTGCTGAGGTTTACCTGTTCTTTCAAAGTACTGAGTTCCATGCTTTTTTCGCGTTGCACGATGTCGAAAATCAGTTTTTCATTGTCGTTCAATACAATTTTCACCGATTTTGTTTCAGGACGCATTTGCGGGAAGAATAATACTTCCTGGATCGACGGATTATTTGTAAGATACATGATCAGGCGGTCCATACCGATACCCAAACCACTTGTTGGCGGCATTCCGTATTCGAGCGCACGCAGGAAATCCTGGTCAATGAACATGGCTTCGTCGTCACCCTTTTCGGATAAACGTACCTGTTCTTCGAAGCGCTCGCGCTGGTCAATCGGGTCATTTAATTCGGAATACGCATTGGCAACTTCTTTTCCGCACACCATGAGTTCAAAGCGTTCGGTGAGTTCCGGATCGTTGCGGTGTACTTTGCACAACGGCGACATTTCTTTCGGGTAATCGGTGATGAACGTCGGCTGGATGTAATTTCCTTCACATTTTCCACCGAAAATCTCATCGATTAATTTTCCTTTCCCCATGGTTTCATCCACGGTGATGTTCATTCCCCGGGCAGCGGCACGCAATTCATCTTCGCTTTTTCCGGCAATGTCGAATCCGGTGAAATCGATGATTGACTGACGCATGGTTACGCGTTTGTAAGGTGCTTTGAAATTGATTGTGTGCTCGCCAAACGTCGCTTCGGAAGTACCGTTTACTGCGATTGCACAATACTCCAATAAGCGCTCGGTGAAATCCATCATCCAGTTGTAATCTTTGTAAGCCACATAGATTTCCATGGCGGTAAATTCCGGATTGTGAGTACGGTCCATTCCTTCGTTACGGAAGTTTTTGGAAAACTCATATACACCGTCGAAACCACCAACGATGAGGCGTTTCAGGTACAACTCATTGGCAATTCGCATGTAAAGCGGAATATCCAACGCGTTGTGATGCGTGACGAATGGACGTGCGGCAGCACCACCTGGAATAGCCTGCAAAACAGGTGTTTCCACTTCCATGTAACCTGCATCATTGAAAAATTGACGCATGGCATTGAAGAGTTTGGTACGTTTCACGAAAATCTCTTTCACGTGCGGATTCACCGCCAAATCAGCATAACGCTGACGGTAACGCATTTCAGGATCGGTAAATCCATCATGAATATTCCCTTCTTTGTCTGTTTTAGGCAACGGAAGCGGTTTCAATGCTTTGCTCAATAAGGTGAGTTCTTTCACGTGGATCGAAATTTCGCCCACCTGTGTTTTGAACACATGGCCTTTCACCCCGATAAAATCACCGAGATCAAGCAATTTCTTGAATACGGTATTGTAACCGGTTTTATCTTCTTCCGGACAGATTTCGTCGCGGTTTATATACAGTTGAATACGACCTGTGGAATCCTGCAATTCAGCGAAAGAGGCTTTCCCCATATCGCGATTGCTCATCATGCGGCCTGCCAGGCAAACGGTTTTACCTTCCTGGTAGTTTGTTTTGATGTCATCGGCTTTATCGCTCACCGGGTATAAATCGGCAGGATAAGGCTCGATGCCTAATTCTCTTAATTTCTGCAACGATTGACGTCGCTGTCTTTCCAGTTCTGAGAGTTCGTTTACACTCATTGTTTGCTTAATTTAAAATGACGCAAAGCCGTGGGCCTTACAAAAGAACGCAAAGTTACCAATTCGGGCAACTATCACAGCCATTTTTCGGACGTAAATAAAAGATCCCTCCCACAGTAGCGAAATAGGATGAAAAACCGAACTTGTGTCGGGCAAACTGATCGCGGTCACCGGTTCGGGTGCGCACATGTACCAGATGAAGTAATCCTAAGCCGGATTCCATGGAAACAAAGAAATGGCGGAAAAACTCAAGACGCAAGCTCCCGTTGATTCCCACTCCATAACCCGAAATCGAAGGTGCGGCAAAGGTATGTAGCTGTGCAAAATTTAGATCAGTATAAGTAAGTACAGGACCCACACTAGCACCCAGATTACCTGTTAAAGCCAATTGACGCTGAGAACCTAATTCAAACAAATCGAATGAACGCATGACTTCAAAACGTAAAAAGTTGGCGCCGTTGGTGTTTTCGTAATGAAAATCTTTGGCGTTAGTAACAACCGGCTCATCGTCGTAATTTCCTGACCAGTTTGTATCCAAACCGGCAGCAATATACCCATCGAGCAAGACTTCGTTGTGGTCTGCCATGACGTATTTATAATGGTCAACGCCAAACGAAATAGCCCATTTATCCCGCAGGTAATAACCAATCCGCGCATTGTATTGCGGAATGGTAATGGTTGCCGGATTAAAATAAAGGCTTGCTCTGAACTTATCCGGGCGATCATAGGCTGCCACGTTTTTCAGCTTAAAATCGTAATCCGGGCCGATAAACCGAATATTGGAATGCGTATAATACGAACGATTGTAACCCCAATAAAAAAATAAGGTTCCGGCGGCCGTACTATGTTTCTTTTTGTGTTTACTCACCTGAGCATTAACTACAAGTGTTGAACACAACAAAAGGAGAAGGAGAAGTAATTTTTTCATGGTGGTTGATCAGTTCATTTATTTAGTCATCTTTAAAAATGCAACTTCTTTATCTGTCAGATGTCGGTAAAAACCGCGCGGAAGATCTTTTTTGGTGAGGCTTGCAAATTGTACGCGGTCCAGTTTCACCACTTCGTAGCCCAGTTTTTCGAACATCCGTCGCACAATACGATTTTTGCCCGAATGAATTTCAATACCCACTTCACGTGCCGAAGCTCCGTCTTTCACATATTCCGCCTGGTCACATTTGATCAAACCGTCATCGAGCTCAATTCCTTTCATCAGTTCCTCGAGGTGTTCTTTACTCACCGGACGATTAGCCTCAACATGGTAGATCTTTTTAGCCTCATAACGGGGATGCGTCAATTTCTTTGCCAAATCTCCGTCGTTGGTAAACAATAACAAGCCTGTTGTATCGCGATCAAGCCTTCCAACCGGGTAAATGCGTTCTTTACAAGCTTTCATGACCAATCCCATTACGGTTTTTCGCCCCCATGGATCGTCCATGGTGGTAATGAAATCTTTCGGTTTATTGAGCAACACGTAACGTTTGGTTTCGGCATTGATCGTTTCACCGTCGTATTGAACGGAATCGCCTTTTTTCACTTTGTAACCCATTTCGGTTACCACTGTTCCGTTGATGCTAACCACACCACTTTGAATGAGTACATCGGCTTCACGGCGTGAGCACACTCCTGCATTGGAAAGGTATTTGTTCAAACGGATCTCATCTTCGTTAAACGAAGGAAGCGGATCGCCTTTGCGTACTTTCGGTGGAAAATGCGGTTTACGCACATCACCTTCCTCTTCGGGTTTAACTTTTCTGTCGGTTACTTTCTGATCGGTAAATTTCTTGTCGAAGGGTTTGCGATCAGCAAATTTCTTGGGAGCTGAAGAACCTGAGGTTCTTGATTTTGAAGGGGCAGATCCGGTAGTTCTACCTTTTGCAGCGAGCTTTTTGGCACCACCACTCGGTTTTCTTGTGTTCATCACGAGCATAAATTAATAAGGCCTCCTTTCGGTGGTCGGGACAAAGATAACGCATTTTAGGTAAATTAGGTTACAAACCGTCTATCAGGGTTGATTTGAATCAAGAGTACCAATTGGTGTTCCATTTCTTTATGAACCACAATATCGCCTTAATCGGTCCGTTAATGGATAAACCCGATCATCATGCGCCTTCTAACTGTCATCCTAATCTCAACGTGTTCATTCACTGCAGTTTTATCTCAGGAAGCTTCCAAAAAAGTAATATTTGGAGTAGGTTTGCAAGCCGTTTTTTCAGATTTGTACGACAACGGAATAACTCCTATACTCACAGTTGATGTCAAAAAACACCAATTTTATGTAGGACCTCGTCTCACATTTAGCCGAATGAATCATTCCGATTACAAGTCATACAAGACTCGGTTTGATCACTTGAGTGAATTCATCATCGATGCAGGATACCGTTATTCACCATTAAAGGAGCACAAGTGGCTCAACCCGAATGTTTGCATCAATTTAGAGTATGCACGTACTTTTCGCCTTTCAAGGCATTATTTTGATCACACTGAACCTACACCCAATGACGCGCCGCCTCTTTTTGATCATTCCTTCAATCTAGAGACGAGAGCGTTTTACCAATCTTTATATGTCTATGGTGGATTGGGTACGGAAATAACTATTTGGAAAGGGTTATATGGCATGATTAACGGGGGGCTTGGGTTTGGACTTCTTTTCCACAAAGCGATTTTTAAAAACAATGATACTCAGGATGTAGAATTGGTTTATAACCAACCTACAATAGTTGAATCCGATGTAAAAAAGATAATTTCAATCGGGTTGGGATATCGTTTTTAGCCAACGGTTAAATGGAGGTAATCAGGTTGAAAAGGCATCCACAATATGCTGCAAATCGGTGCGGAAGTTATTGTGAACAATGGAAATGATATCGAATCGCACTTCGTTGGGAAGATCGCGCGATTGGATGTAATGATCGGCACAGGTGATGATTTGTCGTTGCTTGCGACGCGTCACTGCCATCCACGGCTCTCCGATCTCGGCTGTTTGGCGGGTTTTTACTTCAACTACAATTATTTTGTCTTCTTTTTCGGCTACGATGTCGATTTCATATTTGATGTATCGGTAGTTGACTGTGCGAATGGTGTAGCCTGCCTTTAGTAAGTGTTTTTGGGCAAGTTGCTCGCCGTAAATCCCTAGTTCCTGTTGTGTCATTGTCATATAATCCAAGTGATTGGTTACTTGAATATAAGAGTTTTTGTTGTGACACACAAGACAAGTATGACAATGTTTACCACAGATGCGCAGATTTTTTGCTCGCCTAACGGACTCACCGTATTTATTTGCCACAGATGACACGGATTTTCACAGATATAGGACTATCCGCTGGCGGATAGTGAAGTGACTAGTCTTAGATATTCCTCAGCACTTCCACCAGGGCGATTTCGGAAGATTCATTCAAAATGGCAATTGGTTCCAAACCAAATTCACGCATTTTAGCGGCGGTGGTTGTTCCCCAGGCGATGAGTTTAGCTTTTTCAGGAAACGTATTTGATTTTAGAAAAGAAGTGACGTTGCTTGGACTTGTAAAGACATAAGTATCGTGTTGGTTTAGGGTCTTTTCAACCAAAATTGTCTCATAACAACGAACAATCATTTTTTGATTATCAGGAATGTTTTTAACAATGGTTTCATTTGAGTTTTTGGCCAATGGAAATAAAACAGTCCTGTTTCCCAGCCATTCTAAAAATTCTTTACCAACTGATTCAGGGTTCCCGGAATTTGAACCTATAAAATCAGGGGTTAAGTTTATTGCTTTAATTGCTATGGCTGTTCCACTTCCTATACAAGCAATTTTACAGGAACTATTCAATGAGTTTTCACTAAAAAAATAATCAACACTTCTCGGGCTTGAAAAAAAAACGACATCGAAGTTTTCAGGAAGTGTAAAAAGCAATTTTTCGAAACGAATAAGCGGTTGTTGCGTTAATTCCCAACCGGCATTTTCACAGAATGAAATCAATGCTCCGCCTGGTTTTGCAATTCCCGAAAAGAAGAGTTTAGTCTTCATCTTCTTCTTCGGGTGTCAACAAAGCGTCGAGTACCACATCAACCATTTCCAAATCATGCGGGCCTTCAAACTGGAACCACTGCGCACCGTCTTCCCAGGCTTCGGCATACGAAACCAATAATCGTCCTTCTTCCGGACAATAAACGCCCAACGGAAGCTGACAACCACCTTGGAGACGATTCAAAACGGTTCGTTCCATAATGATACGTGCCTGAACATCCGGATGATGCAACGCCTGCATGAATTCAAACAAACCGGTGTCGGTTTCGCGAATTTGCAAGGCCAAAACTCCTTGAGCTGGGGCGGGAATAAATTCTTCCGGATCCAATACTTCAACGTGAACCGCAGACAGATCAAGGTTCAAGCGGTCCAAACCGGCTTTCGCCAATAAAATAGCGTCGTATTCCCCGTCGATGAGTTTTTGCAAACGTGTCGGTACATTTCCACGTAAATCCTTGATCGCCGTATCGTCTCTAAAAGCGACGAGCTGCGATTTCCGGCGGGCAGATGATGTTCCCACTACTGCTTTCTGCTTAAGATTCCAGTGTTGCGTCGTGTCTACCGCACGCGGATGAATCAGTAACACATCGGAAGGATGTTCGCGTTCGGAAACTGCAGCAATGATCAATCCTTCGGGAGGTGTTGTTTCCAAATCCTTGTGTGAATGGACAGCCAGATCGATCTCATTATCGAGGAGCGCCTGTTCGATTTCTTTGGTAAAGAATCCTTTTCCTTCCAGTTTATCAAAGCTCAGGTGCTGAATCTGATCGCCCTGTGTTTTGATAACAGTAATAGAAACTTCGGCACCAAGTGCTTCGAGTTGTTGTTTCACGTGGTTGGCCTGCCACAATGCAAGATCACTGCCGCGGGAACCAATTCGGATTGAAAGCATAGAAAATTTAATGTTTAATAAGGATTTCTTTGGCCATTTTCATGGGCATGCTCATGTATTTTTTCTCCATGTAGCCAACGATTTTTTCGAGCAGTTCTTTCGAGTTGGCGTCCATGTTTTCCAATTCGGTTTTGAACACGTCATTGAAAGCCGTTGCTTTGATGTCTTTTACCATTTGCGGAACCGGGCGCATCGCGATTTCAATGCGACGCAGTTTCAACAAGTGGCTGAATGATTCGATTGCTTCTGCTAAAATAGCTTCTACGTGCTCGATTTCCTGCGAACGTTCCTGCAAGTGATTGTCGGAAATGGTTTGCAATACATTGATCGAGATCTGGCGCGTTGGAAATTGCTTGTGGACGCTTGCATGAATATCATTCGGTAATGCCAGGTCTATAGTGACTTTCGGAGCTGTATCGCCCTGAAGAAGTGTGTTATAAATTTCCGGAGTAATGATTGTTTCTTCGGCTCCGGTGCATGTTACAAGAATATCGAAACCGCCGGTATGATCGGATAATTGGTCCAACGGAAAAGCTGAGCCACCCAATTCTTCAGCGAGGGCTTGTGCTTTGGATAATGTTCGGTTGAATACCACAAACGAAGACATTCCGTGTTTTTTTAGGAAACGGCACATTGCGGTATTGGTAACTCCGGCACCAACGACCAAAACGCGTGCATCAGAAGGAACATCCATGCCTTGCAAACGCTGGTAAGCAATGGAAACAACCGAAACAGGTTTCATCGAAATTTTGGTTTCGGTATAAACGCGTTTGGCAGTTTGGATCACATGTTTGATCAGCAACCGGATAAAATCACCCGAAAAGCCATTTTTGTGGGCGGCATCGTAGGCATGGCGAACTTGCGTGATAATCTCTCGCTCACCGATTACCAATGAATCAATGGATGAAGCGACCCTCAAAATATGATCGATTGCTTCGATATTGGAAACAACACTAGCGTTGGCCACATAAAAATCAACTGTTTCCTGGGTGAAATCAGGGTAAAGCTGTTTGAAAAATGTTGTTAGAAAGTCAATGGAAGCTGCCTGCGGACCAACCAGAAGGAATTCAACGCGGTTGCAGGTAGACAGGAAAAGTAATTCGCCGATGTGCAGTTGCTCTTTTACCGGATTAAAACGATCCAGCTGATTTTCAGCTTCAATATGAAGCTTTCCGATAGCCGAAACATCAAGGTTGCGATGTGTAAAAGCGATGGTATGAAAATGAGTCAGCACGTGTGTTTCCCTGAGTTTTTAATAACTACAGCACAAAAGTCGTGATTGACGGACGATTATTTGTCAGAATACTGTCAGAACACACAATTTAGAATAGTTATAAACAAGATTGTTAAAAATCAATATTGCAATATTACTATGTTTTTGATTTCCAGATAATTGAATTCAAATTATGGGGAATCTCACACCAAAAATGTCGCGTTGAAAAACAGAATTTGAACCACGAGAATCTGTAAATCAACTGATTTACAGATGGTTACACTAAAAAATTAATAGTGCAATATTACTATCCATTTGGTTTTCAAATGATTAAACTCAAAAATAATTTTGTGGAAGCATCTTTTAATTGTTATCCACCAACCCACGTTGATGCAAATCATAGATCATCCCATCTGATAAACCGATTTTTGGAACAAATAACTCTTTGCATCCCAGTTCTTTCATGCAAAACGTGAAGATTTCCAAAGCGGGAACGATTACATCAGCCCGATCAGGTTTGAGTTGGTAACGATCCATACGCTGGTTCACCGAAAGCGCTGATAAATCGACATAAAGTGTTTGCATATCACTCAATCTGACAGGCGATTTTTCTTTTATACCAAGCAGTTTGTGAATTTTGTTGATGTTTCCTCCGGTTGCATAGACGGTATGTGGGTCATGTTCCACATTTTCCGAAATCCAATCGTGCACTGCCTCCCAATCTTTTTTGTCAACCTTTCCTTTTAGCATTCGCACAGTACCAATATCGAATGATTTCGCTGCAACACGTTCTCCGTGCTCAAATACATTGATTTCGGTAGAACCGCCGCCAACATCAATTACGAGATAAGGTTTGTCCTTTGAAATATCCAGGAGAACAAACGTTCCGAAGATTAATCGGGCCTCTTCATCACCGGAAATAATCTCTATTTCAATATCGGTTTCCTTTTTGATTGAACGAATTATTTCGTTTCCGTTCTCCGCATCACGCATGGCCGAAGTGGCGCAGGCACGAATTTTTTCAACATCAAAAATGCTTGCGATCAATCCAAACGCTTTCATAGTCTTCAGGAAATCTTCCGCTTTTTTCGGACTAATTTTCCCATTCTCAAAAACTTCCTCACCCAAACGCAGCGGCAATCGTGTGTAGGATATTTTCTTCACGAAAACATGTCCGTTTTCCTGTGCCATTTCCCCGATCAATAACCGGGCGGCATTGGATCCAATATCGATTGCTGCGTATTTTTTTGCCATATCAAATTTGCGTGAAGCAAAATTAAGAATTTAAACAGGCTTCGGGAGGACGAACCAAAAAAAATGCCGTCTGTTTTGCAGACGGCATTTCAAAAAGAAAAAGGGTGATTACTGAACGATTATTTTCTTGGTAACCGTTCCCGTATTCATGTTCAATTTCACAAAATAAACACCGTTTGAAAGCGCGCTAACGTCCATTTTCTCATTGAAGCTGGCTGCCGCTTCAACAGTTCTGAATGCAACGATCTTTCCGTCAGCTGAAGTCAAAGAAAGCTCAACCTTACCTGATGTTGTATTGGTGTAAGAGATTGTGATTACATCATTCGCAGGATTCGGAACAATCATCAAATCAGTTTCAGATAATTCGTTCACCGACAAGCATGAATCAACAACAAGATTTTCAAGTGCTTGTCCTGAACAACCGTCACCATTTGTGTAGCTGTAAGTAATTACGTGTGTTCCTGCACCTGCTACAGACGGATCAAAAGAACCTGCTGTAACACCAGATCCGGTGTATGTTCCTCCAGCTGGAGTTCCTTGTGTTAAAGTCACCGCACTGTTGTAGACACATAAGTTTGGCAATGAAGTAATAGCAACTGTTGGAGCAGCATTTACATCAATAGTTGCACTGGCATTACCCATACAACCGTTTGCGTCTGTGTAGTCGTAATTAATTGTATAAGTACCTGCTCCGATTGTAGGATCAAACGTTGAACCTGAAACTCCTGTACCGCTGAATGTACCTCCCGCTGGTGTTGCTGCAAGTGAAACTGCTGAACCGTTTTCACAAACAGCCGTAAGAGCACCCATAGTAACAACCGGATTCGGGTTGAAAACAACTGTTGCTGTTCCCGTTCCGGTTGCCGAACAACCTGAACTTGTTACAGTAGTAACGGTATATGTTCCGTTTGCTGTAGCATTGATTGTATACGTTGATCCTGCTTCACCGGTAACAGGTGTTGTCGTTACACCATCAGAATAAGAAAAATCCCACGGACCTGCACCTGTCAATGTAACAGTAACCGGAATAGTTCCTGCACCGCACAATTGTCCGCCACCGCTTACTGTTGCTGTTGGCGTTGCGTTGATCGTAACTGTGAAATCTTCGTCAACCAAAGGGCAAACACCAGCAGCTGGGATTGTGTTGGTTACTGTGTAAGTACCAGGTGTACTAGCTGACAAATCAACCGTTCCAGTTGAAGGATTGATAGTCAACCCAGCCGTAGAAGTAAATGTTCCACCACTTGCTCCAGCTCCGAAAGATGGTGCCGGATCACTGTCAGCCGAGCAGAATGTTGCTGCTGAATAAGTAAACGTCGCATCGGGTGCGGCAGTAATTGTAATATTCTGAGAAGATGTATTCGGGCAAGTACCTGAAGTTGTATACGTAATACTGTAAGTACCGTCAGCACTTGTTGCCATGTCAATTTCACCTGTAGCAGCGTTGATTACCAAACCTGCAGGTGTAGCTGAAAATGTTCCTGCTGTAGCAACGGTTGGTGTTTCATTGGCACCACCTGTACAAAGCGTATTGGAAACATATGCAAAAGTCGCATCATCCAATGGATTTACTGTAACCGCTACAGGTGCAGAAGCTGCTGAAGTACAACCCAATGCAGAAGCTGTAACAGTAACTGTATTCGAAGAAGAAACGACTACAGATGGTGTTATTTCTCCTGTTGACCACTGGTTTCCGCTTGCTGCAGAAGAAGTAAGAGTTACTGAACCACCCGCACAGAAAGTTGTTGGTCCGCCAGGCGTAATAGTTGGTGTGGCAGGAAGTGGATTGATCACGACTGAAGTTGATGTAAAATCAGCGCATGAAGTCCAGAAACCACCCAATGTGTAATAGGTTACATCATACGTTCCTGCAGCAGGATGCGTATAAGAAGTATTGTTACTCCAAACCAGATTCGTGTTGTCCATATCATATACATAAGTAGAATCGGAAACTGCACCTGCAAAGTACTGATTGAATTTTTGGTAATTGTACATGCGGTTAGACAACACCGAAGCAGGAGTATTGGTTCCCGTATAAGTTACCGGAGTTCCCAAACAAGCAGGATTTGGTGATGCAGTAAAACTGGTGTTGAGCGTATAGGAAACAATCGGTGCTACAATCGGTTCGAAGTTATTATTACCAATCTCCGTAAATGCCGGAATTGAAATCCATGCTCCGCTTGAGCTGGCATAAAAATCAGATTTGACGCGTGCGAAATCTTCATCGTAAGCTTGTGCAGGCGCCGCATCATTCACATACATGGTTAAAACACCATCAGTATTCGTTGGTCGAATAACAACAGCGTAATTCCCGGAAACAGTTACAGGGGTAAAATTCACATAATGATAGGCAGCAGTTGTGCTTGTAAAACTCACTGTAGAGCTGGTTACCAAAGTGGTTGGATTGTTGGACGCATCTACGTTGTAAATAGATGCCGTAACGGTAACACTTGGCATTCCGTCTACCGTATTGTTCATTCCAAAAAACTCAATTCCTCCGATACTAATACTCCCTGTATTCAAAAAAGTTTGTGAAAACTCTTCCGCATCGGCTGTCCATAAATCAAAGGTGTAGAAATTGGCCGTTCCCAAAATTTGTTCTTTGGCCTGTGGATAACGAATGGTGTCCTGGCATAAAAGGGTTTTCTCAAGATCATTTTCCAAAGAAACATGTGTTTTACTTTTCAGATTCGGGCTTTGAGATGGGGTGAGTGAGACTGTTTTTTGACCAATAGCGGTCAATCCTCCGGCAAGAAATGCCAGCAATACTAACTTTTTCTTCATGTAATAATAGATTATTGATTCGGTTAATAAAACGTGTTATTTGGAGAATAGGTTGCTCCAAACTAACAAAAGTGTTATTTTTTTTTTTGAACACTCCCCAAAATCGGTATTTTAAAATGCTTTTACGCTTTCACCAATCCAATCTTTGCGTCACCTTCTTCCAATAAATCAATTACTTGCGGGGAAACATCTACCTTTCCGAAGGTGATTTTGGTTGCCAAAACCTCGTTACACACATATTCCTGGTTTTGGGCAATCGCCGATTGAATTTCAGCAGTGCTTTCCAACGTCAGTTGAATACGGTCTGTGACTTCCAGTCCGGAATCTTTTCGCAGGTTTTGAACACGGTTCACCAACTCGCGGGCAATTCCTTCCTGGCGTAATTCTTCTGTGATGGTGCTGTCCAAAGCAACGGTCATTCCGCCTTCGGAAGCAACCAGCCAACCCGGAATATCTTCGGCACGGATCTCAAAATCGGGTAAATCCAACTCGATCACGTCTCCCATGACTTCACCTTTCCACCCGGCATTGAGTTCTACTCCGGCGATATCGCCCTGATCAAACTCGGCAACCAAAGCAGCAATGGCTTTCATTTGCTTACCATATTTTGGTCCGATGGTTTTGAAATTCGGTTTAATCGATTTCACGAAAACCGTGTTCGACGCATCGAGTAACTCCAGTTCTTTTACGTTTACTTCTGAAAGAATCAATTCCTTTACATGCAGAATGTTTTTCGCGAACTGCTCGTTGAGAATTGGGACCATGATTTTCTGCAATGGCTGACGCACACGGATTTTCTCCTTTTTACGCAAGGCCAATACCAATGACGAAACGCGTTGAGCGATATCCATTTGTGCTTCGAGTTCCGTATCGATCAATGATGGATCACTTACCGGGAAATCAGCCAAATGCACCGAATTTACAGCGTGTTTTCCGGTGACGTTATTCAAATCGGTAAACAACTGATCGGGATAGAACGGCGCAATCGGCGAAGCAAGCAAGGCCACAGTTTCCAAACAAGTATAAAGTGTTTGGTAGGCCGAAATCTTATCTGCCGAATAATCACCTTTCCAGAAACGACGACGGCATAAGCGCACATACCAATTGGAGAGTTGATCGGAAACAAATTCCTGGATCAAACGTCCGGCACGTGTTGGTTCATAGCTTTCGTATGCCAGATCAACCTGCGCGGTCAATGTGTGTAGTTTCGATAAGATCCAACGGTCAATTTCAGGACGTTCGTTTAATGCGATCTCATCTTCGGCATATGAGAAACCGTCGATGTTGGCGTATAAAGTAAAGAACGAATAAGTATTGTAAAGCGTCCCGAACAACTTGCGTTGCACCTCGGTAATTCCATCTTTATCAAATTTCAGATTGTCCCACGGTTGCGCATTGGTGATCATGTACCAGCGCGTCGCATCAGGGCCGTATTCAGCCAATGTTTCAAACGGATCAACAGCGTTCCCCAATCGTTTCGACATTTTCACGCCGTTTTTATCAAGTACCAATCCGTTGGAAACCACATTTTTGTAGGCAACACTGTCAAAAACCATTGTCGCAATTGCATGCAGGGTATAAAACCAGCCACGGGTTTGATCCACGCCTTCAGCAATGAAATCGGCAGGAAAACCGGCTCCCGAATCGATCAGATTTTTATTTTCAAATGGATAATGCCATTGTGCATAAGGCATTGCGCCCGAATCAAACCACACGTCGATCAAATCACTTTCACGCTTCATCGGTTTGCCTGAAGGTGAAACCAATACGATCAAATCGACATAATTTTTATGTAAATCGAGTTGCGCATAATTTTCTTCCGAAAAATCATTCGGCACAAAACCCGCCAACGGATTTTCCGCCATAACTCCTGCGGCCACTGCCTTATCGCATTCAGCTTTGAGTTGTTCAACCGAACTGATGCAGATCTGCTCTGCACGGTCTTCTGTAGACCAGATCGGGATCGGAATTCCCCAATAACGCGAGCGCGACAGGTTCCAGTCATTGGCATTTTCGAGCCAGTTTCCAAAACGTCCCGTTCCGGTCGATTCCGGTTTCCACTGAATGGTATTATTCAACGCTACCATACGTTCTTTCACGTCGGTTACTTTGATAAACCAGGAGTCGAGCGGATAATACAAAACCGGTTTATCGGTTCGCCAGCAATGCGGATAACTGTGTTCGTATTTCTCGACTTTGAACGCACGGTTCTGCTCTTTTAAAAAGATCGAGATTTGTACGTCGACTGATTTCTCCGGTTTCTCGTCGTCGGCATAGTATTCGTTTTTCACAAACATGCCGGCCCATTGTGGAACTTCCTTCCGGAAACGTCCACGCAAATCTACCAGCGGAACCGGATTGTTGTTTTCATCCAATACCAGCATCGCAGGAACGCCCGATTCTGTAGCAACGCGCGCATCATCCGCACCAAAGGTCGGTGCAATATGTACGATTCCCGTACCGTCTGATGTGGTAACAAAATCACCACTGATAACGCGGAACGCTTCTTCCGGTTTTTCGTATGGCAATGCTCCGGGAAGCAATTGTTCGTAGCGAATGCCGACTAAATCGGAGCCTTTGCAGGAACCGGAGATGAAATAAGGAATGGTTTTATCTCCAGGTTTATAATTCAAGAACTTTTGATCATCTCTCAAAATTAGAGCACCAGAATTTTCATCTTTCTCTAATTCTTCCAAATCAATATTTGCAGCATATTCATAACCCTTTCCAAATTGAATGCTTACAAGATCTTTCGCAAGAATCACATTGATCGGCTCGTGAGTATATTGGTTAAACGTTTCTACCAATACGTAATCGATTTTCGGGCCAACGCACAATGCGGTATTGGAAGGAAGTGTCCATGGAGTTGTTGTCCAGGCGAGGAAGAAGGTGTTTTCTGAAAAAGTATTCTCATCAGATGTCCTCCCCCTCAATCCCCCTCCAAAGGGGGAGGCAGAGCCGTCTAAAACTTTAAATTGTGCGACAACAGTTGTATCTTTTACATCCTGGTAACAACCCGGCTGGTTCAGTTCGTGCGATGACAAACCGGTTCCAGCGGCCGGAGAATACGGTTGAATCGTATATCCTTTGTATAATAAATTCTTGTTGTACAATTCGCCCAGCAACCACCAAACCGATTCCATGTATTTGGGTTCGTAGGTGATGTAAGGATCGTTCATATCGACCCAATATCCCATTTTTTCGGTCAGGCGATTCCAGATGTCGGTGTAGCGCATGACTGCTTCACGACAGGCTTTGTTGTATTCTTCGACCGAAATTTTGGTGCCGATGTCTTCTTTGGTGATTCCCAATTCTTTTTCCACGCCCAATTCAACCGGCAAACCATGCGTATCCCAACCGGCTTTACGCTTTACCTGGAACCCTTTCAGGGTTTTGTAGCGGCAAAAAATATCTTTAATCGATCGGGCCATTACGTGGTGAATTCCTGGTAATCCGTTTGCCGAAGGCGGGCCTTCAAAGAAAACGTACGGGGTTTTTCCTTCACGCGAAGAAACGGATGCTTCGAAGACAGCGTTTGCTTTCCATTTCTGCAACACTTCTTCTGCCACATTGGGCAAATCCAATCGATTGTATTCCTGATATTTTTGACTCATTGGTCTTGTATTGTTTTTGATAACGCACCGCTAAAAACGAGGGCGGGCGCGAATATACGCAAAAAAGGCCTAATCCGCCTGCGCAGAAAAGACCTCTTTTAACCTGAGATTGTAACTCTATTCCTCTGCGCGCTTCAGGGTTTTGTGTATGTGTGAGATACTGCAATTAAAGCGTTTAGCGAGCACAGCAAGCGTTAATTTTTCATTCGCATGAAGCTTGCGAATTTCCTGTTTTTGTTCATCCGAAAGCGGATCGGGCCGCCCCATGGCTTTATTCCCGCCTTTCGGGCCATATTTCGCCCTGCGTTTTTCCCACAACGTGGAATTATCGCGCAAGCCCAATTCAAATCCGCGTTTAATCGATTCACTAAAGCTGCTCCAGGAAAGGTTTTCCACGGCGTTATTTCGTGGATTGCCATCAATGTGGATCACTACTTTTCGTTTTCGCGGTTTATCATTGGCAACATAGACCAATGCAACCATCTTATGCGGATATACTGTTCTGCGCTTCCCACGGTCATCGATGAGGTCAGTCATCAGGAATCCGTTGGAAGGGTGCACTCTGAGAAGCTTGTCTTTTCCGGAAAAAATCATTTTCCGGCCCGATCTGTACTGTTTTACGCGATCCAACGACCGAATCGTTCCGATGGTTGAAATTTCGTAATCCGTAAATCCCGGGATGGGTTTCCAAATTATGTCCATAACTATTCTGTTTAAGTGAAGTGGTGTCACTGATTGTACTAAAAATGATGCCAAAGTCCGTTATCTTCCTAAAAAAAGCACAATTGTTACCAGCCGTTTCTTCAGAGAAAAAAAAGGGGGCATCAAAAACAGTTACGAGTTTTTTTTAAGCTTGGATTTAACACGGGAATATTTTTTTGAATAAATAACGATTATGATTGTTTTCAGCTGAAACAAGGTGACTTTTTGAAGCGAGGACTGGCAGTTATTTGGGGGGAAAGTCAATTTTATTCGTTTTGCAGGAAAAAAGGAAAGTGTATCTTTGGCTTCCACAAACACATTTCATGAACGATCGCAATAACGAGTTACGGGAAAAACGAGAAAAAGCCCAGCTGGGAGGCGGACAAGCGCGCATTGACAAACAACATACCCAGGGAAAACTGAGTGCCCGCGAACGCATTACGTTGCTGCTTGACGAAGGATCTTTCCAGGAAATCGGAATGTTCGTTGAGCACCGCGCTACTTCTTTCGGACTGGATAAACTGAAAAGTCCGGGAGATGGCGTAGTTACCGGTTTCGGGACCGTTCACGGGCGATTGATTTATGTGTTTTCACAGGATTTTACCGTACTGGGCGGCTCACTTTCTGAAACGCATGCCGAAAAAATCTGCAAAGTATTGGAATTGGCCATGAAAAATGGTGCTCCGGTGATCGGATTGAACGATTCGGGTGGTGCGCGCATCCAGGAAGGTGTGGTTTCACTGGCGGGTTATGCCGATATTTTTTACCTGAACACTCGTGCTTCGGGTGTTGTGCCGCAAATCAGCGTGATCATGGGACCTTGTGCGGGTGGAGCTGTTTACAGTCCGGCGCTGACGGATTTTATTTTCATGGTCGAAGACACTTCGTATATGTTTGTTACCGGCCCGAATGTGGTGAAAACCGTTACACACGAAGAAGTTTCGAGTGAAGATTTGGGTGGCGCGAAAGCACATGCCGAGAAATCAGGTGTTACGCATTTCACCGCTGCCAACGATGTGGAATGTTTGCGAAAAGTGCGTGAATTGGTGACGTACATGCCGCAAAACACGCTGGAACTTCCACCGATTGCGAGCAGTAAACCGTTTAGCAAAGACAAACTGAATCGCATTCAGCATATTATTCCTGATAATTCCAACTCACCATACGACATTCGCGAGGTAGTTGATTGTTTGATCGACGACGATACATTCCGTGAGGTACAACAGGATTTCGCTACCAATATCGTGGTTGGTTTTGCGCGTCTGGACGGCCGTTCCATCGGAGTTGTTGCCAACCAGCCGGCTTCAATGGCGGGAGTGCTTGACATCGATTCCTCACGAAAAGGTGCTCGTTTTGTCCGTTTTTGCGATGCTTTTAATATTCCGTTGCTGGTACTGGAAGATGTTCCGGGCTTTTTACCGGGAACCGATCAGGAATGGCGCGGGATTATTACACATGGTGCTAAATTGTTGTATGCTTTCTCGGAAGCAACTGTTCCGCGCGTGACCGTGATTACCCGTAAAGCTTACGGTGGTGCATTTGACGTAATGAATAGTAAAAATATCGGTGCCGATCTGAATTATGCCTGGCCAACGGCTGAAATTGCGGTAATGGGCGCAAAAGGCGCTGCCGAAATTATTTTCAAATCGGAAATCGCAGCGGCTGAAAACAAAGAGGCAAAATGGAAAGAAAAAGAAGCCGAGTACGCTGAAATGTTTGCCAATCCTTATCGCGCAGCCGAGCGTGGTTTTGTAGATGATGTAATTTTACCCGAAGAAACACGCTCAAAACTGATTGCTGCTTTCAAAATGCTGGAAAACAAATCGGAGACCTTGCCGAAGAAAAAACATGGGAACATCCCACTTTAATGTTGAATGTTTGATGTTGAATTTTTAATTGAAATTCCGGCAGGCTTTCAGCCTAAAAGTATTTTGGACCGCAAGGAAAACTATTCTTAATTTGGAAAGCTCCTCATTCAACATTAAAAATTAAGCATTCAACATCCCGTTTTGGTTGTTTATTGGTAGAAACCTGCATTCCGCATCTGCGGAGAAAATATTATTGTACATTGCACGTCGCTCTGATTAGTCGTGTTTTCATGCAAAAACGAATTCTTTATCATATTTCCTTTTGGGTCGCTTACGTTCTTTTCAAAAGTTACCTCAATTATTCAACCTCACCTGATGCTGAGCAGGGGATTGGTTCGTTTCAACTATTTGTATCGTCGCTAATTCCACAGTTGATTTACCTGGTTGTGAAAATTCCGTTGGTTTACCTGCTTTTCGGCATTATTAACCGGTATTTTTTACGTCAATGGTCGTTGCAAAAGTCGTTGCTGGTCGCGCTGTTGATTTTTACAATTTCTACGTTTAACTACATTGTTGTCAATCACTTTGTGGTGCTTGATTGGTTTTATGGTTACAAGGAATCGTTTAAGTCGGACTTTTTATTGGGAAGCATTATTTACACTGCGTTTATCATCAGTTTCACTTGCGGAATGGCCATTGCAATCAAGCTCGTTCGGATGAATATCCGGCAAAAAGAAGCTTCGCAGGAAGTGATGAAGAAAAAGCTGGAAACGGAATTGAACCTGCTGAAATCACAAATCAACCCGCACTTTCTGTTCAATACACTCAATAATATATACTCGCTGGCGATGAAAAAGTCAGACGATACGGGGCCTGTGGTGATGAAATTGTCAAAACTGCTCAGATTTATGTTGTATGAATCAGAAAAAGACCGCATTTTGATCAGCGAAGAAGTGAAGTTGCTCGAAGATTACATTGAGTTGGAACGCATTCGCTACAACGATCGTTTATCGCTGACGATTTCCATTGATATTTCAAATCCGAACGCCAATATAACTCCGTTGCTTTTGCTTCCGTTGATTGAAAATGCATTTAAGCACGGCGCGAGTGAAAGCATGGAAACTGTTTTCATTGAAGTCGTTATTTCGGAGCACAATAATCACCTGAAAGCTTCCGTGAAAAACAGCAAGGAAAGAAATTCGGTACCCGATGATCACAGCGGCATCGGACTCAAAAACGTGCGACGGCAACTCGAACTCACGTACAATGATTTTTCGTTGGACGTAAAAAACGAAGAACACCTGTTTGAGGTGAATCTGGAAATCGACCTCGGATCGTATATGTTATGATGTTTGTGGTCGCAATTCACCGGGAGTATATGTAATATTCACCCAATCCAAGAGCATGTAATTCTAATACCGCTCCAGTTGCACGTGTGTAACTCTTTGCGACTTTGCGGTGAAAATAGCTAACGCAAAGACGCAGAGAACGCAAAGATTATCCTGCTTTGCAGGAGGAAAACAATCTTAACTTTGATTATATGCTAATTTAATCGTACTCTCCAAAAACACATCACAACATTACTGTTTCGCGGATATCCCGAATTTGCAACTGCAACGTTGTTCTGTCATTCCACGTATTCGATTCCAGCGTAAATGCACAATCAAACGCGCAGCCAGCCGCTACCAGATCGAGGTGCTCAGGCATACTGAAACCGATGGCCGGCAACACAATTCCCGTTTCAGGATCCATGATTTCGACCTTCAGATGTGCTCCTTTTAACAAACGACTTGATCGCGCATAGACAGATCGCACACAAAACACCGGTTTGTCGTTTCCGGGTCCGAACGGTTCCATTTGTTCCAGCATTTTATAAATCCGGGGAAGCTGTCCCGCAGATTCACCCGCCAGAAACAATTGGTGTAATTTGATTTCCAGATCAACCACTAATTCCTGCGTTTCTGATTGCAATTCAATGGTTTTCTGCACAATTTCATCAAACGCATCGCGAAATGCAGGAACGTTTTCTACCGGTAATGTGAGTCCTGCCGCGTGAAAGTGTCCGCCAAATTGTGTCAATAAATGTCCGCAGCCCAAAATAGCTTCGTACACATTAAATCTGTCTACCGACCGGGCCGAACCGGTTGCAACGCCTTTGCTTTCGGTCAATACGATTGTAGGCCGATAGTGCGTTTCGATCAATCGCGAAGCCACAATTCCAACCACACCTTTATGCCAGTCGTTCTGAAATACCACCGTTGATTTACGTTGGTTGTGTTGCGGATCGGCTGCAATTTGCATGAGCGCTTCTTCGGTCATTTGAGCATCGAGCAGGCGACGGTTTTTGTTGTATTCGTCAATTTCAGAGGCAATGGAATCGGCTAGTGAAGCAGATTTGGCTAATAATAATTCTACTGACCTCATTCCGGATTCCAACCTGCCGGCAGCATTGATGCGCGGAGCAATCGTAAAAACGACATCCGACAATGAAAGCGGTAAAGCACGGCCGGCATGTTTTAACAGTGCCAGAATTCCTACACGCGGTTTTGTGTTCAACACCTTCAATCCTGTTTTACACAAATACCTGTTTTCGCCGGTAACCGCTACAATATCAGCACCAATTGCTATCGCGACCAGATCCAAGTAATCATTTAATGCCGCAGGATCAATTCCGTTTTTCAGGTGAAATGCTTCCATTAACTTAAATCCGACGCCGCAACCGCACAATTCCTTGAATGGATAGTTGCAATCGGTTTGTTTTGGGTCCAGGATAATGGCATCGGGCAATTCATCGCCGGGCGTGTGGTGGTCGCAAATGATGACGTCAATACCCAATTCGCGGGCATAACGCACTTTTTCGATTTCTTTAATGCCACAGTCGAGTGCGATGACAAGCGTTGCCCCCAATCTTTTGGCTTCGTCGATTCCCTGGAACGACAATCCGTAACCTTCTTCATAACGATCCGGAATGTAAAAATGCACCGGAGCGTATTGTTTCAGCACCGAATAAACCAAAGCAACTGCGGTTGTGCCGTCTACATCATAATCGCCGAAAACGAGGATATTTTCTTTTTTGGCAACGGCTGTATTCAATCGTTCCACCGCCAGATCCATGTTTTTCATCAGAAATGGATCGTGTGTTGTGGAAACCGGCGGATCAAAGAATGAACGAACGGCTTCGTGAGTTGTAAGAGTTTGTTGGGCAAGCAATGCTGCCATGAGCGGCGACACTTTCAGATTGGTTTCCAGTTCTTGAATTTGTTGGTCGTTGGGGCGTTGTTTGATTAACCAGCGTTTTTGCATACATTTCCGTTTTCTAAATTAAGATATGAAAAAAGTTCTTTTCGTCAGCATCTTTTTCTGCGCTTTTAGCCTTTTAGGGCAAAAAACCATTCAATTTGCAGATCCTTTACCGCCCAATTACACGTTGGTAGAGGCTGTGAACAAAGCTCAATTCGGATCGTACAAAAGTACCAACTCCGAAACCGTTTACCTATTCGATGAGTCGGGAGTTTACATTGTTTCGACGCTTGTGGCTTATATTACCCGCGAACAATTGCGTGAATCGGCTACGATCCAGGTGCGTAACGGGCATTTATTCGGTATCAACAAAGGCGATTCCATTCCGTGTGTGCTGGAGGGCGAACGTTATTATTATGGAATCCAGCACAAGGAAGTAATCGTCGGTTCGGGTAGTTTGCACCAGCTCAGCAAGATCGACAACAATAATTACCTGATCAATTTTCACGTCGGCAATTACTTCGAACCCAGCATTTTGACTTTTGATAAAGGCGGAATGAAAATCGTTCACGGCGAATTGAACTATCAACCTACTTTTGCGAAATTGTTGAAAGTAAACAGCGTGGAACAGTATGGTTCTACGGTCGATATTGTGACGCCAACTGCTGAACAATGGCCTTCATTGCGCCAGGAATTGTTTGCCGGCGAAGCGTTAAGTTACCTTAAACTCTGAATTCCGGATTTATATTTAAACCCAAGCTGAGTGTTAAAGAAACGGAATAACCGCATTAATGCACGAATCTTTGCAAGAATTGCTTAATTTTGTAAAAAATTGAATTATGGGAAAGTTTGGTGCTTTTGAAATCATCTTGATACTTGCGGTTGTTTTGTTGTTGTTTGGTGGTAAGAAAATTCCTGAATTGATGAAGGGATTGGGTAAGGGAATCAGAGAATTCAAAGACGCGAGTAAAGGTGAAGAAGCCTCTTCTGCAACTCCAACTGCGACGGAAGAAAAAAAATAAGTCTAATTTTTTCGAATGTATAAAACGTTTTCGGAGGTTAAAAAAGCACTCTCCGCAGGGAGAACTGTTGTTGAGATCGTCAATGATTATTTGTCGGCTATAGAAGCTGCCAAAGACTTGAACGCCTTTTTGGAAGTCTTCGAAACCACAGCTTTGCAGCAAGCAGAAGCGGTTGACGCCAAGCTAAAAGCAGGCACTGCCGGGAAACTGGCTGGTATGGTAATCGGCCTGAAAGACAATATCTGTTACAAAGGCCACAAAGTTTCTGCTTCCTCGAAAATCCTTGAAAATTTCGAATCTATTTATTCGGCAACTGTTGTAGAACGCTTGCTGGCGGAAGACGCGGTGATTATCGGCCGTTTGAATTGCGATGAATTTGCGATGGGCAGCTCGAATGAAAACTCGGCTTATGGCCCGGTGAAAAACAATTTACGTTTTTCGCATGTTCCCGGTGGTTCATCAGGTGGTTCGGCAGTAGCTGTTTCCGCTGGTTTATGCACCATAGCATTGGGTTCAGACACAGGAGGTTCCATTCGTCAGCCAGCTTCATTTACCGGAACGGTTGGATTAAAACCGACTTACGGACGCATAAGTCGATATGGTTTGATCGCTTACGCTTCGTCGTTTGACCAGATCGGCCCTTTGACTAATAACATCGAAGACAGCGCTTTGCTGCTCGAAATCATGGCAGGGAAAGATCAGCATGACAGCACATCGACTTCCCGACCGAAAGAAAATTACACTTCATTCTCAACGCCTTCAAAACAGCGGATTGCTTATTTGAAAGAAGCATTGGAAAACGAAAACGTGGATGCAGAAGTGCGCGAACGTTTGGAAACGATCATTGCGCAATTACGTGCTGAAGGCCATACGGTAGAACCGGTAAGTTTTCCGTATCTGGATTATTTGGTTCCGACATACTACGTATTGACAACGGCTGAAGCATCTTCGAATCTTTCGCGATTTGATGGTGTTCATTATGGTCACCGAAGCACGCAGGCAAAAGGTGTGGAAGAAACATACGTGCTTTCGCGCACTGAAGGTTTCGGACCGGAAGTAAAACGCCGTATTATGGCCGGAACATTTGTTCTTTCGCACGGATATTACGATGCGTATTATACTAAAGGCATGAAAGTGCGCCGTGTATTGCAGGATAAAACCAAGGCTATTTTTGCCGAATACGATTTGTTATTATTGCCAACTACCCCTACAACGGCATTTGAAAGCGGAGCGGTTAACGACCCGATTCAGATGTATTTACAAGATATTTTTACGGTTCATGCCAATCTTACGGGCAATCCGGCTATTTCTATTCCGCTTGGAAATCACAGCAATGGGTTACCTTTCGGGATTCAGCTTATGGCCGACGCATTTAAGGAACACGAACTTTTAAACTTCGCACAGCATTTGGTTGCGACAACTCCCTAAGCTTATGCAGGTAAAAAAACAGCTTCTCCACCTGATCATCGCCATCTTATCGACATTCCTTTCAACTGCCGCAGTGGCACAAGGATATCCTCCGGTAAAAGATACCCTGAGCGGAGTTGCTTTTAGCCGCATGGTCGAACAAAGCCTTTCTTCTTATTACGCAGAACTGGCTTCCAACGGATCAACCGATTCTATTGTGGATGCATTGGCTTATGAAGCCGGAGCGATTCCACAGTTTACGGATGATGAATACTGCAAACGTTTGGCGAAAATGAACGAGGTTTCCAGTTTCGGGTTTGAGTGCAATAACGTTTCGCTCACAACCATTAAGTTTTTTGCCGAAAAACGCCGCAATTTTGCGAAAGTGGTATTGGGCCGATCAAAGCTGTACTTCGATTTATACGAAGAGAAACTGGCTGAATACGATCTTCCTTTAGAGTTGAAATACCTTTCGGTAATTGAGAGTGGTTTACGTCCGCAGGTAAAATCGCGTGCCGGAGCATTGGGCTTGTGGCAATTCATGTACGCTACCGGAAAACAATATGGTTTATCGGAAAATTCGTATATCGACGAGCGCATGGATCCGGTGAAAGCAACCGACGCTGCCTGCCGTTACCTGAAAAAACTATTCAGCATTTACAACGACTGGAACCTGGCGCTTGCGGCTTACAATGCAGGTCCGGGGAATGTGAACAAAGCCATTAAACGTTCGGGTGGAAAACGCACTTATTGGGAAATCCGGCCGTTTTTACCTTCCGAGACACAAGGTTACGTTCCGAATTTTATCGCAGCGACTTATTTACTGACATATCACGCTGAACATAACATTGTTCCGGCCGAATCGAAAATTCACTATTACCAGTTGGATACGATGTGTCTGAACAGCGGAATCCACATGCAAACCATTGATAAACTGGTTGGCTGGACACCTGAAGACATTCAGTCGCTGAACCCGGTTTACAAAACAACATACATTCCACCGACGTATCCGCAGCAATGTATCACCGGCCCGCTGGAAAAAATCGGTTTGCTGGTAAGCCTCGAAGATTCGTTGTACATCACCGAGCGACGTTTGTATGGTGCAGGAAATACCATTCCGGTAAAAACCACTCCGCCTACGAATAACAATGCTGACCAAATGGTGGTTTCGAATCCGGTAGTTGTCAAGGAAATCCCAAAAACAAAGGTCGTTACGACTATCAATTACACGTATCACCGTGTAAAAACAGGCGAAAGTCTCGGGAAAATTGCAGCACAATACAGCGTTTCCATCCAGGAAATCATGGATTGGAATCAATTGACGAGTACGCGTATTAATGTGGGACAAATGCTGAAAATTCAGACCAAAGTCACCACGACGATTGAAAACCCGGAGTATTTGCAGCAACAGGATTCATTGCGGGTAAACGGATCGGATTCCCTGAAGCCGGTTATTCAAACGCCTGTAAACACTCCGCCAAAACCGCAACCGAAGCCGGAAGTGCGTAAAAAGTATTACTCTGTTCGTTCAGGTGATACGTTTTCTGCCATTGCAAGCCGTCATGGTTTAACGGTAACGCAGTTGAAAAAACTGAATCCGGGAGTGAACGCCAGCCGTATTTCTGTTGGACAGAAGATTCGTACGAAGTAATATTGGAGGATTTTGCTTAAAACAATTCTAAAGTACTAGTTTATTAGAACACATAGTCTTCTCTATAATGATCAGGATAAATAACACGAAACTCACGTAGATTTAAGCTATTTTTTTTGAATAAACAAAGTTGAACAGCTGGTTGCAGATCTAAATAGGCTGTACGAGTAGATTCAAATATTAAGCGCTGAACGTATTGTTTACTATGTGCTGATAAAGAACCAATACCATGTACTCTAATTGCTTCATAATTGAACGCTTCTATTTTTGCTTGCATGAATCGAATTACTCTGCTAACTGTAGTCGTATTATTTACCCGACCTTGTCTCTTCATTTCTTGCATTATGCTCTTAAATGAAGCAATGTGTTTCATATTACCAACCAAGTCAAATAATTTTTCTGTATGATCACATTGTGCCTGACAAATTATATACCCAGATGGATATCGATGAGTCCCCCACCATTCAGCCAAATGATAAAATTCTTCCCAGAAATAATAACCATCGCCTAACCACGTATTCTCCCATTTACAAATAAAAGGACCATGCTCTTCAACATCGATATGGTTTTCGCGATCTTCGAGTGTTTGGTATAGGGTTAGTACATTCAAGTTTGATACTGTTTTATGAGACGACAATTGTGTTATCTTTTAACGGTGTTTCCAATGAACTTAAATTCAATGTTGGTAAGATAATTGGTCTAATATTGGCCTGTACGGTCACACTACTTACAAAAGCCCTTATGTAAGGATAGACTATTGCGATACTGTTTTTATAAAAATAATTGGGCACCTCCTCAATACTGGAAACGCTTTCTAGTTGGAAAATTGAGGAACAACTTATCATAACAAAATAATTATCTACCCCTAATTCCTTTTGGAAAACATAAAAGTCAAGTGTAACTTTAAATGTGTGATCAGTAGTGTTGAACTCCCCGCGAGGATTGAAATCAACAGATATTTTTTCCGTTGGTACGTTTGAAGCGTTTATTTCAACTTTTTCAAACTTGTAACTAGTTAAAGAAAATACAGCATTTTTCATGGGACTAATGTATAAAAAAAAAGTCCGAATAACTCGGACTTTTAATATTGGAAGGATTCTTTAATTCTACAATGTATACAGGATCATCCTCAAATTGAAAAAAGCTTTCAAAATGACAGAGCAACTCATCCACTTTTGGACCAATTTGATCATATTTAGCATATTCTGCCCAATCTTTATCAATCTGATCTTGTGGTGTATTTCTAAAATATGTCTTAACTTCTTCTAACATCGTATTCATGACTAATAGTGATTAATGGTGAACTATTAACTTATTAACAGAATAATAGTTTTAAACAAAAATAGCGCTTTTTGATTAATGTAACACTTTTTTCAATCGTTCATATGAACATTTAAGTAAATAATAACACTTTATTACTATCACAAGAGTCCTGTATAGTAGTCTCTTTAAAATCATTCATCGTATTTTAGCGACTTGCATTTGTTGTTCCATTTTACAGTATTGAAACAAAATCCATGAGCAAACTGGCAGTAGTCGTCATTACCCTCAACGAAGAACGCAACATCGGCAGGTGTTTGGCTTCGGTGCAGTCTCTTGCCGATGAAATCATTGTTCTGGATGCTTTTTCAACTGACAAAACAGCCGAAATCTGCGCGAGCTACAACGCACAATTTGTGCAACGTGCCTGGGAAGGTTACGCTGCTTCGAAAAATTATCTCAATTCATTGGTAAACTGCGATTATATTCTTTCACTCGACGCAGATGAGGCACTGAGTCCGGAACTGATTGCCGAAATACAGGAGGCCAAAACAGCAGGTTTTAAAGGAACGTACAACGTAAACCGGCTCACCAATTACTGCGGGAAATGGATTTACCACAGCGGCTGGTTTCCGGATATCAAACCGCGGTTATTTCCAAAAGAAGGCTCGTACTGGTCGGGAGAATATGTACATGAAGTATTGATTACACCCGAACCGGCGCATCATACCTTTAAAGGCGTTGTGGAGCATTATTCTTATTACTCATATGCAGATCACCGCGCGCGTGCCGATAAATATTCGCTGCTGACAGCCAAAAAATTCTTTGCCGCCGGTAAAAAAGTTGGTCCATTAAAACCGTATATTAGTGCTATTGGCCGATTTATTACCATGTATCTGCTCAAGAAAGGCTTTTTAGACGGAAAGATGGGGTTCAAGATTGCACAGATCAGCGCCCAATCCAACGTAGTGAAATACAAAGAACTGATTCGATTACACCGTGAAAACACCCATTGATTGCACCGAAAAACGCATTGTTATCAGTCGCACCGATAGCATTGGCGATGTGATGCTAACCTTACCAACCGTGGCGTGGCTCAAAGAAACATATCCAAGCTGCCACATTACTTTTTTATGCCGGAATTATACCAAAGCCATTGTTTCATGTTATGAAGGCGTAGACGAAGTGCTAACACTGGAAACGCTGGAAGCATTGCCGTCACAATCGCGCGTCCGGTTTATCCGCGAACAACAGTTCGATGTGATCGTTCACGTTTTTCCACGCAAAGAATTGGCGCAGTTGTTTAAAAAAGCAGCTGTTCCGGCACGAATCGGCACTTCGCACCGGGGATTTCACCTACTTACCTGCAATATCCGGCCGAGCTTTTCGCGCAAACGCTCTTCGGAACACGAAGCGCAGCTTAACTTTGAATTGCTGCGTCCGCTGGGTGCAACCAAGTTGCCGACATTTGATCAATTAAACACCTGGACGAAGCGTTTTCATGCTCCTGATGTTGCCTTGCCTGAGGAAATCGAACAAGCTTTAAAGCAATCGGGCAAAGCAGCGGTATTACATCCCAAATCGCAGGGAAGTGCCCGAGAATGGCCGATAGAAAAGTACGTTGAACTGGCAAACAGATTGGCGGCCGACAACACAACCGTCTTTTTTACCGGAACCGAACAGGAGGGAGCTAAATTCCGTGAAGCATTGCCCGGCAATCCGATGATCGTCGATACAACGGGCAAATTAACGATAGAACAATTGCTGGTTTTGCTAAGTCGGATTGACCTTTTGGTTGCGTGCAGCACCGGGCCTTTACACATTGCCGGATTTCTGGGTAAACGAGCTGTCGGATTGTTTTCACCCCGCATTCCGATTCATCCGGGAAGGTGGCGTGCATTGGGTGAACGGGCAATTGCGCTGGTTTTTGATCCGGATTGCCCGACCTGCAAGGCCAAGAAACCGTGCGACTGCACCGAACAAATTACAGTAGAAAAAGTGTTGAAAAGCCGGTGAAACAAGTAATTGACCATACGATCCGCTTCCTGCTTTTTTCCAATTGTTGGGTTGCGCTGAGTGTGGGAATGCTGGTAACGGGTTTAACGCATTATCATGGCATTGATTCTTCGTTTTATTGGGGATTTTTTGCGTTTTCCGGCACATTTGTCACGTACAATTTTCACCGGTTGGTCCGCCACAAATCTTTTGAAACGGCGCAGATTTCTACTGACAGGGGAAGGTGGTTACGCCTGCATCGTACGTTCATTATCGTTTGCTCTGCAATTTTTGCCATCGCAGCAACTATCTTGTTTTTCCGGTTTCCAATTCAGTTTTCTTCACTTTGGGTTTTGGCAACAGCCGGAGTTATTGTAGCCGGTTATGCGTTACCTGTTCCATTTTTAGGGAAATCATTTCGTGATATCAGTGGGCTAAAAGGCCTTTGGATTACAATTGTTTGGGTATTGCTGCTTTACTTTCCGTTGTGGCAATACGATTACGAAATCCATTATGCAGATCTGGCCATTATCGGATTATTTACATTTGTGCAGATCATTCCGTTTGATATACGAGATTTGAGTTACGATTCGGCCTCCATGAAAACGCTTCCGCAACTTGTTGGCATACGCGGAGCCCGAATCATTGGTACTTTACTTATTATTTTGCTGATTTACATTGTTTTACTGCTTCATCCTTTTCATTACCTATTGGCTGTTGTTGTCCTGTTCGCGCTGATCGGTTTGTGGTGGAAACAAACTCCTCAACGCCTGCCTTTGCTTGAGTTTATTTGGGATGGGACATTGATTGTTCTGGGTTTGTATTACTATGCAATCAGTGGTTAGTTACTAGTACTTAGCAGACAATTTCTTTGTCATTTCACAAAAAGCCTGCTTCGTTCTAAAACTTCGCAGATATAAGTCTAATTCGCTCTTCGAGTATCTATAGGTTATATGGGACATCTATCGGGTTGAACAGATGTCCCGTCCTGAAATAGCAATACTGAAGATTTTGTGCTTAGGCCATTATCACATTTTCAAGGGTAAAAGAAAAAGGAGTTGATTCTGGTCCGCTTCCGCCACCTGTCATTACAATATCAGCACTCGCGATACCTGTCAGGTTTATTTCGGTATTGATTTCCGAAACCACAGCTGCGTTCATGATTTCGCCTTGGACCATTTCAGGAATAGCACCGATAAAAATGGCTGGCTTGAATTGAAAAGCTCCCATTTCGGAAGGAACAATATTCTGACAGGTACTGAGTAAATTACCGTCACGGTAACAGTTAACATTGATCGACCCTTTTTCCAGGCTGTTGGTTACTTCGATTTCCTGAGCAACTTTTGCGGGTTCGGTGGATCGTTTGAGTGTGTCACCAGATGTAATTTGTACCACATTAAAAGCATCGCCGGGTATTGCCGGAAGCGAAGGGGTATAATTTCCATACGAATCGGAAGTATTGATTCTTAACTGAACCGGAAAGGTAAACGGGTGATGGTCTCCGGATCCGCAATTTGAGATCACTTTCCAGGCAACAGCTTTTTCTTGCTGCCCCTGAGCAAGGTTCTTTTGAAAAATAACCACCGAATAATTGTTGTGATCGTTTGAATTATTGACAAAATTGAGTTGAATGTTATTCATGATAGTGTTTGAAAGGTTTATACTAAAGCATGACCAAAGCTATAAAAATAGCTGGATTTTTGATCGATAATGAAGAAAGTCCAGGAAATCTGCCTTTAGATTTCCTGGACTTTCACTATTCATTTACTTACGTTTCGGAGTTTGCTGAACTACGCAATCGCAGGTGACCAGAAATACAAATTTGTCAATTCTGCCGAACTGTAATTGATCATCTTGTTTTCTCTTCGTTCATGTCGACGGTTCACTCTGCGACGTGTACGTCTTCGCACTCGGCGGCGTTCGCCGGGTACCCTGGTCTGTGCCAGTAAAATTTCGGTACCCGTCCCCTGATTGAACGAAAGTGTACCTTGTGTTTCTTCCGAATCGGTTGCCGGAACAAGTGTGGTTATCGCTAACGCGCCCGAGAGAATTGTTGTGCGGAAAAGGGATGTAGCCTTCATATTCGATGATATTATTGTTTAACAATTAGCTTACTGAACTGGCGTCAACAAGAGTCGCACCACGTTCTAACCAGAAAGATAGAAAAAGTGTGTGAATGGTTGGGTGAGAACAAAAGAAGTTTAATTCAACCCGAACGATTTTCCGAATTAACGCATGCCAGCCTTATGATTTCCGGGGATCTTCTTCATACGTTGGCCCGTAAAGTCCGGGAACTTTATTTCCGGTAGCACGCAGGTAAACGATCATTTCGCCGCGATGATGGTAAATATGATTAAAGATAAAACCACGAGCTACGGCATATCTTGGCATCGGACCGAGGACTGTTTGATCGCCCACCTTCATCGTCCATTGAACCTCTAAACTTTCTTCTGTTACGGTGTGCAGAGCGGCCCGGGCCTTTTCAACGTTTTTCTCGAAAAGATCAAGCGTCGCTTTTATGTCATCCGGAGATCCGCGCTCCAAGTGATCAGTCGCCATGTCATAAACATCTTTGGTGAGCGTTCCCACATACCAGTAATAAATGGTAGCAATATGCTGCGCGAGTTCACCCATTGTCCATGAAACGGTAGAAGGTTTGTAATGCAAATCTTTTTCCGGAACGGCCTGAAGCAGTTTCCTGGTGCTCTTTACTTCGTTCTCAAATTCATCTATCAAATAACGTACGATCATAATTCAGCGTTTAATCCGAAAAAAGTACGACACTTTTCAGGTTTAAAAAACAGCTTTAAGCTTTTTTAGGCAATCCGGATCTATTTGAATTTTCAATCCAAACTATATAAGCTGTAATCCTTAAATTTGAAGCTGTTAGGATTGAAGTTTCACTTACTATTTTAGACTTACGATATGAGTACATCACCCACACACGACGAGCGTATCGCGAAAATGACCTTTGCTTCCGTTTATCCGCATTATGTCACAAAGGTTGAACGTAAAGGCAGAACGAAAGCAGAATTGCACCAGGTGATCGAATGGCTTACCGGATTTGATGCCGCAAAACTGCAACAGCTGATTGATGCGAAAGTCACGTTTAAAGAGTTTTTTGAACAAGCGACCTTACATCCGAATGTGGGAATGATCACGGGAATGATTTGTGGTTACCGGATTGAAGAAATCCAAACACCGCTCACCAAACAAGCACGTTATATGGATAAATTGGTCGACGAATTGGCCAAAGGGAGGAAGATGGAGAAAATTCTTCGCAGTTAAAACGCACTCAAAGATGAACAGTATCAACAACACCATCAAAGAACTTGAACTGGCACAGATCGGCTGGGTAGTGCCGGATATTCACGCGGCGGTTGAATTTCTTTCGAATGCGTTGGGAATTAGCTTCCCGGAACCGGAACTCATCCGCGCGCAGGACTTGGACATGACGTATCGCGGTGAGGTTGTACCCGCTGAATGGCTGACAACCCAAACATATAATGGCGCTGCTTTTATCGAACTGGTGCAGCCGCTTTCGGGGCAAAGTATGTTTCACGACTATTTGGAGCAACATCCCGCGGGTGGAACACAGCACCTTGCTTTTAGATTGCCGGTCAGCGATTTCGAAAAGGTTACCGGCGAACTGCATAAACAAGGTTACGCTATGATAAGTATGGTCGACCACCCGATTGCCCGAATGGCTTTCTTCGATACGTATCAAACGCTGGGTGTAGTCACCGAAATAATGGGAATTACACCTGAGGGTTGGTCTGCTATTGAGCAGATGAAGAAAGGCGGATGAGAATTTCGTTTTATGATAGGTTCGGACTCCACAAAAAGTGTGAATGTTAGAGCGAGAATCAGAATGATGAACAAAAAGCAAAAAAGAGTGTTTCAACATACTCTTTTTTGCTTTTTGTAAACCTGTGAGTTATGTAAGCTTTTAGGAGTAGGATATAAAAGAATTAAAATCCAATTCAGTCATTTTTGTTTTACTTATTTAAACGAAAAAGCATGAAAAAGATTCTAACGATTGCTGCTATGCTATTTAGCTTCTCCGCAGCATTTTCCCAGGAAGCACCCGCAGACAAAACCAGAGTGCTTTCACTCGGACCTTCAGTTGGCTTTGGCCACACAGGTATTCGGAATACAGCCGCAACGGACATGTTTAAACCATCGTGGAGTGCAGGATTGATCATCAATTACAGTACGAGTGAAAATATTGGTTTTGCCGCAGATGTGTTGTGGTCACTGGAAGGTGCACTACTTGACAGCGCCGATGGCCAGGAAACCGATATCACGTTGCAGTATGTGCGTGTGCCATTGAAATTTGCGTATTTCTTCGGTGAGTTCGAAGATGATTTCCGTCCGAAAATAACCATAGGACCATCTATGGGTTTCCTGATTGATGCAGAAAATGATGCGCAGAGTGAAGGAACAACCGATGTGAGTGCTTCTTACGAAGCGTTCGATTTGGGGTTGAATGCCTCTATTGGTTTCAACTGGAAACTGGGCGAAAACATGTGGTTGAACACCGACCTCAATTATTACACTGGATTTACGGCGATCCGTACCGACCAATATAACTCGAATTTTGGGTTGAAACTCGGCCTCGCATTTGGTTTGTAACAGTATAGTTGACTTGTCTAAATAGAAACGGGAACCAGACTTCTGCTGGTTCCCGTTTTTTTATTGATGATGGTTAACTGAAACGTCGAAATCCGACGCTTCTAATTCTTCATTTCAGTTAGTTTTTTGTAATTCAGAATAGTGATTGTACTGCCTGAAATCTCGACATAGCCGTCACTTCTGAAATCACTGAGAATACGAATGACTGATTCTGTAGCCGTTCCTACTAGCTGAGCAAGGTCTTCACGCGCCAGGTTCATGCTAAAATAGCCTTCCCCCGTATGATATTTGTCTGACAATCGTACCAGAGATTCTGCAACGCGTTTCCGTACTGAGTTATAAGCCAGCTGCACAAGATGCTGTTCATTCTCATACAGGTTTCCGGCAAGAATACCAATAAACTTACGGGCTACTTCCTTGTTGCGGAATAGGAGTGAGAAAAATTCATCCTTGGGAATCATGCAGACTTCTGCATCTTCAAGTGCCGCGGCTGAATGTGTGTAGGGCTCGTCTTTCAGCAGCGACAGAAATCCGAAAAAGTCGCCTTCCGAATGGAGTGAAGTGATCAGTTCTTTTCCGTGTTCGTTCGTTTGGTATGTTTTAACCTTTCCACTATTGACAAAGTAAATGCCACGCGGATACATACCTTCGCGGAAGATTTCGGTTTTTTTGCTGTAAGTGCGAACGTCCCTGTCGATCGAAAGATCCTTTAGTGAGTTTGCTTCCCGGACTTCTTCCCGAAAAGTATTCAGGCCTTTTAAATCGCGTGAATATTCACGTTTGAGAATCTCTGATTTTTTGAATCGGGTTTCGATTGCATTGAGCAGATCGACATCATCGAACGGTTTGGTGAGATAATCGTCAGCTCCCATTTCCATACCTCTTCGGATATCACTGCGCTCGGCCTTAGCTGTCAGGAAAATAAACGGGATACCTGCCGTTTCAGGGTTCTTGGATAACAGGTGCAGAACACCATCTCCATCGAGGACGGGCATCATGATATCACAGATGATCAGGTCTGGTTGGCTAGTGACTGCAAGCTCGAAACCTTCTTTGCCATTGGTAGCGGTAAGTACTTCATATTGCGCCATTTCTAGAATCTCAGCGGTGTTCTCGCGAACGTCGTCATTATCTTCGATGAGGAGGATCTTTTTCATGTGGAATGTTTTACTATTTAAACGGAATTCGGATAGTTACTGTTGTGCCTTTATACTGCTCGCTTTCGATAGCAATAGTGCCGTTTATCAATTCCAGGTAACGTACTACAATATTGAGACCGAGTCCTGTTCCCTGGATATGTGTGGCATTACTCCCACGAAAGAACCGCTCAAAGAGTTGCTTCCGGTCTTCTTCCGGGATCCCGATTCCTTTGTCGATCACCGAGATGGTAAGGTCGTTGTGGCCAGCAGTCGAACGGATGGTAACTTCTTTACCGTTAGTCGAGAACTTGATCGCGTTGGAGATAAGGTTCAGGAGGATGTTCTTCAGAATACGAGGATCGAAATGAGCTGTTTCACTACCCGAATGTTCATAAATCAGGTTGTGTTCGTTAGACATACCTTGCATCTCATGTATCACGTCCCCGATAAACTCCTGCACGTACAGCGTTTCCGGGAGAATTTCTAATCTACCCTCTTCGAGCATACTTACAGACAGGAAATCATTCAGGATATCTGTTAAGTTATTGATTGACTTCCTGATCTTTTTCACATGACGCGAATGGTTGTCAAAGTCATTGCGCTCAGTATATTTGGCCAATAACGAAAGCGATGATAGCATTGTAGTGAGAGGTGTGCGGAATTCATGCGAAGCCATTGATACAAACCGTGACTTCATTTCGTTGACTTCGCGCTCTTTTTCGAGGGCAATACGAAGTTCTTTTTTGGTTTTCTCAAGCTCATATACTGCTTCTTCCAAAACGAGGGTTCTTCCCTTTACTTGTTTCTCAAGCTCTTCCGAGTAGTTTTTCATGCGCTCTTCGGCTTGTTTACGCAAGGTAATATCCACAATAAAAGCGATCACAAAATTGCCTTCTTCATTCGTGTAAGGACTCAGGCTGATTTCCACCGGAAATTCGGAATTGTCTTTACGAAGGCCATGCAAGTCGAGGTTGAGTCCCATTTTACGTGCATGCGGGTGATCATTGTAGGTATTCCGGTGATGAATGTGATTTTCTGCGTAACGTTGCGGAATCAACAACTCGATTCGCTGGCCGATGAGTTCACCGGTTGCGTAACCGAACAACTTTTCCGTACTCGGATTGGCACGCACAATTAAGCCCTTGTCGTCAGCAACGATAATTCCTTCCGTTGCGTGCTGGAAAAGGGCATCCAGGCCTTGTTGGCTTTTCATCGTGTTTTCACCAGGGTGATTCATAACGAAGGTACTATTTTAATAGATTCCAAAAATAAGCTTATCCCGTGCGTGAGAGATATGACATTTGTCAGTTATTTAAATGACGTATCTCGTTTCAGGACCACAAATCAGCCTGTTTCTTTGCAGTAAAATTGCTGAATCAGAATCATGAGAACCATTCACAGAGCTACAGCAGGAAGTACAACTGTTCCGAAATGCTACCACTGTGGCGAGGATTGTGCACGCGAACTGGTTCGTTTCGACGACCACGAATTTTGCTGCCAGGGCTGCAAGGCTGTTTATGATCTGTTGAAAGGGAGCGATCTGTGCACTTATTACGAAATGGGAGATGCTCCCGGAATTTCTCCGTTAAAGGACTCTGATTCCGAAAAGTTCGCATTTCTCAATCATGAAAGTGTCTATCGCCATCTTGTGCGTTTCCATGAAGGAAGTGAAGTACACGTTGTTTTCTATTTGCCCACGGTACATTGCAGTTCCTGTATTTGGCTGCTCGAGAACCTTCACACATTACACAAAGGAATTCAGCACACATCGGTGAACTTTTTGCGGCGTGAAATTACGATTGTTTTCAACAATGAACTCATTGAACTACCGGAGGTTGCTGCTTTACTCACGTCAATTGGCTACGAACCATTAATTCATCTCGATAGCCTGGAGCAACCTGCAAAGAAAAGCAACGCGTACAAAAATATACTGCGTATCGGCATTGCCGGTTTCTGTTTCGGCAATAGTATGATGCTGAGCTTTCCGGAATACTTTTCAGGAGGGCGTATCGCGCAGGACAACCTTAGCTATTTGTTCAACTACCTGAATCTGGCACTCGCTTTGCCGGTCTTTTTCTACTCCGCTTCCGGTTTCTTTACCTCGGCATGGAAAAGCATTCGTCACCGTCACCTGAACATTGATGCGCCTATCGCACTTGCGATTTTGGTAACCTTTACGCGCAGCGTATATGAGATTGTAAGTCATACCGGAGCAGGTTACATCGATTCAATGACCGGGATTGTTTTCTTTATGCTGATCGGCCGCTACTTCCAGGACAAAACTTACGCAACCCTTTCGTTCGAACGTGACTATAAATCCTATTTTCCGGTAGGTATTACTGTAAAAAATGACAACGGTCAAACCGAAAGCCGGCCTGTTACCGAACTGCGCAAAGGTGACCGTATGATTATCCGCAGTGGCGAGATCATTCCCGCCGATTCAGTACTTTTGAGTTCTTCCACACATGTGGATTACAGCTTTATTACAGGCGAATCCGGACCCGTAAGTAAACATGCCGGCGAACAGATCTATGCCGGTGGAAAACAGTTGGAAGGAGCCATTGAGCTGGAAGTAGTTCAGCCGGTTTCACAAAGTTACCTGACCCGTCTTTGGAACAATGGCAGAAAGGCCGAACGTTCTACCTCATACGTTGATGCCATTAATTTGTGGTTTACGCTGATTGTACTCCTGATCGCGGCGGCGGCATCGGTTTACTGGCTGTTTGCCGACAGCAGCAAGGCGATGGATGCGCTGACAGCGGTCCTCATCGTCGCCTGTCCGTGCGGACTTCTGCTGACATCGACTTTCGCCAATGGAAATATCCTGCGTATACTGGGCCGCAACCGCTTCTATCTCAGAAATGCCGAAGTGATCGATAAAATTGCAAAGACCGATACTGTGGTCTTCGACAAAACCGGAACGATTACACGCGGAGCGACGGTGGAGTTTGTTGGTACTGCAATGACCCACGGGGAACGACAGCTGATTGCTTCGCTTGCCGGGCAGTCCTCGCATCCTTTGAGCCGGATGATCCACTCACATTTGTCTGATGGAAACGATCTCCCGCTGACGGCGTTCAGTGAATTCCCCGGAAAAGGCATCAGTGCGACGGCAGGAGATCAGAAACTGTTGTTAGGCTCGGCAAAGTTCATCAAAGGGGCCTCCGTTTCCGGAATCAACGATTCATCAAATGTTTTTGTCATGATCAATGACAGGCCATTGGGGTTTTTCCGTTTTTCGAATTCTTACAGGGAAGGACTTGGTGAGTTGGTGGACAACTTAAAAACTGCACATCAGCTAAAAGTACTCTCGGGTGATAACGATGCTGAGCGTCCGGCCCTGAAACAATTGTTTGGTGAAGAAACCGAATTGTTGTTCAATCACCTGCCACATGAAAAAATGCAACATATACAGCTAATGCAAAATCATGGACGCAAGGTAATGATGATTGGAGACGGTCTCAACGATGCCGGGGCATTGTTACAAAGTGATATGGGAATCGCTGTGTCGGACGATACAAATACCTTTTCACCAGCCTGCGATGCGATCCTGGACGGGAAATCACTCACGTTGCTGCCTCGTTTTATCAGACTGGCCAAGTCAGGCAAAAAAGTAATCGTAGGCACGTTTGTGCTCTCGTTGATATACAATCTGACCGGACTGTTCTTTGCGGTGCAGGGAACATTATCTCCGGTAGTAGCGGCGATACTGATGCCCGCCAGCTCAATTTCTATTGTACTGCTGACGACGTTAGCTACACGTTTAGCTGCAAGGCACCTTAAATTGTAACTTTTTATTTTTCAATAACATGGATTACTGCCTGACAAACGTCACCCTGACAATTGACATGCTTCATACCCGAAGACGGGAAGCGCCGGTAGATTTGTCTGTGTAAAACAAACCATCATGAGTGCATTGTATCTACTTATCGGAACCAGCCTGCTGGTAGCCCTCGGATTCCTGGGAGGCTTTTTATGGGCGGTCAGGAAGGGCCAGTATGAAGATGATTACACGCCATCTGTGCGTATGCTCTTCGAAAATAAACCTTCAAAAGAAAAAGAACCCACAAAATAATCTACACGTATGGAAGTCGAAAAATTCTCCTATGACAACAAAATTGTAAAACAATTTGCGTTTGCCACCATCATCTGGGGGCTGATCGGAATGACGGTCGGATTGCTGGCCGCCATTCAACTGGTATGGCCGATATTCAATTTCGAGACCAGCTACCTGACTTTTGGTCGAATTCGTCCGCTTCACACCAATGCGGTCATTTTTGCGTTCGTCGGCAACGGGATCTTTATGGGTGTTTATTATTCTCTGCAACGCCTTTGTAAGGCCCGAATGTTCAGCGACCGCTTAGGCCAGATCCATTTTTGGGGCTGGCAGCTCATTATTTTGTCGGCCGTGCTGACTCTACCTCTTGGCCTTACGACTGGTAAAGAATATGCTGAACTGGAATGGCCGATTGACATTGCAATCACACTGATCTGGGTTGTGTTTGGATGGAACATGTTCGGTACCATTCTTCGCCGTCGTGAACGGCACCTGTATGTTGCTATTTGGTTTTACATCGCCACATTCGTGACAGTAGCAGTACTTCATATTGTTAATTCCTTTGAGCTACCGGTGAGTTTGTTCAAAAGTTACTCCTGGTATGCAGGTGTTCAGGATGCACTGGTACAGTGGTGGTATGGGCACAATGCGGTGGCATTCTTTCTGACAACACCATATCTCGGACTGATGTACTATTTTATTCCGAAAGCCGCCAACAGGCCGGTTTATTCCTACCGTCTTTCCATCATTCATTTCTGGGCATTGATCTTTCTGTATATCTGGGCCGGTCCGCATCACTTGTTGTATACATCGCTTCCTGATTGGGCACAATCCCTTGGGGTCGTATTCTCCATTATGCTGATTGCACCATCCTGGGGTGGAATGATCAACGGCCTTTTGACTTTGCGTGGTGCGTGGGACAAAGTCCGTGAAGACGTTGTTTTGAAATTCCTCGTTGTTGCAGTCACTGCTTATGGTATGGCCACTTTTGAAGGACCGTTGCTTTCATTGAAGAGCGTAAATGCGATCGGCCACTTTACAGACTGGATTGTTGCGCATGTACATGTTGGCGCGCTGGGCTGGAATGGCTTCCTGACATTTGGTATTCTCTACTGGCTGATCCCGAGAATTTTCCGTACTGAAATTTGGTCGAAAAAACTGGCGTCCTGGCATTTCTGGCTTGGAACACTAGGTATCCTGTTCTATGCGATCCCGCTTTATTGGGCTGGTTTCATGCAAAGCCTAATGTGGAAAGAGTTCACGGAAGAAGGTATGTTGAAATATCCGAATTTCCTTGAGACGGTTGTTCAAATCCGACCGATGTATATCGCTCGTTCCCTTGGCGGAGGACTTTATCTTATCGGAGCTTTGCTAATGGGTTACAACCTTTGGAGAACAGTTCGTGCAGGTTCTTTCCTTGCAAACGAAGAGGCGGAAGCGGCTCCACTTGCTAAAGTTGAAAAATCGCATGGAAAAGAGCACTGGCACCGCTGGATTGAGCGCAGACCTGTTCAGTTGATGATCGCAAGCCTTGTAGTCATCCTTATTGGTGGTATTATTGAAATGGTACCGACTTTCCTTGTAAAGTCCAATGTACCGACGATCAGCCATGTGAAACCATATACGCCGCTTGAACTACAGGGGCGGGATATTTACGTCAGGGAAGGCTGTTATACCTGCCATTCCCAGATGATCCGTCCGTTCCGTTCTGAAACTGCCCGCTACGGTGAATATTCGAAGGCCGGTGAATTCGTCTACGATCACCCGTTCCAATGGGGATCTAAACGTACAGGCCCGGATTTGCACCGTATAGGCGCAAAGTATCCGGATTCCTGGCACTACAACCACATGTTGGACCCGGGAAGTATGTCTCCCGGTTCTATCATGCCATCCTATCCATGGTTACTTGATGACGATCTTGATACGGCTTCTACGCCGTCAAAGATCCGTGCGATGGTGACCTTGGGTGTGCCATATCCCAAAGGGTTTGACAAACAGGCGAATAAAATGCTTATGCAACAGGCCGACAGCATTTCAGCGCGCTTGAAGAGGGACGGTATCGAAACTTCTTCCAATAAAGAAATCATTGCCCTGATTGCTTACCTGCAACGCTTAGGAACAGATATTAAAGCCGGTTCGGCAGCTAAAAAATAAACGTCATGAAATTCATTCATTATCTCGAATCAATTATGGGAATCGGTATTTTTCCGTTAATCTCGCTGATCATCTTTTTTACATTCTTCACGATCCTGCTTCTATATGTGATTCGTGCCGACAAACAGCATATCAAGGATCTGAAGCAGATCCCGCTAGAGAACAATGATCCGTCCACCCTTCAGAAAAAACAGTCATGAAACGTCTTATCCAAACCCGTAAAACAGCCATGAGACTTTTGAAACAGCTTGTACTTTCTATTACAGCAGTGTTGATTTCATTGTCGGGGGTGGCACAGGAAACAGCAGCGGATATTTCTGCAACGTCTGCCATCACAACACCTGAAGAGACAACGCTCTTTGATAGCCCGGTTTTTATTGGCCTGCTCACAATTGCTATAGCTTTATTGCTGGCCATAATCGTTTTTGCCGAAGTGGCAAAAGGAGCAATCCGCTTCAGGATGGAAGAAGATCGCAAACAACGTGAGGCCGGCAATCTTCCGAAGGTAATCCTGGTATTGTTTTCAATTGGAATGTTATCAGTCCCGGCTTTTGGACAAACCGATTCTACCTCCGTTGCAGCGCCTGTATCGGGCTCAGCTGCAACTTCCGACTATTGGGGAATGGATGGCACAACGTTCTGGGTACTCGTTTGTTTCATTGCTTTTGAAATGCTGGTTGCCTGGAAACTGTATGTGATCGCAATGGAACGTCTCGGAGCTTATGAGCGCCGGGCACGGGTGGCAGAAGAACGATTGAAAGCAAAAAAGGCAGTGAAACGGCCTACCATGATGGAAAAGTTAAATCGTTCCGTTGCCATCGAGAAGGAAGCAGATATTATGCTTGATCACAACTACGATGGCATCCGTGAGCTGGACAACAACTTACCGCCTTGGTGGAAATATGGCTTTTATCTTAGTATCGTTTTTTCAGTCGTCTATTTGTTCCATTATCATGTATTTCACACCGGGAAGCTACAGATTGCCGAATACAATGAGCAGCTGGTTCAGGCCGAGCGTGAAATGGTTGAATATCGAAAGAAAGCTGCCAATCTCGTTGATGAGAACAATGCGACATTACTGACCGATGATGCCTCTATTGCTTCAGGAAAAGCAATTTTTCAAACCAACTGTGCTGCCTGTCACGGCGCTGCCGGAGAGGGTGGAGTCGGGCCAAATCTTGTAGACGACTACTGGCTGCATGGAGGCGACGTAAAAGATGTGTTCAAGACTATCAAATATGGATATCCGGATAAAGGAATGAAGTCCTGGCAGCAGGATTTCGGTGCCCGCCAGATTCATGAGGTTTCCAGTTTCGTGAAATCCCTGCGCGGTACCAACCCTCCGAATGCCAAGGAACCACAAGGTGAATTGTTCAGTGAAATAGCAGATTCAACTGCAGGCAACTAGTTAAAATTATGGACAAACAGGCAGAATACCATCCGGATGAAAGTTTTCGTGACAGTGTGTCGACCATTTCGAAAGAAGGGCGCCGTAGCTGGATTTATGCCCAGCGACCGAAGGGGAAGTTCTATACTGCCCGCAGTATTGTAAGCATCTTTTACCTTATCCTGTTCTTTTCTCTTCCGTTCGTCCGGGTACATGGCGATCCGTTCTTCCTGTTTAATATTCTTGAACGCCGCTTTGTTTTTTTCGGAGTGACGTTCTGGCCACAGGATTTTTTCCTGTTCGGAATCGGGATGCTTGTCTTCATTGTTTTCGTTGTCCTTTTTACGGTTGTTTTCGGGCGCATATTTTGTGGCTGGATCTGTCCTCAGACTATTTTCATGGAAATGGTCTTTCGTCGAATCGAATATTGGATCGAAGGAGATGCAACGTATCAAAAGCAACTGACCGCGATGCCGTGGAACGGTGAAAAACTACTCAAGCGGGGCGGCAAACATGTTGTTTTCTTTTTGTTCGCCTTTCTGATTTCGAATACGTTTCTTGCATACATCATCGGTACCGATCAACTGTTCAGTATCATTCGGGAGCCGGTCTCGATGCATGTCGGCGGGTTCATTTCCTTGCTGGTGTTTACCGGTATTTTCTACGCTGTGTATGCCTGGTTTCGCGAGCAGGTTTGCCTGATCGCTTGTCCGTATGGAAGGTTGCAGGGCGTCATGACCGATAGAAACACATTGTTGGTCGCTTACGACTACATACGTGGCGAACCTCGCGGGAAGTACCGTAAAACGGAAGGGGCTTTACCGATCGGCGATTGCATTGACTGCTTCCAGTGTGTCAAAGTCTGCCCGGTTGCTATCGATATCCGTAACGGAACACAGTTGGAATGCACGAATTGTACGGCTTGTATCGACGCCTGCGATTTTATGATGGAAAAGACCGGACATCCGAAAGGCTTGATTCGCTATGCTTCTGAAAATGGGATTGCCAAAGGTGAACGCCTGAAGATCACGCCGCGTATTATTGCGTACTCGATTGTGCTCATCGGTCTGATCGGTATTCTCGCAGTGCTGTTGATTACCCGAAAGGATGTTGACGCGACGATCCTTCGCACACCGGGCATGTTATATCAGGAGCAGGATAATGGAAGGATCAGCAATCTGTACAACATTAAGCTGGTCAATAAGACACACAACGATGCTCCGATAACGCTTCGCCTGGAGAACCAGGAAGGAATGATAAAAATAGTCGGTAAACCAATCCTAGCGGCAAAAACGTCCGAAACCTCGGGTACCTTTTTCATTTTTTTGCCGAAAAACAAATTGACGGACCGAAAAACAAAGCTCCGCGTGAGTATCTGGTCGAAAGGCAAGCTGCTGCAAACTGTCAAAACGAATTTCATGGGCCCGTCCCGATAAAATTGCAATTATATGAGCTGGGGAATTAAAATTACATGCCTCTACCTTGGATTTGTCGCGTTGATTGTGACAATGGTGGGGCTAACGATGCGTGAAAACGTAGATCTCGTGTCGAAAGATTATTATCAGCTGGAGCTGGAGTACCAGGAGAAGATCAATAAAATGGAGCGGACTTCTGCGCTGAAAGAACCAATGACCTGGCAAATTTTGGGTGACACACTGTTGTTAAAATTTCCCAGAGTCAACAAGGGAGAGTATGCCGCCAAAGTCTTTTTTTTCAGACCTTCAAACGCGCATCTTGACCGAATGATCACATTGCCTTCTGATAGTGACAGCCTGCGGTATATTTCGCTCGCACAGCTAAAAAAAGGGATGTACCGGATGCAGATCGATTGGCTGTCAGGGAGAGATTCCTATTATAACGAAGGCGTCATTCAAATTCCTTAAACGATGTTACTAGCAGCACTTTCCCTTGGATTTCTTGGCAGTTTTCATTGTGTAGGCATGTGCGGCCCTATTGCTCTTGCGATCCCGGTGCGCCGTACTTCCCGTTTCAGTGTATTATGGGGCAGTCTTGTTTACAATTTTGGCCGTGTGATCGCTTACGGAAGCATGGGAGTGCTTTTTGGATTACTGGGCAAAGGCTTTGTGCTGGCGGGGTGGCAAAACGCACTTTCTGTAGTTCTTGGGATTCTTATCCTGCTAGGAATCATGATTCCGTTTCTTTTGCGAAAATACTTCCGGTTTCCCGCTTTGTCCCGTGTTTTGGAAAAGTTGAAATCCTACATTCGACAATTGTTTGGAACGCATAGCCGCTATACGCTGTTCCTGATTGGATTCTTCAATGGTTTCCTGCCATGCGGTTTTGTTTACCTCGCAATTGCAGGGGCGCTTGCTACAGGTGGCATACTGAATGGTATGTTGTTCATGGCTGCTTTCGGCGCAGGAACATTGCCCGCGATGATGGCCGTCACACTATTCCGTGAGCGGATAGGCCTTCGCTTTCGTACGAGGATCAACCGGGCAGTTCCACTATTCGTTGGGATCATGGCATTAATGCTCATCTTACGCGGATTGAATCTGGGTATACCTTATCTAAGTCCGGCGCTTGAAACTACGGGACAATCCTGTCACCACCAATGTTGTTCAAAATAGATTGCTATGCTAACCCTTAAAGAATTGGCCATACACGTTCCCGCTTCGATCCGTTTGTTTGAAAGATACGAGCTGGATTATTACAGAAATGGCGGACAAACGCTTCGCGAAGCCTGTAAAGAGAAAGGGTTGTCGTTCGAAGCAATCGATGCCGAACTTTCTGAACTCCGTGAATCATCGATGATCATCTATTCATTCACGTTAGAGGACATGAGCACTGAACGTCTTGTTGACTACATCAACGGTCGTTACCATTCCAACGAGCGCTGCCTGCTCAATGGAATGCAGGAGGACATGAATCGCTTGCTTTCGGATCCCACTTGCAGACAGCGCGCACGATTGGAAAACTTTGCACCTTTGTTTGCACGGTTGAGAGATCATCTCCTGGAACACTCCGATAAAGAAGACGAAGCCTTGTTCCCTTTGATGCGTAGGTTGTCGGGAAAGTACCGCAACAAAGCGCCGAAAACAGTGCATGACGAATCCGCAACGCTGGGCCCGGCCATTGATTCGCTGCGCCGGGAACATGAAGCAATTATCAGTTTGCTTGAAGAAGTGAAAACAGCAGCGCGACATTTCTCTGTTCCTGCAGACGCTTCTCCGGAATATGGCATTCTAATGCATAATCTTCTGCTGTTTGAACAGGACATGCACATGCACCTGCACATCGAAAACAATATTCTTTTCCCGCGTTTACTGACGCTTTGCGAATTACACATTAACGAAACACATAAGTTATGAAAATCCATCAATTCTACACCGGTTGCCTGGCACAGGCGTCGTATTACATTGATTCAGACGGCGTTTCCGCCGTAATTGACCCGCTCCGCGACATAGAACCCTACCTGGAAATGGCGCGGGAGAATAAAACAACCATCCGTTATGTTTTCGTAACACATTTTCATGCCGATTTTGTTTCAGGTCACCTTGAGCTGGCAGACAGGACCGGAGCAGAGATTGTTTTTGGGCCTGGCGCTACCCCAAATTATCCTGTACATCTGGCTGTTCATAACGAAACGTTACCATTAGGTTCTTGTTCTGTTCGTATACTGCATACTCCCGGACATACAATCGAATCGGCTTCTTTCTTACTGTCAGACAAGGAGGGAATTCCCCAGGCTGTATTCACAGGTGATACGCTTTTTGTAGGCGATGTCGGCAGGCCAGACCTGCACAGCGGCAATCTTGATGCGGAAGAGCTCGCTTCGCGGCTGTATGATTCCGTTAACGCCAGCCTGGCGACTTTGCCCGACCACGTAACGGTTTACCCGGGACATGGCGCCGGATCTGCTTGCGGGAAGAATCTCGGGAGCGCAAACCAAACGACAATCGGAGCGGAGCGGAGCTATAACCCAGTTTTCTTGCAGAAAAAAGAAGATTTTATTGCTTCAATTGTGAAAGGCCAGCCAATAGCGCCGGCTTATTTTTTCCGTGACGCCACCATTAACAAAGAAGGCTGTGAGCATCTGGATGCAGTTTTGGAGCGTTCTCAAAAATTATTGACACCTGATGTTTTCCGCCGTGAAATAGCGCTCGGTGCAACAGTGCTGGACACCCGCAATGCGATATATCCGAAGCACGGGCTTATTGTCGGAGCAATTCATATTGGTCTTGACGGACAATTTGCTATCTGGGCCGGAGCATTGCTCGCATTCGGCCGTCCGTTGATGCTTGTTTCTGATCCCGGAACCGAAAAAGAAGTTATTACACGGTTAGCACGCATTGGAATGGATTCCTGCATCGGCTATCTCGATGGCGGGATAACTGCCTGGGAAGCTACGGGTGGTGAGGTTTCAGATATTTTATCCGTTCAGGCCAAAGAGTTATCGGACAACTTGATCGATGGACAATCGTTTCAATTCCTTGACGTTAGAAAAAAGGCGGAGTTTGAGCTTGGCCATATTGATGGTGCTATCAACATTCCGCTCGACGAATTGCAGGCGAAAGTTGGCCTTCTTGACAAAGACCGGTGTTACGCGGTCTACTGTGCAGGTGGTTACCGCTCGCTGGTTGCCACTTCCATACTGCTGCGAGAGGATTTTAAGCATGTGTACAATGTCATTGGTGGTTTTGAGGTGATCAGATCCGTGTTTTCACCATCTGCCGGTCAATACGTTCAATGAACAAAATTAGGTGATATGAACAAACTGATTGCCAAATACAACCAGGCAGTACCACGCTACACGAGTTATCCAACCGTTCCTTATTGGGATGCGGAAAAACCTTCGCAGGAAACCTGGAAACTGTTGATCAAAGAAACCTTCATCCGCTCGAACGAGTCGGAAGGGATCAGTCTTTATATTCATCTTCCTTTCTGCGAAAGTCTTTGTACTTATTGCGGATGCAATACGCGAATCACTGTCAATCACCGTGTGGAAGAGCCCTATATCGAAGCTTTACTGGCAGAGTGGAAGCTTTACATTGACCTGTTTGAAGAAAAACCGCGCATCCGGGAAATTCACCTTGGTGGTGGAACGCCTACCTTCTTCAGTCATGACAACCTGGGCTACTTGCTTGACGGGATTCTCCAACGGGCCGAACTCTGCACGGATGCTGCGCTGAGTTTTGAAGGTCACCCCGACAGTACCAGTTCTCGCCACCTGGCGGTGCTTTACCAAAAAGGTTTCCGCCGCATTAGTCTGGGTATACAGGATTTCGACGAGCATGTCCAACGGGCTATTCACCGCTTCCAAACAGAGGAAACCGTTGAAGAAGTCACAGTTCTCGCGCGTTCGATGGGCTACGATTCTGTCAATTATGACCTGATTTATGGCCTGCCGTTGCAAACGGTTGAGAGTATGATGGAAACCATAAATAAAGTTATCCGCTTGCGTCCTGACCGCATTGCTTTTTACAGTTATGCGCATGTTCCATGGATGAAGCCCGGACAACGTGCTTATTCGGAAGCGGACCTGCCTGATGCTGAAACGAAGAGACTGTTGTACGAGTTGGGCAGAACAGCCTTTGAAGTGGCCGGTTATGTTGAAATCGGAATGGATCATTTCGCTTTGAAGCAGGATCCGCTTACTAAAGCGGCAAAACAAGGAAAACTGCACCGCAATTTCATGGGATACGGCACTTTGCACACACAACTTCTGATCGGGTTGGGAGTGTCTGCGATCAGTGATACCTGGCATGGCTTTGCGCAAAATGAGAAAATTATAGAATCTTATCAGACACGCGTTGCGAAAGGTGAATTTCCGTTCTTCAAAGGGCATGTACTCACAGAAGAAGACCTCATTCTGCGCCGGCACATTCTCTCACTAATGTGTCGTTTCGAAACGAGCTGGGAGCTGGAGGAAGAAAAGTGCGAAGGACTGTATGCCGGCCTGGCGCGACTTTCAGATCCTATTGCAGATGAACTTGTGATTGTGGAACCATTTCGCTTGTCTGTTACCAAAAAGGGACGCCCTTTCCTGCGTAACATCTGTATGGTTTTCGATGCCCGGCTTTGGGCCTCGGAATCGAAGGCAACAGTTTTCAGCAAAGCCATCTGAAAAACCATAAAAAGAAAACGGTGCGGAATTGATCCACACCGTTTTTTTGTAACTCAAAACGGCGTCTTCAGGATAAATAATTCGGGATTTTAACCTCCAGTTGGTTATCAACTTGCGTAACTCCCGGAGCATTGCCGGCGACTTTTTCCGCATCGTGTCTTTCTGCATAGGAACGAACCGTTCCCGTGAGGATAACCTTATTACCTGAATGGCCGACATGAATATTGTTCGCGTCGATACTTGCATTGCGCTCAAAAGCGGCTTTGATGTTTCTTTTTACGTTCCCGTCGTCGATTCCCGGCACAATGGTAACCAGGTTCGTGATTCCCTTGACGCCAGGAAGATAGGAAAGCGCGTTTTTCACAGCATTTTTCTCATAAATCCAGCTGACCTTGCCTTCGGCAGTAATCCATCCGTTCTCAACACGCACTGTGATCTTGTCTTTCGGGACGAGTGAATGCCACGTAAGGGTGTTGATTGCGGCTTCGGCAATTTCTGTATCTGTGCGAACATTTTCCTGGTGTAGGCTTACCTCGAGGTCGTCTGCAATTGCTTTGACGCCTTCAACGCCTAAGACAGCATTCTCTGCATCACGTTTTTGACCATAATTATCCACCATTCCAGATAAGGTCACTACTCCATTGCTCACAGAAACACCAATTTTCGAAGGCTTGAGCGTGGGCTGCCACTGAAGCTCTTCCATCACAACTTTCTGCAATTCCAGATCTGTTTTCATGACATATTAATTTAAAAATTACGGGACAAAGAAGCTTGATTATTAAACGGTATACCATGATGTTTCTCAGCGTGTTGACTGAAGTTTATCATTCCCTCCGGGCCGCACATTTTTGAATGACAGATGTCATAACACTTACTGATTTCCTTCATCGCAAGAGCGTAAATCAGGTAATACTTTTGCGGTATTAACACCCAAAAACAAATGAATGGAAACGCTTTCTCAATATCATGAAATAGCTGCTGCCACGATCGCACGGATCTTTCTGGGCTTGTTGTTCTTTTTCCAGGGATATGATGCACTGTTTCGTGTGGGTATCGGAAAAGCAACCGCTGCGTATGCAGAAGGATTCAACCCAAAAGGAGTGCCCCGTTTTCTGACAATGGCTGCTGCCTGGTTCACTTCCGTTACTGAGCTGATTTGCGGATTCCTGCTTTTGCTGGGATTGTTTGAATACGCCGCTTTATACCTCCTTGGTATCAACTTGCTGGTTGCGGCAATTGGTTTTGGGATCATATCTCCGTTATGGGATGTAAAGCATGTTTTTCCAAGACTTTTACTGTTGTTATTCCTGCTCTCGTTACCACAAGACTGGAATGCATGGAGTCTTGACCACGTGTTCTTTCACCGTTAATTAATCTATTAATTCTGTAATATGAAAAAGATACTTGTTCCGATCGATTTCTCAAAGATCTCCCTGAACGCAATGAATTACGCCATCCGGCTTGCCAATCAGAGTAATGCCCGTGTCCAGCTGTTACATGTGTGCCTTGCTCCGGGGTTGATTTCCACTAACACAACCATCGCTCTTCCGTCTGCTGATCAGCTGCTCCGGGAAGGTTTGGCTGGCCTGGAGAAGTTAAAGCGAAGAACCTTAAAACGCTATCCGGATCTGAAAATAGACTGCGAATGCATTAGCGGGTTTCCAATAGAAGAGATACAAAATCATGCGGAAAAGAAAAAAGCGGATCTCATTGTTATGGGAACACAGGGCGCAGGATACCTGTCAGAACGTTTTTTTGGCAGCACGGCAACTTCCATTATAGGCAGTTCACCAGTTCCGGTGCTGGCCATCGATCAGAAGATGCGCTACCGGGCGATTAAACGGATCGTATTTGCCTGTGATTTTGTTGAAACGCAACCGCAGGTACTCAAACCATTGAAGGATATGGCAAAACTGTTCGGGGCCGAGATCTTTATTCTCAATGTCGTTCTTGCTCCAATCGTATCTCCTACAATGGAAGAAACGCTGGCCGCTTACAAGCTTGATCGCTCCTTCAAGAACTTGCATCACACATTCTTTTACCTGCATCATGAAAATATTGTGCAAGGGATCAATGATTTCATTTCCGAGTATAAAATGGATATGGTCGTTATGATTGCCCGTCACCATTCGTTCTTCAGCCGCCTGCTGATGGAGCCGCACACAAAACAAATGGCCTTTCACGCCAAGGTGCCTTTGCTGGCGCTGGAAGCCTCTAACAATTAATTTATACGTACAATGAAGATATCCATCCATGATCACACGACCATTGCAGACGTGCAGCAGCAGTTCAGCGAACGTTTTCCTTATCTGAAGCTTGAATTCTTTTCAAAGCGTCATCGGCCAGGAAATGGAACTCATTTAAAGTTTCTCTTGCCACACGATCAGCGATTGGGTGATATTCGTAAGACACACAACGAAGGTGAAATTGATATTTATCCTGATATGCGCGTTTCTGAGCTCGAACAATTGTTTGGTACTCACTATGACCTTGGCGTACAGGTATTTCGGAAATCCGGAAAAACGTGGCTGGAAACGATACTTACCGACAGCTGGACACTCCGTGAGCAGAACAAGGAAGGAGAATTCCTGAGCACACGTATTCAACCCGAGCCTCCCAACTATGATCTGGATATCGAATAATTTCAAAATGAAACCAATAAATAACAAAGGTATTCTCAGGGTCGATATTCCGAAGAAGGAAGAAACCAAAACATTGCCGAAGAAAGAAATCAAAGTTATCTGATATCCGGCGGAATGATCCCGGTAGGAAAGCTGCCGGGATTTTTGAATTCTTAAAGCCTGAAAACCTGTCCGACACCAGTCGTGTTGGAAATTTTTACATCGATAATGAAAACGGAAGAAACAGTTTACATCACTAAAGCCTCCGGCGACCGTATGCCTTTTTCGGAGGATCGTCTTCGCAAGTCGCTCTTTCGCTCCGGAGCAGCACGTGAACAGGTAGAGCGTATCCTCGACGAGGTTAGAGGGCAGCTTTTTGAAGGGATGCCTACCAAAAAGATTTATAAAATCGCTTTTGCTTTGCTGAAAGAAGGCTCGCGACATCTGGCGGCACGCTATCATCTCAAACAGGCTATTATGGAGCTGGGACCTTCCGGTTTTCCATTCGAGCAATATGTTGCAGGGATTCTGCAACACCAGGGATACAGAATAAAGACCGGCCAGATTGTACCCGGCCATTGCGTCAATCATGAAATCGACGTTATTGCTGAATTAAACAACGATTGCATCCTGATTGAATGCAAGTATCACAATTACCAGGGAATTATAACCAACGTTAAGATCCCGCTTTACATCCATGCACGTTTTCAGGATGTACAACAGGAATGGTGCCTGCATCCGTCACGCAAGGAAAAAAAATTCCGCTTCCGGATCGTCACAAATACACGATTCTCTGAAGATGCAATACGTTACGCAGCCTGCACCGGAATCGAACTGCTTGGCTGGGATTTCCCTATGAAAGGCAGCCTCAAGGAGCAGATCGATACGCTGGCCCTTTATCCGATTACGTGCCTTACTTCTATTACAAAAGCTGAAAAACAGAAGCTGCTCGACCGCAAGATCGTACTCTGCAAATCGTTGTTGGACAACGAAAAGTTAGTGAGCAATCTGGGAGTTCGCGGCACACGCCTCGCTGTTGTCCTCAACGAAGTGAAACAGCTGTGCCACGATCTTAATACAGTAACTGAAAAACACCGAAAAAATAATTCTTTAAAACCCGCACCATGAAGCAGAAAAAAAATGTCACAATACAATTTTTAGGTGCTGCCGGCACTGTTACAGGTTCCAAATACCTGGTCGAAACTCCTGACATGCATTTGTTGGTAGACTGCGGTCTTTTTCAGGGATTGAAAGAACTCAGGAGAATCAACTGGATGCCGCTTCCGGTGGATGTTCCGGCGATTGATGCAGTGATTCTCACACACGGGCACCTTGATCATGTGGGTTATCTGCCTCTTCTTGTCAAACAGGGATTCTCCGGCCCGATTTACGCCACTGTACCCACCATGGAGATTGCCAGGCTTATTTTACTTGACAGTGCGCGGATACAGGAAGAAGATGCTGAACGTGCGAACAGGGGAGGTTATAGCAGACACGATCCGGCGCTACCACTTTACACAGTGAAGGAAGCCGAAGCTGTTTTCCCGTTGTTCGTAACTGCAGAGCTGGATAATTGGATGAATCTTAGCGAAACGGTTTCTTTTCGTTTCCAGTATAACGGACATATCATTGGCGCTACGTTTGTTGAATTGTCAATAGGAGACAAGATGCTCGTGTTTTCCGGAGACATTGGCCGGCCCAAAGATCCGTTGCTTTTTCCACCTCAAAAACCGGAACACGCGGATTTTCTGTTCATCGAATCGACCTATGGCAACAGAGAGCATCGGGAAGACCCGAAGGAACAACTGGCTGAAACGATCCGGAAGGCAGCGTCCAAACAAGGAACTATTCTCATTCCAAGCTTTGCTGTGGAACGCACACAGCTTCTGATGTATTACCTCTGGGAACTGCGCCAGGAGAAAGCCATTCCTCATATCCCAATCTATATGGATAGTCCGATGGGTACTCATGTGCTCGATGTTTTTAGTAATAACCTTTACTGGCATCGGATTTCTCCGGCAGTTTCAGATAGAGTCCGGGGTTGTATACACCTTGTTCGAAAGGCACAGGAAACGACCGAACTGGCAAAAAGCAATGCACCAAAGATTATTATTGCCGCCTCGGGAATGGCAACAGGCGGACGGATTCTGACTTATTTTGAGCATTTCCTCGGTGACGCTAATGCTACCATTCTACTTGTCGGTCATCAAGGCGAAGGCACACGTGGAAGAGCGCTGCTCGACGGCATCGACGAAATAAAGATGCGCGGGAAATATTGGAAGGTCAGAGCCAATATTGTTCTTGTGGAAGGACTATCCGCACATGCTGATCGAGATGAACTCATTGACTGGATGAGTGCTCTGCGAAGAAAACCCGAACAGGTATTCATTGTTCATGGAGAGCAGGAGGCTTCTGAAGCTCTGAAGACTGAGATCAGGAAAGTCTATGGACTTGAGGCTATAATTCCGGAAAGAGGGATGAAAACAGAATTGTTCAAGCTGTAATTGCCCGCAATAAAACGTCAAAATAAAGAACCCGTTTCTGTGTGAAACGGGTTCTTTATTTTGCTTTCGATCAGGATATCTCTATAATCAGTTCGATTTCTTTTTGCTTGCTTTTGCATCTTTAAACGGCCATTTTTTCTTTAGATTCACCAATGTACTGTTGAAATTACCGGATCCTTGTTCCAGGTTATCCAGGATGCGTTCCATCCTTTGAGCCGACAAGGTGTCGGTAAGCAGAACACTAAAAATGCCTTCTCCGTTTTTCAGCTCTTTCGAAAGTTCGTTGAAATTGCCTGAGATTACTGCGAGACTATCCGTAATGGAATGGATATTCACAATGAATTGGCTGACTTCAGAACGCAATTCCGGGTCGGTAAGCAGCAGCCCAGCCGTTCCTTTTCCTTCGTTCACATTGCGGACCATAGCACGCAGATCGCCAGTCAATACAGCTGTATTCTCGCCGGTATATCTGAAATTGGCAATTGCGGTCTGAACATTGTTGGATACTGACCGGTCAAGCAAAACGTTCAGCAACGACTGCTCGCTGTTCAGCTTTTCGGTTATCACCCGCAGGTCTGCGGATACCGCATTCAGGTTATCGTTCGTGTTGTTCAGTGTACGGAAGGTTGCATCTATTTCCATGGTTTTCAATGTTTGTAATACATCTCCGTCTTCAATGGTATGTGCTTTACTCCTTGACGAATTGATATTCACCAACTTGTTGCCCATTACACCGTCGGTTCCAATGACCGCCAGGGCATCTTTGCGAATAAAGCGGCATGCCTCGGCATCGATAGCCATGACGACAAGTACGGAGGTATCGCTAATGATCTCGACAGATTCCACAGTACCAACGTCTATTCCGGTAAAGCGCACACTGTTTCCCTTCCTGAGTCCGTTTACATTGTAAAAAGCGGCTTTGATCTGTATGGTTGAGCCGAACAATCGCTGACGACTGCCTACGTAATAAAGCGCCGCAATAATGGCTACCGATCCAAGCAAGACAACCAGGCCTAAACGTATATTTCTGCTGTTTTCTTTTTTCATGATTCAAAGAATTTTCTGACCTTTTCGTCACCGGATTTCCGGAGCTCTTCATAGGTTCCTTCTGCATAGCACTTTCCTTCTATCAGCATCACGACCTTTTCGGCGACCTTTTTCACACAGTGCATATCGTGCGAAATGATGATCGAAGACGTGCTGTATTTCCGGCCAAGTTCAACAATCAGATCGCTGATTTCCTTGCCGGTTATCGGGTCCAAACCGGTCGTCGGTTCGTCGTAAAGAATGATCTCGGGTTTCAGGATGATTGTCCGTGCAAGTGCGATCCGTTTGCGCATCCCGCCAGAAAGTTCCGACGGCATCATGTCGGTGGTGTGTGGCAGGCCAACATTGGTCAGCGCTTCCATAACCAGCCGGTCAACTTCCGCTTCTTCCATGCCTTTGCGGTGCCGCCGCAACGGAAATTCGAGGTTTTCCCGAACGGTCATCGAGTCGTACAGCGCATTGCTTTGGAAAAGAAATCCAACGCGTGCGCGCATCTCATCTAGTTTCCGGGTATCAATATCAGACAGGTTGTGTTGAAACACGCGGATCGTGCCCGAATCGGGGTGGATCAGGCCGATGATGCATTTGATCAGAACCGACTTACCCGATCCGGATTTCCCGAGTACAACCATGGTCTGACCACGTCGCAGTACGAGATTAAAATCACGTAAAACCTGATTCTCACCGAATGATTTGCAGATGTGCTCCAAACGGACAACCACATCGGGATCGGTATGAATTTTCTGTGATTTCATGTAAGCTGCAAGAGATCGGTGAGTTGAACGGCAATCAGGTCGAGAATGAACACCAGCAGTGAGGAAATTACTACGGCGGCATTGGCCGATCTTCCAACACCTTCTGTTCCACGTTGGGTTGTATAGCCTTTATAGCAGCTCACGAGGCCGATGGCGAAACCGAAAAAGAATGTTTTGGCAATGGAGGGAACAATGTCGCCGAATGAAAGTGAATCGAGCACTTGTGCCCAATAAAGATTCCAGCTGACCGCGCCGCGGATATTCACCCCCAGGTATCCGCCGTAAAGCGCAACTCCATCGGCAAATACTACCAGCAACGGAACCATTAACGTAGTAGCGAATACACGCGTGACTACCAGGAATTTGAAAGGATTGGTTCCTGAAACATCCATCGCATCTATCTGCTCGGTCACCTTCATTGAACCCAGCTCAGCCCCGATACCAGAGCCAATTTTTCCGGCGCAGATCAGTGCTGTAACTACGGGAACGATCTCCCGAACAAGTGAAACAGAGATCATGCCCGGCAACCAGGCTTCGGCGCCGAATTGTACTAGCGTTGGTCGAGACTGTATCGTGATGACAAGCCCGATAATGAATCCGGTGGTCATCACAAGTCCGAGTGATTTGTAGCCAAGGAAAAAACACTGGCGCAACATTTCGGCAAACTCGTGCCCGCGCCGGAAAAGTTCCCGGAAGAAACGGGCCGTAAAACGACTGATTTCTCCCGTTTCAATCAAGATGCGCTGTAACCCTTCTTCCATCTGCGTTACAAAATAGGGCCGTTGAGCTTGTTCAGGTTTTCCAGTGACTGTTTGCCGGAATCTACCGGTTGCCAGGACGCCCCGTTCCATTTAAAGACTTCCCCCTTTAGACCGAATGTATCACGCAAATGATTTTTAAGTTCTGTAGTGGTCATGCCAGGCTCAATAACAAGCATTCCGTTATGATCAACGGTTCTACAGTCGGCGATGGTCAGCCTGGAACTGGTTACGATCTTTTCAGAATGAGGTCCGTCCTTCGTATGTGGTTTCGCATAGAATTCCAGTTTCAGGTTCGGAAATGCTTTGTTGAAAAGCTCCCGGACGGCGTATGCCTTGCGGCGGCCATTGATTTCAATGCTGATGACTTCCATAATTTGCTGTTTTATACTGTTCGACTGGTTGGAGGATGCGGGTCATTGTTCTTTCTTCCTGTGGTCCACTACCTGAAAAGCAGGAGCTTCATTTACTATTCCCGACATAATGCGAAGGTCATTGATCTTTAGCCTGGTGGCAATGACGTTTGTCAAGCCCGTAGTTGACTTTTTCCAAATTCGCATGACAAGTGTTGGCTGCAAGGCGCTTTCGACTCCTCAGAAGGAGAATGCAGTTCAGGCTAATCAGAAGAACCCAGCCCAGGAAAAACACAAGGGTGATCTTCTGGATCAACGGTAGAAGGGAAACCAACCATCCTGATAAGTAACTATAAAAGTTGAGAAGAATAAGTGCCATACAGAAACTGCCGAACAGGAATAGAAACCGCCAGCGATTCCTGTAGAGTTCCCGCAAGGTGCCAACGAACGGAATTGCGCTTAGCGAGCCTCCGATCAGTATGATGGCATCGTGATAAGGAGTGAAAACGAAAACAAGAATCAGCATGGCGATTATTCCGGAATATCCTATAAATAATCTGGCAAATTGTGTTTCGCGAAAAAAATCCGGTAGCCGGAACCAGAAAACCGAAAGAGAAGCGAAGAGTGTGATCATAGCGGTCAGAGCAATAGTCCTGCCCGTATTTGGCGAGCCATTTTTACCATACGAGGCGATCAGGTCACACCAATAATTGTTTATCCAGTCAAATCCTTTGTGAGTAGGATTTGCATTCGATCCGCCGGGATAAAAGCGTGCGGCAACGAAATACAAGACCACAAAAATGGCAATTCCGGCAATTGGTACAACAAGTGAATAAACAGTCAGAATACGTTTTTTCATCATTTGGTGAATTAAGGGCGATCCATCAATGAGTTGGAACCGTTTTCATTTGTGACACATTCTCAATGCTGTGCATCAGTTTACGAATCTCCATAATACCTTCGCATTGAAACAAAAGTATCCTGTTGTCATACGATTACTATTGAGTTCTGTCAATAGCCAATTTGATTTTTATCAGTTCTTTATGACTGCAAGCGATTAAATTTCAGAAGAATAATCCTGCGTAGTTGACACTTGTCAATCGCTCACTTGACAAATGTCATTTTGCCATGTACCTCATTTCGTTCTCTTTGTAGAGTCATCTCAAGCACTGCGAAAACAGATGCTCAATTACAAGACATGTTCCTTTAGATGGAAAATCAGCTGAAGGTGAATTTAAAATGCTTAACAATGAAACTTATGAAATACGCATCAATTACATTCCTGGTAGTCATAGGAGCTGGAACATTCTTCTTATGGCCGGAAACAATGGAACTGGAACCACAGGAGTTTTCTGAAGCTTTGCAATCTCAGAAAAATGAAATCCTGATCGATTTAAGATCTGAAAAGGAATTTTCCGAAGGACACATTCCGGGTGCGACGAACTTCGATTGGAAATCGCCTACCTGGAAATGGCGTATTGATGAGCTGGATTCAACCTGTCCCGTTTTCATTTATTGCCAGAAAGGCGAACGTAGTGCAAGGGCCGTTGCTTACTTAAGCACAAAAGGATTCCAATCGGTTACGTTACTAAAAGATGGGCTGGTACGATGGAGCAATGAAAAATATCCGCTTACACCTCAGGAACTGTGGCCTCCCGAAGAGCTTACGTTGAAAGAATTCAGCTGGATGCTCGACCTCGAACACCTGGTTATTGTGGATTTTTACCTGCCAGGCGATAAAAATTGCCGGGCAATAGAAACAACGTTGGACGAACTCGCGATTACTTACAGCGGATCCATTAAAATCCTGCGCATCAATATAGATCGCTATAAACACCTGGCGACGGAAATGGGGATTGAATCAGTTCCGATCCTGCATTTCTATGAGAACGGTAACCTTGCAGGGCAGATCGAAGGCGTGAACGGGAAGGATCGTATAGAGTCTGAATTTGACCTGAAGGAATATACGATAACGGCCGGTTCATCAAAAAAGCAAAAACGTCCCATACAATAACACCCGAGACAACCGAATTGATCAATATTTTATCAGCAGTATGAAAACAATGATTTACAGTTACCACGGGTTTGACAAACCCTACTTCGAAACGGTCGGCCACAATGAGCTACAGCTGTCATTCACAGATCAGGTACTTTCTGTCGAAACTGCTTCGCTGAGTAAAGGTTGCAAGGCGGTCAGCTTGTTCTCAAATGATGATGCTTCCGCACCGGTGCTTGAGCAGCTCTATCGAAACGGAGTACGCTTCATTGCGTTGCGCTCTGCGGGATATAATCACGTTAACCTCAACAGCGCAAAGCAGTTGGGCATCCGTGTAGCGCGTGTACCGGCCTATTCTCCGTTCTCAGTAGCTGAACATGCCGTGGCGCTGATGTTGGCATTGAACCGGAAACTGATCCTGTCAAACAGCCGTGTCATGGAGCGAAACTTTTCGCTGGACGGACTTACCGGATTTGATATGAACGGAAAAACTGTCGGGATTATTGGTACCGGAAAGATCGGTTCAACGGCCGCACGCATCCTGCATGGATTTGGTTGTCGCCTGCTGGCTTTTGATATCGTGGAAAACGAGATCAAACAACGTTACCAGGTAGAATATACAAATCCTGAAACACTGTATCGCGAGTCCGACATTATTACACTGCATTTACCACTTAATGAACAAACACATTACTTCATCGACCGTACTGCGATTGACCATATGAAGTCCGGTGTAATGCTGATCAATACATCGCGTGGCGGCCTGGTAAACACAGATGAGGTGATTCGCTCTCTCAAAAGCGAACATATCGGTTATTTTGGAATGGATGTCTATGAAAAGGAACAAGGATTATTCTTTGAGGATCATTCGGGAGATATTTTGCAGGATGATACAATCGCGAGGCTTATGACATTCCCGAATGTGCTGATCACCGGCCATCAGGCATTTCTGACCGATACCGCTTTGAGCAATATGTGCAAAACAACCCTCTACAACCTGGATTGTTTTGCAAAGGGACTTCCTTCCGGAAACGAACTCACCTAATATGGAAAACGCTTTCGCGAAAACCCTTACCGGATTGACATCCGAGCAAGTCGTTCTGGCGAGACAGCAGTTCGGGATGAATAAACTGATGTTCAAAAAGACCAATCGTTTTTTTGCCACCCTTTTACGGATTATAAAAGAACCGATGGTGATTCTGCTGCTCGTAGCAGCTACCATTTACTTTATAAGCGGCAAAACAGGTGATGGAGCGTTTCTTTTGGCAGCCATCTTATTTCAGGCATCCATTTCGATCTATCAATACTCCAGGAGCAAAAAGGCGCTGGATAAGCTGAAAGACTTTTCAAAACCAGCCTGTAAGGTTATACGCAGCGGGCAGTTACAAGAAATTAAAAGTGAGGAGGTGGTTATTGGCGACCGGTTGATGGTGGAAGAAGGTGGTCTTATCGTTGCAGATGGAGAAATCATCCATTCCAATGACTTTTCGGTAAATGAATCCATTCTTACCGGGGAATCGTTGCCGGTCTTTAAAGACAAAACCATGCACGATCGCACCGTTTATAGCGGTACAACGGTTGCCAGCGGTTTAGCGATCATAATCGTTACAGCAATCGGTAACGAAACCCGTTTGGGAAAGATCGGGAAAAGTATTGAGCATATCAACGAGGAAAAAACGCCGCTGGAACTACAGATATCCAATTTTGTCAGGAACATGGCAATTGCCGGAACCCTGGTTTTTATCGTTGTCTGGATGATTCATTACAGCAACTCTCACCGCCTGTTGACAAGTCTGCTGCAGTCCCTGACCCTGGCGATGAGTATTTTACCCGAAGAGATTCCTGTAGCTTTTACCACGTTTATGGCGCTCGGTGCATGGCGACTGATGAAAACGGGGATCGTAGTAAAACAGATGAAAACCGTTGAAACATTGGGAAGCGCCACGGTCATTTGTACCGATAAAACGGGTACCATTACTGAAAACAGCATGAGCCTGGCTAAAGTACTCGTGTTTTCCAACGGGAAGTTTTCCGATGTACAAGAACCTTTAACCGCAGTAGAAAAGGAGTTGATTACTCTTGGCATGTGGTCAAGCGAACCCATTCCGTTTGATTCCATGGAAGTAGCGCTGCACAATGCCTATAAGCGTTTTTGTAAAATAGATGAACGCCCCGCTTTCAGGCTAGTTTATGAATACCCACTGAGCGGCAAACCGCCGATGATGACCCATGTTTTTGAAGATCATCACGGAAATAGAATTATAGCTGCCAAGGGCGCTTTGGAGACAATGATGAAAGTTGCCGGGCTTACTGCAACGGAGCAAAAAGAGATCAATGAAATCGTACAGGCAGTTTCCGGCAGTGGATACCGGGTTTTGGGTGTGTGTGAAGCTACCTTTTTAGGATCGGATTTCCCGGTCAACCAGGAAGAATTCCCCTTCAGGTTCAAAGGCGTGGTCGCGTTTTACGATCCGCCGAAGAAAAACATCCAACAGACACTCGAGGCATTTTATGCCGCCGGAATCTCCGTAAAAATAATTACGGGTGACAATGCAGAAACGACGGCTGCGATTGCCAAACAAATCAATTTCCAGGGACACGAAAAAACGATAAGTGGCGATGAGCTGATGAAGCTCGAAGGCGACGCGCTGGGCGATTGTGTCATGAATACCTCCATTTTCACCCGCATGTTCCCTGAGGCAAAGCTCAAGATCATCGAGGCCTTGAAATCAAGAAAGCAGGTAGTGGCAATGACAGGCGATGGCGTCAATGACGGCCCGGCATTGAAAGCAGCCCACATCGGCATTGCAATGGGAAGAAGAGGAACCGAAATAGCCAAAGATGCAGCATCACTGATTTTACTGGAAGACGATTTGTCTAAAATGGTGGATGCTGTTGAAATGGGGAGAAAGATCTATACCAACCTGAAAAAAGCAATTCAGTACATCATCTCCATTCACATTCCAATCATTTTAACCGTCTTTGTTCCGCTGGCCCTGGGATGGGTGTATCCTGCTATTTTCTCACCCGTCCACATCATTTTTTTAGAAATTATAATGGGGCCGACCTGCTCGATCGTGTATGAAAATGAGCCGATAGAAAAGAATCTTATGCTGCAAAAGCCGAAGGAGATGTCCGTAACTTTCTTTCGTTGGAGAGAGCTCGGTTTGAGCATCATTCAAGGATTGGTGATCACAGCAGGGACACTTTTGGTCTACCAATATGCCGTGCATTTGGGGTATAATGAGGAGCTTACGCGGACAATGGTTTTTACCGACCTCGTCATTGCAAACATCTTCCTGACATTGGTCAACCGCTCGTTTTATTATTCGTTGTGGACAACATTGAAGTATAAAAACAAGATGGTGGCTTACATAATTGCCATTACGGTTATCCTGCTGGGGCTACAGCTTTTTCTTCCGCCGCTGACAACCTTTTTCGGGTTTGAATCGCTGACAATTACTCAATTGTTGATTTGTATACTGGTTGGTTTCGTTTCGGTGATCTGGTTTGAACTTATAAAGCTGATGAAGAGAAGAAAGGCGTATGGAAAACGACATTAAAATACAGACCTTTTATTACGGCAAAATGACACAAAAATCTGGCCATTGACTCGAAGACATGACCAAATAATAAAGAGAACATTATTATCTTAGACCCATGGATATAAGTGTGTTTACAAACAAAGCAGTAATTCCCGGCGATGGTGATCTTTTCGTTGAATTGAAGGAAACTTACGATTTGTGGCAGATGATTCGGAACCATGTTCACGAACTGTATCCTGAGGCATCAGACGAATGGAATTACTCCGGTAAGAAATTCGGGTGGGGTTTTCGAGTAAAAGATAAAAAAAGGGTAATCGTTTACCTGCTTCCAAGAGAAAGTTATTTCAAAGTGGCATTTGTGTTCGGACAAAAAGCGACCGACGCCGTTATGAGCAGTGAAATAGCAGACACAATTAAAAACCAATTGCAATCAGCAAAAGTGTATGCTGAAGGACGTGGGATCAGAATCGATGTGCGTGACGAAAAGATTTTAAAAGATATAAAACAGTTAACGGAGATTAAACTGACTCATTAAACACAATCCCCCAATAATTCGTATCCGAACACTTCATGAATTCTGAATGGAATTCTTATTGATCAAGAACAAAGTTGATTTTAAGAGGAAGCACCCCATTGGCGTTAAGTAACAATCGCAAGGGAACAAGGTGCGTTAAGTGTGATCGAGGCCCTGTTTGAGCACAGTCATCGGTTATCCGCGAAGAGGATAATCGTCAATGACGTTAGCGAGTTGGGTTGAGATAACTTAACAAACCGTAGTTCTCAAGATTTAACTAATTAAGTTGGTAAAAGACTTTTAGCGATCACAAGCGCTATTTTTCACTCACCCGGATAAGAGAGTCTCAATCCTGTTGTTTCAGAAAGTATCGAAGCAAATCCGTAACAGTTACGATCCCGGTGACGCGGTTCTCTCGTATAATGACAACCGAACTAAATTCGCCCTTTGCCAGAAGAGCTCCTACGTCAGCGATTGAAGTATCTTCACTGACGCTTACAGGATCGTGCGACATAATATTTGCAACTGTTTTTGAAGAATAAACCGCCTCCTTATCGTCGAGCGTTGCATCACTGATTCCATGTATAAAATCGACCAGGCTCACCATGCCGACCAGAACGTCTTTTTCAGTAACGGGAATGTGACGATGAAAATTGCTTTTCTCATAAAGATGTTTGAGATCCAGTATTTTTTGCTGCGGACCAACACACTCAACCGGTGTTGTCATGATCGTCGATATGGGTAATTGGAGATCCATGGGTGTCTTTTTAAAAAATTCATAAGATACTCACCGTCGTGACGGTTTCTCTTCTTTCAGTTCGGTAAAGATAAGAAATTGTACGCAGTGGTTCCGAGACAAAAATCACCTTGAATACTGATGTTTATCAATTCACACGTCCTCTAAATGCAGGAAGTTAGCGGAATGAAAGCAAGAACATTTATCGAGTTGGCAGCGTTGTCTGCAAACCTGTATGCGATCTCGAAGGAAACCCATCTCCTGGAGAAGCTGAAGGGCCTGTCGGAACAGGGCCGTGATAAGATCAATGAGTTCATGTCGGAGACAATTGTCGATGAGCATGGTAACGAAGTCCCTTTTACTGATAAGCTGCTACTAAAAGCAAAGGAAGCCAGGGAAGACCTGGAAACGAAAATAGGCGAGATGGTAGCGTCATTCTACGAAAAAGTGAATATTGCCCATACTGACAAGTTAAGCGGTCTTGAAAACAAACTGGAAGAGGTAACTAAAAATCTGGAACTGGCCGAAGCGCGTATTCGCCACTTGGAAAATAGCGAGAGGATAGATGGCAATATTTGATTCTATACGCCGGCGTTACAGGTCTTTCGTGCGATTCAACCGGATCCTTCGCATCTTTGTGCGCTATGGTTTCGAAGATGTTGTATCCTATCTGATTGAGACCCGGAGATTTCCGCTGTTGCGAAAGCTCGTTCCGCGTGCCACCAGAAGCAACGCCAGGAAGTATACCAAGTACGAAAAGATGCGCCTGGTATGTGAAGAACTTGGGCCCACATTTATTAAATTCGGACAAATCCTGAGCAACCGTTCCGACCTGCTTCCTGCCGAATTAATTGTTCAGCTTGAAAAATTGCAGGACAGCGTGCCTCCTCAGCCGGGAGCGATCTCACGTCAGGTGATCGAAACCGAATTGAAAAAACCGTTGGAAGAACTATTTGCCTCCTATGAAACCGAGGCGTTTGCTTCAGCCTCAATGGCACAGGTACACAAAGCCACACTGAAGACTGGTGAAAAGGTTGCGATTAAAGTGCAGCGCCCCGAAATTCGTGCAATGATTACCGAAGACATCAGGATTATGTACATGCTGGCCGCTATCCTCGAACGCAGAATTCCTTCCCTGAAAAGTTTCGACCCGCTCGGACTCGTTAAGAATTTCGAGGAAAGCATTTTGAAAGAACTGGACTTCATTCACGAATCGGTAAGCATCCAGCGCTTTGCCCGGAATATCACTGATGATCCGAACGATAACACCACACATGTTCCAACGGTTTACCGGGAATACACTACCGGAAAAGTACTCACGATGGAGTTTATTTCCGGTGTGAAAGTGACTGATAGCAAGATCCTGGAGTCAAACGGATATGACCGGAAGGAAGTCGCACACAAGCTGGCGGTAACCTATATCAAGCAAGTGTTCGAATATGGTTTCTTCCACGCTGATCCTCATCCGGGAAATATACTCGTTCTACCTGACGGCCACATCTGCTTCCTTGATTTCGGTATGATGGGAAGTATTCTTCCGCGGGATATCGAAATACTGGGCAATCTCTTTTTATCGGTAAGATCCAAAGATGTGGCAAAGATCATTCGTACATTGATGCGTATGTCTGAGGTAACCTCGATCAGAGATATACGTTCGCTGGAATACGAAATCAATGAGTTTGTTTGCAATTACAGCGTTTCAAGCTTACACGAAAACGAAATGAGCACTGTGCTGCTGCAGTTGAAAGACATTATCGTCCGGTATGATCTGAAAGTGCCGCCACATTTCTTTTTACTTGCGCGTTCGATGGTGACAATCGAAGGTTTGATCCGTAACCTGGATCCCGGAATTGATATGCTGGAAATCGCCCGGCCATACCTTCTCAAAGCAATTGCAAAAAAACTCAATCCTTTCAAGTTGGGCATGAAAGTTCTTAACGGACTTTATGAGATTGCCAATTACATGGAAGAATTCCCGAACGACCTGAAAAATGCCATCCGCAAGATCAATACCGGAAAGATCAACGTCAACCTGAACCACCAGGGAGTCGATCCGCTTGTGCATACGCTCAACCGCACTGCCAAACAAGTTGCAAGTGCCCTGGTGATCGCGGCATTGCTGGCTGGATCGGCCTTGTTCATTATTCATGAGATCGGTCCGTTCTGGTTCGGATATTCGCGTTATGGCGTTATCGGAATCATTTTTGCCACCATACTCGGGTATGGGATGGTGAGAAATATCTCCCGTGGCGATCACGATGATTGGAGCGGATGGAAGGAAGATCGGTAGATTGCTGTAAAATTCCTGTTCGCCAAAAAAAATGAACTCACGTTAAATTATGCTTTGCCATACAATTTCTTCTTCAGCCAAAACGCTATGCGTACCATGATTATTAAGGCAGGAACTTCCACCAACGGGCCGATAACTCCGGCGAAGGCTTCTCCGGAATTAATCCCGAATACGCCTATTGCGACAGCAATTGCCAGTTCGAAATTGTTACCTGATGCCGTAAATGAAAGCGCAGCGTTGTCAGCATAATCTGCGCCGGCCCATTTTCCAACCAAAAACATCAACAAGAACATGATCGCAAAGAAAATCACCAGTGGAATCGCCACACGGACCACATCCATCGGTATTTGAACAATCATTTCACCTTTCAAACTAAACATGACAACAATTGTAAACAATAAGGCAATCAACGTAATGGGAGAAATGAAGGGTAAGTATTTGGTTTTGAACCATTCCATTCCTTTCAACCGGATCAGTACAAAACGACTGATAACAGCAATTGCAAAAGGAATTCCAAGATAAATACCAACTGTTTTGGCAATTTCAGCAATGGTAATATCAATTTTTAAGGCATTGATTCCAAACAAAGGCAATACGATTTCCAGGTAGAAATAAGCATACAAACTGAAGAAAAAGACTTGCAATAAACTGTTTATACCCACTAATCCGGCCACGAGTTCCCGATTACCTTCTGCCAATTCATTCCAAACAATGACCATGGCAATGCACGGAGCTAATCCAATAATGATAAGGCCCGTCATGTACTCGGGGTAATCTTTGAGGAATAAGACTGCCAAACTGAACATTAAAAACGGCCCCACAATCCAGGTGATGAAAAACGATACCACCAATAATTTGGGCTTCGCCATTACTTTTGGAATTTTTGAAAACTCCACTTTCGTCAATGGTGGAACCATCATTAAAATCAATCCGATGGCCAGTGGTATATTCGTGGTCCCGCTCGAAAAAGAATGGATGAACTTTCCGCTGGAAGGAATAAAATAACCAATCGCAATGCCGGTTCCCATGGCTAGAAAAATCCAGCCGGTTAAGAATCGATCTAAAAAACTTAATCTCTTTCGCTCGGCTGCAGGAGCACAGTTAGTTGCTGACATATTTTTAGTTTACTAATGAAAAAGCATACAGTGTTTCAAGCGCAATCTGACGACATCTTTCATCGTATTTCTCATCTTGAAGCGGTGTGTTGTCGAATTCTTTGGGGTCGTCGTACGTTGTTCCAACCCGAAGTTCAACTCCCGGAATAAACGGACAGTTTTCTTCGGCATCACTACACGTCATGATCGCAGCAAATGCTGAACCCGGATTATGAGCGTTATCGTAGGTTTTTGAGAAACAAACACTTGGTTCATCGCCATCGTTGTGATAAACGTGGTAAACCGGATTTTCCGAATCAGTTGTTTTCCGGATGGTAAAACCGATTCTTCGCAATGCGTTGATGGCGTTGATATTAAATGCCGTAGCTTCGGTTCCGCCCGAATAAGTATTTACCTTGTCGATGCTGTAATAGCCAGCAGCTGCTTTTGCCCAAATTTGTCCCAAATGGCTTCTTCGGGAGTTGTGGGTACAGATATAAACCAGGTTGATTGGCTTGTTTTGTTCTTGTTTTTCGTTGATATAGTCTGAAATTCGTTGCAGAATCGCTTTTCGTTCCTCAGGAATCAGATCGAATTGCCAGACTAATTCGTCAATGTAGTTTTTGATTGTTGTATTCATCGACAATAAATTAGCAACATTTTCCGCCAGGTGTGCACGAAGATTCGTTCCCTGAAGTTGAAAGTTCACGTAAAGACACTTGTTGTTTTTCCACTGGAATTCCACAAGCATCTGCCGCCAAACAGGCTGTTGTTTTAGGAACCAGGATGAAATGTGAACCATTGAATCCAAGATCGTATTTGCCAATGGTGTCGCTTTGGTATTCAACTTCAATTTCGTTGTCTTCAATGCCTAGTTTTTCTTCAGACAACTTGATAATGCTCAATAATTTTGCCGGCTTCAGACGGTGGTCAACATCGTTTGCATTCCATAACTGGAAATTCACCACTTGTTCTTTGCGAATAGTGCCACCGCAATCAATGAAATGTTTTTGAATACTGCCCACCTCGGTAACGTGAAAATGTTCGGGTACAAATGAACCGTCGGGAGTTTGGAAAGCAACGGTTTCAAGCGTTGGTAAAATGGCTTTAATTTCTGAAAGTTTCATAATTTTCTTTTTTTAAATCCCGCATTCATCGTCGGGAGGTTGTTAATCTAACAACACGTTTTTTCTTTATTCTCTAATTGGAGGGCCATATTCGCAAAGTATTGCTGCAACTCGGAGATCGCTTCTTTGTCTACACAATAACAAATTGCCGTTCCTTCAATGCTGCCTTTTATCAGTCCTGCCGTTTTTAACTCTTTTAAATGCTGGGATACTGTTGGCTGAGCTAACGGCAATTCATTCACGATATCTCCGCAGATACAAGTGTCTACTTTAATCAGGTATTCCATGATAGCGATACGAGCCGGATGTCCCAGGGCTTTCATCCTACTTGCCAGTTGGTTTTGCTCTGCTGTAAAATGATCTGTTTTAGTCGCGCCCATGTTTATCGTATAATAACTATATTGCAATATTACGATATATATGTTTAATACAAATTACAAAAACATAAAAAATAATGGTCTGTTGTAAGTGGAAGCATAAAAGAAATTTCAACCTCCGAACCGCCGTGTAGCAGAAGTTCAATACCCTATCCAAAACGTAAAAAAAGTTAAGTTTCCAGGGATTCGGCTCTTTTGTGTACCTTGATAAAATTGGGATTTTACTTTTAATTACTGGTCATGAGTTCTGTCGAATTATTTTTTCTGAATATGGGGTTGTCCTATACCCTGAGTAAGGTGGCTGCTTACCTGCTTTTTCCACTACTGGGATTGTTGGTATGGCTGATCATTAAAAAATGGATCAAACGTAAGGGATTAAGGATTACAGCCCTGATGGTTTTATGTGTTGGCTTTTTCTTTGGCTATTTTCTTCAGCATCCGATTTACGAAGGTGATTTTTCGAATAACTCCACTCCGGTCTTACTGAAATCAGAGTTAGACAATATAAAAACGGATAAACTGGTGGTCATTACCATTCCAAATTGCCCTTTTTGCCAGGAATCCATTTCCCGTATGCGCGTTTTTCAGGAAAGGCATCCGAAAGTCAAGATTGAATACCGTGTGTGTGTCAACGATTCATTGGCTCAGGATGCGGTTGAGCTTTACCGGAAAAGGACAGGAAACAACATCCTTGTTTCCCAGGCAACCGATGGAAAGAAATTGGCCAGTGTAGCGGATATGTTTTTCCCAACGTTTGTTTTGGTTACTAAATCAGGGAAAATGAAATGGTCCAACGACAATTTTGGTGCCGGTGCACTGGATGAAGTTGTTGCAGCTTTCGAAAAATAGTTTTGGAATGACCGAAACAGGAATGGGGGCGTGGTTGATGTTCCCTTTTTTGTTTAAAATCTTGTCGTGAAATCTTGATAATTCGTAGGAATCATTTGCTTTTAAGTCAATTTAACATGAATCTAGGAATAATGTAAGTTACGCGAGAATTTCTGTAACAGAATCGCGCCCATAATCACACACCTTTGTTTTAGAGTTTAAAAGGAAGAGATTCTTAAAGCACATTAAAAAGGCAATTATGAAAAAAGCAGTGTTCGCATTAGTAGTTTTGTCAGCGTTTACGCTGGCCTCATGCAAAAAAGAATATACGTGTACGTGTAGAAAAATCTATACTGACGCGGACGGAAACACCACTACAGAGTCAGATGGAACGTATACATTTAAAGATTCACGACCACGTGCAGAAGAACGATGCAACGACCAGGAGGGTAGTGGTTCAGATATATTCGGTGATTACACTCGGGAATGTCAGATCTAACGATTTGAAATCAAACTTGAGTAGTAGAACGCTGCAGAAACCTAAAATTTCTGCAGCGTTTTTTTTATTAATAACGTTTTGCGTAACCAAAATTCCGGCTCTTTTGCACGGGCGACTTGTGTTAACGAAGCCCATTATTCCTTAACATAGATTAATGCACCATCAATATATTCTTCCATTTTAATTTTTTTGCCGCTTTCATTATAATAAATCCATTGTCCATTTTTTAATAAGTCATAGTGAATCCACACATTGATTGGACCTATATCCGTTTCATTAAATAAATTGGGATCGCCACGATAGGCATGCACTTTTTCTGAATAGGCACCTTCCATTTTAATCTGACCATCTGAGTAGAAATATTTCCACATTCCAACTGGTTTAGTTCGCAAATCAGCATATTCATATTTCTGCCAAATGCCTTGGAACTCATCATAACAATCTTTACATTGAACCGAATCAACAATACTATAATTACCTTCAATCATAAGTATGCCTGTACTATCAAATTCCTTGTATTTTCCGGCAAAACAATGTAAAATAGTATCGTAATCATACTCTAGGTTTATTTTACCGTTTGGGTGATACCATTTTTCATAAACAACATTATTACTTCCCTGTGCATTGCAAAAAAAGGTGGCAAAAAAAGTTAATATTGTGATGGTCGTCTTCATGATTTCTTCTAACTTATTTATGGACGAATTTAACCCGTTTAGGTGATTTATAAAAACTCTTCCAAAGCAACGATTTTCAATAGATCAGAGCTAAATCATTTTATATTTTAGTTGTTTCTCAATTCTTTGTGACCTGTTTAATGATGGTATTCAGCGTTTTCAACAGATTCTTCCGGACAACCGGTGCACTCCTGCTTCCGACAATAACCGGACAAACCGCCATAAAAGATTTCTGAGACAGATTTAGTGATTATTTTGTTAGATACGCTAAAACTATCAATTATGGTAAAAAGAACCACATTAGTCAGCTTCATTTTGCTGAACCAAGCCTGGAGTCTGTTCGGGCAATCCAGTCCTTATGGGACAGGGTCGATTTTCAATCAGGTATTGGGAAACCTGCAGGATAACTCGGTGATTTTTGAGTCGAATACCGGGTTGGGAAACAATGGTTTTTTTCCGGATCCCGCAGCCATACTGCCAACCACAACATTCGATATTTATGTACCCACGACGTATGACGGTTCAGAACCGTATGGATTGATTACGTATATCTCTTCCACAAATGACGGCGGAATAAAACCGGAATGGATTCCCGTATTGGAATCACACAAGCTGATCTGGGTCGCAGCTGATAATATTGGTAATTCCCAGCAGATTGACGTCCGCATGGGTACTGGCTGGGCGGCCGTTTACCGGATGAAAGAACTATTCAATATCGATACCAATCGCATCTATTCCTCCGGTCAGTCGGGTGGTGCAAGAATGGCACAAACGCTGGCTTACATTTATCCCGAATGGATTACGGGAACGGTTCCGATTTGCGGATCATCTTATCCGACGGAAGTAGCACAGGATTATGAAACAGAAAATCCTGATGGACATTATGAAGTTATTTTTGATTTTTTCGAAAGTGAGGTGGATTACATCAAAGGATTCGATCAGCGTTTCGGGATCATGACTTCGTTTAATGATTACCGTGAGGGTGATATGATGAATATTTATTACAATGGGTTTGAACAGGCCGGATTTGATGGGAAAATCCTGGAAACAGCCGGAAATCATTGCGCAACAACTACACAACACTTTCTGGATGCCATCAACTTCGTGGAACATCCGGAGGTGATGATACAGAACGACAGTTTTACGAATGCACAACCAGAAACAGGAACAGATTATTTCAAAGCCGGAGCAACCGTTTCCGGAGGAATGTGTGTGTTGGCAGCTGATCCCGCAAGTGGTGATTCTTCTGCTTACCTGAAAACGACTTCCGGATTTAAATGGAACAACCCGTATGGAACAATCCTCTCTGCAAATACGGGCTGGACAGGATCTGCCGGTAACGATCCGATTCGTTTGGGATGTTGGGAATACAGCAGTGATTCGGCCTATTGTATCAATAACGGATTTAATCAGACCGGCGAAGGAAAAGGATTGGTTGTGGCACTTTTCAGAACAGATTCTACAACGCATGCAGCAATCATTGCCTCGAAAGAAGGAGTAACTGACACGCTTTTTTCCGGACAATTTTCCGATTGGGACGGAAGTACTCCGCTTCGCGTAAAATGGCATTTGTGGGATGCTGAATGGCGTGTTGAATTCGGTAAACATTTTGCATCTTCCAGCGTAATGAATTCGCAGATCAGATTACTGGATGATCGCCGTGCTGTACGCATTCGCTGGTCGGAAATGAACGGAAATGCAGGTTACTGGAATGCATCGGATTGGGCAAACGGAGCTTATTTTATGGCAAGTACTCAAAAATCTGATTCTTCCAATGCAAATGTCAGCCTGGATGATCTGGAAATCAGATCCGGAAATGACTCTGTATTCATTGATCCGGTAGCGGAAGTGAACATTGTTCAGGATCAGCATAACCTCGTTGCCACAGCCGGATTTGCCAATTATCAATGGTCACTGAACGGTCAGTTGGTATCCGAGGGTCCGGATAATATACTTACAGATGTAGAAGAAGGAACCTATACTGTTCAGGCGGAAAATAACTGGTCGTGTTCAACTGGCTCTAACTCAGTAAGTATTAGTTACCTGGGATTGAAGGATTTCCAAAAAATTGTTTTCAGCAGCTACCCGAACCCTGTTTCCGGTTCTCTGACGATTAAAGCATCCGACAAACTGCCACATTCTTACCGATTGTACAGTGTCAGCGGAATTAAGTTGCATGAAGGGACATTCGAAACAATTACAGTTGTGCCGGTACAGCATTTGGTGAAGGGAATTTACCTGCTGAAAATAGACGAAGGTGAAACGGAACTGATAGTAAAAGAATAATTTAAAAAGAGCTGTGATTCAATAGAAATGGGCTGTCTAACTTTTTAGGCAGCCTATTTTTGTGAACCTCTGTTCTGAAATGGGATTTAAAGTGAAGGAACTCAATTCAATTTTCGAATACCAATCTCACTCTCAATTCTCTTCGCCGCGGCGAACTGAAAAAGAAAGGGCGTATAGAAGGAGAAGCAGAACGAGAATGAAGTAAAAAGAAAGAGCCAAGACATTTTATCGTCTTGACTCTTTCTTTTCGTGACCTCAAGCGGGGAAACTTCTAACTTTTTGATGGAAGATTTAGAGCGTGTATTGCAACTTGAATGGTTAGATGATTAAAGTTACCCTCTAGGAGCATAACAGATTATGCAAACACCCACTAGGGCAACAACTGCTCCAATAATATCATATTTATCGGGAACGAATCCATCAAAACAATAAGCCCATAAAAGAGACATTACAATAAATACACCACCATAAGTCGCGTAAGTTCGTGCAAAATTTGCAGTTTGGAAAGTTGCTACGATTCCGTACGCAATCAGTATTATTCCCCCAAGTATTCCATACCAAATTGGTTTTTCTTCCTTGATGGAAAGCCAAACCAAATAGCCCCCACCAATCTCGCAAAGACCAGCAATGAAAAAGAAGAATAAAGATTTTGCAACTTCCATGTTTTATAATTCTAATTCACTTGTGATAAATTCCTTTGCTCCCTCTACTCCTGTGATTTCCAAAACTGTTTCGCTTTTATCTCCTTTAACAGAAATATTGAACGTAAAAAAGTCACAACACATGCGCTCTGTTTTGACAAATTCGGTTAGCTCGTCAATCATTTCATCCGTTCCTTTGAAAGTGAACGCATAACCGTTTGGTAATTCTTTCTTTTTGATTACTTGTTTTCTCAAACTTGCTAATACAGTTTCCTTTCTTTTTCGTAATTCGGGTGTTGTCAATTTACAAGCTAATACAGTATCATCTTTTCCCGTATCGCAACAACTGTCTGTACATGCTTCCGTTGTTTTTTTCTCTTTCCTGGGTTCTTTTTTCTTTGTCTGTTCCATTTCACAACTTAATGTTAGCAGGGTTAAAGAACCTATGATTAAAATGCTTTTCATAGATACTAAGTTACTTATTCATTTTGGTTGAATCTGCTTGTGGGTTTGCACTACAATTTTTATCACAAGAAGTTCCTCCACAATTACCACATACACCCGCTGTTGTATTCTTATTGTTTCCACTGCAACACTTCTCCATCATAGTGCATGAAAAGATCAAGGTTAATGCTAATACACCAATACCTGCAAAGGCTAAAATTTTCTTCTTCATATTCTTAGTTTTAATTACATTCACAAAAATAAACCATGGAGTATAGTCCACGGTTTTCGTTTTTAGCAAAAAAAATATTGAAGATGCTGATTGGTGAATTATCAAAACGAACGGGATTAACAAAAGACACTATCCGTTTTTACGAAAAACAGGGGCTAATTCCTGAAGCAAGAAAGATCCATACTTTCAATAATTACAAGGAATACACCGAAGAAACATTAAACCGTCTCTTGACTATCAAGAAAGTGAAGTCGTTCGGATTCACTTTGAATGAATCTGCCGAATTACTTGACATGGTTGAGCTCAACACTGCTACGTGTGATAATGTGGCAGAAAGAGTCGCTGATAAAGTAGAATTAATCGAAGGAAAGATCAAAGAACTGGAAGAACTAAAGGCACAAATGATCAATAAGGTGGATGAATGCCGTAGTTGTTGCGCTCCGCAAACACTTAATGAAAATTGTCCAATTTTGACAGTTGAATAAAAAGTTACTTGCCCCGCCATTAGTGGGGCAAGTAACTTTTATTATTTCAATTAAGCCTATCAAAGGGAATTAAAAGACAGATGCCCCATTAATGGTGGGGCATCTGTCTTTTTTTGTGTTCGTGACCCGGAGGGGAAATATCTAACTTTTCACTGGAGGATTTGGAACGCGTTTTACAACTCAAAGCGTTAGATAATTCAACAGTAAACTCTCATGCAAGTATAACTACGATCATAAAATTCGTCAAACCCCAATAGTAAAAAGGATAGCAGTTCCAATTGAAAACTGTTGATTGTTTCCAAATCTGAATGAAAACGGAACTGTAACCGCGATGGGATTACTTCCTTTAATTACAACCTTTGAGACGGAAGGTGTAAAACCAAATCTTCCATTAGTTTCAAAAGCTAAACGACCAGTAAATGTCCATCCATTTTTTCTAGGGAAATAGATTCCGGGATGGATCACTACAGATTTAACACTACACACCGAATCATAGGCAACAATAAACGGTGTAATTTCCAGTGAAAACCCCATATTTGATTTCTTCTGTACATTAATCCCCATTGGAAAACCAACAGTGTAACTGTTTTGGAAATTAACTGAGAGTCTCTCATTTTGCAACGTAGCAATTGGATGAACAAAACCGAGATACCCAGTCACTTTTAAGGGTATTTCTTTATTTATCTCATTTTGACAATAGACCTTACAATTGATAATTGTTAGCAAGAAAACCAGTGTAAATCTTAGATTATTCATTTTGCAGATCATTGCGCCATTTTCTTCGTCCTTGCTATCAATATTTTAATCAAGGCTAGTAAGAGTAATGGGATTATTGCAAGATTTACCCCATGCCAGCCCCAATATTTGAGTAAGGTTCCTGCCAAAAAACTAGAACCAGTTATCACCGCAAAAACAAGAAAATCATGAAATGCCTGTGTTTTTTCCTTCTCTGCTGGATAGTAAACATGAGTAAGCAAGGTAGAGCCGCCGATATACATGAAATTCCATCCCACACCCAAAAAGATCAGACCTGAAATAAAATGCATAAAGTCGGTTCCAGTCAATGCTATTACTACGTGTAGGCATAAAACCAGTATTCCTATGAGAATTACGTTGTAAACACCAATTTTCTTGATAAGGATACCAGTGAAAAAGGATGGAACGAACATACCCAACAGATGCCATTGTATTACTGTTGCCGAGGAACTCGAGGAATGACCACAATGGTGCATAGCAATAGGGGTTGCCGTCATCACCATTACCATAACAGAATATCCAACGGCTGAAGAAATAAGTGCGTTGACTGTATGTTTTTTTTGAATAATGATTTTTAAAGGTCTCGCTGGTTCACTATCCACCACTGAGTGAGTTGTACGCTCATGGGTAAGTTTTAATAACGATGTTACGATTAGTGCCAAGATACTCAATAAGGTTATGGACAAAAAAGAATAAGCAAATGTGGTGTTTCCTAAATGCTGGGTATATTTTGCGAGGTTAGGTCCAATGATCGCAGCGACAACGCCTGCCGCCATCACAAATGAGATAGCCTTACCCTTGTTTGTTTCCTGAACGGTATCGGCTGCTGCAAAACGGTAGTACTGAGAAAAACCTTGATAGCATCCGACCAACATTGTACCAACCACGAAAATGGAAAATGATTTAAACAGGATTCCATAAAAACATAGCAGACCCGCCAGTACACCAAACAGTGTACCGAGCATAAACCCTTTGCGCTGTCCTATTTTTCTTATAATCAGTGAAGCCGGAATCATCATTAAGGCAGTACCCAGTGAGCCTACCGAAACAGGGAGTGTAGCTAAACTTTCATTGGGTGCAAGTTGCAGTCCCACCAACACTGACAACGTGGAACCAATGAAGGAACTCGTTTGAAAAAGTGCCTGTGAAATTGAAAGTAGGATAACATTGTTCCACCTCGTATTGCTTTTCATTCTTTTCTAATTATTTGATTTGGTTTCGGTCATTCTTATCCAAACAATGATACCGGAAATCAACGTGATCAAGCCTGCAATATGTACTGCCCACATTAACCCGAAGATACTTCCAACGATTCCAGCCATTAATGCTCCGACAGCATATCCGATGTCCCGCCAGAAACGATAAACACCCAAAGCCGAAGCCCTCCACGAAGGGTGTGCTGAATCACTAACCGCCGCTAATAACGCTGGATAAACCATTGCCGTTCCTAATCCCAATAAAACAGAACCAATAATTCCTGATGTGAGCGGGTCGAAAAACTCAAGACCAATGACAATATGACCAAATACCTGAACAAACATTCCCCATACAATGAGTGGCTTACGTCCGATCTTGTCCGCTAACGGTCCGGTAATAATTTGTCCAACACCCCACACAACCGGATAGATAGCCTTGATCCATCCAACTCCCTCCAAGCCTACTCCCATCGAAATAAAAAGTAATGGAAATACACCCCACGACATGCCATCATTCAGATTATTAATCAACCCTGCCTGTGAAATAGAAAACAGGTTTTTGTTTTTAAACGATGTTTCTTTGAATACCCATAGCAAATTGGGTTTGTGCGCTATTTCTCCTGAAGCAGTTTTTATAACGTTACCCGCTTCTAAAACAGCATGTTTTCGGGTGTCTCGTATGACGAATACAGATAGTAATAATCCAACCAACGTGTAGGCAATTCCAATGTAGAAAGGCTGAGGTCTTAACCCATACCGAGAAGCCAAGTAGCCCGTAAGTAATGCCGTTAGTCCAACTGCCCCATATCCTGCGGCTTCATTCAATCCCATTGCAAAACCCCGCCTTTTAGGTCCAACGAGGTCAATCTTCATGTTCACCGTCATTGACCATGCTAGTCCCTGACTTACTCCTAAAAGTACGTTTGCAAATAAAATCCAATTCCATGAAGGCCCCCACCCCAATAAAAAAGGTACAGGGAGACCAACAAGCCATCCCATTATCAATACTTTTTTTCGCGAGTATTTATCGGCTAGAATACCTGAAAAAAGATTGGTAAACGCTTTTACCACCCCGAAAGCAATAATGAAAGAGAAAATAACGATGTCCGAACCAATGTGAAACTCTTCTGTTCCTATCAACGGCACAACAGTTCTTTCCAGCCCCACCATACCGCCTACCATCATATTAACGAGTACGAGTAAGGTAAACTGTTGCCAGTTTTCTTTTAAACCTAGTTTTACGTCCATCACACTTTAAGATATTGCACATCTATTCGCCCCAGCTTCTAAATCTGCCGGATTGATCCCGTTATAGTTCCCCGATTTGTTCAGAGAAGCTATTTGTAAATAATTAGGTGGTGTCTGCGGGATACGAAGAATGGTTTGTTCTACAAACTCCTCTTTCGGTAATTTCAGCAATGATATACTCTCTTTAAGTTCACTTAATTCAGCACCGATAATTTTTTTATCAAATGCAATCGATTGTGATGAGTGTGCAGGAAGAATCAGGGTATCATCTTTTAATGATTTAATTATTTCGAGTGAATCAAATAACTGATTTGCTTTTAGTATTGCCTGTTCTTTGTCTGCTTTCAAATCGGGGCGCCCCACCCCTTCGGTAAATAGCGTATCTCCTGTCAAAAGGTATTTACCGTTGACAGAATAACAAATGCTTTCAGTCGTGTGACCTGGCGTATGAATAGTTTTGAATGTTGATATTCCGAATGTGAGTAATTCTCCATTCTTTAACGGAGTGAAAGGATAGTCCACATCAGCATTTTCAAGAAATACCTGCGCCGCTCCACTAACTGATGCTAACTCGCTTGTTCGTGAAATGTAATCCGCATGAATGTGTGTATCCATCACATATTTGATCGTCCATCCGTTCGATTTCGCTAAGGTTATATATACTTCCGGATCTAATGCGGCATCCACCACAATTGCTTCATTATCTGATCCTATTATATAGGATATACAGCCTTTTGCAACTCTTCTTATTTGTATTAATTTTAGTTTTTCATCCTGAACTTCTGCGACACTCCATGCATAGTTCCAAGCCTTCATTCCCCCTTGTAGTGAATAAGCCTTATAACCTTTTTTATTTAATATTTCCGCAGCAATCAAACTTGTTTTCCCGCCTGCACAAACTGTTACAACAGGAATCGTTTTATCCAATTTCACTGAATCAAGAATAGTGGAATCTCCGTTTATCAAACCGTTGTATGCATTTTCATGGATACTATCGGTTATCTTCCATTCGTCTCTTTGTTCTTGCGGACGGATGTCTAAGACATTTATTTTCGTGCCTACTTCAAACAATTTTTGAAGCTCTGCTACTGTTATTTCAGGCAAACTCATCTTGATGTGATTTTAATTTTGATAAAAGTAATCATAATTCCACTATTCAATAGATTTATTGAATAGATTTTTTGAAGTGGATTACTGGAAACAAAAAGAGAAGCGAAAACCGCTCCCCTAAACCATGAGTTTGAAGTACATTTCTATTTGGAAAATTCTACCTGATAACCTTTCAACATCCATTCGGGAAACCCATCATCCATTCTTTTAGCGTTGTACCCTTTATCTTTTAATAAGGCTACTGCTTCATCAGCATACACACACAATGGTCCCCGACAATAGGCTACCACCATTTTTTTCTTTGATAGACTTTTAAGATAGATCTCCAGTTTTTCAATCGGTGTCGATATGGCTTTGTGGATGTGACCTCGATTGTACTCTTCTTCTGGTCTGACATCAAGCAACACTATCTCGTCATTCTTCAACATCTCTTGTAATGTTTCCGCATCCACAGCATCCATACCACTGTTGTGTCCGCTTCTGAAATCTTGAATTACCTTTTCGATTTCTGCATTATAGGCAAATCCCAGCTCTCTCAAACTCGACCATGCCTTAAATACATTTTCATCCGTAAGCGAATAATGAATAAAATTACCTTCTCTTGAAATTTTTACCAGTTTGGCATTTTTCAGTGTTTGCAGATGTTGAGATGTATTTGCAACGGATTGTCCTGTATTGGTTGCAATTTGTTCAACCGAAAATGGACCCTGTGCCAGCAAATCAATGATTTCAAGCCGTATTGGATTCGCCATTGCTTTGACAACCTTTGCCAACTCTGTATATACGGTGTCTTTAAATTCCCTTTTGTTCATTATTCCTCTTTCTTATTGAAGTGGTTTTGGATAGCATTTTCCAACTCATTCCCATGAAGATTAATGGCAATTATCACTCCATTTTCATCAATTAAAACATTGTATGGAAGACCTTCAAGTTTATAATCTTTCGCAATGGGACTTTTCCAAAACAAAAGATCGCTTACATGCACCCATTCTGTCTTGAATCGCTTAACACCTTTTTTCCAATTTTCCCTGTCTTTGTCAAGTGAAACGCCTACGATCTCAAACTTATCTGCCTTGACACTATCTATAAACTTTTCATACAAATTTTTAAGCTCAGGTTGTTCTTTCATACATGGTGCGCACCATGATGCCCAAAAGTCTATAAGTACAACCTTTCCTTTCAGGGAGGTCAATGTAAATGCAGTTCCATCAATATCAGATAAGGAAATTTCAGGAGCATTTTGCCCGATGGTCAAAGAATCCTGTGCAAACAGATTCCCGGATAAACAGAGTATGGATATAGAGAGAAGTAGTTGCTTCATAATCATTCTTTTACCGGGTAGCCTTTGTCGATCCAGTCCACCTTTATATTTTTAGGCAGATTCAGTAATTTTGAATTTTTAAATCCCGCATCTTTTAACGCAGTGAATGCCGGTCTAATATTCGGACACTTATCAAACGGACAACATCCGCAATAGATAACGATTTCCTTTTCTTTTGATACTTTTTTAAGGTAATTCTTTAACTTTTTAAGATTCTTTGAATCGTTGGTTGGACCAATATCGACTGAACCCTTAATAATCGCATCAGGACCAATAGACAAAATCAACATACTGCCCACCTTATTATTTTTAATTAGTGAAGCAAGAGTATCAGGTTCCATTAATTGACTACTACTCCATGGCTCTGGGTTTTGTTGTATAGGCATGTGGTTCGCAAAAAATATGCTCGCGAATAAAAATAGAATGTATTGCATGATGTCGTTTTCAACAAAAATACGAAACTATTCAATAATTTTATTGAATTGACCTGTGAAATCGATAATTAGTTTCGTTGAAACGATAGTACCAGATCTTTCGTTATCGCCTTTTTTTTATTCTTAATTTGGAATTTACCTCTGCTCATGTCAAGACGATTGAGGTATTTATTCAAAGCCTTAATTAAAAGATAACTGCCCACCATAGTGTGGGCAACTAGATTTTTTTTGTTCCGCTATATTATTATTGCCTTTAAGCACATAAAAAACATCAGAAATTCAATATTGGATTGGATTTGAATAAAAAGATAACTGCCCACCAATTGGTGGGCAGTTATCTTTTTTTGTCATCGTGACCTCAAGCGGGAAAACGTCAAACTTTTTGCTAGAAGATTTGGAACGAGTTTTACAACTTGAAACGCTAGAAAACTCAATATTATGAACCATAGTTCAGTTATCAGTTTATTCTCAACGAGGATATAAATCAATAATGGCTTTTAAATCATTTGGAATTTCCATAGGTTTTAAAGGTGGCACATCTGCGCCGCCAGTATTTCCTACGGGTATTTCACCAATGAAAGATTTCACACCACCTACCAACAGGCGAGGTATTTGCCCGAGTATTTCTTTTGTATTCTTTATTCTGAACGCAAAACAGATCATTCGCCAATGAGCTTTGGGGTGTTGCAAAGGCCATGCTTGTCCCAAAATGTGCGCCCGTTCCAAATGTCGCCACGCTTCTTTCAAATATCCCTTTGAGAATGTACTACGGGACAACTGAAGCTCTTTTTCGAAATGAACTCTTAAACCTTCAGGGATTCTTGTATATAATTTCATTCGTTATTTTTTCACTATAGTTTCATCCGTTGAATCCGAACCGCATTCAAAATTGCCAATAAAGCAACTCCCACATCAGCAAAAACAGCTTCCCAAAGGGTTGCGATTCCTCCTGCCCCAAGTGCTAAAACAATTACTTTAACAGACATTGCAAGGATAATGTTCTGCCAAACAATTTTCTTGGTGATTCGTCCAATTTTTATTGCCGTAACAATTTTGGATGGTTCGTCATTTTGGATCACAATATCCGCAGTTTCAATAGTTGCATCGCTTCCCAAACCACCCATGGCGATTCCTGCATCTGCTAACGCAACAACTGGAGCATCATTCACACCATCACCAACAAAGGCAATGATTCTATTTTGATCCTTCAACGTCTGCACTTTTTCAACTTTGTTTTCAGGTAATAGATCGCCAAAATATTCATCTACTGAAAGTGCTTTTGCTACTTTGTCTACAATGCTTTGTTTATCTCCTGAAAGCATCACTGTTTTGATTTGAAGACTCTTCAAATCCTTGATTGCTTGCTCGGCGTCTTCTTTGATCTCGTCAGCGATGGTAATACGACCCGCATATTTTCCATCAATAGCGACCACTACGATAGTTTCAACGATGGTTTCGATTTCAGAATTGTATGCTACATTAAATTTTTGCAACAGTTTCAGATTTCCAGCTAACACTTCTTTTCCGTCGATCTTTCCTTTTAAACCATGCCCTGAAATTTCCTCTACCTGTTCAACTTTTGTTGTTTTTATAGAATTTCCTGCATATTCAACAATTGCGGATGCGATAGGATGGGTTGATTTACTTTCAATGGAAGCCGTAATCCTTACCAATTCTTCTTGTTCAATTCCTTCTGAAACAACTTCCTGAACTTTGAAAACGCCTTTGGTCAATGTACCTGTTTTATCCATCACCACGGTGTCTATTTTGGTCATTACGTCCAAATAGTTAGAGCCTTTGAATAAGATTCCATTACGGGAAGCCAAACCGATACCACCGAAATAACCGAGCGGAATAGAAATAACTAAGGCACACGGGCAAGAAATCACCAGGAAAACAAGTGATCTGTACAGCCATTCGTTAAACTGGTAGTCTGAAACGAACAAATACGGGAGCAAACAAATTCCAACGGCAAGAAACACAACGATTGGTGTATAAATCCGCGCGAATTTTGAAATGAATAATTGCGTTTGGGATTTACGGGAGGTAGCATCCTGAACCATCTCCAATATTTTGGAAAGTTTACTATCCTTAAACAAGGAGGTAACTTTTATATCCGAAACTGAATTGAGGTTAATCATCCCAGCCAAAACGGCTTCACCTTTTCCTTTGTTGTCAGGCTTACTTTCACCCGTTAATGCAGCAGTATTGAACGAAGCAGAATCAGAAATCAACGCTCCATCTAATGCGACTTTCTCACCCGATTTCACCTGAATGATTTCATCAATTTGAACCTCTGACGGCGAAACAGTTTGTAATTGTCCATTTCGCATTACGTTAACAGTATCAGGACGAATATCCAATAACGCCTTAATGCTTCTTTTCGCTCGATTCACAGCCGCAGTTTGGAACAATTCACCAACTGCATAAAAGAGCATTACTGCAACTCCTTCGGAATACTCACGAATAAAAAATGCTCCAACCGTTGCAATGGTCATCAGAAAGAATTCTGAAAAAAAAGCGCCTTTTGCAATGGATTTTACCGCATCGATCATTACAGGAACACCAACAGGCAAATAAGCAACCAAGTACCAAACCAGTTTGATAGTTCCTTTAAAAAAGTCAGGCTTAAAAACCTGTTCAAATAAGATTCCAGCGAACAACAATGCAAAGCTGATGAATGCAGGAACATATTGAAACCAATAATTCGATTCTTTAGTTGAATCCTTGATTTCTTCTTCTCCGTCATGGTCACAACAATGACTATTGCTGTGGGGTTTACCGCTATTCACATCTATCTTTTCTTCTAACGAACAACATGTCATTTTGCCATGCGCATCATAAGTATGTTTATGGTTTGGATCTACGTTTTTCATATCCTTTTTCTTAAAAAGGGCAAAGAACTTAGAAATGAAAAAGTCATTACTCATGTTAAAGTTCCTAAGACTTTGCCCTAAAAATTAATAGAATTTAGTTAGTGAGCATGTCCACCTTCTTCCTCACCATTTTTCAGTTTGCTCAAAAGATCATAAGTTCCATTGATTACAATTTTTAGCGTTTGCCAGTTCTTCCCTGAAGGCAGTGTGATTTCAGTATAACCCAATTCACTTACCCCAGCTTTTATTGCGATCATTTCAAACGCATACTCATTTTTGTGATCGGCTTTCACTTCAGCAAAAATGTACTTTTCTCCCTCAAACTCTACAATGGCTTTATCAGGAACAGCTGTTACTTCTGCGCTTCCACTTTCAACCAACCCTTTCAGGTACATTCCCGGAAGTAATTGATTGTCTTCTTTATCTAAATGGCAATGAATATTTACTGTGCGATTGCTTCCTATTTCCCGACCAATCAAATAAATGGTTGCTGTGCGCTCTTTATCTTCGTTGGCTAAGGTGAACCGTACTTTTTGTCCAACTTTTAATTTAGGAACATCTTTTTCAAACACAGTCAGTTCTGCATGTAAATGCTCCGTATCTGCAATTTTGAAAAGCACATCAGATGGCGTAACAAAAGCTCCAATATTGGTGTTTACCTGAGTGACATATCCACTAATGGGAGAAATAATGGAAGAAGTACTTTGGATCTTTCCTTTTTCAATTGACGCTATAGAGATATTCATGAGCTGCAATCTAGCCTTCAATCCGTTTACGCGTGCTCGCATGCTTTCGTATTCGCTTTTTGCTTTCTGAACAGTTTTCTTTGCATTGATATTTCCAGTAGACAATTCTTCCTGACGTTCGTATTCCAATTTCAAGTATTCCAATTGACTTTTGTAATCCAAATAGTCTTGCTGAACATCAATAAAATCGGGATTCTGAATAATTGCGATAACCTGTCCTTTTTTCACTTTCATGCCCTGGAGAAGTTCAGTGTTTTTCACCGTCCCGCCAAAAGGAGCTGAAATGGAAACCAAATTTTGTGGTGGAACGTCTAACATCCCATTCACCTTTATGGTTCCACTAAGGGATTTTAATTCAATGCTTCCAGTTTGAAGATCAATGGTTTTGTATTGTTCAGCAGTAAGTTCCACGCTATTTTCATTTTCGTGGTGCTCTTCTTTCTCTACTGGCTTTTCGTTCGAACTACAACTTGCAAGAAACAAGGTTGTAATGACTATTGTTGATTGAATGAATGATTTCATATTTAATTTTTTAATTTATCGTTAACCTGATATTTCAGATAAAATTGTCGAGCAATGCTTGGTTTTGTTTGACTGCGCTAATCAGCCACGGCTGATCTTTATCGCCAGCCCCGGCTGGCTCTTATTTTTTTCCTGTCAAGTACTGAAGTTTGGCAGCACTCAGATTGGTTTGAAGCAAAATCGCAAGGTATCTCTCCTTTATTTCGTTAGCCGTTTTTAGGCTAAACAGGTATTCAGAATAACTAATTTCTCCACCCGCATACCCTTTCTGACCACTTAGCAGAATAGATTCAGCATTTCCTAATGCCGACTGCTTATAGTATTCCAAGCTATTTCTATTGTTTAAATATTCCTGTAACGCCTGTTGGTATTTTCCTTGTAAATCTGCTTGATAGGCTTCGAGGTTGCTTTCTGCAACTTTCGTTGACAGATTAGCCGATTTTACTTTTGCGCTATATCCATTAAAGAACAACGGAACGGCTAAGCCAACCTGAAAACCCTGAAAGCGTTTTGAACCGTCAAAATATACATCCTGATTATTTACGTTTTGGGTTCCAATTAGTGTTTGATTGAAATACCCTAGCGTAATATCAGGTAAACCTTTCGCTATTTCTACTTTTCGCTGACTTTGGGTAACTTCAATTTGTTGTTGAATGTATGCCAGTTCGGGATTCTCGGCAACTGCGTTTGAATCGCTGGCTAAAAGAAGCTGTTGCTCTTTTAACTCGGTTTCAGCAATTGAAATAGGTTCTCGACTACCAATTAGATTTTGCAAAAGCAATAGGTATCTCGATTGGTTCGCCTTATTCTGCGCCAATCTATTTCCAATTTCATTTGCCTGAGTTTGAGCCGTTGTTTTTTCAAGTAATGTACCTTCTCCTGTTTTCTCTCGTAAGGATGAAGATTCTACAAACCCCTTAAAAACACTGTCTTGTGCTATTAGAATTTTCTGCTCTTCATGGAGGTACTGCAAATAGAAATAACATTGTTTGATTTGATGAACCAATTCATTCTTGGTCAACTCGGTTTTCAGTTTACTTTGCTCAATAAGCACATTCCCTAATTCGGAATTGGCAGAAAAAACGGTCGGAAACGGAATGGTTTGCGAAATACTCAAATTATTGTCGGAACGGTTGATACTATTGTATTGACCAACCATCAAATTGACATCTGTTTTCGGAATTTCAAATAGCGTTTGTTTGTACTGCGTTTGAAATTCGACCTGCTGATTTCCCGCAATAACACCTTTGTTGTTCGTGAGTCCTGCTTCAATTGCCTGATCCAAAGTCACCGTTTTTCCTTGCGAATAACCAAAACCAGAAAGCAACAATAGGGTAATAACAGTAGTAACTGTTGGTACTGATTTTACCTTTGGTTTCATTTTCTCGAACCAGTAGTACAAAATTGGAAGTACTAATAAGGTCAATAATGTTGCAGTCAGTAAACCACCAATTACAACAGTTGCCAATGGTTTTTGAACTTCTGCTCCGCTTCCGTTAGAAAGCGCCATAGGAAGAAACCCTAACGATGCTACTAATGCAGTCATGATAACTGGACGTAAACGAACGGCTGTGCCCGTTTTGATGATTTCCACTGTATCTTTCATACCTTCTTTTTTCAATCGATTGAATTCTGCAATGAGTACAATTCCATTTAAAACAGCCACTCCAAATAAGGCGATGAAACCAACACCCGCCGAAATACTAAAGGGCATTCCACGCATCCAAAGCGCAAATACGCCACCGATTGCAGAAAGTGGAATCGCAGTAAAGATTAAAAGCGCTTGTTTAGCAGATTTAAAGGTAAGGTACAACAAGAAGAAGATCAATAACAACGCTACAGGAACGGCGATGGATAAACGTGCCGTTGCAGCTTGCAGATTTTCGAATGTTCCACCGTAAGTAGGATAATAACCTGCTTCAAATTTCACCTCTGTGTCGACTTTTTTCTGTATTTCTTCCACAATGCTTTCTACATCTCTTCCGCGCACGTTGAAACCAACAATGATTCTTCGTTTGGCATCATCTCGTTGAATCTGATTCGGTCCTTCTTTGAAATCAATTGTTGCCAATTGTTCCAAGGGGATTTGTGCTCCAGTTGGCGATTCAATAAACAGATTACGAACGTCATCTAAATTTTGACGGTTCACTTTATCAAGGCGCACTACCATGTCGAATCGTTTTTCTCCCTCAAATACCAAACCTGCGACTTCGCCAGCAAATCCTGCGCGAATAGCCGTATTGATATCTTCGATGTTCAAACCAAACTGCGCAATCTTATCCCGCTTAAACTCAATCACAATTTGAGGCAAACCAGAAACCTGCTCAACGTACACATCTTGCGCTCCCTCAATTTGTTGAGAGATTGCTCCGATCTGTTTAGCGTATTTGCTGAGTTTGTCTAAGTCTTCTCCGTAGATTTTAATGACTACATCTTGTCTAGCACCAGTCATTAGTTCGTTGAAACGCATTTGAATGGGTTGTTGAAACCCAAAGGTTACGCCTGGAATATGTTTTTCCAATTCGGCTTGCATTTTTTCAGCCAGTTCTTCCCGTGTTGAAGCACTTGTCCATTCCGATTTGTCTTTCAGAATCACCATCAAATCACAAGCTTCAACTGGCATAGGATCTGTTGGTATTTCTCCCGAACCTATTTTTCCTACCACTTCTTTTACTTCTGGAAAATTCTCTTTCAAGACTTTACCTGCTCTGGTAGCTGCTTCGATTGTTTGAGACAAACTACTTCCTGTTAAAACCCTTGTTTCAACAGCAAAATCGCCCTCTTCCAGGGTTGGAATAAATTCTGATCCCATAGAACTGAACAGGAACAAACAAAAGAAAAACAGACCAACGGCGATACCCACTACCACCACTTTTGTCTTTAGGGCAAAGCGAAGCATTGGCGCATATGCTCGTTGGCATCCTTCAATGATTCTATCTGAAATAGTCCGTTTTAAAGAAATCTTTTTGCTCAAAAACAAAGCGCTCATCATCGGAACATAAGTCAATGAAAGAAGAAAAGCACCAAGGATGGCAAACACTACTGTTTGAGCCATTGGTTTGAACATTTTTCCTTCTACACCCACCAATGCGAGAATTGGCAAGTAAACAATCAATATGATGATTTCACCGAAAGCCGCACTGTTTCTGATTTTAGAAGCAGACGTATAGACTTCCTGATCCATCTCCAATTGAGATAACTTTGTTCGTTTATTCCGATGCTGTAAATGATGTAAGGTTGCTTCAACAATTATGACTGCCCCGTCTACAATCAATCCAAAGTCAATTGCACCAAGGCTCATTAAATTTCCACTTACCCCAAATAGGTTCATGAGTGAAATAGCAAAAAGCATTGCTAAAGGAATGACCGAAGCAACAATTAATCCTGCTCTAAAATTTCCTAAAAGCAATACCAGTACAAAAATGACAATCAATGCTCCTTCCGCAAGATTTTTAGCAACTGTACCAATGGCATTGTTTACCAACTTCGTTCGGTCAAGGAATGGTTCTACTACAATTCCTTCGGGAAGTGTTTTTTCAATTTGAGCCATTCGTTCTTTCACATCAGCAATCACCTTGGAAGAATTCGCACCTTTCAACATCATTACGATCGCTCCAACAACTTCTCCGTCATTGTTTCGGGTCATTGCACCGTAACGGGTTGCAGCTCCAAATTTCACCTCGGCAACATTTCGTATTAGTACAGGAATACCATCGTCGTGTGTTGTAACAACAATTTCTTCAATGTCGTTAATGGATTGAATTAACCCTTCGCTTCGAATAAAATAAGCATTCGGTTTCTTATCGATATACGCACCACCGGTATTTTGATTGTTTTTCTGCAAAGCTGTAAACACATCGTTGACACCAACGTTCATACTTTTCAGCTTGTCAGGGTCTAATGCTATTTCGTATTGTTTTAGAAAGCCTCCAAAACTACTTACATCGGCAACTCCTTCTACACCTAATAACTGACGTCTCACAATCCAATCCTGAATGGTGCGGAGTTCCGTAGCATCGTATTTATCCTCGTATCCTTTTTTTGTATGGATTACATATTGGTAAATTTCACCAAGTCCTGTAGTTACTGGAGCCATTTCGGGCGTTCCCATTCCTTGTGGAATAGTTTTCGAGGCATCGTTTAAGCGCTCACTCACTTGCTGTCGCGCCCAATAAACATCAACGTCTTCTTTGAAAACCACAGTCACCACAGACAGACCAAAACGGCTGAATGAGCGAACTTCCTCAATATTGGGAATCGTAGCCATGGTTTGCTCCACAGGAAAAGTCACAAAACGTTCTATGTCTTCCGCTCCGTTGCTTGGGGAAACAGTAATAATTTGAACCTGATTATTGGTGATGTCAGGAACGGCATCTATTGGTAATTGATTGAGGGAATAGGTTCCCCATCCGATAAGTGCGACGATCATAATACCGATCATCAACTTATTCTTAATACTAAATTGAATGATTTTATCTAACATTTTGATTTTTCTAATCGTAAAACAATGGTCGGCAAACAAATTGCACGACAACACAAAGCATAGAATGCCCTGCAACAATTATTACTAATCGATTAGCTCAACTTTGGCGGTTGCCAGATAGCGGAATGAAATTCTGAGAAAAAGGTTTGATAAGGTGGTACAGGTGTTCTTTCAGCAAAAAAGGCAATGTCTTCAGTAACGGCTTCGAAGGTTGCTTTCTTTTCTACCACAAATGTTAACGAAACCATCGCATGATTGTGATTCGTCGGACATTCATCTTGCTTATGGTGTTTGGAGTCTTCGTGATGTCTGACACCAACATGTTCACCAATAAAATCGATAAAACTCAAGCGGTGATGGGTTTCGTTGTGGTGATTGTAATGGGAAATAAATTCGGGAACAAAAGAAAAGGCATGTGCCGTCTCCCCTGGTAAGGTAATCACCAGAATAAGAAAGAGTACAAATGTCTTTTTCAATTGATTCATTGGGGATAAATGTAGTGAAAAATCAAATTGATTTGGCGTTAAATTTTATAAATGAAGGGATTGTGAAAGGATGAAAAAATGTGATACTTAAATACAAAAAAGAATTCTCGTTCTATTTTTAGATCTAAACGAAGAATTACGATCTGTTGTTTTATTTTTTAATATCAGCAGACAGATGCTCCTTTTTTAAAGTTTTGTCTCCATCAAAAAACAATGCTTCACGAGTACTAATCAACATTCCTGAAGTTAATATATCTCCAAATTTCAACAAGTCTTTTGATTTATCGGTCAAATAATTTTTCATTTGAGTATAGGCATCAAAAGCGGTAATATCTGTTGTTAAGAATGCTGTCAATCCTAGATTATCACAATTGATTGAAATGTTTTCGTTTTCTTCTTTGAAAGCGAAGACCGATTGTTCATATCCAATAAATGCCTTGCAATTTTGAGTAATCAAATCTCTTCCCAATTTCTTGCCGGAGAGACAACTGTTAGTGTAAAAGAATGAATCTTGATAAAAGGAATTATCATTACCAGCCTTAATAAAAGCTGTCCCATGAGAAACGACAGCATCTTCAACTCCATGAGAATAAACCACCATGATAAATGGCTTTTCTTTTAAAGATTCATGTGTAATTTCTATGTACCCCAAACGACAATTAACGCCCGCAATCTCATGACTTGTTAAAAGCCTACCGTCTTCAATTTCACCTTGGAGAGTTACAGTTAAATGATCTTTACATCGGCAGAAATATCCTCCGAGCTTATCATCTGTGTCGTCGTAAGCAATTAGCACATTAATCATTTAATTGCTTACTTCCGTTAGTCAATAATTCAATTGCAAGCTGAAGAATACTCTTTTCGAGTTGTTGCCCTATTGGGGTTTCCTTACGAATTTCAACCATTAAATCTTCAAGGGTATAAGTAATCCCAGATTTGGTTGTGAGATATGGTTTCTCTAACTCATCCTGCGATCTTTTTGCAATCCATTGCTCCAAAACGCAATCTATTCTTACATCTAGTTGATGTGCAGCTTTACGAACATATTCTAAAATATGCTTTGTATCCATAGTTGCTGCTATCATTGCTAAGGCATCATTATTGATGAATTTAATCAAAGATTCATTAGGAATATTTTCGAAAAGCTTAGCTGTGATTACTATAACGTAAATCAAGGATGTATTTTCTCTAATCTTTTCAATAACTTCAGGTGCGTGTGGCTCACCGACCCCTAGATCAAAGTCCAACAAAACAATCATTTTGCTTGTCAGGTTGTTTAAAATATATTTTAAAGCCTCACTTGATTTTTTTTCTAACAGCACATTTTCTTCGCCATATTCCTCTTTCAAAGAAATAATCAAAGGATCATTAATATGCATATCATCATTTATGATCAGAATTTTAACAGCTTCCATTAATCATTCTTTTTAAGTGGGAATAGCATTTTAAAAGTAGCACCTTTTGGAGAAAATTCGCTTTTAACAACTGAAATAGTTCCTTGCAATGATTCAACTCTTGTTTTAACGATGTACAATCCAACACCGCCTCCACCGAGGTCTGCAGTTGTAGTATAAAATATTTGGAAAATTTTTTCTTCGTCCCCAGGTAAAATTCCTTCTCCATTGTCAGAAAAGTAAAGAACAAAATTGTCGCCGTCAATATATCCAACACACTTTATGATTTTATTTTTCTCGTGTCTTAATGCCTTAACTGAATTGGAAATTAGGTTCTCCAAAATATCCTCGAAGAATTTTTTATTAGTATGTACTATGAAACTATCTTTTACTTCAATCGTCAGATTGATACCTTCTGAAGTAAACATTGGTTTATAGGCTTTTTCCAATAAATTGTGCAAAAGATCTTTCACATTAAAATCTTGCATATCAATATTAGAGCCCGCATAGCTTAGCATAAAGTCAATAACTCTGTTAAGGTTATTCATCTCATCGAAAATAGAGATTGCATACTCCTTGAAAAGATCGTTATAACGTGCTTCCGGAAACTTATCTTTAAAGAATTCTGCCATCCTTTTAACCTTACCTAATGATGTTCTTACAGCATGCGATATATGAACCGCATAATCTTGTAATGACATTAAACTAAGATAGATGTTTTCTTTTCGAATATGTTCTTGTCGTTCTTTTTGTTGTTGCTGTATACCTTTTTTTAGAGATTTATCAATCTCCTTGGCTTGTTTTTTTAATAGTTCAAGAGTGGGTTTTAATGTAGGATTCTTTTTTTCAAGATCAGCAATAACTGTAGTAAACTCTTTAATTCCGTCATTGGCATTCTTTAATGCTATATCGGATTCGTCTTTTACCAAATCTCTTCCTGATTTTTTTAAGTCTCCAATTGAATTTAATTGATCAAAAATGAAATCCTTTAAATCTCTGTATTGCTTATTATCCACAAAATCTTGGCGATTGGTGGCATCAATAATTTTAGGGTTATTTTGTTTGGTGATTTCAAGAATACCAATTACTTCACGAACACCTATTTTATCAAACGCACTCGACCACCTACGTTTTTCTATACCTAAAATGTCTCTTTTTTTGTCTCTTTGCCCTTCAAACTCAGCGAATGGTGTAGTAATTAATCCATCCCGATATATTTTAACTCCGTCAACTCGATAATCATCGTTCTTATACGCCTGATTATAACGTTTTTTCGCTTGTTCATTAAAATAGTAGATATGGAATTTAATCGGTCCAAAAGATTTAAAATCAATTTTCTGAACTTCAATCTTTCCTGTCGCTTTATTAAACGTTAGGGTTTCCTGTTTACCCTCTTTTTCATCAAAGTCTAAAACAAATTCATGGCTCGAATACTTTATTCTTTCTGCCTTAATAGGTTTATTTGCAAATTCGGGATATTCATCACACTGGATAGTGATTTCGAAAGGCGGATCTAAAGGAAAAAATGGTGAGACTATCTTTTCTAATTCTCTTTCAAGCCTTTTTATATCTAAATCAGTCCATGTCTCTTCTAAAGCAGATATAGTTAGTGTTGTACCTTGCTTTTCTTTATCAGAATCAATGTAATGATAAGAGTTCTCAATATCCGTAAATAAGGTTAATTGAGTACTCTTTGAAAATTGGTCATATGTATCCCAATTAATGTCTACGATTAGCGACTGTGTTGTATTTTTCTGTTTTGTAGCTATTTCGACCTTTTGACCTAATTTATCAACAGCAAAACGCCCAATTCCCTTTTCACCAACATATCTACGATTAAATGGTTTAGGGGTATATAACTCTCTCCTCTTACTTGCAGTTCCAACAACCATCCATTTATCTCGAATATCACTAAATGACATTCCTATACCGTTATCGGAAATAATTATACGTGAATCTTTTCCCGCTCCTTCTTTGACATTTTCAAAAATTATATCAACTTTAGTTGCGTTAGCGTCATAACAATTCTTCACTAGTTCATATACAGCAGTAATACGATCGGTAATAAGTTCCCGACCGAGCAATCGAAAAGTATTAACATCAAAACGCCAGCGTAGCGTTTGATCCTTGCTAGCATTATTTTTTGATTTTCCCAATGTCTTGTATGTGATTTTTTATGCTTCTTGCGACAGCCACGCCTAATCCGACGGGAACTGCGTTCCCTATCTGCCTTGCAAGCGTGGGAGCTGAATATTCAACGTTAGGTTCTAAAAATTTATAATCTTCAGGAAAACTTTGAATTAATGCCGCTTCCCTAAGACTAATTGCCCTATCTTGTTCAGGATGTCCAAAGCGACCGTTACTGATTCCTGTACAATACGTCGTCATAGTAGGAGCTACATCATTCCACTTCATTCTCCCATAAACACTTCCAAAATCCTTACCGGAATCTTTCTTGTGACACTCTAACCAAAGACTTTCATCCCAGTCTTTCCATGAACCACCTTCAGGAGTGGATTGAATTCTTTTTTTGTTTAGATCATTTAGTTTTTTTGCAAAATGCAACCTATCGTTCGGATGCGATTCACCGTCATTGATGAATGGTAGATGACTTATTGCATCAGCAACCGTTTTATATTGACCATTCTCAATAGTGGGAGCTATCAAATTAATTTTTGCACCTAATTTAGAACCAAATAAAATTAATCGTTTTCTTCTTTGAGGAACCCCATAATCTTGAGCATTAACTATACTCCAGCTGACTAAATATTCTTTTTGTTCTAGCCTATGTATGAAATCCTTAAATACCTTTCCGTTATCAAATGTCGCCAATAGTGGTACATTTTCCATAGAAATAACGTCAGGTTCGGTTTCATCAATTAAATCTGAAAATGAATACAGAAGTTTCCATTTATCTTCAGGTCGGTTTTCGCTGTTTGAACTTTTATGATTGTAAATAGAAAACGGCTGACAAGGTGCGCAACCAACCAATATTTTTCTTTTGCTTTTTCCGTATAAGGATTCAAGTTCTGAACCACTAAACTCTTTTACATCTCTGTGTAGGAACTTTGAGGAATTATTTTCTTCAAATGCAAATTTGCATGAACTATCAAAATCAACCCCAGCTTTCACTTTAAAATCTTCTTTCACAAAACCATGGGACAAGCCACCGATTCCACAGAATAAATCAACAACTTCAAAATCTTTGTGAGTAATATTTTTTTTATTTTTTGTCAATTTTAGGGTCATTGCATTTTTTGATATTGTGTTGGAACATAAGGCATTAATCATTAGAAACTATTTCGTAGAAATCAACAATTCACGCACATCCACGTCTAACGCTTCTGCAACTTCAAACAATGTTTCAATTGTGGGTTGCATTTGGTTTGTACACCACTTTGAAACTGTTGTCCGATTTTTGCCCAAAGCTTCTGCTAACCAATTATTTGTTTTGCCTTGCTCAGCTAAAACTGCCTTGATACGATTCTGCGCCTTCTTGTTCATTTATTTAGCTCTAGAGATAGAATTTGAAGCAAAATAAGCATAATTTAAAAAATGGAAAATCTTGATTTTTAGCCTAAAACAGTTCATTTGAATACAAATAATCATATTAATTTGCTTTAAAAGCATAAAATGAATATTTTTAGACAAAATTATTGAGCCATGCAGAAAAAAACTTCAAAAAAGGTAATCATTCAGTTGATAAAAGACGATTTAAGACACCAACATACCGTTTTAGGTTTGAACCTATTGGGGTTCGCTCACGATAATGGAATACTCGATATTTCCCGTTCCGTTTTTTCTTTAATGGAACTCAACATCAACGACAGGCGTTTGGACCATTTAACCGACGAGTATTCTGACCGTTCCTACCATGTTACCGAAATTGCATTCAATGACAAGGAATCTTTCGAACGATTAGCAACTGAGATTTATAACTGGTTAGCTTTGGAGCGCAAGAAATACTTGAAACTGTTGAGTAAATCTTGAGTGTTTGCATAATTTTTTTCTACTTGCACCACTTGTGCCGGGGCATCTAACTTTTTTTATCTGCCAAAATCCAGATTTTGAATAATAAAAATCTATTTGCCCCACCCCAAGTGGTGCAACTAACTTTTTATTGTATTTCGTAAAAGTCTCATTTGAATAAAATCATAACTGCCCACTAAATGGTGGGCAACTAAATTTTTATTGTGCTTTGAAGCCAAATTTTGACTGAATAAAATCATAACTGCCCACCAAAAGGTGGGCAACTAATTTTTTATTATCCATGAAGTTAATTTCTGACCGAATAAAATGCTAACTGCCCACCATTTAGTGGGCAGTTAGCATTTTATTAATTCACCGATTTCAATATCGGAGATTCACTGGTCAAAACCTCCTTTATACCTCGGTAATCGATTGTTACCATATCAGCTTGTTCCAACATTGCTTTCATTGTAGATTGAAACATTGGATTAAGTACCAAAAAAGACAGGTGAACCGCTTTTTCCATTTCCTCCATTGATCCAAATTCGTGTTTCTTTTTCAAAACATGCTCACAAGATTCTTCAAGCATGGCCTTATGAATCGGGTGGATAGTCTGAACAGGCAAGTTTGCCAAAACTGCTTCTAACAGTTCATTTGTTGTGATTTCTGTACTCATACTGTTTTTTACAAGATAATTGGAAGAAAGCTGATTATTCGACTTGACTTTTACCTATTTTTCTGTATGTAATCGTTTGATCTATAGAAAAGTAAACTTAGCCTAATTGAATCAATCGATTAATCAAGTCGAAATGAAGGATTGATCGAAATGGTTTAGAGTCAAACCGACTCGGATTCAACTCGAATTTAACTCGGTTGTAAAATGCAGTTTTATTCGTCTATCGAAAAGTAAAACTAAGCGGGTCGGAAAGTAGAATTAGGCAAGTCGAAAAGTAAGATTCGTCGAAATTAATCCTAGTCGGATTCAACTCGAATTTAACTCGGTTGTAAAATACAGTTTTATTCGTCTATCGAAAATTAAAACTAAGCGGGTCGGAAAGTAGAATTAAGCAAGTCGAAAACAATTTGCTCTAAATATGTGAATCAAGTCCAGACGTCATTCACTAATCAACCGAACCGAACCTCCTAAATCAGTTAAGATTCTAATTACTAGTTTAGTCCGATTCTTTTTTTCCTTCGAGATGGTTAATCATCAAAATGTTAGAAATCCACCTTAAAAATTTAACTGCCCACTTTTTCATATCCCAAATCCCCCAACAAATCTGCAATTCACACTTTTCTGCCCCACGTTTCATCATTGTTCTGGGCAGTTATCAACTGAACAAAAACGAAACATTTGCGTTAATAGTGGAAAGATCAGTCCATTCACAAAGATCAATGTAGTATCAGGATTAAATCAAAAGAAAAAGTAACACCACCACCCTAAATCAAGAACGCTGAAACACTTATTAATAAAGGATTTCAGCGTTTTTATGATTTTTTCACACTCTTAGGATGGGTCGGAGTTCGAAAACTTCACTTTAATTGTAATGAAAACAGCAGTAAAACTGTATTTAAAACGCTCAAATGCTCGTAAATACAACGTATGTAGTGCAAATCCATTTTGGGTTCGTACAATTTCTAAAAAGGGGATTAACGCTAAAAGTTATTCCCATGGAATCATTTTCTAAACATCGCATTGAACTTGCGAAAGAGAAGCTACGGGAAAAACTTTCGTTTCAATACGTTTCGAAACTTCCCGCATATAAAAACATAACTAAAGCACAGTATGAAAAGTTGATTGCAAATGTTGAAGCAATTAGCTTGGCTCTACTGGAAACAATTACAAATTCTAATAAATTGAATCATGGATAATTTAAGTGTGTTTAATCATTTCGCACCAAAAGCAACGGATAACGCTCAGCTTGCAAAAACTGCGGTAATTTACACCCGTGTTTCGCATTCCTCGCAAGAAGATAATACCAGTTTGGAATCTCAGCGCAAACGATGCGAAGAATACGCAAGTGCGAATGGATTTAGCGTAGTTGAATATTTTGGTGGAACGCATGAATCCGCAAAAACCGACGACCGAAAAGAGTTTAACCGAATGCTCACATTTGTGAAAAGAAACAAACGGGTGAATTACATACTCGTTTACAGCTACGAACGTTTTTCACGCACAGGAGCGGACGGAATGAAGATTGCACAAGATTTACAAAAGCAATACAAAGTAACCACGCTTTCCGTATCACAGGGAATTGACCCTAGTACAATCACAGGAGAGTTTCAACGCAACATTATGCTTTTATTCGGTCATTTGGATAACCAAATGAGAAAGGATAAAACAGTTAGCGGAATGCGTGAACTGGTTGAAAAGGGTTACACCCCTTATTCCATTCCAAAAGGGTACGTGAACTTGAACAAAGGTTCAAAAGCGGTTGACCAAAAAATTGTACTTAACGACGAAGGGAAGTTATTGCGTAAAGCGTTCATTTGGAAAGCAGATAAACAAATGCGCAACTGCGAAATTATTCAACGGTTGAACGCTCTTGGTTTGAAACTGGACGACCGACGATTGTGCGAAATTCTCGCGAACCCATACTATTGCGGAATCATGGTTTCAAAGCTAGTTCCAAACAAAGCGATTGAAGGAAAACACGAACCAATGATTTCACGGGAAATCTTCCTAAAGGTTAACAATATCGTTGCTGACAATCGAACACATCCCGTTTCACACAAAGCAGAGGACGAAAATTTGCCCCTAAAACGCTTTTCTCATTGTTCTGAATGCAATGCACCGATGACGGGTTATATCGTCCGTAAAAAGAATCTATGGTATTACAAATGCAGAACAAAAGGGTGTAACACCAACAAGAGTGCAAAACAGCTTCACAACCAGTTTAAAACGCTGATTTCAGAGTTCGAAGTTAATCCCCAACAAACAGAATTAATCCAACTTGGTATTGCATCAATGTACTGTGTATTTTTTGAAGAAATAAATGAAAATCAAAAGTTGTACAATTCGAAGATTACCGAACTGAAAAACAAGATTGAATCCGCAGAAGAGAAGTTGGTAACTGGTGTAATTGACAGACCAATGTTTGACAAATTCAAAGCAAAATTCAGCGAAGAAATGAACAAAGTGGAAAATTTACTATCACAAATCAAGCGCGGGAGTTCTAACCTCGAAAAGTGCTTAAAATTGGTAGTTAAATACTGTCAGAAACCCTTATTATGGTGGGAAAATGCTTCAATTGGAGATAGAATGATTTTTCAAAATATAGTGTTCCCTGAAGGAATCATCTATGACCGAAAGAAGGATAGAATTCTAACCCCTAGAGTGAATTCATATTTTAAACCAATCCCGCAATTGGAGGGCGTTATAAAGGGAAAGAAAAACGGGGATAGTATCAATTTTGATGCTATCCCCGATCGTGTGACCCCGGAGGGATTCTAACCCCCAACCGCTGGAGCCGAAATCCAGTGCGCTATACAGTTGCGCCACGGAGCCTTTTGGCAAGTGGTGCAAAAATCCTTTTTCAAGGTTGCGCCACGGAGCCTTTTTGCTATTTAAGCAGGGACAAAGTTAAGGTTTATTTTCTAATAATTATTGGCGCGAGCGTCTCGCTCGTGCCAAAATGAACCTAAAATTTATTCTCCCATCAAATCAATTTCCAAAATCGTCTGATCACCAGCATAATTCCGGGCACTACTATATTTCCAATCTATCGGATCTGCAACAAAACCTGCCTTGACAGGATTATTATGGATATAATTGACTTTTTGACGAACAATCCGTTCACTATATACTTCAATCTGTTGATTGTCTTGCTGCCAAAGCTGATAATTTTTAACGTTACTTCTTTGTAAACCGGCTTCCTTGAACTGTTTCAGTAAATACTCCTTTCTGCTTTCATCGGGATTATTTTGGATTGCCTGAATTAGTTTCCGACTGGTAAAGCCTTTAAAGTCGCGAATCAAACCTGAAGGATTGTTTTCCAAGGACCTGAACAACAAATGAACGTGATTTCGCATAAACACGTAAGAATACAATTCCATTCCTTTATGTTTGCGGCAATAAGTCACTGAATCGGCCAAAATACTTAAATAGATCTCATCTGTAAAAAGGTCAATCCATTTCACTGTAGCAAAGCTTATGAAGTAAGCTGCTTCTGGTTTTCTAAACTTATATTTTCTACTCATTCACTTTAAGTTAGTAAAAAAGTAGATTTATCTAAACGCGCCAACTATTATTAAGAAGTATTTGACCCAAAAATTCAATATTTTAGCTACTCCAACGTTTAGGAGACAATAAAAACCAATTCATGCGCATTTTTTTAGGTCTTTTCAGTGCTTTCATTCTTGCAACTCCGGCAACCGCCCAAATCGGGATGGGACAATGGCGAATGCACGTTCCCGCTTCGCAAGCTGTTGATGTGGCTGTCGGAAACGGATATGTGATGGCAGCGCTTACGAGCGGAGTCTTGGAATACGATATCGCAGCTGCTGAAAACCGCGTACTCAATAACCTCAATGCGCTGTCGGATATCCAGGTAACCTGTATCGAATACGAACCACAATCGCAATCGTTTTTTGTGGGTTACGAAAATGGTAATCTCGATCAGATCACTCCCAATGGCGTAATCAATATCCCCGCGATTAAATTGTCACAAGTCACCGGAAATAAACGCATCAACAAGATCGTTACCGCCAACGGACTGGCCTACATCGCCACCGGGTTTGCGCTCGTGGTAATCAATCCTTCAAAAAACGAAGTAAAGGACACCTATTACCCGACCAATGGTAACGAAGGCATCAACGATATTACGTTTCTCAACGATTCGATTTATGCATTGTCGGATAACAACCTGTACCGCGGTTTACTGACCAACGTTTTTTTGGCCGATCCGCTTCAATGGACAGTAGACACGCGCGTGCCTGTACCCGTGAATGCACATTACGGAGAAATGGCAATTCAGCAAAATGAAATTCATATTTCCTATCACGCGGATGCTTTCGGCAGCGATTCTGTTTTCAGATTGATCCCGACGGGTTTGGATATGGTGATCGGCAGTGCGTTTGACATGGAAATCGAGGGGTTCCAGGTAGAAGATGATTTGTTCTACGTGTATTACAGCGATCAGATGGTGGCATTTAATGAAGACATGACCGTAAACTACGGTGTTCAATATTACAACAGTACCAATGCAACTCCTGCGCGCGTGCGTCGTGTCGGTGGAGTGGCGTGGGTTGCCGACCGTAAACTTGGTTTGGTACGTTATCTGGCCTCGAACAATTATACGTACATCCAGCAGGAAGGCCCGCCGAAAAATCAGTTCTTTTCACTCAACAGTGAAAAAGGGAAGATGGTGGTAACAGCCGGAACCGTGCGTCGTGTTGAACAGGCTTATAATCAGCCGAATGTATATACGTTTGAGGAGGAGGCCTGGACCTTGTACGACAATCTTTCACAACCAGCTTGGCAGGGAATCCAGATTTGGGATATCGGATCGGCAGCCATTAATCCGACCGACGAAAACAATATGGCCTTTGCCGGTTACAGCCAGGAACCGCTGAGTATGGTGCAGGATGGTATTGTGACTACGGTTTATTCACCTTCCAATTCTCCGCTCGAAGTAAGTTCTTTGGGTAATGGAAACACGTGTATTTCTTCAGTAGAATACGATGATGATGGTAACTTGTGGGTCGTTAACGGTTACAGTTTACAACCGCTCAAAGTGCGCATGGCCGACGGAACATGGCAGGGATTTGAAACCGGAACCGACTCCAAAAATGTGTTTACCGGAAAACTGGCCATCGATTACAACGGTAATAAATGGTTTGGAATTTACGGGACCGGTTTGGTGGGATACGATGATAACGGAACGCCTGAAACTACGGGCGACGATTCATACAGAACACTCACTACCGGTGAAGGATTGGGAAATCTTCCGTCAGAGAATGTAACTGCCCTGGCAGTGGATTTTGACAATGAGATCTGGATCGGTACTGAAGCAGGATTTGGCGTATTGTACAACAGCGACGGCATTTTCTCGGGTTCCAACTACGATGCTTCGCGTATTCTCATTACCTACGAAGGAAACGTTGAATACCTGCTTGGAAGCACTTCCATTACCGATATTGAAATCGATGGAGGAAACCGGAAATGGATTGCCACCGCAAGCAATGGAATCTTCATGCTTTCAGCAGACGGACAGGAAGTTTTGGCAGAATACACCAAAGAAAACAGCCCGCTCATTTCCAACAATATCATGGATATGGAGTTTAACCAGATAAGTGGTGAATTGTTCATTATCACCGATTTGGGATTGGTTTCCCTGCGTGTGGATGCCAGCTTTGAAGATGAAACCTATGAATCAACAACGGTATTTCCCAATCCGGTAAAACCTGATTTTTTCGGGCCGATCACCATCCAGGGGATTCGCTATGATTCGGATGTGAAAATCACTGATGTGGCCGGAAACCTGGTTTACAAAACCACTTCAAATGGCGGAACGGCTACCTGGAACGGAAAAACCATCAACGGTGAAGATGTGACTTCGGGTGTATACCTGATCTGGACGGCCACCAACACCGGCAAAAGCAAAAAAGTAGGAAAAGTAACCGTGATCCGTTGATATGAAAGCGGTAGAAGAGGGCATCCTCATTCATCGTGCACCGTATTCCGAAACCAGTTTACTAATCACGATCCTCTGCAAAACGCAGGGACTTGTGACTTTTTTGTTCCAAGGCGGCAAGAAAAAGCATGGAAATATCCTGTTTCCGATGGCACAGATCGAGTTTACCTATTACAAACGGGCCGATAGTTCATTGGGCAAAATAACCGAAGTAAATCTCACTTCTATTGCCAAAACGATTCCTTTCAATCCTGTAAAATCGAGCATCGCGTTTTTTATGGCTGAGCTGATCCAGCAGATAGTGAAATCAGGCCATGCCGAAAACCAATTGTTTTATATGCTTCGCGATGAAGTGGAATGGCTCGATGCGTCGGATGAACTCACGAATTACCCGCTGTGGCTGCTGGCAGTTGTTTGTGTGGAATGCGGAATTGCTCCTGCGGTAGAAGCCGAGCATCCGATGGTACTTGATCTGATTGGCGGGAAACTGACCACAGTTCGGCCCAATCATGTGCAATACATTGAAGGCGATTGGATCCATTGGTTCGAAACTATGCTACAGGAAGATCGCGTTGGCTTTTTGTCACATACCATTTCCAAACAAGACCGGTTACAATGTTTTGACGCGTGGCTACTTTATTACAGTTGTCATTTGCAGGGAATTCGTCCGTTTAAGTCGGTGGAGATCATTAGAGAAATCTTTTAAAGAATGCTTAATTTTTAATGTTGAATTTTGAATGAGACCTCATGTAGAAGGTCAAATTCAGGAAACCGGACTTGATTATTAATTGAAAAATTATCAAGCAGCCCTTCTTTCAATTAAGCACTAAAATCGTCCAACTAAGGAGGGTCCTAATTCAAAATTCAACATTAAGAATTCAAAATTGATTATCCGGGATTAAACGCCGGACCTTTCACTACCTGTTGGCCGAATTCGAACTCTTTCTCCACCGCAACTTTTCCTTTTTTGTCGTAGATTTTCATTTTCCCGTGTTTCAGACCGTCTTTGTAATCGATTTCCGAAATCAGGTTCCCGCGACGATCATACTCGCGCATCGTACCGTCCAGTTTTCCGTTTTTGTATTCGGTAGTTATGGCAGGAACACGTCCTCCGGGATAATAATCTGTCCAGGTGCCGTGTTTTTCGCCTTCTTTATAATCACCTTCCTCGATTTTCTTGAAATCTTTATCAGAATACGAAACCCAGTGGCCATCTTTCACGCTTTCGTAAATCACATGATCTTCAGTAGGCCCGTAATTGATCTTCGGTTTTTTCTTGATCACTTTATAGCTTCCAACGTCTTTCGGACGCCCGTTTTCAAAATAATCAACCCACTCACCTGTTTTGAATCCGTCTTTGTATTCGCCTGTCAGCTTCGGTTTCCCGTTCGGGTAATAAGATTTCCAATCACCTTCGAGGATTCCTTCGGTAAACGTTGCTTCGTTTTTCAACTTTCCGGTTTCCCAGTAGTTTTTCCACAAACCGTCTTCTTTTCCGTTTTTGTAATCACCGGTCATGAGTAACGTTCCGTCTTCGTACCACGTTTCCCACCTGCCGTTTTTCTGATCATCCTGGAACGTTCCTTTCTTGAATTGGGTTCCGTCTTTGTAGAGATACGTCCACAAGCCCGATTTTTGGTCGTCTTTGTATTCGGCGTAATACGAAACTTCGCCCGTCGGGTACCAATACGTCCATTTTCCGTTCTGCTGATCGTTTTTAAACGAGCCCTGCATGTCTTTGGTTCCCTTGTTGGTATACCACGTCCAGATGCCGGTTTTTTTGCCGTCCTCGTATTGTCCTTCCACGTTTAGTGTATCGTTGTCGAAGTAATACTTGTATGGGCCGTTGAGTACTCCTTTTTCGTAGGTCGATGTTTTTTCCAGATCGCCTGTATAATACCAAAACGACCACAAACTGTCTTTCTGGCCTTCTTCAAACGAGCCCGAAATCATCGTGTAGCCGTAAATACTGTATTCCTCGAAAGGCCCGTTTTTGAGTCCGTTTTTGTAATTGTACCATTCCTTCACGGCTCCGGTGGTGTAATATGTTGCCAATTCACCGTTTCCGTCGGTTACCGTTTGTGTATGTAAACTATCTGGCAACCAGAATGCGCGTACATAATTAACGGTATCAATCACTTCTTCGATTAATTTCTGCTTGCCATTCGGGTAATAATACGTCCACGTACCGCTCGGATTGTTGCGGAAATACGAACCTTCGATGCTGAGGTTTCCGTTTTCGTACCATTCGCGGTAAATACTATCCTGCTCGTCGAGCTTGAAATAACCTTCCTGGCGTGGTTTCCCGTTGGAATAAAATGCTTTTACCGCTCCGTGAAGCTGTCCTTTGTAATAATTGCGTTCTTCGATTGTGAGTCCGGCTTTATCAAAATAAACCCATTTTCCATGCTTATTGGTTGTTTCACCAAGGAAATCCTTGTAAAACGATCCTCTCGATTCCGGATGCGTTCGTTCAAAATCATAATACATGGTTGTTTTCTTCGTGAGGTTTTCTTCCACAACAATTTGGGAAAACACACCGAAAGGAACAAACATCAATACGAAAACAATCAATTTCATGGAAAAAAGGAATTTACGATTATAAGCCGCTTTTGTGCTCAAGGTTACAGGAATTTTACGATTCCCCTGGCAAACAAGACGATACCTGAAATCAGGATAATGAGGCCCGTGAGGCGGTTTAATCCCGTAAGCACACGCTCAGTAATAAAAGGGCGTAGTTTTTTCGCTCCAAGGATTTTCAGAATGTCAATCGAGAAAAAAGTGATGATCAGCACCGTAATGTAGAGCCACATATAGTCTGCCGAACCTTGCGCGCCATTGTCGAGTTTTTTGGCCCCGAAAGCGATCACACTGAACCAGTAGAAAATGACCGCCGGATTGGCAAAATTGAGCAAAAACCCTTTCAGGCCCAGCATCAGGTAATCTTTGGTTTGGTTAATGCCCTCCGTATCTTCTTTGGTCATCGCCTTGGGCTTTTTAAGCAGGGTTACCAAACCGAAAATAAGGAAAATAACACCACCGAAGAGCTGAATGAGATACGAATTATCACCGTCCAGCAGGTTGGCTACCTCATTGTAAAAAACATAAGCCAGTAAAATGTAAATGATGTCGCTTAGAAAAACCCCACAGTCAAAAGCCAGCGCCGCTCTTACTCCTTTTCGAATACTTGTTTCGAGCAGCAGGAAAAATACAGGGCCGATCATTACACTTAAAATGAATCCTGCAATGATGGCTTTTATGACTGAATCAAACAATAGCTATGATTTTTGTACTGTCCACAAAAATAATGATTTGATCGACTTTTAACTGCTTTTTTGCCGAAGGCCGTAAGTTATTCTGCGGTAATGCGGTTTTTTTCGTTTGTAAATCTGCTCATATCAAAGGAAGTGATTACATTTGCATGTCGCATTGCGGAATGTGCATTGACTGACACTTATAGGAAAAACGGGAGAGCATGAAAACGGGCATTGCCAACAAGAAATTAGAAACGATTATCGAAAAGGTCGAGAAAGAAGGCGTTTTGTACAAAGGAATCGTAGAAGATTTAAAAGAATTACGCGAACAAGCGTTGAAGGAACAAGATCCTTTGGTGGTAAAAGTGTTGCGTTTGTCTTATGAATTTCTTCAGGAACGTGAAGCATTTGACGTTCAGGCTCAATACGAAGAAGACGAAGAAGGAAACGAGTACCCATTGGAAATCGAAGATCAGGAGAACCTGTTGTACTTGCTGAACCTGCTGAAAAGCGCTGATCACAAGATCAACCGTGAGGAAATCAAAGATTACCGAACTTCATTGAAACAAGAATTGTATTAAGGAATTTCTTAATTAGATATAGAACCGGTTTGCCTCAGCAGACCGGTTTTTTTATTCAACATTTTCAATAAACCCAAACCCGAATTGTTCCAGGTTTTGGATATCCGTGATGATAATAATACAATCTGCTGATGAAATATCGGACTTGACCTGTTGTTTGGTGAATTTTTTCCCGACCGGATCGGCTGCCGTGAAACGCGTCTGGTAATAATAATAAAACGGTGTTTCAGGATCCAGAACCTGCGCGTGCAAAGGCGTCCAGGCAATCACGTTAAAATAACTGTCACTGATCACTACAGGCCGTAACCGTTGTTTTGGATGTTCAGGTGCTGGAAAATGGATCAATTTCAATCCTGTTTCCTGTGGTGGATACAGCAAATTGCAGAGATTCACGGCGTCAACATCTTCCGGGTAAATTTTATCGCTCGGTTCAAAAGCCATTTTTACCTGTTGATAATCGGTTTTTTGATCGCTGTTATAGCGTTTGATCAATGAATCAATCGCCAGTGCACCGCCGTACAATGTCCAGTGGACACCACCTTTGGACATGGTCGGAATACCGTCTTTTCGTTTCCGTTCCAAAAACCAGGAATCGGCGTCCAATACATCAATACCTGCGGCCAGCAATGCTTTTTTGTACTGTATGTAATTCGTGTTGCGCGAATTGGTCTTGTTCCATTCAGGCAATTGGTCACGGTAATAATGCAATTTCGAAGAGGTGATAACCACATAAACGCGTTTTCCTTCGCGCTGCCATTGTTTGTTGAACTCAGCCAGTCGTTTTACCTGCCGGTGGATTTTTTCCATACCTACAAATGCATGTTCTTCGTTATAAGTAGCATGCGAATAGCGGTAAAAAATTCCGTTGGACTCATAAATATCCTGTGCGTTGAGTTTGTCGAACAGCGAAAACTCCAACTGGTTGCGCAAACGAACACATGCCGGGTGCAAGGCCGAAGAATCGCTGGCATAGGTTTCCAGTTGCTTTTGTAAATCACCGTTCCACCAGGAATTGCTGACTTGGGTAGAATCGACAGGAAGTTTTCCGCTCAACGGCCGTACATACACCAACTTCGTGACCTGCTGGATCATCGGGAACAATAACCCAAGAACCAATATGACGGCGAGATATGTGGAGCGCTTCTTTTTCATCAGAAATTAAAATAGATGAACGGACTGTAACTACCGGCGATGATATAAGCGAAACAACAAACGTATAACAGGCTCATCCAGCCGAAACGAACATATTGCATCGTAGCAGTTTCGGTGGTTCTCCAGGATTGTGCAAGTCGGTTTGCAACGGAGAGATTTTCCAGTACAATCAGAACAATGCAGCTGCAGAATAGAATCGTGAAATAGGTAAAATCGCGCACAATTGGAAGCGCTTCGAAGTCAAAACTCCACATGATTTGAAAAGCGTGCAGGGAATCTGAAAGCGAGTTTTCATGAAAAAGCACCCAACCGTTAACGACCACGAAAAACGTCCAGAAAACAGCAAGAACAGAAACTTTTTGTAGGACTTTCCCCAGAAACAAGCGCTCAATTACCAGCCAGCAACCGTGAAACAATCCCCAGAAAATAAAATTCCACGCGGCGCCGTGCCACAATCCGCTCAGGAAAAACACAATGACCAGGTTGATGTACGTTCGCTGTGCACTTCCTTTGTTGCCGCCAAGCGGAATGTAGAGGTAGTGTTTCATGAAATAACCAAGGCTTTTGTGCCAGCGCTGCCAGAATTCGGTGATGCTACGGGCTGTATATGGTTTATTGAAGTTTTCGGGGAAATGAAAGCCAAAGACCTGTCCCAAGCCAATGGCCATATCCGAATAACCCGAAAAATCAAAGTAAATATGGAACGCATAAACAATTGCTTCCAGCCAGGCTAATGTTGCTGAATCGTTTAGTGTTTGCTGCGTATTGATGGTTTCAAGTAGTAAAATAAGTCCGTTTGAAAGCAGTACTTTTTTCGCCAAACCAATCGTAAAACGGTACATGCCTTTAATGATCTGATCAGCGTTGAACAAGCGTGTTTTCAGTTCGGCAGCAATGCTTTGGTAATTGACAATGGGCCCGGCAATTTGGTGCGGAAACAAAAACAGGTACAATGAAAATGTTTCGATGTTGCGCAGCGCGGTGAATTTCCTCCGGTAAACATCCACTCCATAGGTAATGGCGTGAAACGCGTAGAACGAAATACCGAGCGGCAAGGTGACTTTTTTCGGGATGTCAAGCAAATGCACACCAATAGCCTGTTGCAGGTTATCAATGAGAAAATATCCGTATTTGAAAACGGCTAAAAACCCTAAGTTGATGATCAAGTAAATGACCAGCCACGTTTTCCGCTTCAGCGCTCCATCCATGCGCCGAACAACGGCAAAATTGATGAGCGTGAGGCCCAGCATCAGGAATACGAAAAGCGGTTCACCCCAGGCATAAAAAGCAATGCTTGCCAGCAGCAATAAGGAATTACGTAGATAATTCGGAACGAGCCAATAGGCAACGATCAGCAGCGGTAGAAACCAGACTAAAAAGAAACCGCTTGCGAAAAGCACGGCTTAGTTGAAAAAGCGGTATTTGAAAATGCAGAAAATGGCTCTGAAACCATCTTTCCAACCAATCTTCTTGCCTTCTTCGTATGTTCTTCCGTAGTAGGAAATACCGACCTCGTAAATGCGAATGGGTTTCATACGCGCAAGTTTGGCGGTGATTTCGGGTTCAATACCGAAACGACGTTCTTTGATGTTGATTTTCTTGGCAATATCTGATCGAATGAGCTTGTAACACGTTTCCATATCTGAGAGGTTCAGGTTGGTCATCATGTTTGACAAACGTGTTAGGAATTTGTTTCCGATTGAATGCCAGTAAAACAAAATACGGTGCGGATGGTGTCCCATGAAACGCGAACCGTAAACCACATCTGCGTTGTCTACGAATACCGGTTTCAGCAACAGGTTGTATTCTTCCGGATCGTACTCCAAATCAGCATCCTGAACAATCAGGTAATCGCCGGTACATTCCTGGATAGCGCGATTAATAGCAGCTCCTTTACCCATATTTACCGGCTGCGAAAAGAAACGGATGTTCATTTCCGGATGGGCAGCCATAAATTCCTCGACTTTTTCAACCGTATTGTCTTTCGAACAATCGTTCACGATCACAATTTCCTTTTCAATACCGTGGGGTAATTCTACGGCGTTGACTTTATTGAGAATGAGGTGAATGGTAGGCCCCTCGTTGTAAGCGGGAATCAATATGGAGAGTTTACTAATCATTTTTCCGTTGTATTTGCCACAATTATTCGGCTATTCGGGCACCAAAGATGCAGATTTTAATTTGTTTAGCGTGTATTTCAAGGCGTAAATCAAGGTGCTACGCGATAGATCACTACTTCAACCGGTTCGCCGGTGTAAACTTCGTAAGGCGCTGTGGCTTTAAATGTTTTTACCCGAATCAGTTTTTTATCCAAAACGTCCATCGTAGGCTGATTCAAACCGTGTTCTACCGGCCCGAATTGCGGATCGCGAACGATGATCGTTCCTGGTTTTAATTGATCCGCCATATTCGGATCATTCGAAAAGCACATTTGTTTCAAGCGTGATGGATTGTCTTTGATGCCCACATTCATGCGCCAGGCAATCAGCGGATGGTAATAATAAATGTCGCCTTCAGGGTACTCTTCACCTATGTAATCAGCCGATTGGATCAGGATTTCCTCAAATGCATTCGCGTGCAGCGGATAGGGCAACTCGCGGATTTCTTTTACGCATAACAACGTAATGATCAACCCGCCGAATAGATGCGGAATCGTGTTGAGTTCTTTGGTCACAAAATGACAACCGATCAGGATGAATACCAACGCAACCGGTAAACCTAAGGTGGCAATGCGGGTCAATCCGGCAGATCCGCGCAATCCGTAAGCCCAGAAATAACTGTGGATCACGATAATTCCCAGCCAGATTCCCAAACCGAAAAGAACGATCCAGGTGAAATTCGGTACCAGTTTCTTTGCACGCAATACCATTAAACCAAACAAACCGATTGGCAGCAAACATAAGCTGATGAGCCCGAAATGATTTTTCCAGGTGTCGAGGTAATGAAACCATGGCCCGGAACCGTAAATGCTTTTTTCAGGATACGGATTGTTTTCAAAATACCACCAAAACGAATCGATGAGCAGGAATCCGACAATTCCGTAAATGATAAATCCGGTAAACAACAAGGGAATGCTTTTCCATTGCTGAACTATCAATAATAAGAAAAGCGCTGCTACAACCACGAGCATGCCTTCGCTACGCGCAAATGGTGCCAGTGAAACCACGAGTGCAAAGAGCATCCAACGTTGTTGAAATGCGAGCAGAATGGCAACGGTTAATAACAATCCAAAGAGCGTTTCGGTCATTCCTGCCAGTACACAATTCACGTAATCAGGTACGCAGATCAGCAGCAGCGGAAAGAAAAAATAGTAGGCTTTTGCGACATCTAGTTGTTTGAACAAGCGGAAAGCTGCCAAACAGGTTAACCCGTATATCAGGATGTTAAAACCAATATGCCATTTGAAACTGATTTGGGCAAAACCCGAAGAAAGCAGTGTAAAAAGTGGTTTTCCCCAATGGTCGAGGAATAATGTGTGTTCACTCCACGAAGCTTTGGCAATGGAATAATGCACGATTCCGTCACCGGCATCCAATGGTAATTGATTAACCAGATTCATGGCGATCAGGTAAACCAATGCGGCTATCAAACCGGCATATTTAAACAGAACGGAAGCTGTTGTTTTTATCATAAGTTGTAGTCGAACTCAGGTTATAACGCTAAAATACGATTACAATTGCATTTCTGGCACAACATCCGGTACCACTAAATCGCCTTCGGTTTTGGAAATGATTTCTTCAACGCTTACGCCAGGCGCACGCTCGATGAGGTGAAATTTATTGTCTTTGATTTCCAGCACTGCCAATTCGGTCACTACTTTTTTCACGCAACCAACACCTGTAAGCGGTAACGTACACGCTTTCAGTATTTTCGATTCACCAGCTTTGTTGGAGTGCATCATGGCGACAATGATGTTTTCAGCAGAAGCGACCAAATCCATAGCTCCGCCCATTCCTTTTACCATTTTACCCGGAATTTTCCAGTTGGCAATGTCACCGTTTTGTGAAACTTCCATGGCACCAAGTACGGTCAATTGCACGTGTTGTCCGCGAATCATCGCAAATGACATTGCAGAATCGAAGAAAGCAGCTCCTTTTCGGGCGGTGATGGTTTGTTTTCCGGCGTTGATCAGATCAGCATCTTCTTCACCTTCAAACGGAAAAGGCCCCATGCCCAGAATGCCGTTTTCTGACTGGAATTCCACTTCAATTCCTTCGGGAATATAATTGGCCACCAATGTAGGAATACCAATTCCGAGGTTGACATACCATCCGTCTCTCAATTCTTGTGCAATGCGTTTCGCAATTCCGGTTTTATCGAGTGCCATAACTTTTGTTTATTTGTTGAACGTAATAGAACATGCTCGGTTTGTAACGAACCGTCTTTCAGGATTCCAAATATACACTTTCAATTCCGTTTCCGATGCTGTCAAAGGCATTCGGGTATAGGGAAAATGATACCTGAACCGGCGTTTTTTTTCACCGAAATACCAGCGCAGGTTAAAACTGTGAAGTACTACCGTTTGTCCGCTACTATCGGCTGTTGCAACCACCAATTGTAAATCGCGGTAACAGGTATCGATGGTAATATCTCCCGCAATATTGAGTAAAAAGGAATAGCCCGTTAGCATTTTGGTGTCGGGTATTTTCATTAAGTCAATGAATTCATAGCGACCCTTGTATTTCGGTATTTCGATTGTTTCTGAGAAATAAGTTCTCCGATCTCGTTTCCGGTAGGCAATCACTCCGTTGTCCGGATCAAAAGCCAGTATTTTGTACTTGCGTTTGAAAGCTTTTGTAATTGGAAAGATTTTGTTGGAAATGATCACGTCGTACTCATCCCCGAAGGTTCGTTCGGCAACACCAAAATGCGGTTGATCCTGATACTTTCGCTCGAAATGCGCCCAGTTGAGCTGCTGAATGGGATCTACACATAAGTGGTCTGAAGACAATAAATTGCTCCGCACTTTTTGGTAGAATGCCAAACTCATGCGCTGGTCGGGTGTAAAAACAGAGGTGCGCAGGTTGAGTTGCCAGATAAAAGTGATCGGGAAAAACAGCAAGACCAACAATAACCATCTGAGTTTGTTGAATTGTCCCAAAACCGCCCCTATAACCAGCAGCACCAACGGAATAAAATACATCGCTGCCCGGTCTTCCGGATAATTGATATGCATCACTTTCGCCAGGAACAGAATACTCACTACGTTTCCTATCAACAGGTAACTTCCCCAGGCTTCCGTGCGTTGTAAAAAGGGTTTGAACCGGTGATGTTGCAATAAGATCAATACCAATAAACCAATCAACACTGCGCCAATTCCGATTGCCCCTTTGAGCCAGTCGGCATCGTAGAAAATCACATAACGGCACAAGGTTTTTCCGGTGACGGGCCAAAATCCGTCTAAACTACCGTAATATAACGCTCCGGCATCGCGCAATTCGAAACTGAAGCCCAAGAGCGGTTTTAGTCCAAAAACAAAGAGGAGTAAAGCTGTCAACAACCAAAAAATCTTCCAACGATCAAGTAACCTGAAGTGAATGATTGTGTAACCGATCACGTAACCCATCACCAGTAAAGCGCTGATTAGGAACGTCAGGTTGGCGAAGATTGAAAGCACTAAACAGATCGTGAGCCCAACCAACAAACGATAATTGGAAGTGAGCAGCCAGTGTTGAAGGAAGTAAAGTGCACAGCAAAAGAAACAGAGTGCCAGACCGTAACCGCGGGTGTAGGAAAAATAATCGAATACAAACGGAATGCAAACAATGGCAAGGGTTACCAGCCAGCGTTGCCAGTTTGCCGCGAAAGAGGAAGTCAATTTCCAGACAACCCAAAAATAAAGTGCTGTACTGAGTGCAGTTGGTAAACGAAACAGGAAATAGTTTTCACCAAACAGGTTGTAGGAAAACCGGCCCAGGTAGCTGTTGAGTAAATGATTGTTGGCGTCGAGCAATGAACCTTTGCCCCAAATGGCACCCGTTTCAATGAAATGGTAAAATGTCGCGTTTTCGTCATGAAGCGGAGCTACAAACCAGGCGCGCAATAGCGCATATATGGTCAGTAAACCGCCGGCCAACCACAGATAAACCGTTTGTGACCGGACTGCCTTCCGCAAAAAAGACATATTAGGTACGCTGTTGAACGGTGCGTTGCTCGATGCGTTTTTCAAATGTTGAACCTTTGAAAATGCGCTGCACGAAAATTCCCGGTGTGTGGATAAAATTAGGATCCAATTCACCTGCAGGAACCAGTTCTTCTACTTCTGCAATGGTAATTTTTCCGGCCATAGCCATCATTGGGTTAAAATTGCGTGCCGTAGCTTTGAACACCAGGTTACCTTCCGTATCACCTTTCCAAGCTTTTACGATAGCAAAATCTGCTGTAAGAGCACTTTCCAGGATATGCGGTTTGCCGTTGAAAATGCGCACTTCTTTTCCTTCGGCGACTTCGGTACCGAAACCTGCCGGAGTAAAAAATGCCGGGATTCCTGCTCCGCCTGCACGGCAGCGTTCTGCCAGCGATCCCTGGGGAATAAGGTCTACTTCCAATTCACCCGAAAGCATCTGGCGTTCGAATTCGTCGTTTTCACCTACATAAGAAGAGATCATTTTGCGTACCTGCTTGTTTTGCAACAAAAGGCCAAGGCCAAAATCGTCTACTCCGGCGTTGTTGGAAATGCAGATAAGGTTCTTGATTCCCAATTTCACCAACTGGCCGATTGAGTTTTCAGGAATTCCGCACAATCCGAATCCACCCACCATCAGGGTCATTCCGTCTTCAATTCCAACAAGCGCTTCTTCTACGCCACTAACTACTTTGTTCATGTGTTTCTAAATGACTATTTCGGGAATCTCGGGTTCTACTTCATCGGCGGCGGGTTGCCACTCTTCTCCAGTGAGATCAAAAATGCTGTCGTCGAAGCCCGAAGGTTTATCAAAATCGGTGGTCGAGAGTGCGATTTTAGGGTCTTTGTACACTTTATTCATGTAATAACCATAAATCGGCATGGCGACCCGTGCTCCTTGTCCCTGATCGGTCGATTTGAAGCGCACACCGCGATCTTCGGCACCAACCCAAACTCCGGTTGCCAAATCTGGCGTAAGCCCGATGAACCAGCCGTCGGAGTTGTTTTGTGTTGTCCCCGTTTTTCCGGCTGTAGGATAGGTAATACCGCCCCAATCAGTCGCATAACGCAAACGGCTTCCGGTTCCGCCTTCAACCACACCTTTCATCATTTTCAACACCGCGTAAGCAACATTTTCATTCATTGCTTCGCGGGAAACAGACTTAGCACTGTAGATTACGTTTCCTGAACGGTCTTCGATGCGCAAAATTGAGGTTGGTTTGTTGAAAATCCCTTTGTTTACAAACGTAGCTTGTGCTCCAACCAATTCGTAGAGCGATAAGTCCATTGAACCAAGACACATGGCCGGTACAACATCAGCGTCGCTGAGGTTGATATCCATGCTGCGCATCAGTTTGGCCACAGTTTGCGGTCCGGCTTGTGCGCCCATTTTCGACATGATGTAAACGGCTACGTTGTTTTTCGACAAGGCCAATCCTTTTTTGATAGAAACCGTTCCACCGGCGCCACTTCCGTCGGAATTTCTCGGACACCACTGACCGTCAGGATTTCCGCTCGGGTCAAACAAATCCACACAATAGTTTATATCCGGAATCACCATTCCCGGTTTTACCACATTCATAGTAATTCCGGCACCGTAAACAAACGGTTTGATGGTTGAACCAACCTGGCGACGACCCAAACGCACGTGGTCGTAGGCGAAATAATCGATATTGGTACCACCAACCCATGCTTTCACAAATCCGGTGCTTGGTTCGATAGAGATCAAACCGGCTTGCAAAAACGATTTGTAGTAACGGATGGAATCCATTGGCGTCATGATCGTATCGCGTTCACCTTTCCAGGAAAAGATCCGCATTTGCGCAGGGGCATTGAACGTATTGGTGATATCCTGTTCTGAGAAACCGGCTGCTTTCATATTGATATAGCGGTCTGAACGTCTCATGGAACTTCTCATGATGTTCTTCACATCGGTATCGTTCAATCTGTTGGAGAACGGCCAGTTTTTTCCGCCTTTGTTATTGCGGTCGAATTGAGGCTGTAATGTTTCTCTCAGGTGTTCATCAACTGCTGCTTCGGCATATTGCTGCATATCGGCGTTGATAGTAGTGTAAATGCGCAAACCATCGCGGTAAATATCGTATGGCATTCCGTCGGCACGTTTGAAACGCAGGGAACCGTCTTTTTTCTTTTGACTAAGCAAAGCAGTTACTTCACTGCGCAATGATTCGCGGAAATAAGGGGCGATCCCACGTTTGTGATCCACGATCTGGTAATCGGTTTCCAACGGCAGTTTGCAGAGTTTTTCATATTCTTCACGGGTCAGTTTCTGACGCAATGCTTTATTATCCTCTTCCGAATTTTTCCACCATTGGTGTAAAACCTGGTTTCTTCGGCCTACGGCACGAATACTGTCAGCAGCGCGGGCTTCCGCAATTTCTGATTTGGTTACTGCGTTAAGTCCCACGCCTTTTTTATCTGCAATTATCTGGCGATAGTTCCTGATTTTGAAGGTATACGGATTGAACTGTGTAGGATTTTTACACATTCCCACCAGCATGGCAGCTTCATCTTTCGAAAGATCTTTGGGTTTTTTATTGAAGTACACCTTTGCTGCGTTGGCAATTCCAACGGCATTGTACAGGAAATCGAACTGATTCAGGTACATAGTGATGATTTCTTCTTTGGTAAAGCGTTTTTCCAAACGGGTGGCGATGATATTTTCGCGGGCTTTTTCGTTCAAACGTCCCCACATACGGCCAATTTTGCCACTTGGAGCTTCGTTCATTTCAATTCCCTGGGCACGTGCCATTTCTTCACGTTCGCGAATCTGAATGGTAAACAATTGTTTGGCCAGCTGTTGTGTGATGGTAGAAGCTCCTCCGGAACCACCGGCACCACCAATGGCACGCATCAAAGCGCGTACATCAAAGCCTGAGTGATCGTGAAAACGCTCATCTTCGGTAGCAATCAATGCATCGGTAACATGCGACGAAATCTCTTTGTATTCCACACTTGTCCGGTTGATTTTCCAGTAGCGGCCCAACTCGGTTTCACCATCGTCGGCATAGATCACAGAAGCCAATAATTCCGGCGGATTATCAAGCATTTCCACGGGTGGAAGGTCGTCTTCCGATTGGAAAAGCAATAAGCAGGCGATAAAGTAGAGCGGAAACGTTGCTCCGAGCCAGTAGATGATTGTTGCGCGTTTGTGCTGTTTTTCAGTAAATACAGGACCAACAGGCTTGTTTTGTTTTGCCATAAGACACTTTATGAATCGTAAAAATAACGAGAAACTATCGAAGTTTGGTTGCTAACAAAATATAAAAATCACTACGCTGGTTTCCGGTATACAAATTTGCATAAAACAACAAAAGCGCCTCGTTGTTACAAGACGCTTTTCTCAACACCGGAGTGCTTATTTCTTTTTGTTGTACTCTTTGATAAATTGCTCGATAGCAGCCGTCATGCTTGGTGCATTGGGCATTGGCGCATGCACATCCAAACGCAGGTTGTTTTTGATCACTGCATTGGCCGTTGTAGGCCCGAAAGCGGCGATAACCGTAGTGTTTTGCTTGAAATCGGGGAAGTTTTTCATCAACGATTCAATTCCACCAGGACTAAAGAACACCAGCATGTCGTAGTATACATCTTCCAAATCGCTCAAATCAGATGCTACCGTGCGGTAAAGCATGGCTTTGGTAAACGGAATTTTAGCTGCTTCGAGTGTTTCCGGGATTTTATCGCGCAGGATATCCGTGCACGGTAACAGGAATTTTTCGGTTTTGTGCTTCTTTATCGGATCGATCAGATCTTCGATGGTTTGTTTACCGAAGAAAATTTTGCGTTTACGGTATGTAACGTATTTCTGTAAATAAAGCGCAACGGCCTCAGAAATACAGAAGTACTTCATGGAATCGGGAACTTCGAACCGGGTTTCTTCGGCAATACGGAAAAAATGATCAACTGCCGTTTTAGAGGTGAGTATAATAGCCGTATATTCCGGAATATTGACTTTTTGCTGACGAAATTCCTGCGCAGCAATCCCTTCAACATGAATAAAAGGCCTGAAATCGATTTTCAGTTTGTACTTGTCCGCCAAATCGTAGTATGGCGATTTCTCCCCCTCGGGTTTTGGTTGAGAAACCAAAATCGTCTTGATGCTCAAGGTTTATGTAGTTTTTAATGTTTAACAATCAACCAATCCAAGTCTGAAACTCATCGTTATAAAGTAGTTTTACAACTATTAGCAGCGGTAGAATTTCAAGGGTCCAAAAGTACAAAATAATGTAATACCAAGGCACTCCTTGTTTGCTCACGATCCAAAAACCGCGTAAGAACCTTATGAGCAAGTAGGTCAAATAGGTAATAGCGATCATCCACACGCTCTTAAGAACGAAGCCGCGCTGGAAATAACTAACAAATAATTCAAGTAATAATAACACACCGAAGAGTTGTGTTAATACTAAGGTAAAGTAGTTGAACTCCTGCAGAATACCCGCATTCCCGCTAAAACGGGCAGCAAGATTGCTCACAATGAGCTGGTACAGGAAATAAATGCCGGGTACAAAAAGGGGAATGAGCAGCTGATTCCAGTGACTGAGTGGTTCGAACCGGAAAAACAGCCAGTAAATCGATCCGGCCGTAATGACCAGGAATTGCAGGATGAACAAGATGGAGGCTGACGATTGCACCTTGTATTCGTCTTTGGCATCATCGAGCGGACGCAAAAAGAAAACGGTTTGAAAGAGGTAAAGAAATACCTGCTTTTCACGAAACCGGGCGATTGCAACCAATAAAACACATGCCACAAAAAGCGCCAAAACGACACCAGATTCCGAAGTTGTTCTCGGAGTGAGGTGCTGTGGCAATTCATTTTGTAGTGTTAACAGCGCTGACATGATTCCAGTTTAGTGCAAAATCAGATGTAAAGTTAACGTTTCTTTATGGCTCGTGTGCAAAAAATGGGCTTGAGGTTTGTTTCGCATAGAAATGCGTCAGTTTGTTTAAAGCTTTTTTGGCTTCTTTTTTGAAGGTTATTCGCTAAAAGATTGCATTTTTGGCAATATAACAACTGCACACATGAAAAAAATAGCCCTGTTAGTTTGCTTATTCGCAAGCACCACGTTGGTTTCCTTTGCACAGATGAAGAAAGGAGCCGTTACTTATGACATGAATTTTTCGTCTGATAATCCTGAAATGGGAATGATCTCAAGTATGATGGCCGGATCGAAAATGACCATGTACTTTACACCCGGCAAATCGCGTACCGACGTTTCGATGGGCATGATGGGCACTACCACAACTGTTTCCGACCAGAAAGCCAAAAAAAGTGTGACCTGGGTAGACATGATGGGAACGAAGTACGCTACCGAAACGGTATTGGAAGAGAACCCGCCGAAACCGGAAGATCAAACGGTAGAAATTACCACCGAAACAAAAGAAATTCTCGGTTATGTATGCACAAAAGCGTTGATTACCTCAGCTGAAGCCGGTGTGATGACCGTTTGGTTCACAAAAGATATTCAGGCGTTTACCGGCGGACAAAACTACTACAATAGCAGTATTCCGGGACTTCCGCTATCAATTAGCATGAGCACGAATGAGATCAATATTGAAATGGTAGCTACCAAAGTGGAAAAGAAGGTCAGCAAAAAGTTGTTCAGTACCAAGATTCCTGAAGGCTATGAAATTAAAACAGCTGAAGAATTAAAAGAAATGGGAGGCGGAATGTAAAAACTGTCCTTGACAATAATTAAAAGGGCGTGGTTTGAATATCGCGCCCTTTTTTCATTATGTGTTTGTCTCCTGTAGATGCACAGCGAGGCCGTTAGGCGAGCCAGAATTCGTGAATTCGCGGGAATCTTTCTACCTCTTAATTTTGAAAACCAAAAAAGGCATCTTAATGAGATGCCTTTTATATTGAATGGATTATTTCACTTAAAACACAAACGTTTCCATGAACTTCGTGGTGAAATTTCCTGCTTTGAAATCAGGATCTTCCATGAGTTTTTGATGAAAAGGAATCGTTGTTTTTACACCTTCAATGATGTATTCATCCAGTGCTCGTTTCATTTTAAGGATGGCTTCTTCACGCGTTTGTGCCACTACGATCAGTTTTCCGATCATCGAGTCGTAGTTCGGTGGAATAACGTATCCTGCGTATGCATGCGTGTCAATACGCACACCGTGACCGCCCGGAGAATGGTAACTCGTGATTTTCCCCGGTGAAGGGCGGAAATCATTGTACGGATCTTCGGCATTGATACGACATTGAATAGCGTGCAATTGCGGGTAATAGTTTTTCCCTGAAATTTTTTCGCCGGCCGCCAGTTTGATTTGCTCTTTGATGAGGTCATAATTGATTACTTCCTCAGTAATCGTATGCTCAACCTGGATTCGTGTGTTCATTTCCATGAAGTAGAAATCACGGTTTTTGTCAACCAAAAATTCTACGGTTCCAACACCTTCGTAACGCACGGCTTTCGCTGCTTTAATGGCTGCTTCGCCCATGCGTTCACGTAAATCGTCTGTCATAAAAGGTGAAGGTGTTTCTTCGACCAGTTTCTGGTGACGACGCTGAATGGAACAATCGCGTTCGGATAGGTGACAGACACTTCCGAATTGATCGCCCGCAATCTGAATCTCAATATGGCGTGGCTCCTCAATGTATTTCTCCATGTAAATACCATCGTTACCGAACGCCGCAGCTGCTTCCTGACGGGCAGAATCCCAGGCTGCTTCCAGCTCTTCTTCTTTCCAAACAATGCGCATTCCTTTTCCACCACCACCGGCAGTAGCTTTCAGAATGATCGGATAACGCACCACTAAAGCTGTGGCACGTGCATCTTCAAGGTCTTTCAACAATCCTTTTGATCCGGGAATACAAGGTACACCGGCAGCGATCATGGTTGCTTTAGCCGTAGCTTTATCACCCATTCCTGCAATTTGCTCGGGAGTTGCCCCGATGAATTTCACACCGTGCTCACCACAAATGCGTGAGAATTTTTCGTTTTCCGAAAGGAAACCGTAACCCGGGTGAATGGCGTCGGCATTGGTGATTTCTGCCGCTGCAATGATGTTAGGAATCGAAAGGTAAGATTTGCTGCTTATTGCCGGGCCGATACATACCGCTTCATCGGCAAAACGTACAGGCAAACTGTCTTTATCAGCCGTTGAATACACAGCAACTGTACGGATTCCCATCTCTTTACATGTGCGAATGACACGCAAAGCGATTTCACCACGATTGGCAATCAATATTTTTTTGAACATGATAAAACGCGTTTAAATTCGAAGTTATTCCTGCAATGGATTTCCATTACCGGTTCCACATCACCTGCTTATGCAGGATCGATCAGGAATAATGGTTGGTCATATTCAACCGGTGAAGCATCGTCAACCAATACTTTTACGATTTTCCCGTTAAATTCCGCTTCGATTTCGTTGAACAATTTCATTGCTTCAATGATACAAATGGTTGTTCCTGAAGTAACAGATTGTCCAACTGATACAAACGCTTCTTTATCCGGTCCAGCCGAACGGTAGAATGTACCGATCATTGGCGATTTGAAGGTAATGTATTTTGAATCGTCACCGGCTGCTGCAGGAGTTTCCTGAGCTGGAGCCGCTGCTACAGGAGCAGGCGCTGCCGGTTGCGCAACCGGAGCTGCAACTTGTGCAGGAGCTTGAACGATGATCTGTTGATCAGCGCGTTGCTTTTCGGATTTGATCGTGATTTTGAAGTCTTTACGTTCAATCTCTACTTCGGTGACTCCGGATTTAGCAACAAACTTAATCAGGTCTTGAATTTCATTCAGATTCATAAGTAATGATTTTATAAAAGTTGGTAAAAATAGTTTTATTCTATGAATTATAAGCCCACTTCAGGTATACGGCTCCCCAGGTAAATCCACCACCAAAGGCAGATAAAATAAGGTTATCACCTTTTTTGAGTTGTGATTCCCAATCCCATAAACACAACGGTAACGTTCCTGCGGTAGTGTTTCCGTAACGTTGGATGTTCACCATTACCTTCTCTTTCGGAAGGCCCATTCTCATGGCTGTTGCGTCAATGATGCGCAGGTTTGCCTGGTGAGGCACCAACCAATCAACGGTTTCGGCAGTAAGGTCATTGCGTTCCATAATTTCAGCCGAAACTTCAGCCATATTGGTCACTGCAAATTTGAATACTTGTTTTCCTTCCTGTTTTACGAAGTGCATGCGGTTGTCGATCGTTTCGTGTGTAGGCGGCATGGCCGAACCCCCGGCTGGTTGTAAGAGATATTGACGGCCAGAACCATCACTGCGCAAAATACTGTCGATTACGCCCAATCCTTCTTCATTCGGTTCCAGTAAAACAGCTCCGCCGCCATCGCCGAAAATAACACAGGTAGTACGATCTTCGTAATCGAGAATAGCACTCATTTTGTCTACACCGATTACAATGACTTTTTTGTATTTCCCTGATTCGATGAATGAAGCGCCGGTTGATAATCCGTAAATGAATCCCGAACAAGCGGCAATCAGGTCATATCCCCAGGCATTTTTCATTCCTACTTTGTCACATACCACGTTGGCGGTGCTTGGGAAAGGATAATCAGGAGTAACCGTTGCCAAAATTACCAATTCGATATCCATCGGGTCGGTATTGGTTTTGGCCAGCAATCCTTTTACAGCTTCGGTAGCGATGTCTGAGCAAGCTCCGTCGCGCAAAATGCGGCGTTCCTTGATTCCGGTTCTGGAAGTGATCCATTCGTCAGAAGTATCAACCAATTTTGACAAGTCTTCGTTCGTTACGATTTCTTCCGGAATGTATCCGCAAATTCCTGTAATAGCTGCTGTGATTTTACTCATACTACTGATTAAATGCTTCGTTAATTTTTGATGCCAGTCCTGATTTTGCTACCTCATACGAATGCAGCAGCATACTTTTTACTGCTTTATTGTTTGAAATACCATGACCGATTATGACATTTCCTTTGACGCCTAAAATAGGAGTTCCCCCGTAATTTTCATAATTGAAACGGTCGAAATATTCGTCTACGATACCGCGCTTTTTCATGAGCGTGTAGATGCCTTCTGCTTCTTTTAATACCACATTTCCAGTGAAACCATCACAGACAATTACATCAGCTTTACCATTGAAAAGATCGCGTCCTTCCAGGTTTCCGATGAAATTAATTTCGTCTGATTCGGCCATGAGTTTGTGGGTGGCAATCGTCAGGAGATTTCCCTTGGTTTCTTCTTCGCCGATATTGAGCAAAGCCACGCGCGGGTGTTCGATACCGTATACGTTTTTGGAGTAAAGCGCTCCCAATACAGCAAACTGATACAACACGTCGGCTTTACAATCTGCGTTGGAACCCACATCCAGGAGAATGGAGTTACCGCCATCGATTGTTGGCAATACGGATGTAATACACGGACGAATAATTCCGGGAATGGTGTTGATTTTATAAATAGATCCGACAAGCATAGCCCCGGTATTTCCGGTACTTGCAAAGACGTCTATTTCATTGTGGGCCAATAAATCGAATCCTACAGCGATACTGCTATAGGGTTTTTGAGGTATTGCCCTTGTGGGGTGATCGTGCATGGTGATCACGTCAGGTGCGTGCTCGATGATATAATCACCGGCGCTTTCACCAAGCGCGTTAAGGCCACTCAGGATCTGCTCCTGGTCGCCAATCAACACGAGTTGTACATCCTGAGGAAGTTCTTTTTTAGCAAGTACTGCCCCAGCAATGTTAGCTTCGGGAGCAAAATCACCGCCCAAAATATCAATTCCTATCTTCATCAGGAGGAATAATTAAAGTTTCGTAACGAAATTAGATCGCTACTTCTTTCTCTGCTACTACTTTTCCTTTGTAGTACAATTTTCCCTCATGCCAGAATGCATGGTGAAACAAGTGAGGCTGCCCTGTTGTAGGACATGTTGCAATGTTTTTTGCAATTGCCTTCACGTGCGTTCTGCGTTTGTCGCGACGGGTTTTCGAAATTTTGCGCTTTGGATGTGCCATTTTATGTATTTATTTTCCCGGATTCAATTCCCATCGAAGAGCCGGATTGTTTAATTCAAATTTTTTAGTGCGGACCAACGCGGGTCAATTGGTTTGTCTGAGTTGTCGTCCGGATCATCCGAATCATCTTCGTCGTCATCCTGATCTTCATCATCCCAATCTTCGTCATCGTCGTCCCAATCTTCATCGTCTTCCTCCTCGCCCGGATTCACTATGTAGGAATCGTACAAGGCCATCATTTCTTCGTTGCATTCGCCGGGCTTGTGCAGAATTCGTGCGGGTAATGAAACACACATGAATTCGTAAATCTGCGTTGCAATGTCGAGTTCAAACGCTTCGGGATGCAAGACAATCAGGTTCTCGTCATCCGAAAGTTCTTCTCCGAATTTATAAACGATGCGGTAAGTACCGTTGATCGGTAACTCAACAGGATCATTGCAGCGATCACAGTTGGTAAATACCGTTCCGGTGATGGTGTACTCACCGATCATCATGGTTTCTTTTTTCTGAAGCGAGACGTGCACCTGCACATTCCCGTCTTCAATCAAAGAATAATTTATGTCTTCAAAGAACGTTTTGTCAACCACAAAATCGTACTCGTGTGTCCCGAGTTTCAGTCCAACAAGGTGGATAACGAACGCACTGGAATCTTTCTTCACTGTACAAAAATTGGAGGGCAAAGGTAATTAAAATAAACTAAAAGATGTTTATAACTTACTTTTTTTCCATCTATTATTCGATGTCATGGTGCGAGTGCGGCCGTTTTTTACCCGATCCCTGCGGTTGTGGTTGCAACGGATTTACAGCTATCTCCTTCAAAAACTGACGGGTACGGTAAATATCCATGGCCAGGTAAACAGCACTTCGCATCGATTGTCCGCTGGCTTTATCTTGTCCGGCAATATCAAAAGCGGTACCATGATCGGGGCTCGTACGCACTACCGGAAGTCCGGCTGTGAAATTGACGCCGTCTTCAAAAGCCAATGCTTTAAATGCCGCCAATCCCTGATCGTGATACATCGCCAGTACGCCATCGAACTGATCGCGATTGGGAGATCCAAAGAATCCATCAGCAGGAAAAGGCCCGAAAGCGAAAATATCTTCGCCTTTTGCGGTATTGATCGCAGGGGTAATGATTTCACTTTCTTCGGAACCCATTTTCCCGTTTTCACCGGCGTGTGGATTTACTCCAAATACTGCAATTTTCGGACGTTGGATGCCAAAATCTTTGCGCAATGAAGCGTCGAGTGCTTTTATTTTTTGCACGATTTTATCGCGTGTAAGCGCCGCAGGAACATCTTTCAACGGAAGGTGAGACGTTACCAGTGCAACGCGCAAACTTCCGCTTACCATCATCATCAGGGCTTCTTCCATTCCTGCCAGATGCGCGAGGTATTCGGTATGTCCGGGAAACTGGAATCCGGCTTTGCTGATTGCTTCTTTTGAAATAGGAGCTGTCACCAACACATCTATTTTGCCGGAAGCCAAATCTTCCGTTGCTTTTTCAAGCGAAAGGAACGCGTACTTTCCGCTTGTTTCATTGCCTTTCCCAAGTTCGAAAGCGATATCGTCGTTCCAGCAATTCACAATATTGATCTTGCGATTCACGGCCTCTTCTGCTGATTTGCAAGCCTGGTAAGTGAATTCACTTTCAGCCAGTGTTTTTTTATGGAAAGCCATGGTTTTGGTCGACGCATAAATGATCGGTGTGCAATCCAGCAACATACGGCTGTCATTCAAGGCTTTGATAATCACTTCCGGACCGATTCCGTTGATATCGCCAACCGAGATTCCAACGCGAATGGGAGTAAGACTTCCTTCTTCCCGTACTTTTTCTTTCTCTTTTTCCATCAGCTCAATCGTTTTAAGAAGTTGATTAACAGGCGTACGCCTACACCGGAACCGCCCAAACCTTTATAATCCTGGGGTTTTTCCAGAAATGCAGGCCCCGCAATATCGAGGTGAATATAAGGAGCTTTCACAAAATGCTCAAGAAATTTCCCGGCGGTGATCATTCCTGCGTACGGACCGCCAAGGTTATTGAGGTCGGCAATTTTTGATTTCATTTCTTCGAAATAATCGTCCCAGAACGGCAATTGTACCACGCGTTCGTGGGTTTCCATGCCTGCTTCATCCAATAGTTTGAAGTATTTTTTATCAGCATTTCCCATCACTACAGAAGCTTTGGTTCCAATAGCGCGCACGGCTGCTCCTGTTAATGTTGCGGCATCGATTACCAATTCGGGTTTCCATTTGTCGCTGTAGGCCAATGCATCGGCTAAAATCATACGGCCTTCGGCATCGGTGTTGAGCACTTCTACTGTAGTCCCGTCATACATATGAACGATGTCACCGGGTGCGTAAGCATTGAGTCCCGGGCGGTTGTCGGTTGCCGGAATGAGTCCAACCAGGTGAACCGGCAATTTCATCAGCGCGGCAGCGTAAATAGTTCCGGCCATACAAGCAGCTCCCGCCATATCACATTTCATGGAATCCATGGAACCGGCAGTCGGTTTTAGACTCAAACCTCCGGTATCGTAAACAACGCCTTTTCCGACCAAAACGATCGGTTTTTTGTTGGTGGCTTTTTTTGGTTTGTATTCAATGATGGTAAATGTCGGCGGATCGATGGAACCTTTATTAACGGCTAATAATCCGCCCATTTTCAACGCTTCGATTTTCGATTTTTCCAAAACGGTTACCGAAAAATCAGCTTCGAGTCCTTTAGCTTCGATGGCTTCTGCCAATTGAGTTGCGTTGAGTGACGAAACGGGTTCGTTGACCAAATCACGGGCCCAGGAAACGGCTTTCAGCAAGGCTTCCAGTTCCAACAGATCACTTTCGGCAATTTTGGCGGTGAAATCGATTTGCAGCAAACCATATTTTTCTTTGGTTGCTTCTTTTCGGTATTTCAGGAACTGGTAATTGGACAACAACAATCCTTCTGCGAGCAGGTAACTCGTGTTTTTTTGGCCGTGAATACAAACGGTGGCAGCTGTTTTCGAAATAAACGAACGTGCTTTGAATCCGGCAACGCGGTATGCTTCATCCGTTTTTTGTTCGCCTACGAATACGTACTGTTTCCCTAGTAAAGTGAGCGTGTGAAAATCAAGCTTTTCGTCAATAAAACGTTTGAATTCTTCTGCTACTACTTCTGGTAATTCCGGAATTTCAGGCGCTTTTTTTCCTGCTATTACGATCAGTGCTTCCTGCTGATCGACGGGTTGTTGTGTATGTAGAATCATTTTTTGAGCTTAAGGAATGGGTAAAGATAGTTATAAGGTGGCAGGAGGGGATGTTTGATTATCCGAATTGTAACTTTTCCGGATCTTTTTTGTCTTACATGATACAATATTGATACAAAATGAAGACAAAACCGATATTCTATCATTATGGAACAAAGGAAACACCCCGTTGGGTGGTTCATTTTTTGTTTCGGGGCAACAGAATCGGTTATTGAATCATAGTTAGTCGATGAACGCAATTGAAGAGCAGACTAATTTGCCATTTTTACCGTTTTACACCCTGTTGATTTATAAATGAGTATGAAAAAAAACAACGCAAGAATTTTACTGAGGATGTTGGTGTTCCTCTTGTTTACCACTATTTCAACCACACTTTCAGCACAAGAAAAACGTACAATTTCAGGTTATATCTCGGAAGAAGAAACCGGGGAAAAATTGATCGGGGCCACTATTTACGACACAGTTCACCGATTGGGAGCCGTGACCAACGAATATGGCTTTTTTAGTTTGACTGTTCCGGATGAAGAAGTCGTAGTGAAGGTCACGTCATTTGGTTTGACCCCACGATTTTTTGTTATACCAAAAGGAACGAATGAATTGAATGTAGCACTTACGGAAGCCAAAGAACTGGAAGAAGTGGTGATTAGCGCGCAAGACGGCCAACGGAATGTGGAAAGTACCAATTCAGGGACTATCGAACTGCAAATGGACAAGCTGGACAAACTTCCGGTGTTGCTCGGCGAAAAAGATGTGATCAAGATTGTGCAGTTATTGCCTGGTGTGAAATCGGGTGGAGAAGGTTCGAGTGGCTTGTATGTGCGAGGTGGAGGCCCTGACCAAAACCTGATCCTGCTGGATGGCGTTCCGATTTACAATGCTTCGCATTTGTTTGGTTTTTTCTCGGTGTTCAATTCGGACGCGCTTTCACAGGTTACGTTAATTAAAGGCGGTTTTCCTGCACGTTATGGTGGCCGTGTTTCTTCAGTTCTTGATATGCGTATGAAAGAAGGAAACACCAAAAAATACAACGTTGAAGGTTCGGTAGGATTGATTGCCAGCCGCATTTTGGTAGAAGGCCCGATCATCAAAGACCGAACTGCGTTTGCGTTTAGCGCGCGTCGTACTTACATTGATGTATTGACCTTGCCATTTCAGGAGAAAGAGCAGCGTGGTGGTTATTTCTTCTACGATTTGAATGCCAAAATTCACCACAAGATCAACGAAAAACACCACTTGTATTTCAGTTCTTATTTAGGAAAAGACAAGGCCTATTTCAAGGGAACGAATGACTATACAAACGGAAGTGAGCAAATTACTTCGAAAGACGAAAGTCAATTGAAATGGGGAAATGCCATTGCTGCGATTCGCTGGAACTACCGGATTCACCCGAAACTATTTGCCAATACCACATTGACTTATTCGCAGTATAAGTTTAACATCGGTTATAATTTCGAAGAAACGGTTTCGGGCAACGGCCCCGACCAAACAACTGAAGCCGGTTTTGAATATACTTCCGGAATCAATGATTGGGGACTTAAATCGGATTTCACGTTTATTCCGAATCCAAACCACAACGTAAAATTTGGGATTGGCGATACATACCATACTTTTAAGCCAGGCGTAAACCGGTTCAACTCGACCGAACAAAACAATGAAATCGATACGTCGTATGGTTCGTATTTTCAATATGCGCACGAATTGTTTGCGTATGCAGAAAACGATCAAATCCTTACGAACCGGCTGAAAATCAACTACGGTTTGCACTTTAGCGTGTTTTTGGTAGGCGATAAAAACTACATGCAATTACAACCCCGTTTTTCAGGAAATTATATGCTTACCGATCATTCAAGCATTAAATTGACTTATTCGCGCACGGCGCAATACCTGCATTTGCTCTCGAATACCGGAATTGGTTTACCGACCGATTTGTGGGTTCCGGCTACCGAAAAAATTGCTCCTGTGATTGCCGATCAGGTGAGCATCGGTTACAACCACGAATTTTTGAAACAATACAATATCGTGGTGGAAGCCTATTACAAAAAGATGGACAACATCATTCAGTACAAAGAAGGTGCAGGATTTTTGGGGTCGGCTACAGACTGGCAATCGAAAGTTGAGGCAGGACAAGGTTGGGCTTATGGTGGTGAGGTATTTGTTGAAAAACGCAAAGGCCGTTTATCAGGCTGGTTGGGTTATACGCTGAGTTGGTCGGAGCGTCAGTTTGACGGGATCAACGGCGGAGAACGATTTTTCTACAAGTATGATCGTCGTCATGATGTGAGCGTTGCGTTTAGCTACGATATCAATGAAAAGTGGGATTGCGGCGTTGTGTTTGTCTACGGAACCGGAAATGCGATTACATTGCCAACGCAATTCATCGGCGTTGCGACTAACCCGATTACCAGCGCATTTGGTTCGTCAAGCGTTGGTTTATTCAACGAAGTAAACGATTACCGAATGCCTGCATACCATCGGATGGATGTCGGTTTCAACCGCACCAAAAAAGTAAAATGGGGCGAAACGGTATTGTCGTTGTCGGTTTACAATCTCTACAACCGTAAAAATGCCTTTTACCTGTTTACAGAAGCGGGAAACAACGGGACGAACAAACTGAAACAAGTATCGTTATTCCCGATTATTCCTTCGATTAGCTGGAAATTTAAAATTGATTTTGCCGCAATAAAAAATAATAAAGAGTCTAATGAAAATACAGAGACCAATGAATAAGATCGCATTTTTAATCGTCGTGGCCTCGCTGCTGATAGCGGGTTCGTGCACCAAAGAAATCGAGTACAAGGGTGATAATGAAGATCCGGTGCTGGTGTTGAATTGCATTGCTGAAAAAGATTCTGTGATTGAAGTTGAATTGTCGAAAAGCCGATTTTTCCTGGCGTCGAACAATGAAGATTACTCCATTACCAGCAATGCGATCATTACACTTGTGAACATCACAAGCGGCCAAACATATGTGCAAACCACGCCGGATGCTAACGGAAAGTATGTGTTCCCGATCACGGCACTCGGAGGGAACTCTTATTCCATTTCGGCATCGCATCCTGATTTTGAAACAGTGACTTCAACAATGTCGGTGCTGTATGAAACGCCGATATTATCTGTCGACACCAGCAGTTATTCCTCGCCTGAAGGTGGCACTTTCATGAAGGCAAATGTAACATGGAACGATCCAGCGGGAACGGATTTTTACATTCTAAAGTTGTCGATCATCAATACGGTAAGCGGACTTGAATATTTGAATCAACCTGTAGGTTCCAACGATCAGTCTATGGATGAATTGTCGGCGTCTGATTTCGATGAGGGAGAGAGCTTTTATTCCCAATTGTTTTTCACCGATGAACTCTTCGACGGTTCGCAAAAAACACTGGAAATACGTTTCCCGAAGAATTTTAATATCCCTGATCCGGACGATCATTACAAATTCACCTTGTATCGTTGTACGGAAGCCACTTACAAATACCTGGTTTCGACCAGAAAAGCAGAATATGCCGCCAATGATTTCTTTTCGGAACCGGTAAAAGTGTTTACGAATATCGAGAATGGGTATGGGATTTTTGGGGCGCTGTCGGGGGCGGTTTTTGTTAAATAGGAGGATGCTCGATGCTTGATTTTTGATGTTGAATTAGGTTTCTCCATCAAGATTCAAGATTTTGTCTCCGACAAAGAGAGAGATGATTCGTTTTGGAAGAAAACGATACGAAGAAACCGTAATTTCGGTTTGTCAATTCATTAAATTTACAAGGTGCTATTAAAAGGGGAAAACTATAGTCTCGTCGGGGTTATAAACGGTGATGTGGCTGGTGCCATTGCGGCTGTTTTTCTGCTGTTTGTTTTGTACATTACCATCAGAGTAATCATTTCTTTTCGGGAGGAAAGGAATGAGGAAATAGCCAAATCAAAACTGATCATTCGGCTTACGAAACGTCACATGCTGTTGCGAAAAAAAGCAAAGTAATGTTGTATAAAATGCAAAAAGTAGGGTCGACTCGCGAGTCGACCCTACTTTTTGCATTTTATTCCCGGTAATAATCACCTTCTCTGTAGTAATCTTCCGGAGCTTCTTCGCTGTTGAGGTTGATTCCGTAGTATTCGCGTTTCAGGATTTTACCCATTCCGTAATAGATCACCGATACATCGAGTAGTTTTTCCTGGTAACTCATGATTTCCTCGAGGTTTTCCAGGTTTGGATTGAGGCAAATCTCGCTCATGTTTTTCATGTTGCTCAAGTCGCCGCTCAACCAACGCCCGTTGCGTTTTCCCAGCTCGTAACTTCCTACCTGGTTCAACTGGCCGTCAGAATCATACATTTTCCATATTCCAGTTGGTAAACCGTTGATTACGTTGCCTTCGTTCTGAATGGCGCCGTTATCGTAATAGTTTTTCACGTAACCATTGATGCGGTTTTGCGATGAATCTGCTTCCCAGAAAGTATACAACATACGTTCTTCGTTGTGATCAGCGTGTGAACAATCATATTTCTCTACTTTTTCAATGATGTAGCTTTTGCTGCTCGGTTTTCCCTTGTCGTTGAGGTAGGTGAGAACACCTTTCGATTTGAAACGAATGCTGTCGTTGATTTGCAGAATCGTATCAAAATAATTGGCTTCATACAACGCTTTTCCTTCGTAGCTGAAGTGTTTCCATTCTCCGACTTTTTTGCCTTTGGCGATGTTTCCATAGCGTGCCACGGTATCGTTGGGGTAATACTTGGTAATGTTGTAATTGATGCCTGTTTTGTCTACCAGACTCGGACGGCCGTAATACGGTTCGCTGTAAGGATTCTGGATCAACCCCAAGTCGGTGGCCAACCGCTCAAAGCTCGTAGAACCGGCGATGTCGCTGATTTGGAACGGAATGGAATCTTTCCAGTCGAAGAGGTAGCGAACGCTCAATTGATTTTCTTCCCAGATCTTTTCTTCGATTGGTTGATTGTACTGGAATTTCACGTACTGGTATTTGAAACCAAGTGTATCGAATGCTTCGTAGTCATCAATTGGTTGCCCGGTAAGGAAGAAACCTCTTTTCGCCAGGTTCCCGTTGGTGTGGTACGATTTTGATTCGCCTTGCAATGCACCGTTTTGGAAATTAAGGTCGAAAATCAGGATAGAATCACGCCCAGGCAACGTCAAATAAGTTCGGGAAATCCCGTCGATTGCACCATCTTCGTAAGACGTTTCGGCATAGAAGATCTTGTTTCGCTGGTAAGAAGGACCGTTTTGAAGTCCGTCGCGGTAAAGATCATAACTCAGCGTATCACCTTTCCAGTTAAAACTCACCACCGGACCGTCAAGCATACCATTGTGGTAAAATTCTCTGCGTGAAAGGTATTGCATTTTTTTCTCGGGAAGTGTTTCGAAAATATACGTGTGATATTCCTCGAGGTATTCCTGCTGATAGTTGCGTTGGGTTTCCGACATTGGGAATTCGGTTGCATAATATACTGATTCACCTTCGAGTTCGCCTTTGTTGTAATTAACGCGCGCAGTAATGTTTCCGAACTGATCTTTCACGATCCATTCACCTTCGGGTTTTCCATTAAGGAAATTTCCGGTGAGGGTTTTATCAAACGGATATTCGATCTTGTTTTTCTTTTTTTGTTCGTAACCGTATTCATCGTAATATATTCCATCACTATAGCCATAATCACCGTAAGGATTGTAGTTGGTCAGTGAGAAAATATAGCTCATGGAAGGGAAAAGAGAGTAGAATACGCCATCTGTTCCGCCGTATTGCACATCGCTGTTATACAATTCGAGCAAGTCGTTTCGTTTTCCTTTTTTATAAAATTTCTTCAATGCTTTGCGCATTTTTTTCTGCATCGTTGCTGTTTCCGGAAGTTTCAGGCTAATGGCTTTATCGCTAACAGAAAAACCATATTTTGAAGCAGCGGCTTGTACCGAAAACGCTCCGCTAAACGGCTGATTGTTTACGTACAGCATTTCATCGCTCGTGGTCTCGTAGTTTCCCTGCCAGTAAAGCGCATTAGCTTGCGGAAGCACGCTGTCGCCCTTTGGGTTGTACATATACGGATAGAGGCTGAAATCATACAATGATCCGCTGGTTAATGTTTCCAGGCGCAATTTACCAATGGTGGTATTCGTTAAAGCGTTTACGTTGTCATATTCTTCGCCAAAAGTTACCTTTTGCATTACGTATGGCATCCCCATGATATTGTATTCGGTGAAGTCGAGTACGCGGGTTTCAGGATCCAGGTAACCTGTCATGCACAAGGTTGAATCGCGCAGCCAACGACCGGCCTGGATCAACGTACGTTCGGTGAGCAACGTGTCTTCGATCAGTTTTCTGGCGTTGTAGTATGCTACATTCGACGTCATCTCATATTCTTCGCTGTAGTACGGTAAACCGTCGATGATAATAGCACCATCGTCTTCCGATTCGGCATCACGAATTTCATCACCCTTTTCGTCAAACAACACTGTTTTGTAGAGTTTTCCTTTGTAATCGAAGAAATGTTGCGTGTACTGACGGGTTGCTTCGTCAAACGCAATGGTATTGGCCGCCTGACCATTTTCCCAAAACACGGTATCTTCCGAAACCAGGTTTCCGTCTTTGATCTCGAAGCGGAATTTCAACTGGCCGTTTCCGTAGTGTTCTTCGTAAAGACCATCGTAAAAGAACTCATATCCAACAGAATCGATGAGTTGGTTGCGGGTGTAAAATTTACCGTTGATAAACTGGCTTCCCTGCTGGCTGTAGTCATATGATCCTTCCAAAGGATAATCTTCGCCGTAACCGTATTCCGGATAATAATCGTCGTAACCCGGATAAGGCATGCCTTCATATTCTTCGCCTTCATAACTGCTGCTGCCTTCTTCGGGTAACTCCAATCCTTCTTCATTGGCATCTTCTTGTTCGAGAATCGAATAAAACGAACTGAAAGATTCAAAGTAACCGTTGGAACTGTGGGTGTTGTAAAGAACGAGGCTGGTATCAATATCCGATTCTTCTTCGTCGCCGTAATAGTTGTAGTCGCCATACATGAATTCCTGTGCTACCACTTCATCGCGCAGAATAGGACCTTTACCACGAACTTTTTTGTCGGAGTAAGTCAGGTGTTTGGTATTGACAAGTGTATCTGTAATTCGAAATGTACCATCAGGCAGAGGAACGTAACTAAAGTCGAAAAAATCCCAGGTGCCCGATTCTGTATCGTCTTTGTAAGAGCCTGTGGCTAAGGTGAAGTCGTTGTATTTTTGAATATAAGAACCGTTTCGAAGCCCTAAATGGTAATCGTAACGCTCCATGGTTGTATCGTATTTCATACCGTTATTAAGCAGGAATTCCATGGCCTTTTCCGGTTTCAGGTCCAGTTCGCTTTGATAACGTTTGGGTGTATAGGAATTAAAAAACCAGCTTCCCTGGCGTGATCCCTGCGAAAAATCACCCGATTTGATCACCATTCCGTTTACGGTATACCATGTTCCCGTTCCATGAAGCTGGTTGTTTTTAACGGTGAAGACGCCGGCTACCACATCGTTTTTAAAACGCAAAATGTTTTCGTCCAGGTAAGGAAGATCACGATAATACTGAATGTATTCACCGTCAGGAATAGTTGTAAGCGAAGGTGTTATATCTAGTGATAAGTTGGAACCGTATTGGTAAAACAGATCTGGTTTTTTTTCCAGTAATTCACGGAGCATCTTTTCCTGCTGTTTTTGCTCTTTGGTCATTTTTCGTTTCATGCCGTATCCATACATGTCAACCTTGTCTTCCTCCTCGATTTTTTTAATCTCGGTGCGGATTACTTTCTGATTGTTGTCATCGCGTTTGAGTACTTCTCTGAACTCGGCGTACTGCATGAAGATATACATGTTGTTTTGTAACTCCAGCTGATGCGGGTAAACATAATAGGTTTTTCCGTTCCAAACGGTGGTTTCGGTTTGGGCAAACCCTTTGCTTGCCAGTAAAAGAATGGCAACGATTAAGAGGAAATGTTTCATGATTATTTTTTCACGGTATTAGATCAAAAGTACTACAATTTTAGAACCAATCTTTCAGGAAGAAAGTTCAAATTACCAGCGTCAGCGTTTCGGCTAATTCCGTAGTACTCGCTTTTGATAATTTTGCCCATTCCATAATAAACAATTGTACACCTGATTTGTGTAAACGTTAAATCCCATGATCAGAATCCCACGTTGTAATACATTTCATCATCATAATACATTTCTTCGTCATAGTAACCTTCTTCGCCGAAATAACCTTCCGGTGGACCTTCGGCGTTCATGTTCACACCATAGTATTCGCGTTTTTTTACGGCTGTCATCTGGTAATAGATCACCGAAATATCCAATAGTTTTTCCTGGTAACCCATGATTTCGTCGAGGTTCGGGAGGTTCGGATTGAGACAGATATCACCCATGTATTTCACCTGTGCCAAATCACCGCTCAACCAGCGTCCGTTGCGTTTACCAAGGACGTATTCACCCACAAGGTTCAAACTTCCGTATGGGTCGTAGAATTTCCAAACACCCGTTGCCAATCCATCTTTTACGTTTCCTTCATTCATGAGTACACCATTGTCGTAATAGTTTTTCACATATCCGTTGATGCGGTGTTCATTCGCGCTGCGTTCCCAAAACGTGTACAACATTCTGATCTCGTGATGATCGGTATGCGAGCAATCGTATTTCTCGATCTTTTCAACGATGTAACTTTTGCAGATCGCCTTGCCGGTTGAATCGAGCAAGGTCATGATGCCTTTCGATTTAAAACGAACGCTGTCGTTGATTTGCAGAAGGGAATCAAAATAATTGACTTCATACAACTTGCGGCCTTCGTAGCTGAAGAACGTCCAGTGACCGGTTTTTTTACCGGAAGAAATTTTCCCCATTCGCGCAACGGTGTCATTCGGATAATACTTCGTCATGGTGTAATCAATACCGGTTTTGTCAACTAGGCTCGGCCTTCCCATATAGGGTTCTTCGTATTCGTTTCCGACCAATCCCAATTGATACAGCATGCGATCCAGACTAGTAGAACCGGCAATATCGCGCGTATTGAAGTAGATGGAATCTTTCCAGTCGAATTCATAACGAACGCTCAACTGGTTTTCTTCCCAGATTTTTTCTTCAATCGGCTGATTGTACTGGAATTTCACGTACTGATATTTGAAACCGAGTGTGTCGAACGCTTCAAAATCGTCTATCGGCTGGCCCGAGAGGAAGAAACCGTGTTTGGCCATATTGCCGTTGAGGTGATAAGCTTTTGATTCGCCCTGCAATGCCCCGTTTTGGAAATTGAGATCGAACAGCAACGTGGTATCTCTTCCCGGAAGCGTGAGGTACGTTTGCATAATACCATCCATGTCACCGTATTCGTAATTGGATTTCGTAAACGCAATTTTGGTACGTTCAAGGCTCGGGCCTTCCAGGTGTCCGTCCTGGTAATTCCACTGTGTGATGGTGTCGCCCATCCAGTTCATTTCATAAAACGCACCGTTCAGAATTCCGTTTTTGTAATGACAAATTTTCGCCAGGTAATACACCGGTTTTGCAGGAAAACTGTCTTTTAATAAGTCATTTACCTGTATTTCGTAAGGTCGGTATTCTGATTCTTTCTCAGGATATTCGATGGAATAATAATAGACCGTTCCATCCACTTCGCCATTGGTAAAGGGTACTTTGGCGGTAATGTTACCGAACTGATCTTTGGTGATCCATTCGCCTGAAGGTTTCCCGTTGAGGAATTGCCCGTTGACGACTTTGTCAAATGATTCTGCTTTTTTCTCGCTCAGTTTTTTGGATTTTCTATCGTTGTAATTGTATTCATTATCATTTTCATAGAAATGGCCTTCATCTACCGGACTGTATACAAAACCGGCAAAAGGAATCACATTGTAGTTGAAGCTTTGTGAAACATTGGAATTGTAAATGGTGCCCGGAGTCATGAATTGCGCCAGGTACTTTTCCTTGCGTTTTTTCTTGTAGACTTTGAATGTTTTTTCGACCGCTTTCGCATGTTTTTTTCCGGCTGCGTAATTGAAAATGATGCTTTCGGAAGACATTTTGAGCTTAAAGTCAGACGCATGCGTATTGATGGTAAATGTTCCGCTATACGGTTGGTTTTTGTAATACAAGGTATTATCCGAAGTGGTTTCGTACGAACGCAGCCAGTATTTAACGCGACTGTTCAATACGGTATCCGACAAACTTTTGCCCGGAAACATTTTTTGCATCGGATTGTGATGATACGAACCGTTAATGAGCGTTCTCGACGACAAATCGCCCACGTTGTATTCTTCATTGGCGATCACGCTTTCATAGTCTTCACTGAACGTTGCGATAGAATGATCAACGAGGTTTTTGTTGAGCGCATAATAATCGGTAGTCATGGTTCTGCTGGCCGGATCAAAAACAGTAACCGTTGCCTGCGTGGTATCGAAACGCCACAATGATTCGGTCAGTGTTTCCGGATTTACCAGGGGAACTTCCAGCGTATCCATGTTGTCGTAAGAGAAAAACGATTCGTAGTTGTTGGCCGTATAAATGCGGTTATTGATACGGTATTTGTTTTTTGGTGGCGGTTGATTTACTGTTTTGACAAAACTACCGATCGAATCGTAGAGATTCACGTAAATGAGTTTATTAAGGTAATCAAAGGTCTTTTCCTCGTATTGATTGGTCTCGGGCAGGTAGTTGATCACGCTTACCGGATTTCCGTTATCCCAGAAAATGGTGTCTTCATTTACCAAATGACCGTCTTTGATCTCGTAGCGCATTTTCAGTTGTCCGTTATCGTGGTATTCCTCGTAAATTTTATCGTAGTTAAACACATAACCAACCGAATCGATGAGCTGGCTACGTGTATAATATTTATCGTTGATGAGGTACATCCGGTCGTTTCGGCTATACGAGAAATCAAGGTTGCTCATCGTGCTTGGTCCGTAATCGCCGTAAATCATTCCTTCGCTGTAATCCTGTCCTGGGTAGGAATTTAGTTTTTCTTCGGGTAATTCCAGCCCTTCCTCTTCTTTTGGTTCGTAAAGATGATAAGCATATGAAAACGCCTGGAAATTATTCAGATTGTCGCTTTCAAACTCAAATTCATTACGGTCAATGTTGGAGAGGTCGAGAATCTGGTTCCGCACAATAACACTTTTCCCGATGATTTCCTTTTCAGGAATAAAATAATGTCGTTTCACGATTACTTCGCCTGTCCAGGTAGTTTTATAGCCTACGTGTGTTACTTTGTAACCGTATTCATACCATTCACCGCTTGCCTCGCCGTTGGTATAATTCCCGGTTTCCAGGATTTCACCGCCGATGATATTGGTGTAAGCCCCGTTTAATAAACCATTGTTATAATGAACAATCATCGTGTTGGTGTCTTTGTACGTGCCGTCGAGATACTTTGCGACTTCCGGTTTTCCGAGAAAGTATGTGTTGAACTCGAACTCGTTGTAAAACCATTTTCCGGTTTTGAGTCCGTCAAGAAAATAGCCTGCTTTGATCGTATCTCCCAACGTGGTTAGCCAGCAGGCGTAACCGTTGAGCTGATTGTTTTTGAGTGAAAAAACAGCCGCGACTTCGTTGTTTTTATAGCGTAAGATATTTTCTTTGTCCACGTAGGGAATATCGCGGTAAAACTGGACGTATTCTCCGTCAGGAAGCGGTTCCAGGGTTGGCGTAATATCCTGCTCCAGCGGAATGCGGAAATTAAGCAACGTGCCGGGATGATTCGTCCGAAGTTCAATAAAGGTTTTCTTGTGTTTTCTGAATTCTTTTCCCTTTGGAAATTTGAGGAACCGTTTTACGTCTTTCACTTCGGTGGAAACAATCGAACGGTTAAGCGAATCGCGGTGAATGATTTCTTCCTGTTTTACGCCGTACTTAAACGTTCGCATGCTGTAATTGATTTCCTGTTGATACGGATATACGTGGTAGGTTTTTCCGTTCAGGACGTGTGTTTCTTGCTGAGCTGTTGCTGCACCGGCGATGGTTAGGAGGAGTAAGGTGATCAGTTGTTTCATGTGTTATTGTTTTGTTGGGAAAAGGATGTAGTCAATTGTTTCGATGGTTTGATAATGTTTATCGCCATCGGCGTGCGCTTTTTTATGCGTAATGCGAATGGGCCGTTGCAGAGCGTCGAAGTCGAATACACTTACGTTGCGTGTTACAAAAGCCTGATCAACAAAGGTGGAATCGATAAAACCGGTGAATACTCCGTTTTTGGAATAGTTAAAATGACGGTGCTGTGTAAACGGATAATCTGTCCAGCGAATCATGTGCGGGTAATTGTCGTTGTAATAATCGTAATGCGTTACATTGCGTTCGGTTACAGTATTGTGTACCTGGTAGCGTTTTTTTGGTTTGTCAGGTGTTCCTCTGATTACCCAGTCATTTTCGCCGGGACGGCCAATCGAATCAATCGAAAGAGGACCCCAGTATTTTTTGTCGGGAAAAAAATGGTACCGCAAATGGTTGTAATTGTCTTCGTACTGATCCACACGTTTCCGGGGTTTGTTTTTCACAAGGCACACATAAGCTTCGGTCGACTCGTCGCCGTTGGAAACCATCGGTTGCAAAGGTTTGTCCTGGAAGAATGAAGGAAACACAGTTGGGATCAAGGCGTATTTGCGTTCCGAGATCTTCAGTCCTTCCGAATATTCGTTGCGTTCAACGGAGATCAGTTTTCCCGCTTCGTTGAAGGTATAAATCACTTTGATTTTCAAGTCAGAGATCGGTTGCCCGTTGCTCTCATCATCGAGTTGCGTGCTTCGGTAAACGCGCCATGTAAACGATTGAATGCCTTGTTTTCGGATAATGGAATCGTTGAACCAAAACGGAAAGTTCAGGTGAGCGGCAATTTCCTCCTGGAAAAACAATGGATGAATGATAGAAGGTTGTACCACAGTGGTCACTTTTTTGACACTGTTTTTTCCGCTGCAGGCACACAGCAACAGCAGGAAACAACCGGCAATCATAACATGTTTACTCATAGCGATAAAAATACTTTTTAATTGGTTTGAACGCACCGGATTTTGAAGATTTGTTTGAGGTCTGTTTTGTGGAAACAAAAACGCATCAACCGGAACTTATTTTAACCGTTTTTAAACAGAATGTGTGCACAGAATTGTTTGTTTTTTAGCCGTCGACTTTCTGCCCGAATCAACCGTATTTCAACGATTTGCCTACATTGCATCACTTTTCACTACCTTTGCACCATGCAGGAAGAAAGACCGATAACGGATTGGTTACCGCTTACAAAAAAAGAGGTGGAAAAAAGAGGATGGGATGAATTAGATGTCATTCTCATTTCCGGTGATGCGTACGTTGATCATCCTGCATTCGGAACGGCTGTAATTGGCCGCATCATGGAATCGGAAGGTTTCAAGGTCGGTATTATTGCACAACCCAATTGGCGCGATGATTTACGCGATTTCAAAAAACTGGGCAAACCAAAATATTTCTTTGGAGTTACGGCAGGTTGCATGGACTCGATGGTGAATCATTACACCGCCGGAAAACGTTTGCGTTCTACCGATGCGTATACACCCGGTGGCGAAGCAGGTTTTCGTCCCGATTACGCTACCACGGTTTATTCCACGATCCTGAAAGAATTGTATCCGGATACTCCGGTACTGATCGGTGGAATCGAAGCTAGTTTGCGTCGTGTTTCGCACTACGATTATTGGAAAGATGAATTGATGCCTTCTGTTTTGGTAGATTCCAAAGCCGATTTGCTGGTTTATGGAATGGGTGAACAGCCTTTGCGCGATGTCTTACGATTGATCAAAAAAGGTGTTCCGTTTTCCTCATTGACTACCGTGAACCAGGTTGCGTTTTTGCAGGACGGTTCCAAAGAATTGCCGAAAAACAAACAATGGGAAACCGTTGAATTGTCGAGCCACGAAAAGTGCCTGGAAGATAAACTGGCTTACGCGGCCAATTTTAAAGTGGTGGAAGTAGAGTCGAACAAACTCAACGCCAACCGCATTATGCAGCGCATCGGCGATAAAACGCTGGTGATCAATCCACCTTACAAAACCATGACCGAAAAGGAAATGGACCAGTCGTTTGATTTGCCATATACGCGCTTGCCGCATCCGAAATACAAGAAACGTGGCGCCATTCCGGCCTACGACATGATCAAGTTTTCGGTGAATATGCACCGTGGTTGTTTCGGTGGCTGCAGTTTTTGCACCATTTCGGCACATCAAGGCAAATTCATTGCTTCGCGCAGTGAAAGCAGCATCATGAAAGAAATTGATGAGGTGGTGCAGCATCCCGAATTCAAAGGGTATTTATCGGATATCGGCGGGCCGTCAGCGAACATGTATCGCATGAAAGGGAAAGACGAATCGATTTGCGAGCGTTGTTCCAGTCCGAGTTGCATTCACCCGGTGATCTGCAACAACCTTGATACGTCGCACCGTTCCATGATCGATATTTATCGTAAAATCGATGCGCATCCAAAGATCAAAAAAGCGTTTGTTGGTTCAGGAATTCGCTACGATTTATTGGTCGATGATTTCAATAAGAACAACGAAGACGGTAATCACGATGAGTACATCGAACAACTCATTACTCGTCACGTCAGCGGCCGCTTGAAAGTGGCGCCCGAACATACTTCCGATGCGACTTTACGCGTCATGCGGAAACCATCGTTTAAGTATTTCCATAAGTTCAAGGAAAAATACGACGTCTTATCGAAAAAGCACAACCTCAATCAGCCGTTGATTCCGTACTTTATTTCGTCGCACCCGGGTTGTGAAGAAGCCGATATGGCCAATCTGGCTGCTGAGACTAAAGAAATGGGTTTTCAGCTGGAGCAGGTGCAGGATTTTACGCCAACACCGATGACGGTAGCCGAAGTGATTTATTACACCGGCGTGCATCCGTATACGCTCAGACCGATCAAAACGGCTAAAACGAAAGAAGAAAAACAAAATCAAAACCGCTTTTTCTTCTGGTACAAGCGCGAAAATCAACCTTGGATCCGCGAGCGTCTACAAAAAGCCAATCGTCCGGAATTGATCACGCAATTGTTAGGTGATCGTGTTGAAAGCAAAGAAGCTTTTGGTTCTTCCCGCCGGTCGAATGCTCCGTCAAATCAGGCTTCCAAAGGCAGTAAACCGGCTCCGAAATGGCTGGAAGAACGGAGGAAAAAGGATAAGAAACGGTGATTTCTCTCCTTCTTTTTGTCTTGACACAAAAAAGAAGCAAAAAAGTCAAGGCTGTACATCCGTCGCTTAAGAACTAAACCTCATTTCACTACCTGCACCCCAACTCGCAAACGCCATTCACGGATTCTTTTTTCAAAAGAACCCGATGGCTTAACTCAAACAGGGGTTCGGTTGCGTTACATTCAGTTTGTTCTTTTACGCGACAGACGTAAGGCCGAATAGAAGATTCCTTCTGATAGCAGAAGCTATCCTAACGATTTTGGAATTTTAGAGGTATTGGCTTTGACATCAGAATTTTTAAACCAGCGCCTCTTTATTGTATTTACTTCTGTATTCCAACGGTGACATCCCGGTGATTTTGCGGAACACTTCACGAAATGCTTTCACATCGGAATAACCGACTTCATACATGACTTCATTGATCGTTTTTCGGCTGGTTTCAAAGGCCTTTTTTGCCGATTCTATTTTTACCCGTTGAGCATATTCAAGTGGCGTATTTCCGGTGGCTTTGATAAATCTCCGGTCAAAACTTCGTCTTCCGACAGCAAATTTTTCCGCCAGTTGTTCGATCGATATTTTTCCATTCAGATTGTTTTCGATGTACGCTTGCGCCTGTTGTACCACTTCATCGTCGTGCGATTTCTGTCCGATGAAAATAGTAAACGGCGACTGACTATTCCTGTCGGGTTCGATCTGAAAAAGCTTGGAACAATAAATAGCCGTTTGCCGGTCATAATATTTTTCTACGAGATAAATAATCAGGTTCAGGAATGAAAAAGCACCACCGTTTGTATAAATGCCATTTTCATCTGTAATCAATTGATCGGTCTGCAGATTCACTTTCGGAAACATAGTCCTGAAGGGTTGGTCTGCAGCCCAATGTGTGGCACAACTTTTTCCGTCCAGCAAACCCGATGCGGCAAGCAGAAAAGCGCCTGTGCACATCGAGGCGACTTCAGATCCTTCGTTGTATCGTTGCGCAATCCAATCGATCATTGGCGTGTTTTGTTCAATCGCTTCCTGGTAATTGGGATGCAACGCCGAAACAATGATAAGATCGGTTTTTGTGATTGCTGAAATATTCGTGTGCGGTTTTACCGAAAACAAACCTTCGTAAAAGGTGATTTCGTCGGAACTTCCCGCCAGTTGGATGTTAAACAAATCATCACCATGAATTCCTTTCCAGTAAGCATTGGCTTTCGTAAACACTTTATAGGTACAGATAATGCTGCTGAGTTTATTCTGTCCGTCAGGAACGAGGATGGTCAAATGCCGCATGATTTTTTGAGCAAAGATAAAAATTCACTTTGTCCAAATCAACCCATTGTAATGTCTTTTTCACACCCTTTCGGTTCACGTTTAAGACAATACATTTGTCTCAGGTAAAAATCCAAACTCAAAACAAAGACATGAACGCGAATCAAACAATGGTCAAAATGACATTCGACAGATGGAATGCATTAATGAAACAAGCAGACACACTTTTTTCTTCTCTTACAGATGAGCAATTGCAAAACGAAATTGCGCCAGGCAAAAATCGTGGAATTTACCTGTTGGGACATCTCATTGCGGTGCATGATAGCATGATTCCTCTATTGGATCTTGGTGATAAATTGTACCCGGAATTATTTGAACCATTTATTGCTTCTCCGGATAAAACGATTTCTGATCTTCCTTCGGTAACGGAGTTAAGAGCTTTATGGAGTAAACAAATGGCATTTCTGGCCGAAAAATTTGACAGTATATCGACGGATGAATGGTTTCAAAAACATACCGCTGTTTCTGCCGAAGAATTCGTGGTAGAACCACACCGCAACAAATTAAACATCATCCTTACCCGCGCGAGCCATTTGGGGTATCACATGGGACAATTGATTTTACTTAAATAACAAAACACAAAACGAACCAACATGAACAACCAGGATTTTACAACAACGCTTTTGTTAGATCAAACTCCGGCAGAAGTATTCAACGCCATTATGAACGTGAGCCATTGGTGGTCGGGAGAAATTGAAGGAAACACAAAGAAGCTCCATGACGAGTTTACGTATCGTTTCGGTGACGTTCACATGTCAAAACAGCGGGTAGTGGAAGTTATTCCCGACCAAAAAGTCGTGTGGCTTGTGACCGACAGTGAACTCAGTTTTGTGAATCATAAAACAGAATGGACGGGAACAACCATCAGTTTTGAAATCTCCCGAAAGGATGATAAAACGCAACTCCTGTTCACGCACTTAGGATTGGTTCCTCAATTTGAATGTTTCGATGATTGCTCAAACGGCTGGAGCATGCTGATCCATCAAAGTTTGTTCAGTTTGATTACAACGGGTAAAGGGAAGGAGGTTTTTTGATTGTAAAAGGATACGTTGGAATCTAAGAACAGTTTATACTCATTCATCACGTAATTGCTTTTGGATTGTAATCCATCTACTTTTAATTTGATCGTTCCGCAGTATTATTTCTGCATCCCACACTATTTTGGCGCATTTCCTTGGAAACTCTATCAAGTAATTTCTTGATAGATTTCTTGGTTGTGCCTTTTTTCAATGTTATAATCATAGTAGAGGTTACTTGCGGTAAAGGGATTGATTTCCTCCTTTTTTAGGGTGCTTTTTCCCGTCTATGTACTTTCTAATGTTGCGAGATCTTTAAGTAGGATAGGACATCTAAAAATAATTTCCGACCTTTAACCTATGAATTTGAATGACTTCATAACAATTGACCCTGAAAAGCGATTCGGTAAACCCATTTTGATAGGGACACGCATTTCCGTTGCTGATGTATTGGGTTGGCTCGCTAATGGTATGACCAAAGAGGAAATTATCATTGATTTTCCGCAATTGTCTGAAGAAAGCATTAGTGCTTGTTTGTTCTTTGCCGCTTCCAGGGAAGGGCATCTTGGAATTGCTTCATGAAAATTCTTTTCGATCAAAATATCTCGCACAGACTCGTACAACGTGTTCTTGACCTTTATCCCGAAGCCAAACAAGTAAGAGAACTGGGAATCGAGAACTCAACGGATCGTGAAATTTGGGAATATGCGAAGAAAGAAGCGTATACAATAGCAACATTCGATGCTGATTTTTACGATTTTTCGTTGATTTGGGGGCATCCGCCAAAAATCATTTGGATTCGATCACGAAATCAAACCTCTACTGAAATAGAGCATTTATTGAGAAGGCATTATACCAGTATAATTGATTTTGCTATTGATGATGAGTTGGCTTGCTTGGAATTATTAAATATTCAATAGCATTCATTACTTCCTGATCACTTGTTACTTTTCTCCCCTTCCACATTCTTCTCATGACCGGTTTTTGTTTGAAACCGTATCTTTACGCAAAATTGATCCATGAGCCGTCCGCTGATATTTATAACCAATGATGATAGCCTGCTCTCCAAGGGAATTGCCTCGTTGGTAGAAGTCGCATTGCCGTTTGGCGATATTGTGGTGATCGCTCCGGACAAACCGCAATCGGGAATGGGACACGCCATTACGATTCACGATCCGCTGCGCTTGAATCCGGAACAGTTATTTGAAGGAATTGAAGCCTATTCCTGTACCGGAACTCCTGTAGATTGCGTGAAACTGGGCGTCTACGAAATTTTACACCGCAAACCAGATTTGCTGCTTTCAGGCATTAATCATGGTTGCAATGCCTCTACCAATATTCTTTATTCGGGTACGATGTCAGCAGCAGTGGAAGGAGCGATGGAACACATCCCGAGTGTCGGATTCTCATTGGATAATTTTGATCACGATGCTGATTTTTCAGCGGCAAAAATAGTGGCATCTAAAGTAATAAGTAACGTTCTAAAGAATGGTTTGCCAACCGGTGTTTGCCTCAATGTAAACATCCCGAATGTGCTTCCTGACGATCTGAAAGGCATCAAAGTGTGTCGTCAGGCGTATGCTTTTTGGGAAGATCGTTTCGATAAGCGCCAGGATCCGTTCGGAAAAACGTATTATTGGCTTACCGGAACCTTCGACGTGCAGGAAGAATCGACCGATACCGATTTGTATTTCCTCGCCAACGGATATGCAACGATAGTTCCCACACAATTTGATTTAACGGCGTATTCCGCCATCAACAGTCTTAACGAACAGTTTTCATGAAACGTAAATTCACCTGGAACATCCGCGTTACCGTCGGATTCTTCATCGGCCTTTTAACGCCGGCCCTTTCCGTACCATTGGTAATATGGATTCTTGCCGTAACGCAGGATTTCTATTTTTCGCAGTTGTGGCATAAATTTACCATTGACAGTATGGTACAATGCAAGTTTCTTTCATTGGCGTGCATCCCGAACCTGGGTTGGTTCTACCTCTTCCTCAACAAAGAGCGTTACGATCTGGCACGTGGAGTCATCATCGGATGTGCGGCTTTTATTCCGTATATTGTGTACGTTGTTTTTATACGCTAATGGCCGCAAAAAAATTGTATATCATTGCCGGAGAAGCCTCTGGTGATCTGCATGGCAGCAATGTCATGAAAGAATTGTTTCGTTCCGAACCCGATATGGATATCCGTTTTTGGGGCGGCGATAAAATGGAAGCCGTTGGCGGAACCATGGCGATGCATATTCGCAAGCTGGCCTACATGGGTTTTGTGGAAGTGCTGATGAATATTCGCACTATTTTGCGCAACATTCACTTCTGCAAAGAAGACATTGAAGCGTTTCAACCGGATGCATTGTTACTCATCGATTATCCGGGATTCAACATGCGAATTGCCGAGTGGGCGAAAAAACGCGGAATCAAAGTCTATTTTTACATTTCACCTACGGTTTGGGCCTGGAAAGAAAAACGAGTGGAAAAAATCCGTAGGGACGTGTTTCAGCTTTTTGTGATCCTGCCTTTCGAAAAACCGTTCTACGCCAAACACAATTACGAAGTCGAATATGTGGGGCATCCGTTGCTCGACGCTATTGAACAATACAACGAACAACCGGTAGAACCGCTTTCCATCCCGGATGATCCGCGACCGATTATTGCCGTACTTCCCGGAAGCCGGGTGATGGAACTGAAGAAAAAACTTCCTGTCATGCTCACACTCGTAGACGCATTTCCTGCTTACCGGTTTGTGATTGCCGGAGCACCCAATATGTCGAAAGAAATCTACGATCAACTCATCGGGAAACACAATGTTTCGGTGGTTTTCGGTCAAACCTACGCATTGCTGCAACAGTCGGAAGCGGCTGTGGTGACTTCAGGAACTGCCACGCTGGAAACCGGGCTTTTTGGCATCCCTCAGGTCGTGTGCTATATGGGGAATCCGATTTCTTTCTGGATCGCCAAGCGTTTGGTAAATGTGAAATACATCTCGCTCATTAACCTTATTCTGGACGAAGAAATCGTGACGGAACTCATCCAAAACGACTGTAATCCTGAACGATTGAAGAAAGAACTTTCCCTGATTCTGAAAGGCCAGCCCAAGCGCGCAACGATCGAAGAAGGCTATGCGAAGATCAAGGCAATGCTTGGTAAAGGTGGTGCTTCTGAAAAAGTTGCACAATCCTTGTTGAAAACTATTTAGCCGTCGGATTTTAAGCAGGTCGGTCACCGTTAACTTTGTTGTTGTGACGCGCATACTCACATGTTGTATGATTTTATTGCCGTTCTTTTTTGTTGCCCAACAAATGAGGATCGGGGTTTTGCGCGATTATGAAATCAAGCGTATCGTGTTTGCTTACGATGAAGGCAGTTACAATATCATCGGCGATACCACGGAACTCGGAACAATACTCCCCAACGAATTTGTTGATTTGTCAATCACCGAAGACAATAAAGTATCGGTAAAGATCGGAACGGTTGAATCGGGATCGTATGAGAAAGTGATCCTGGTGGCGACCAAACTGGGCAATTCGATCACGTACAGTACCCGCACGCCGCAAGTGAAAGAACGCAAATACCGTGAAGATGTTGAAATAACCGGTGTGGGCAGTTCACTCACAATCGTGAACCTGGTGGATATGTCGTATTACCTGGGCGGTGTGGTTGAATCGGAAGGTGGCGGTGGGCGCGATTTGGAATATTACAAAGTGCAGACTGTGATGAGCCGGACGTATGCCTTAAAGTACAAAGACCGGCATATTAAAGAAGGTTTTGGATTGTGCGACCGTGTTCATTGCCAGGCGTATCATTACCAGTTGCGGTTTACGCCATTGATCGATACGGCAGTTCGGCAAACAAAAGGTGTCGTGATGACAGACAACCGGAGTCAGCTCGTTGATGCTTATTTTCATGCAAACTGCGGCGGACAAACCAGCGAACCGGATTACGTCTGGAACAACAAAGTATCTTATCTGAATACTTTCAAAGACACGTTTTGTATTTACACCAAACAGGCAACCTGGGAAAAACGCATTCCGCAGCAGAATTGGACCGAATTCCTTGTGAATCAATACAACTATCCGATCAATGATTCGGTATTGGGGCCGATGATCTTTACGTTTAATCAACCCGAACGGGCGGCCTTTTTTCAATATCCTTGGCTTGGAATTCCGTTGCGCGACATCCGCACCAAATTCAATCTGAAATCAACTTTCTTTAATTGTTATCCCGAAGGAACGGACGTGGTACTACGTGGTCGCGGCTACGGGCATGGTGTGGGTTTATGCCAGGAAGGTGCCATGAAAATGGCTAGATATGGATACAGTTACCGGCAGATTTTACTCTATTACTTTCCCGGCGTAAAAGTGGTGAACCAATTGGAACAGCAATTTTTTAGCCAGCGGCCGAAGGTTTTTGGAGAATGATATCGACAAATATCATTGATTGCTGATGAATTTTTGCCACAGATGGCACAGATTTTCAAGGATAGTTTGACGGTAAATTTGGTTGTCCATGTAAGTCCCATAGGGACGAAATATGGTAACAATGAAAACGTATAACCATCCTATCACCCCATAGGGGTGAGATATTTACATGCTATATCGGATGTGGTCTTACTCCGCCTAAGGCGGATAAAATGACAATCGAATCATCTTTTATCTACCCTATTTCGTCCCTACGGGACTGCTGTGATAGCAAAAATCGAAATTCGTTGGTGGAGTAGGATCTGCTTATATTTTTTACGTTTTTACAAAAAGAAAAAAACCCAATCGTTAGATCGGGTTTTAATGATTTTAGGTAGAGGAAAATATCTTACAAAGCTATTTTTTCTCTTTGCTCCTGTAAAGGTGATACTTTCTTCCTTATTCCCCCTGTCATATTTTCTAAACGACACTTTTGATTCGCTGAAATGTCATTTATAGCATTTTTAATTTTCCTGATGTATCAATATTCTTTGTGAGCTGAAGCCATTATCGCTTCCGATCACCAATTGGTAATAACCTGAAGCAAGACCATTAAGTGTCATATTTCCTTCCTGAGTATCAATGATTAGTTCACGTACCAATTTTCCCGATAAATCCACCAATTGAAGCGTTGCATGATTCCAGTTTCCGACAATATGCAGGTTATCACTTGCCGGTTGAGGATAAATACTCATGTGCAGTTCGTTTTCAGATAAACCTGCCGTTGAAGGTGGTTCTTCCAGTAAAATCTGCCCGTCGCTCACAAATTCACTTTGTAATCCGGCTTCATTTTCGGCGCGGACATGTACAAAGTATGTTGTTCCAAGAACAGGATTTGGCAATACATGATTAATCGAATTGACCATTCCGGCATTGGTCCAGGGCAGAATATCCTGTGTTGCGGCAGATGTACCAACCGCAAAACTGTAGTGATTGATGCTTGAATGCAGATCAGTGAAATTCCAGTTAGCCGAAACCACCGGTGCATAAATGGTATCGATATCTACCCCGGAAATTCCGTCGTTTATGGAAATCAATTCCGGAGAAGTCCAGTCGATGAGGTATTCTTCATCAGCAACCGACGACCAGTTTCCCAAATAATCGACTACCAGTGTTGCGACTTTTGCGGCAGCAGCGCCATTGTCACTTTGATAACGGATCATGGAATCGGTCCCGATCGACAAATCAAGCTGGTTGTAGCGTGATTGATAGACACTTACTTCATCGTAGCGAACACCACAACCACCCGAACGCAAGCTGAACCCGTTAGCAATTTTCAACGGATCGGGGTCGATCCATTCCACCACAAATGCATCGTCGACGTACACTTGTATAGATCCGCCTTCCGGATCGTATGTTACTTTCAGATCATAGGTGATATTTTCGTTAACCACCACTGTATCTTCTGCCTGAAGCGTCCAGGTATCATTGATGACTTCGTAAATCTGCGCCACATTGGTTCCTTCCCGCAGGTAAACGAAGTAGGAATTTCCCCGATTGGGCAATGACGTGTTGTCACAGAAAAAGTGAGCTCCGGCACGCTGACTGACCCCTGACGAAGTAATGGTTTGTTTCCAGTGATACAGGTATTCGTGCAAACTGTCCTGCATTATGGGAATGGCAGCATTGGAATTGCTTTGCGTTATATCGGTCATTTCGTATGATTGATTCACCTGGTTCCAGTCACCGGTTACTTCCGACCAGGCTGTGGCTTCTGAATCGAATGATTCATCGAGGTATCCGTAATCAGCATTTCCGTGCCAATCGGCTGAAGCATTAACTTTATCCGAAACACGGGCATATTGTTTGGCAACTCCGGCCCCTATATCCGAATCGGTAAAATGTACGGTAAAGTTGGTGGTTTGGTAATCCGGAATGATTTCTACCACCGAAGAAGGCGGTTCCGTATCCAAACTTGTACTGGTCCAATTGGCCACCCAGCCTGTTCCGGCAGTTGCGCAGTCTGAACGAAATTCCAGCGTAAGCGCTCCGCCAGAAGCATTGATCGTTCCCGGTGAGGTTGTTCCCGTATACGCGCCGATCAGGTTGGCATCAATGGAATTACCGTCATAAATGAAGAGTTTGTCGTAACCCTGTTCTACAGAAAACTGTGTGAAATTGATCGAAACCGAGGAAACATTTGTCGGTTCAATGACCCAGATCAGGCGCTCGTCGTCGGTATAATTGCCGGCGGCACCTCCTGAATCATAGGATGAACCCGAACTGGTCGTAAGTGTAGTGACCGTCGGATTGTTATTGATCAGGCGGTAATATTTTTCCCAGTCCCAGTTGATTCCCGGATCGGTATGTGATTGGTTGGGATAGTGCTGATGACCTTTGATCTTGGTACATCCGCCCAATGTTTGTGTCGCGTCGCTCGAAGCGCCATAATAAGTGCGCACAGCCGGTATTCCATAGCCTGAATTGACTATGTCGCGACTCAGATCGGCAGAAGCATTGTACATAGCTTCGGTGTACCATTGTGGCTGGGTGACATAACCTTCGTGCTCGTAACCGATTGTATACGGATTTTCGGAACCCACATGCCATGCTTTGTCTTCTTCCAGTACCATTTGGGTAATCTGGCCATCGGAAGAACGGATAACGTAGTGGTACGAAACACTCGAGCTACAGTTTTGTGCCCACGAAATAGCTCCAGCGTATGTTCCCTGGATCGTGTGAATGGTAATGGCCGAAACGGCAATCCCATTGCGTGAGCTAAAGTTACAAGTGGCTGCCGGATTAAAAATTGCGGGGCCGTATTGAGTTGATTTCGCAATACTTACTTTTGGTCGGTATTGAATGCCTCCCGGAGTTGAAATAGCCGTTTCCGTAAACACGATTTTCGGTGAAGAAAGTACCTTATAATTATCTGATCCGAATAGGCTCCGCAAATCGAAATTGTAATTCGGGAATCCATATTGCACCTGGTATTCAGGATTGTTGAGGAATTTAAACACTTCGTACACTTCACTGTTACGCGCAAAGTCGTTTACCGCTCCCGAATCAGGAATAAAGGAAAGTTCCAACAAGATGGTTTTGATAAATGCGGCGTTTATTTTACTATGAACAAGATCCGATTTTTCCATTGAAATTGCATTGTAAGCCGTCGCATAAGCAAGTATCTCCGCCGCAGGATCCGCAAGAATGGAAACTGCAGGAATTCCCGACTTAGCTGAAACAAGCGAAAGATTGTTGTTGAAATAACCTTCACCATCGGCGATTAAGCCCATATATCCCCAGGCGCGCGGCATTCCTGTACATGATTCCTGAACGGATGCGTGAAGCAGCGTCATACGGGTTTGCACAAACGAAACTGCCTCCAGCAAACCTCCCGGAACTTCCGGATTGGCTGCGTAAGCTTCGTTACAATACGATTGAAAAGAGGAAGATTGTGCGAAAAAAGAAACAGGAATACAAAGGAGCAATCCCACAAGTATGCGACTCAACATAGTAGTAAATTTTACTCAAATGTAGGCAAAAATAGAGGCCTGAAAACTGGTTGTTTCAACTAAAAAGATTTAGTAATCAAAGATTTAACATTTGAGTTGGCCAGTTTTATAAGTTCTTGAGTTTATAATTTTTTTAAGTGGAAATAGATAACTCAGAAACGCAACGAACTTAGTAACTCAAAAAACTGTCAAACTCAAAAACTAATAGGGAAAAAGGTTAATCCAAATAATCCGCGACCAGCGAAAGTTAAACAAACTGAATATCACGAGCGTTGTTAAGATCAACGTGAAAAAGACCCAAAGCGGAACGAACCAAAAAGAGGCAAAAAACACGACGAACATTTCCAGGATGGTAAGCCCGTAACTTACATACATAGCGCCCAGGAAATAACCAGGTTCTTTCTCAAAACGGTAACCACATTCTGTACAGTGATGATGCATTTTTGGCACCCGCAGCAGAAAGATATTTCCCTTTGATTCAAAAATGTCTCCTTTTTCACAGTTGGGACATTTTCCTTTTATGGTAGAACGAAAAGAAGCCATTGTTTTTTTAGCAAAGGTAAAGCATCAGATTGTCACGATCATTATTAGATGGTTGCAAAAATTTGCATTATTCCGACATTATATATATTATTACACATGGCTGATTTTCCCGTTTTGTCCATTCATCAATTCGATACAACAGGCATAGAGCATGAATTGTATGTGAATTATTTTTCAGATCACTTGCAACGGCATCACACCCGGATCACCCATCCGCACAAACATAATTTTTACCTGGTGGTGCTGATTACAAAAGGTTCGGGTTTTCATGAAATTGATTTTGAACGTTACGAAGTAAAACCCGGATCGGTCTTTTTTATGCAGCCCGGACAAACACATTATTGGGAGTTTTCACCCGATGTGGAAGGTGTGATTTTCTTTCATTCAATGGCTTATTACCAATGGCAATTCCCCAATAGCCAATTAAGCGATTTCCCGTTTTATTTCTCCAGAAGGAATAAACCGTTTTTGCACTTAAATGATTCTGAAGTGATAGAGATTTCGCGTCAATTTACCGGAATTCTGACTGAATTTTATTCCGATTTGTCGTATCGTTACCCCAAAATCGGGAGTTTGCTACATTGTTTGTATATTGATCTCAGCAGGAGATATGCTGTTGAAGAACCTCAAAAGGTGATTCATTCTCAACCTTACGCCGAACGATTCAAGGCATTTGAAGAAATGCTGAACCGTGATTTCAAAACAGAAAAATCGGCCATGTATTATGCTTCACAGTTGCATATTACCACCAAACACCTCAACAGGATTTGCAAGGAAATCACTGGAAAAACTAGTACGGAAGTCATTGCTGAACGCGTGTTGCTCGAAGCTAAGCGTCTATTAAGTGGTGGTTCAAAGAATCTGAATGAAATTGCGCGCGAATTGGGTTACGAAGAATACGCCTATTTTTCACGATTGTTTAAGCAGTATTGCGGCGAAAGTCCGCGGGTATTTTTGCGGCGTTATCACTGATCAGTTAGGCTTAGCTCAAACGGTCACTCAGGATTTTCATTTCGATCACCGGCGAAATTTTCTCGTAAAGAATGTTGTAAACGGCTTCCAGGATCGGCATTTCTACCTGGAACTTTTTGTTGATCTCATGCACGCATTTGGTGGCGTAGTAACCTTCGGCGATCATGTCCATTTCCAGCTGTGCCGTTTTCACCGAATACCCTTTCCCGATCATGAAACCGAAGGTGCGGTTGCGCGAAAATTTGGAATAAGCCGTCACGAGTAAATCACCCAAATAAGCGCTCGATTTCACGTCACGGTGAATCGGACTCACTTCGTCGATGAAGTTTTCGATTTCCTGGATAGCATTGGAAATAAGTACCGACTGAAAATTGTCGCCATAACCCAATCCTGAGCAGATTCCCGATGCCAATGCGTAAACGTTTTTGAGCACCGCCGATAATTCCGTTCCGAATAAATCATCCGAAATAGCTGTTTTGATATAACGACACGCAAGCAGGTTGGCCATTTCGGTAGCGGTTTGTTCATTCTGACAGGCAATTGTCAGGTAAGACAAACGTTCCAAAGCGACTTCTTCCGCGTGACACGGACCACTGATAATACCGATAGCATTGTAAGGCGTTCCGAATGTCTTGTGAATAAACCGGGCAGGAATTGCGTTGTATTCGGGCACAATTCCTTTCACAGCCGAAAATACTTTTTTGCCGTGAAACAATTCCGGTTTGGTATGCTCAAATAACTTCACCAAAAAGGCTGAAGGTGTCGCAATGATAACAATATCCGCGGGACGGATTATTTCTTCCAAATCGGTACTGACATTGATTTTTCGAAGGTCAAATTCAACTGATTGCAGGTATGTTGGATTGTGACGGTATTTCAGAATATGGCCCACCGCTGTTTCGCTGCGCAAGTACCAATTCACTGAATCGAGGTTATTACACAGGATTTTAACCAATGCAGTAGCCCAACTTCCGCCTCCGATAACCGCTACTTTTTTAACCCTTTTTTCCATATCCGAAGCAACAAAAATAGCGATTTATTGATTCGCTTAACCGCGGCGCATGCCTTTGGAAAGCTTTCCACGAAAATTCAAGCAGTTATCATGGTCATCGACTAGTCGATGAAATGCTTCATTTTCCACGAATGCACGAATTTGGGCTCGGCTACCGCACTCGCTTTGCGCAAGCATTGTTATATATGATTTGCTTGATAATACCAACGATTACTAACAGACGTGTCCGTTAGGCGCGTAAAAATTCGTGTATTCGTGGGAATAAAAAAATTCGTAGCATCTGTTAAAAACTCTAGTGTTAATTCTTTTTCACGATCTCCAGCTCCACCGTTTTTCGTTGTGCTTCGGGGCGAGTGCCGAAAATATAATCCCAAAGGGGAGAGGTAACACCAAAAGCGCGGTCATGCTGCTGAAAATGATGAATCATGTGGTACTTCCACCAAAACGAGAATCTTTTCGGCGGCGCATAACGATGAACGATGTAATGAACATTCATGTACGAAAGGTATCCCCACAGAAATCCGGTGCCGAATACCAATGCCCATGTTCCCATAAACAGGTAGAAGAAACCAAGCAAAATGGCGGCAATTAGCATTGATGGAACAGGTGGAAGCACCAACCGGTCATGATCATTGGGATATTCGTGATGAATCCCGTGGAATATATATTTGAAAGGCGAATTGTAAGATCCGTCACCTGCTTTGTGATATAAAAAACGGTGCATGAGATACTCGGCAAGCGTCCATGAAAAGAAGCCTGACAATACAATTACCAGCATTCTGATGAATGAAGTTCTTGGGTGCAATTGAACATACCACCAAAGCATGAATACTCCGAGTCCGAGGTACAGTATAGTGATTATAAGGGGATGAGTTTTGGTTAGTAATTCGAGAAATCGGTTATTGAATATGCGTGGCGATTTCGAATTGGGATAGATGCGAACTCGGTAAAGGCTCATAGCTATTTGTTTTTAATCCGTTGCCATTAAGTTCGACATTAGCAGAGTTGGTTTTACCGCTTTTAGAAACTTTAACAAGGAATAACGTAACCATCGAAACGTCGTATTTGACCAATCATCTAAAAAAAGAAGGCCCTTCGCTTCGTTTCGGTTATTTTTCACTTCATATTTTTAATCGATGAAAAAAACACTACTTCTCCTTACAGTTGGCTGTTCATTCGGCCTGCAAGCTCAAATGCTTCACAAATGCTACTCCAAAGAAGCCATTTCTTATCAGAACAGTTTAACTCCCGGTTTTGCCGAAACGGTTGATCAGCAATTTGAAATCGCCAAACAATGGTCACATGAAAACGGGCCGACCCGTTCAACATACACCATTCCGGTGGTTTTTCACGTGGTGTACAATACACCCGAAGAAAACATTCCCGATTCGGTGATCTGGAACCAACTCACGCGATTGAATGAAGATTACGCACGTATGAATGCAGATACATCGAACATGCGTGCTGAGTTTCTGCCCGTTTCCGGAGCTACCCAAATTCAGTTTATGATGGCAGGGATCGATCCGCAGGGAAATCCTACCAATGGAATTACACGCACAAGTTCTGCTACCACAAGTTTCGGGTCATTTAACGTCATTTTTGGTGATTTTGCCGATCTGGAAAAGGTGAAATCAACTGCTAATGGTGGTCATGATGCCTGGGATCAAACGCGTTACCTCAATATCTGGATTTGCGATATGTCGATCAACGGTCAGGCATTTTTACTTGGATATGCCACACCACCTGCCAACCTTCCGAATTGGCCTGCGGGTTCTACACCGGATAATTTAGGCGACGGAGTCGTATTGCAATACCAATGTGTTGGTTCCAACAACCCGAATGATTTGGGAATCGCCAATTATGATGTATTGGGAAGAACCGCTGTTCACGAAGTAGGTCATTACCTTGGTTTGCGTCACATTTGGGGTGATGGTGATTGCACGATGGATGACGGAATTAATGACACGCCTGATGCAACCGAAGCTTCTCAGCAGGATTGTAACCAAAATAGTAATTCCTGTAACGCAGATGTTGATGGACATGGTGATTTGCATGATATGATCGAAAATTTCATGGATTATTCGGCCGAAACCTGTCAGAATTCATTCACAGAGCAACAAGCAGCGTTAATGCATGGCGTGTTGGAAAATCAACGATATGACCTGGTTCACAACAATCCTGCAGGTTTGGAAGAACTTACAGTGAATGTTTCCTGCTTCCCAAATCCGGCTAATGAGCTGGTGACAGTTGTTTCCGACGGATCAATGGAAACAATCGAAGTCGTTGACCTGAACGGAAAATCATTGCTTAAAACTGTGGTTAACGGCACAAAAACCACAATCGGTTTACAGACTTTTGAAGCGGGAATGTATAACGTAATCATTCGTCATTCTACCGGAATTGCTGTTCAGCAACGGATTGCAGTTGTAAAGTAAGAATCTATCTGCATCGGCGAGCCGATGTACTTTTCACCACGAATGCACGAATTTTTGCGTGCCTAACGGACACGCTTTAATTATGTATTGGCGAGTGCGTTAGCCGAGCTGTAATTCGTGCATTCGTGGGAATCCTTTTTAGCATCTTCTTCACATAATTAGCTAAATTTTGGTACAAGACATTACCTTTAGCAGCAAGAAACTTGCTAAGAATTCAAGCTATGAAATCGCTCGCTATCCGCACATTTGAGGAATACCGTGAAAAGTACGCACAAAGTATTGCCGATCCGGCAGCATTCTGGAGTGAAATTGCACAGACTTTTCAATGGACCAAACCATGGGACCAAACCCTGGAATGGAATTTTCAGGAACCAAAAGTGGAATGGTTCAAAGGCGGGCAATTGAATATTACCGAAAATGCGCTGGACAGACATTTAGCTGAGAATGGTGACAAAATAGCTTTTCATTGGGAACCTAACGATCCTTCAGCAGAAACAACAACTTATACGTATACCCAATTGCATAAAGAAGTTTGTCGTTTTGCCAATGCGTTGAAAGCAAAAGGAATTAAAAAAGGTGATCGTATTTGTATTTACATGCCCATGATTCCCGAATTGGCCATTGCTGTTTTGGCTTGCGCACGGATTGGAGCGATTCATTCAGTGGTATTTGCCGGTTTTTCTGCAAATGCTTTGGCGGATCGTATTACTGACGCTGAGGCAACAATGGTCATAACCTCTGACGGACTCAGCCGCGGTGCAAAATCGATAGCGTTAAAAGAAATAGTAGATGAGGCGTTAGCAACTTGTTCTTCCATTAGCAATGTGATTGTTTACAATTGTTTGGGATGGGAATGTAACATGGTTGCCGGCCGTGATCATTGGTGGCACGATGCGATTGCACACCAACCGGAACATTGTACTCCGGAACCAATGGATGCCGAAGATCCGCTGTTTATTTTATATACTTCAGGTTCAACCGGTAAACCGAAAGGAGTGGTGCATACCTGCGGCGGTTACATGGTATATACTACGTATACCTTCCAAAACGTTTACCAATACGAACCGAACGATATTTACTGGTGCACAGCCGATATAGGTTGGATTACCGGGCATTCATACATCGTTTACGGACCGCTTCTGAGTGGTGCGACATCCATTTTGTTTGAAGGAATTCCGACTTATCCGGATGCCGGAAGATTCTGGCAAATCGTTGAAAAATACAAGGTCACGCAGTTTCTTACAGCTCCGACGGCTATTCGATCGTTAATGGCTCATGGCACGGACCATGTAAAGCCGTATGATTTGAGTTCACTTAAAATATTGGGTACCGTTGGCGAACCGATCAATGAAGAAGCGTGGCAATGGTACTACAAGGAAATCGGTAAAGAAAAATGCGCGATTGTCGACAACTGGTGGCAAACTGAAACCGGGGGAATTATGATTTCAGGAATCGGGGCACTTTCGCCATTGAAACCGACTTTTGCGGGTTATCCGCTACCGGGAATTCAACCGGTTTTGCTAAACCAGGAAGGAAAAGAAATTGAAGAAGCGAACGTAGAAGGTTATTTATGCATCAAAGCGCCGTGGCCGTCGATTTTGCGGACGACGTATGGCGATCATGAGCGTTGCCGCGTAACCTATTTTTCACATTACGACGGTTATTATTTTACCGGTGATGGCGCCAAACGCGATGAAAACGGTATGTACCGCATTATCGGAAGAATTGACGATGTGATCAACGTTTCCGGGCACCGGTTTGGAACGGCCGAGATTGAAAACGCGATCAACGCCAATGAACACGTCATTGAATCGGCTGTGGTTGGTTATCCACATCCGGTAAAAGGGCAATCGATTTATGCGTTTGTAGTAGGTGAAGAATTGCCGGAAGATGAGTTTTCTGCCCGGAAATCGATCATTGAAACCGTAGGAAAGGAAATCGGGAAAATCGCCGCTCCGGAAAAAATCATGTTCGTCACCGGCTTGCCAAAAACCCGCTCCGGAAAGATCATGCGTCGCATCCTACGGAAAGTAGCCGAAGGCGAAACCAATAGTTTGGGCGACACTTCCACCTTGCTCGACCCGGGAATTGTAGATGAAATCATTTCAAAATCAATACAGCTTTAAATTATCATTTTATGAATTACCTTTTACTTGCTCTACTCTTGTTTACAGGCAGCTTTTCGCTTGTTGCAGCACCGGAAATCAATGTGACCGGAAACAGTATCACAATTACAGATGGGGATCTTACTCCTGATTTGGCCGATTTCACTGATTTCGGGAACCAAAGTATTTGTGCAGGAATCACAACGTTGACATTCACTATTGAAAATATGGGACCTGATCCGTTGTCTGTTGGTTCAATAATGATCAGTGGTGTTGATGCTGGTGAGTTTAGTGTTGTTTTGTTACCAGCCTCCAACGTTGCTCCGGGAGGAACGACAACGTTTCAGATTGCGTTTGATCCATCTTCTGTCGGTTTAAAAAGCGCAGTAATTACCATCAACAACGATGACAGTGATGAAGCTGCTTACGATTTTGCCATCCAGGGAACGGCTACTGATCCTGAAATAACGATCACCGGAAATGGCAACACGATCAATGACGGCAATCCGACTCCCTCAGGTTCCAATCATACAGGTTTCGGCCCTGTTTTGGAATGCATCGGTACGGTTACACGCACATATACGATTTCAAACAGCGGAACGGGTAATCTTGTGATTGATGCAGGCGGAATTACACTAACAGGAACCCACGCGTTCGATTATACTATTGGCGGAATTTCACTTCCTGCGAGCATTTCCGCGGGTGGAAACACAACCTTCACCGTAACTTCCGATCCGTCGGGAACCGGAAATCGTTTGGCAACCGTGAACATCGCCAACAATGATTGCAGTGAGGCTGTTTATGATTTTGCGATTCAAACAAACGGACAAGCTGATGCAACCGGCCCGGTCGCGCCCACGTTGGCAACTGTTACAGATGAATGTTCGGTGACACTTTCGGTTCCCACAGCCACGGATAATTGTGCGGGAGCTGTTTCAGGAACTACTTCCACTGTTTTTCCTGTAACTACCCAGGGAACAACCGTTGTTACCTGGACGTTCAACGACGGTAACGGCAATTCGAGCACGGCGACTCAAACGATTACCATTGCTGATACAACATCACCGGCAATCCCAACGCTTGCCAATGTTACGGGTGAATGTTCAGAAACACTTCTTCCTCCTGTAACTACCGACAATTGTGCAGGAGTTATTACCGGAACAACATCAACCGTTTTTCCGATCACGACACAAGGTACAACTACCGTTACCTGGCTGTTCGACGACGGAAACGGAAATACCGCAACCGCAACACAAGACGTGACTTTAACAGATACCATTGATCCGGTTGTTTCCAATTGTCCAGCAACCATTACCGAAACCGTTAATTCAGCTAACTGCAGCGCGGTAGTTTCATGGACACCGCCTTCGGTTACAGACAATTGTGTGGCAAGTCCTGGTATTACAGCAAGCCATAACCCGGGAGCAATTTTTCCATTGGGAACAACACCTGTTACTTATACGTTTGTTGATGAAAACGGAAATTCAGCTGTTTGTGCGTTTGATGTGATGGTGATTAGTGATTTGAATGCAACTGCTACTGTGGATGTAAACGGTGCGAGTATTATGGCCAACAATTCCTCAGGAACGTATCAATGGATCAATTGTGCTACGATGGCTGTTATTCCGGGGGCTATAACTCAAACTTTTTTCCCGTCAGTAAATGGCAATTATGCTGTAATTGTTACCGAAAATGGTTGCTCGGATACGTCGGCTTGCGTTAATGTATTTGCAGTTGGTGTAAACGAATTGGCAGAGAATACGGTGATCTATGCGTTTCCGAATCCTTCCGGCGGTTTGTTTTATTTGTCTTCATCAGTTCCGCTTGTGAAACTGGAGTTGGTTGATCTTTCCGGGAAAAAGCTGTTGGAGGAAACGCTAAACTTTCAGCAGATTGATCTTTCGGATTTGCAAAATGGGGTTTATTTGTTGCGTGTTACAACTATTGAAAAACAGGAGAAAATCCTGCGATTGGTGAAAGAATAGTGTCAATTCAGCCGAGCTTTTTTCGTGAGGGTTCAAAAATCAAAAAATCGAATTCGCGAATTCGAGTGTTCGCAATATTGCGAACACTAAAAAGTTTTTTGTTTAAAAACAGTGCTTTAACCAATTCAATAACTGTTTAAATGGACCCTTCAGGACCAATTAACTCATAATTCGTTTTTTTAATGGTGTCCCGCTTAATCTTACCTCAGAATCCTTCGTTCCAAACGGGAAATACCGTATCTTTGCCCACAAATTTCAGGGTATGTCTGATTCTTCTCGTATTTCTACATCCAAAGCGCCAAAACCGGTTGGTTTATATCCTCACGCCCGTCGCGTGGGTAATTTGTTGTTTCTGTCAGGTGTTGGTCCGCGTGTTGCGGGTTCCGATGCGACTGATTCGGCCGTTCCGGGATTGGAGTTGGACAAGAACGGGAATTTCATCGCTTTTGATTTTGAAGCGCAGTGTCGCAGCGTGTTTGATAATGTTCGCGTGATCCTGGAAGAATCGGGCTCAAGCTGGGATCAATTGGTAGATGTTACCGTGTTCCTGGTAAACATGAAGCGTGATTTCCATACATACAACCGCATTTATGCCGAGTATTTCAAGGACAACCTTCCGTGCAGAACTACGGTAGAAATTAACTCGCTTCCGACGCCTATCGCTATTGAATTGAAATGTATCGCAACTATTGAATAAATTATGATCGCTTTTGCCATTCGAAGTATCCTCGCAGCAGGATTGTTGTTTTTAACCGTTTTTTCCTTCTACACCGGTTACTGGGGTTGGGGAATCGTGTTGATTTTATTGACTGCCATTGTTGGAGCTACCTTCATTTACAACGAAAACTTAGCCTTTTCTCTCAACCACATGCGTACGGGAAACCAGGACAAAGCCAAACATTATATCAATAAAATTACGCATCCGCAGTTTTTGCCAAGACGTCAGCGTGCTTACGTAATTTACTTGCAGGCGATGTTTAATTCGCAGGATATCGGCTTTGCCAAAAGTGAAACATTATTGCGCCAGGCATTGGCAATTGGTTTACGTCGCGGGCATGACAAAGCGATGGCGCGTTTGCACCTTGCCGGAGTTTGTGCGCAAACAGGCCGTAAAGCCGAAGCATTGACCTTGCTTGCTGAAGCCAAAAAACTCGACAATACCGGTATGATGAAAGAGCAGATCAAAATGATGCAATCACAATTGCAGAATGCTCCTTCTAAAAACCAGATGCGCATGGCCCAAATGATGGGTGGCCGCAAAAAAACGCCGCGTATGCGTTAACCGATGAGCCAGGTTTATTGTCCTTTTCCTGAAAATTACGAGCTGATAGACGCAGGCGGAGGAAAAAAACTGGAACGTTGGGGCGAGTTGATTACCATTCGGCCGGAACACCAGGCCTATTTTCCCGCAGGATTAAAACCACAGGAGTGGAAAGCATTGGCGCATTGGGAATTTGTTTCAGATACTCCGGCAAGCCTCAATGGCAAATGGAAAGCACTGAAACCTCCGGTGCCCAAATCGTGGACCTTCCACAGTGGTAACATTCATGCGCAGCTGGAATTGACCTCCAACAAACACCTCGGCATTTTCCCAGAACAATATTACAACTGGCAATTTATCGCTGAAACATTACTTCCGCAGCAACGGTTCCTGAACCTTTTTGCCTATACCGGAGTTGCTTCGCTGGTGGGAAGAACCACCGGAGCCGAAGTGACGCATGTAGATGCCGTAAGAACGATGCTCGATTGGGCGCGTCTGAACATGGAAACAAGCGGACTCAATGATATTCGCTGGGTGTTGGAAGATGCCCGGAAATTTGTGAACCGTGAACTGAAACGCGGAAATCGCTACGATTTAATTCAGATGGATCCGCCAGCTTGGGGATTGGGAGCAAAGGGTGAAAAATGGCGCATTGAAGATTTATTGCCGTCGCTGATTGAAGAAGCCAGCGCTTTATTGTCATCAAAAGGAACGCTGATTATCAATACCTATTCACCTAAAATCGAGCTAAAGGACCTGAACCGGATGCTTCATCAATTACCACGTGAGTTTTCCGGCGAAGCCAAAGAGTTGTGGATGGAAAGTACTTCCGGAAAACGGTTGTATTTCGGCTTGGTAGCCCGGGTTAGCAAGAAATGAAAGGCCTTTTTCTCCCACAGATGCGCAGATTTTTGCGCTCCAGCCTCAGGCTGACAGCGCACAAGGATTTTCCAGTATAGTATTCACAATTTAGCGAGGGCGTTAGCCGAGCCCAATCTGTATCTGTGGTAGACCTTTTGAGACTAGGCTTTCCCCAACTGGTACAAGAATCGGAAATGGGAGCTTACCGCACCAAAAAACGTTTTGTTTTCCAAATAAGGAACACCGTGTTCTTCGGCAGTGGCACGCACAATCTCAGAGATTTGCGGGTAATGTACGTGCGAAATGTAAGGAAACAGGTGATGTTCTACCTGGAAATTCAATCCGCCGACATACCATGACAAGAAACGATTTTTGCGCGAGAAATTGGCTGTTGTCTGCAATTGGTGCATTGCCCAGTCGTTCTCAATCACACCGATCTCATTCGGAAGCGGGTGAGAAGTGCCTTCAACGGTGTGTGCCAATTGGAAAATAAGTGCCAGGATGAATCCTGCGATTGCTTGCATGATCACAAATCCCCAAATGGTAATACCAACAGGTAAACCTGCAATACCGATCGGAAGCCAGAAAAACACAAAGAAATAACCGATTTTCATCAGAATGATCTGAATCAGTTTTTGTGTATGGCTGCGTTTGTCTTCGGAAGAAGCGTGGTGTTTACGGTATTGGAAAAACTGCACGAAATCTTTCAGGGTTACCCAGTAAAGCGTCAGGATCGAATAGAAGAAAACGACATAAATAAACTGAAAACGGTGATACGGTTTACGCTCAGAATGCGGGCAAAAACGCATCATCAGCTTATCGTCGATGTCTTCGTCCATTTCTGCTACGTTGGTATACGTATGGTGCAGAACATTGTGCTGCATTTTCCAGTTAGAAACCGATCCGCCCAACATGTTAAGGGTATAACCCATCATATTGTTGATGAACTTGTTTTTGGAAAACGCCCCGTGATTGGCATCGTGCATTACACTCATCCCGATTCCCGCCAACGCAAAACCCATCAATGACCACAGGGCCAATTGAATTCCGCCCGACAAAGGCACCGTGAGCATTACAACGAAAGGAGTAATGTAGGTAGTCAGCAAGATTGCTGCTTTTATGTACAAACGGCTGTTGCCTTGTTTTTTGATTTGGTGACTTGAAAAATATCCGTCAACGCGTTTTTTCAAAGTAGGGAAAAAATGTGCTGCATCTTTTTTAACCCACTTTACTGAGCCTATTTCACCCATGGAATAATATATAATTTGTGGCCGCAAGATAGCTATAAAAAGTCATTCAACCATATTATTGAGACGAGACCGGCCTAACGCCCGCTAAATGAGTGTTTTGAGAAGTTGAAATAAAGCAGGGATGAAGTATTTCCATCCCTGCTGTTTTATGAATGCTGATTACTGAACAACTAACTGAGCTGTTGAAACAGTTCCTTTAGGTGAACGATTCTTCCTGTTTTTATTCTAGTAATACCTATCCTGAACAAGTCCGATATTAAAACCTACTATCACCGAAAACTCATCACGAATGTTGTTCCAATTTTGTTGAACGCTTAGATTAAGCCCTGCAAATTTGCTGAATTCGATCAATACCTCGCCTCGTAAAACGAAACCCACCGTTTTATATTCATTGGCAGTGTATTCCACCCATTCCGCATGACTGTATTCGTTCTCCTTGAGCTCAAAATCGCTCAATATCGTGGCATTGACCCAAGATGGGCCTGCCATCAGGTGCATATCCACCCGGTCCATGGTATGTGTGGTAATACCAAGAAAAAATTGATTGCAAATATATGTATCCTTCAACCGGCGATTGGTGCCAAAAAGACCTGTGCTACTTGGGGTGTAATAAGAAGGTCCGGTTTTCACCTTCGTGGTACCTGTACCTATTCCTGCCGAAAAATGATCCAGAAAATGAACGTAAAGCCCAGCTTCTTTGTGATGTGAATAACCGAATGCAGCGTTGCCGTAGATTCGGTTCAATCCCTGCGCCCGTGATAAATCATTGAAGCTGAGAAAAATGCAACCAAACAGAAGTTGCATGATGAAGCGATTGAGATGGAGTTGGTTCATAAAAAATTCATGTGCTTTGAAAAGCAGTTCTACCACCTGATACAAACTTCTTTTAACGGTTGGAAAAGATTTTTCGATTCCTTAACTCCCCGCCAAATTATTCTTCACCGCATACATCACCAAACCAACGACATTGCGGGCATTGATTTTCTGCATCATCAGTGTGCGGCTGCTTTCGATGGTGCGTTTGCTTTTGCACAATTTGTCGGCAATTTCCTGCGTGGTACATTCGGCACAAATCAGTTGCAGAATTTGTATTTCTATCGGTGTAAATTCAACCGGAGGCGTTTTAAACTCGGGTTTCATTGTGCCCTGGTTGATGAGTTTACCGATGAGCATTTTCGACGTGCGGTCATTGAGGTAATAACCGGTTTCGATCGTACTCAGAATAGCGCGTTCGATCTCTTCGGGTTCATCGTCTTTCGACAAATAACCGTGCGCTCCGTTTTCCATGGCTGTCTCCACAAATTCCTGGTCGTCGTACATGGAAAGGATCAATACCTTTACTCCCGAAAACTGATCACGGATCAGCTTGGCGGTTTCCAAACCATTGAGTTCGGGCATCCGGAAGTCGAGCAAAACCAAGTCTGGTTTGTTGTCCGGAATTTTTTCCATCATTTCGCGGCCATTTTCAGCGGAAAACAACACCCGTATATTTTCAAAACCTCCCACGAGGTTTACCAATCCTTGTCTAAAAATAGACTGATCATCTGCAATCGCTACTGTAATCTCATTCATGGCGTTTCCAATCGATAAGTACTTTTGTTCCGCTAGGTGAGCGCTTTTCGTAGGTAATTTCTCCTTTTATCTGTTGAATGCGGCTTTCTATGTTTTTCAATCCGAGAGAAGGGCGTTCGTGATCGGTATGTTCTTCCGGAACAAAACCATCGCCATCATCGGTTACGATAATCAGCAATCCCGATTGGCTTAAAACGATTTCAACGCGCACCTCTACCGCATGTGCATATTTCAGAATATTGTTGAGTAATTCCTGCAACACGCGGTAACAGGCCAGTTCCACATCCTTCGGATGGCGGATCTGTTCACCGAATGCTTCAAAAACGTAATTGATGGTTTTATTATCGTTGAGTGTTTTGATCAGGCTTTTTACAGCAGTAATCAAACCGAGTTCTTCCAGGATGGAAGGTAATAAGTCGTTAGAGATCCGGCGCACTTTTTGAATCGCGTCGGCAAGATTGAGGTTGAGCAGTTCTTTGTCTTTTTCGTCAATCGTAAAGCTGGAAACTGAAAATTTAATGGCAGTCAGCGTTGAACCCACATCATCGTGCAGTTCGAGCGCAATGCGGCGCTGTTCCAATTCCTTGGTCTGGATCACCGCGCCCATCAATTCTTTCTGGTGTTGCAAATCAAGCATTGTCAACTCATTTTGTTTGGCCGTCATCCGGCGCTGATAGATAAAAAAGAATACGACCACTCCCATCGCGAGAATGATCATACCCATTGTACCGAGGATAACTACTGTGCCGAGATCAAGCGTCTGCTGCTTATCCATAGTGCAATGGTATAAATAATATTGAGAAATATGTTCAGGAAAGAATGAATGTCGTAAATGTTAAAGCCGAGGTTGTTTTTGTGAATAACCAAACTTCCAACAATATTCATGAAGAATGTACCAGCGAAGAACAATAACAAACCAGAAGCTAACCAAAAATGATTGTACTGGATCAAATTGGAAACCGACGATTGTTGGAAGAGGTTTATAAAAAAGAAAATGCTTAAAATCATAATGATAGTACACTCAATCGTACGGGTAATGGCAGGAAACTCATCTAAAGATTCCCAAAATATGATGTTTGATAATGCTAAACCTACAAATCCGATAAGCAATGCAACAAAAGAGTTCTTAACCCAATACTTATTGAAGAAAGAACGAAAATAAAGTATCAAAAGGATGCCCTCGCAAATGGTGAATATGTGAAGAACAAACAAATTGTTTTTGGGGTGATCAGATTTATAGTAGTCTGATATGTAATATATGTTGAACGCGTCTAGAAAAAGCGTAATCAGAATAATTATAGAAATATAAAGAATAGGTGGATTGGATCGTTTCCAATTATAAAAAACCATCCCACTTGGAAGCAGGATGGAATATAAAGATATTTCAGTAAGACCGATCACCTGCCATTTAAAGCGTTCCCATTAGAACAAGTGGGAGGACAACATATTGACAAATCCATAATCAACTCCAGCATATCATTTTCATTGGCATCTACACCTACAAAGATAACTTCTTTTCCTCCATCAGATTTATGCCCGTGATACACCCTTATTCCAACACAACCTGTTTGGTTCAATAATGCCAAAAAGTTGTCTTTTCCCATAAAATGTGCTTCCGTTTGACCCGGGTTTAATTTTCTGTAAGATGCTGTCATTGCTGCTGCCACTTCGAGGGTAATAGCTCCTCCTTCTGTTCCGTTAAACGCCATAATAATAGATTTTTTAGTTCAGATCAATATTAGCGATTTTGGCATACCGCAATCCACGCCCATTTTGTAAACATAACAATTCATTTGTTAAAAAACACACAATCCGCTATTTATCAGCTTTTTAATGGGTTCGAGCCTTTTGAAAAATGTGGTTTCCCGCAAAAATCACTGCGGTTTCCCGCATTAAAAATACCGTATAAATACGGTTGTTTGGTATGTATTGGTCGCCTACATTTGTCTTAATGAACAACTGAATTACTAGAGTGATGTCAACAACGATCAACATATTAACTTCTGCTCCGGGTAAAATAGACCTGCATAGCATGCAAGATGTTGATTATTGGTGTCAGCAATTAAACTGTGACAAGAATCAGTTGGCATATTGTATAATGAAAGTTGGTAATTCGCCAGGAGCGGTAGAAAACTTCTGGCAGATGAACCAGGATAGACTAAGGAAATTTTTTCATCTTATTTGGAACGAAAGATAAGGTGAAGCTAACCACTGGAAACAAAAATAAAACGGCAGGCTGCTTTTTTAAGACATTTGACCCTATGTCTTCGACGGGTAACCCACGATTTTCACCACTGTTCACGTAGGGCAGTCTGCTGTTTTTTAAACGATCTGAATGAATTAAAAATACAGATCACTATTCACTTCCCGAGCGGCCCTCCTAACCCAAGGGCCGCTTATTTTTTTACCCTGTTTTGGTATTATTGTACCGTGTGTGTCTGTATCATTGCGCGGGATACCGGTGTCATTGCATCGTGTGTCGGGTGTCATTGCGCGGGATGCGTCCCGCGCCTACAAAACCAAAAAACTCAGGATTGTTTTTCCGCGGGTTCCTACCACAATGCGGTTGCCCCAGGCAACGGGCGACGATTCGAACACGTAACTCGTTTTTTCCTTGTGAATAATGGTTCCGGTAACCCCATCAATCAGGTAAATGGTACCGTAAACGTCGGTGAAGAAAATGTAGCAGTTACCTTTTTTGTCATAGAGATCAATTGGCGAAGCCCACGAATAAGCATCCATCGGTATGGAATAACGTTCTTTACCCGTTTGTTTGTCGATGGCTACAAATTCGCCCTTCATGCTTTCGTTTGTGCGTGAGAAAATGCCAAAAACCAACCCTTTTGCTTTTTCTTTTCCGGGAAGTATGGTCGCCAGTACGCCGCCACTATTGGCTTTTCCACCTACATTCGAACCGCTGCAAGGCCTACTGAAATGCCATTGTTCTTTGCCGGTTAATGCGTTGATTTTCCGGATAAATGCTGTTCCGGTCGGGCCTTGTTTATCGACTTCATTGCCCAGGTACAGGAAAGGTGTTTTTCCTTCTGTTTCAATAACCATACTTGCATCGGTGTCATCGATATTGTCGAATAACCAAACCGGGCGCATTGTGGTGAGGTTCAGGCAAAATACATTTCCGCCGTTATCACCGAAAAAGCCCAGATTTTTATAAGCGCCCATGCTTGCCTCTAATCCAAGGTCGGGTCGCTGTCGCACGCCATAGTTGAATTTCTGTACCGCACCAAACGTCCGGTCGGGCGAAAGGATCGTTTTGTAGATTTGCCCGTTTTCTGCCGGCCAGAACAACGATCCGGTTTCGGCATCAAACAACGGATTGCTATCATGCGCGCCCCACAATCTGCGGGATGCAGGATCCATTCCTGCGCGGTAATCGACTTCTTTTCCAGCAAACAGATCAAACAAATACGCTCCGAACCGGTCGCCATTCGGAATTCCCTGGCCAACCGTCATGAGTCCATTCATGCGCGGGTCAACCGAAACCGTTCCCTTGATCGGATTGCCGATACTCAGGTGCGGTCGTGTGGCTTTTCCGGTTTCAAAATCCAGGAAATAGATATTACCCGAAAGCGATCCCACGATCACTTCTTTAAAGTGTTCCTGTGTTAAAAATTCGGGGTCAAGTTCAAACAATTTCCGGCGTTGTTCTTCGGGCCAGCGGATCACCAGGGGTTGGCCTGTCCAGCCACTTCCACCGCCCCAAACTCCGAAATCGGTCATGCGGGAATCATAGGCTGTTTCAAAAACCCAGTCAAGTTCTATTGTTGAAGGTTTTCCGGCAATAGTACCGCGAGTCGGATGGTTACGTTGTGCATTTCCCCGGAAACAAAAAATGCCGTTTGTTTCGTTGTAATCTTCACTGAAGTAAATCGGAACGGTGGTATCGAAATCGGCCGGAGTCAGCAAGCGGTAATCCATTCCTTCGAGTGATTGTTGTTGCAGTGATAATTGGGCTTCGCTTTCAACTTCAGGCAAGGCATCCTCGATAAATGCAGGTAACATTTTTACCTCCGGTTTCGCAAAATGCAGGATAATTCCCACTGTGAGATACCCCACAACAAAAACGAGCGAATAACTGAGGATAATGATGATGGCCTTTTTCACAAAGCGAAGGTAAGGTCAAAATAAGTCGCGAATACGCGCAGTGAGAGGGAGTTATTAGCGTGGAGGTGTTAACACGGTGGAGATAATAGACAGAAGGGGTGAGGTTTTCAGATTTTTGGGAATCGCCGGATTTTCAGGGGTAAAGTGGAAAATTTCCAAATTTGCCAAATGTCCAATTGCCCATATGGTAAATTTGGAAATTTGCAGGTGAGATTTTCGCGAGAAAATTCTAAAATTTTAAAAGTGTAGATGTTTAGAATTGGCAAATTTTACAATTTTAAACATTTCAAAGAAGTCCGGAAACACCGGCCTACAGAGCGACCTAAAACAAAAACAGGCGTGAGCAAGTTACAACCCACGCCTGTTTACTTGTACTACTTATTTTATTCAGCAATCACAATCGAATAGTCTTTCGCTGCAATATTTCCCTGTACATGAATGATATACCTTCCGCTTTGAAGCTCAGCAACCGGGAAATAACAAATCGTACTTCCCTGGAGAATGGTTTGTGTCTGGATCAACTTACCGTTCATGTCCCACAATTCAACAGCAATATCGCTGCTGTGCGCACCGAAAGCCTGCACAATGACAACATCTGCCGACGGATTCGGGAAGACATTAAATGAAACACTTACATTTTCATCCAAACCTGCTGCAGAGGGATCGTATGTGGTAACAGTTTCTGAAATTGAAGGAACTTTAGCGGCAGTTTTTACACCATAAAATGTCGGGCCGACTGCATACGGATAGGCCGAATTCCAGTTTTCGTCAACTGTGGCGAAATAACAATACGTACCAAGCGGGTATTCGGGAGTTACACAGAACCGGCCGTTGTGCTCATCCAGGTATTCCGGTTCCACATGCGTGACAAATTCATAATCTTCGCGGAATAAACCGAGCGGATAAGTGGCATTTACCGGTGGACCATCTGTGACATCGGTGCCATCTGCATAAACGGTTCTTGTGGTAATATTCCGCAATTGGTAGCCCGAATTGATAAGTACAATTCCACCTGTTCCATCGGTATTTTTGAATCCGTAAGCACCGTAAATAGGGAATCCGTCGTAGGCGAAACCGATCAGCGGAGAATGAACAGACCCATTGATCGCATATAAACCGTCGGCGGCATAAATATCGCAAATGTCTGAAATGACGGTAAGATCAAGGTTGTAAGCACTCGGATTTTGGTGATGATGATAATTCCCCATTGCCGGATGACCTTTCGAACAGTCGAACCCTTCCATTTCGGCAACAACGGCGTCGCGGTTCCATACACCGTCACCTGTTCCACCTAAAGGTCCACCGGCCAAAGCACCGGTCGAATTTTTCCATGAAACACCGTCGCGGTAATCGAATAAGGCAACGCCATTGATGAAAACACCAATGTTTCCCATAGTAGTTGCAGTGGGCGTACCCGTGTTTTCCACCGGAGAAAGCGGGAATTTGAAAATGGCATTTTGGGAAGTCGCCAGTGACGGATTGCCATCTAAAAATGGCCCGGTTGGATAGGTCGGAATTCCTTTTGTGGAAACGTACACCCAGTTTGCCGAATACTGTACCGTTTGCACATTGGCCAATGTGGCGTCAGAAATCGGAGTGCCGTTACCCGAAACATAATGGCTTCCGGTGGCGTTTGTTGTGTTAATGAGCCAGGACGTAATGGCCGGACTTTGCGCGTTGCTCATGGCGGAGAAAGCCAAAGCAATTCCAAGGCATGTTTTTTTCATAGTTTAGTTTTTATAGAGTATTGGAGAATTTAATTCATTAAGGATGCTCTCTTCGCCCGTGAGGTGGCGGTGGTGGTGGATTGACTCTTAAAAGTGCACCGTGAATCGCTTTTTGTAATTTCTTTTTTTGCGATGGCGTACAGAATTTTTCGACTTCCTTAAAATAATCAAAGGTCATTTGTTCGGTCTCACGCTGATTTTCCACGATGTGGTCGATCAGTTGTTGAATCGAAGCGCTGTCTTTGGAAGGATCTTTAAACGACACAAACAAGTCTTCGTGAAGCTGTCGACTGACATTGATCAATGAATCCTTTACCCGGAAATGATCCTTTTCCAACGCCTGAACGCGTTGTTTTGCCGTTCCGGTCAATGAAAGTAACGTTACAAGGCTTTTTCGGGGTGGTGGACCATGATGGTGACGGTGTTCTTCCGTCGAACAGCCATTCCAGTAAAAGTACAGCGTCGTTAAATTCACCAGTACCAATACCAAAATCACCAATTTATAAAATCGCGTTTTTTCCATCACAATTGATTGAGGTAGGTGAAATAATCTGCTTCAACCGTTTCTGTATCCGTGGTTTGCTGCTGCGTTGCGTATATCGCTGTAATGTTGATGCCGATGATGAGCACAATACTCGCCGCCGCCAGCCAGACCGAACGCTTGGGCACCATCACCCGGATTCCCGGACTAATGTTAATCGGAATGCTTTTCAATCGGTTTTTCAACGCCCCGGATGCAGTTACCTGCTTCAACCCGTTGAGGCTATTGAGTGTTTCTTCTATCCATTGTTCTTTTGGTTCCATGACGCAAAAAAATTATCGGTTAATGTGTTCATCATAATAAGCCGCCAGCAATACCTGTAAGTGCTTTTTGGCCCTGAAAATCAGCGATTCGATTGACGATTTTGACAAGTTCATTGCCTGCGCAATCTCCTCGTAAGAAAAACCTTCCTGCTTGTTCATGGTGAAGGCAATTCGCTGCTGTTCTGTTAATTGGTTCATCGCATTCAGCAAAATGATCCCGCGTTCCTGATTTTCGAGTTCATTTCCCGGATGCATGTAGGTCGAGCTCATTTGCTGCGACGTTCCCTGAACCTGTTCGTAGGTAACATGTTTGCCGGAACGTTTTCCGCGCGATTGTTTCCTCAGGAATTCCTGGCATTTGTTCACCGCAATCCGGTACATCCAGGTCGAAATCAACGAGTCGCCTTTGAAACGGGCAACAGAGGTAAAAACAGTTGTAAAGACTTCTTGTGTAATGTCTTCCGCTTCTTCCTGCCGTTGTACAATGCCAAAAACCAACCTGTAAATTTTATCCGAATATTGGTCCACGAGCAAGCCGAAAGCTTCAGGGCTCCCTGTTTGTAATGCCGCAACACTTACCACATCGATCAATGATTCGCTATTTATGGTTTAGATGTCTTGAAGTTAAAAAACTTGCGCGAACCGGTTTTTTTATCACATGATATTTCCATATTGGCTAGCTATAGTTTGTGTTTTCCCATAGATGCACAGATTTTTTTTGCGCTCCTAACGGCAGCGCATATTTGTTTATCACTATTCCGGCGAGGGTGTTAGCCGAGCTAAAATCTGTGCATCTGTGGGGGGAAGTTTTGAAATTGGAGTTCGGTTTAAATGTCACCGATCCTACTTTTTTCCTTAAACTTGTATCTCACTTCAAAATTCGGTTATGCTTACTCCGGTTGCAGAAAAAAAACTCTTTTTATTAGACGCCTTCGCCTTGATTTACCGCGCTTATTTTGCATTTGCCAAAAATCCACGGGTCAACTCAAAAGGCCAGAACACTTCTGCGGCATTCGGTTTTACCAATGCATTGATCGATGTAATTCAAAAAGAACAACCTACGCATTTGGCTGTGGTATTCGACGCACCGGGCGGAGCAACCAACAGAACGGCAGATTACGAGCATTACAAAGCCAATCGCGACGAAATGCCCGAAGATATCCGTTCCATGATCGAACCGATCAAACGCATTTTGGAAGCATTCCACATTCCGGTATTATTGCTCGAAGGGTTTGAAGCGGATGATATTATCGGAACATTAGCCAAACGCGCCGAAGAAGAAGGTTTTATCACTTATATGATGACGCCCGATAAAGATTTCGGTCAGTTGGTCAGTGAAAATATTTTTATCTACAAACCGGGCCGGGGCGGTGATCCTGCTTCGGTAATGGGCGTGAAGGAAGTCTGCGAGAAATTCGAAGTCAGCAACCCGATGCAAGTTATCGATATTCTCGGTTTGTGGGGCGATGCGGTCGATAATATTCCTGGAATTCCCGGAGTCGGTGAAAAAACAGCCAAAAAGCTCATCCAGGATTACGGTTCCATGGAAGAATTGTTCAAAAACACGGACGACCTGAAAGGAAAAATGAAGGAAAACGTGATCGCGTTCGAAGAACAGGGACGACTTTCCAAAATGCTGGCTACCATTATTGTAGATGTTCCGGTGCCGTTTGATCCGCTTGATCTGCGTCTGGACAAACCCGATACCGAAAAAGTAAAGGAAATTTTTACCGAACTCGAATTCCGTAATCTCGCAAAACGCGTAATCGGAGAAGAAATCGTGGTGACCTCGTCTGCTAACGGAGAAAACGGCCAGTTGGATCTGTTTGGTACGCAAAGCCTGGTGGAGGTGCAGCAAGCTTCTCCAACCGCCGGTTACAAGACCATCGCGACCGAAAAACCAAGCTACCACCATGTTTCGCTGCCGGAAGAACGTGCGGAATTACTGGCAAAACTGATGAAGCAAACTTCCGTGTGTTTTGATACGGAAACAACTGATATCGAAGCAATGCATGCCGATTTGGTAGGAGCTTCCTTCTGTTTTAAAGAGCGCGAAGCCTATTATGTTTCGTTCCCGAAAGAGTTCGATGCCGCTAAAAAAATCATTCACGAGTTTGCACCGTTTTTTCAGTCGAAAACCATTGAGAAAATCGCGCACAACCTGAAATACGACATGAAAGTGTTGATGCGGTACGATTTGCAGTTAGACGGACCGTTGTTCGATACGATGGTTGCGCATTACCTCATTCAACCCGAAGCCAAGCAGGGAATGGATTTCCTGGCGCAATATTACTTGCAATACCAGCCGGTTAGTATCGAAACACTGATAGGGAAGAAAGGCAAAAACCAGGGAAATATGGGCGATTTACCGCAGGAACAAATTGTGGATTACGCCTGTGAAGATGCCGATATTACGTTCCAGCTGAAACAATTGTTTGCACCGCAAATCGAGAAAGATCACCTGCGTCATTTGTTCCACACGATTGAAATGCCGTTGGTGACCGTGTTGGCGAAAATGGAAAACGAAGGTGTGGCCATTGATGTGGATCATTTGAAAAACTATTCCAAACAATTGGAAATGGAAACCGGCGAACTGGAAACGAGCATCAAAGCCGAAGCCGGAATGGATTTCAACCTCGATTCTCCGAAACAACTGGGCGAAGTATTGTTTGATCACATGAAGATTTCGTCGAAAGCGAAGAAGACGAAGACAGGTCAATACGCCACCTCAGAAGATATTTTGCAACAGCATAAAAGCGATCATCCGATTATCGGAATGATCCTCGATTACCGCCAGATGCGTAAGCTGAAATCGACGTATGTAGATCCGCTTCCTACGATGCTGGATCGGGTAGACGGCCGCGTTCACACGAGTTTTATGCAAACCGTTACGGCAACCGGACGTTTGAGTTCCAACAATCCCAATTTGCAGAATATTCCGATTCGCACCGACCGCGGAAAGGAAATCCGTCGTGCATTTATTGCCCGTGATACCAATCATCAACTGATGTCGGCCGATTATTCCCAGATCGAATTGCGTGTAATTGCGGCGTTGAGCAACGATACATCAATGATTCAGGCGTTTAAAGATGGTGTCGATATTCACAAAGCAACCGCTTCGAAAGTATTCCATACGCCGTTGGAAGAAGTGACTAAAGAGCAACGAAGTGCGGCCAAAGCGGTGAACTTCGGAATTATTTACGGTCAATCGGCTTTCGGGTTGTCACAAAACCTGGGAATCAGTCGCACCGAAGCCAAACAAATCATCGACAGCTATTTTGCACAATATTCCACCATCAAAGGTTACATGGACAACGCAGTGAAAAACGCGCGCGAAAACGGTTATGTGGAAACGATCATGCAGCGCCGCCGTTACCTTCCTGACATTAACTCTGCCAATGCAGTGGTACGTGGTTTTGCCGAACGAAATGCCATTAATGCACCCATTCAGGGCTCGGCAGCTGATATCGTGAAACTGGCGATGGTAGCAGTCGACAAAGCGATGACAGAAGCCAACGTACAATCCAAAATGATCTTACAGGTACACGATGAGTTGGTGTTCGATATTCTCAAAGGCGAAGAAGAAGTCATGAAAAAACTGGTAAAAACCGCGATGGAAGGTGCCATTCAGTTGGCCGTTCCGATGGAAGTGGAAATGGAATTGGCGGATAATTGGTTGGATGCGCACTAGTTAGTTGGCAGGGGATGACTACGATTTTATGTTGGGCGCTTCCCTGGCAAAATCCATTCATTCTTCATGCATTTTATCAGGGCCGGGCTTTCCACGCTACACGGTAGCTTGCTCCAATCCCTAGCGTGGGAGATTCGCTTCGGAGATTTCAGGAGTTTGTGTCATCAGTGGAGATTCCGGAGCCACTGACCACCTCGCTCCAGTTTCGATTGACCACCACTAAAAACGACTACAATCCAACACAATCCTACCGTCTAAACAAATCAGCAGGTGGTCAATGTATTCCGGAATTGGGTGGTCAACACGACCGGAATATACACGCTACCAAAAAACACACGTTTTTAGTTACTTACAAAAACACCTAATGATCTGATAAACTACAGTTTCTCGTAAATTACATTATTAGGTTTCTCGTTTGGATTTACTAGAAATTTATCTAAATAATTAGGTTCATAATACATATCCCAAGCTTTTAAACCATAATAAGCATTAACAAAGGATTCAACTAGTGTTGCAGAATAGTGAACTGCTCCAACCCAATCATCTTTTCTAAATTCTTCATTTGGAAAAGATGAAATCGGTATCAAAATTTCGACATTACCAATAATAGGCCACTCACCAGCATTGATGAAATGCTTATCTGTTGCTATTCTTGAATAAGCCTTAAGACGAACGACCTGATTAGGATCAATTAGTTCATTTGCACCATACGTTCCTTCAAAAAGAGCAATCCGTATGATATTTGGCATCATAAAATCTAACACCTGACCATAACAAACTTCTCCATTTAATAGTGGGATTTTAAAAACATCACCACTTTTCGATTTTACCTTCTTAGCCATAAATCAAAATCTTGCTTTATACTTTGGGTGGTCAACACGACCGGAATATACAGTAATTGATTACTTACCACGCTAACCTGATATACCATCCACCAATGATATATCAATTAATGATGACCAAGGTAAATAATAAGTAATTCTAATATTATCAATTGTATTAATAAATAAATAATCGAAATCAATTTCTGAATTCACACAATGAAAATTGATTTGAAGATGATTTAAAAAAAGAAATATACTTTCCAACTTAATCTCTTTCTGAAAACACAATTCCTCAGACAAAAAATCTACCTTATATTTTGTATCATCTTCAAATTTGATCTTGACTTTTAAAAGCGTCTTTTGTTTTATATCAAATGAAAAACAAACATTGTCCCAATAATAATCTATCGAATAATCGTTTTCATCTATTTCATCGCAATTCCCCAATAAATCTAAAACTTGTTCTTGAGTGGATACATTTAACTTCAGCGAAAGAACATCTCCAAATTTTAATACATCTTCTATTTTTAATATCATGTCTAATAATTTTTTCTATTGCCTTAATAATAAAATTAATCTCCAATGCTCTATCATTGGCTAGCTCAGCGTTTTTAGAAAATAAATGCTTTTTTATTTAAACTTTCTTGTGTTATTTGGAGATTCCGGAGCCACTGACCACTTCGCTCCGGTTTCGATTGACCACCACTAAAAACTACTACAATCCAACACAATCCTACCGTCTAAACAAATCAGCAGGTGGTCAATGTATTCCGTAATTGGGTGGTCAACACGACTGGAATATACACACTACCCTATAAACTGCTTATTTCCTTTTTAGTAAATCCCACTTCTAAAAGCATTTCTTTAATTTCCTTTTGTTTTAAGTGATACACACTTAATGGTATCGAAAATGTTATATGTTTATTTAAACGCTTAAATATTTCTTTATTGAATACTTCAATATTACATTGATCCCCAGAATAGAATACATCAATAAAAAAATGTATCTCATCAACCCCATGAAGTTTGAGAAGCGTATGATTTTTTTCAATAAACTGAACATACCACTCTTCATATTCCCAATTATCATGTTGTAATCCATATGTACAGGGATTAAGTACTGAGATCTTTCCAAAATCAATCTCTTCATCTTGCCCGGGCCATATCTTATCACCACGTTCACTAGAATCAACTATTAAAGGGTTGAGTTCTATTTGGTCTAAAATTTTATTCGGAGAAAAATTGTCTCCAAATAAATCCAATGTTATCTTATAAATAACCATACTTGATTTTTAATGTCTTTCCATTTTTAATCAACGCTTTACCGCATTCGCATTGATTTCCGTGTCCATCAACAACCCTGAAACACGAGGTTTCATTTGTGGTCTTTATTTTTGATTGTGGCATCTTTCTACACTTCAGTGATACTTAAATATCCCCTGATACGCACTTTTACACAAAACGTTATCTGATTGAAAACAAGGCGCTTTGAATTAAAAGAGAGCCTCCATCAACTACTCTGAAACACTACCCGCTACTGGAACATTACCCGAATGTGTAACCTTATTTTTCGTTGCCATCATAATCATAATCTTCGAGAGTCCATTGTATTACAACTTCGTCGATCCAATCTGACAAGTTTTCGTTAACAATTTCTGGTTCTTGATTAGAATAATCAATATCGGATTGCCAAAAAACAATTGAACATGAGTTTCCATCTTTTGATTGCTTTAGTGTATCAAAACAATAAAAATTTCCTCTACCGTCATTACAGAATGGGATTAAATAAGTAGGTTGCGGATTAATCACTTCAAAATGTTCAAATTTATAAACCATCTCTAATGAATCAATATTCTCGTTTCCATGCAACCCAAGAACCCTAGTGCCAATTAAAGAAAATCCATTTGTCGTTTCCAAAAGAAATTTATAATCATTTGGAAGAGTTAAACCATATTTATTCTCAAATTCTTTTATGAGCACAGGCTCAACAGGCTTATTGAATTCTAGTATTTGATTTGAGAACTTTGAAAGCTCTTTAATTGTTTTTTCAATTGTTATCATATCGCAAAGTTACTTTTTTGGGTATTGTTTTTTCCAGTATGTGGAGATTCCGGAGCCACTGACCACCTCGCTCCGGTTTCGATTGACCACCACTAAAAACTACTATAATCCAACACAATCCTACCGTCTAAACAAATCAGCAGGTGGTCAATGTATTCCGGAATTGGGTGGTCAACACCACCGGAATATACAAATAGAACAGGGCAAGCGTGATATTGCATTTACGACGCTTTGCAGTTTAGCAAAATATTTTGAAGTGGACTTAAACAGCTTTACTTAGAAAGTAACTACCGATAATCTATTGCCCATGGTATGCACAGACGGATATTCGGGCGGTTTTGTTTTGGAATCAGTTGGTGTGTGCAGATGTGCAAACGAGTATGCGCATCTGCGCGCGCAGATATATACTAATTGATCTTATCCCCAATCATGCAATACAAGATCATCATTTTTTCTCCAAAAACCTTTTTCAATTTTTAAGTCTAATGCGTCATTAATAGTCTTATCAATCCCCAAAATCATCCCGATAGGTACTACTCTTATATCATTTTCGTCTATATCAGGACCAGAACCTGCAAACATCTCCCAATTATCTACTTCCCATCTCATTACTTCCGTTATTTTCTCTCCCTTTAGCGCTGCTAAATTCGTGATGGCTTTAGATGTTTCAGGTACTTTTAAATCCCATTCATGAATCAACCATTTCCATATCGGGAATGATTCACCATTAATTTTTTTAGACATATCTGGAATCTCAAGAGTAAAATGTTCACCATCAGGGATTATCTGAAAAGATTTAATCGTATCGGTCTTATAGTAGTCAGAAACACCCAAAAGCATTAAGTCATTCCAAGAATCATGAATCCTAATGAATGTAAAACTCCCAAATTTCGAGGTTTGAATATGAGAATTAATCAGACTACCATCTTTTTTCAAATTGGAAACTAATAAATCTAAAATGTACAATAAGTCATCTTTTAGATAAAAGTACCCTCCTGCAATAACTAATTCAAAACCTAATGACTCGTTTAATCCAATGGTGTAACAATACCTAGGATCAGTATCACTATTCACAATGGTTACGTGATAACCATGTTTTGTTATGTTAGCTTTAATTAAGTCTAAAAATTTATTATCGCCCATTTCTTATTTGTGTATTTCTTTATGACATTTTTTACAAAGAGCCACACCGTTTTGCAATGTTGTTTGACCACCACTAAAAACTACTACAATCCAACACAATCCTACCGTCTAAACAAATCAGCAGGTGGTCAATGTATTCCGGAAATGGGTGGTCAACACGACTGGAATATACAAACACGTGGTCTGATTTGAGCTCATTTCAGATCGTTTAAAACCCTTTCAACTACAAAGGGGAAGTTTAACATCCCCTTATACGCGTTGTTTTTATTTTGTTAAATAGTTGTTTATGTGATGATTAAATCCAAAACGTCTAGCTATCAACACACTTCGAACATTACCGAATGAGATGGTCAGTTACTCCGGAATCTCCACATTACCAACATTACCCTATTCTATATCCGTATATTCAACAAAAACAGAAGTTGTGAGATTATTTGATTGATCATAAATCTCTAATCTTACTAGATTATTATTGTTTGAATTCTCAGTGATAGAATACCCACCCTTAACATATTTTAATGTGATTCCGTAGTTAACACCCTCCCAATCGTAGTAATAATTAGTTTTAACTTTATGTAACGATGTTTTTTCGGCTCTTGATCTTAATGTCCATCCAAAACCGTTAAGATATTCATAATGATCTATAATTTCACCATTCCGTTTCCTTTCATACTTTTCAAATTTCACTAATCCACCAGCATTATTATACATCTTCTTGGAAGAAATCTCATTATTCTGATCGTATTCAAATTCCATGAATAAGAAATAAACGCCGTTCTTTTTATTATACAATTCCGTATTATTCCCATTTGAATCGTACTTCCTCTTTTGACTTATTGTCGTATCCAGACCCTTTATTTCATAATGGTAGACTTGCTTACCTTGTTCATTATACAAATAAACAGTCGTATTTGATGTATCACCATTTGGAGAAATCGAGGCTGAAACAAACTTTTGAGGTGTTTGAGTTAATGTTACTGAGTAAGATCCTTTATTCAAAGCTGATTTCAATGTATTTTCGCTTATAACTTCTTGCCAAAGGCTATCATAATAAGTTAGCACTATGTTATGTTCTACCGTGTCATTATTATCAAATATTGTAGTATAAATTGTTTTAGTATGCTTAGCACCTACCGGATAAGATTGACAAAAATATTTTGTAGGAATCAAAAAAACGACACAAAAAAAGAGCCTCATGAACTTATGATTTTAGAATTTTAACTAACTCTAAATCATTTATTTGATTTGCAAAATCATATGCAGATTTAGAGTTATTATTACTATGTAAATGATCCCCTGAATACTCCTTAAACAGTTTAACCATCTCATAATTTCCTCTTGAGTTGAAAACAGCGGTCCACATAGCATTATTTCCATAAACATCGACTATATTGACGTCACCGCCTGATTCAAGAATTAATTTCGCAGCCGGAATATTCGTAATAGCAGCCGAATAGTGAAGCGCTGTTTGACCTTCCTTATCAGTGCAATTAACATTTATACCGCTTTTAATCAAATCACTAACAACAGCATTATTATGATAAGCTACCGCCTCATGCAGTAAAGATCGACCTGAAGAATTTTTTACATTCATGTCTATGGATTTCTTCAACTTAAAATACGCTTCATTCTCTTTAAGTCTTACGACTTGAAAAAGATCATCAATATTTACTTCCATAACTTTTATTACTTTTTTTCAAATTTATGACTTCTATTATTCTTTGGCAACTCTGGTTGGTAATTATTTGGATCACGATACTCTTTCAAAAACTCTTCTTTAGATATCTTTCCACTTAAATAATCTTGCTTTAACGTTCTATATTCATGATTCTTCTTATGTCCCATATCCCATTGTCCGTTTCTTGGTTTTGACCTGTCCCAATGAATTATCTCCCCAGTATTAGGATCATAAACATTTCCATCACTATGTTTCGCATTTTCCCAAACTTCCTCAACCTGATTCTTGCCATAACTAGGGCGACTTGTAGTATAGGGTTTTGTTGCGCCATCAGCAATTTCCTGTCCAACTTCTCTTCCAACCTTTTCACCAGTATCTTGAATTGCATCTTTTGCCATTTTTTTGGCAAAAATAGGTGCGGATCCTCCGGGAATAATCATTGAAGAAGCACACCAAAGAGCATTTTCATAATCGCCCTCAGCAACATAAAGAATTGCATTAGCAGCATCAAACATTTCACCAACAACCGGAAGATTACCTAGTATAGCTAAAGCTTCATGAATATCCTCCATGGTAATCTTAAGTCCCATGCACGAAGACCATTCATCCCAAATCTTGTACGCCTCATAAAACACATCCTTTGCAGGAGCGCCAAGAGTACCAAAGCGATAATAATCTTTCGTATTATGGTGATAATCCTTCATTAAAGCTTTCATATCTAACAACAGATTCAGAGTACAAGGACCTGTTGTAAGTATTACGACTTCTTCAAGTGTTGAGAATTTTTGCCAAACAAGTTTGCCACTACTAGGGTCTACGTTAATAATCCACTCTCCATCATCTGATAGTTGCCCTTCGGTTTCAGTACCGTTCAACGTTGGTGGTTCACCTTCTCCATTAGTGGCACTCAATCCATAAGGATCAATAAATAAAACAGGATTATTATCAAATGCACAATATGGTGATTGTTCAGGGAACATTAGCATCAACGGATCAAGACTCATCCATCTCCCCAACCTCGGATCATACTGCCTGAACTCGGTAGTGTAAGAATTCCCATCGCCTTTCATTTCGGGGTCTTTTTCCATACCGTTGTAGCCGAAACGGTAGTCTCCAGTATTGGAAAAACGTCCCGGCATTTGCATACCGAACGGATAATAATCACTTTTCATGATCACCGTTGCCTCGTAAACCGATTTAGGAGTAAAACCAACTGTATCGATACTGAACGTATGCGAACCTGTTGTCAGCAGGGGTTGTATGATCAAGGCCGTGCTGGTTGAAATGGCTGTAAACGAAATCGTACTGGCCTCGCCGTCTGCCAGGGTTGTTGTGCTGATACCAAACAGGTAGAGTTTTAAGCCGGTTGTCGTGCCCTTATTGGCTTTGACCGTTACAATGTAATGCTCACCCACTGTGGTGGTCATCACTTTGTAAGCACTGTTATTGGAACCTGGTGTGGTAGATACATTGAGTAAACCACCACTCTGGCTCACTGAAGCATCAGCACCTGCCGCCCATCCTTCAACACTGCTTGCAAACGAGAAGCCGGTATAAGAACCGTTGACCGTTTTGCGGTCGGTGATTACAGCATTTACGTTGCCCAGATGGTTGGTGAGTTCGTAGTTTTTTCTACCCAATTCATTCTCCCAAATCGGGCCTTCGGGTGCTAAACTCATTTGGTTGGTATACGTAACCTTGTCAGGTTTGATCACACCGATTCTGCCAGCACCGTAAATGATCTGTTCGGAGTTTTCAGCTATGTTGATCTCATCGTCCGGATCATAATTGTTCATGGTCACATCATAGATGGCCATTACCTGTCCATTGGCATCATACGCATAATAGGTATAATCCCAGCTCACTGAAGCACTCTGATGTAGCGGTACACCGCCTGAAACCGGTTTCACGATTTTTAATACCCGTTGTCCTAATGGATTGTATACGAATTCCAATTGTTGTGTTGAACTGCGTTGCAAGTTGAGTTTTTTATCACCAAATCGCCACTCATAATCCTGTTCTTCTAAGGAAGTGTTATCAGCAACGAGCTGCCCAAGTTTGTCGTAGACGTAATTATTGGTGCCCTGTCCGTCGTTGATATCCTCCGTATAAGCAGTGGTACTGGCTGCCGTAACGGCGTCAGTTACCTGGTGCAAACGGTTGGTCCCCGATGTATAATTGTAGGTAAAATCATCCATACTGATCCCCATTCCCGAACCCGGAATACCGTTCCGGACGAGTGTTTGGAGATTGCCATTGGGATCATAGGTATACTTCGACTCGTATTCGGTGGTATTGGCAGAGTTAGACCAGTCATTGTCACTCTGGATCGTGGCGGAGCGGTAGACATTCATCGCCTTGAGACGCTGCAGCTGGTCGTAGGTGTATACACCTGCCTGTATATCATAGCCGTCAATAGCCGTGGTGGTGTAGGCAATATTGCCGTTGTACAGCGATTTGATGGCACTGCTCAGCGGGTTGCTGGTGCCGATGGCCGCTTCAAAAGTAGTGGTACCGATACTTTTGTAATCGTCGGTGTAATAACCCATCATGTAACCGGTGACATCGCGGGCAAACCAGGTGTTTGCTTCCGGGTTGGAAGCAAGGTAATCGGTGCCGCCGTCTTTGCCCGCATCGCGGGTGCGGTCGAGCGTGGTGCTGTTCATACCTTTGAGCCATCCCTGGATCGTATAGGTAAAATCATTGCCCTGCACTTTGTGCTGGCCAATCTCAACCCGTGCCAACGGTCCGTAATCGAAATAACGGTAATGCGCTTCGCGGCTTTTGTGCACTTCTGCATCGGTAGACGTAAACACTTCGGTGAGGCGGTTGAGTTTGTCATAGACATACTCGTGGGTCATGCGATCGCGTTCCCCTTTCTGGTATTCTACTTTTTTCACGTTGCCGCTCAATAGTTCAAACTGGTATTGGGTCGATTTAATATCCTGCTGCACCGGCGAAAGTTCCGGCACATCCTGTAGGCTTTCAATCACATTTCCGTGCAAGTCATACGAATAATGCGTTGCCGAAACATAACCGGTTGTGGGCATGGTGCCGGCACTGACTGCATCAAAATACACCACGCTGGCTACACGCAGACGTAGGTTTTGCTGGGTTCCGGTGGCAAATTTGCCGGCCACGGTCACAGACATGGACTTATCGTAAACCGTAAAAGTCACTTCGGTGCGAAGCCCGCTGTAGACCCATGTTTTAAATGCGGCCCCGAGGTCATTCACCTTCAGGTGCAAACTTTCGGAGAGAGCTGCAATCGGCGTTGGCGTTACATCTATATCAATCTGGCCCACTTCCACAGGCCTTCCCTGCACATCATACAAGACGTAGCTGTACTTATGTTCATCTGCCTGCACCGGATTCTGAGAGGCTACCATACGGCCATAGCGGTCGTAGAAAAAGTTAGTCGCTCCTGTTTGATCGGGGTTGGTGGTTTCCACCAACTGGCTGTATGAGTTGTAAGTATATTCGGTTTCGAAACCGTGCGTTGGTACTACAGCCGGGTCCTGGTTATCAAGGTCCGTGGTAGCATCGCGGCTGGTAACTACCGTTGCGGTAGAAACAAGCGGTGACACACCATTCGGCGCTACGGTTTTGACCAGATTTCCGGCCTGATCATAATAAAACAGCGTATACTGGTATTGATTAAATGGCCCTGTATATTCCAATAGTTCCGTTTCAAAAGCAGTTGCACATTGTGTATTGTACGCTGCCACGAATTCCTGTTTGGCTGCAGCAATGGTTTCTTCGTACAGTTCGGTTACATCCTGGTAAAGCTGCGAAAGTATGGGTTCGTAACACGGTGTTTCATCAGCCAGTTGTTCGTTTACCGTTTCGTTGCAAAGCATCAAATCACCACCACAATAACAGGTTTGAATCGGGAAACAGTCGGTCTGTCCTGTCAAGGTAGCCGTTTTTAAAATCCCGCACGCATAATAACTTACTTCAACGGTAAAGTTTTCGGCTACTTCTTCGCATCCGGTGTTTTCAGGTACGATGTTCCCGAAGGCTACAATGTCGTCAAAGGTAAAATCTGCTTCTATCGGAAGCGTGAGGGAAGTAGTACACGCCAATCCTGTTTCGTTTTTTACAAAAGTCTGATGCAACGTATTTCCATCAATTTCCGCATAATAACCGGTTGCAAGCAGGTATTCATACAGTTCACTTTCTTTGTACACGATGTTTTCGGTAAGCAGGTTCAATGTATCTCCCACATTCAGTTGACCGCGATGGGCCAGTAAGTTCATCACGTCTCTCCATGCAAGCAATTCGGGAGTCGGTTCACAGATCGGGTTCAGGCTGGTTGCATTGCATTTCAGGATAAACTCGGCATAATAGCTGTATGTCAGGTCAAAATCAAACAATCCGTTTAAGTAATTAGTCAAAATAACTTCGTAATTCGGGGATTCGTCAATTTCGGAACCGAAACGGGTTTCCAGATCAGTAACACCGGTAGCCACATCCTCGCATTGCACGCAGGCATCGCAGGTAAGTTGCTGTGGCACCACTTCTTCCCAACCGAGTATGGTTTCAATTTCGCCACCAGACCATTCATACCCTCCCGGATTCCATTCGTTGCCGGTAGCATCATCACAAGCGCAAATTAGTGCATCGATGTCTTCCATCGAGAGGCCTGTATTGTATTCCAGTAATTGTTCCACTGTTACAATTCCGGCAGGAACCACTCCATTTTCAAACTGGTCTTTGGTGGTCAACAGCAATTCGCATCCGCATTCATCCAGGTAAAGATCTTCCACAAGTGATTCCTGGTAAGGGCCCGGATCACTGATAAGCAATTCCGTACAAAGATCACTTTCCGAATAACCATAAAGCGCCAGAACATCGTTGATTGTTGCTCCATTGCCCACACTTCCGATACCGCTTGGCAAAGCATAAGTGCCGCCCGGAATAGAAGCAGGTAATGTGGTTGCACCTGCGGGATGATCATCACCACAGCCAAATTCACACAATGCTTGTAAATCAAGACGTAAATCTGCTGTATCGGCAGGGTCAATGTCGCATCCTGAAAGCAGCAGCATCCAGTCTTTGGCATAGGCCGTACATGCCGTTTCGCAAGCGGCTTCGCTTTGGGCGTCGAACTCGTTCTGGATATCAGTTGTACTGGTATAAGTCGCAATCATGTCGTCATAAAATCCCCAGCGCGGAATGGCCTCGCCAAACGGATTGCCAGGATCTTCATCACCAATGGTGGCAGTAAGTGTGGCACAGGCTTCACCTGCTATAAATGCCGATTCGGCTTCAGCATAGATCCGGGCTTTTTCGGCGAGATACAAATCACGGAAAGTAATCCAGATCATGTCAAGATCACACTCTCCCGGCTGATAATTTTCCAGGCAAGAGATAGGAGTGGTTCCCGAAAATGTAATATATGGTTCTTCACAATGCACCAGCATGGCGGCATATTCCCACATGGAAACCGATACACCGCTGATCGTGATGTAGTTTGTCATTCGATCTTCCATTTCCACATATAGCGGATTTAAAATATCTAACGGCTCAAAAAACGGATCGATGGCACCAGTATCAGCACAGCCCGAATAGATCTCCGGAGTGTCGTAATTCACCGTCAAATCAATAAAACCCAACGGAGCAAAATAACCACCAGCGCACGCCTCCGAAAAGGAGGTGATACTGCCCATCGCAGCATCGTAAGCATGTGAAGCTTCATTAGCCTCACAATACTCGAGATAACAGAATTCCGGATGGTACGGCAATAATGCTTCTGCCCAGCTATTCTGAAACCCGACCACAAAATCGGCCAGGTCGGCCAGTTCTTCGGGTTTTACTTTGTAAATATTATTATCAGCATCTACAAGAACGGGAACAGCTGTGATTTCAACCGGTGGTGCGTAAACGCCTACACTAATCAATTGCACTTCTACCCAGGCCTGAGCTCCAAGTTCATCTTCGTACATGCCGCCCGATGGTGTACGCCAGTCACCGGATAAATCAGGTGAGCCGCCGGTATACAAAACGGAGATGGTATTGGCAGCCGAGTAAGTACTCCCCGAAACAGTATACTCTGCATATTGCCCGCCCGGTGAAACATCGTTGAGCATAATAGCGCGCATGACATCGCATGAATAGTCGTCTTCGTCAAATTCCTCTTCGATGTCGCAGCTGCTGAAATCGGCATTTGCGTATGCTTCGTTGTACAGTTCCTGAAACGTTGGTACGCATGTGTTATTTTCGAGGTACGTGCACCAGTAACCATTAATCGCATCCTGATCAACAGTCAATGTTTTGGTAAGGATATAGTTGTTTTTCAGTAGTGTAATGGTTGTATCATAATCGAAAGGAATATCTTCGTTGCACATAGCATCGTATTCGCCGCCATTGATGTACATTGTTTCGGAAAATACCGGAAGGTCATCACATTCTTCTTTTGTGATTTCGATCGTGAGAACATACCTGCAATCGAGACACAGTTCAGGGGCACAGATTTCGTCGGTAAACTCCCCCGGATCCAACTCATAGGAAAACGAATAATCTTCGTCTTCAAAAATGGTCAGAGGTTTGGTAAGCGTCATGGATGTTGGTGTGACATCACCATTTACACCTTGTGTAATAGTTTGGGTTAAGGTAAAGGTTGCGTTATTATCCAGCGCATCGAGGTTAGCAGGTGTTGCTCCTGCCAGTCCGCTGGCGACTACTCTGCCTGCCATATCGAAATATTCGATATAGAACTGTTCATTGGCATCAACGGTAATCCGTCGCTGATAATGGGGTGCGTACCCGACTTCCGAACCAAATAAACGATCAAGTTCTTCTTGCGAAGGTGTACTGTAAAAAAACTCTGTTTCATGCCCGGAACCAATCTGGAAATCCGGCCCGATACCACCGGCCCTTCTGATTCTTCCGGTGTGATCGTCCATATATTCCACGCGAGCAAACGGATACTGCTCTGCATCGGGAATGCGCACATTCTCACCATCCTGGTCGGGGTTGTTGGGCGAGTAATACTTTCCTGCACCGTAACTGGAACTAAACGGAGTGGTTTCAAACGAACACGACGGGTTATCTTCAATAAATACCTGTTCAAAATGCTCAGGCCCATAATATGTATCACCCGCCGCCACATTAAAGTCCGGACGGTGAATCATTCGGCCATCATCGTCGGGTGTGGGTAAATCGGTGATAGTGGGCCTCCCGAACGCGTCATAGTAAATATTCGAGACAATTGCCTGCCCGGTTTCGGTATTACTTCCTACACTTTGCCGCATTCTTCCGATTCCGTCTGCATAGGAAACCCCTTCAAATCGTTTTCCGTCTTCGGCGTACATCACCTGGTGCCCCCAATTCATTTGGGTATCAAATTCGGTATCGATATAGACATAATTGGTATTCACAGTTGCAGCTGATATCAATCCGGTTTCACCCAAACTCCAGCTACCTTCCTTTCGTAAGTTAAATCCCGTTCCGGCCACGCCGATTGCCCTGACGCGAAACACGATATACCCTCTGTCGAAAACTCTTGGAATGGTATAATACGGTGTTTTGATGATCACCCGAGTCGAGTTGCGGTAGAAATTATAGGTCAGGTCACTTGTTGCGAAGGCGTTCGTAAGATCATTGGCTTTGTAATCATTAACATGTACCCATTCCAGCTCATAGTATTCGGCACCGGTAACTTGTGTCCACTCAAAGTTGACATAATCACTTGTTTTAGCAACTGTGTGTGAGGTTGGTGCACTTCCGTCAAAAGCGTAATAGCGTTCTGTTTCTATTTCCGCTTCCAGGTAAGCGTCATCTATGTCTAATCCACCATTAACCGATGTAATGGAAACCTCTATTCGTAATGCATCGGAGGTTACATAGGTTGATAGGTCATTGATAATATTGGTAGCGGTTGTATTATAATCAATGGTCAGTGTTTTCGATTCGGTACTGGTAACGAAAGCGCTAGTGCCGATGTCCCATTTCCAGTACTTGATTGTAATGGTTACACCTCCCGAAAGGTTGTTGGTTTGCAGCACTTCCGGATTTATTGCTAAACGAATTTTATTGGTAATCCGATAGTTGGTAAACAAAGTTGCCCAACTGCTGTTAGTAGCCATGGTCACGTATTTATTGTCAAATACTGTCAACTGTGGCGAACCTGATGTCGTAATCTGGGCACTCTCGATGCGATTAACCGCCGTTTCTACCGCTGCACTTGAATACAGAGGTAACAGGAATATCGCTAAAAGCAGAATAATGGTTGATTTCATAGCGGTTATTGTTTGTCGTCTTTAATAGTACTTCCTTCCGATTCGCTGATTGTTTGAATCCCGTTAATGGTTTCTACACGTGTTCTTACCGGCATCAGGTTTTCATCATAGCCGTAGAAGGTAGTAAAGTTATACCCGTCATGCGTCGCCATGGGCAACAGGGTTTCAGGGTCATAAACGGTGGTTGTCATTCCGGCAAGTATCGGGTGAAGCCGGATATCATCAAAATAGACTTTTGTGTTGCTGATCGCTGATAGATTTTTGAGATTTACGGAGATGGCGGTAGCTCCACCAGGTATGATAAACGTTCCTTCAATGCGTTGCCAGCCATCGAGCATTTGACCTGTAGGAACAAATGTTGCAACGGTTCCTGAACCGACATACGAAATAGTAACCGAGCAGTCAGAATAGTTATTGTTTGCATCAATAGCGCTGCCCTTCACCCACAAACTAATCAGGTATTCATTACCGGAGGTAGGTTGGAAGTTTTTGATACACATACATTCATCTACCTCGAATTCATTGTCAGAAAAAGAGTCTACTGATCTGCAATCAATGTCACTTGCAACACGAAGTACGGACGCCGTAACTCCCATATTAACGGATAAGCTGCTGACGCCACTGTGGCGTACTGTTGAACTCAATGTAACATTGGTAGGATTACCAGATATTGCCTGCGCGAAATCAAAATGCCCTTCTAGATAAGCAGGTATTTGGGCCGAATGATAACTATAATCATCAAAAGAATCGTACGCAATTTCACGCTGCTGCGCGTTGACGGCTTGCGCAACGGGCACTAATCGGTTCATTCGGTTATAGCCGTACAAAACAGCAGAAGGCACATCGATCTGATCGGTACTTTCCAATGGTTTTCCGTATTCATCTAGTTCCGTAATTTGCCCCATAGGCCGCCAATTTTTGAGGTTCGTTGCATCAATGTTCGGATGACCCGTTTCGTCAATCTGCGCCCATTCATCATTCGTTTTCTGATCGTAGAATGGATAATACGCTATATAAGCACCGTTGTAGCGAATTCCCTGTACTTCAGTAGAGCTGCGTTCCAATTGCGGGACATAGGCGTGTTCTTTGAGCAAATTATTCAATACACCGCGGCTGAATGGGTTAATGACGGCACCTACCGGAACAGAAATAGGAGGTGCCTGTTCATCGGAAATATGGCATCTGAGATTCATCCTTGGCCTGAACGTCACCGCAGAAGCTTCGATGATATCGTCTGCTGGAAAGTTAAATGTTGTTGGTCCGCTCACCGGGTTACGCTTGGTTACAACACTTTGCATCATTATCGCTAGCGTGTTTTTTCTCCCGCTTTTGGCAAGTGTAAGTGTGTAACTGCCATTTGTGATAGCAGTTGTAGTAAATGGTGCTGTAGTTTTGATCAGCTGCACTGTACTTCCCGAAACCTTTAGAACGTAGGCCGAAACGGTACTTGTACCCGTAAGATTGACCACATCTCCTACTGTTAGTTTATCAACCAGTGAAGAAGATGCTGTAAATAATCCACTCGACAATGTACCTGAAATACTGGCCGTGGGTTGGTCAAGCGGATTTCGGAATAACGTATAATACCAATGCGCCGGATAGCTGAATGAATAAAGTGGTTCGTTGTATTCATCCGTCAAACTTGTCAATAATGCAACCCCTGATTGACGATCATAAACCAAATCTTTGGCTGTATTTACTGAACCCAGGGTTTCTGTTTCTATACGGTCAACAATGGCCGAGTAATTAATGTGCTTATTGAATGTTTGCGCGTAGAAACCAACCTCACGTTCACTTCCTGAAATGATGGGACTAATACCATTAGGAATGGGAAGCGGAGTCGGAATCAAAGGAAACGATAATGTCAGCCCAACCTGGTAAGAACCAATTCTACTGGTTACGAGACGTGAATCGGCATATAGATCATACTCTGTAGCAATAATTTCATTACTCATTTGGCCGGTTTTCTCCAGCATCGGAACTGTCTCTCCCAAACCTTTGTAATAATAGGTTGTTCTGGCTTGTAAATCTCCTTGCGCACTGTATACACGATAGTCATAAGGTTTACCGTGAAAATCGTTTGTGATGATACTGTGTCCCTGTGAGAAACCATATAAGCTGATATCTTCGCCCAACGGTGTTTTTTTCTTTGCATCCACTTTTTGCAAGGTCGTAGAAGAAGAGATTGTAGGATGCTCACGTGCTGTCATGAAAGTAGCTTTACTAATACCGAGGCCATTGTATACGCCAACAGATGCTCCACTGATTGAAACGGTAACGGTTTTATAGCCAACAACTGCAGAAGGATAAAGTATTTCTCCAATCGGAGTTACGGTAAACCGTGACTGATCAGGGAATGAGACAGCTTTGTTGGTATAACGGTCCCATCTGTAATACGGATTTTCATCATTACCACTCATTGGTTCATAAGCTGCCACACCGTAACTGGTTCGGTCATACTCATAGTCCCAGTAATAAACAGCATTCTGTGTTTCATCAGAAATAACATTCCATTTATCATTGATTGTGATTCTGCTAACGCGGGCATTACCACCTATTTTTTTGTTGTCGTCGTCAAACAAGCGAATTTGAGATGGTATGTCTGTACTGATCGATTTACAGTAGTCGGCCTTGGCCATTTCCTTGTAAATATCCCCACTCCAGAATGCTTTTTTATCTATGGTCAATTCTTCATCACAATCTTCACAGGAACCGTAAACGATGTCCGTAAGGTTTAGTTTGGCAAACTCCAAAGCTGTCTTTTGAACAGGACTCATGGCTACGGCAAACTTACTGTTATCGGAAGAAAGGACATTCTCCAAAACGATGTAACCATATTCATAAGATCCCGGAGTGCTAACGTCTACTGGCATCAAACCGGTCGACTTGATAGTTCCATAACCAAAGACGCTATAGTCCAAATCTCCCTTGTAAATCTTTGCAAACGTAGGAATCAACTCAAACGCACTTCCTTGTTTGATCTGCACAAAATCACGCAGATAAACCTCATCAATATAACCCTGACCTATTGGTGCCAGTGTATCTGTTTTTAGGTGTCTTTCCCTGAAAAGCACTTCAGCATCGGCTTTAGTACCGGCACTGATTGCGTGGTCAAGCTTAAACACAACTACATTTCTCGGGACTTGCGACAATTTGAAAAACGGTGCAAGAGTTCCGTTATGAGGAATTACCCCGGTTATCATACCTATAGCGACCTCCGAAATGATTGTATTAATTGCACCAGAACTCATTCCCGTCATGGAAGTAATATCGGACACAGTAAGTGCATCATGTAACTTATTATCTACCCCGGTACTTCCATCCCAGCTACTTTGATCGAGTAAATCAGCCAATTCCAGTTGATTCGTGTAACCCACAATGTCATCATGCGTCATTGCACGTTTGTTCTGCACATAACGATAACTATCCGCTTCATAAGTCACATCCATTTCTGAGCCGCTTGGCATAATGATTTTTGTCATTTTCCAGGAAGTAACATTCGTAGCAGCGGTTGTTTCATCCTGCTCAGCATAAGGGAATAACTCCAACGGTTTTGTTACATTATCCGGTTTGTAATTTCCCCATCGATCAGTATTTTTATAGTGAAAAGGAGGATTTTCGGTATCATAGGTAAACCGGTATGGCTGCAATGCGGTTTCCTCCGATTTTGGTCCCGAATACACCCGGATTTCCAGCAAAGTAAGTTTTCCTGTATTGCTTCCACCCGGATTGGAGGCAGTAAATACATTCGCCGGATTGTCTATACATAGGTGATAATCGTATACAAACTCCACAATCTGTAGTGGTTTTGCACTGGCGCCCTGACTTAACCGTTCACTGCGATTGTATAACGTAATTTTTCTAAGCAGTTTCAAACGTTTTGAACCTTCAAAAACACCAGCTTCCGTCACACTGGCAGCATCATCTCGATCTTCAAGCGTAAACTCTGCAACTAGATTCTTCGATTCCAGGCTATGAGTATACCAAATCTCTTTTTCACCGTAGGTGTAAGTGGCGGTATTATCTAGTTCACTGGCCAATAATCCTTCATGAAAAAAGGCTTTATCACCTCCCATTGGGAAACGCCATTTATAAGGATTAGATTGGTCGTAAACACGCGTGTAATTGATCTTGTAATAGTCACCAATGTCATCCAAGGTATATCCGTCATCACCCAAATCGATGTAATCACCCGATGTAACTCCCGTTAGTAAAAACGCTGTGGAATAGGAAGGAACAGTCGTTCTGTCATATAAATGCATCCGCCCGCTGGTATTGCTAACTACATTTTCACCTCCGCAATTGATCAATCCCTGGGCATCACCGGCAGTGCCATCAGTAGAGAACGTAACATCCGATTGATTGACCGAATAAACCGGAAGTGCGTATGAGTAGTGCATTCCATTAGTCGCCAGTACTTCAATGGCCGAAACGTGGTGAGCGTAATGCACGCTTCCGTCTATGCGTGTAAAATTGCTTGTTGTAGGAGTAACAAAAACATTCTCAGGATACAACTTATGTTTGGAGTCTGTTGTTCCCAGTTCGGTTGCCAAAACAGGCGTATACACATTGGCTCTTACTTCATCTGCCCCCATTGAAGTTGCCAGGGTTGATGCATTTAACGTTGTGGGACCACTATCATGAATTAACTGATCGGTTTTTTGAATGCTGGGTAAACCACTTTCCACTCCGGCTAATTTCTGATAGGCGGCTTCAATTCCTCCAACTTCCGTAATGAGTTTCCAGGTTTTTGGAGTCGGTTCACCGATGGCTTTAAAATATACCGTGTTATCAGCTCCGAAACGAAAGTACTCCTGGCCCACATAACTCCATTTACCCGATTTGGCTTCTCCCACATCATCACCATTTACATAACCGATGGTAACGGAAGTCGTTGGACCTACCGATGCCAAACCAACAGACACATTATTCATGTCACCTTCAGTTTCATTTTTTAGTGTGGCATCATAATACGTTCCCAAATCATTCCGTTGTCCCCTGAATGTGGCCGACATACCCATTCCGTTTACATAAAACACGTCGTAAGTAGGAATAGAAAAAGGCAGGTTTGTCATGTCTTCCGAAAACTCGGCATCGCGCTCACGGTTAAAATCCATCACCGGTTTCTTCCAGCCGTTGTAAAATTTGCGATCATTAGAATGAAAATAACCGAATGCCGGATTATTGATCGTGAAAGCACCCGGATTACTATACTCAAAATCCTGATTCGAAGTATATTCCTGGGTTTCCAAACCAATGGTATATTTCCATTTTGCAAGCGGGCTATTGGAATATGAATAAGTGAAATCCGTAATAAACTGTGTACTGTTACTGGCTGAACTCATTTGGAGTTGCGGGACAGAAGTAATCGAACCACAGGTAAATGTGGAGCCAAGGGAAACCGGAAGACCTGAATAACCCAAATCTCCCTTTTTAACTTTTTGAGTTGTACTATACGCAGCATTTGCATTGATACTTCTCTGCGTAAGCCCCATTCTGGAGTGGTAGTTGGAACCATATGTTAATCCGGCGTTCCCAAACTCTGTTGCTATGTCATTTTCTCCGAAAGAAGCTATTAGTCCCACAGAACTGCTTCGTCCAATCCCATTCTTGCTGTCGCTGCTATATCCAAATCCACCTTTTAACCCATAGTAGGCATCATCCTTTGATTCGTTTGCAGGTGTTGACAAACTTGCACCGATATTAAAGTCAAAGGTTCGCGACCGGCCTGTATAGGTATTGGTATACGCGCCAAATAACAAGGTCAAATCGGTTCCAATTTTCGATTTTCGCTTCATTACTTCCCCTTTACGCATAAATCCTAAAGTGACACCATACTTAAAACCATCCCACACTTCATCCTCAAGCACCTTATAAACCCTGGAAACATCCTGTGTTCCGTCAAATTCATCGGGAATACCACGCATTTCGCGCGCAACGCTTCCCACATTGAGGTTCCATCCAAGACCTACCCATGATGCTTCGTCCATCATACCAATATTGGAACTGTATGAAAGCACCAATGGGTAACCTTCTACATCCATCAGGGGAATTGAATATGAAAAGTCACCGGTAAACTGATCTACCATGCCATCCATGGAATTAAGGGAGAATCCGGCAGATTCTGTTTGTCCGGGACCACCCAAAACTTTAACCGCCTGCTCAACTTTCAAGGGTTTTGCCATTATTACTGAAGCCGCCGTTGATACTTTGGGGGTTTCCGGTATTGTCAATTGGTGATTAACCGGAGCTTCAGGAATCAAAAACCCGGCTGATACCGGTTGCTGCGATACAGGGGAAACGGTTGCCGCAAACAGATTTCCCATTGGAAAGAAACTCTGTAAAACAATCGCATACAACGCACTCACGTGCAATACCTTAAAGAGAGCAGAATCCTTTTTAAACATTTTCATAGATGGTTGTGTTAATTGGCGTAAATGAATCGGATGTATTCTTTCTCACCAGTGCTTTTGGTTAATTCGAGAATATAAAATTTACCAACCGTTAAACTGTAGGTTGAAAGATTTAACAGGTGGTGATTGTCGTCAAACTGATAGGTTAGAGCAGGTAACAATGTTCCTCCGGACGTACCATCATAACCAATAGAGGCTATGAGTGTATTGTTTTCATCGTATAAATTCAATGGTACTTTCTTGCCTGCAACCTGTTCATATTCTTCTGTAAATTGAATTTTTAACTTTCCTTGAAAAGTAGAAACATAACCAGCGTCCAATTCGCGCTTAAACATGGTATAGGAAGTCCTGTCACATGTCACCTCGTCTACTTGAAACTCAATATAAGGATGGTCGGAAGTGGTTGCATAGTCAGATGAAAAGTACTGTTGCCGTGTTCGCAAAGTTGCATAGCTATCCAGCTTAAATAACATCCCATAATTTGTTGTATTGCTCGCACTCCATGCACTCCAAAAATTCTTTATGTCAATAACCTTATTTTCAGTAGTTGATGTGGTTGGAGGTACATCTGACAAAATACTGGTTGAAGAAGCAGGTTGGTTTGTGTATGTTACAGTGTTCTCATTCCAATCTGCAGTAATTTTAATCAGTTGTGCATCATTTGTACGCTGATCAGGTAAGTGATTGCTTCCCATGAGGTGCAAATCTGCTACCAAAGGAGAAATCACGGGATCAAACCACAACTTGAAACGCATCAATGACCTGGATTCGTACCAAATACCTCCACTTGTCCAGGTAGCAGCCTGTTCTACCGAATAGGATCCAAAGTTGGTATTGACGTGAACAGGTAGGCTGTAAATGAAGGCATCATCCAGGAAATTAGGCCCCGGATGGAAGGTGAGATTAACGGGTTCACACAATGCTCCAATAAGAAAAGCCATATAGTACACATCTCCCCAAGTACCGGTTACTTTTAAACCATAAACTCCGGGAGCTTTTCCTGTTAAATTAAGACTTGTGGAAATGGTGCTTGGTTCAGTGGGCCAACTATTGGCGGTTGCAAGATCAAACCACTTATACGTGAATGATCCTGATCCATTGGTAATAGTGGGAGATACCGCTCCATTAGTACTAATCCCACTACTGGCATGTGTTACTGTTGCGCTTGTGATACTCATCGGAATATACCATTGGATAACCAATTCAGGTCTGTTCGTAGATGTAGTTGCTTCTTTGGAATGGTACTGACACCTGGAAGTAGTTGTTGTTTCCGGATTTCTTCTGATCATGAATCCATTATTTGTCAATGAACCATTCACCATATTCTGAACTAAGATCTTTACATCAAAAACACGTTTGGTTCCATTAAAACTACTTGTGGAAACTTGATTAACTGCTGATGTAATTGGTTGAGCATTCCACTTAACTGTGTTTTCTGCCCAGCTTGAAGAAACAGACTGAAGCATAAAGGAACTGGTTCCTGCACCACCTTCACCAACACTGGTAGGTTTCATACGTAATTCAGCAAGGTAAATAACCGCATTGCTCGGAATTCCGAGTGCGGCAATATTGAAATTAACATAATACCTATGGTAATCAGAGGTTGTTCTAACCCATAATGGAATTGTATCAATAGTCCCATAATTTGTTGTTGCAGTACTGGATCTTACATAAGCATCAGCACTACAGCTTGCACTTGAAGTAGTTTGAGCATGAGCATTAAAGTTTCCCAAACAAACCAACAAAAAACAGGTAAAAGTGATTTGAAAAAGGTGAATAGGTCGTGATTTCATATTCAGGAATTCATTGTTAGATTTAGTTATCAAGCGTTGCGATGCAACCTTTTGTATAAGCACCGGCAATATTCATAGGTGAAATTTCTATTCGGTAATCCATCTCGGGAAATGGCTGAAATAAAGGACATTCGAACCTGTCTGAAAATAAGAACCCTGCTGTTTCCAACTCTTCTCTTGTTTTAGAAAATTCGGCAAACACATTATTTGTTTGATTGTCGTAAACAACAATACTGATATGACTTACATCCGAAATATCATCAAACGTTAACACTAAAACGGCCATATCTTGTTGGTCAAGCGTATCGGATGATTGATAATAATTCTCCACAACCGAAATTGTAGCTGTTGTTGAATCAAGCTGAGCAAACGAAACATTGGAAAACAGCGAGCAAAAAAACAGAAGTAGAATACCTGAAAGTGAAAAATAGTTCTTATTCATGTGAAGTGGTTTAATTCAGATTGAGAAATCTGTTCCTAAATTTTGAACCAAATATAGCGTAAACTATTTTTAGTAAACAAGTTCTATTCTAAAAAAAAAGAATATTTTTTTGACCTCTCGGTTTCATTAGTTGAACAACCCCTTTATAACCTGAATACCTGTCAGTGTTTATCGATTGAACATGCGCTTCTAATAATTAACAATCAATCGCAGATTGAATTTTGAACGCGCTCCAACTACCATTGTTAATACTTGCCCAATTGCTGGCTCCTGAAATAAATCAAACCCGTTTCGTCATTTCGTCAATTTTTGTTTTCTGAAATCAAAATGCACATCCCAACGCCACGCTAAATCCCAATCCCGATTGATTGTAGGAGGGAAGATCCAGCGAACTTTCCTGCCGTCCAAAAATCTTTCGTTTCCATCCAGAAGCTGAAATATCGTAACCGTATTCGGCATTAAAGCTTAAACTGATCGATTTTAGATAAAGAATCAGCATCGCAGAAGCTTTCGGTGAAATAAACATGTTTTTTACGCTCAAATTTACCTTTTCGTCGGTAATGGAATGGCTTGCTTGGGTGATTTTCATCCGTCCGAAGTTGAGTCCAGCTCCCAAGATGAAATCGATGTTTTGGGCTTTCCTCAGACAATCAAACCCAAATGCGAATCCAAATGAAGAACCGCTCAATTTAGCATCGGTAGAATCGTTCAAATTGATTTGTTGCGGAAGGTACTTCGCCATTATTAAATGGCCGTCAAGCGATACTTTTCGACTGAATAGAATGTATCCGTTCGCACTCAAACCAATGTATTGAACCGGACGCCCGATCTGAAAAGAATCAAGTGTGTTCACTTGTCCCACAAACGAATTGCTATACAAATGTGTACCATACGTCAGTGCAATGGCAGAACGCTGAGCGAACACCATTGCACTTACAAAGACGAATACGACCGTTAATCTGTTGTTCAACTATTAATGTTTTATAACACGAATGGATTTTGTTCCGTCTAAAGCAGTCAATTCAAGGAAGTAAATGCCGTTCTTAAATCCGCTTACGTTGATACTCACAACAGAAGGTGTAACTCCTGTTAATTCAGTTAATACTTTTCCCTGAACATCAATCATACGAATCTCAGTGACATCTGCACGTTTGGTCAAATCTACAAACAATATATCTTTCGCAGGATTCGGGTAAACCGATACAAAATCAGCGTTGTTTTCGTTAATGCCGGCATTTTCAATGCAGCTTGGGTGTACATCAAAAGCTTGTACCTGGTCGGTACGGCTATCGGGATCTCCCTGATCGGCACTAAAGCCCAAACCTCTGTTGGCAAAAACTTCCCAAATCAAACACTTATTAGCGCCTGCATACAACAATTCGTCGGCAAGAAGAATCGCATCTCTGCCGTCCACAAATCCCGTACCACAAGGTTGTAATTTCAATCCTTCAATCACCAATGTCATCGCAATATTGTTTCCACCGGTACCGTATTTAACATCCGGATCAAAGCCATATTCGTCGATTAATGCCCAGTTCAAATCCCACAACATACTTGCCCATACAAATCCGATTCCATGCGGTTCGGAAATAGTACTTGTGTTGTTGGTTGCCGAATAAGTGAAACCGTTGATGGAAAAATCAGTACTGTAAGGAACAGGCCTGATGCCGTCGCCAGTTGTCGGTTCGTTGGTCACATAAGTTCCAACTCCTCTGCGATCCTCTGCAGCATCTCCCGGTTCAATGGTGAGCATCAATCCAAACCAATCTGACCAGCCTTCGCCCATTTGCTCGGCGTTGTTCAAACAATCGGAATTTTCAGAACCACCGGTGAGGCGGTTTGAAATACCATGGCCGTACTCGTGCGCGATGATCATGTTATCGAAATCGGAATCGGTTGCTGTTAAGTCATTCGGAGCTACAATGGTTCCGTTAACAGTTGTTCCGCCGGTAATCGTTGTTTGGAAAAGGTTTCCGTCGGTTTGAGAAACCATGATCGCCGGGATGGCAGCCGTTGCAGAATTTCCACCCATTGCTGTTGGTTGTCCGCCCGTATTGTTCATCACAATTACAGCCAACGCACCAAAATCCTGGATCGCTTCTACTTTACTGGCAAACGTACAACCACCGCGGCGAACCAATACAATTTTACCAGCCATAGCCGCGCCATTTACAATCGGATCACAGCCATCGGTTACATCACCGGTGCCGTCTTCTAACAACACAAAATCAGCTGTGATCGGTGTTGATGGAACAGGAGGCCCGAAACCGGCCGTGGATGACACATAAGTTCCTGCAATCCCCGACGGATCGTTGATTGTCAATAAGTCGGTAACATTGGCTTCTGTCCATAAATACATTTGCATGCGCGGACTTTCACCTTCGGGAGGCGTTCCGAAATTGGCATTATTGGTACCGCTTCCGTCTTGTGCATCGGCAAAAACACCGTCATCACCCAATCCGTCACCTGTATAATTTGTTACCTGGAAATTTCCGGAAGGTTCGTCAAAACCATATTGGTACCAGATATCGTGCATCATATTGTTCATGTAGAACAGGTTGGTGATCACGGCGTCTAAGTTTCCCTGAACTCCTGTTAATGAATCGTATGGAAAATCAAAGCTGGTCAATGCACTACCATCCGGTGAATAACCCGGGTTATCATCGTCGTTAATATCATCGGATGCGTACACGTTGTTACCACGCGTAATCGTGTATTCATCACCTGTAATGCCATTATCATCGTGCCATCCGAAAGGCGAAGCAATCGGGTCAGACGGATTGATAACCAATGAACGGTCACCATGATTCGGACTTTCAACCGGAAGTGCATAGACCAAATATTCATCTACTCCCGGAGGCGGTGGCATCAATACGGTATGTTGTGTTTCCAGTGTCGTTTCGTGCTGATGTTCCGGATTGGAACAATCGTCAAACGCGCAATGGCTGATCCAGTCATTTTGCTCCAGAATTTTTCCGCTGGCAGCATCCACTCTTAAACTCCACCAATGTTCGCCGTTTTTAAGCGCAATGCTCAAATCCCACGTCAATTGCAGATTTCCGCTTTCATCGGCTAAGTAAGCAAGTTTGGCAGGAATGTCTTCACGCGAAAAGTCACCTTTCGACAATACGACTTCTGCATTGTTGGCAGAAGATTTCACCACCTGGATCGGTTGACTATTTGTAATGCTCAATTGTTCCAGCGCTTTTCCAAGTGCATCCTGTGCTGTTAATGAAGGAACAGTTGCATTGGTGGCGCTGATGTTTTTTAAACGATTGGCGATGTAAACAACATTTCCGTTTTTGAGCGTAACTGTTGCAAGCCCGTTTGTGACTGGAATACCATTGATTAATTGTCGTACGTATACGTGCGTAACACCCGGTGATTTTGATGGCGCTTCCGACATGATTTCAATGGTTACAGCGCTTTCGTTAAGGCCAAGTTCGACAGCGTGCCGGTGAATGTACTGTTGTACAACCGGTAAATTTGTTTGGGAAATTCCGTAAAAGGAGAGGCAAAAGAATACCGATAAGAAACCGGTTCGTTGGAGAGTTTGTAGCATGTTCTAGCAATTTATGCGTACAATTTACTCAAAAAAGAAAGACAATCAACTAATTAACGGGTTTGTTGATTAAACGGTATTGAATTAATGACCCAAACAAAAATCCCCGTTTCACCTTGGCAAAACGGGGATTCTTAAAAAGTGTAGTTTCTTATTTTTTTGCAAGCAGGCTCGGGACGCATCCCGAGCTTACTTGTAAAAAACCGTTGATTATTTTCCGGTAAGTACCAATCGCGCAACCGAACGTTCACCTTCCGGTGTCGTAAGCGTTACGAAATAGGTTCCGTCCGCGTTTTCATCCAAATGAATGGTAGAAACGCCGTTTTGTTCGAAACGATTGGTATACAGCGTTTTTCCGAAAACATCCGTCACCTGAACAACGGCTCCGTTTACCGGAATATCCAATGTGAATTCGCCTGTTGAAGGATTCGGGTACACAAGTAAAGTTGCTGTCGTGTTTTCAGCAACACCCAAACAACCGTCAACTACAAGAGTCAATGTATCGAAACCTGTGCAACCATTAGTATCTGTGAATTCGTAGAATACATCATGGTTGCCATTCCCGATGGAAGGATCAAACATATTTCCTGTTACCGATGGCCCGCTGAACGTACCGCCAGCTGGTGATCCGACAAGTGCAACATCCGGGTCGTAGTTACAGATAACACCCGGCGCAGTACTCAACGTTACAGAAGGATTACCGAAAATGGTAACATTCACTGAATCAACATACGAACAACCGTTTGAATCAACTACGTCCAAATAATAAGTTCCTGTGGCATTTACTGTTAATGTAGAACCGTTCGAACTGTCAGACCATAGATAAGTACCTACAACTGCAGGTGTAGGGCCGAGTACAACTTCTTCGCAATCGCTGTCATCTGTACCTAAACTAAATGCCGGGTTAGCATTTACGATCACCTGAATCGTATCGCTCGTGCTGCATCCGTTGGTATCAGTAACCGTTACATCAATTGTTCCGGAAGCGGTAATTGTTTCCATTTGTGCAGTACCTGCTGTGCTCCATGTATAAGTAGCAGAAGCATTTCCCGCATCCAATATGATCTGGTCACAAACCGTAGTATCGTTTCCGATAAATACCGTTGGATTCAACACATCCGTAAGCACGATACCCACAGTTGCAGAATCGGAACATCCGAATGAATTTGTTTCAATCATATTGTAGGCACCTGCTGTATTGGTGACGATTGTATTGGAGGTTTCCAAAGGAAGCAAAGCACCGTCCATGTACCATTGGTTGGAAACATTGGCAGCTCCTGTAAGTGTTACATCGTCGCCTGAACAGATATGTGTAGGGCCCGATAAAACAACAACAGGTGTAGAGTCAACATGAACGTTGAATGATCGGATGGTATCATGTACTGTACCGTTGTCCACTTCGATGTAAACAATATAATCACCTGCGACTGCATAATTGTGTGATCCTCCCGCTGTGGCAACATCCTGAATATCAACAAATCCGTCGCCCCAATTGTAAACAATCGAATCGAACAATTGTAAACCTCCTGCACCGATATAAACCGTATCGACTCCCTCACAAACACTGGTATCACTGATCGCAAATTGTGGTGGCATTACCAATCCTCGCAAATCATCCGGATTGGAACCGAAATTACCGGAATAGGTCCCTGTAGGAGAAAGACGGTTGAAAGCAGAGGAAATATTTGATACCAGCAGGTAATTCGGGGACACATACATCGTACCGAATGTTTCACCACCGGCAGCTCCTGAAATTGGAATATTTGTAGGAGTATAAGTCAGGTTTGAAATTGGCCATTTCTCGAAAACAACTGTACCGTTACCTGACCAGTGATACATGTGATCATCAGCGCGGTTGTAAAGGATTACTTCTCCGTCGGCACCATTACCCATTGCAAACACCAACGTTGCGACGCCCGTAGCTTTATCAATAGTGAATAACGATTCAGATGCTGTGGCTCCATCTCCGGTTGCACCCCACAATTGTCCGGTCTCATCAAATGTGATTGACGAAAAATTATCACCTAAATTCCCGATTTGTGTACAAACACCGGTTGAAAGATCAATTGTACCCAAAACACGGCCCGAAACACCTGAAACTTTCATAATAATGTAAGTCTGATAAGTTGTAGGGTCAAATGCCATACCGTTCATACCGGTAATTGTAAAACCGGCTAAACTTGGGCCGAAACGTTCAATAACGCTGAAATTGGTAGAGTCAAGTGTCCAAAGTGAATCCTGGAAAGGACTTGCGCCGTAAAGTTTTGGTGTAACCACCGGAAACTGAGCGCTGGCGGTAGAATTCCCTGCCAAAAAGGCAAAAAACAAGATGGTCGTAAGTAGTATTTTTCTCATAAGTACAGTTTATAACTGTAGCGAAGGTAGAACATTTGATTAAATGTACCCTTATCAGGTGATGGGTTTTTTCTAAAAACCCCAATTTTGGTTGTCAGAAATAACGAGTTAATAGTTTATTTTCCAGCCTCTTGCGATCATTACTCGGTGAAAGGTGACTAGTTCCTGTGCTTCGGTAATGTGCGTGTAGATGTGTTCAATTTCAAGGGTGGAACCAGTTTGTTTTTTGATCTCCAGATTATAGGGAATAGCCAGTTGTTGTTCATCCCGGAGCTGTTCCAGTTGAATTAAGAAAAGTCGCAATAAATTCACCGATTCATTGGAACTGATCGGAAAATCGGCAGCGCTGACCGATGTGTAAAAATGGAGGCTTGATTTGGCGCGCGTCAGCAATACATTCAATCGCTTGAAACCTTGTGCCTGATTCAACGGCCCGAAACGAAGCTGGAATTGTCCTTCCGTATTTTTTCCATAACCCATACTCACAACAATGGTGTCGGCTTCGTCACCCTGCACCTGTTCCAAGGGCTTAAAGAAAACGGTGTTATTTTCCATTCCTTCCGAAATCCGTTCTTGTGTTTTTGAAGAAAGGTACTGCCAAATGCAGTCGAGTTGTTGCTGCGAAAAAGCAATAATCCCGATACTCCTTTTCCAATTAAAACTTTCCAGGAATCCGGCAACAGTTTTGGCCTCTTCAACGTTGGTCCGGTTTTCGTAAATGCCATTTTCAACCAGTTTCCAATGGAGCGGATAAGTTGCTTTCGCCGTTGGATAAGCAACCAGTTCATTGTTGTAAAAATGACGGTTCGAGAAAGCGATCAGGGCAGGATGTTCACTTCGGTAATGGTGTTTTAGCGGGACTTTTTTCCAGTACCACGATGCCTGGTGCAATAAGTCAATGGCAACGGTACTTCCTGAAAAATAATTGGATGGTGCCATTTGCTGTTCATCGCCCGCAACAACCGCGCGTTTTGAACGCTGCAACGCTCCGAGGGCATTCGGCAATTGAATCTGGCTTGCTTCATCCATCACCACAAAATCAAACAGGCCTTGTTGCATTGGAAAGGTTTTTCCTACCTGGCCAGGCGTGCTGAGCCATATCGGACTCAAAATTTCTATCCATAATCTGGCATCACCTGTCAACAATTCCCGAATGGTTTGGTGTTGTTTCGATTTCCCGAACTCTTTCACCAAAATCGATTTCCCGGATTTTAGTTGTGCTTTTAAAGCTTTGTCATCGGCTTTTAGTTGTGCGGCGGGTGTTCGTAAAAGTCGGGTGTAATGATCAAAACGCTGTTTCCGAAGCTGCCAGATATGTAATGCAAATTGCTCAAATTCACCTGCTTCTGTCTCCAGGATTTCGTTGAGTTTAGCGGCCAGTTGTTCACCGTCGAATTTGGCTAATTCAGGAAAATGGCTTTCGAGCAGCACCCGATTGGAATGCACAACCGTCGCTTCGAGTTCATCCAGCGGTTTTCCCGAACAGATCAGGCGGTAAACAACTTCCGGCAATGCACGCAAAAGTTCTAAACTTCCCAGCAACTTTTCTGTTACTACCGCGTCGAATTGCCCGAAATGGTTCAGTGAATCGGTTTCGTTAACGGTAAAATACCGTCTGATATCGTTGTAAAGCTGTTGAATGCGATCACTGTTTTGACTGATCAACTGTCGGCGCGCCAACGGAAGTTTTGCAACCGTATTTAACTCATTGAGATCTTCTTTTTCGAGTTGCTTCAGCACATAAGCGGCACTTTCCAGTTCCAGTTCTGGCCGTTCGATTCCCCAATCTGCAAATTGAGCTCGAATGGCAATCAATTCCTCCCGAACATCCAAATACGTCAACCAATTGTGAAGCGCTGTTTGGTAATCAATTTGCTGTTGCCGAAGCGCTGTTTTCAGTTGTTTGAACCAGCTTCTTCGTCTGAACCATGATTGTTTAATGGTCAATTTTTCGATCCAGAAAAGCGTTTCGGTGCGGGTCGGTGGTTTGTTCCAAAGCGACGCTTCCGCTTTTAGTAATTCCAGTCGTGCGTTGAGTTCCGTAAACCGAAGCCGCAATTTTTCGAATCGCTTACGTTTGGCAGGTTGGCGGTGCAATTCAAAGTATGCGTGATATGATTCATTTGTCACCAATTGAATGCGCGCTACCGATTTTGTTAATGCTTCCAGTTCACCAATGGTTTCAATAGTAAAAGTAGCAGTCGCCCAATTGGCTTCCGTGCTTAATTGCCTGAAAACCTGATCTGGTTGCGGATGTGCTACCAACGCTTGTTTGATACCTTGTAATATGCGAAACGACCCGAGTTGTTTAAGTAGCTGTAACACGTTCGGTTTTTCATTCAGCCAAAGTTGAATATCCGGAACGTCTGATTGAAAAGTTGCTTTGTCAGTATTCACGGAAGCGCACAGTTCCCGGTATCTTTGAAACGAAACCCCGCCCATCAACGTGGGGTTGTTTAACCGGTCAAGTAATAATTGCAGCGAAGCTTTGAGCTGTTCTGATAATTGAAGCAATGGCGGAACTGGTTTTCGGTCGGTTTCCAATGCCAACCAAGTGTTTTTCAGCTGTGTAATGAACGTTTTTGGGAGCGCCTGACTGTGAGCGGTAAAGGTAAAAGCGTCCAATCCCGAATCGGCGAGTTTTTTCACCAATACTTCCAGCGCAACGCGTTTTTCCGAAACAACGAGGGTCATTCCGTCGCGGACTAATAATTTACCAAGCAGGTTGGTCAATACTTGCGATTTTCCTGTTCCCGGCGGACCCTGAATCACGGTATTACCCGTTTCCAACTGCTCAAAAACATGCAATTGATCGGTATCTGCCGGAGCTAAAAACGCGGACAAAAGCGTTGTTTTTTCAACAGAAAGATTCGTTTCATTTCCTAAAATCCCACGAACCAATTCACTCAATTCGGGAGCTTGTGCAATCAATTCCAATTCGCGCAAAACCTGGTAGCGGTGATGGTGAAAATTACCAATTGCCGAAAAGTCAGAAAATGTGGCTGGAATGGAATGCTCCGAAATTAATTTTGTGATTGTTTCAACCCATTCGAATGGTGAAAGCGATTCATTTTCCGCAATTTTCAAATCAAACGCGCGAATTAATTGATTCGCCACAAACGGATTTACAAATGCCTGTTCCGTTTGTGCCTGAATTTCCACGAGCTGTTTTCCCTTGGCAATTTTCCAGTTCAACGGAGTAAGTATCAGTGGAGAAGAAACCGTTTTTCCTTTGTATTCCCAGTGAATTTGCTGCGAAACCCAACACAACGATTGTAGATCTGCCTCTCTTTTATGTTGATTAGCTGTTTTCAGAATCGTGTTCCAGGCAGTATTCAGTTCAAACTCCTGCACTTCGGGCAAACCATCTTGCAACACAATCATTCCTTTTTCGGGATCACCCACATGCACCAACGGATCCGACGACGGAATCTCCGACAGATCGATTATAAATTGGGCAATATCGTAGTGATGCTCAGACATGAACGCGTTTGTCGGAGACGAAGGTAGGGAAATGATTTGAGTTGTTAAGTTGGCGGGTTTTTAAGTTTATTGAGTTCGAATCGGTAACTCAATAAACTCAAAAACTTAGAGAACTCAATAAACTATAAAGAATGAGTAATATCATCGCTATAAAGTAAACTTCACTCGTTTAATCAACCGCGAATAATCCTCATAAACAGCAATCTCATATTCACCTTTCGGCCAACCTTTCACGCTAAGCGCCAGCGAATAGTTGTATTCTCCCGAACCTTTCGCCGTACCTTTTTCAAGATTGGCGACCACAACGCCGTTTTTGTCGCGCACATTGATGCTGATCAACGCGTTGTTGCTGATGTAATAGGTGATTTCTCCGTAAACGGATTCGGCTCTACCCGAAAAGAGAGTGCCCGGATCGGTTTCATAGGTCACGGAATACCATGGAACTTCCATACCCTTAATCTTTGCAACAATTCGTTTCAGCAACCGTGTTTTTTCAGGATCTTCATCGTGAATGGAGCTCAGGTCGTGATTATCTGAAAGGCACCAGATCGCTGATTGAATCGCCGAATTCGGGAAATTATTCCGGTCGATGAGGTCGGTTAGCTGTTGCCAGTCGGCCGGCACCATATAACCGATCGAGAAGTCGGATTGATTGGCCGGCGCATGCCGCTTGCTTTCACAGCAAAATCCAAAACCCGAGAAAACAAGGGTAGCCAGCGGAGCCAGTGAAAAGCGTTTGCGTTTTACAATCAGGATATCCTGTTCGGTGGTGTCTTTTGAGACCAATCGCCTACCGGGTTCCAGTTCCACAAACAGCGTGTCTCGCGTCAGGTTTTTCAAGTCAAATTCAATGCATTCTGCCTGGTAACCACCTTTGCCTTTGATGGTTCCGGACATCTGTTTGCTGTTCAGCAGTTCTTCGATGGAAACATAAGCCGAATCAGGCGTTGCCGCAGTTGCCGAATTTCCTTGTAAGAGGAAAATGATCAAGCCGAAACAGCAAATTGGAAGGAAAGTGGAGAATTGTTTCATGATGCCGGTTTTTTGGGAGCAGAAGTTGCCTGAAAGTATAACCACTCCGGGGAATTTTGTTACGAAATGAAATGCATTTCCGAATCACAAAGCCAAATGCTACTTTTGTACCTCAAACAGAACAACAATCCCATGAGCAAATACAAGTTCGGAACAAAAGCCATCCACGCAGGTGCGCATCCAGATCCGTCTACCGGAGCAATTATGACGCCTATTTACCAGACTTCTACTTATGTGCAGGAGTCGCCCGGAGTGAACAAAGGTTACGGATATGCCCGTGGGAAAAACCCGACGCGTGAAGCTTTGCAGGAAAATATTGCTGCCATCGAAAACGGAAAGCATTGTGTGTGTTTTAGTTCGGGTGTTGCAGCGACTGACGCCGTTTTGAAATTATTGAAACCCGGTGATGAAGTTATTACCAGCGATGATATGTATGGCGGAACATACCGTTTGTTTACCAAGATCTATGAAAAATTCGGGATTCGTTTTCATTTCATCGATATGACCAATGCCGAAAACATTCATACTGTTTTAAACGAAAACACCAAGCTCATTTGGGTGGAAACACCTACCAATCCTACGATGCAAATTGTTGATATTGAAGCATGCGTGGTAATTTCAAAAGCAAACAACCTGTTATTGGCTGTCGACAATACATTTGCGTCACCGTATCTTCAGAATCCGCTTGATCTGGGAGCTGATATCGTCATGCATTCCGCTACAAAATACCTCGGTGGCCATTCGGATGTGGTGATGGGAGCATTGATTACCAATAATCCGGAGCTGCATGAGCAATTGTATTTTGTGCTGAATTCAAGTGGTGCAAATCCTGGCCCGATGGACAGTTTTTTAGTTATGCGCGGCATCAAAACATTGCATTTGCGTATGGAGCGTCATTGTCAAAATGGCCGCGTCATAGCAGAATACCTGCGCAATCACCCCAAAATTGCCAAAGTTTACTGGCCTGGTTTCCCCGATCATCCCAACCATGAAATTGCCAAAAAACAAATGCGCGATTTCGGTGGAATGATTTCCATCGTATTAAAAGAAGAAAGCATCGAAAACACCTTCAAAGTGGCTTCTTCCTTCAAAGTGTTTTCATTGGCCGAATCGCTGGGTGGTGTTGAATCATTAATCAATCATCCTGCAACCATGACGCACGCATCCATTCCGAAAGCCGAGCGCGAGCGGGTAGGAGTAGTAGATTCGTTGCTGCGTTTGAGTGTTGGTGTAGAAGATGTGGAAGATTTGATCGCAGATATTGAACAGGCACTTAAATAATTTTTAATGTTGAATGTTTGATGTTGAATTGAAATACAGGGAAGGAGCAAGCTTTAGCAAACAGCCGGCAGTTCATGGTGAGAAGTAAAACTCTAATTGAAAAGGAGGCTCCAATTAAACATTCAACATTTAAAATTCAACATTATCAATATGAAAATCATCATCACAGGCACATCATCCGGTATCGGAAAAGCCATCGCGGAGCATTATCTGCGGAAAGGTGTTCCCGTTGTTGGAATTGGTAGAAGGCATACGATCAATCATGCAAATTACCAACCGGTTACGTGTGATTTGACCGATCAAAATGCCATCAAGGAATTGGCAGTCGAAGAATGGATTTCAACAGAGATTCTTTTGATCAATAATGCTGGTATGCTCGGAACGGTCAAGCGTTTAAGCGATCAGGATTCTCCGGATATTAATCAGGTAATGGCCCTGAATGTAGTTGCTCCGGCGTTATTGATGAATAAACTGGCCCGTGTTTGCGGGGATCATTCCATGGCGTTAACAGTGGTGAATATCAGTTCCGGCGCAGCCAAACGGGCCATTCCTTCGTGGGCGGCTTATTGTACATCGAAAGCAGCGCTTGAAATGCTTTCCGAGACGTTTTACCTGGAAGAACAGGAAAAGGGCAGAACGACCAAAGTGTATTGCGTTGCTCCCGGAGTTGTTGATACACCTATGCAGGCGCAGATCAGGTCGGTTGATCAAGCCGATTTTGCAGCTTCGGCCACGTTTCACCAGTATTATGAAAACGGAGAATTGATTTCACCCGAAATGGTGGCCCAAAAACTGGATCGTTTGTTGGCAATGCCTTATTCAGGAATGGTTTCTCATTCATTGCGATCTGTTGAGTAAACTTAGTGCCTGCATTTCAATCAATTTTCTTGGCATAGAATAACTTGGTGTTAATATGTCTTATTGAAAAACTTGACTGGGGGGTAATAATCAATTCAAATACCATTCAATCAATAGTTTCACCCGTTTAGCCAAAAAAAGACAATTGTTTTAACACTTTTTGTATTTTGTGTGCCTCAAATAGAAATGTTGAATGCTACGAATAACGAAAATTAGTTTTACTCCTATCTGTCTTGCTGACAATCGTCATTTGATTCACTGTGCTTTTCGAAAGAGAAATATTCCAACCATTCCTAAAACAATCATCATTTAATTAATACAGAAATAAACTAGCTAGAACTGTAACAATGAAAAAACTAAAACTCTCTGTACTCGCATATAGCCTTCTCTCCATTTCGGCTTTATTCGGACAACAACAGCATTTAAATCACGCCAATATGCGTGATGGCGAAGAAGTAGAATACTGCCACCAGCAAAAACGATTCAATGAGTTGATGGCCAATCCTGATTTTGCAGCGCAATATCAATTAGAACAGCAGGCTTTCGCAGTGCTCGAACAACAAATGCTGAACAATACAGATCCGCATCGCCTTGTTTACAAAATTCCGGTAGTGTTTCACGTTTTGCATAACGGTGGAGTAGAGAACATTTCCCGTGAACAAATTCTGGACGCATTGGCGATTATGAACCGCGATTACCGCCTTCAAAATTCAGATGCTGCTACGGTACACAACGATTTTAACGCTAGTAACCCGGGCGCAGTTTGCGAGCCGAGTGATGTTGAAATAGAATTCGTATTGGCAACAAAAGCGCCTAATGGTGCTTGTTTCAGTGGAATTACCCGTACACAGAATGCACTTTCTTACGATGGTTCAGATGGTGGTGATCAGGTGAATGCAATTGTTGCGGGTAATGATGTATATAACGGACAATGGGCAGGGAACAAATACCTGAATATTTTCGTTTGCGGAGATATCGGTGGCGCTGCAGGTTATACTTTCCGACCAAGTGGTTGGGTAGGAAGCGGCATGGACAACGGAATCTGGGTTCTGCACAACTACACCGGTTCTATCGGAACTTCTTCAGAAAACACAAGCCGTACATTAACACACGAAGCTGGCCACTGGTTGAATCTTTCACATACATGGGGTGATACCAATGATCCCGGAGTTTCTTGTGGAACCGACAACGTAGCGGATACACCTACAACACGTGGTGTAACTGCTTGTAACTTAAACGAAAACTTTTGTGGTGTGCGTGCAAACGTAGAGAACTATATGGACTATTCTTATTGTTCTAAAATGTTTACAGCAGGTCAGGTAACGCGTATGCGTACTGCATTGACTTCTTCTACCGCAGGACGTAACAACCTTTCGACAAATGCAAACCTCGTTGCCACAGGGGCCGATGGAAGCGCGGCATTATGTAAAGCCGAGTTCACCACATTAAAAACAGATGTGTGTGCCGGTGAAACGATCCAATTCAGCGATGGTTCTTACAACGCAGTTTCGGGCTGGTCTTGGTCATTCCCTGGTGGAACTCCTGCGACTTCAACCGATCAGAATCCTTCGGTTTCTTACTCCGCTCCGGGTGTTTATTCAGTTACATTGACTGCTACCGATGGTGCTTCAAGTGATGACGAAACAAAAGCAGGATACATTACCGTATTCGCCGCAGGGGAATCATTGCCATACTTCGAAGGCTTTGAAGGAATCAGTGATTTTGATACAAACCGATGGATCGTTGAAAACACCGGAAGCAATAACGCATGGTTGGTAACGAATACTGCCGGACATACAGGAACAAACTCGGCTAAATTGTCCAATTACGGACAAGTGGCAGGTAATGTAGACGAATTGATCTCTACACCTGTTGACTTGTCTACTGTCGATGTAGCTGATGGTGTGACATTATCATTCCGTTATGGTTACCGCAAACGTCAGTCTGCTAATGACGACTATTTGAAAGTATTCCTTACAAACGATTGCGGTGACAACTGGGATCAACGTAAAACCATGCACAGCGCATCGTTGTCAAATTTAACAGCAAGTAGTTCATGGACACCGGCTTTAGCTGATTGGCAAACGGTTCACATGACCAACGTTACAGTTTCTTATTGGGTACAGAATTTCCGATTCAAATTCAGATTTGAAAGTGATGGTGGTAACAACATTTACATCGACGATATCAATATCTATGGTGGTGCACCGTCTGAAACGATCGTAGTTGGATTGGATGAAGAATTACAATTACAAAATGCGGTTGTATTCCCGAATCCTGCAGAAGATGAGGTAAACGTTCGTTTCTCAGCGGCTACAGGCCAAACGGTAAAAGTGTTTGTAACTGATCTGTTAGGAAATGTTGTTTCACAACACACAATCAATGCAAATGAAGGTGACAACCTTGTGTTGATTTCAACCGAATCGTTTGCAGCAGGAATGTACCTGATCCGTTTGGCAGAAACCAATGCAAGTCAGACATTGCAATTTGTCGTGAAATAATCGAATTGAATTATTGAATAATATGGAACCGCCGGTCATTTGACCGGCGGTTTTTTGTTTTCTGTATTGTGGGGTCGCCCCACAATACAAATCCCAATCATAATAAATTATTATAACAAAAAAGGCCCGGAATTAACCGGGCCAATGAATAAAATGAATTGGTTTTATCCAATCAAAAAACAATTATTTATTTCACAACCAATTGTTTTCCAAATACCCGTTTTTCCTGTTTGTAACCTGAAATAACATACGTTCCTGTCGCCCAATCTGATGTATTCCACGTGATGGTTTTTCCGGTGGCGTTTCGTTGTGCGGTAACACGTCCGTTTAGATCAGTTGCTACCAAACGGTCAATTTCTTCGGCTGTTTCAATGGTCACCAAACCGTCGGTCGGATTAGGGAACAGACTGACAGATACAGCATCATTTGCTTCGCCCAAACCGGCATTGGGGCCTTTCAACGCAAAAGCATATTCTCCTTTTTGCAGGTTGGTCACCGTCACCGTTCCGTTTTTGTCTGTCGTGTTGTTTCCCATCACCAAGGTACTGTTTGGGCATTCGGTCCAATCAACCGAACAATCCGGACGATACAACAAAATAATACTGTCTTCGGCACCGGTTATAAGCAAATGGTCCAGGTAACCGTTAGAACCCGATTCCTGGCCGCAATAACGGAACGTAGCATTGGTTGTGAAACCGCTTTCCCAAATCCCGTCTACACGCCAGTAACGCTGCGGTGAAATAGTAAACGCCTGCGACCAGTCGATAACAGGATCCGGTGCGGCCCAATGGTGTTCAACAACCACGAATGACGAATCCGCACCCAAAGTTTGCACTTGCATAAGAATGTTTGCATGGGAAAGATTTAGCGTGCCAGTATTGATAACGGTTTTATAATTGGCAGTTACAGCCTGCGAAATCAGTTCATCGCGATTCAGATAACCCAATGTAGGTGAAAAAGGCAATGTCAAGGTAACCGAATTATTCATTCCCGATGAATGAATGGTTTGCTCAAATGTATTCCAGTTTTCATCGCGCAATGTCAGCAAAAGCGGCACTTGGGTTGAATAATTGCTTCTGCCTACCAGCTTTTGGCGCAAATGGATAGTCACATCATAATTGGGTCCGTTCGGCACTGAGGAAATTGAATCAATGGCTATGTGCGGCCAGCCACCCTGAAAAATCCAATCGGCGAAGAAATTCGTGAGGTCGAAACCGGTAATGGCCATCAAATCGTCGCGGTACTCAATGGCATCGATGTCTGAAAACTTGTTTTGGTCCAGCAACTCCTTCAATCCGTTGAAAAACAAGGAATCGCCCAAATAACCACGTAAAGTATGGATCATATCAGCACCCTTCAGATAGGTCGTATTACTGTAAGTGTGATTTAGCGGAACACCTGAAACGGCCCAGTAACCCGAATCGATATGATGGCATTCACGGAGCAGGCCTTTGTGAGCATTTCGTACAGAAGTTTCGTAGGCGGCCCTGCTGGCAAATTCTTCGCTGAATACGTATTCGCAATAAGCAGCGCTTCCTTCGTTGATCCACATGTCTTCAGCTGTGCGGCAGGTAACCAGGTTTCCCCACCAGTGATGCGACAATTCGTGTACCAGCACCGATTGCCAGCTCAAACCGCCATCAGCAGCAGCCATCGGAAAAGCAATATTCATGGCATGTTCCATCGCTCCGGCAGTCATCGGTACCAACACATAACCAACGCGATCCCAAAGATAGGGCCCCCATTTCGATTCGTAAATATCAAAAGCGCTTTCAAGATTCACGAACGAATTATTCATATCTGTAGTATCATTTGCGAAAGCTGCCAATCGCACCGGAACCGGATTACCCAGGTAATCGGTAAACGTATCTTCGACGAATACATAATTCGCGACAGCAACCGAAATAAGATACGACGGAATGGTTTGATTGACTTTCCAATGATGCGTTTCCGACAAATCAGGATTCACGATTGTTGATTGATGCACGCCTCCGCAAACGGCTTCGTGAGCGGGAAGTGTCGTAACAAACAAGTCATAGGTAGAGCGTGTGTTGAAATTATCAAAACAAGGAAACCATGTTTTACCATAATTATGTGGAATATCTTCCAGTGAAACACCAACATTATAGGCAAAAACAGAATTGAAATAAAATCCACCGAATGAAGGATCTTCTACCGGGTTTCCATGGTAAAAAACTTCAATACCGGTAGAATCACCAATGTTGAAGGTAGCACCCAAATCGGCAACGAAACTTTCGGTTTGTGTGGTAAAAGCCAGGAGATTCCCGCTTTGATCTTTGATGCTGTCGACAGTTAATCCCAGTAAATCCAGTCGAATTTCATCAATTCCGTTTACCAATGGTTTGAAACCAACATAAACCTGTCCTTTCAGAATAAAGGTGGTGAAATCACGCAGATCGAGGTGCACATCGTAATGACGAATATCAATACTATCGCTGCGGGTATCGTGCGGAAAAACCGTTTGAGCGGACACGTTCGGGGAAAGACAAACCAATGAAGTTGTCAGTAGTAAAATCGGTAAAAGTTTCATAGCGCTGAAATTGGCTTAAAATACGACCTAAATATACGGAAGTCTGTGTAAGTATCTGACGATTTTGATTGCATAACTCTTTCAGCGTTTCCAGTTTCAGGCCCGAAAAGCTATCTGCCGAGGTTATCCAAAGCCTGTTGTACCAACTCTTTGTAGCTACGACCGATTGGAATACGTAAACCGCCAATCTCGATTTCCATGGCGCTGTAAGAATCAATTTTGTCGATTGCAACGATGAAGGAACGGTGTACACGCATGCAGTTTCCGCTCGAAAGGAACGTATCGATTTGCGGCGGACTAAGTTTTGTGAGAATGGTTTTGGAAATGGTAATGATCTTGCTGTATTCTTTCTGACTTTCGATACACAATAATTCATCCAAAAAAATACGAATGCGCTTTTTGTTGACAGTGCAAAAGAGAAATGGCCGTTCTGTTGAAACACTCGTAACCATGGTTACCGCTTGAGGCTGTTCTTTTACATGAATTTTATTCACTGCCGTGAGAAACCGGCTGAATTCTATAGGTTTCAACAAGTAATCAATCACATTGAATTCATAGCTTTCCAACGCATATTGGTGATAAGCAGTCGTGATAATGACATGTGGTTGCTGCTTGAGTGTTTTTAGAAAATCCAGGCCTTTTAACAATGGAAGATGAATATCAAGAAACAGCACGTCAATCGTTTTTTCCTGAAGGATTTGCAGCGCATTCACAGCATTGGGAGCAACAGCGGTTAATTCCAGGAACGGAACTTCCCGGATGTATTCCTGCAGAATTTCCACTGCCAGCGGCTCATCTTCTACGATCAGGCAACTATAAACGCGCATAATTTCTTCAAGTTCTACTGTTAATCGGTTTGGGTAAAATACCTATTTCTGTTGGAAATCCGATTTGAATAGATGTGGTAAAAATACGGAATCGGGTGCTTTTCAATCAATCATGATGGCCAATAACTGCTTGCGTCGCATCAACAACTTGTTATCGCAAATGAATGACCTTCAAGCAGGCTTTAACAACGTTGAATGAAGCGAACGGTTTGTCTGTCTGTAAATGTTGGTTATCGGTTGTTTAGCTGCAGGGACCGTACAATCTTTCCGTAGTATTGTGAGTAACAAAAACCACAGATTATGTTCCGTCAAAAAATTACCCGGACATTTTTACTTGTCACTCTATTTAGTGGAATTTCGATCTCCGCAAATTCACAGGTATTTCAGATTAATTGCAGCCCGCCACCGCAGCTGGATGGAATCGCGGCAGCCGACGAATGGTTTATGGCGACCGAAGTGGCGATTAATGTAGCGAATCAAATTACCAGGATTGCCTGCATGCACGATTCGACACACCTTTACTTTTTGTTTCGGGATTATTTGGAATCGAGCCTTCATTTTCCGGAAATTGTGATCGATGTGAACAACAGCAAAGAAACAACATGGCAACCCGATGATTGGTGGTTCTTTGTTGCGGATTCAGATTGCGAGAACCAAGGGAGTTCGGACGTGTGGACCAATTGCCAGGAAGTTCAGCCCGATTGGATAGCCGTAAATAATATTCAACCAGGACTTCCGTATACCGATACGATTGAAATTGCGATTCCATTCTCAAAAATTGGTTACACACTCGGGTCGGGCGATTCTATCGGGATCGCGTTTGATGTGATGAGCGCGGGCGGCAGCTCTCACATGTATCCTGAAACCGCTGACAAACTAAATCCGTCGACATGGGCCACTGCGGCCATTATTTGCAGCGAACTGAACGTTGCTGAAAAAGAAATGAATTTGTTTAGCATTTATCCCAATCCTACTACTGGAAATGTGACCATTTCAATGCGCTCGGATGTACAGCCGACTTTCCTCGAAATGGTTCAAACGGATGGAACCGTTGTGTGGAAAGCTGATTACCAGGTTTGCGGGCAAACGATCAAATTACCCAATGATTTGGCGAAAGGAAATTACCTGATGGTGATTCATTATGCAAGCGGAACAGAGCGCGAATTGGTGCAAATTCACTAACATGAAACGGTTTCTTATTTCCGCTGTTTTTCTTTCTGCAACAAGTGTTTTTTGTTGGGGACAAACCTTTACAAAAATCACGGTGGGCGATTTTGTCAATACACCTTCCGATTCGCGCAGTGTGAACTGGATCGATGTGAACAATGACGGTTTTGTCGATTTGTTTATCAGCAATGGCAAAAGAGGAGGCGAAAATAACTTACTCTATTTGAACAACGGAGATGGAACATTTTCAGCTGTCACCAACGGCTCGATTGTAAACGACAACATGCCTTCGGTTGGGGCAACATGGGCAGATTCAGATAATGATGGCGATTTTGATTGTGCTGTTGTCAATTGGTACAATCAACCCAACCTGTTTTACGAAAACAATGGAAAAGGCAAGTTCACTTTAGCGAAAAACGGACCTGTAGCGACTGATTTCGGTTATTCGGAAACGGCGACCTGGGGCGATTATGATAACGATGGATTGGTTGATTTGTACGTAACGCACAGTGAAGGAAATTTGAGCAATGTGCTCTATCACAATGATGGTGGAAATACATTTACGAAAATAACAACCGGCCTTCCCGTTACAGATCGTTTTGTGTCGCGCTCCGCCAACTGGACTGATTTCGACCTCGACGGGGATCTCGATTTACTGGTGGGAAATGAAAAACAGCAATTCGAAAATCTCTATCAAAATGACGGATCAGGAAATTTTAGCTCAGTCTCGCTCGAAGAAATAGCAGGGTACAATCCAGGAAATACGATGAGCACCAACAGTATTGATTTCGATAACGATGGTGATCTTGATTTTTTCTTTGCAAACGACAGAGGTTTCAACGATCTGCTGCGTAACAACAACGACGGAAGTTTTAGCCGCCTGAACGATGATGAAATGTGTAAAACACCCGGTCATTCTTTTGGCAGTAATTGGGGCGATATTGACAATGACGGTGATTTGGATCTGTATGTCACCAATGCGTTTACGGCAGGGAAAAGGCAACAGAATTTTCTTTATCTGAACAATGGTGACGGTTCGTTTTCGAGAGACACCAATTCGGCAATCGTTGGTGATGCGGGATGGTCGTATGGCTGTGCTTTTGCCGATTACGACAACGACGGTTTTCTGGATTTGGCCGTTGCCAATTGTTTTGATGGAACACAACCGAATTCCTTATATCACAACAACGTGAATACCAATCATTGGATCGAAATTCAATGCGTTGGTACTGTTTCCAATCGCTCTGCAATTGGTGCCAAGGTAAAAGTGAAAGCCTTGGTGAATGGAAAAGAAACGTGGCAGCTCCGCGAAATTTCGGCGCAATCGGGTTATTGCGGACAAAACATGCTTACCGCTCATGTTGGTTTGGGGAATGCTGCACGGTGTTCGGAAATTGTAATTGAATGGCCGTCGGGGATTGTTGACCGATACACCGACGTCATAGCTGATCGAATCGCGGTTGCTTTGGAGAGTCAATCACTTCGGTTTACAACAGACGAAACCGTGCCGGTGTTCCCTGATGTTCCTTTGGGAAACAATTCGGAAAAACGAAAATAGAGCTGATGCCCCTTTAGTTTAAAAGCAACAACTATTTGAAATACAATTCATTGATTTTTTAATTATAAATAGAATGCGCAAATGAATCTGTTGATTCAATCCTTTATCGTAATATTCCCTTCATCAATCAACTGTTCGCCATTCATACGTAAAAACAACTGAATTAGCGCCACAACATCTTTTTCGCAATAAATTTTAATGCGCTCCAAATCGTTTTCTTCATAATAAACCCGAGCTACATCGGCGCCCGAAATATCGTCTTTCGGTGTTGGGATTTTGAACACATTGCATAACAATGCCAGGCTGGTGTAAGCTTTGTAATCACCAAACTTCCATAATTCCATGGTATCGAGGTGTTGGATTTCCCACGGTTTTTTGCCTGCAAGGTTCAGAACATTCGGTAATGCAATGCCATTAATAAGCAGGCGCCTGCAAATAAACGGAATATCAAATTCTTTGGAGTTGTGACCGCACAGACGTTTGTCGGGTTTGTTGTAACTGTCTTCAAGCAAACGCACAAACTGGCGTAACAACGTTTCTTCGTCGTCGTGAGCATACGATTTGATGTACATCGTTCTTCCGGTGGCTGTTGAACGAACGAATCCGACCGAAATGCACACGATTTTACCGAATTCGGCATAAATGCCCGCTTTTTCGTCATACACCTGGTCAAATGTCTTATCGTCCGTTTTGTACCGCATGTTTTTTGACTCGAATAATTTGGCGGTTGATGGGTCTACATCTGCGAAACGATAGACTTCTGGAACGGTTTCAATGTCGAGAAATAGGATTTTGTCAAGTTGTGTAAGATCAAGCATAATTTGTGTTTTTCTAAATCAAGTTAGGTAAAATTATCGCTTACATCCAAGCAATCGATCAAAAAAAATGACGCAAAAAATCCAAAGTCACGCGTAAGGAATAAGATTCCTTATTTTTGTAAAAAAAGTTACCATGGCGGAATCGCTCTCGATTGTAAGCGGAACAAAAACCGAACAATACCAACAATTGCTTCCTCAGATTAAAGCATTGGTCGGGGGCGAATCGAATCGTACAGCTAATCTTGCCAACACGGCCGCCGCACTGAAAACGGCATTCGGTTTTTTCTGGGTAGGCTTTTACACCGTTGAAGAAAATCAATTGGTATTAGGCCCGTTTCAGGGTCCGATTGCCTGCACCCGGATTGCGAAAGGAAAAGGAGTGTGCGGAACTGCCTGGGAACGCAATGAAACGCTGGTTGTTCCTGACGTAGATGCATTCCCCGGACATATTGCCTGCAGCGGCGATTCTCGCAGCGAAATTGTGATTCCGATCACCAAAAACGGAATCGTGGAGGCAGTATTAGATGTGGATAGCAACCAACTCAACAACTTCGATCAAACAGATGCGCAGTACTTAACAGAACTTTGTCAATGGCTCGGAACGCACTGTTTTTAATTGTTTTCTTTGGGTTGCTGGTTAGTTCCTGCGCCGATGTCATACCACTTACGGGTGGCGATGAAGATGAATTTGCGCCCAAAACCGTAGATCAATCACCCGAGCAGGGAACAACTTATTTCTCCGGAAATGAAGTGCAAATGACTTTCGATGAAAACATTGTGGTCAACGATGCGGCGTCAACCGTTACCATGAACCCATCGTTAGGAAAACTCACTACCGAGAAGAAAAATCGCACGATTACCGTTTCCTGGGAAGAGCCGCTCTTGCCCAATACGACTTACATTTTGCAATTCAACGGCACGGTTCGCGACCTGAACGAAGGCAACGATTCCATCATGCAGGTTATTTTTGCAACCGGTGCGGATATCGATTCACTTGAGTTGGAAGGCCGGGTGGTCAATGCTTATTCCAACCAGGTAATGAACCAGGTTTCAGTTGGTTTGTATGCTCCCGAAGCCGATCCGATGACCGATAAACCATTGTATGCAACGCGTTCAACATCAACGGGAACCTTTCGGTTTTCATACCTCAAAAATGCGCCTTACCAGCTGTTTGCTTTCCTCGATCAAAATAAGGACCAATTACCGCAAGTCACTGAAATCGTCGGATTTTCTTCCGAAACTGTTGTCATTGGTGACAGCACTCCGGTCATACTATCACTTTTCAGTCCTGAACCACAGCGAAACAAAATCAGAGTCGACCCCCAATTACCAGGCTTGTTTACAGTTCATCATTTGGAACAACTAGATCCGGAAAAACTGATGATCAATGGTTCCAAAGCCGAGATTGTAAGACGATTTTCAGCTGATTCAATCCAGGTTGTGATACCCGAACGAACCGGTTCAACTTACCAGATTACATACGGTGAAGACACGCTGCGCAAACCGATCACTGAACGTGAATTACAAACACCGTTGCGAATCCGGTCAAAAAATCCTTCTGCAAAATGGAAACAAGGTGATTCGCTGTTTTTTGAAGTCAATGACGTGATCCGCGAAGTCAAACCAACGGAATTAACGGTCATTTCCACCAAGGGAAATCCGGTTCCTTTTTCACTCATTTCAACCGAAAAGAACCAGTGGTGTATTATTCCGGATGCGAAAACAGCTCAGTCGTTTAGCATTCATTTCAACAACGCTGCTGTTATTGGAACACATGCTGTGAATGATTCGTTGACGATTAACTACACAACGCTGCTTCCTGCCGATTTGAGTACGCTTAAGATCAATTGCCCTGATTTGGACGGACAATGGATCATCGAACTGGTACAGAATGAAAAGGCATTGTATTCGGTAGTCAAACCTGAATCTGCCAAATCGGTTGTTTTTACAGAAGTGGAACCCGGCCAATACACCGTTCGCTGCATTCGGGACGGCAATAAAAACGGGAAATGGGATGCCGGTAATGTCGCAGAAAAAACGCAGGCCGAACAAGTAATCCGTTACACTTTGACGCAGAAATTGCGTGCCAATTGGGAAGTAGAAGAGACGTTGATTCTGCAGCCATGAAAACGCCCGATACCATAACGAAAGCCTTTAGTAAATGGCGCATTTATGCTGCTTTGCTTTTGGGATTGGGGATTTCGGGCTGGTTGTTTTACCGCAGTATGTCGCAGGTAGAATTTGAAGAAGTAAAACCCGGATTCGGTACGCATGCCTGGGTTGATACCAACAAAAACGGTCACGTCGACTGGAACCTTCCCGCTGAATTTTATGCTCAGAAACAAGGGAATTACCGTCAGCAAAGTGCCTGGGAGGTTATTGCAGATATTGAATGGTCGGCCCATACGTTTTTCTGGATTTTCATGGCGCTTTTGGCAATGGTTGGCCGTGACCTGGCTTATATGTGGCGAATCCGGATTCTCACGCACAAGGAACTTTCCTGGCGGCGGAGCTTTTCAGTCATCATGCTGTGGGAATTTGCTTCCGCGCTTGCTCCCGGAGTACTGAGCGGAGCCACGGTGGCGATGTTTATTCTCAACCGCGAAAAGATTGCTTTGGGGCGATCAACGGCTATTGTGATCATTACCGCTTTTTTCGACAACCTGTTTTATGTATTGCTCATCCCGCTGGTGTTCCTAATGGTTTCATCTGATGATCTGCTTCCTTCCGGAATCGATAATGCCCAAGCGGTAATGACGTTGTTTTGGACCGGATTTTCCGTGTTCGCTGTTCTTTGCCTGGTACTCTACCTCAGTTTATTCCAGTTTCCATTTTTACTTCGTGGAATTCTTGGAGGAGTAACAAGCATTCCGTTTTTAAAGCGCTGGAAACCGAATGCCTTGCAGGTAGGAAATGATGTGGCGCAAACGGCGATCGCATTGAAAAGCGAATCGTTTTCTTTTTGGACGAAAACCTTTGTTGCAACCTGTTCGTCGTGGATTTCGCGTTACCTGGTTATTAACTGCATCTTACAAGCTTTTATCAGTTTAGGATTATTGCAGCACATCCAGGTATTGGCCAAGCAATTGGTCTTGTGGATGTTCCTGCGTATTTCTCCCACACCAGGTGGAAGCGGAGCAGCCGAGTGGGCATTTAGCGAGCTTTTATCCGACCTCACTTCCAGTGCAATTTTACTTGCCGGAATGGCTGTTTTATGGCGGATGATCAGTTATTTTCCGTACTTGCTCATCGGGTCGATTATTTTGCCGAGATGGCTCAAACGGAAATGATGTTGAATGCTTAATTTTTAATGTTGGATTAGAACTTTTGATAAGCGAAAAGTCATCTAACTATTTTTGAAGGAGTCTTAATCAAACATTCAACATCAAAAATCAAGCATTATCAATGCGTTCAGCATTGGATTAAGGAAAAATATCCTATCTTTGTGCCTCCAAAATGGATAAAAGCATGTCTACAGGAATTAAAATTTTTGCCGGAAGAGCTTCCAAAATACTCGCAGAACAAGTCGCAACTAAGTTTGGGACAAGTCTCGGTGATGTAAAAGTGGTGGAGTTTAGTGACGGCGAATTTCAGCCTTCCTTTGAAGAAACCGTTCGCGGACAAGATGTGTTTATCGTACAATCGACAATGCCTCCGACTGAAAACTTGTTTGAGTTATTGTTGATGGTAGATGCCGCAAAACGTGCTTCGGCGCGTAAAATCATTGCAGTAATTCCTTATTTCGGATTTGCGCGACAAGATCGTAAAGACAAACCGCGTGTTGCCATCGGTGCGAAACTGATTGCCAATATGTTGCAGGCTGCCGGCGTAAATCGTGTGATGACGATGGACTTGCACGCCGACCAGATTCAGGGCTTTTTTGAAGTTCCGGTAGATCATTTGTTTGCTTCTACCTTATTCTTCAACGAAATGAAAGCGTTGGACAATGGAAACCTGATCATGGCAGCCCCGGATGCAGGTGGAGCGAAACGTGCCAATGCTTACGCCAAGAAATTGGATACAGGATTGGCAATTTGCCACAAACACCGTAAAAAAGCCAACGAAATAGCTGAAATGACGGTGATCGGTGAAGTAGCCGGAAAAGATGTGATTTTGATCGATGATATGTGCGATACAGCAGGAACGCTTACCAAAGCGGCTGAATTGTTCATGGAAAAAGGAGCGAAAAGTGTTCGGGCGTTTTGCACGCATGCGGTACTTTCCGGACCAGCGATGGAGCGCATCAACAATTCCAAACTCACCGAACTAATTGTAACGGACACCATTCCGTTGAAAGAAAAAAGCGACAAAATCCGCGTGGTTTCTGTTGCTGATTTGTTTGCCGACGTTATCAACCGTTTGGTACACAATGAATCCATAAGTACACATTTTATAATCTCATAATAATTAACATGAAAGTATCACAATTGAGCGGTTCGCTAAGATCGAACGTAGGGAAAAAGGATGCTAAAGCAACGAGAGATGCAGGATTGGTTCCTTGCGTACTATACGGGCAGGGCACTCAAACGCATTTCGCCGTAAAGGACATTGCTATTGAGAAATTGGTTTTTAATCCGGACGTATTCCAGGTAGAATTGGACATCGACGGAACAAAAGCTACGGCAATCATTCAAGAATTGCAACAAAATCCGATCACGGATAAAGTAACTCATATTGATTTTCTTCAATTAGACCCGAAGAAACCGGTTAAAATTGCACTTCCGGTGCGTTTGACAGGTGCATCTCGCGGTGTATTGGCCGGAGGTAAATTGTTACAGGTTTACCGTCGTTTGAAAGTAATTGCTTTGCCGGGAGATCTTCCTGAAGCAATTATCGTTGACATCACTAAATTGCGTATCGGTCAATCGATCCGTGTTGGTGATTTGGAAACAGAAGCAAAAGGCATCAAATTTAGTGACGCCAAAAGTGCGGTTGTAGTTTCAGTTAAAATGGCTCGTGGTGCTTCTAAAGCAGCTGAGACAGATGAAGAAGAAGAAGACTAGTCTTTGGCTATCAAGCATTATAAAAACGTCCGGTCAATAATTGACCGGACGTTTTTTTTGGATATAATTTTGTTAAGGAAAGGAAACAGCACCTTATTCATAAGTAATGATAAACACATCCTCATCATCCTTTTTGAATAATTTTTCCTCGCGGGCATATTTTTCCAACGCATGGCCATGTTTCAATTCACGCAGGGTTTTCTTTGTTTCATTCAGTTTCAGTGTTACTTCCGACTGATCCGTGCGCAGTTTGGAAAGCTTTTGGTTTTGGTTCAAAATCGAAAACAAATCAATATCGTCTAAAAACAAGTTATACACCAGAAAGATTACCAGTGTAAGAATATACTTGTTGCGAAACCATTTGAGGTATTTAACCATAGCTCAAAGATACAATGATCCTGATTTCGATCTGATTGCTGTTTTAAAAAGATATTCCCTCTGCAATGTTAATTCCTCCGCACATTGAAAATCAACAGAACAAAAAAAAGCCTCCGCTGTGCGGAGGCTTCATATCTTATAAAAATGCAAGATCAAATCAATTCACAATCTCATCATATTTTGCTTTGAACTCTTCGTCTTCTTCAAAATACTGAGCCACTTTACCCAACAATGTTTTGGCTTTGTCAACCTGACGGCTCGCCACATAACAATCTGCTGTTTGGATAACGCCCATTTTGAAAAGCGCTACATCTGCAGGATCCCAGCCATCAATATCAGCCAAAGCAGCGATTTTTTTATCTGCGTCCTTCCAGGCGGCATTCGCGCCTCCTTTATCGGCATTACGGAATTTACAAGCACCTTCCAGTAATTTTGCTCCAAGACTTGTAGGGGCCAATTTATAGTATTTCAATACCCAGGAATTGGCTTTTTTATAATCCGGAACAGAAAGGTCGTTACCGATAATTTCCACCAGGCTCATTTTGAATTCCTGGAAAAACTCACTGTACTCCCGTTGTACATCGCCGCTTTTATCCAGCTTGATAGCTTTACCCAAAGCACCAACGGCTTCTTTGTAAGCGTTTTTATACTTCTCATCGGCAGCACCGCTTTGCGAGATTTTATACAATCCGCGTGCTAACCACATGAAAGGCAATGCATCGGTTTTGGATTTATCCTTTTGAGTATAGCTTTCAGATGATTTTACCAGTTTTTCGTAATTTCCATCTGCATAAAGAATGCGTAAATCATCGTACGAAGGACCTTGTGCGTTTACAAAGCCTGCGATTAACAATGCGGTCGCTAAAACCAGTTTTTTCATGACAATTTATTTTTGGTTGAGGTCATAAGACCAATTACTGTGCCGAATGTACAATTATTTTTTTATTTCCTTCCTTCACAAACACTATTCCGCGCTCTTGATCAGCAACTTCAGGATGCTTTGGGCCGCTTTTGAAATTTTCGTTCCCGGGCCAAATACTCCGAATACTCCTGCGTTATAGAGAAAATCATAATCCTGCGCTGGAATTACACCTCCGGCTACAACCATTACGTCGGGTCGGCCTAAAAGTTTCAATTCTTCAATCACTTGCGGAACTAACGTTTTATGTCCTGCCGCCAAAGAAGAAACACCCAGCACATGCACATCGTTTTCAACTGCTTGTTTAGCAGCTTCTTTCGGTGTTTGAAATAGCGGCCCGATGTCTACATCAAAACCGATATCGGCAAACGAGGTTGCAATCACTTTAGCACCGCGGTCATGGCCGTCCTGGCCCATTTTTGCAATCATGATACGCGGCCGTCGTCCTTCCAGACTCGCAAATTGCTCTACCAGCTTGCGCGCTGTTTCAAAATCTTCATCATTCATACTTTCTGCCGAATAAACGCCGCTAATTGATCGGATAGTGGCTTGGTGACGACCATATACTTTTTCCAACGCCATGGATATTTCACCCAGCGAAGCCCGTTCCCGCGCACATTCGATGGCGATGGCCAATAAATTATCTTCACCGGACCGCGCCGCAGATTCAAGTTTTGCCAATAATTCATCTACGCGCTGCTGATTACGGTCGGCTTTCATGGCTTTCAACCGCAAAATTTGTGAATCACGGACTTTTGTATTGTCTACTTCCAGGATATCAATGGCAGCTTCTTTTTCCAATTGATAACGATTTACGCCAACAATAATGTCTTTTCCGGCATCAATACGCGCTTGTTTGCGCGCTGCGGCTTCTTCGATCCGCATTTTCGGAATCCCGGTTTCAATCGCTTTCGCCATGCCACCCAGTTCTTCCACTTCTTCAATGAGTTTCCATGCTTCATCGGCCAGTTCCTGCGTGAGTTTTTCCACGTAATAACTTCCTCCCCATGGATCAATGAAATCAGTCATTCCCGTTTCCTGCTGCAGGTAAATCTGCGTATTCCGGGCAATCCGGGCCGAGAAATCGGTCGGTAATGCAATGGCTTCATCCAAGGCGTTGGTGTGCAATGATTGTGTTCCTCCGAATCCTGCGGCCATCGCTTCGATACACGTGCGGGCAATGTTGTTGAACGGATCCTGTTCGGTTAAGCTCCAGCCAGAAGTTTGACAATGCGTGCGGAGCGCCAGCGATTTTTCGTTTTTCGGGTTGAATTGCGCCACCAGTTTTGCCCAAAGCATTCGTCCTGCCCGCATTTTAGCAATCTCCATGTAGTGATTCATGCCAATGGCCCAGAAAAAGCTTAGTCGCGGTGCAAAGGTATCCACTTCCATTCCTGCCTGGATTCCTGCGCGCAGGTATTCCAAACCGTCGGCCAACGTATAAGCCAATTCGATGCTTGCCGTAGCACCTGCTTCCTGCATGTGATAACCCGAAATCGAAATCGAGTTAAAGCGCGGCATGTGTTCTGATGTGTAAGCAAAAATATCGGCGATGATGCGCATGGAAGGTAATGGCGGATAGATGTACGTATTTCGCACCATAAACTCTTTAAGGATGTCATTTTGAATGGTTCCTGAAAGTTGTTCCTGTTTCACACCTTGTTCTTCGGCCGCAACTATATAAAAAGCCATAATCGGTAAAACGGCGCCATTCATCGTCATGGAAACCGACATTTCATCCAATGGAATCTGGTCGAACAAAATGTTCATATCCAGGATGGAATCAATCGCCACACCGGCTTTACCGACATCGCCCATCACTCGCTCGTGATCAGAATCATAACCGCGATGTGTTGCCAAATCAAAAGCAACCGAAAGCCCTTTTTGACCGGCAGCCAGGTTTCTTCGGTAAAATGCATTCGATTCTTCAGCGGTCGAAAATCCTGCGTATTGGCGAACCGTCCACGGACGAATAGCATACATCGAACCATAAGGTCCGCGTAAAAAAGGTGCTTTTCCGCTTACGAAACCCAAATGTTCTGCCGTGGCGACCGATGCCGGATTGTAATAATTATCCAGACCGATTTTTTCCGCTGTCATGAAAACGTCCTGTTCCGGAGCTCCCTCACGGGATTCGGCAGACAAATTGATATGTTGAAAGGATTTACGTATCATGACAAAGAGATCTCAGATTCGATGATTAATGCGGGTAGGGTTTTCCACCCTGAAGGTTTGGAATGCCATTCGTGCTGAACCGGGTCGGGATTCAAAAAGGCATTAACACCAATTAGCGTCGATTTTTTCTCACGAACAGAAGCCACGCGCTGCACTGCTTTTTCCCGGATCTCTGCCGAAAGTGTCTCAATAACTGTTTGATCCGTTAAACCCCCATTGGCTTCAATCCACTGGAAAGATGTCCATGCGCGTTCAGCAATAGCATTGGTGAGGTCATCGATGGCGTAACTTCCGCCAGAAGGATCGATTACTTTATCCAAATACGATTCTTCTTTGAGTACGAGCGAAATATTCGTTGCCATGCGTCGGGTAAAAGCAGTATTGGCATTCGTCGCGTGCCAGTCATACGGTTGAATAACCAATTGCTGAACACCACCAACCACAGCCGACATCGCTTCGGTAGTTTGACGCAATAAGTTGGTATACGGATCTTTTAAGCTTGTATGCACACATCCGGTTCGGGACGTAATAAATGCCGCGTGTGAACACTCGTGTTGCGGCTTGTATTCATTTACGATTCGAGCCCAGGCCATTCTGAAAGCCCGTAGTTTGGCGGTTTCATAAAAGTATTGATTACCGATCCCGAAAATGAAATGAATGTTGGCCGAAGCTTCATCCACCGAAAGCCCTAGCTCAAGTTGTGCGACTAAAAGATCATGTCCTTCTGCCAAAGCGATGGAAAGTTCCTGCCAGGTAGTTCCTCCGGATTGTTGCACAAGGTTGGCTTGTACGGCAAATGGTTTTACGGTTAACGAAGCACATTGTTTGGCGCAATTCAGCCATTCGGAAGTATTCTCCGTAACGATTGCTCCGGGTGAACTTCCCAAAAAGAAAAGAAAAGCCGATGCCTGTGATATTGTTTGCGGATAAAAGGTCGTATAAATGTAAGGCAGATCAACTCCGTTGAAAAGCGTTTTGAAATCGATGTCCCGGTCCGAAATGGCGTGGATTACCAAAGCGGTAGTTCCGGCCATCAATGCTTCGAGCAATTGCTTGTTATCGGTTTGTTCGTTTTCCAGGCGGAAACAAGTTCCTATGTGCCAATCGTTGCTTGAAGTCCTGCTTCCGCGGGTATAAGGCAACAACCCGGGATCGGAAAATGCCTGTGGCTGATCTTCACGATTCAGGTAAGCGGGAAGTGAAATTTCCTCGATGCGGTTGAACTTCTGGAGTTTGTCCATCGATTCACCTTTGAGCTCTTTTTGCAAAAGTTCCAGCCAATCGTGTTTGGAAGTCGGAGGAAACGATGCGAATAATTTGGACATAATTGTGTGTTAATCGAGTGTTTCTGTTGGTGCAGGTGTTAGTTCAGCTGCGGGTGCCGGCGGACGATGTGTCAGTTTTACATAAGCTCCCGTTGAAATAAACGTTGCCAAAACCGGGGCAATAAACAATCCGATGTATGGAATCATAAAAATGAGCATGAAGATGGAACCGGTAACGAGCATATAACTCATTTTGGAAAATGAAAAACCGATACTTCCCAATGTGGAAACACCGTGACGCTCGAGGCTGTAATCATAAAAAGCAAACCCGAAAAAGAATGCGCTGATGAGCCAATACATGATCGGATCAAGGTAACCCAATCCTGGAATCCATGAAAGCATCCACCAACCAATAATACAGGTGATTTCAAACGTAATGGCAATCATTACTACAAAGACAGCACGCAGTAAATCGTTGAGAATCTGGATGAAACTCGTTTTGAATTCCCGGCCTGAAATTTCACTGTCAAACTTCTCGGATAAAAAACTGTTGAAAGGGGAAAGCAATGTGAGAACGATAAACTGGATAATCACATACAAGATGTCCTCGATTCTATCAAAGATCCATCCAATCCCTGAACTGACATAATCACCGAAAAACCAAATGTTTTTGGTCCAACTTGTGGTTCCCTCTATCGTTTCTGTAACAGATAACATGGAAAAAAACATAAGCCCAACCGCCAGCCCCGGAACAAAGAAAATCCACAGTTTCCCCTTTGCCAGCGTCTCAAACGTCGCTTTGATGCCGTAAATATGGTTTGTAATGACTTTCATAATGGGGGATTCTTTTCGTTGTTCAAATATAAAAAAGAAGTTGTACTTTTAGTGGTAACTTTTACGCTTTGGCATGAGAGTTGCTAAAACTCCTTAAAAAGAAATTATGAATACGATCTTGAAATTTGGATTTGTTCTTGCTATCGGACTTTTAAGTTCGGTTGCATATAGTCAAGAACCTGGTAAAGCGAAACCGCTTAACACAGAGTCTAAGCCTGTAAAAACCCGCACGGAAGGTGAAAAAACAGGAAGCGGTAAAAAAACGGAAACACCAAAAAGAGCAGAAGCTACCAAGGTAAAAGCTATCCCGGCTAAAAAAGCGGCAGCAAAACCGGTAAAAACATTGTAATAGAAACCTCCGAAAGGAGGTTTTTTTGTTTTTAGGATGTTTCATCGTCCCGTAGGGACGAGATATAGTAAAACCACAACGCTTACTTTGAACTTCCGCCCCGTAGGGTCGGGACTCTGCATATCAAATCAACCAATTTGTCTACCATGTGGATGGTATTACCCCTACAGGGTAAATGAATACTTGAACAACTTTCTTTCTAAGATATTTCGTCCTTACGGGACTGGCTATATAAAAGCTAATTACACTTCGCAATAAAATTCTCCGTATTCAGAATAATCGTAGAAAAATGCTCGTGCTGATGTGCAGCATTCTTCGCATCCGATAAATAACGCTGTACTTCCTTTATTAACATTTCTATATCACCGAATTCGGCGGTTTCGTAAGAGTAATGACTCTGATTGTTGTCTGCTTGAGGAGCCTGATTTCGAATGACTTTGTTAAAAATAGCCACACGCCCGTTTTTTGAAATTTCAAAGGAAAGCATCGCAGCGTCACTCATGCCGAGCTTAACTTTCATTTCGGATCCGTAGTCCTTCCAAAAGTGATTGGTAATGTTTTTTCTCAGCTCAGTAACAATCTCCAATGTGTTCATGACCTCAATAAGTTGTAGTGTTTTCATGCGCAATTTCTAAATCATGCCAAAACTAAGGGATGAGTATGAAAGGAACACATCGGTAAACCACAATTTTAGTTGCGGTAAACCGAAAAAAGTGTGTAAAATAAATACATAAACGAATGAAAAACACTATTTTATCTTCACTGAAATAAAATGTGATTGATTATTAACATTTAACTAAGGAGTAGCTTTTGAAACAAGATTATTAGTGAGCCAGGTTTTGAATCTCCTAAATTTGGGTGTCAAAATCGAGGGTAAGTTCCCTATCTTACGAACACGAGCGGAAGTTCGGAATATTGGGAACGCGTTCGTAAGATCCCGAACTTGCTGAAAATTTCAAAAACTCATTTTAGCCTTTCACCAACCCGAATTGCGTGAAATGATGCGTCAGATGTTTTTGCGATAAACGTGACCATTGCTCGTAATTGAGCGGGCCGTAAAAAGGATGAATTGCTGTTCTTCCGGGTTCAGATTCGAATACTTCTTCAAAATACAGCCATTCTTCCACAAACTCGTCAATCGCCAGTTCGAGTTCATCATGACGCAATACGGGATTCATTTCAGGCGTAGCAAACGGAACAGCAATGTTTTGTGCCATCGGTTTGTCCGAATCTAAAAAGGTGAGCATGCGTTCTATCCGGTCTTCCGGAATTTCGAGTGGCTGCGGATTTTTACCGGTCGCTATCTGCATAGTATCCGTTAAATGTTCTACCATGCGCTGTGCGTTCATTTGTCCCCATTGCGGTTTGGTGTTTGGTGTAAGCCTGTTGAGGTAAGATAAGATGCTTTCTAAATCGATATCAATGAACATAATGCGGAGTTTTTGAAGTGAATGAATTTAACCTTCCGTTACACCGGGAAGTGGTAATTGATGTTGTTGAAAATAACCTTTTCCGGCCAATACGTATAAACTTTGAGGGATGATCTGAATGTTGATTTCTTTGCGGACCTCAAACGGTTCGCCGTCATAATGCGCCAGCGGAACTTCTAAAATGATTCGCGCCTTTTCAAACGACACGATACGAATGTGTTTGGAGCCTTCGATCCGTTTGAAAAAGAAGCGTGAAAGAATGCCAAGAGTTTTCCAGAAAGCAAACTTCGAAAGCATCACAAATTCCATTTTTCCGTCGTGAACATTCGACTTCGGTGAAATACAGAAACCGTTTCCAAATTCAGAAGAATTGGCAATGGAACCGAGCAGGAATTTACCTTTAATCGTTTCGTTTTCCAACTGAATTTTCATTTTCGGCGGATTATATGAAAAGTATTCTTCATATACCAATTGGGTATAACCCCAGAAACCGCGGATGTGATATTCGTCGAACCGTTTGGCAATGAACGCATCAAAACCGTAGCCGCCTACACCCAGAAAAGGTTTGTCATTGGCTAGTCCGGTATCCATGAGCAAACTGTACAAACCATTGATGTTTTGAATGGCCATCGGCGTTTTCAGCGGAATTTTCAGATGGCGTGCTAATCCGTTTCCTGATCCTGTTGGAATAATCGCCAAATGACATTTTGTGCCGACCAATGCGGTTCCTACTTCATGTACCGATCCGTCGCCACCCACCGCACACACAATATCGATTCCCTCGCGGGCCGATTCTTCAGCAATGGATTTCGCGTGTTTTTTGTATTGGGTAATGGCAATATCGTACTCGAAAAGCGAATGATCCAAATGCTCCTCAATCATTTGCGGAACCTTGGCTTTTTTTACGCCTCCCGAAATCGGATTGATGATAAAACGGATCTTTTTTTTCATTTCACGTGTGTTTGATTGTGAATCAAATCACGATTGTAACGTTGGATGATCGCCCGGAGTTGACGTGTCATCGCTTTTCCTCTTTTGCTGTTTACCGGAATGTAGCTTTTCGAATTGGCCCCTTTTCCGGCAAATTTCCGCAAACTGCGCGGTTCGTCGCCCGAAAATACGAGCATGTATTCGTCTTCAAAGTAATAATAAGAGCCTTCCAGGTACGTAATTGCTTCTTTCCGCTTACCCGAAAAATACGATTGTCCGATGGAATAATAACGTGTATTGATATTCACCAAATCCAAAATGGTTGGCATAATATCGATTTGCTGGAAGATGACTTTCTCACGTTTCTTCGGCAATTTTCCTTTTTGCGGGTGGAAAAACAAGATCGGAATACGGTACATCTGCGTGCGTTTGCTGTAAAACGAACTGCTCGTAGAAGGTGTGTGATCGGCCACCAGTACAAACAACGTATTGTTGTACCAAGGTTCTTTTTTAGCTTGTTCGAAGAACTTTTTTAAACTCACATCACCGTAGTGAATCGAGCGGCAAATTGGCTCCTTTCCAACGCGTAGTTTTCCTTTCCAATGCGGTGGAACGTAATAGGGGTGATGTGACGAAAGCGTAAACAAGGTGGCGAAAAACGGGGTTTTCTGCTTGGTCAACTGTTTGGCTGTCCACGGATTAAAATATTCATCCAGGATTCCCCACGTTTTGTCGGAATGCTTGTCGTTGTTGTACTCAAATCGCCCAAAGTATTTATCAAAACCGGCTTGTTTTGCAAAACTGTTGAAACGCATGGAACCATTGGTGGCGCCGTGATAAAAAGCAGTCGAATAGCCGTGCTCTTTCAGAATACCGGGCAGCGTTTGAATAGAATTACTTGCATAAGGCGAAGAAATGTATGGATTGTCCATCAATGTCGGCAACGACGACACAATAGACGGAACGGCTTCAATCGATTTTTTACCATTGGAAAAACCGTATTCAAACACCCATGATTCGCCGATGAGTGAATCGAGGAAGGGCGTGTAACTCGTGGTGTCATTAAATGCGCCGACCCATTCGTTCCCGAAACTTTCCAGCATGATTACCATCACGTTGGTGTTGTCGGGTAAAAGATTCTGCGGAATGGTTTGACGCACCGGATTGTAGAGTTTACGCTCTTCTTTCAGGCTCATATATTCCTTTTCCACCAAATCGTCTTTACCGTAAGATTTCACAATCGTAAACGGTGTGTTCAGGATCAATGCCGTGTTTTGCGGTTCGGTATACAACGTTGCATCGATGATGTTGACAGGTTTCAGGGAAAAACCTCCACGGCCGATTAAGATCACAATCGGCATAATCATCAGAAAGAAAAGTGATTCTTTTTTCCAGGAACGTTTGTAGAACTTCTTTTCAAAACGTTTAGGCTCGGTTTTGCGATACATCCATACCATCCCGATGTACAAAACAATGAAACAAACGATCAGTATCCAAAAATCCTTGATGAATGTCGTGAGCAATTGCCCTACATCATTTCCGGCTGAAACCAGTGCAAACAAATCGGCAGTTGATCGTTTTTGGGTAAAATTAAAATACTCCGTATCAACCAGGTTAAGGCTTACGGCAGTCAAAAACGGGATATAAAACGTAATTTTCAGCAGCAATTTATACCAACGGTTTTCCCGAAACGGAAACGGGGAAATAGCCAGTGTTATGTAAGGTAAGAAGATGAGACAAATCGTGATGAGGTCAAACCACATGCCGGCAAACCAGTCGGAAAGCGCAACCTGACTAAAAGAACTGCTGTTGTTGATATAAAAGATAACCCGTGTAATAGTGAGGATGATCGTCACCACCAAAAGTCGCGCGAGTAGCGATTGAACGTACGGGGGAAAATAAGCGCGCCATTTTTGGAACATGCTACAAAAATAAACATCATTTCGAGCAAATGAACACCAAAATAGACGAAAGGTTGGTTTCGTATGGTATACACAAGAGTTGTATATAAAAAATCATGGAAAAATTGATTCGCTTATTTGATTCCTGAAGGGGGCAAGTTCGATTTGAGTTCAGAATCCAGCTTTAAAAACAATCTATTGCGGGGATAGTTTTTTTCTTGTGTAAGTAATATACCTAACTCCCTTTCTGGGAAACAATATAGCTATCTTGTCATGATTCTTCTTTCAAAAATAGTTAGCCATGATCGTACCCATTAACATTGAGCTCCATTTTTAAAACCACTTTGTTTTATCTTAGTGCCGATTTGATTCAATCCATTATGAAAATTGTACTCATTACATTCCTGCTGGCGTCAACACATTTGCTGGCGCAATCACCCCAGGCTTATCAATGGTTTACGGGTTCAGGCAAACCGGTTTCATTTGAGAAAGTGGTAAAAGCATTGTTACCCGCAGATGCGGTTTTTTTCGGTGAATTGCACGATGACCCAATTGCGCATTGGATGCAAAACCTATTGGCGCAGGAATTATTTGTCAAACATGGAGCTGATTTTAAACTCGGCGCCGAAATGTTTGAACGCAACCAGCAAGCCGCAGTCAATCGTTTTTTGTCGGGCGAATGGAATGAAAAAACATTACAGGACTCTTCCAAAATGTGGTCGAATTTTAGCTCCGATTACTTGCCATTGCTGACTTATGCCCGTGACAATAAGATTCCGTATATCGCTACCAATATTCCACGGACTTATGCATCACGTGTTTTTAAAAAAGGATTGATCTCGCTTGATTCGATTTCCGAAGCCGAGAAAAAATGGATTTGCCCGCTACCTTTTCCAATGGATACAACGCTTTCGCAATACAAAGAATTGATCAAAATGGGAAAAGAAATGCACGCCAGCGGATTGAATTTTGCGCTTTCGCAAGCGATCAAAGATGCCACAATGGCCTATTCGATGGTTGAAAACTGGGAGGAAGGAACGCATTTTCTACATCTCAACGGCTCATATCACAGCGATTTTCACCAAAGCATTGTCTGGTACCTGCAGCAATCAAAACCGCAGGTAAAAGTGATCACCATTTCTACTGTGACGCAAGGCGATCTGAAAAAACTGGAAAAGGAATATTTACAAAAAGCCGATTTTATTTTGGTGGTTCCAAACGGGATGACCAGGACAATGTAGTTGATAAAAAACAGTAGGCTCGGAACGTATCCCGAGCCTATATTGTTTTTATGTATAGGTTAACCAATTATTTCACCTGATCTGCCTTTTCCCGTGCTCTAGCCATAATGCCGTCAGCTTTTTCCTGGGCTTCGTCCTCGATCTTCTTGGCTTTGTTTTCAGCAGTTTTCCTTGCTTGTTTACAGGTTACATCAGCCGCTTTTTTCTTAATCGGATTGCTGCCCGCCTCTTTGTAAGCGGCGTCACAGGTGTTTTCACCTTCCTGACGTGCTTGATCAGCTAGTTTTTTCGCCTCTGCTTTGGCTTTGTCAGCGTCTTTTTGAGCTTTGTCAAGAATCTCTTTCTTTTTCGCATTCAGGTCTTCTTTCACTTCATCAACTTTATCATTGATAATTGTTTTCACCGAATCTTTCGCTTTGTCGACCAGTTCTTTGCCTTTGTCAATCAGGTCGTCTTTGAAATTACCGGTTGCTTTCAGCAAGGCGTCTTTGAAGTCGGTTGTGATTTTCGGTTTCATCACCGTTCCGCCTACCAATGCTTTCACCGGAATCACATCCGGAATACTTCCCACATTCAATTTCGGAACCACGCCGTTTACTTTCGACAAACCTTGTTCGGCCAGTTTAATCATCCCCGCCGGAATCATTTCCTTCGGAATGTTCATCGTCATTTTGTAATCGATGGCCTGCTCGAATGAAGTAGAACCTTCAACACGTGTGTCAATTCCCGAAAGCATCACGTTGAACGGACTCAATACCACTTTTCCGTCAGTAAACTTGAACTTGGCTTTCACGTCTTTGATCGTTTGATTCGCCAGTTTACTGATCTTTAATTCCTCACCGAGTTTTGTCAACGGTTCAAAACCTGAAATGGTCACCGCATTGGTATACAAATCACCGCCACCGGTCAATGAAGAGTAAATCGGCTCCAGGTTCTTCGTCAATGACGATTTCATATCCAGATTCGATGAAATTTTCCCTTTCGTGTACTTGGCAATCGGGGCCAGTTTATCAATACTCACAAAGTTTTTCGCCAGCGTTTGAATATCGATGTCTTTCAGGTTATAGCCGAAATCGATTCCCGGTTTGTTGTGATCTTTGGTGTTGTAACTTCCTTTCAAACCAACCGTTCCACCCATTGTTTGCATGGTCATGTTGTTCAACGAAGCCACTTCTTCTTTCATGTTTACGTTTCCGTTGACATTGTTCACGTCAATTCCGTTGTATTTGATCTTTTTGATCGATGTATTGAGGTTGAAATCCACATTTTCAGGAATCAATACCGGTTCGCCTTCTTCACTTGAAGTTGCAGCTGTCGAAGCTCCAGACGAAGCCGCCGGACTTCCCGTAACACCCATTAGCTGATCAAGGTCGAGATTATTACTGTTGAAGGTGAAATCACCTTTCAATAATTCATCCCTGAAAATGTAGCCCATGTAATTGTCAATGGTTCCGGTCATGGCAAAATCGCTTTTACCCATCGTCGCGTTCAGTTTTTCGAGGGCTAAGTTTTTTGGACTAAATCGGAATACCATACTCGAAATCGCAACATCTTCGTTCAAATCTTTGCTTTTGTACAGCATATCGAACAATTCCAGCGTTCCAAGCGCTTTGAATGCTTCGTAATCTTCACGTTCCAACGCGCTCATGCGGCCATTCACCACAACATCGGCGTTCAATCTTCCTTTATATGATTCACCTTCAGCCAACGGCATTACTTTACCCAAAGTAGCCAGGTTGATTTTCGCTGTTAGCTTCGAATCTAGTAACGGATCGGTTATAGGATTTCGCATTTTTAAACGTGCATCGATCACATTTCCTACAAAGTCAGCGTGGAATTTATCCACATCCAACGTCATTTTATCGAGGTTTTCACCACCAGCAAATTTCGATCCCGCTTTCACGGTAATGTTGCTGATTGCTCCGGGAAGATCAGGGTATTTAATTTTCGCTTTGTTCACATCCAATCCGAAATCCCAGCCCGGCATATTTTTGTCATCCATCCGGCCTTTTACTTCGCCGCCCATTTTTACGTTTCCTGTCGCAATCATGCTTTCATAGCCCGACTGGTAGAAACTAGGCACCAATGACAACAAATCTTTGAACGTAATTTCTTTCGCGTTCAGTTTTAGGTCCATTTGATCGTGATCGGCCAGCATTTCGTAGAAACCATCAATTCCGAAGTGAAAATTGTTCAGTTCGAAGTTGTTTTCTTTCAGCGTGAATTTTGAAGTCGTTTCAGTGAATTCCATCAAAAGAGTGGCATCTGCTTTGGTTTTTACTTTTGATAAATAGCTCAGACCCTCCATTTCATAAGTCATCTCGTCAATGGTAGTTGAGGTAACGAAATCAATCACATCTGCCGTTAAATCACCGCTTCCGGTATGGTTGAGATTTTTGATTTTCGCGTACATATCACCAGCCTGGTCGTCATACACAAGGTTGATGTTCGAAAGGGAATATTCCTGCAAAGAAAGCTTGAAATTGGACGGTTCTTCCTGTTTATCGGCCGGTAATTCTTCGGTTGGGATCACGATATCGTAGTTCGCTTTTCCGTCCGGAGCCACACGCACATCAAACGTAGCATCGGTTACGTGCACTTCATCGATCTCGATCTGATCGCCCCCGATAACATCCCACAAACCTACATGTGCTTCAATTTGTTTGATTTCCGCCAACTTAACACCTTTGAATTCCGTTCTACCTGTTACCGAAACATCATACAACTGAATGGTAACATTAGGAAACGTACTTAAAAAAGTAAGGTCGAAGTCTTTGATTTCAACATCGGCTTTCAGCATGGTATTCACTTCGTCCAACACCATTTCCTTGATTTCATCTTTGAAAACAATCGGAATGATAATGATGGCTGCAATGAGAAACAGGATGGTATATGCGAACCATTTCAAGATGCGGCGAAACCAGCTTTTTTTCTTTTTTACCTTTTTTTCTTTTGCTGCCATTGCGGAGTTTGTTAAGGATTACGAAATTTGTGACTAATGTTGCTTCCCGCTTTTGCGGAAAGTTTATATCAAACGCTAAAATAATGGATTTATTCAAACAGTTGGTACTCGCAGGATTTATTGTAATTACCCTGCCGGTTACAGGTCAGATTTCCACTGGAAAAGTGGAAGAAGAAACGCCTATTGAGGAAGTAGAACCGGTGAAAGCACGCCGTGTTCCGACAGAAGGTCTGGATGAATTTGTTTTTTATTTGGGTGCCGGGAGGGTATATGCCAATCGCGATCTGGAATCAAATAAAGCGCCTTTTGGTGCTCCGCTTGGTGCCCGTGCTGATGAAACCGGCTTAAAAGCGTGGTCGTTCCAGGTTGGTGTGCGTAATCGCGTCAGTAAATTCATATCCTATGATGCAGGCTTTGCCCTGGATCGTTTCGGGGAAAGTTACGAATTCGACGATCCCAATTCGGATAGTACCTTTAGTTATACGTCGCGTTATTCCTATTATGCGATGCCTATTCAGGTGTTTTTTACCTACGGAAAAGACCTGAGAGTTTTTGTCGGCGGTGGAATCCAACCACAATTGCTGGCAGGTTTTCGTCAGGAACAAAAATGGAACTCAACACTCGGATCAGCAGGTGAAGAAACCCTGAAAGGTAAAGAAGGTTTCAACGAATTCGGGTTGGGCTTGATCGCCTCTGCCGGTTTTCAGTGGCGATTGAATAAAAATACGTCGTTGTATGTATTGCCAAGTTGGGTTTGGAACCTCACCAGCACCTACGATGATCAACAGGATTACATCCACAAAGCGCATTCGTTTAACCTGAAATTCGGGATTGCCGTTCATTTGAAACAACCATAAACATGTTTTTGTAGGCTCGGGACGTATCCCGAGCCAATGTTTACCGATGATCATTTTCGGTAAATATTACAAAAACAAAAAAGGCCACGATTAATCGTGGCCCAATCCCAAAATTAGTTTAAGATATTCCAATCAATTATCATTCTGAAACGGCATTTCATCCGGTTGCGATCCAAATTGCTGCACATCGCCGTCAAAAAAGATCAGCAACTGCGCCGAATCACGGAGAAAATCGATCTTACCGACCACAATACGATTGATTTTTAGTCCGGTGCGCTCTTGAACATCGGCCATCATTTCCGCATAACGTTCCGGTTTAATCAAATCAATACGTTCATACGTAATCACCTTGCGGGTTTCATGACGCAACAACCAAAGGTTTTCCAAACCAAACGTAATCAGTAGCAATACACCATTGATCAGGGCCATTTCGGCCAAACTGATCTTATTGGATGAAAGTGCATTCACCACCGAAATACCAATCACCAAAAACAAATAAGTCATTTCTTTGATCTCAATGCCTTCCGTTCTGTAGCGGAGAATACTAAAAATGGCAAAAAGACCCAGACCCATTCCCGTATCAATGTCCAGTTTCTTCAAACCGAAACAAAGGAAAAAGGTAATCATTCCGATCAGGTAATACGTAAACAGGTAGTCTTTTCGCTTGGCTTTTTGGTAATATAGGAAACGGATCATCAGGGTCAGCACCACCAGGTTCAGGATCATTCGGAACAACAAACTGTAAAAGTCATTGTTGAAATAGCTGATACCCAGTAAGGTGTTGTCTGATTTCAAGAGAATGTTATGCATTTTTTGTTAGTTTTTTAATAAACAATCGTTTGGTTTTAAAATGATTCGATTTGATCACATCGTTTCCATACAAATCCATCATGCCGAAACAAAATTTGGAGATGCGAAACGGTCGGATTTGTTTTTGTTTCATCAGTTTATAGAACGGAGACGTGCGATCCAGTTTTGGTTGCTTCAATTCGGCGATGACTACCTGCGATAAACTTTGATTGTCAATTTCACCCGCATCAAGCATGCCGTTGGTAATATCGAAATCAATCGTCAGACGCTCTTCACTTGTTTTGTTCACCAAAGTAATTCTACGGTAACTATTGATCATGACTGGTTTCAAATGCATGGATTCACGCAGGCGACTTTGTAAGAAAGATTTCGCTTCACCGTCAAAATCTTGTTTAAAACCGTTGATCGGAATCCGTTTCTTATCCGTTCTGCCTTTGATTTTCTCCTTCACTTCCAAAAAAGAAGCATTGGTATCAAGGTACGTACGAATGCGTACTTTAAACCGGTTTGGTATAGCACGATGATGATCCTTGAAAAAACGGTACTCCTCATTGTCGAAATACTGACTGGTATAGGCAAAAATGACTTTTCCGTCGATATTTAGTACATCGTAGTACGGAATCATTGTTGTTAAAATCTCAGGAAGATCGACCAAATGAAACGCAAATTTTTCGTCTGTACGATTCATCAACGGCGCACGCGACAGCTCTTCCAGACTGATGCCGTGGAACTGGTATAATAAAGCCGTTAACGTTTCCTTCATGATGCGTTCAAATATAGTTAAAGTACTATACAAAGATAGGTACAATCATTATCCTTTAGTTAAATGGGGTGTTTTCCAGACCGAAGTTCGCGTTTTCGTCGTTTAATTAGACGCCGTTTCTGCAAATAACTTGTCTGAGTAGTATGTATGATTTTTCGAAACGTCCGCTGCAAAGAATTTATTCTTCCGAAAAGTTTCATTCAGAACCGTGACCCCAAAATGGCATTAAGTGACGATCGTAAGAGAACAAGGTGAAGTTAAGTGTGATCGAGGCCCTGTTTGAGCTTGGTCCGCCGCGACGGACGTTGGCGAGCATGGCAGCCTCAGGCGAGTTGGGTTGAGATAACTTAACAAGCCGTAGTTCTCAAGATCTGGACTTACAGCCTTGACTTTTTTGCTTACTTTTTGTGGCAAGACAAAAAGTAAGCGCTAATTTTGCTCCATGCAGAAAAAAATCCTCCTATTAGGCTCCGGCGAATTGGGTAAAGAAGTGGTAATCGCTTTACAACGTTTAGGTCAAACCGTTATCGCGGTAGATAGTTATGAAAACGCTCCCGCTATGCAGGTGGCCGATTCATTTGAAGTGATCAACATGCTCAACGGCGATGAACTTGATCGGATTGTTGCCAAACACCAGCCCGAGTTGATCGTTCCCGAAATTGAAGCCATTCGGACCGAACGTTTTTATGACTACGAAACACAGGGAATCCAAGTTGTTCCAAGCGCCAAAGCAGCCAATTTCACGATGAACCGCAAGGCAATCCGCGATTTGGCAGCGATTGAAGTCGGAGTGAAAACAGCAAAGTATAAGTACGCAACAACCTTGGAAGGTTTTCGTGAAGCGGTGGCTGAAATCGGAATCCCATGCGTGGTAAAACCGCTCATGTCGAGTTCCGGAAAAGGCCAGTCGGTGATCAAAGCCGAAGCTGAAATTGACAAAGCCTGGATTTACGCCATTGAAGGTTCACGTGGAGATTTGAAAGAAGTGATTGTGGAAGAATTCATTAAGTTCGATTACGAGATCACGTTGCTTACCGTGACGCAGCAAAACGGTCCCACACTTTTCTGTCCGCCAATCGGTCACAGGCAGGAACGTGGTGATTACCAGGAAAGCTGGCAGCCAATGCCTATGACAGACGCTCACTTGAAAGAAGCACAGGAAATGGCCGGAAAAGTAACACAAGCGCTTGGCGGTGCCGGAATCTGGGGCGTGGAATTCTTCATAACGCAAGATGGAGCCTACTTTTCGGAATTGTCGCCACGGCCACACGATACAGGTATGGTAACCCTTGCCGGAACACAAAATCTATCCGAATTTGAATTACATGCCCGCGCGATTCTTGGTTTACCTATTCCAACAATAGAGCTTTTCCGCAATGGCGCCAGCGCAGTTATCCTGGCTGATCGTGAATCGGATAAAGCGCCGCAGTTTGACGGATTGACAACCGTTTTGAGCCAACCGCAAACCGATCTTCGTCTGTTTGGAAAACCAACCACCCGGCCTTATCGAAGAATGGGCGTTGTACTCACTTACGGAACCGATTCCGCAGCTGAATTGACCGAAAAAGCAAAAGCTTTGGCCAGCGAAATAACGATTGTCTACTAGGGGGAATTCGCCTCCTCCCTGAGGGAGGATCGAGGAGGGTGGCGTCTCAAGCAAGAATTTTTCATTGAAAACAAATGTCGAAAATCCCCAAAATCATCATCATCGGCGGTGGCCCTACAGGCCTCATGACCGCCGCGCAGCTGCGGGATCTCAACGCTCATATCACCATCGTGGACCACAAATCTGCCGTTGGCCGAAAATTTCTCGTTGCCGGCGAAGGTGGGTTCAACCTCACACATTCCGAACCGCTAGAGTCATTTCTCGAAAAATACGACCGTGAAATTATCCGGGATTGGGTATCTCAGTTCACTCCTGACGATTTCAGGTCATGGCTAAAAACCATCGGAATAGAAACCTATATCGGTTCATCCGGTAAAGTATTCCCACTCGAAGGTACCAAACCGATCCAGGTACTCAATGCCTGGCTCGAACACTTAAAATCCGAATCGATTCATTGGCAATTAAAATCAGAATTGGTCGATTTTGACGCCAAAACCATTCGAATAAAATCAAAAACCGAAATTCAGGAACTTCCATACGACTTCCTGATCTTTGCACTAGGTGGCGCTTCCTGGAAAAAAACCGGTTCCGATGGAAAGTGGTTCGACCTGTTTAACAAAAAGGAAATTCCGCTTGTTCCGTTTCAATCGGGAAATACCGGTCTGGAACTGAAGAAATCAACCTGGCGAAGCAATTTCGAAGGACATTTCATCAAAAATTGCCGGCTCACGATTGGTGATTTGACCGTAGCGGGTGATTTGGTTATTACCGGTTACGGAATTGAAGGAAAACCGGCTTACGCAGTCAACCGTGTACTTCGGAACAACCATTTTAAAGGCCTTAAGATCGATTTTAAACCGCAATTGACTCATGAGAAAATCGAAGCCATTCTTCGAAGTTTCACGAAAGTCCGAAAAGCATTTTCGCAGTTAAAACTCAATGATGCGATTTATTATTGGTTGAAAGAAGAACTGCCAAAAGATCAGTTTACCGACCCGGCGTTACTGGCAAAACAATTGAAAGCGTTCACAATAGAAGTAACCGGCTTACGTCCATTGGATGAGGCTATTTCAACGGTTGGGGGAATTTCAATGGACGCGATTGATTCATCCGGTCAATTAAAACAATGGAAAAATGTGTTTTGTTGTGGCGAAATGCTCGATTGGGACGCACCCACCGGTGGCTATTTGTTACAAGCTTGTGTGTCTTCGGGCTATGCCGTCGGACAAGCAATCCGGGAGGAATTATCAATTATGAATGCTAAAATTATAAAGTAGAACCCCTTCATAATTCAACATTCATAATTTTAGTCAATTCTTGGCAAATTCACCTTCTCCTTCACCACAAAACTCGTAGGGAAACTCTTCTCACACGTAGCCTTTACTTTTTCTGCTTCCATATGGGTTCTGAAATCACCAACCTTCAAAAAATAGTGAGGTGCAGTAAACTCTACATACGTATCAACTTTCGGGAAAAGTGCAATAAAGCGTGATCGCGCATCGTCAACAGCGCTTTTGTTCGAGTCGAAAAACAATTGAAGGCGATACCCCATAATTTGAGGCGCTGTGGCCGGAGCAACAATGGCACTTTCGTTGCGCACCAATCCATCAATTCGACTGTCTTTTATTACCTCCACATGGCCTTGGGAAAAACCCGTTGCAGAAATACATAGAAATAAACCAATCAGCGTTCGCATAACAATCATTTTAGGGTGCAAAAATACAATTTTCAGGAAATGGTTTTACAAAACAAGTGCCAAGACTATTTTTCGAATAAAACCGGACTTTATAAACGGGTTTTTGCTTCAAAAAAAACGCTAAATGATAGGATATTAGCGGTTTGTTAAGAAATGTGAAAGGAATACGTTATTTAGAATCGTTTTAAATTAAAAAGTGTAGGACGAAAATTGTCATAAAACTGTCATGGAATGTAGCTATTCTTCTAAATTTGCCAACGTCAATACTAGTGTTTAGCTAGGTTTGACCAACATTTTTAGAAACAAAAATATCTAATAATCAGATGTTTAGAAGTATAAAACAATGGTGTATCGGTGCTCTTACGGCAGTAGTTGTCTTAGGTGCATTTGATGTTTCTGCCCAACCGAATGGGGAAGCGCTTTTTAAAGCCAAGTGTGCTACGTGTCATCAGCCGCATGCTGACGGTACCGGCCCGAAACTTTCAGGCGTTCGCCAAAAATGGTTAGATGGTGGTGCGAAAGAAGGTTCCATCTACACATGGGTGTCCAACTGGAAAGCTGCAGCCGCAGCTGATCAGTATGCGGCAGGCGTGTCGAAAGTGAAGCCTACTGACATGCAGACTTTCCCTGACTTGGCGGGTAAAGTAGAGGAAATCAACGCGATCTTTGAGTATGTTGATGCACAGGAGGAGCCTAAGATTGATGATCCAAAGGGTCCTGTTAATGAATCTACTGATGAAGAAGAAGGCGGTGTTTCTTGGATCTGGATCATTGTAGGGTTGATGTTCGTAGTCATTATCATGGCTGTTGGTGGTGTTCGTCGCCAACTGAACGGTACTGCTAAAGGTTCAGTCGACGAGAAAAGCTACATGGAGGAATTCAAATCATGGGCTTGGAAAAATCGCAAATACGTTGGTATGGGTGGTTTGGTTATTGTGATTTCCTTGGTTGTTTGTTTGTTCCTTGCCGGTTATTCAATCGGTGTGGTAGAAAACTATCAGCCTTCACAGCCGATTGCTTTCCCGCATGATGTACACACAGGAACAAATGGCATCGATTGTAAATACTGCCACAACTCAGTAACAAAATCAAAATCGGCAGGTTTGCCTACCGTGAACGTTTGTATGAACTGTCACAAGCAAATCAAAGGGCGGACACCTGAACAAGCTGAGAAAATTGCGGCAATTTACGAAGCCGCCGGCTGGAATGGTGATGCTTACACCGGAAAAACATCTCCGATTATCTGGAATAAAGTACATGTTCTTCCTGATCACGTTTACTTTAATCACTCACAACACGTAGTAGTTGGTGGTTTGGATTGTAAGCAATGTCACGGAGACATGACGAAACAAAACGAAACAGCCCGCGTGGTTCCTGTTTCTGATCTGAACAAAGTAGAAGGAAATATTCCGTTGACAAAAGCCACCCTTACAATGGGTTGGTGTATCGAATGTCACGGTGAAAAAGAAATCTCAGAAGGCGCACTGGATACAAAAGGTAGTGGTTACTACAACGAAATCCACAAGCGTCTCCTGAATAACGATAAAAAGTTATACGGACAATACCTCGAAGATGGTAAAGTAACCGTGAAAGAATTAGGTGGTTGGGAATGTGCTAAATGTCACTATTAATTAATTCTGAACTGAAGAAAAGATTATGGCAATGACTAGAAAATATTGGAAAGGTCTTGATGAATTGCAGGAAACGCCGGCATTCGTAGAATCAAGAAACCGTGAGTTTCCGGAATCAGTAACGGTAGATGAATTCCTGGGCGATGAGTCGCTGAAAGAAACATCTACACCACGACGTGACTTCCTGAAGTTCTTGGGATTCAGCGTGGCTGCAGCAACTGTTGCTGCTTGTGAAGCTCCGGTAACAAAAGCTATTCCTTATGTGAATAAACCTGAAAACGTAACACCGGGTATGCCTACATGGTACGCCTCTACGTATTACGATGGCACCGATTACGCAAGTATTTTGGTGAAAACACGTGAGGGTCGTCCTATTTATATCAAAGGAAACAAAGAACAAGGATTTACAAAAGGTGGTGTTACTTCTCAAATCATCGCCTCGGTTCTTGGACTTTATGACAGTGCTCGTTTAAAAACAGCTCAGCATAAAGGTGAAGATATCAGCTGGTCGAAATTGGATGATAAAGTACAGGCTGAATTGATGTCTATTGGTAAAGCTAAAGGTAAAGTTGCCTTTGTTTCCAATACCATTATTTCTCCATCCATGCAGTCGGCACTGATCGATCTTTCTACTGCAATGTACGGACCAACACTTCGTGAAGATGGGATGCCAGGTTTGCACCCCAACTTTAATCACATTCAGTACGATGCCGTTTCTTACAACGGAATTCGTCAGGCAAACAAGGCTACTTTCGGAAAAGCAATGATTCCTGATTACGATTTCTCGAAAGCGAAAACAGTAATCGGTATCGGAGCAGATTTCCTTGACTCATGGTTATTGGGTAACCAATACTCGGTAGATTACGGAACACGTCGCGATCCTGATGGAGAGTGGATGTCACGTCACTTCCAGTTTGAATCCATCATGTCAATTACCGGTTCAAACGCAGATTACCGCGCAATGATCAAACCAAGTGAGCAGGCAAATGTGTTGGCTTACCTGATTGGTAAAATGGGTGGAAATGCAGGAGGTGTTGCTTCCAGCCTTAGCGGTAACGCTAAAAAAATTGCAGACGAAGCCGTTAAATCATTGAAATCATCGAGAGGTGAATCACTAGTTGTTTGCGGTTCAAACAATAAGGCGCTTCAGATCCTGACAAACAAACTAAACGATGTTTTAGGGGCTTATGGAAAAACCATCACCTTCGAAAGTGAAGTGATGATGTACCAATCCGAAGATGCTAAAATGCACCAATTGGCGGCTGATGTTATCGGTAAAAAGAAAGATGGCCCGGATGCTATTTTCTTCTTAGGATCGAATCCTGCTTACAACTTGCCAAATGGAAAAGCATTTGCAGAAGCATTGGAAGATTTCTCTAAAAACAAGTTGACTGTTTCATTATCTTCTTATGGTGATGAAACGGCTACAAAATGTGGTTATATTGCTCCTGATCATCATGCCTTGGAAGCTTGGTCTGACTTTAATGCGAAAGCAGGGCATTACGCAATCGCTCAGCCTACTATTCGTCCGTTACACAATACTGCTTCAGCATTGGAATCAGTACTTGTTTGGGCAGGTAAAGCAAACCGTGGTGGTAAAGACTCCCGCGTAGCATTTGATTACATCTCGAAAAACTGGGAGCTTTACGGTTTCCCTACACAAACACAATATACTGATTTCCATACCTATTGGGGAATGGCAGTGCACAACAGTGCGATGTCAATGGCAATGCCGGCTGTAACATTGACTTTCAACGAAGGTGCAATGAGCGGATTGTCTGCCAAATTGCCAAAAGGCGGAGGTTTGGAAGTAGTGCTTTACCAAAAAACCGGTATCAAAGCAGGTGATATGGCAAGTAACCCATGGTTACAGGAATTGCCGGATCCGATCTCTAAAGTGACGTGGGATAACTACATCACCATGAATCCTACCGAAATGAAAAAAGGTGGTTATGTTACCACATTTGATCAGGAGAATGGGTTGAACATGGCTACTGTGAAAGTCGGGAACGAATCGGTAACATTGCCGGTTTATCCGTCTCCGGGACAAGCATTGGGTACCGTAGGTATCGCGCTTGGTTACGGACGTGGTGCCGGAAATGAAGAAATCGGAAACGCAGCTTACCGTACCTTACAATATGGTGGTTTTGAATTAGACGAAAACGGAAAACGTATTCCGATCGGCGCAAACGTATTCCCGTTCATGGAATGGTCAAATGGCGGTTACGAAACTGATGTTACCGGTACGTTGGCCAAAGCCGAAGGCATCTTCCCGATTGCTGCGACACAAATTCACCACACGGTGATGGCGCGTCACTCAATCGTAAAAGAAACAACATTGGAAATCTTCCAAAACGAAGATTCAAAAGTATACAACGCTCCGCACGTGTTACACACACATGAAGGTGAAGTTCCGATCGCAGAATTCGATTTGTGGGATGCACATCCTGTAGAGCACGTTGGTCACCGTTGGGGAATGACTATCGATTTGAACCAATGCTTCGGTTGTGGTTCTTGTTTGATCGCTTGCCAGTCTGAAAACAACGTTCCTGTAGTCGGAAAAGACGAAGTTCGTCGTGGTCGTGAAATGCACTGGTTGCGTATCGACCGTTACTATGCTTCAGACGAAGAAGCTGCTCCGGGTACACGTAAAGACGCTGATACATTCAGCTTCGACGCAGCAGAAGTTCCTTCTGAAAACCCGAAAGTGGTTCACATGCCAATGTTATGCCACCACTGTAACCACGCTCCATGTGAGACGGTTTGTCCGGTAGCTGCAACTACGCACTCTTTGGAAGGTTTGAACCAAATGGCTTACAACCGTTGTATCGGTACACGTTACTGTGCGAACAACTGTCCGTATAAAGTACGTCGATTCAACTGGTTCAACTACCCTTCTTACAAGAAATTTACAGAAATCAACCCTGCTCAGGACGATCTTGGCCGTATGGTGTTGAACCCTGATGTAACAGTTCGTACACGTGGTGTAATGGAAAAATGTTCATTGTGTGTTCAACGTATCCAGGCAGGTAAATTGGTTGCTAAGAAAGAACTTCGCCCTGTAATTGATGGTGACGTTGTTACAGCTTGTCAGGATGCTTGTCCGTCAAACGCAATCATCGTTGGTGACTGGAACGATTTGAAATCAATGGTTCGTAAGAGCGCTGATGACAAAAAACGTGCTTACCAGGCATTGGAAGAAGTGGGTGTGAAACCGAACATTTGGTACAAAGTGAAAGTGCGCAACGAAAGCAACTCTGAGTTGAATCGTTTGGCACATGAACACGCACACGAAGCCGAAGCTCACGGTCAAAAGGAAAGTGCAGGACACGGGAATAAAAAGAATCATTAATTGCTTAATATAAACTGAAATGTCGCATAAGGAAGCTGCAATTCGTGAACCGCTCATATTAGGGCATAAGACATACCACGAAATTACCGAGGATGTTTGTAAGCCAATTGAGGACAAAGCACCACGCATGTGGTACATTTTGTTCGCCATTGCCTTGATTATCGGTTTGTACGGAGTAGGATGTATATTCTACCTTCTCGGAACCGGTATCGGTGTTTGGGGATTGAACAAAACCGTTGGTTGGGCATGGGATATCACCAACTTCGTTTGGTGGGTTGGTATCGGTCACGCCGGTACGCTGATCTCAGCCGTGTTGTTGTTGTTCCGTCAGAAATGGCGTATGGCGATTAACCGTTCTGCTGAGGCGATGACGATCTTCGCCGTATTCATGGCCGGTTTGTTTCCATTGATCCACATGGGGCGTTTGTGGGTCGGTTACTGGACATTACCACTTCCGAATCACTTCGGGTCGTTGTGGGTGAACTTTAACTCACCGCTCCTTTGGGACGTATTCGCGATCTCTACTTACCTTTCGGTATCATTGGTTTTCTGGTACATCGGTTTGATTCCCGATTTCGCTACCATCCGTGACCGTATGAAAAAACCGATTCCGAAAAGAATGTACACCATTCTCTCGTTCGGTTGGTCGGGCCGTGCAAAACACTGGAATCGTTTCGAATTGGTTTCATTGGTGTTGGCCGGCGTTGCTACACCACTTGTATTCTCGGTTCACTCCATTGTATCCTTTGACTTTGCCACGTCGGTTATCCCGGGCTGGCATACCACTATCTTCCCTCCGTATTTCGTGGCGGGAGCGGTGTTCTCCGGATTTGCAATGGTACAAACCCTTTTGCTAGTCATGCGAAAGGCCATGAAACTGGAAGCATACATTCATACCAAGCACGTTGAATACATGAACATCGTAATCATGGTAACAGGTTCCATCGTTGGGGTTGCTTATCTTACGGAGCTGTTTGTTTCATGGTATTCGGGTGTGGAATATGAAGCGTATGCCTTCATCAACCGCGCAACCGGTCCTTACTGGTGGGCTTACTGGTCAATGATGACCTGTAACGTAATCTCTCCTCAGTTGATGTGGTTCCGTCCGTTGCGCAGAAGCTTGTTGTTTACATTCGTTATTTCAATCGTGGTAAACATCGGTATGTGGTTCGAACGTTATGTGATCATCGTAACATCGATTCACCGCGATTACCTTCCGTCTTCCTGGAGTATGCACTTCCCGAGTCACATCGACTTAGGTGTTTACATCGGAACAATCGGATTGTTCTTTGTATTCTTCTTATTGTTTGCGCGTTTCTTCCCTGTATTGGCATTGAACGAGCTGAAAACAATTCTGAAATCTTCAGGTGAATCGTACAAAAACGATACGGCTCCAATTCACCCGTACTTTGCTAAAAACGGTCATGCAGGTCATGATCACCACGAGGATAATAATCACAATCATTAATTGAGACATGGCAGATACAGTAATTTATGCAATGTATGACGACGACGATGTGCTGAAAGATGGTGCAAAGAAGTTAGTCGCTAAAGGTGTGAAAGTAGCTGAAGTCTTCTCACCGTTCCCGATTCACGGAATTGATCCTATTATCGGTGTAAAACAAACGCGTTTGGGGATCATGGCATTCTTATACGGCCTCACGGGCTTAATGCTTGCGACTATCGGAATGCGTTATTTCATGATCTCTGACTGGCCAATGGATATCGGTGGTAAACCGAATGAAACCTATATGGATAACGTGTTGGCGTTCATTCCGATCACATTTGAGTTTACCGTATTGTGTGCAGCTCACGGAATGGCAATTACGTACTTATTGCGCAATAAAACATTACCTGGAATGCCGGCTCAAAATCCGGATCCACGTACGACAGACGATAAGTTCGTGATGGAGTTCCGCATGTCTGAAAACAGCCAGTTTACTGCAGCTGAATTACAGGCAATGCTGAACGAAACCGGAATGATTGAGTTAGATCAAAAAGAAATTCATTAATGTAAGTCCGCCAGGGGCGGTTAAAAAGACCATACAGATGAAAGTAAAATTCAAGGCGATGATGCAGATTTCCGTAGTAGCACTGTTAGCAGCTGCTTGCTCGGCTGATCCTGATAGTGCTGGTTTGGAGTATATGCCCGACATGTATCGTTCTCCTGCCATCGAGCCGTATGTTGATTATGGTGAAGTGAGAGGTAAAATTCATGACGACATGAAAATGACCATGTCTGCATTGATGCCGCCAAAGCATACCATTCCTTATTGGGGAACCGATTCTGCTACCGTAAGCATGATGTTGCCATATCACCGCTTACCGGCCGCTGCATTTGCATTGACGCACGGAATGTTCGGTTACGACTTCTCTACAAATCCTGATGGAAACTACGAGTACAACCTCGCAGCGACAGATGTCAATCCTATTAAGTTAACTTCAGCGGAACAATCGGATGCCGTATTTGCGGAAGGTAAAGCATTGTACCAGGCCAACTGTAATCACTGTCACGGTGAAAAAGGTGACGGGCAAGGACCAATGGTTACTGCAGGATCTTATGTAGGCGTTCCTGTTTATAAGAACCTGACGATCGCTGATGGACAAATGTTCTACTCTATTTACTATGGTAAAGGAATGATGGGCGCACACGCACCTATTTTGAATAAAAAGGAAATCTGGACATTGGTTCACTATGTTCGCCGTTTCCAGGATGCCAACTACGGTAAATTTGATCCGAAAACAGGATTGCCTATGACGGTTGCGACACCTTCAGCAGCAGTCGAGGACAGCATTAAATAAAAGAATAAGAAAGAAAACTCGTTGTAATGGAATTTAAAATTTCTTCGAAAGCAAAATTACTTACACTCTCTTTGATGATTGTAGGTGGTATTTCAACCATCATTGGTTGTGTACTCGAGATGGGAAATCACAATGGTGAGCATTTTGCTCAGCGCTTTCTGGCCAATGCATTGGTAGATAGTTTCTTCTTCTTTGCAATCGGTTTGGGTGCCTTGTTTTTCCTTGCCTTGCAATATGCAACGGAAACAGGTTGGTACGCATCCGTAAAACGTGTGATAGAAGCCGTTACCGGATTTATGCCTTACGGTGTAGGTTTGATGGTTGTTACCCTTTTGGGGATTACGTTCATGGACGGCGCCGATATCTATGTATGGATGGATCCTGAGCATGTGAAACACGATTCGATAATCGAAGGAAAATCAATGTTCCTGAATAAAGGATTTTTCTGGATTCGTACTGCTATCTATATGCTGGTATATATCTGGTTTTGGTATGGTTTCAGAAAACGCTCTTTGGAAGAAGATCGCGTTGGAGGAACGGATATTCACTTTAAAAACTACAAAAAAGGAGCATCATTCCTGGTATTGTTTGCCGTATTCAGTTCAACTTCTGCATGGGATTGGTTAATGTCGATTGACGTTCACTGGTTCTCTACACTCTTCGGATGGTACGTGTTTGCAGGTATGTGGTGTTCGGCAATGATCATCATTGTAACATTGACACTTTACCTGAAAAAACAAGGTTATTTGCCGAAAGTAAACGAAAGCCACATCCACGATTTGGGTAAATGGACATTCGCTATCTCTTTCTTATGGTCTTACTTATGGTTCTCACAATTCATGTTGATCTGGTATGCAAATATTCCTGAAGAAACGACCTACCATTTAACACGTATTGAAGACTTCAAAGCAATGTACTTCGGTATGTTTATCATTAACTTTGCATTCCCGATGTTGCTCTTGATGTCACGTGATGCAAAACGTCATGCCGGAATCTTAACTTTCGTAGGTTTGGTGGTATTGTGCGGTCACTGGGTTGATGCTTACCTAATGGTAATGGGAGGTTCAATGGGCAAACATGCATACATCGGATTTATGGAAATTGGAATGGCTTTGCTGGTATTCGGGTTCTTTATCCGAATGATCCTGGTTAACCTCACGAAAGCGCCATTGACTCCGGTCAATCACCCTTTCCTAGACGAAAGTATTCACCACGAAATTTAATAACGACTGTCCGCGGCGGCGGAGATAAATAAAGTAAAATGAGTAGACTAATCGTATTAATCGTTATTGTTTTAGGAGTATTGGCCATTGCGCAACTGGTGCGCTTGTATGAGCTTTCTTCTAAATTGAGAGATCGTCGCGAGGAAGACATTACCAACCGCGATAACAAATTGAATGCCGGATTATTACTTGCCTTCATGATCTTCATGTTCGGTGGATTCATCTGGTTGATGTTAGAGTATGGATGGACAGGTCGTGGTGATGCAGCTTCTTTAAACGGTGTTGAAACAGACTGGTTATTGAATCTGAACTTCTGGATCATCATCATTGTTTTCTTCCTGACAAATGGATTATTATTCGGTTTCGCTTATAAATATGTGCGTAAACCAGGTGTGAAGGCTTATTACTTCCCGCACGACAATCGTTTGGAGTTGATTTGGACAGTTGTGCCGGCTATCGTTTTGGCGATCATCATCATTCTTGGTTTGAAATCATGGAACAACCAGACAGACGAAGCAAGCGATGAAGCAATTCGTGTTGAATTGTTCTCAAAGCAATTCGGTTGGACAGTTCGTATGTCAGGTGGAGATAATACGCTGGCTTTGTTCGATTACAAATTAACGAATGAAAACAACCCGTTGGCATTGATGACAACCGCAACGATTCAAAACGCGATCGATTCAATGGAAAACGGAATGTCAGGTATCAAAGCATTGGAGCGCAAACTCAACGACCGCACCATTATGTTGATCCCTGAAGAACGTGATTTGATGGTGACTGACTTGGATCGCAAAGAACGTTTGATCCGTTTGTTGTATCAAATGAAAGAAACGCATAATCCTAAATTGAATGCTCAGGCAATGGATGATGTTGTTTTTACAGAAGGCGATACATTGTACTTATGTAAAAACCAGGAATACGAATTCAATTTCCGCGCAAAAGATGTAATCCACTCGGCTTATTTCCCGCACTTCCGTGCTCAGATGAACACCGTTCCGGGTATGACAACGCGTTTCAAATTCACTCCTTCGGTAACAACCGATGAGATGCGTGTGAAGATGAACAATCCGAAATTCAATTACATTTTGATGTGTAACAAGATCTGTGGATCGGCTCACTACAAAATGAAATTGATGGTGGTGGTATTGGATAAGAAAAAATACGACAAGTGGAACTTGAAAGTATCTTATAACGATAGCAAGAAGCACCAGGAATTGTTGGCTAAGCTCTTAAAAAGAAAACCTACTCCGGCTGAGAGAAAAGAATGGTTGGCAGCGTCTAAAACATTCAAAAATGTATACCCTGTTGGAAAACCGGTTGAAGTTCCGCCTGCAGGAGCTCCTACGGATAGTATTCCTGCCGGTGGCGCAGTAGCAGCACCCGGAGATTCACTTCCAAAGTAAGGGCAATTAATTTAGTATAAAACAGTAATAAAAGATAGAACATGGCAGCTCACGAAGCACACGCACATCACGACGCTCACGGTCATCATCACCATGAGGAAGGTTTTGTTTCGAAGTACATCTTTAGCCAGGACCATAAAATGATCGGAAAGCAGTTCCTTATGACTGCAGTTTTCATGGGAGTTGTGGCGATGTTATTGTCCATTTTATTCCGTATTCAGTTGGCTTGGCCCGGTGAAGAATCGGATTTCCTTAGCTTTTTCTTAGGTGATAAATGGGCTCCAAAAGGCGTATTGTCTGAAAGTATGTACCTCGGATTGGTAACAATTCACGGAACGATCATGGTATTCTTCCTCTTAACAGGTGGTTTGTCTGGTACATTCTCTAACTTACTTATTCCGTTGCAATTGGGTGCCCGCGATATGGCTTCCGGTTTCCTGAATATGATCTCTTACTGGTTGTTCCTGTTGTCTTCTGTGATCATGTTGTGCTCATTGTTCATCGAAACAGGGCCCGCATCTTCAGGATGGACGGTTTACCCACCGCTTTCGGCACTTCCGCAAGCTATTGAAGGTTCAGGACAAGGAATGACAATGTGGTTGGCTTCCATGTCAATCTTCATCGCTTCGTCGTTGCTTGGTTCATTGAACTACATTGTTACGATTTTCAACTTGCGTACAAAAGGAATGAAAATGACACGCATGCCGTTGACAATCTGGGCATTCTTCGTGACAGCCGTTTTGGGTGTATTGTCATTCCCTGTATTGTTGTCTGCAGCATTGTTGTTGATGATGGACCGTTTGGCGGGAACGTCATTCTACCTTTCCGATATCATCGTAGGATCTGAAATGCTGGAAAACCATGGTGGTTCGCCATTGCTTTACCAACACTTATTCTGGTTCCTTGGTCACCCGGAGGTATACATCGTATTGTTACCTGCACTAGGACTTTCTTCTGAAATCATTTCGACCAACTCCCGTAAACCGATCTTCGGTTACCGCGCCATGATTGGATCCATACTCGCCATCGGATTCTTATCCTTTATCGTTTGGGGTCACCACATGTTCATCACGGGTATGAATCCGTTTATTGGTAGTGTCTTCGTATTTACAACCCTATTGATCGCGATTCCTTCGGCTGTGAAAGTGTTTAACTACATCACCACGATCTGGAGAGGCTCCAACATTTACACACCGGCTATGTTGTTCTCAATCGGATTGGTTTCAACGTTTATCACTGGTGGTGTAACGGGAATCATTCTTGCCGATTCAGCTTTGGATATCGCCGTTCATGATACCTACTTCGTTGTGGCTCACTTCCACATTGTAATGGGTATGTCGGCTGTGTTCGGAATGTTTGCCGGGGTTTACCATTGGTTCCCGAAAATGTACGGACGTATGTTGAATACCCGTTTAGGTTATGCTCACTTCTGGATTACCATCGTTGGTGCCTACGGGGTTTTCTTCCCGATGCACTTCGTAGGTTTGGCCGGCGCTCCACGTCGTTACTACGATTACACAGTATACAACGAGTTCAACACCGAGTCGTTTGATATGATGTTGGATTTGAACAAGATCATTACCTTCTTTGCTATTTTGGCGGCACTCGGACAATTGTTGTTCCTGTTCAACTTCTTCTACAGTATTTTCCGCGGACCAAGAGCAGTTCAGAATCCTTGGCAATCAAATACGCTTGAGTGGACAACTCCGGTAGAACACATTCACGGAAACTGGCCTGGTGCTATTCCTGAAGTTCACCGTTGGCCGTATGATTACTCCAAGCCTGGATTTGAAGAGGACTTTATTCCGCAGACAGTTCCGTTGATGGAAGGCGAAGAAGAGCATTAGTCTCAACAGAAATAAAATTGAAAGCCCCGCAGTAGACTTCCTTTGTAAGTCACTACGGGGCTTTCTTATTTGTGCAACTCTAGTTCCCGATTTCCCCAGCTCACTATTTCCACCGTATTGAGCGAAACGAAGTGTAGTCGAAAGTCACATTGAGAGAAACGGAGTGTAGTCCAAATGCATTATCTTTACCCCCAAAACCGATCTCTTGGAAGAAGAAGAATCATTCGATTACAGAAGCGAGGCAGCCAATAACGACAAGGACTACGACAAAGTACTCCGTCCGAAGCGTTTATCCGATTTTGCCGGACAGCCGAAAGTGGTTGAAAACCTGGAGATTTTTGTTCAGGCAGCAACCAGGCGCGGTGAACCCTTGGATCATGTATTGTTGCACGGCCCTCCGGGATTGGGAAAAACAACACTTGCGAATATCATCGCCAATGAACTGCAGGTCGGATTTAAAGTAACCAGCGGTCCTGTTTTGGACAAACCGGGAGATTTGGCGGGCTTGCTGACCAATCTTGAAAAAGGCGACGTCTTGTTCATTGATGAAATTCACCGGCTCAGTCCCGTTGTGGAAGAATACCTGTATTCGGCCATGGAAGATTATGTCATCGATATTTTGATTGATACAGGAGCCAATGCCCGCAGCGTACAGATCGCGTTGAATCCGTTTACCCTCATCGGTGCCACAACACGTTCAGGGTTGCTTACAGCACCTTTGAGAGCTCGTTTTGGTATCAATTCACGATTGGAATACTACGACACCAAGACGCTTTCAATGATCGTGGAGCGTTCGTCTGAGCTATTGGATATTCCCATAGATGAACGTGCTGCTTTTGAAATCGCAGGAAGAAGCCGTGGAACTCCCCGAATTGCCAATGCCATTTTGCGGCGAGTGCGTGATTTTGCACAAATCAAAGGCGACGGAACCATCGATATTGCAATTACACAACACGCTCTGGATGCACTGAATGTGGATAAATATGGCCTGGATGAGATGGACAACCGCATGTTGAAAGTCATCATCGAAAAATTCAACGGCGGCCCTGTTGGATTGACTACCATTGCTACGGCAATTGGTGAAAATGCGGGCACGCTGGAAGAAGTGTACGAACCGTTCCTGATTCAGGAAGGATTTCTGATGCGAACTCCACGCGGCAGAAAAGCTACCGAAAAAGCCTATAAACATCTTGGCCTGAACCTCGGTTGGGCACAAGGCGGTTTGTTCTGAAAGGAATGAATACATTCAATCATACGCAATTCATCAAACAAAAAGCGCACGAATTAGGCTTTTCGTTTTGCGGAATTTCCAAAGCCGGTTTCCTGGAAGAAGAAGCACCGCGGTTGGAACGTTGGTTATCTGAAAACCGTCATGGAAGCATGAACTATATGGAAAACCATTTCGATAAGCGCCTTGATCCACGGTTATTGGTCGATGGTGCCAAAAGTGTGGTTTCGCTCATGCTGAATTATTATTCCGAAAAGAAACAAGAGGATTCCGAAGCACCGAAGATTTCACAATACGCTTACGGAACAGATTATCACTTTGTGATCAAAGACAAATTGAAAACACTGCTTCAATTCATCCAGGACGAAATAGGGGAGGTTGGCGGGCGTGTGTTTGTAGATTCCGCTCCGGTAATGGACAAAGCCTGGGCGCAGAAAAGCGGTTTGGGCTGGATGGGAAAAAACGCCAACATTATTCACCCGAAAGCAGGCTCGTTTTTCTTTATTGCTGAATTGATTTTAGACCTCGAGCTGGAACCCGACGGGCCGATCAAAGATTATTGCGGAACCTGCACCGCTTGTATTGATGCATGTCCGACCGAAGCCATTGTGCAGCCGTATGTTATCGATGGCTCCAAATGCATTTCCTACCTCACGATCGAATTAAAAGACGCCGTTTTACCCGAAGCTTTCCGTTCACAAATGGACAACTGGATGTTCGGCTGCGATGTGTGCCAGGATGTATGTCCTTGGAATCGATTCTCAAAACCGCATTCCGTTCCGGCATTTCTTCCCAACGAACAATTACTCGACCTTTCCAAAGCCGATTGGCATGATCTGACCGAAGAAGTGTTCCGTGAATTGTTCCGCAATAGTGCTGTGAAACGCACGAAGTTTGAGGGATTGAAACGAAATATTCAGTTTCTGAACCCCCAACAATAATCGACAGATTGTTACCATCCTGTTAATTTTCATGATTTTAAACTTCTATTTCAACTGATTCACAGGATTTTCGTATTTTCCCTTGCAGAAAAACCTACAATATGATTCAAGAAGAAGATATTGAGGCGCCGGTTTCGTTGAGTTTGACCCCTTATTCGGGTACCTGGACGAAAGTACAAGCGGCGCATCTACTACGAAGAACCTTGTTTGGGCCTACGTTTGCCCAAATTCAGCAAGCTGTTACCGATGGAATGAATGCCACCGTTGCTCAATTGCTCACACTTCCTGCCGTTACCGAACCATTGGCGTTTGATCCTGATGAAACCGTTGCTGCGTTTGGTACTTCCTGGGTAAACTCGGTTTATCCGTCAAGTAATCAGGGACCTGTGAATACAGCCCGTGAATTTTCCCTGGGCGCATGGATGATGGAGCGCCTGAATCAACCCACAGTATCGATCCAGGAGAAAATGTGCCTGTTCTGGACCAATCACTTCGGTGCAACAGCGTCTTTTGATGCACGTGGCGTATACAACATGCACCAATTATACCGCGCCAATTGTTTGGGTAACTTCAAGCAGCTGGTGAAAGACATCACGGTTGATCCGAATATGCTGTTTTTCCTCAACGGGGTTTCCAATAACCAGTTTGCGCCGAATGAAAATTATGCCCGCGAGGTATTGGAATTGTTTACAGTTGGAAAAGGTCCGCAAATAGGCCCTGGAGATTATTCCAACTATACGGAAGCAGATGTTGCTGCCGGTGCAAAAATCTTTACAGGCTGGACAGTCGACGGGATGCTCAGTGATACATTGACCAGCCCGCAAGCGGTTTATATGCCGATTTTGCATGATGCAACCGTTAAAACACTTTCGTCTCATTTCGGTAACGCGGTTGTCAATAACGCCGATAACCTGGAATATGCGAACTACATCGACATCATTTTCCAGCAACCGAATATGGCGAAATACATCTGCCGGAAAATATACAGATGGTTCGTTAATTACGATCTCACGCCTGCCGTGGAATCAACTGTGATTGCTGATATGGCAACAACACTTGAAGCGAATAACTTCAATATTTTGCCGGTAATGGATGAATTGCTGAAAAGCGATCATTTCTACGATGTCAGCATGCTGGGTACCATTATCAAAAATCCGTTGGAGCATGTGTTTTCTATCCTGAATTCAACACATGCGATGCCAACGTATGACCTGGAGACCAATTACACAATGTATCTCAATATTTATGCCTTTGGACAAACTCTTGGAATGGATTATTTACGTCCGCCGAGTGTAGGTGGCTGGACATCCTATTACCAGGCACCGTCTTACTCCCGATTGTGGGCCAATTCAAGCTACATCAAGCTGCGTTTTGATTTGGGAACATACCTGACGGTTTTTACAGGTGTTCAGGTCAACGGAGAAGCCTTAAAAGTAAATGCATTGGATTTTGTGGATGGCCTTTCCATTCCGAATGATGCCCCGCAGGTAATTGATGATATCGTAGATGTTTTCTGCCCGAAGGGCTTATCCGTTACACAGAAACTAACTCTGAAAGCTCTTTTGACAAATGGATTACCCGATTTCGAATGGACTGACCAATACAACGATTACGTGGCCAATCCGGGCAATGTCACTTTCAGTAATCCGGTAAAACAGCGCGTTGAGTTTGTGCTCTACCGTTTGTTCCAAATGCCAGAATTCCAAACAATATAGGTTTAATAAAGAATTGACGAAATGAAAAGAAGAAACTTTATACAATCCGTAGCTTTATCGTCTGTCGGTGCGCCTTTATTGTTGAAGGATTTTAAATTCGGAGCCATTACCAAAGAACTGTTCAAGGTTTCGCGCGATGCTGAAGACCGGGTTTTGATACTTATCCGGCTTAATGGCGGAAATGACGGACTTAGTACACTTGTTCCGCTTGACCAATACGACAACCTCGTGATCCAACGTCAGGATATTTTGATTCCGGAGAATCAATTGATCTCGTTAAACCTCACAAATGCCTTGCATCCGGGAATGACGGGAATGGCTAATATGTTCAACGACGGAAAATTATCAATCATCCAGAATGTTGGGTATCCTGAACAAAACCGATCACATTTCCGCTCCATGGATATCTGGTCAACAGGTTTGATGGATCCTGCCGGAACCACAGGTTGGCTGGGGCGTCATTTAGACCAGAATTATCCGAATTTCCCGGATGATTATCCAAATGCATCCTATCCTGATCCGTTTGCGATTAGTATGGGTTATGAAGTATCGTCGACATGCCAGGGTTTAATGGCCAACTTTTCGACCACAGTTGTTGATCCGTTTGATGCATTTAACCTACAGGAATCCAGTCAGCTCAATGATGGAACTTATTATGGTTCTCACATGGAATATCTGGCCACTATGATTGCACAAGCCAATGATTATGGAGCTGCAGTGAATGCGGCTGCAAATAACGGAAGTACGCTTTCTACGATGTACGACGATAACAATCCGCTTGCGGTGCAGTTGCGTTATGTGGCACAAATGATTTCGGGGGGCTTGCAAACGAAGATTTACATTGTCAACATCAACGGCTTTGATACACATGATTCTCAGGTGGCTGATCCGGGAACACCGGAGTTGGGCGATCATGCCAACTTGTTAAAATCGGTTTCGGATGCTGTTGCAGCCTTCCAGGATGATTTGAATTTGCTGAGCTTGGAACAACGCGTTGCTGGAATGACATTTTCTGAATTTGGCCGGCAGATCGCTGCAAATGCCAGTTTGGGTACTGATCATGGAGATGCAGCGCCATTGTTCTTGTTCGGAACATGTATCAGTTCGCAAATTATCGGTCCGAATCCGGTAATCGGTGATCAGATCATTGATCAGGCCGCAATTCCAATGCAAATCGACTTCCGGGATGTGTATGCTTCGGTATTGAAAGACTGGTTCCAGGCCGATCCGGCAGATATTCAGGCGATGTTTGAACATACGGTGAACTTTATGCCGGTGCTGGATTCCTGTAACCTAGGCATCAATGAAAACAAACTGGCCGGAGAAGATGTGATCATTTTCCCGAATCCATGTGGTGAACAAACAACTATCCGCATGAATTCGAAAAACGAACCGGTAACCATCCAGGTTCGGGATATGTTCAACCGTTTGGTGGTGGATGTTTGCTCGAAATCATTTACTGAAGGCTTACATGATATTCCTGTGACGTTGGGTGATCTTCCTTCGGGTGAATACCTGGTAACGGTGATGAAACCTTCAGGAAACTTTACCAAGCGAATTGTGAAAGTGAAGCATATCTAAACAAACGATAAATCATAATAACCGAAACGCCCGTTGATCAACGGGCGTTTTTTTGTAGGTAGAAAAGATCAAAGGATGCATGCAACATGTCCGGCATCAATCTATCCAACACAAAAGGCGCAGGATTTCTCCCACGCCTTTCGCTCTTATTATTTAAGTTGGCAAGCTATTCTTACTATCTGCCACCTCTTCCAACAGTTGGGGTTGTGCGAGGTGCTGGAGCCGGTGTTGGAGCCGGAGTGCTGCGTGCAGGCTCTGAACGTGGTGCAGGCGGTTCATATCTTGGCTCCGAACGTGTTGGTTCAGGTGCTTCATATCGCGGTTCCGGTGAACTTGTTCTCGGAGATGAGGATCCTGATCCGCTTGAACCTGATGAACTGCTTCCACCAACTGTTTCAAACAAGCGGCCCAATCTGCTGCGTTCCGGTTTTTCTTCTTCAACCGGCACAGGTGCTGGTTTTTTCGGAGTATCTACAACAACAGGAGCAGGTCTTTCAACGGTTCCTTCTGTATCTGTCGGTTTCGGTGTCACAGTTCCGTTTGTTCCCTGATCACGTGATTCGGTATTCGGAGAAGCAGATTCTGATCCCACTTGTTTACCAATCGGTACAGCACCATTTCCGTTTCCTCCGGCGCCATCATCTCTACCAGGTCCTGATCCTTCAACTCGTGGTATTCTGCTTCCACCCGGATTTACATTCGGTACCGGTTTGGTGACTGGAGTTACGTTGTAAGCAACTGTGCGGTCAACAATTTCAGGACGCGGGCTTGGCGGAATATTCACAAATCCCTGGTCGTAAATACAACCGTTCATGTCGATGGCAGTTACTCCGTTTCGTTCACAGTTTCTGCGGGCTCGATCACGTTGGTCTGGCGTTAAGTCAGCTAATGTGTGGTGTACACGGGGGAAACTTTCGTCAGTAAATGTAAGAGTGCTTTGACCGAATCCATAATCGAATAAGGAAGTCGGTTGCTCTACTCTCCATGAACCGGCAAAGTCTTTCGACATCCAGGCAAGGTACTCGCGTTCCATTGCCTGAGCAGCAGGATCATTTGTGTTTCCGAACGTATGGAAAGCTAAGTTGTCAGGACGGCTGGCATTGCCACGTGTTTCAAAATCGTCGGAAGTTCTTCCGTTTGCATTTCCAAGAACACCTTCATACGAATCTGCACATGGAAATACCTGCACCGCAACGTTGATGAATGAAAAAGCACCATTGCGAATGTCCAGGCTTGCCGTTTCACCTGTTGGCCAGGTTACTAAATAGTTATTACGTCCGCTTTTGCGCACTGTTCCTCCGTGAGGGAGATAGTACGTTAATTCATCCACATAAATAGCATCGCCGTTCAAACGAATCGGAGTAGATGTGTTTCCATCGGGTTTCTCCTGTGCGTATACACAAAAACGGTCACCTGCTACATTCATCGCAACAGCAGTGTTGAGCGAGATATCGTCAGTTTGAGCACGCTGGCGTGTTTGTACTTCCATATTACCGGAAGTTGATTTCACCAAAATAAATTCACCGACTGTTTGAAACGAATAGCTGGCACCGTCAAACGATGCAAGATGCGGATCACCGTATGTTCTTCCCATGACGGGTTTACAATTAGCGCGGTCGAGTACAGATGAAACCGTTGACCACGACTGGCGATCGGTTACAGTAGTTTCACCGTTATTGGATTGAGCTGTTGCCGTTTCGGCAATGGCATTGCGTGTGGAAGCAGGAACTACTTTCAACATTTCGAGTGGAGTGAAATCTTCCGGGAACATACGGTCCGGGATCGGTTCATTCTTCGTCATTGCAACTAAACTGGACGAGAGCCATTCACCACGTACGGGATCCCAGGAAACCAATTCTTTGCGAACGGTTTCGAAATCTTTGGTGAATTGTTCTTGAGCTACTGCCTGTGAACCGAATAAAGCGGTCATCGCAAGCAAACTGATGGGGATGTATTGTTTAATCATAGCCAAGGATTTTAATGATGTATTGAAAACAAACAAGAAACATACCAAACTTGTTTGTAAATCAGAATAATGTTTAATAGTTCACAATTAACTTAAAAATAACATTTTATTACACAGAATGTTAGTGTCTATTCGTTGTTCCCTTAAAGGTACAACCTTTTAGTGGATGTTTTTAAACTCCCTGACCATGCTTTTTTCCGCTTCATGCAAAATGCGTGAGTTGTTAAGTAAATCACTACTTTTGCGGTTAGTAATTGATAGAAAAACATGAGTTTATTGATAGTAGGGAGTGTTGCCTTCGACGCGATTGAAACACCTTTCGGAAAAACAGATAAGATTATTGGTGGTGCGGGGACGTTCATCGCCCTTTCGGCCTCCAATTATGTGTCCGATCAGCGAATTGTTTCGGTTGTAGGGGAAGACTTTCCGCAAAGTATGCTGGATTTGCTTCAGGCAAAAGGTGTAAACCTCGATGGTTTGCAGATCAAGCAAGGTGAAAAAACCTTCTTTTGGTCGGGCCGTTACCACAACGATATGAACTCGCGGGATACATTGATTACCGAACTAAACGTACTGGAACATTTCGATCCGGTTATTCCACAGGCTTACCAGGGCGTTGATTATGTAATGCTGGGGAATCTTTCTCCGCAGGTACAGCGTCAGGTAATTGAACGTTTGCACGAACGTCCGAAATTAGTTGCAATGGATACCATGAATTTCTGGATGGACATCGCCATGGACGATTTGAAACAAACCCTTGCGTTGGTAGATGTGTTGTTTGTGAATGACGAAGAAGCACGCCAGTTGTCGGGCGAATACTCATTGGTAAAAGCCGCGAAAGTAATCCGCGCAATGGGTCCCAACACATTGGTGATTAAAAAGGGCGAGCACGGAGCATTGTTGTTCCAGGATGAAAAAGTATTCTTTGCGCCGGCGTTGCCGTTGGAAGAAGTCTTTGATCCGACCGGAGCCGGTGATACGTTTGCCGGTGGTTTTATGGGATACATTGCCGCAACAGGAGATACGTCGTTCAACAATATGAAACGCGCGATTATTAATGGTTCGGCGCTGGCCTCGTTCTGTGTGGAGAAATTCGGAACGGAGCGTTTATTGGATTTGACAAAAGAGGAAATTGAAGCACGCATCGGACAATTTGTTGCGCTGACTGATTTTGATATGGTGGAGACGGTAGGATAAAACCGAAAGAGTTATGGAAAAGCTGGCATTTATAGAAGCGTTGAAAGGATTGACATCACAGGAAGATCCTTTGGCAGTGAGTCGCGACGTGAGCGAATTACGCACCAAATTTGATGACGTAGTGTTGGAAGAACAACGCAAATTTCAGGTTGCTCAGTTGGAAGCGCGCGAACGTGGTGAAGAGCCACAGGAAGCCGAACACGATGAAGTACGTGAAGAGTTTTATGCCATCTATACAGAATACAAAGACCGTAGGAATGCCGCTCAGCAATCGAAGAAAGATGCCGAAGCAAGTCATTTGCGTGAAAAGCGTGTGTTGATCGAGCGGTTACGAAATGTGATCAAAACCGAAGAAAATATTGGCGCCGCGCTTACACAGTACAAGGAAATTCACGATGCATGGAAAACCGTTGGTGATATTCCGCGGGAAAAACGCCAGGAAGTACAATCGGAATATTCGCGGTTGCTGGAAGAGTTTTTCTACCATTTAAAGATTTACCGTGAATTGCGTGAGCACGATTTGCACCGCAATCACCAATTAAAATTAGAGGTTGTTCAGAAAATCCAGCAATTGGATAAGATTGAGCAAATCAAAGAAGTAGAAGCTGCCATCAAAGCATTGCAGCACGAATGGGATGAAACCGGGCCTGTCAACAACGACGACTGGGAAACACTCAAAACAGCTTATTGGGATGCCGTTCGCGTGGTTTATGCTCGCATTCATGCCTTCTACGAAGAACGTCGCACCGAATTATCAGGCAACCTCGAAAAGAAAAAAGCAGTTGCGGAACGCGCAAAAGAATTGATCGCGAAACAAGGTGAATGGACTGCCAATAAAGACTGGGAACATGCAACCGAGCAGTTATTGGCACTTCAGGAAGAATGGAAAACAATAGGTTTCGGTCCGCGTAAAGAAAACGAAGAAATCTGGAAAGAATTCCGCGGGATTTGCGATACATTCTTTACAGCCAAAAAAGCGTTCTTTGATGTATTGCGTTCGCAATTCGACGGATTGGCTTCCAAAAAACAGGAGCTGATCGACAAAGTGAACGAATTGAAAGATTCCACTGACTGGAAAGCGACTACCGAGCAAATCCTGAAAATCCAAAAGCAATGGAAAGAAACAGGAAATGCCGGTCAGCGTAACGAACAAAAGCTCTGGAAAGAATTCCGTGCAGCCTGTGATCATTTCTTTACAGCCAAACAAAATCATTTCGCGCAGCAGGACCAGGAATTAGCTGGTAACTACGAAGCGAAGATGGCGTTGATCGAGCAGATTAAAGCCGCTGAAATTCCTGATAATAAAAAGGAAGCATTGGCTTTGCTAAAAGAATATTCAACAGCATTTATGGCAATCGGTTTTGTGCCGATGAAACAAAAAGATGCCGTATACAATGCTTACCGAGATGCGCTAAATGGCCATTACCAGAAATTGAAACTCGAAGGTGAGGAGCAGGAACGCGTATTGTTCCAAGCCAGAGTGGATACACTAAAGGCGAATCCGAATGCCGATAAAATGCTGGCACGTGAACGAGCAGATTTGTTCGATAAAATGCACCAGTTGAAAGCCGATATTCTACAATACGAAAATAACCTTGGCTTTTTTGCACGTTCCAAGGGTGCGAGTGCCGATGCTTTGCGCAAGGAAGTAGACCAGAAAATTGAAGCCGCAAAACGAAGAATCGAAGAAATTCAACGCAAAATCAAGCAATTATAGATGAACAGAGCGATCAATCTTCTCTTACTGGTTATTTCTTTTCCAACGATGGCTTTTGCCATTATCGTGGGGTTTGATTTGCCGATTGAATTTTTACACACAACAGGGGAGCAATTAGAGCATCGCGAGATTATTTTTATCTGTTTCGCAGCTCTTTCACTGATCCTGATTTTACGTCGTTCGGCAAGCCGCTGGGTAGGTGTGGGAATGACGCGCAAACCGGAACGATTCATCTGGTGTACTGATATTGGGCAAGAACGAAAAAAACAAGTACGCATGTACCTGATTATCGAAGCGGTGATTGCCCTGATTTTTGCTTTGGCGATTTATAGAATTACTTCCGAAGCCTGGCCCATTGCTGTGGTTTACGGTTTATTGTTTTTAGATCAATTGGTATTTTTGCTCATTGCCATGCCTTGGTTCCGCGTAGGTGTCACTCACAAAGCAGTGGTGGTTGCTGACCGCGAAGTAAAGGTGTTGTATTTCTCAGGATTACGTCGCGTGGAATCGCATCAGCAGACCATTTATTTCGAATACATCGAAGAATTGCAATTGTTCTTCCCCACCAATTGTTTACCCGAAGGGAAATACGGTGAATTTCGCGAAGCACTGGAAACTCGTGTGAATCGTGACCGTGTTTACTTTTCTGATAAGTTCAAGGAACTGAGTTAGATTACCACAAAGAATTTAACCACATAGTGCACATAGAAATAATGCATTTGCATATCATTTCTTCTCTTTCGTTCTCGGCATTTGCTTGAATTTTACCTATCTTCTTTTGGATACACGTTTAATATTCCCTTCAAATACTATGTTCCCTATGTGTTCTATATGGTTATTCATTTAGTCGCGTTAGATTACTATTTTTGGCTCAAATAAACTCATCAGTGAAACACCTGCTTTTCGTACTTATTTGTTCAATATCAACGATAACCCTCGCCCAAAGTATCGATTTGAAGCTCCTGGATAAATTGAACGGACCTGTTCAACCTATTGACAAACCGTGGCAGATTTTATCGCATACAGTAACTCCGGTGACGATTTCCACACCGGTTTCGATGTTTATTACCGGTTGCGTCACGCATGACAACAACTTGCGCATTCAATCCTACAATACCGCTGTTTCCATATTATTTGCGAATGCGCTGACAACCACGCTCAAATTCTCTGTCAAACGTCCGCGGCCTTTTGATACATATCCCGATTTGATCTACAAAAAAGGAACCGGCGGACCGTTATCGTTTCCGTCCGGACATACAACCAATGCGTTTGCGACAGCTACTTCGCTCAGTTTGGCCTTTCCGCGTTGGTACGTGATCGTTCCCTCTTACACATATGCAATTGCGATTGGGTATTCACGCATGTATTTGGGAATGCATTATCCGTCGGATGTAATTGTAGGTGCTTTAATTGGTATTGGCGCATCTTTCCTGACGTTCCAAACCCAAAAATGGATTACCGCTCCGTAAACTGTTTTAGTTATATTTAGGTCGACAAATGATCATATTGGTCATGGTTACACATTCACGGAATAGGAAATTATGAGCGTTTTTGAAAGCAGGACCGGTATCGATCAACAAAAAACTTCGCCGAATTCGCCTGTAACCGTTCCCCAAAAAGTAAATTCCTCAACACCTGGAATGCAACATTTGGTTGAAAATAATGTGCAGTTGCATAGATTGAATGATCTGCAGCAATTATCAAATACCAGTGCGAGAGTGATGCAGTTAAAAGCATTGGCTAAGATGGCAGATGAAAGTCCGCTGATTCAATTGCGCTCGAATGGCCAGGTAATTCAACTGGCTTCCCGTGTTGACTGGACTTCGCAGCAGTTCCAATACAATGATGCTGCCGGTGATCTTCAAACAGAAGAAGTAGGTCGCACAATGACTGCGCATTTGGAACCTGATCATCCGATTAAAGGTGCGGATGCTGACTCTACATCATCTCCTGATTTGTATAATGCATTAAAACGACATTGGGAACCGGGGAGTAAGAGTTGGGTAAGAGGTCATGTATTGAACCATGATTTAGGTGGTCCGAATACGACTCCTAATTTATTCCCGATTACCGGGCATGCAAACGGTGACCATTCCAATTATGTGGAAGAACATGTGAAAAGTGCGCTTCACCGCGGCAAAACGGTTGACTATACAGTAACCGCAACACAAAATGCAGGAACAACGAATCATGCGGGCACAGGAAGAGATATTCGAAACGCAGGTGGAACGTTTGATTGCGTAGCGTCTTGGAATGAAGAGGAAGATGATTTGAAAACAATTTCCAGGACTATTACTTCTACTCCGAGCCTGAAAGCCGCGTTTGGTAATGGGGCAGGAGCAAGAGCGGGCAGATCATTTAGTGGTGTCGGGTATGCTGAAGCTGATACAATTGCTGAGAGAGATGAAGAGGGCGATGTTACCGGAGGAGGAGATGTTCCAGGTTACGAGATTCCGGATACCTGGGCGCATGGTAATTTAGATGCAGATGGTAGAACTCAATGGATGACTGATCATCGTGTTGGTGCTTCGGCAACGAATTATCGCCAGAATTCGGTAGCGGTCGTTGACGAAGAAGGTGCTAATGTGGAAATGGGTGGTGTTTAGTTTCAATCTTAAGGATAATAGATTCCACTTTCTCACACACCGACTCATGATCAAATAATTCCATTGCCTGTTCCAATTTTTCAGCAGGGAACAAGTTTGGACTGCCCAGGAAATCACTCAATTTTGCAGCCAAATCATCACTCGAAAGCGGTTCGAACAAATAACCCAATTCTCCGAATTGCAGCAACTCAGGTGTTCCGCCGGCGTTACTTCCTATCACGGGTGTTCCGCAAGCCATCGCTTCAATGGTCACCATTCCGAAAGTCTCAGCCCTGGAAGCCATCACAAATGCGTCAATTGCTTTGTAGAAGACGTTTATGTCATTCCGAAACGGTCGCACAAACACGTGATCACGCAATCCGGCTGTTTCAATGAGATTGAGCATTGTCTGGTGATAGCTTTCGCCTTCATTGTGGGTTGGCGCCCCCAGGAAAACAATTCCAAATGATTGGTCGGGAAGTTGTTTTGCTGCTTCCAATAACAGGATTTGGCCTTTCTGCGGATCAAAACGCCCGGCAAGCCCGATCAGAATTCCTTGTTGAGGAACATCCAATAAATTGCGTGCATCTTTTTTGGAAAGTGGTTGTTGTAACGGTGCCAGCTCTAATCCAGATGGAATGTGAACAATCCGGTCGTGTGGCATCCGGGTTTTCGTTTTTACCTGTTCTTCGAGCCAATGCAGTGGGCAACTCCACGTGTCAAATTGCCGGAAACGAAAGGTATGCAGTAAGTTTCGCTTCGATACACCCAATTGCATTTCCATGAAATAGTGTAGTTTGAACGGATACGAAAACCAGTATTTTGCCAACGCCGCCACGCTCATATCACGCACATCACGGATCATCAAATGATCAATTCGGTGTTCTTTCAATAAACGACTCAGTTTCCGGGCAACAGCGAAATCGTAGTATTTCTTGTAGGTGGGAACGGTTACGAAAGTAAGTTGATCCTGCTGACAATAGCGTTCAAGCTGACTTCCGGCTTTCCCGAAAACAACCACTTCATGTCCGCGCTGCGTCATCCATCTGGCATTACGCCACTGATTCATCTCTAGGCCACCCCAGCTTTCCGATCCACATAAATATCCGATGCGTTGCATGCTTGTAAAAGTAGTTAATTGAAAATGTAAAATTGAAAAGGGATAGTCCTTCTTTTCAATTTTACATTTTCAGTTTACCAAAAGAGGTTTCCTGAAAACTGAGTTCTTACCTGAAACTTAATCCAACATTAAAAATCAAACATCCAACATCAGCGTTAGCGTTTTTCGCATCTTTGTGCCATGAAAGAAATCATCCGTAAACCGATGGCGGTATTTGTGCTAACCTTGATTCTTGTGAGCACAATTTTGTTTACAATTCCAATAAACCTATTTGATGGGGAGGTTGTTTTTAGTGTCAACGGAGTGGAGCGTACCGAGCCAGTGAAAATGAGTCTCAGTTATTTTATTGGACTGGGAATCAGCGATGAAGATTTACAGGACGTGAAGTCTTTTCACCTGGTAGGAATGGGATATTTCATGGTTGTATTGATGTTTGTCGCTTTTCCGGCATTGATTGCGTACCGCGTTTGGATCAGCAATCAGCCTAAAAAGTAACCGGATGTCGAAAGAACTGAAAAGTTACCTGATGCTGGCATTGCTGGCGTGTATTTGGGGAAGTTCATTCATTCTGATGAAACGCGGAATGGAAACAACGGACGGACTTCCGATTTATTCCGATACACAGGTTGCTTCTTTGCGTATGTTCATCGCCGGTTTGGTGATGCTGCCGTTCGGGATTTTTTCGTTGCGTAAAATCAAGAGCTCTAAGCAAGTATTGAGCCTATTGGTCGTTGGTTTTTCGGGCAATTTCATTCCTGCTTTTTTGTTCACGTTTGCAGAAACCGAGCTTTCGTCGGGTGTTGCAGGAATGCTGAACAGTCTCACGCCTTTTTTCACGCTTATCATAGGAGCATTCTTTTTCCGTCAGGCACTGAAGTGGAAACAGTCGCTGGGATTGCTGATTGCATTTTCAGGAATCGTTTTACTGATTTTGGTGAGTTCGAAGTTCAATGCCAAAGGTGAATGGTATCACATCGGTGCTTTAGTGGTAGCTACGGCTTGTTACGGGTTGAGTTTAAATACCATCAAATCGACATTAGCCGGTTTTAAATCATGGGAAATTACTGCGCTCGCATTTTCGTTTACAGCCATTCCGGCGGTTATCGCCATTATTCTAACCGGGACGCTGAATACCACTTTAACGAATGCCCATGCTTCGGAAGGATTGGGTTATATCGCAATCCTGAGCATTGTAGGAACCTGTTTTGCGTTGGTGATCTTCAACAGGATTATTGCATTGAATTCTGCGGTTTTTGCCAGTTCAGTAACATATTTTATTCCGTTTGTGGCTGTGGCGCTTGGTTTTTATGCCAACAAGGAAACATTTCACTGGCTGCAACCCGTTGCGATGTGTGTCGTACTTTCGGGTGTTTACGTTGCCAATAAAGCGAAGTAAAATCAAGTTGAATTATTAATTGTAGAATTATCAATTATTAAGGGAGGCTGATTCTTTCGCACAACGCTCTTGATAATTATTTCAGTAAAATAAAAAAGCGGAATCACCTCTGAAAAGCATCGGTAATCCCGCAATTACTTTTTGTAACTCGGTGATTAATGGTTTTGGCGCAGGAAGTTTTTAGTCTTTATTAAACTGGAAAACCGGGCGCATCTTCTCACTACTGTTAGTTGAAACTTCCAGATCCACCAATTTTCCGTTCGATAAACTGTAAACTAACCCGTGAATCTGTGGAAATTCTCCTTGTTCCCATTCTTCCTGGATGAACGATATTTTAGCAAGATTTCTTACCTGTTCGATCACGTTTAATTCAACCAATCGGTTTCCGCGTTTGTGTTCGTCATCAATCGCATCCAATTCCTTCTGGTACTTGCTGTAAACGTTTTTGATATTAACCAGCCAGTTATCGAGAAACCCGAAACTCTGGTTGCTCATAGCAGCCAAAACACCGCCGCAGCCGTAATGGCCAACCACCAGGATGTGTTTTACTTTCAGGTATTTTACAGCGTAATACACCACACTAAGCATGTTCATATCGGTGTTGCCAACCTGGTTAGCGATGTTGCGATGAACGAAAATACTTCCAGGAAGCTGGTTCGTAATTTCGCTGGCCGGTACGCGGCTATCGGAGCAACCTATCCAAAGGTATTCTGGTTGTTGTCCGGCTGCAAGGCCCGTGAAAAATTCAGGATCGCGTTCAAGCGTATCTTTTACCCATTGAGCATTTCCTTCTAATAAATTGTTCATTAAATCCATGATCAAGTATTTTTAATGTTTTAAATCTTTTTTGTGTTTTCTGGTTTTCCGTGGAATGACCTGAAGTTTGATGTTTTTTGATTTGGCGGTGGCCTTGAATTCATCGATTAATTCCAGCACATCCGTAGATATGGTTTGAACCGATGAAAGATCAATTTTGAGCGCTCCGTTTTCCGGAATTTTCTTCAATGATTTAATCACAGATGATTTTTTGGAAAAGGGCATGAAATCAGGAAATTTAAGTGAAAATTCACCTGTTTCACCATCTTTATGGAGCAACAAATGCCTGCGCTCAAGATCGGCCAATGTCAATCGCTGAATGATCAGAATGAAAATGGCACATGCCAATCCTAAACCAACACCAGTAAGCAAATCAAACCGCACCACTGCAATTACTGTGATTATAAATGGAATAAACTGCAGCCAGCCTTCCTTAAACACAGCGATGATGATTTTTGGTTTTGCCAGTTTGTAGCCTACCATTAACAAAATTGCTGCAAGTGAAGCATACGGAATGTAATTCATCAATCCGGCAATCGTGAAGATGGAAAGCGCGATCAGTACTCCGTGAAAAATGGCTGAAAGTTTACTTTTACCGCCTGAATTTACATTGGCTGAACTTCTCACAACTACCTGCGTTACCGGCAAACCACCAATGAGTCCCGATACGATATTACCGGCACCTTGCGCAAACAATTCACGGTTTCCTGGCGTGACACGTTTTTCCGGGTCCAGCTTGTCGGATGCATCAACACTCAGCAGCGTTTCAATACTTGCTACAATTGCTAATGTTGCGGCCACAAGCAGTAAACTCGGATTGTTCCATTGACTGAAATCGGGAAACGTGATGAGTTCCGCTACCGATTTTCCCTGGACACCCAAATCAACGCGGTGCTCGGCGATCAACTGCCAGTCCGATCCTTGAAGCAGGTACGTTGACAGCATCCCGATCAGCACAACTACCAAAGCGCCGGGGATGTTTTTCAGAAACGATTTCTGAATGAATTTTCGTTCCCAAAGAATCAATAAAATCAAGGAAAAAACGGTAATTATTACAGCCGAAGGTGTGACATGGTTAAAACTATTAATAATTTCAGAAAATGTATTTTCACCATCTATCTGAACCCAGTTTTCATCACCCTCAGGATCTTTGTCGTAACCAACAGCGTGAGGCAATTGTTTCAGAATGATAATAATCCCGATGGCCGCAAGCATTCCTTTGATTACCACATTGGGGAAATAATGAGAAATGGTTCCTGCACGTGCAACACCGAGTATCAATTGAAAAACACCGGCAATCACAACTGCTGCCAAAAACAGTTCGAATGATCCGAGATCGTGTATAGCGCTGGCAACAATGGCTGTTAAACCGGCTGCCGGACCAGAAACACCAATGGACGATCCTGAAATACTACCAACCACAATACCACCAACAATACCTGCAATGAGGCCCGCAAAAGGTGGAGCATCAGAAGCAAGGGCAATCCCCAGGCAAAGGGGAACTGCGATCAAAAATACAACCAAACCGGCTGGAATATCAGACTTCCAAGTCTTAAAAAAAGAGTGCATAAATTATAGAAATGAAATGAAACTAAAACGATGGTTTTAATCAGATCATTTCCGGAGGAGAATAGGGAGGTTCAATAAGGTGAAACGCAATAGGATAAGGCATTTCAGCATACGAAGTTCGAGCGCCCGATTCAGTAAATACAAATGCCCACAGTGATGAATGCGCGAAGAATATAGTATCGGTTTTGCTTGATTTTTCTTCTTTCTCGTCAGAAGGATCATCCGAATCTTCCTCGTCATCTGTGTTATCCGAAGAAACAAGCTCAACAGCGGTTTCCCCTGCAAGAGAATAAACTATCTCCATACAGAAAGAGCTGATTGCTATGAAAAGGAAAATGCGGAACATGTATTTCATGACGGTCAAAAGTACAAAATCATGGGGATTAGGTTCTTAATAAATCACAATAAAATTTTAGATTCCATGATTTTGCGCGAACAATTGCGTCAAATATTTGTCAGTTAAGTAGTTTAACGTATTTTCGTTTAAAATTGAACAGATGTTTGGACCTGAATTTTTACAACAGCTTTCCGCATTAAAAGGCGCAACCGATAGCGGGATGTCGCGTTTACCTGAGCTGATCGTTGAAGGAAATGCTGGTAACGGACTGATCCGCCTGAAACTTGACGGAACGTATGCGCTAAAAGAATTGCACATTGCAACCGAATTGATGCACATGGAAAAAGCGGATTTGGAAGATTTTTTGGCCGTCGCGCTTCGCAATGCAATTGAGCAGGTAACGGCATTGCGTGAAAAAGAGCTGATGCACTCGCTTTCGGCGCTGGTTCCTAATCCATCTGATCCTGAATGACGAAATCTGAACTACGCGAATTATACCGCTCTAAACGCCGTATGTTATCTCCTGGAGAATTGGAACGACTTTCCGAAACGATTGTCGAACAAACCCTCACTCATTTTCAGTTGGAAGAAAAAACAATTTCGCTTTTTTTACCCATCGAACGTCAAAAGGAAGTAAACACTTACCTGTTGTGGGAACGCGCAAAGAATATCGGTGCACGTGTCGCCATCCCGAAATCAAATTTCGAAAGCCTTGAGATGCGTCATTACCTTTTTGAGAATACAGATCAGCTCGAGATCAATGAAAAAGGTATTCCCGAACCTAAAAAAGGAAAAATTATCGCTGCAGACCGCTTCGATATCGTTTTCGTGCCGTTGCTGGCTGTTGACAAGTATGGGCATCGTGTAGGCTACGGAAAAGGCTTCTATGATCGCTTTCTGCGTAAATGTTCACCTTCCTGTCAGTTTATCGGGCTGCATTATTTCGATGTGGAACCATCGATCAGCGATGTACTTCCGACCGATGTAAAGCTCAATGCGTTAGTGACTCCTGAAAAAATCATTCGTTTTGACTAACCGCCACCAGGGAAAGTTCCATTTACTGGCTATTGTTTCCATTCCGCTTTTATTCCTGTTGATTTTTCTGGTACAAAATTGGTGGTTGTTAACTGCATTTTTGTTGGGATTGATCACCGTAATATGGTTGCTTTTTCGCAAACGTTAACTGCTCTAGCGGGTTAGGGGTTGTTCAAAAGGCCAATAGTTTGTAATTTGCATCATGCGTTTTGCCTTGCTTTGCCTGTTTTGGGTTCTTGGAACCGCAGTAGCCGATCCACCACCGGCCGAGGAAGGACGTGTTGTTTTTGGCGTACGTATTTCCATGACGCACAGTTCGCAAATGACCAGTTTTATTGCTATCCGGTATAATTCTGAAGGTGTACTGCGCGAAAAACGCATTTTTTCCCGGGAAGAATTTATCAAGGTACTTTCCGGATTTTGGCCAAGCCCCTTTAACCCGAAACGCATCAATTATTTTGAACAGGAAAATGTACTGGGTGGCGTGTATGTGAACGATACATTTTTGGAGAAAATACCGTATTGTCCTGTTTTTGACAGCCTATGGAAAATTCGTTATTCGGATTATCCTTTTCGGGGTGGAAACGAAACAGGTTGGAGCAACGGTTTGTATAAACCTGTTTTAGCCCAGGAAAAATACCTGATTGATCGATATCACATCAAACACCTCGACCAGGATTATTTTATCGATACCAATTTTTGGGTATTGCTGCGTGATATTTCCGATTCTACCTGGCGGGCAAATTATCGGGCATTGAAATAACACCGTTTGTTTTGGCGTAGGCGTGGGATGCCTCCCGCACCATATATTGTGAAACAATTAGATAGTCAAAACAAAAAAGGCCCGGAAAAATCCCCGGACCTCTATATATTTATGATTCAAATTATTGTCGACGCAATTCTTTCAGCGTGCTGAAAAACACCAAGCCGTAGCCCATTGTCAGCATTAAATGGAACGGCACCATCCCGAAATCGCCGTAGATAGATCTGTTGACCGCTGTGTAACCAAACAACAGCATCAGTAAACCTTCAGCGATAGTAATCAGTGAAATACTTTTCTTATCGTATTTGTTGCCTTTAAATTCACTTTTCGCAGCCACATTGAATTTTGGTGTGCGCACAAATGAACTTTTAATGCCCATGTAGCCTTCCAATACCGCTACCGTGTTGCTGAGTGATAACCCCATCGACACGATCAGGAACTGGAAAAAACGGCCTACATACCGAATGAAAGAACCGATGATATTGCCGCTTTTGTCGCGGAAAGCCAGCCAGTAATAATACATGAGGAAAATCGTACTAGAAATAAAGACTGACCCGAATTGAATAAAGAAATTCAAATCAGAGAAGCTGTCTTTGATATGTAAAACCGGTAAACTCAACAATGACATCAGTAAAATGAAGACGAACACTGAAGAATTAAACAAATGCGATAAACCGTGTAAACGATCACTGAATTTAACTCCTTTGAAGGTGATGATGGTCCAGGCCATTTTCCGGAAACATTCCGCACCACCTTTCATCCAGCGATGTTGCTGACTTTTAAGCGCTGACATCGTAATCGGAAGTTCTGCCGGAGCTATCACATCTTCCAGATACTTGAATCGCCACCCGCGCAATTGCGCACGGTAACTCAAATCCAAATCTTCAGTCAGCGTATCATGTTCCCATCCGCCCGCACTTTCAATACATGCTTTGCGCCAAACACCTCCTGTTCCGTTGAAATTGATGAAATGTCCGGCTGCGCTTCTTCCGCCTTGTTCCACTGCAAAGTGGCCGTTTAAGCCGAAAGCCTGTAGTTCCGTAAGAATGGAATAACTTTTATTCAAATGGCCCCAACGTGTTTGAACAACCCCGATTTTCGGATCTTCAAAATAAGGCATTGTTTTTTGCAGGAAATCAGGGTCCGGAACAAAGTCGGCATCGAAAATTGCAATGAATTCACCTTCTACTTTGTCCATTGCTGCATCAAGAGCTCCGGCTTTGTAGCCTGTACGATCAACGCGGTGAATGTGTTTGATATTGACACCACGGGCAGCTACTTCCGCTACTTTTTTGGCAATCACATCTTTCGTTTCATCTGTTGAATCATCCAGTACCTGGATTTCAAATTTATCAGCCGGATAATCAAAAGCAGCTACTGTTTCAATGATCCGGTCGGCAACAAATAATTCGTTGTACATCGGTAACTGAACAGTTACTTTGGGAGCTTTTGCCGGATCGAAAACCGGTTTTGCTTCCGCCGCTTTTTTCTTACGGTTTCGTGCATAAGCAATGGAAAGTGATAATTGAAGGACGCTGTAGAAAAATACTAATACCAAACAAGCTGCATAAATGATCAGGATGATCTTAGCAGTAAAATGCGACCAGTAATGTTCCTGATCACCTGAATCTCCCCAGTTAAACAACCAGGATACTTTCAGCGAAACCATGAACGGCGAAAATGTGTAGGTATCACTTTTTGCTGCTTGCTCTGCTTTTAAGTCAGCCGGGAAACCCTTATCTTCGTAATCCTTGTCGTCTATGATCAATAAGTACTTTCCAACCGGAATATTCCTGAAAACGTAGACACCGTTTTTATCTGTTTCGGTTTTCGCAACAGTAGCAGAATCGAGTGTGGTGAGTTTGATCCCTACTTTTCCAATAGGATTTTCCGTTTTTTGATCTTTAATGATCCCGGTAACTTTTTCGAAACGCTGGCCGAAAACAGCTAGTGAAACCACCGAAAAAAAGACTACAAGATAATACCTTGTCATAAGCATAGCGTCCAATTAATAAAGTACTACCGGATTACACGGCAGTTAAAGGTCACAAAGATAATTTTATTCCTGCATGTTGGTGATTCGTAGTCGGTGTTTTGTTGGTAAAACAAAGCGATCATTTTTTGTATGGCTGGAATTACAGTTGTTGAATTGTTTTTGCAAAAATTAATGGACACAAAAAAAGGCGCCGAAGCACCTTTTTAACATCAGTATATTCCAATTATTTTTTCACGAAACGCTTGGTAAGACCGTTGCAACGCAACAGGTAAACACCTTTCGGAAGGTCCGAGATATTCACTTTAGTGCTGGTTGTTTGTACGCGGTCACTGTAAACCATTGTTCCCAATGTGTTATAAATGTAAAAGCTTTCCAACGGCTCAGTTGAAGAAATTTCAATTGAACTTACCGCAGGATTCGGGTAAACAGAAACCGTTAATTGTTGATCGATTTCTTTGATAGAAGCACTGCTTCCTGTTACAACTAAATCTTCGCAGTATTCCGCGCTGCAACTTGCTGTATCTGCTAAGTCATAGAAATAAGCACAAACCGTATAAGTTCCGGCTGTGGCATAAGTATGAGAAACATTTTGACCTACATCGATGTTGCCATCTCCCCAATCAACTCCGTAACCCGGAAATGATGCAGTTCCTGTTCCAACGATTGCAAGATCCACTTCCAAACCTGTGATGGTCTCTGTATATGTTACTGTGCATTGCGCATAAGAAGATGTTCCAGCCAAAGTAAGAACAACAAAAGAAAGTAGTGCGTAAACGTGTTTCATAGTCTGTTGAAATAGTATAATACTCAAATATATAATTTTTCAGATTAAATCACACCAAGTTCCTTGCCAATTTTTGTAAAAGCTGCAATTGCTTTATCCAAATCGGCTTTTGAGTGAGCAGCAGAAATTTGTGTTCTGATGCGCGCCTGTCCTTTTGCAACCACTGGGTAAAAGAATCCGATCGCGTAAACGCCTTCTTGCAACAACTTATCTGCAAACTGCTGAGAAAGTGCTGCGTCGTACAACATGATTGGTACAATCGGCGAATCACCGGGTTTTACATCAAATCCGGCGGCTAAAATGCGTTCTTTGAAATAAGCTGTGTTCTCTTCAAGTTTGTCACGCAATTCGGTTGAATTACTCAAAATCTCGAATACTTTGTTGGAAGCACCCACTATTGCCGGAGCTAATGAATTAGAAAACAAGTACGGACGTGAACGCTGGCGCAATAATTCGATAATTTCCTTGCGACCGGTTGTATAACCGCCCATAGCACCGCCCAATGCTTTTCCAAGTGTTCCGGTGATAATATCAACGCGGCCCATTACATTGTGGTATTCAGGAACTCCGCGGCCCGTTTTACCGATGAATCCTGCTGAGTGACATTCGTCCGTCATTACCAACGCATTGTATTTATCAGCCAGATCGCAGATTTCGTTCATTTTGGCAATGTCGCCATCCATTGAAAATACACCGTCGGTAACAATAATGCGAAAACGCTGTGCCTGCGAAGCTTTTAACTGTTCTTCCAGATCAGTCATGTCGCTGTGTTTGTAGCGGTAGCGTTGTGCTTTGCATAAACGAACGCCATCGATAATGGAAGCGTGATTTAATTCATCGGAAATAATCGCATCTTCTTCGGTGAAAAGCGGTTCGAAAACACCTCCGTTGGCATCAAAAGCTGCTGCGTAAAGGATTGTATCTTCGGTTCCGTAAAAACGGGCGATTTTCGCTTCAAGTTCTTTGTGAATGTCTTGCGTTCCGCAGATAAAACGTACGGATGACATACCGAAACCATGTGTATCAAGAGCGTTTTTTGCCGCTGAAATAACTTCAGGATGCGAAGAAAGTCCAAGATAATTGTTGGCACACATGATCACAACTTCATCACCTGAACTTACCGTAACACGCGCTCCCTGCGGAGAAGTGATGATACGTTCGCGTTTAAAAATTCCGCCCGCCTGAATGGTTTCCAATTCCGCTGCCAAATGGTCTTTCAATTTTCCGTACATGGTTTCAAATTTTACTCGGGCGAAGATAACAAATAGTTCCCTTTAATTTGAAAGCACTTGTCGGGATGAATGTGAGGCCGTCAAAAAAAAGAAATCCCACAAATCCATGAATTCCGGCCCGGCTACGCACTAGCTTTGAGAGGATAAAACCCATGGTTGTGGGAAAAGTTGTACCAATCTGAGTCTGAAATCAGGAAGTTACTTGCGGATCAATTGAACAAATCCATGTCCTTCGATGGTTTTATCAGCTTTATCGGTGATGATATACGTGAAGAAATAAACACCCTCGCTGGCTTCTTTACCCTGGAAAGTTCCGTCCCATGTTTCTGTCAGGCCGTCCAGTTCCTTGATGAATTCGCCCCAACGGTTCACAATTGTTACTGAAACAGACGCAGCATTTTCGGTATAAACCTGGAACTCATCGTTGACTCCGTCGTTATCCGGACTAAACACATTCGGTACCGAATAGATCATTACATCGTTCACTGTAATCAAAGCGCTGGTTGTATCCGTACAATTTCCTGCGTAAGCAATCAGGGTAACAGTATATGTGTTCACTACATTCGGGAAATTGAAGCTCGGATTGGTTTGTGTTGAATTTCCTAATCCGCCGAAATCCCAGGCATATGTTGTTGCGTTGGAAGAGGTGTTAGTGAATTGGACCGTTGGGTTGATTACATCCGGATCTGTGGGTGAGTAAGTGAATGAAGCTACCGGATTGGCAAATGTAATCGGAAGTGTTACCGAATTGGAACATCCTGCGGCTGAGGTTACGGTCAATGTTACATTGTACGAAGTATTTCCACCTGCATACGTATGCACCGGATTCTGATTACTGCTTGTATTTCCATCACCGAAGGTCCAGTCCCATTGGTTTACAGAACCCAAACCTACGGTTGATTCATCCATGAAATTTACGGCGCTGCCCAAGCATACTGAGGGCACGCTGAAATCGGCAACCGGAAACGGATTTAACGTGAATGGCTGAGTTGGACTGTAACAATCGTTTACCGCGTCGTAAAAAGCAGCGTAATAAACTCCTGAACTCACAGCGACAGAATTTGCAACCGTGTTCGCATTGGTAGCTGGAGTGCCTGTGTGCCATGTCAATGTTGTTCCTGCCGGAGTATTGCTCGCCGTTACGTTGTTCAAATCATAAGTGGGAGTCGTCAGGCAAAGTGACGTTTGGCTCAGTGTGGGAGCATCGGTTCCTGCGCCGCAAGGGGTTAAAGGTATAATGGTCAATCCGTCGACCGAATAATAACCGCCGGAACCAGCGTTTCCGGTATTATGGATCGCATCAACATGCACGGTCATCGAAGTTGCCGAAGCAACAAATGTTCCTGTTACAGTCGTCCAGACATTAGCAACCAGGTTCAGGGTAGGACTCACAGCAACGGTAGTTCCGTTTATATAGGCCGATACTACTCCCGGATCATTGAAAGGTGTGCCACCGAAATTAGCGGCGTAAAAAGACAATTGGTATACTGTGCCGATTGTGAATCCGCTCACTACCTGATCGATGGCTTCGTTTTCAAAATCCGGCGGAATGCTGCTGATTCCTGTCCAGGTTCCGCCATCCGGAGACGGTGAGACTGCCACGGCAGCGTTGTTAAAGAAAGCAGTGAAATTGATATCCAATACGTCAACCGTAGGATTTACACCCAGGTTTGTTCCGGGATTGTATCCAAGCACATTGCTCCATCCTGCTGGAGTTACAGAGTTACCGGTCATATCGGTGAATGATCCGTTGACTACGTTTTGGGCTTGTGTAGAAAAGATACTGCCGAACGCAACCAATGCTGTAAGCGGAAGCAATTTGATAAACGAATCAATCGTAAAGCGGAAGTGAGTTGTGATACCTTGCATAATTATCAAAATAAGGTCAATGACTGATCCGAGTTAATAGCGGGAGCTTGATTACAAATAAAAACGTAGGGCTTTAATGAAAGGTTGTATGAGCAACCTTCCATCATTAAAAGCATTCGACGTACAGGACTATTTTAAGAATGAACAGCTGCTGATCAACGTCTAATTATTGCGTTTTGTTGACATGTCCGTGAAGTAGAACACGTTCGTCATTTTCCAGTGTTTTAAACTCGATTCTCCAGGTGTAAATACCGTCTGCTACCAGTTTTCCGTGGTAAGAACCATCCCAGCCAACTGTTGCGTCATTTGATTCGAACACTGTTTCCCCCCATCGGTTAAAGATCTGCATGTTAAAATCATACGGATCAAAACCGTTGGTAAATACCGGCTGGAACGTTTGATTGAATTCATCACCATCAGGTGTAAATGTGTTCGGAACGTAGTAAATAACAGCATCTTTAATGGCGATGTTTGCTTGTACGGTATCAACACACACGCCTGAATAAGCAATCAACGTCACTGTATAACTTCCCGCTTCTTCCGGGAAAGTATACGCCGGACTGTTTTGTGTTGAGCTGCCCAAACCACCGAAATCCCAGCTATACGTTACTCCGTTTGCTGAAGTGTTGATGAACTGAACCGTCGGATTAAGAATATCCGGATCGTTTGGTGCAAAGCTAAATGAAGCCGTTGGCGTTGTTGTAATGATCACCGGCTGTGTAATGGAATTGGTACATCCGTTATTGCTGGTAACCGTTAATGTTACATTGTAATTTCCACCTGTGTTATAGGTATGAAGCGGATTTCTGATAGCTGCTGACCCGCCGTCACCGAATGTCCAGTCCCAATCGGTGATCGTACCTGTAGCGACCGTTGAAAGATCGGTGAAATTAACCGGAACACCGGAACATGCATTCGGAGCGGAAAATGCTGCAACCGGAATAGGAGCAACCGTTACCTGCTGCGTTATCGCGTTGGTACATCCCAAATCAGAAGTAACAACTAGCGTCACATTGTAATTTCCTGCAAGCGTATAAGCATGGTTCGGATTTTGGATCGCACTGTTGGAACCGTCACCGAAATCCCAGGCCCATCCGGTAATATTTCCGGCGCTGATCGTCGATTGATCCGTAAAGCTCACGGGACTGTTCTCACAAGCAGTAGACGATGTAAATGCAGCAACCGGAGCGGTTGTAGAAACCTGGATCGTAACGGAATTCGTACAACCCAAATCAGAGGTCACAGTAAGTGTAACGTTGTAATTTGATGCTGATGTATACTGATGCGTTGGATTTTGCAAAGCGCTGTTTGATCCGTCACCGAAATTCCAGCTCCAGCCAACAATCGTTCCTGAACCAATTGTAGATTGATCGGTAAATGCAACCGGATTATTGGCACATCCTGCCTGCGCGCTAAATGCGGCTACCGGTGGTTCGTTGGTGGTTACAGATTGAGTAATAGAATTGGTGCAGCCTTGAGGCGTTGTTACCACAAGTGTTACATTGTAAGTTGAACCGGCACCAGTATAAGTATGCGATGGATTTTGAGTTAAACTTGTTCCGCCGTCACCGAAATTCCATGCCCAGCCATTGATTGTTCCCGAAGAAACAGTTGACTGATCGGTAAAAGATGACGGGCTGTTTGAACAAACGGTTGGTGCAGTAAATGCAGCTGTAGGAACCGGATTAACAATGAATGTCGAAGTTGGGCTGTAACAGTCATTCACTGCATCATAAAAAGCAGCATAATACGTACCTACTGTAACGGCATTTGCACCCGCAAGTGTATTTGCATTGGTCGCCGGTGTAGCCGAATGCCACGTGAGACTTGTTGAAGCCGGAGTATTGCTTGCCGTAATACCCGTAAGATCATACGTTGGAGTGGTTAAACAAGCAGATGTCGCGCTCAATGTCGGAGCATTATTTCCGGCCAGACAAGGGTTAAACGGAATAATCTCGACGCCATCAACAGAATAGTAACCTCCTGCACCGACATCTCCCGTATTATGAATGGCATCCATTTGTACCGTCATTGAAGTGGCTGAGGCAATAAATGTTCCACTAACGTAGGTCCAAACGTTCGGTACTAAATTTAAGGTTGGACTCACAGCAACGGCTGTCCCGTTTATATAGCCTGTCACTACTCCCGGATCATCAAACGGAGAGCCGCCGAAATTAGCAGCATAAAACGATAGTTGGTAGGTAGCTCCGATTGTGAAACCGGGTACGACTTGTTCTATTGCTTCATTTTCCATTCCCGGAGGAATACTACTGATGCCTGTCCATGTTCCACCATTAGGTGACAATGCTGCCGCAACGGTGGAGGTGCCAAAATAAGAGGAAAAGGCGAGGTCTAAGACATCAACACTTGGCCAGCTCCCTATACCAGCTCCCGGATTGTAACCGTTTACATTCGTCCAGCCCGGAGGAGTTACTGAATTTCCTGTCATGCCAGTAAACGATCCGTTTGTAACGGTCTGTGCCTGAGAAACAGCACCTCCGAATAGAAAAGCAGCGACGAACAAAGCGATTTTAGACCGTTTGATCGACCAAGTTGAAATGATGTTCGAAAATTTCAAATAGGCAAGCATAATGTAGAATATTGATATGAGTAATTGTAATCAGTTCTGGCAGACATTCATTGATTTAGATGGATGACTGTTAAACAAACGTAACAAAAAGTGAAAGGTTGTTCAGAAAAACGACTTTTTTATGTGAAAAGCGCTTTATATTGACTCAAAGGTTTAATCTACCCAAACCTTAGCGCCTTCTGAGCAGTTGGTACAGATTTCGATCGCATTCCGGTCTTGTAAAACCGAAGTTCTGAAATCGTGGTAACGTTCGTTGTTCCAGATGGTTGAAAACGATTCAGTTTGAAGTGTTCCTAAAGTGTGTTGCGCATCTTTATCAAAACAGCAAGGCACCACCTGGCCGTCCCAGGTCAATACCGCCGATGACCACATGCGCCAGCAATGATCGCCGCCTTTAAATTTTACGCGATACGTTCCGTCTTTTTTCTTGTAATAACGTGAATAGCGTTCATTATCCGGAATCAGCTCATTGCCGTTTTCATAATCATAAACCTGCGCTGATTTAAACCGGATTTCGTCAATTCCGATTTCATCAGCCAACTCATGAAGTGTATCAATTTCATGTTCATTGGCTTTCACCACCAAAAACTGGAAAATCAGAAAAGGGGTTTGTTGCTTACGCTCGCGTTTGGCGGCTACCAAATGCTTGGAAGCAGCAATTACTTTGTCCAGCTGGCCGTGAACACGATACGAACTATAGGTTTCCTGCGTCAACCCGTCAATCGAAATGATCAGGCGGTCCAAACCGGAATCTACAATTTCCAGTGCTTTTTTCGCATCGATAAAATGTGCGTTGGTAGAAGTGGCCGTATAAATGTGTCGCTTTTTCGCCGCGCGGATGAGGTCTAGAAATTGCGGATGTAAAAATGGTTCGCCCTGGAAATAATAATTGATGTAAAACGTATGCTTTTTCAGTTGCTCCAACCATTGTTCGTGTTGCTGTAAATCCAGTTTTCCGGTCGGACGTGTAAACGCTTTCAAACCGCTCGGACAAGCCGGACAGCCAAGGTTACAAGCGGTTGTTGGTTCGATGCTCAGTGCAAACGGATTTCCCCTGTGCCATGCTTTTTTAAACCATTTAGACCATAGAAAAGACCATTTCAACCGAAGGAGGTTCCACGCACGCTGAAAGCTGAGCATTCTCAAAATACGCAACGAATCGTTTATGGAACTTTTTCTCATATTGTTAAACCGAATCAGGTTATTACCCACGAAAATAGCGACAAACGATCGCTTTGACAAAGAAATCCTATTTTCGCCTGTAACTTTATGGCCTTTGCGCCGTCACACCGTCAGAATAAATTACTTAATGGTACGATTGTTGTGACTTTTATCGCTTACGAGGATACGATTTACCATTCGAACAGCTGCTTATGATACGATTATTACTTTTCTCCTTATTGCTTTCAGGAACCGCCTTTTCTCAACGTCAAGCGCAACTTATCGACGCAGTTTCCGGAGAACCCGTTCCATTTTCAAAAGTCATTCCAACTCCGGGCGCACCTTTTCTGGCCGACATTGACGGATTTTTCACTATTCCCGAAGGTGCCACTGAAATCCTTTTTAAAGCACAGGGATATTACGATTCTACTTTCGCGGTAGCGGACATTGGCAACCAGGTGATTTTGCGCGCCGAAGCAAGTGATCTGGAGGAAGTAACCATTCTTCCGGGAGTTAATCCTGCCGAACGGATTATGGAACTCGCCATTGCCAACCGCAAGAAAAATCATCCGATGGGTGACGAATCGTTTACCTACACCAGCTATAGCAAATTTGTGTTTACAATGGATCAGGAAGCATTGGCTAAAATTCCTGAAAACACAACCGATAGTAACCTGTTGGATTTAAGGCAGTTCTTCAACGCGCAACATTTGTTCATGCTGGAAAGTACCACGCAAAAGTATTTTGAACCGCCGTACCGCGAAAAAGAAGTGATTACAGCCTACAAAGTTTCCGGGTTTTCCGATCCGGCGTTCTCTACGTTTTCCAACGAATTGCAATCCTTCAATTTTTACGAAAATCAATTCAATATTCTTGGAAAAACGTATATCAATCCACTGGCGTTCGGAAGTATCAGACGTTATTTGTTTATCCTGGAAGATCAAACAGTTGTCAATGGTGATACGACTTTCACGATTCGTTTTCAACCGCGTAAAGACAAAAATTTTGACGGAATGAAAGGCTGGTTGTATATCAATTCAAACGGTTATGCGCTCGAAAAAGTGATTGCTCAACCGGCTGAAAAATCAGAAAGTATCGACCCGAAGATCATTCAGGAATATGCACTAATCGATGGTAAACGCTGGTTTCCTGTGAAATTATCTACCGAAGCGATCTTTCCGGGATTGCGGTTGGATGAAAAACTGGAAAACAGCTACCTGGTCGGAAAAGGATCAACTTACATAGAAAATGTGGTGATCGGTGCCGATCTTTCCAAACAACGCTTCAATGCCGTTACCGTTCAAACCGCCGAAGATGCCAATGAAAAAGACAGCACGCATTGGGATGCAGAGCGTAAATTCGAATTGACTGACAAGGAAGAACGAACGTATGTAATGGTCGATAGTATCTCGAAAGTTTATAAACTGGACCAGCGACTAGCTTCTCTGGGAAGTTTGGCTGAAGGAAAAATTCCGTTGGGTTACGTACAACTCGATTTGTTGCGCTTGATCGATTATCGTGCGTATGAAGGTTATCGTTTCGGGTTGGGACTAGAAAACAGCAAGAAACTAATGAAGCGTGTGACCGTAGGTGGTTATTTCGGTTACGGAACACGCGATAAAGATTGGAAATATGGCGGTTATGCCAAATGGATGGTGTTTCCGAAACAATTTATCCAGTTGCAGGCTTCTTTCCAGGAAGATTTGGTTGAACGCGGCGGGTACAACTTCTTAAGTGCGGAGCGCGGATTGGCCTTGAATTCCATTTCACGCCATCTATATATTTCAAATATGGAAAAGCAACGCAAAGCTGAAGTGGCGCTGTCAGCGTATGTTACTCCACGAATTAAAGTGCTGGCAAGCGCTAATTATCAGCGAATCGGTTTAACACAAGGCTACGAGTACCATCCTGAATCTGGATCGACCTTGTCACCTGATCGTACGTTTGATGTAGCCGAAACCAGTTTGGAAGCCATTTGGACCATTCGCGAAAAAGTAATGTACCTGGGCACAAAACGGGTATCGAAAGGTTCTATGTTTCCACGGATCTCGGTAAAAGCGACAAAAGGAGTTTCCGGAATCGAAGCTTCAGTGCTTGATTATCTGCGTGTAAACATCGATATCCAGCAGGATATTCCTGTTCGTGCCGTTGGTAAATTCTCGTACCTGATCAGCGCTGGGCAAACAACGGGAAATGTTCCCCTGTTTCTGCACCAAATGAGTTTGGGAACAGGTGGCAACTGGAATCTTTCGGTGATCAATTCCTTCGAAACCATGAAGCCGTCGGCGTTTTACAACAAAGAGCAAGTGGCTGTTTTTACCCGGTTTATGTTCAAACCTATCAAAACCGGCAAAAAATGGACAAGTCCGCAGTTTGGTTTGCACCATGCTATGGGAACGGGTTCGTTTGACCGCAAGGAAGAACATCAGATTATGCATGTTAGCGAAACTGGATCATCGGCATTGGAACAATTACCTTTTTACAGCATGGATAAGGGATATTACGAAGTAGGAATCATTGCTGACAAACTGATTATTCTCAATACTTCTGGTTTTGGTCTTGGGCTTTTTTACAACTATGGTGCTTATTCGGTGCCGCAATTTGAAAAAAACCTGACGGTGAAGTTTAGTTTGTCGTTTGTGATTTAAAAGAGATTAGTTATTGGTGGTTAGTGATTAGAAGAATCTAACTAACCACTAATAACTAACTGCTAATCACTGATCTATTAAAACCACTCCTTTATCAAAATAAACACCCCGATTCCAAGCACGAAATATCCAAACCCGCTTTTGAGTTTTTCGGCCTGAACGCGTTTGTTGAGGAACAATCCGAAAAGTACGCCAACTACAGCAATGGCTGTGAAAAGGAATAAAAATTTCCAATCGATCTTTGGGTCGGTCATTTCAATGGAAAATCCCGCGAGCGAGTTGATCGCAATAATCATAATGGAAGTAGCAATGGCCGTTTTGATCGGTACTTTCATGAAAATTGACAAAGCAGGAATGATCAGGAATCCACCACCGGCGCCAACCATTCCCGAAATTACACCGACGATGATCCCGAAAAAAGCCAGGATTCCCGGCCTCGGACGCTTTGCTGCCTGTCGTTCCCGTTGTCCGCGAATCATCGGAATAGAAGCAAGGATCATCAGCAACGCAAACAAAATCATGATAAATGTGTCGCGCTGAAAAACCAACTGGTCGCCAATGTGAATTTTGTCAGGCAAATTTGGAAGAATGAACTTACGGGCGATTGCAATGGAAATTACTGCGGGTATTGAAAACAACAAGGCGGTTTTCGGTTGAACCAATCGGTTGCGTACATTCTGGAACGTGCCGATCAACGCTGCAATTCCGATCACAAAAAGGGAGTAAGCCGTTGCCATGTTGGCAGGAATGTGAAACAGGTAAACCATTACTGGAAGCGCCAGAATAGAACCACCACCGCCCAGAAGCCCTAAGACCATCCCAACCAGTAGCGCAGCACAAAAGCCGATTATTTCCAACATCTCATCCGTTTTCAACGTTCAACGCCACAAAAGTACCATTTCGATTGTGAGTAGCATTGACTACTTTATACAATCCTCGGAATCCTAATTGATCCTAATGCAGTGTAATGTGCTCCGCATCAATGGATAACCCCATAATTCTGCTTGCATTGATAGAGAAGTCCGAAGCACTCTCTGTTGTAACATAGGTTACATTCCCTCCCTTCTGGCAAAGTGATTCGATTTCGGGGTGGCGAAGCAGGTAATCTTCCAGCTTTGCGGCAACCAACGAACCTTGGGCAACCACCTGAATGTGTTCAGGTAGCAATGATTGAAGTGTTTCCTTTACCAATGGATAATGCGTGCAACCGAGTAGAATCGTATCTATTTTAGGATCCTGCTGCAATAACGACAACAGATCCTGCTGCAGAAAATAAATTCCGCCCGGAGTTGTATGCTGATTGTTTTCAATCAACGGCACCCACATAGGGCAGGCGTGTTGTGTAACCGTAATTTCCGGAGCGAATTTCTGCAATTCAATTACGTACGATTGCGATTTCACGGTTCCTTCAGTAGCCAGAATTCCAATGTGTTTGGAATGCGTCATTTCGCCCAATGCTTCCGTACTTGGCCGGATTACCCCCAAAACACGTTTGTTTTCTGCCAATAAAGGCAATTGTTTTTGCTGTATGCTGCGCAGTGCTTTGGCCGAAGCGGTGTTACACGCTAAAATGACCAATGAACATCCCTGTTCGAACAAGGCTTGCACGGCTTGCCACGTATAATCGTAAATGACCTCGAATGAACGCGAACCATAAGGCGCACGCGCATTATCGCCCAGGTAGAGATAATCGTACTGTGGCAATTGCTCCCGGATTTCTTTCAAAACGGTTAAACCGCCGTATCCGGAATCAAAAATACCGATGGGACCTTTTTTTGACATGAAACAAAAATAGTGTTTTCAGTCGTTTAACCGAATTGCACGGAAGTCATGTTCAGCGATCCGCCAACCATTTGGTCATTGAACAGCTGAACAGCGTCAGAAGGAGTTGATAATCCAAGTGTGTAGATGAGCGGAAAATAATGATCGGGTGTTGGAATGGCCAATTGCACACTTTTGCCCAATTGCTCGTAGCCGATCAGGGTTTGGTGTTCTTTGTTCAACAGCAATTTATTAAAAGTTTCGCGCGCTTCCAGTGCCCAGTCAAAGCCATAATCAGGTTTGCTGATGTTGGCAAAATCGACCAGCCCGAGGTTGTGGACCATATTTCCGCTGCCGATGAGCAACACACCTTTTTTACGAAGCGATTGCAATTCTTTCGCCAGAGCGTAATGATAGGCAGCCGGTTGACCGTAGTCAATACTTAATTGAAGAACCGGAACATCCGCATTGGGATACATGTGTTTTACAACCGTCCAGGTTCCGTGATCAAGCCCCCATTCGTGGTCTAAACCAACTTCTGTGCTCGTAATAAGCGTTTTGGCTGTTGCGGCCATTTCTACCGAACCGGGAGCCGGATATTGAACAGCAAACAGTTCGGGTGGAAAACCACCGAAATCATGGATTGTTTGCGGATGTTCCATCGCGGTGATGAATGTGCCTTTCGTAAGCCAGTGTGCAGAAATAACGATAACCGCTTTTGGCGTAGGTAAATCTTTCACCTGCGCTTTCCATTGCTGCGAAAAAGCATTGTCTTCGATGCCATTCATTGGTGAACCGTGCCCGATAAACAGCACGGGATAAGTATAATCCTCTTCGGAGAACACGTTTTTCAATTGGAGAGCGGAAGTTAATCCGCCCATTGCGGCAAATCCCAGCATTGATTTTACAAATAAAGAGCGTTCCATGAACGGTGTTTTGACAAAAGTAAGCATTAAGTAGTTACCATGGTAGATAAATAGTCACAATAATCTTTAACACAGAATCTTTGTGGTGACAAAATGTTTGGAATATCATTGTCGTTAAACAAAAAAAGTCGCCAACCAAACGGAAGACGACTCTTAGAATATTGTGTAGCTTTAATTACTGTCCCGGAGGTGTTTGAGGTGTCTGTGCTTTTGCTTTCGTTTTTTCAGCATCGATGCGCAACAACTCAGGAATCACTTCATTGGTGATGTTACTTCCGCTGGCGTAAAGCGTAGATGACTCGTCGATCACGTAGTTCAAACCTTTCTTTTTAGCCACCAAATCAACAGCTTCTTTTACTGTTTTTAGGATCACTTCGTTCAATTCAGTAGACATTGTTTGCAAAATCTGATTGATTTCCTGCTCACGTGCCTGCATATCAGCCTGCATTTTCGCCAAACGACCTTCATCGTAAGTATTCATAGCTGGCGTTTGTGTAGGTCTTCTGGTCATGTAAGCATTGTATTCTTTTTCCAGGTTTGCTTCCATTCCTTTCAACTCTTCGTCGGCTCTGCGGCTTAGTTCATTGATTTCAGCAATAGCTGCCTTACGTGAAGGCATGGTATCAAGCAATGTTTGAGAATTTATGTGAGCAATTTTAGATTGCGCCTGCGCAGCAGTTACTGTTGTCAAGGCAATTACAAGGGCGAAAAATAGTTTTTTCATTGGATTGTTTATGATTTGTATTTGTTTATCATTTCGGGGTATATCCCATTTCTTTTAGCACTTCGTCGCTGATGTCGAATTTACTGTCGGCAAAAACGAGGTTGCTTTGGTTTGCTTTGTCAAATATAAAGCTATAATTCCGTTTGGAAGCAACTGCCTGCATGGCTTCGTATACTTTGTCCTGAATGGGTTTAATCAATTCCTGACGTTTCTGGAAGTAATCTCCCGAAACTCCGAAACGCGTTTTCTGCATTTCCATAGCATCGGTTTCCAATTTGGCAATTTCTTCTTCGCGTTTGGCTTTTTCTTCGGCAGGCAAGAGATCTTCTTCACGAAGAAAATTCTCTTTTTTCTGTTTCACTACTTCATAGCGTTCTTCTATTTCTTTTGTCCAACGTTCTGCTAATTTATCCAAGCGTTCTTTCGCTTCGTTGTATTCCGGCACATTGTTCAGAATAAATTCCGAGTCAATGTATCCGTACTTCTGAGCAGAACAGACAAAGGTCATGCCAAACACCATTAAACAACCAATCAACCAGTTTTTCATAAAATCAAAAATTGAAAGAACGACGAAAATAAACAATTTATTGTTCCACGCTCTATTATAACTCTCCCAGGTTCATTCCGATGGTAAAGTTGAACTTCCCGAAATAACCTTTGTTGCGTACATCCAAATCTGACTGCCCGTTGAAACCGCTTGAGTGCGAATCCAAGGTATCGAACCCGAATCCGTAATCCAATCCAAGCATACCAAACATCGGTAAGAACACGCGAATACCCAAACCGGCCGAACGTTTCACGTTGAACGGATTGAATTTATTCAATGTAGGGAAGGTGTTTCCTGCTTCAGCAAACGCCAGCACAAAGAACGTAGCCTGCGGATTCAGTGAAATCGGGTAACGAAGTTCCATGGTGTATTTCGCGATCAGCGGATCACCTCCCGAAGATGATAAACCACTTTCAGGATAACCACGCAAAGCGATGATTTCACGGCCACCAAATTGGTTTACACCCGTCAATCCGCTTCCTCCAAGGTTGAAACGCTCAAACGGTGTTAATCCTTTAGATGCATTGTAATACCCCATAAATCCGAATCCGAAACGTGGCATGAATACGAGTTTCTTGTTGCTTGTAAGCGGGAAGAAGAATTCTCCTGTCAACTTAAATTTATAGTATTCCAGGTATTTGTAACGATCCTGGGCCGAAGCACCGTCGAAATCTGTTTTACCACCCATTAACGAGTAGGGTAACGATGATTTTGCTGTGAACGACAATTTGGAACCTTCGGTAGGGTAGATCGGTGAATTGATCGAGTTACGCTGCAACGCATATTTGACACTGATGTCGTTTGCATAACCGTTGTCGAAATTCGGGAATAAACTCGAATAGTCAACTACATCATAGTATTGGTACGAAAGCTCGTAGTAAGCACTAAAGTAGTCATCCGGGAATTTCTTGCGACGTCCCAGACCGATACCACCACCTGAGATCGAAACACCCTGGTAAGTAGGGTTGCTTCTGCTGAAGTTGTTTCCGATTTGTGTATGCGTAGCATAGAATGTGAATGAATTCGGACGTTTTCCACCCAACCACGGCTCGGTAAACGAGAAGTTATAACTTTGATAATAACGGCCGTTGGTTTGTGCACGAATTGACAAGCGTTGTCCGTCACCTGCAGGAAGTGGTTGCCAAGCGTCTCTTTTAAACATGTTTTTCACCGAGAAGTTGCTGAATGTCAAACCAATAGTCCCGATAATACGACCGGCTCCGTAGCCACCCGATACTTCAATTTGGTCGGCCGATTTTTCTTCTACCGTATACACGATGTCTACCGTTCCGTCTTGTGGATTCGGGATCGGATTCACCTGGAAGCCTTGCTCGTTGAAATAACCCAGCTGTGCCAACTCACGTTGCGTACGGATGATGTCGTTCCGGTTGAATAAATCACCCGGTTTGGTACGGATTTCACGACGAATCACATGCTCATTGGTCTTGTAATTCCCTTTGATGATCACATTACGCACGCGGGCTTCTTTTCCTTCAATCAGGCGCATTTCGTAGTTGATGTGATTATCCACTACACCGGTTTCTACAGGAATGACCTGGAAGAACAAATAACCGCGGTCCATGTAAAGTGATGAAATATCGCGGCCTTCTTCACTCATGAACAGGCGCTGATCCAGCAACGGTTTATTGTAAATGTCACCATAGTCGATTCCCAATACGGTATCGAGTAAGCCTGAGGAAAATTTCGTATTACCGATCCAGGACATATCACCGAAGTAATACTTGTTGCCTTCCAGGATTTCAATGTCGATCATCAAATGGCGTTTATCGATGGAATACACCGAATCGCGAATAATAGTCACATCACGTAACCCAACGCTTCTCAATTTTTCTACCAATGCCACCTTGTCACGTTCATAAGCTGATTCTGAGAATTTGGAACGTTTGAAAACACGCCAAACGGCCATTTGTTTGGTATCTTTCATCGATTTGCGGAGCTTCCACATCGGCACCGAGCTGGTTCCGGTAATATTGATTTTTTTGATGCGTACTTTTTGGCCTTTATTGATTTCGATCAGAAAGATCTCAGAGTTATTGATCAGTGTATCCTTGATACGGTTGATGTTTACCTGCACATTGTGGTAACCTTTCTCGCGGAAATAACCTTTTACTTTGTTGCGTGTGGTAAAAACAAGATTTTCGGTAATGGTTTTACCCGAAGCCAGGTCAATTTCCTCACGCACTTTATCAGCTTCACGCCGGTTGATACCTCTGAATTTGAATCGTGATAATTTCGGACGGGGAGTGAGTTTGATCACTAAGTAAACCACACCGGCGACTTCTTTTTCCACTTCAATGGAAACACTCGAAAACAAGCCTTCGTCCCAAAGATTTTTAATGGCTTTGGTGATTTCCTCACCTGGAAGCGTAATTTCCTGTCCCGGTCGCAATCCTGCAATCAGTTTGATAGCCTGTGCGTCGAAATTATCCGCTCCGTCAATCCGGATTGGCCCCAACTCGTATTTCTGCGGATTTTCATAGCTGAACCCCTCGCCGATAACTTTTGTTGGTTTGATGGAGTCTTTCACCTCGTCAACGATCCAGTTCGGACCTTGTGCAAAGGCCAAATAGGAGCAACAGGTTATGAAAAGAACAATTAAATATTTCATCATAGGTTAAAGTTGTTCGGAAACCATTCCAAAACGGCGTTCACGTGATTGATAATCGATTACGGCTTTGTAGAGATCGGCTTCTTTGAAGTCGGGCCACAATACTTCCGTAAAATGAAATTCGGTATAGGCGATTTGCCAGAGTAAGAAGTTGCTTACGCGACATTCTCCGCTGGTACGTATTAATAATTCCGGGTCCGGAATTCCGGCTGTAGTCAAATGTTGGGCAATGATTTCATCGGTGATGGCGTCCGGCTGTAGTTTTCCTGCCTGGATTTCCTGCCCGATTTGTTTCATTGCGTTGGTGATTTCCCATCTTGCACTGTAATTCAATGCCAGAATCAGGTCAATTTCGGTGTTTTTACCGGTTTGCTCAATGGCTGAAGCCAATTCTTCCTGACATTCAATTGGCAATCCGGCCCGGTCGCCAATGGTGAGTAAGCGCACGCCACTCCGATTCAATTCATCTACTTCGTTGGCAATGGTATGTACCAAAAGATTCATCAATCCATCAATTTCTTCTTTCGGACGGTTCCAGTTTTCGGTAGAGAAAGCATATAACGTAAGATGTTTCACACCAATGTTCTTGGCGGCTGTCAATGTTTCACGAACAGATTCCACACCAATAGAATGGCCATACAGACGCATTTGGCCCTGTTTTTTGGCCCATCGTCCGTTTCCATCCATAATGATTGCTATATGGTTGGGAGTGTTCTCCTTATCGATCTGTGTTAATAGGTTCATGTAACTTAATAACGAAATTAATGAAAGAATCGTTTATCTACCGGTAAAAATTAGTTCTATAACACTCCTTAACAAAAAAAGAGGGATCCGGTTGCCGCATCCCTCTTAATTCAATGGTTGTATTTCTTATTCTGCAAGTACGATCACTTTATTGTTGAGCAATTCCATAACCCCACCTTTGATGGTTACGCGGATGGTATTGGGATTGTTGTCGACCTGGATCAACTTGCTGGTTTTTTCATCAGCTTCAAAAGCGCTTTCAAGCTCTATTTTCACTGTTCCGGCAGCTAAACCGGAGATAATGGGAGCGTGATTGTTTAACACCTGAAACGATCCGTCAAGGCCGGGTAACTGCACTGATTGTGCTTCACCTACAAAGATCTTCGTTTCTGGAGTAATGATTTCTAAATGCATGATGCGTTTTTTAAATTAAGCTTCAGCCAACATTTTTTCACCTGCAATAACCACATCCTCGATGCTTCCTTTCAGGTTGAAAGCCGCTTCAGGGTATTTATCCATTTCACCATCGAGAATCATGTTGAATCCTTTGATTGTTTCCTGGATATCTACCAATACACCCGGGATACCTGTAAATTGCTCTGCTACGTGGAACGGCTGAGACAAGAAACGTTGTACACGACGAGCGCGGTGAACTGCCAGTTTATCATCCTCAGACAATTCGTCCATACCAAGAATAGCGATGATATCCTGTAGTTCTTTGTAGCGTTGCAAAATGATTTTAACGCGGGAAGCAGTGTTGTAATGTGCTTCACCCAAAATGGTCGGCGTAAGGATTCGTGAAGTAGAATCCAATGGATCTACAGCCGGGTAAATACCCAACTCGGAAATTTTACGTGACAATACTGTCGTTGCATCCAAGTGGGCAAACGTATTTGCCGGAGCCGGATCTGTTAAGTCATCTGCAGGTACGTATACCGCTTGTACAGAAGTAATGGAACCGTTTTTCGTAGAAGTGATACGTTCCTGCATCTGGCCCATTTCTGTTGCCAATGTTGGTTGGTAACCTACGGCCGATGGCATACGTCCCAAAAGGGCTGATACCTCAGAACCTGCTTGCGTAAAGCGGAAGATATTGTCAACGAAGAACAGGATGTCTTTTCCTTGTCCGTCGCCTTCACCGTCACGGTAATACTCAGCCATTGTCAATCCTGACAAAGCTACACGAGCACGGGCGCCTGGAGGCTCATTCATCTGACCGAAAACGAACGTTGCTTTTGACTCTTTCATTTCGTTCAAATCAACTTTTGAAAGATCCCATCCGCCTTCTTCCATAGAGTGCATAAATGCATCTCCGTATTTAATAATTCCTGATTCCAACATCTCACGAAGAAGGTCATTCCCTTCACGTGTACGCTCACCAACTCCTGCAAACACAGAAAGTCCACCGTGGCCTTTGGCGATGTTGTTAATCAATTCCTGGATCAATACTGTTTTACCTACACCGGCACCACCGAACAAACCGATTTTACCTCCTTTTGCGTAAGGCTCGATCAGGTCAATTACTTTGATACCTGTGAAAAGTACTTCTGTTGCAGTGGATAACTGATCGAATTTCGGTGCTTCACGGTGAATTGGCATTCCGTCTGAATTGTCAACCACATTGATACCGTCGATCGCTTCACCGACCACATTGAACAAACGTCCCTTGATTTTCTCCCCGATAGGCATTTTGATTGCACTACCTGTTGAAGTGACCTCCATTCCACGACGGAAACCGTCTGTAGAATCCATCGAAATCGCACGAATTGCATTCTCGCCTACGTGAGATTGTACCTCCAGAACAACTCTTGTTCCGTCTGCTTTGCGCACCTCTAATGCATCGTAGATGTTTGGAAGTGCCATTCCTTTGTCGAAGTTAACATCGACAACCGGTCCGATAACCTGTGAAATTTTACCTTGAATTTGGGACATTTTATGGTGTCTTTAAAGTGTATTCTCAATTTGGGCGCAAAGATAAGGCTTTATTTCTAAACGCCAATTTTTGGGAGAAATAAATTGAGGTTGTTAACAAGTTATGTCAGCAATAACGCTGTTTGGCGAAAAACAAAGAACCCGGATAACGAATACCCGGGTTCCTGTGTTTAGATGATGGTCAATCTGTTTATTGCAACGCAAATTTTACCGGTAAATTGAAATGGCTGTTAACCGCTTTTCCTTTCACTCGTCCTGGTCTCCACAATGGCATGCTTTTGATCACGCGAACTGCCTCTTTATCACACTCGGGACAATCTTCCACACCGCGCATTACTTTCACGTCAGAAATGTCTCCTTTTTTGCTTACAACGAATTGGATAAAGCATCTTCCTTCAATTCCCAACTCTGCAGGCCCTTGTGGGTAAACAATTTTGGAACCGAGGAATTTCATCATTTCGCTATGTCCGCCAGGAAATTGAGCGGGCTCATCCGGAATAACGATTTCTTCCGTTGTTTCGCCATCCTCAGTACCGCCTCCTGTTGGTCCCGGAGGAAGTGGTGGTTTTGTTCCGCCGTTATCCGGACCGTCAGGATTGTCTTCACCACCCAGATTTTCACCTTCTTTTGGAAGATCAGGCACGTCTGTCGGTGGAGTATCCACGATGGTCATTTCACGGAAAGCGGTTATTTTTGCCAACGGCTGCGGATTCGCCTCTGTTTTTTGTTCTTCTTTGGTTACCGGCTTGTCGTCCCGCTCTTCACCAAGAGGGATTATATGAACAATTACTTCTGGAGCTTCTACTTTTGCATGGAACTCGTCGTTTCTAGTGGCGGCGAATAAAACACCGACACCTGCAACCATCCCGCCCACAATAAGCATTAAACGTTTGTCGTAATCTTTGCGGATGGCAAAAGCGCCATATTCGCGGTTACGGTTTTTAAAGACAGCATCGTTGCGCTCATTCGAGGTAACCTGCTGCCAGTTTCTAGAGTTGAAATAATCGTAGAGGGAGATCAATGCTACCACTCCTGCGATAATGAAGACTACTATCATAACTGATGGGTTTTTAGTTAATTATTCTTTTACTTCGTTTTCACTTTTTCAGGCCTCCGGGGTGAACCGTTTAATCTAACTTAACTAAAATCAGTAACGGCCTTCTGAAAAAGACCTATTGTGTAGGAATGTTTGAGTGAAATGTAGCGCAAGAATTGTCAGTGAAAAAGCCGGAAGAACAATTGTTGGCTTTTCCTTGAAAATGAGGTTGTTTTAAACAAAAACAGCCCGCAAATGAGCGGGCTGTATGACAGTTTTAACTGCTGTTTTCGTTTATCGTCCTGCGGGACTTGCCATAAATGCTTTTGCCTGTGAATCGGTTGGTTCAAGATCGAGAACCATCTTCCAGTAAATCTTCGCTTTGGCCAAATCTTTCCCTTCTTTCGAGTTCACATAATAATCACCAAGGTATTTAGCCGCTTCAATTTGCGTTGCCTTATTGTAAGAATTGGCTTTATCTTCAGGAGTTAATTTCTCCAGGTATGTTTCGTAGAACGGCTTGGCTGCCCATAGAACGTTTCCTGGATCCAGTTTATAGTTGGCACGTGCTCTCCACAAGTATCCGGAAGCGAAATTAGCCGACTGGTCCGTTACCTGACGCAAACTTGAATCTGCCAACGCATAGTTTTGCGGGCCGAAATAATAAGCTCTACCCAACTCATAGTGTTCGGTAACGTTCAGGTTATAAGCTTTGCCTGCTTTTTTGATCTCGTAATACTTAATCGCATCGTCGTATTTTTTTGCTTTGTAGTAAATCTTAGCAATCAAACCTGAAAGTTCTTTCTCCCAGATTGCATCCATGGAAATCGCTTTTTGGTAGTCCAATAGGGCCAGGGAGTCCATTCCGAGTTTGCTGTAATGAAGGCCGCGGTATTTATAATCGTAAGCCGCAATTTTATCTGCAGGAACCATCGCAAAGAAACGTTCCAATTCTTCCAAACCTTTTGTATTGGCATCGGTTAACTGGCTGTCAGCGTTACACTCATAAAGACTGTAAGCCAACATACGGCGTGTGTAGAATGTTACGAAATTACGTGTGTGCAAACCTTCAAATTCGGTAATGGCGTCACAGTATCTTCTTGAAAGGTAAAGTGAAGTTGCGAAACGGTAACGTGCTTCGTCGCTGTTATTGAGCTCAAGGTACTTTTTCCAGTTCTCAACGGCCTCTTTCGGCTTGTTTTGCAACATGTTCAACTCCGCATTTTCACGATAAGCCGGTGCGTAAGTAGGGTCAAGAGCCTGTGCTTCTTTGTACAATTCTTCTGCCGAATCATAGTTTTTGGCGCGTTGATATAATTTCGCTTTACGAACGATTCCACGGCAGTTTTTGGCATCTAAATCGAGTACTTTGTTGTATTCTGCAATAGCCGGACTACCATTTGAAGGTGTTTTTTCCAATAAGGCATCGCCTAAAATCAGGTGACCTTCCACATTTTTAGGATCCAGTTTGATAGCGTCGTTCAGCAGCTTAATTGCCGCGTCGATGTTTTGCACTTTTGCGTACGTATAAGTGGCCGCAACCTGGCGCATAACCTCTGCGTTTTTGTGTTTGGTTGTCGTGCAAGCTGCTACAAATTGTTTACGCGCTGCGGCTGTATCGCCTTTGTGCCAAAGAACATTTCCACTTCCGACCATTCCCAGCGGATTGGCAGCATCAAAGGAAGCACCCTTTTGCCAGGCACCAAACGCCGAGTCTAATTCACCTTGCTGGTAAAAGTTCTGGCCCAGGTAGAAATAATAATCTGCTGCTTTAGCAGGATCTTTTGTAATTAATGATCTGAAATCCTTCGTCGCCAGTTCGTAGCGCTCGTTATCGGTTTTCTTAAGAGCTTCTTCCAATGTTTGTCCGAAGGCAAATGACCCAAGGAATAAGGAAATAGCTACTAGCATGTAATTTTTCATACTGTTTGTATTGATCGTTGTTTTAATTTGTAGAGCTTTAGCAATTCTCCTGCCAAATTACTACAATCGTATAAAATGATGGTTTTTCTTAACGTTTATTTAATGCGTTACTGAGTCATCGAGGTGCCTGAATGATTTACAGGTGGTGTTTTTTAATCCTGAAAATCAACCGGATATATGAAAACAATGTCTGGAAACAAGCGATTGTTATCGTTGTAACCGAACCAGAATAAAATTCCTGCTGTCGAAAGATTTTCGTTTACTCAGTTGTCATTTCAATGATGCGCACAGGTTCAGAAGCCGTAACAAGTGCCGATTTATGAATGATCAGCTGGCCTTTTTCCTGTTGCATGAAATTCACAAAACCGGTATGCAAGCCCGAACGGCTGCCAATATTGATCATCCAAACTTCTCGCGTAAGCGGATATTCTTTTGTGTAGATATACGCTTGGTACGGTTGAAATGCTTCGCCGCCTTCTTTTTTGGAAACACCCATTACACGGATTCCTTTCAAAAAGTCGAGTGCTGTTTTGTCATCGTGATCGCTGATCCAGTTCACACCGATAATTCCGATCGAACTAGGATTGTCTTTCACGTGCTTGATCACTTCTTCGTTTGATTTCACTGCAAACACATTATCGGGCAAGTCGGCATTGTTGATCAACTTGCGCATGTAGTTGAAGTTGGCAGAATTGGCGTTGTCAAATACCACATTGATGCGTTTACCCGAACTCGACCACAAGGTGTCTTTTCCGGTGAGAATGCGTTTCAGTTTGTCGATCGACAGTGTACTGTCTATATTATCCGGGTGGATGATCAGGGCAACGGCATCGAAAGCGATCATATTACTTCGGACTTCGATCTGTGCTTTTTTCAGATTTGCTTTTTCTTTTGGCGTAAAGTCGCGGGTAATGCAGATGGTTTTTACTTTTTTCTCAAAAAATGCATTGATGATTTCGCCTTCCGTTTTGTATACAGGCTGAATATCGGCGCTAGGGAACAGGCCTTCAAAGGTGTAGATACTTGTTTCGAACAACGGTTTGTATGATTCTTCGAAATAAATTTCCGCTTTGCCCCGGCTATGTGTATCGTCTTGTCCGCCGGTTGCTCCACCTCCACAAGAATAAACCAGGATTCCTATTGTTGAAAGTGCGAAGATTTTGGTGAATGCATTCATATTATTCAGGGTTTTCGTTTTGTTTTCTGTAAGCTTTCACCAACCGGTAACCTCTGAATGCGGCGTAAAGGAGCATGATTGCTACAAACACTTTTCGCGGAGTACCGTTTAAATCGTCTTCTTTCAGATCGGTAAAGGCCATAAAATAAGCAAATACCAAACACATTGCGATGATAAAAAGGGTGAAAACGGTATTGATATTAAGCATATTATCAGTCTAAAAAAATCCCCGAAACCGTTGAAGCGGACATCGGGGATTCGGTTTTATCAGTGCAAAAATTCTATTGTAACTTGAACGTAACCGGAAGGTTGAACGTACTATTTACAGCCTTACCACCATTTTTACCTGGTTTCCAATCTGGCATGGCTTTCACAACACGTACAGCTTCTTTGTCACATTCAGGGCAATCCGGAACACCACGCATTACTTTTACGTTGGAGATGTTTCCTTTCTTACTTACAACAAACTGCAAGTAACATTTACCTTCAATATTCAATTCAATAGCAGTTTGAGGGTAATTCATGTTATCCTGTAAGAATTTTTTCAAGGCTGCTTGCCCACCAGGGTATTCAGCATTCTCCTCCACAAATGTGTGCACTTTGTCATCATCATTTGGCGGCGGCGGCGGTGGCGGTGGTGGTGGCGCATCTCCACCAGGTCCTTCACCTTGTCCTTCCTGATTTTCGCTACCTGCATCAGTATTCGTTAAATCACGCTCTGTAGGAACATCATCTGCATCGTCTGCATTGTCTGTTACAACAGGCGGAACGAATTGGATCGTTTGTTCAACAGCAGGAATTTCTTCTTCTACCGGCGGATCAAGTGGTTCGTCGATTTCGGGAGCATCCATCGTCAACTGAGCCAATACATCCGGTGGTGGCGGGGGGATTTCTTTCCCGGCCTCACGCACGATCAGATAAACACCGTAGGCACTGCCGATGGTGAAAATCATAACTCCGACAATTAGCATCAACTGCACGTTGTAGCTCTTCCGCATCTGGTACGCGCCGTACTCGCGGTTGCGATGGGCGAAAACTGCTTCGTTTCGCTCATCAGAGGTCACTTCCTGCCATGCACGCGACGAAAAATGATCGTACAACGAGATGATAGCAATAAGCGCCACTACACTTAAAATGATCAGCATACTAGTTACCTATTTTTTGGTCCAACAATTCCTCTTCAGACTTGGTCATATCTACCGGTGCAACAACACCAATGTCATTGATACGCAATTCGTCTATCAGGTCTATAAAATTCTTGCAAGTCGCTTTCAGGTCCGTTTTGATCAGTACTTTCAATGCACTATTGCTTTTCTGTGCTTTGATCATTTCCTTTTCATAGATGGAATCAACGATCTCCCTTCGATTCAGTCGATCTGTCAATTTGATCTTTTCATCCAAAACGAACTTGTTTTTGTCTGCTAATAACTTACGTACCCCATCTGCTCCGAAAGTAGTTTCCTCCAATTGAGTTACTCCCGGTTTAAAAGCACCTTCGTAGTAGAAAATTTTATCTTCTGTCAACAAAAATGTAACTACGTTAAAAATTTCCGGTGGTTCCACACCTGGGACAGGTTTCGCCGGATAAGCCAAACTCATGATCTTTGGTTTACTAAACGTAGATGTCATAACGAAAAATGTCAATAACAAGAACGCCAAATCCACCATTGGTGTCATGTCAATACGGGTGGAACCTTTTTTAGGTCTCTTCTTCCCGTCTTTGTGGTGGCCTCCGCCACCGCCGCCTTCTGCAATTTCAGCCATAATTACTCTGCTTTATTTCGATTATACGGGTTCTCTTCCAGTGAAGTCACAAAGTAAAGGTTTAATCGCTCTAGGTCACGGAAGGTCTCAATCACACGCTTCGCAGAAGCATAGTTGGCTTTTCCATCTACTTTCAGGATAAACTTCGGTTTGTATTCGTTCACATCAAGCTTGTCGGTAGTCTTGGAAGACTCTTCCTTGAAGTCCAGCTGGCCTTGTGCTAAAGAGGCTTTATTTGCGAAGAAGATCCAGTCTTTCAACTCATTATGAGTTGTGTCGCAGGGAACTTCCCATCCTTTTATTTCCTTACGCTGCTCGGGGGTCATTTTCAGATATTGGGGTAACTGCGCCATAGAGCAACCGAAACTTCCAATTTTAAGAAACTCTTTCTTCTCTTCTGGCCCTAAAGTCATCCTGTATTTTTCCAACATCTTTTCAAGGGTCTCTTGTCTTGTCGACTCACCTGAAGCATTGAAGTATACAAACCCGTCGCGACTTACCGTAACCTGGATGAATCGTTTTACGGGAATCTCCTTGTCACTGATACTCGAGGGCGTATTTACCGTTACGGGTTCATCAGTCCGGAAGTTAGCTGTAAGCATAAAGAATGTTACCAACAAGAAAGCCAAGTCCACCATCGGCGTCATGTCGATGGAAGGAGCACTTCTGGGCATTTTTATTTTAGGCATTCTATTCTTTGTTAAAATTGATACTAAACTGCGTGTTTAAGCAATCGCTGTTACTTCTCGGTAGCAGAGAAATTCTGAACGATCGTGAAAGCCGCTTCGTCCATGCTGTAAGTCATCTGGTCAATTTTTGTAGAGAACAAGTTGAACATGATGATCGCAATTGTAGAACCTGTAATACCCAAAGCCGTGTTGATCAAGGCCTCAGAGATACCAGTTGCCAATTGAGCTGTATCCGGTGTACCACCCGCCATCGCAGCAAATGATTTGATCATCCCCATTACCGTTCCGATCAAACCGATCAAGGTAGCGATAGATGCACATGTAGAAAGAACCACTAAGTTTTTAGACAACATCGGCAATTCCAATGCAGTAGCTTCTTCCAGTTCTTTTTTCAATAACTCCAGTTTTTGTTCTTTATCCATGGAAGGATCATTTTGAACATGCTCGTATTTTTCCAAACCTGCACGAACAACGTTTGCCAAAGAACCACGCTGTCTGTCGCACTCAGCGATAGCAGACTTGATGTCTTTAGCCTCTAAGTAACCTTTAATTTTCACCACAAAGTTGTTGACATTGCCTTTTCCTTTTCCTTTTGCAAGTGTTACGAAACGCTCAACAGTGAAAATGATGATGATTAAGTTGATAGCAAGCAATATCGGTACGATAAATCCACCTTTGTAGATAATCCCTAAATAATTGTTTTCAAGTGGCTCTAATGTATTGTCGCCATTCACGAAGTTACTCGAATCACCGAAAATGTATAAATAAACCAGGATACCAATTACCAAAGAGATAGCAATCGAAATTGAGGCAACTAATGAAGAAAAACCTCCGGATGTCTTTTTATTACTCATAATTTAGTCTTTATTGAAACTTTACATGTTTAGAGGTCAAACATAGTAAAAAGGATTTAATTATTGAAAAAATGATTCTTTTAATGTAGTTCCTTTTTAGCCAAGTACACCGAAATAGGATTTAAGTATCCGAAATCCCGAGCGAAACAGCTTTTGACTCTGCTTTTTGCCGTGTTTTTATGTTTACGTTATCGTCATATTACCGGAATGTTAACTCCTGCTATCAGAATTCCAGTACAGCTCTATCCGCATTGCGTTCAATCGGTTGCAGTGAAATGAGGGAATAACGAACGGCAGTTTTAATGAAGAGTGGAACATGCATCTCAAGGTGCCAATAAATAGATCGCAGGCGTTGGTTTGTAAATCGACTTTTGAAACTATCTTTGGTAGCTTGAACAACGAGACTATTTAAAAGACGATGATAGAAGTGAAAAATTACGTCTGCGGACAATGGGTTGCAGGCGAAGGAACGGAAACAACTATTTACAATGCCATTACGGGCGACCAGATTGGTTCGGTGTCAAGTGCCGGAATCGATTTTGAAGCGGTGCTGAATTATGGACGCAAGATCGGCGGGTCGACACTACGGAAGATGACGTTCCAGGAAAGAGGCCGGATGTTGAAAGCACTGGCGCTTTTCCTCATGGAACAAAAAAACAAGTATTACGAAGTAAGTGCCTGGACCGGCGCCACGAAAGTCGATTCATGGATCGATATCGAAGGCGGAATTGGGAATTTGTTTGCCAATGCTTCGCTCCGACGTCAATTTCCTGATTTACCTTATTATGTTGATGGAACAGCGGCTCCGTTGTCGAAAAGTGGTTCGTTTATCGGACATCACATCATGGTGCCAAAACAGGGTGTTGCAGTACATATCAATGCGTTTAATTTCCCGATTTGGGGAATGCTGGAGAAAATTGCGGTGAACCTGATGGCGGGCGTTCCCGCAGTCGTGAAACCATCCGAAGCAACGAGTTTTTTGACGGAAGTGATGGTGAAAGATATCATCGATTCAAAGATTTTGCCGGAAGGTGCTTTGCAATTGGTCAGCGGTTTTGGCCGTGGGATCATCGATCACGTAACTTCGCAGGATGTGGTGACGTTTACCGGAAGCGCTCATACCGGAAAAAAACTGAAAGCGCATCCGCGGTTGATTGAAGAATCGGTACCGTTTAATCTCGAGGCTGATTCCCTGAACGCAATGGTGCTCGGAATGAAAGCTGCTCCGGGAACGGAAGAGTTTGACTTGTTTGTAAAAGAAGTAACGAAAGAAATTACGGTGAAAGCGGGGCAGAAGTGTACGGCCGTTCGCCGGATCATGGTGCCCGAAAATTACCTGGAAGAAGTACAGCAGGCTGTCGCAGCTAGATTGTCTTCTACGAAAATCGGTGATCCGTCGGTAGAAGGTGTGCGTATGGGCTCGCTGGTATCTCGTTTGCAGGTTGATCGCGTGCGTGCGTCGGTGGAGCAATTATCGGAATCGCAGCAAATGGTGTTCGGAAGTCTGGATACGTTTGATGTGATCGGTGCCGATAAGGACAAAGGTGCTTTTTTCTCGCCGATCTTATTCCGCAATGACGAACCGTTTGACAAGCAAGATGTTCACACCATCGAAGCATTCGGGCCGGTTTCAACCATTATGCCTTATAAAACCTTAGACGATGCCATCGAATTAACCAAAATGGGGAAAGGCTCGTTGGTGACTTCGATTGTAACGGCCGATGATAAAGAAGCGCGTGAGTTTGTGGTGGAGGCCGCTTGCATGAATGGTCGTATCATGGTGTTGAATAAGGATTGCGCCAAAGAAAGTACAGGACATGGTTCGCCAATGCCGTTGCTAACACATGGTGGTCCGGGAAGAGCCGGAGGCGGAGAAGAAATGGGTGGAAAACGCGGCGTGATGCATTATTTGCAGCGCACGGCGATTCAGGGACATCCGACTACGATTACCGAAATCACCCAACAATACCAACAAGGTGCCGCTGGAAAGATTGATTCTCTTCATCCGTTCAAGAAACATTTTGAAGAATTGAATGTGGGGGATCAGCTGATTACTGAAAGTCGATTGATCACAGCAGAAGATATAGATGCTTTTGCTGCGTTGAGTGGCGACAACTTCTATGCACACAAGCGTGAAACGAATTTTGCGGGTACTATGTTTGATGAGCAGGTAGCGCACGGGTACTTTATTATGAGCATTTCAGCAGGTTTGTTTGTGGATAGTTACGTTATTAATCCGGTATTGCTGAATTACGGCATCGATGAATTGCGTTTTACCAAACCTGTCTATACAGGTGCAAAAATCCATATTCGATTCACCTGCAAAGAGAAAATAAGTTCTGACGTTACACCAAACGAAGCCGATCCGAAAACATTGATCCAACGCGGAGTGGTGAAATGGTTGGTGGAAATGTTAGACGATACCGATCAGCCATTGGTGGGGATTGCTACGATCCTGACGATGGTGAAGAAATTGGATCAGAACTAAAGGAAGTTATTCAGAGGGTGCGTTTCGGAAAGCGTATCCTCTGCTAATCAAATCTATATCAAAATGCCAAAATCTGCTCTGTTACTAGTAATGTTTGCGCTTCCATTTGTGGGAATGGGACAAAAAGGAACCAATAGAACCTTGAAAAAAGAGTATGTGTCCATTGTGAAAGAATTTGAATCGAGTTTACAAAAGAGTGATTCTCTTGAACAACTCTATCAGCCAAAGGCAACATCAGTTAAGGATGCAGCAGTGAAATTGTTTAAAAAGCGAGGTTTATTGATCCAACGAAAGGAGCAAGTTCTAAATGCTTATCGAGTGATGGAAATGACTAAAAAACCATCCGATTTACCTTTTACCAAAGAAACAATTCACGAAGTGCGAATACCAGAAGTAAGGACTGTAACAGATCCTATCGTAAAGATAATTGATGATCCTAACAATCAACCGATGAGCTGGCCCTTGGATACTGCAAGTAACATTCATTCGGTTGAATTTGCGAAGCTGCCGTTGAAGCAGCAGAATGAACTCTTAATTCGGGAAATCAGTTATCTGGAAGAAAAAACCCGCTTCATAAATGCCCGGTATGAAGCGAAACTGACATTCTTACATCAATTGGAAGAAGTGGAGAAACAATTCAAGGCTTTTGATGAGGAAATAAATGCATCTCAACAAAAAATGGATCACTATTACAGCGATTTAGTGAAAGATGATGGAACCGGAGAAGATGAGGTGCCTGTGAGTATAGAAGTGCCCGTGAAAAAAAAGGAAGTCCAGAGCAATCAATCCCCGGATGTGCCAGTAATTTATTCATTTACGGATGAACCGGCTGAATTTCCCGGAGGAAAAGAAGCGCTGAAAGCATTTATAGAAGCGAACCTCAAAATTCCTGAAGTTGCTGTTCACTATAAAATAGAAGGAAAATCCTTCATGCAGTTTGTTGTGAGTGCTCAAGGTAATATCTCTAACGTAAAAGCTGTAAGAGGTGTTCCTAATTGCGTTGAATGTGACAAGGAAGCTGAGCGCGTTATTCGTTCTATGCCTAAATGGATTCCGGGTAAAAACAATGGAATACCCGTGAATTCACTTTTTAACTTGCCTATTGTATTTAAACTACCTTAAAACAATTGCCGAATGATGGGGATGTTCTTCCAACCATTGCAGATAAGCGCATCATACAGCTGAAATGATCAGATCTATCCTCTCCTTAATTGCCTTTTCAATCCTTTCTACCTGTTTGTCTGCGTAATTTGGTGTCTTTACTGTAGTGCAACGACATTCGAATACATTTTTTAATAACACAGATGAGCCATTTACATCCTATGCCAATTGGGGTTTGGGTACTTCATTTCAGTCAGGCGGTTTTAACGTACACTTTTCAGTAGCAGAAACGCTTTTTAAAGAATCACTTCAATCGAAATGGGTGTATTCTCAACAGGGTTCTTTTGGAGGAGTTGGTTCAACTTATGTTACAACGAAGTCTGCAGATGTGGCATTGAATTACCTCGGTTGTAGAGTAGGAATGGATTATGTGCTAAATCATGCACATCGCTTTAACTTGTTAATGGGTATTTCTTTTCAGTCAGAGCGGTTGGTGTCAAATCAAGAATCGAATTATACCAGTACTACAAATGATCCTCATGCAGTTGAGGCGTTAGATCAGTTTTATTATTGGAATGTAATGTTCCGACCTCGGTACTATTTTTTACCACATTTTTACACTGAGCTGCAGATCGGTCTAAGTTTTTATTATGAGATAAGGATCACAAATACGATTTTATCCGGTTCTTCAGATAGCAGTGGAGGGATGAGTGTGCATTTTCATGATGAACCTTTTTATGCAGTAAAAACACGAGGATATTTGTGCAATTATTTTGCAAATGAACTTGGTTTCTGTATTGGTTATAGGTTCAAAGAAAAAAAAACTACCTCAAACAAAACTCCAGCACCGCGTTAACAAAAGCCTCAGGTGCTTCGGCATGCACCCAATGGCCGGCGTTGGGAACGGTGATCACATCCGAATCGGGGAATTGATCCTCTAAGTCAGGAATGTCTTGATCAACAATGTAATTGGAAAGCGCGCCGCGGATGAACAAGGTTTGGATCAATACTTCATCGGAAGGAATAGCGGCCAGAATAGCTTCCATTTCACGCTCGAGTACCGCAACATTCATGCGCCACGCCAGTTGCGTTTTTTCTTTCCAATACAGGTTTTTCATCAGGAACTGGCGCGTGCCGTCAACAGGAACATAAGGCAATAAAATTGCTTCAACTTCGCTTCGGCTTTTAATAATGTTCAAGTCGACTTTACTTAAACCTTCAAGAATTTCGGTGTGATGCGGCGGGTATTCTTTCACGCCCATATCCACAACAATCAATTTTTCGATGAGTTCCGGATGTAATTGCGCATACCGCATCACGGTTTTTCCGCCCATGGAATGTCCCAGAAGAATGATCTTTTGAAGGCCAAGATCGGTAATGAGTTCATGCAAATCTTCGGCTAAAAGGTCATACGAGAATTCGTCGCTCCAATCGGAATGTCCGTGATTGCGCTGATCGATTAAAATTACCTTGTAGTATTCCGAGAGTTTTTTTGCGTGGGTTTGCCAATTATCAGAATGGCCGAATAAACCATGAAGAATCAATAAAGGTTGTCCTTCTCCAAGAATGCGATGAAACAATTTCATGCCGCAAAGCTACGAAGTTTCTGCCTTCCGTTAAAGCGAAACGAGGTTCGAAAAAAGCTCAAGAAGGTTGGGGAATTCAAAAGAGTGATCTTCCTCCGGAACGTATTCACTTATTTCCTTAGCGGAAGTACGGGCAGGTTTTGAAGAAGTTTCTTTTGTGGGAGCAGGTGTAGTTGCTGCTTCATCAGCCTTTTCAAGGGTTTTTGTAGTGGCTTTTGAAGTGGTGAATTGGTTGTCATTGACTTTTTCGATGATCGAAATGATCTTGTCAGCCGAAATTTTGTCTTTATCGAAAGTGATAAACGCGGTGTTTTTTGCACGATCTGTCTTAAAATCAAACGAACAGCGATCTACAGCTCCAGTTTCTTTCAACGCCATTCGGATTGCACCACCACACGCATGTTCACAGCTCATGCCTTCAACTTCGATTGATAGTTGGCGATTCGCCATTACCTGAATGGGTTGTTTGAGTACTTCTTTTTTCTCGACAGAAATGATTTTCTTTTTGCCGGATTCGCCACAAGCGCTTATGACAAAGAGCATTGCGATTAGGAAGTAAGATGCTGTTTTCATGATTATGGGTTTCGAACACTCAAAAGTACGCGCTGGAAGTACGGAAAACAACAAAAAAATGTTAAAGAGTGATGTTTTTATCTGAAATAGCCTGTATAGCTATTCCGGTGGATCAAAACATCATTCTGTTCCTGTTTCTCATTCTGAATTTACCTGTATTTTTGTAAGATGGAAGAAATTGTAAACAGGGTACAGAATAGTGGTTTACTGGCTGTAGATCTGGCAGATTATTTGCCGGCAGCAGCCGAAATGAGCGAATTTGACTTTGCTCCGCGATTGTGGAACGGTTTGATCCTGAAAGAAAAAGAGTTCAGGGATTTCTTGTCTGCACATGATTGGAGCGTTTATATCGATAAGCATGTGTATCTCCATTGTACCGTAGACGCGATTTTGCCCTCATGGGCGTTTATGATCGTTTCTTCCAAATTGATTGGTATTGCGAAAACCATTACTGTCGGTTCATTACAAGATGCGAAACAAATGGCGATGACGCATGCCATTCAGGCGCTTGATCCGGAAGATTTTAAGGATGGAAAACTGATCATCAAAGGCTGTTCTGAACTTCCGAATCCGGAAGCGGTGATGTCATTGTTTTTACAACGCGTTCAACCGGTGTGTTCTTCTATCATGTACGGCGAACCTTGTTCAACTGTTCCGATTTTCAAACGTCCGAAACTGAAAACGGTATAACAGCTGACTTTAAATTTTTCTGTTGAAGAAGCTGTAAAAACAGTGGCAACAATTCTTTTTGACGTTCTGTAATCTTTGGGTTGTCGTGCAAAACGATAATATCTCCTTTTTTGATCTTTCCGGCGCGTTTTAAGATCGTTTGCACCGAAACGGTAGTGTCGTAGTCATACGAAAGCCACGACCACATAATGATCCGGAATCGTTGCTTCATCTGTCTGCGTTGCGACACACGCATTTTGCCATAAGGCGGACGAAACAATCCGGTTTGAAAGTTCCGGTCAAAATCCTGAACAGATTGCAGGTATTCTTCATTAGTTACCGAAGTTCCTTTTGTGTGCCGCATGGTATGATTCCCGATGCGATGGCCTTGTTCTAAGATCGCGTTGACCAGCTCAGGATAACGCACCATATTTTCCCCTACACAAAAGAACGTAGCTTTCATGTTGAATTTCACGAGTTGTTCCAGTACAAAAGGCGTGATGTCAGGATGTGGCCCGTCGTCGAAAGTCAGGAAAACGGTATTGTCAGAAACAACAAACCTCCACGTGCATGACGGGTAAACCCAATCAATCCATCGTGGAGGTCTGAAAAGCCGAAGCATTAATACTTATCCGTTAACCGAATCTGAAGGCCCCGGTTGACTGTCCTCAGGAAGAACCATTTCCTGGTTAGGCATTGGAGCACCTGGTTGTGTTGGTTGCGGGCCAACGGGCATTGGAGCCTCAATTATGCCGCGTTCTATACCGATTCCATCCATTGTACCCTGAACCGTGAAGTAATAGTTGGTGTAATAGCCATCTGTTCCTCTTCTCAGCGATTCGCCGTTTTTAGTTGCAGCTTCCTGCAATGCTTTGTACAATTTCGGAAGTTCTGATCCGTAAAGCTTGTCAACCATTTTGTTTACACGAGAAGTAAGTTTGCTGTTCGGCGAACCCAACTCAGGATCATTTACAATGGTGTAAAGCGTCATATAATTGGAAACAGCGCTGGAGAAGTCTTCGATGTTTCTTCCGGCACGATCAGGATCGCTGTTCAGGAAGAAATTGATGATACTTTCGATGTCATCTGCCACTTCCATTCCTAATTTTTCAGCACCTTTTTTGTCACCTGCCCTGTAAAGCATGGTTACATAATCATGCACTGTTCCATCCTGGTAAGCTACATATTCTGTTCCGTCAGGACCTTTGATCTTACGTTTGGAACCTTGCGGCTCACCATAGTCGATCACATTGTCCAAAGGCATTACAGCAAGTGAACGGTTGACCAGTTTGATCGCGCGTTGTTTGTAATCACGGATACGTTCGTCAGCACCATTCAAGGTGTTGAGCAATGAATCGGCGCGTTGTGATTCGCCACCGGCACGCATGTTTTTCGCGATCATTGTGTATTGAACTTTGTTTTGCTCTTCCTGCATTGCTCTGTTCAGGTAATAATCGGCCAATTGTGCAAACTGCGAACGGAACTGGCTTGTCTGACGACGAGCATAATAATCTGTCAATACATCCGGATCAGACATTTTACCGTACGAATACGTTTCCATCAGGTGTTTGTACATGCGATCACCGTTGATCCCGTCGCGGGAACGAATCGGAGAAACTTCCCATGCCATACCGTTTTGTTGTAAGTGTCCGGTTTGCAATAGAGACATGGCTACTTCAGATCCAGCAGGGCTTGAGAAATAAACCGCACGTTTCCAATCGTTGTTGGCCAATACATCCAAGATCATCACTTGTTCTTTCGACAGATATTGTGCATCGATGGAGAAGCGCATGTCTTTTTCACATTCGCCTTTTTGTTTGGCAGTAATGATTTCTGAGCTCACAGCATTCGAAGCGTTGATTGGAAGAATGAATCCTCGTGAAGGGAACACACGCAACATCATTTTGCCGTTTTCGATCATGTTGTTATCATCACGTACAAAATCAAGCGCATCTTTCAATGGCAAGAAATCCCAGTTGGTTTCCCATGTCTGAATGACTTCCTGCAATTGTTGCAAGGCTTGTTGGTCACCTTCGATCATTCCACCGCTGTAGCCCGAGAATACTTCCAGGATTCCGTTGGTCATTCCGTCAACAATTTCAAAGTTGGCAGAATCTGCCGAAACGGTGAAGCGTTGTTTGATTTCCTGTAAACGTACATCCGAAGCCGGATCTTTTGCTTTCAATGTTCCAAGAACACCTGTAGCAATTTGTTTGTACATGTCATAAGCCTTGGCGAATTCGACCTTGTTGTTTTTTAACTTGGTTTCGAATAATGCTTTCAGTTTTTCCTGTTTGATCCCGTTTCGTGCCAGTTCATACGAAGGAAGGAACAATACCTGGTCGGTACTTCCGGCGTACATCAGAATCTGATCTTCACGGAAATTGATCGGAAGCGGATCCGAATCGTATGCTTTCATCATCATTTGTTCGGTGTACCAGTCAGTTTGCATCAAACTCAGGTTACACACACGCACATCGGTACGTTTTCCTTCAACTTCCTGCAAGTACCAAAGCGGGAATGTATCGTTGTCACCGGCGGTGAAGATGATACTGTTGGTAGCACAAGACATGAGGTAATTGTAAGCCAGGTCATGCGCAGAAGATTTGTTGCTTCTGTCGTGATCATCCCATCCCTGCTGAGCCATTAAGATCGGGATCAGCACTGTGACAACACCAATGAGTCCGGCGCCGGCACTTTGATTCGGAACAGCTTTTCGGAGCACGAAGAACAGTCCCATCAATACTGCGGCAATCGCCAACACCATGATCCATGTTATGAACGTTGAAATTCCACCGAAAACGGCAAGGAATGCAAACAACAATGTACCTGACATGGCTACAAAGCCCATCACACGCCAGTCTTTCTTCGCGAAGTTTTTGTAAACATCGTATAAGGCGAGTACGCTGATTCCTATCCAGATCGCAAAGGCGTAGAACGAAGCTGCGTAAGCATAATCACGTTCACGTGGTTCCAGCGGTTTTTGATTCAGATAGATAACGATCATCAAACCGGTAAACAGGAAGGTCAACAATACCACAAAAGCATCTTTCGGTGCGCGGTAGAAATGGAAGATCATACCGATTAAGCCCAATACCAATGGCAGGAGGAAGAAACGGTTGTGTCCTTCATTTTCAGTGGTGTAGGTCGGGGCCATTTCCTGGTTTCCGAGACGTGGATTGTCAATAGCTGAGAAACCGGAGATCCAGTTTCCGCGCATATCGTCGCCATGTCCCTGGATATCGTTTTGACGGCCCGAGAAATTCCACATGAAATAACGCCAGTACATCCAGTTGACCTGGTAGCTGAAGAAATACGTCAGGTTTTCTTTCATAGTCGGCAAACGCAATCCGTCTGATCCATCACCCGGTTCATCCTCATAACCCGACCATTTTTTATAGCCTTGAATTTTTGCGGGTTCGGTATTGAAGAACATCCTTGGGAAGATGGTGTTTTCTTCATACTTGGCATTGGCGCTACTGTTTTTACGGATATTTTCATTCGTAGAGAAGTATTTTTCTACTACTTCGGTTCCGCTACCCATTTCAGCAGCAAACTTGCGTGCCGCTTTTTCGTCTTTAAACGCTTTGAAATCGTTTCCGCCTTTTTCAACCACAAACCGGCGCAAGTAGAACGGAGCCTGATCAGCAAAAGTTGACGGATCAGATTGATTGGAGTTCCAGTATGGACCGTACAAAATAGGCCAGCTACCGTATTGCTCACGTTTCAGATAAGCGTGAAGTGTTACAAGGTTTTCAGGGTCATTTTCATCCAATGGTGTGTTGGCATTTGAACGGATTACTATAGTTGCAAACGAGCCGTAACCGATGATCAACATCACAAAACTCCAGACAATGGTGCTTACAATTGGTTTTCCTTTTCGGTTAGCGTAACGCAATCCCCAGATCACCAATGCAATTACAAGAGCGAAGAAGAAAATGGTTCCCGAAAAGAACGGTAATCCGAATGAGTTAACGAACGCAACTTCGAAGCTGGAAGCCAACGCAATAGTTCCCGGGATCACACCTTCCTGGATAAACACAAGCACTACGAGCGCAAGGATTCCGGTAAGGAAAATGCCTTTGAAATCGACTTTGTCTTCCCAGATATTAAAGTAGATAATGTAAGCGATCGCTGGAACAGCAAGTAGTCCAAGAAGATGGACCCCGATTGCCAATCCGAAGAGGAACATGATGATGATCATCCAGCGCATCGGGCTTCTGTCGGGATTGAGTTCAGCGTGTTTGATAGCGATCATTTCGGCGTCCCATTTCAGGATAGCCCAGAAAATAACGGCGGTAAACAACGATGACATGGCGTAAACCTCACCCTCAACGGCTGAGAACCAAAATGAATCACTGAATGTATAAGCCAATCCACCTACAATTCCACTGGCGAGTACGGCGATCTGATCTGCCTTTGTAAACTCGCGGCCATTGCGTTGAATGATCTTTTTGGCCAGCATGGTGATAGACCAAAACATGAACAAAATCGTGAATGCACTACTGAGGGCCGACACACGATTGATCCAAACTGCCACCATTTCCGGTTCAGCGAAGAACGAGAAAATTCTTCCTAAGATCATAAATAACGGCGCTCCCGGAGGGTGACCTACTTCCAATTTATAGGCTGCTGTAATATATTCCCCGCAGTCCCAAAGACTCACGGTGTCTTCCAACGTAATTAAGTATACGGTGGCAGCGATAAGGAATACGAACCAGCCAACAAGATTGTTGAGTTTGTTGTAATTCATGTTTTTGTCTAAATGTTTCACTGCGAAATTAAAAATATATTGCTTGAAATGATCGGTTCGTTTTATCGAATTGGTGTCATTTCAACATTTAATACGCTATTTCGGGATGAATAGTTGTTCACTTAACGTGAAAAACGTGTTTTGATTTTAGGATATGGTGTTAAAACCATAGAGTTCCACCAAAATACAACCTAAAATGTTTTGGCCACAGATCATCCTGAGACTGACACGGTGGTACGGATTTTCACAGATATTAACCCTTCGACGGACATATCAAAGAATGTGATGACATACTCGATCTGTGTTCATCTGAGTAATCTGTGGCAAAAAAATATAGCATCTGAGGTGTTGGTCGAAAATCGACCTTTCAGGCAACTATTTACATCGTCGTGAGTAACTATAACGGATCAAATAAAACCCATGAACCAAATTGACAGGTACACCGAATATGTTAACTGGCCTTGCGAGTATGAACGGTTGCAATGGCTTTATACCACGATCAGCAAGCAGCGTAAAAAAGGAAAAGTCGTTCGTATTTTGGAAGTTGGTTGCGGCAAAGGTAACGTTGTTATTCCATTGGGATTGATCAATTTTTCGGAAGTAAAGGGAATTGACGTACAGGAAGAACAGGTGCGTATCGGGAATGAGCGCAATTCCTTGCGAAACGTGACAATTTCTTATGAAAAACTCCTCGACTGCTCAATTTCCGGTTACGACTTCATCGTTCTGACGCAAGTAATGGAAGATCCGGATTCGTACAAAGAAGTCTTGCATTACATCGCACAACACGCCAATCCACTCGTTGAAATCCAGCTCACGATTACCAACACCCGGTTCACAAACCGTTCACGAACATATTTTTCGGTAAATCGCCTCAAAAAAGAAGTGCTGGATTATGGATTGGAAGTTTTTGAAGTCAAAAAAGTGTACGTGTTTTCACCGATGATCTCGAAATTAGTTCCAAAACTTTCGCTTCGCCGGTTTTCGAGAATTGATCATTTTTTAGCGCAATTGCTACCCAATAGCTTGGTAAGTAGCCATTATTATCGTATCCGGAAGAAAAGAAGCCACCTGAAAGTAGTGTGGAGCAGTTGGTGAAAACTGCTTGAATTTGAAAATTAGCCGGTTAGGATTTTTTTTCAAAAAAAAGCGGCTCACTTTGTGACTTTATAATTGAAAGTTATATATTTGCACCCGTCTATCAGGTGGGTAGACAGTTGAATTGGCCCATGGTGTAACTGGCAACACGTCGGTTTTTGGTACCGAAGAGTCTAGGTTCGAGCCCTAGTGGGCCAACAAAAAGCTTCTCAGAAATGAGGAGCTTTTTTATGTTTAGTGGTTTTTGGTACCGAAAAGTCTAGGTTCGAGTCTGCCTGAGGCTGACCAACAAGAAAAGGAGTACGAAAGAGCTCCTTTTTTGTTATGAGCGATTTTGGTGCCGAAGAGTCAGTGTTTGAGTCTGCTTTGAGCTGACCAACAGGGAAGGAGTTTAGAAATAGACTCCATTTTTATTCTCATTGGTTTTGTGGTGGAATCGTGGAGATTTCTCTTTTTACCTCCCCACAGTAGAAGGATTATACCCAAACTCGCGTTTGAATGCCGTTGAAAAATGAGAGAAATTCTCAAACCCGACATGGAGGTATACATCCGAAGGTTTGTGTTTTTTCAGTTTTAGCAAGGTATGTGCCTCTGCTAGCCGTTTTTTACGCAGCCACTTTTCGGGTGGATCTTCAAAGACTTGCGAAAAATCGCGCTTAAAAGTTGAAAGGCTGCGGCCCGTCAACCGGGCAAATTCTGATAATGGGATGTTGAACAGAAAGTTTTTCATCATGAAGCTTTCCAGGTCCAGTTTGTGTGGTTCGTTAAAATCAAACAGGAATTGCCTGATGGACGGGTCACTTTGCAGCAGTAACTCGATTGCCTCATAGGTTTTCAGCTCCGCCATTTTTGGCGTAAAATAGTCCGGATGATCAAAATATGGTGTAATAGACTGAAAAAATTCCTTCATGATCGACTGCTGTGGAATTTCGTACAGCGAAGAACCTTTGAAACGTTCCTGTGCAGGTTCGTTGTTTTGAAGCGAATAAGCCCGTAACAATTCTTCGGTGAGAAACAACGTAAAGGACTTAAACGGCCTGCCGTCTTCAGCCGGATGTTTTTTGGTTTTCAATAAGGTATTCCTGCGTAGAATTCCCATTGTTCCTTCTTCGACGATGTGGACACCTTCCGTAAGCATGATTTCCATTTTACCGGAAACCACGATGGATAACGCATGCTGGACGATCAGTTGTTCGGTTCCGAATTTTTCATGATGAACACACGAGAAAAGCAGGTTTTGCTGGAGTCTGTCTTCCATTATTTCGGTAATTGACTGAGAAGGATCCGGTCCATCATCCGGTCAGAAGACCATTTTCTGAAAAACAATGCAGTTTTAGCCATATAACCTCCGGAATAGCGTGTCTTCGGATGTTTCGCATTCACTGCATTGGAAACCAGTTTTGCGATGACTTCCGGCTCGGCATTTTTTGTAATGGTCTTTTCAAAGGCAGCTTTAAACTTACCCGCCATTTCACTGTAAGCAGTATTCGCTGTTGTTTTCTGCAAATTTTGATAGGCGATGTCTGCCCACTCTGATTTTACGCCTCCCGGCTCAATGACCACGACATCGATTCCAAACGGTGCCAGTTCGGTTCGGAGGCTGTCACTCATTCCTTCAACCGCAAATTTACTTGCATGATACCACGCCCCGAAAGGAGTCGCGATTTTTCCACCAATCGAAGAAATATTGATAATACGGCCGCTTTTTTGTTTTCGCATACCCGGAAGTACCAGTTGTGTCATGCGGGCCAGCCCAAACACGTTTACTTCCATCTGTCGTTTCGCCTCTTCCATTGAAACGTCTTCAATAGTTCCATAAGATCCATAGCCGGCATTGTTGACGAGTACATCAATCCGGCCTTCCTTTTGCAGGATTTTGCTGACGCAGGTTTGCATCGAAGTATCGTCTGTCACATCCAACGGAAGTGTCTTCACATTATACTGGTGAAGATCTGCCAACATTTCAACTCTGCGCGCTGCACCGTAGATAATATGTCCTTCTTTGGCAAGTTCACGGGCGAATACTTTTCCCATTCCCGATGAAGCTCCTGTAATCAAAATCACTTTTTTCATAATCACTGCTTTTTGTATGGAACAAAATTGGGATAAAACGAATGTAATCATTTTGCTCAGCGGTCCAAATTTATTTGCTCAGCAGCCCATTATTTTCAGTGTGAGTTTGAGAACGGAGAGTGTGATTTCGGCTTGAACTTTCTTTCCTGAAATTTGTGTAACCAAATGGTTTCATTTATATTTGTAACCAAGAGGTTTCAATTATGGAGTTAAGAAGAGATGTATTTCAGGCAATTGCTGATCCGACCAGGCGGGGAATTATTGATTTGCTCGGCAATCAAGCCATGAATCTCAATGCAATAAGCGGACATTTTGATATTAGTCGGCCGGCTATCTCAAAACACATCAAAATTCTTACTGAATGTGGATTGATTACCATAAAACAGACGGGCAGAGAACGTTATTGCAGTACAGACTTCCAAAAACTAAAGGAAATAGACGATTGGCTGAATCATCACCGGAAATTCTGGAACCGTAAACTGGACGCGCTTGGTGATTTCCTGGAACGTCCCGATGAAACTGATCCGTCACAACAAGCGAAATCTAAAAACGATTAATATGGAAACAAAACCGTTGATTTTAGAGCGTACATATAACGCACCGATCCAAAAAGTATGGGAAGCCATCACGAACAAGGATCAGATGAAAGAATGGTACTTTGATTTGGAGGAATTCAAAGCGGAAAAGGGATTCAAATTTCAATTTACCGGCGGGGACGAAAAGGTACAATACCTCCACGAATGTGAAATATTAGTATGCGATCCGCCCAATAAACTCAGTTATTCCTGGAGATATCCGGAATACAAGGGGTACTCGGTACTGACGTGGGAACTTTTTAAAGAAGCTGAAAATAAAACCCGCTTAAGATTAACGCACGAAGGACTGGAAAGTTTCCCTCAGGAAGATCCGAACTTTAGAGTTGAAAGTTTCACCGGAGGCTGGAATCACTTTGTGAACGAGGCGCTTGCAAATTTCGTCGAGACAGAAACTATCCGAAAATCGGTTGTTATTAAAGCAAAGCCGGAGGTGATCTGGGATATTTTGCTTCATCCTGACAACCAATGGGGAGTTGCATTTGGCGGTGGAGCATTTGTAAAAACTGACTGGAAACCGGGTTCTGATGTTGTTTGGACGGATCTTGGCGGTAGCGTTGGTGCCTATGGCGTGGTGACAAAACACATTCCGGAGGAATATTTGCAGGTAGATATGTATGATGACGTTGATCCGGCACCTGGTGCAAAAACAGGAGACTATTCAGAGAAATATCATCTTGAAAAAGCGGACAATGGCGATTATGTACTCACCATTGAATCTGGTTTGCTGCCGAAAAAACACATCGCAGAGCATGGAGCAATGTGGGATAAGGCTGTAGAAATCATTAAGGATTTATCAGAAAAACGGTAGGAACAGTTATTTTTACTGGTGTTGATCTATCTTCACCCAAATGAAAACCAAATGAAATACATTCTCTCATTCCTGCTCCTTGCTTCGTTTAGCTCCTGCAAAGCTTCAGAAAATCAGACAGATCAGTCTAACGTGAAAGAAGACACAGTACTGTTGATCAGTGGAGAATCCCGTACGAATGGTTGTTCCAGAAAATGCATCCGGATCAGCAATGTGAATGTACAACTGGATGATTGTTATGACCAGGATACTGAACTATTTGAGAAGGATTGCGAGGCAGATTTAACGGAGAAAACGATCTATAAAACGTTGCTTAGTACACGTGCGTTATCCTGGGAAGAACTCGAGGAGGAAATTGACGAAAACCATGATATGAATGCCGGGCTTCCTTTTATCGTAACACTGAAAACGAAAGGAGAAACGAAGTCATTCATTCTTCTAGGGGTCGATTCGCTTCAGGATAAGGAAAATGAGGCATTGATGAATCAACTCAAATACCTTTTCGACAATTGGGAAGATTGCGCCGAATGACGAAATAACATGCATTGAAAAGGAGGTGAAAGACCCTATAAATAATCATAAAACACCGGTAAAAAGCAACAAATCCTGATTCGATTTGCTTAAATTTAAGGTTATGAATGTCTTGAGATTTATTTTAAGCCGGTCATACCGTGAAAAACAAAAACGCCGTTTAAAACGGAAGGTAAAATCGTTCCTGGCGTTCGTTTTGATCGATTCGTTGATAAACAAACATCCGGTTCGCAGGAAAACACCCAGAAGAAGGTCAATAGAGAGCGACTGTCAATAATCGGCAGCCTCTCCTGGCCTAATTCGAGTTTTTTATTGTCTCTCAAGGAACGAATAATTTGAGTACCTATGAAGAAGTCATAAACCGGTACTTGTCATTCAGTTTTTTGGCAAAAGGCTCTTTCACTATTTTTGCTTCCAGCCAGGTAATAAAATCAAAATTATAAGTCGATTGTAATTGATTCGGTGGTTGTGTATCGGTGAGTTGTTTCACCAATTCACTGAACAATTCGGGAATGTCTAACACGTGCATTTTCGGCACTTTCGAAAATCCTTGCAGCAATAATTGCTCAGCAGTTCCATATCTTCCGGTAGCTTTTAGTGTTTGCTTGGCTTGCTTTATGGCATAGGGTAAATGATCAAGATTGTTTAATTCGCAATGAACTACGACGTTCAACAGGTGGGCAGAAGCCGTAAGTGGTTCCTGATCATCCGATTTGTTGTCATTTAGGATTGTATTGATATGCTGCAAAGCACCATGGTAATTCCCACATCCGAATGCAGTAACAGCCAATTGTTGTAGAAGAAAGACTTTTCGCTGGGTCGTAATTTTCTCCTGGAACCGGTCAATACCAGCTAATACTTCTTCACTCAATTGTTGCGCCTCCTGGAATTGTCCACTCATAGTGAGCAGGTTCAGTTCGATGCTGTAACGGCTCGAAAATAGTTTGATGAGTAAATCTTCTGTTGCATCGGGAGTTTGTTGCTGAGCAATCTCTTTTAATTGTTTCAGGTACGCATGGCTGTTGTTGTATTGCCCGGATTGCTCTGCCAGGTAACAAGCGTTGGTCAATGCAGAAATCAACATGTTGGGATGCTGGTTGAGGAAGGCGGTGTTTTTTGTCAGGTGATTGATCACCAATTCGGTATACGTGAGACTTTGCGTCCATTCGTTTTTGGCAAAATGATACGCCGCGAAAATATGATTGTATAAATAAGTCGACTCTACGGAGGCGAATCCCTGGATAAATTCTGCGCTGGGTAATTGCGCCAGCAATTGCTCGATCATCTGGTGGTCAGTCTCCGTTTGCGCCGCGCCTGATCGTTGCAATAAGCGGAAGAGTTTACTTTTTACATACCAAAGATCAACGAGCAGCCGTTCGCGTGAAAGTGCGGTATCGGTTGAAAGTTTGAGTGTTTCCAGGCTGTTTGGTTCCAATTGATAACCCCTTGTTTCAACGATCCTGTTTTTTAGTTTGTTGATGGCAATTAGCGGAAGTGATAAATCGTGTTTCAGCGCCAGTTTTTCGGCACTTCTCAATTGACGCTCGCACTGATCGTACAATGATTTTTCATAAAGCAAAGTCGCTTGGTGTAACATGCGATTGAGTTGGTTTTCAACGGAGTTATTGGCGTGAAACGCATGCAGGGAAAGTAAAATCTGATCATACAACCGTTTTTTTATCGTGGAAAACTGGTTCAACAGGGCTTTTCCCTTGAAATCATGAAACAAGGCTGCTTCGTTGTAATGTGTTTGTTTGGCGATATAATCAAACAGCGCAAGCATCGTAGAATCTTCAGTTGATACGTGTCGGGAAGCATAGAGTTTGTAATAGCGCTTTTCGGATTTGGAAAGCGACTGAATTAATTCATGTAAACTATCTTTTACCTTCATGATTACGGTATTAAGCGTTGTAGTTGTCATTCGTGAGGAAAAGAAAGAATGACGATTTGGGTTTATGTTATCTAAGATACACAGGATGTTTACTAAAATTATAGCAGTTGACTGATCAGTAGAGAATATTGAGGGATCACTATGTTACGAGGGGATAATGATTTACCGATACATGGAAATTGGAGAATAGCGTAAAAATCAGGGCATAAAAAAACCTCGAACATTTGCTCGAGGTTTCAAAATATGTTTGATTAATTCTAATTCGGTCTTGGTTTCGTAGTACGAACCGTACGATTTGCGTCGTTAGGATCTGTAATGCCATTTCCTGTTGATTCGTCAGTTTCAGTAACGGTATCATCGATTACAGGATCTTCTGTAGATCTCAATTCATTTGCTGAAGGGCAAGCATGATTAGGACGGATATCTTCTTTTTGACATCCTACTGAAATCAGTACCAAAAATGCTATAGTTCCTATTAGTTTCACGACTCTAATTCTTTTATTCTAACAAATATATGTAAATAAATCTTATTCATCCAAATTTTCTACCGGAATTTTTAGTAAAACGCGTGTTCCTTTGATTGAATGGTCGGGATTTGTTAGTTGGAACGGCCCGTCGAGCTCAAAATCTTTTTTCGAAAGCTCGCGAATAATGTCTATTCGCTTCGATGTGATTTCCATTCCCTGCGACTTGTGATCACCCACCATCATTTTTTTCTTTTGCAAACTGTAATCAATTCCGATCCCATTGTCGTCAAGGGTGATTTCCAAATAATCTTTCAATAATCGAATGGTGACTTCGATGTGTCCTTTTACCTCTTCATTGGGTAGAATACCATGAATAATACTGTTTTCCACAAAAGGTTGAAGCAGCATTCCCGGCACGATGATCGATTCGGTATCAATTCCGTTGTCGTTGATGTGATAGGTAAACCGGTCTTTGAAACGCATGGCTTCCAGCGAAAGGTACAATTCCAGCCGTTCGATTTCCTGTTGCAGCGTCACCATGTTTTCAGCCTCGGCAGCACTATCGAGGTTTTTTCGAATCAACTTGGCAAAATTGGTCAGGTACTTATTGGCGGATATTTTATCCTGTGTATTGATGAAATACTGAATCGAATTCAAAGAATTGAAGATGAAATGCCGGTTCATACTGGCATTCAGCGATTGCTGCTCCAAAGCCAGCAAACGCGTTTTGTACTCGAGGTTTTTCTTGTAATTGCGCTCGCGTTCCTGCTTGATACGGGATCTGAAAAACGCCCGCAACGCCAAAATAACGAGCAGGATGATGATGCTGTAAAACCACCAGGTGCGCCAATACGGAGGTGTTATTTGCACCGGAAGCTGAATCTCGTTGGAAACCATCCCGAATTCGTCAATGGCGCGCATGTGTAACACCAAATCGCCGTCGGGTAAGTTGGAAAGTGTAACAGTCGCATTTCCAACGGGTTTCGACCACGTTTCGTCGTAGCCTTCGAGCCAGAACTGGTAACGCAACCCTTCAGGATTCGACAATAAAATACCATCGAGCTCAAAGGTGAGATTGTTCATGCTGTAAGGCAATCGCAAACCTTCCGGAAAACCGTTTTCACCCATTTTAATGGCGTAATCGGAGTAGTCGAAACTATTGTAATTCAGTAAAATAGAGGCAATATTGAGTATCGGAGGTGATTTACCTTCGGTGGTGTTGTCGATTGTCGGATCAAACTGGATTAATCCTTCCGCGGTTCCGAACCAAAGGTACCGGCCATCATAAAAGGAGGAGTTGATATTGGATTCCAGGTTGATCAATCCGCTGTTGAGTCCGTAGTGCTGGTCGACCGAAAGGCGAAGTGTATTCATGGAAAATAACCCGTTGTTGGTACCGATGTACAGGTTATTCCCAATGATTTCCAGGAAATTGACCGTGTTCGATGCCGGATCTTTTGCAAGCGGATGCTGAACGAATTTATTGTCGCGCAGCAGGTAAAGCCCCGTTTCCGTTCCGATCCATAAGTGATTGGAATTATCGACGGTCATGGAAATAATTCCGTCTTTAAAATTGCCGAAAGGTACCGCTTTGTTGTTTGTAATGTCGAATACACCCTTGTCTCCTGCGCAGAGAATCGAGCCTTTGTAATTGGCGAAAGCTCTAACTGTACCGATCTCGTTTTCAAAATCATCACTGAGATCTAGCTGACGAAATACGCCGTTTTCGATAATCCCGATTCCGTAAGCGCCACCAACATAAAATTTATTGAAGTTAATGCGTTCAACCACCAATACACGGTCGCCTTCTTTGCCCAGGACAAAATTTTCAACTTTTCCAGAAGGCCGGTAAGCAGAAAGCCCAATGTCGGTTCCGCACCAGATCGTTCCGTCGAAAGCAGCTTTGATACTCCAGATATTGGTTCCCGGCACGCCAACAGGCTCCATCGGACCGTTTCCTTTACGCATGAATAAGCCGCGATCATAGCTGCCAAAGAAATAAACATTGTCTTTACGTCTGGCAACAGAAAGAAACAATTCACTTGGATAAGCAGTCGACTCGCGGTAATGCCGAAATTGTTCTCCTGTGAAACGCAGCAAGCCTTTTCCGTCGGTTCCGCACCAGATGGCTCCGTCTCTGTCTTCAAAAATGCAGCGTGTAGATGCCACAGGAAGTCCGTTGAGGTCGTTGATCAATAATTGATGTCCGTTTTTATCGATGCGGATAATGCCCGAGCGGGAGTTGAGCCATAATTGCTGTTGTTTGTCAACAAGGCATTTTTTGATGTCGAATTCGGTTGTCAGTAACGGAACCGAATCTTTTCGCTTTAAAGAAGTGGTGGTTTTAAACAGTCCGTTATCGAAACTGGTTACCCACAATTCACCGTTGGTTTTTTGGGCAAATCCCGAAATATTCCGGCTGTCAAAAAGTTTGACTTTGCGAAAGGATTTGAGGTCTGTTGTTTCAAAAACACCCGATGCAGTAGCGATTAGCAAGCGTTTGTCAATGACCAGCAAGTCGTTGAATTGAATGATTTCTTCGGGAACGTACTTGTTGCTGGTGAGTTTTCCTTTTTTATCGATGGAATAAAGGCCGCCGTAATTGGTCACGATCACCGTGAGTCCGTTGAAACTGACGATATCGGTCACGTTACTTTTCCGGTCGAAACCTGTAAAGACCCAATTACGGGCTTTTCCGTTGGTAAGTGTACTAACGCCGCCTTCATGGCCTACCCAGATTTTTCCGTTCAGGAAGGAAAGTGCTGTAATGCGGTTGTTTAAAAGTCCGTCATTGATCGAATAGTTGATGAACTTTTTTCCATTGAATTTGGTGAGTCCACCCAGGGTTCCAACCCACAAATATCCGTTATTGTCCTGTTCAATGCACTGCACCTGCGACTGGGGTAAACCGTCGGAAGTGGAGTAGGAAATAAACGAGTAACTCTGCCCGAAAAGAACAGAGTTGGTAATACAGAGAAAGAAAAACAGGGATATTATTCTCATCCTTCTTTGAGCATTTTCACAAAGTCGGTGACACGGTTTCGTGCTACCGGAATGCGTAATCCGCCTTTCAGCACAGCAAAATGTCCGTCTTCATTCAGGTATTCCACCAACCGGTTCAGGTTGATGATATGCGATTTGTGCACACGGAAGAATTTTGCCGGATCCAGGATGTTTTCGTAGATCTTAAGCGTTCGTGTATCGAGGTAGCGCGTGCCGTCTTCGAAATAAATCGTGGTGCAGTTTCCACTAGCTTCCAGGTGCGTAATGGTATTGTCTTCAACTATTTTGAGTCCTTTTGTGTGACTGATGGCAATGCGGCTGTTCGGTTTGTTGCGCAATAACTGGTCCGAAAGATTGCGCAAGCTTCTGAAATATGTGGTATAATTTTCAGGATCCTGCCCGAAGATATTTTTCGCTTCTACCAGTTTTTCGGCGGCAGTGCGCAAATCGTCAATATCAATCGGTTTCAGTAAGTAGTAAACTGCGCTGGCGTTGAATGCCCGAATAGCGTAATCTTTAAAAGCGGTAACGAAAACGACCAAAAAGTTCTTTTCCTCTACTTCTTCAAGCAATTCAAAACCTTCGGCTCCGCTGGGCATTCGGATATCCAAAAAGACAACATCAGGTTTGGCGGCTGCGATCAGTGCTTTTGCCTGTTCTTTTCCCGAGGCTTCACCGATCACTTCGATTTCCGGGCAGAAATCGTCGATCATCATCATGAGGTTTTTTCTCGCGTATTCTTCGTCATCTACAATTAGTGCGCGCAATCTGGTTGTTTCCATGTTCTAGTTTTTAGCATAAGTAGGGTACAGTGTACCTTCGCTTTCGAAAATACGTAATATTTTTAATCGCAGGGTTGAATTCAAACCATTCATTCCTGATTTTGAACCGTTGAACAACGTTCTGGAAAGGATAGATCAATCATTGGTACGGTTAAAGTTTTTTTAAAGATTTCTTTCGAATGAGATTTTAATTTTAACATGAATCTTTAACCCAAAATACATGATGAAACAGTACGTTCTTTTTTCTGCCTGGATTTTTGTTGACAATGGTAATTAACTGAAAATCCTATAAAACGACTGACGAGTGAGAGCTCGTCTTTTTTTGTCCATAAATTGCGGAAAGCTCCAATTACTTTACATTTAACTGTCTTGTTTCCCACGAATTACAGCTCGGCTAACGCACTCGCCCAATATAAAAAGCGTGTCCGTTAGGCACGCAAAAAATTCGTGCATTCGTGGGAAAAAGATCATTGTGATTGTACGAGTGTAGCGAAGTATAATCGTTACCCCAAAATCATGGAAAGCAACGCGATGCTGTTTTCAGGAGCTTCAACCTGTCCCATGTGGCCACAGCGGGGAATTTCGTAAAAACCAATTCGGTGGTTTTCGGCAAAGGTGCGCAGTTGCAGATTGGGAATCAGCGGATCAAGCTGCCCCTGGATGATGGAAACATTTTCTGGTCTATCTTTCAGGATTTGTTCCGAAGAACCACGGTTACGCATGGCAATAGTCGACCAGGCAATGGCTTCGGGATGCATGCGTTCGGCGATATCACAATACGTTTTAATCGCGCCTTGTTGCTGTGTTGGAAACGCAAAGAGATTGGGAATGGCTTCACGAATGAAGAACACAGATTTCGTTAAAACCAGTTTGCTCACGCGGTCGCGATCTGTTTTTTTTGCCGGAGAATCAGGCCATGGATGTGAATGAAACAGGATTAAATGTTCCAGCAACGGATCTGTTTTCAATAATTCGCAGCCAACATACCCACCAAGTGAATGTCCAACCAATTGGTAACTTGAAATCGAGAGTTTGTCCAGTGTAGTGCGAACCTGCTGCGCCATGACGTTTATTTCGCGCGGAAGTTCCGGATTGAAAAAACTCTTTCCATGACCGTGGAGGTCGATAAGAATGCAGGTTTTGTGTTGAAAGTGCGGCAGAAATTGTTCCCACATGGAATTGTCTTCCATGAAACCGTGTAAAAAAACGACAGGATCTCCGTTTCCGGAAATCCTGTGGTGCAACATATCTGAATGGTTATTCATGCGAATACTTAAGCATTCATCAGTGTTTCTATTTCGTCGGCTTCGATTGGAATGTTGCCCATCAGGTTAAATGGTGCTCCCGATTCCTGTACCACCACGTCGTCTTCCAACCGAATTCCCAAACCTTCTTCCGGAATGTAAATTCCTGGTTCACAGGTAAAAACCATTCCAGCTTTGATTGGTTCGTGCCAAAGTCCTACATCGTGTGTGTCGAGTCCCAGGAAATGCGAAGTTCCGTGCATGAAGTATTTTTTATACGCCGGCCAGTTCGGGTCCTGGTTTTTAATGTCGGTGTTGTCAATCAGTTTTAATCCAAGCAATTCGTTTTCCATCAGTTTGCCGACTTCCTTGTGGTATTCGGCCATAATGGTTCCTGCCACCAACATTGACTGTGCGCCGTTTTTTACACGTAAAACCGCATCGTAGACAGCTCTTTGGCGATCAGTAAAACGACCATTTACCGGCAGGCAACGCGTAAGATCGGAGGAATAATTGGCGTATTCGGCCGCAACATCCAGCAAGATCACGTCACCGTTTTGGCATTGCTGATTGTTTTCGATGTAATGCAGTACACAGGCATTTTTACCCGAAGCGATGATCGGTGTGTAAGCAAATCCTTTTGAGCGGTTGCAGAGAAATTCATGCGACAATTCCGCTTCAATTTCGTATTCCCAAACACCCGGTTTCACAAAGCCAAGCAACCGTCTGAAGCCTTTTTCGGTAATGTTACAGGCGTTTTGCATCAATTCCAGTTCGATAGATTCTTTTACCGAACGGATGCGGTGCATAATCGGCGCACTTTTGTGTACCTGGTGTGCCGGATAATTTTGTTTGACATCGATAATGAAGCGGTCTTCGCGTGTCTGAACGGTTGTATCGGCACGCAAATGTTCATTCGTATTGAGGTAAATTCCTGTTGCTTCGGCCATTAATTGTTTGAAAGTAACCGGGAATTGTTGGATCCACATCACGGTTTTTATTCCCGAAACGGTCGTTGCCTGCTCTTTGGTGAGTTTGGCGCCTTCCCAAACGGCAATGTGATCGTTTGTTTCACGCAGGAAAAGAATTTCCCGGTGCGCAGGATTGGAGGCATTCGGAAACAACACCAATACACTTTCTTCCTGGTCGGCACCCGTAAGGTAAAAAATATCGCGATGCTGCTGAAAAGGCATGGTCGCGTCGGCACTTACAGGGTAAATATCGTTGGAATTGAACACTGCCACTGCATTCGGAAGCATATGCTGCACAAACTTTTTGCGGTTGGCAATAAAGAGTTGGGAGTCAATAGAATGGTATTTCATATCAAACAAGTTCTTTAAAAAGGAGTGCTGAAAGTACGGTTTTTTTGCATTGATGATTGTGTGTTAAAGCGTAAAACACCGTTTTTGCCTGATTTCCGGAAAAAATGGACAAGTAAGAAATTTTTTTCATTTTTTTAGAACTACGTAAATAGATTACGTTCTTCTGGCCTCAACTTTGCTTCAACAAACACGGAAAACATGAATACACTTTTTGACAGCATCCTTTTGAATAGTTTACAAATGGAAAGCAATTCCGAAGAAGCAATTTTGAGCTGCACGGTTTATGAGAATGGTGAGCATTATACAACGGAAATGGTGCTTTCTGCTACTGCGATGAATCAGTTGATGAATGAATTAACATGCCGTGAGATCGAGTTGGATTTTGAAAACTGGAATGAGATCAAGTTGCCTGATGGTGGTTCGGTATATCACATGCAGCTAGATGCAGTACATAGCCAGCCGGTATTTTTACCACTATATGTATTACCTGAGCGGGTGCGTTTATTACGTGCGTAAAAGCGAACAGAGTTGTGTGAAAACCAACGAAATTTAGTAATTAAAAAAAAAGTTGTATTTTCGGGTCAAGTTCAATAAGAACAGTTTGGTTTGAAACGTACTACACCATGAAAAAAATTGCATTTTTATTTTTATTCGGATCTGTTTTTTTAGCAGGTTGCCCGGATCACGAAATTATTCCCGCACCTACTCCTGAGGCTGATTTGCAGGCACATTTTGAAGGTACAATCAACGGAACAGATGTCGAGTTGACGCAAAACGTGGAGGGATATTTCCTTGAAACAACGAAAGCGAAGATCATTCTTCCTTCTCCTCAACCTTCTTCAGCTGTATATTTCGCCGATTTTAAATCGGAGCAAACGTTGGTTTCGATCAAATTGTCATTGGGCAGCATTATTTGGGACGCATCGTTATCAGGTGACCCCACTTTGACGTTGTTCAATAACTTCTTCACTTCTACATTAACACCTGCATATTCGATTGGCGGATCATCTGGTTTCGAGGTGACTTACCGCGATGGTTTTGGGAATATTTGGACATCCGATCCGGCTTCTCCCGATCCACAAAGTGTTGTATTCTCCAATGTACAGCAGGAATCAGATGTTTCAGGTGATTATTCGAAATTCAGATGTACCTTCAATTGTACGGTTTACCGAACTGTTGGTCCGGATACATACTCATTATTGATTGAAGACGCTGTCTTCGACGGCTGGTTTCAACGCTAAAAAAAATGAATTGAAAAAAGCCATCCACAACAGTCGGATGGCTTTTTTTCTGCCAAATTAAGAGCATGCAGCAAGTAAGAATAGGAATTATTGGTGATTTTAACTTCACGTATAACACTCATCATGCTACCAATCTCGCTCTGGACCATGCCGAGCGTTTTTTGGAGATCGAGATGTCTTATTACTGGCTGAAACTGAGTGAGGTACTTTCGATGAAACCGAACCAGTTTGATGCCTATGATGGCTTGTGGGTCGCTCCGGGTCCTTATCTGAACCAATTTTATTTAAACGGAGTAGTTGAATTGCTGTTGCAGCGTTCCATTCCGGTGTTTATTACCGGGGAAGGTTTCAGAGCGTTGATGGACGTACTGATTCAACGAAACAATCTCAATGCCAACGGCGAAAAACTCATTTCAGACAACTTGGTTGAAGGGAATTCTTTTGAACGTTTGTTCATCGAACCTCATACTTCGTCGATCATTCATCTCTACGAAATGAGAAGTCCGGAAGAATTGACTGCTACGCGCTACAGCATGTATCCGCAGCTGATTGATGCGCTGGTAGAACAAAGTATCGACATCGAAGCTTATAATCAGTTTGAAGAACCTGAAATTGTGAGTTTGAAACAGCAGGACTTTTTTGTGGCCTGTGGTTTTTGTCCGCAGATCAGCTCAACACGCGATTTGCCGCATCCGCTGGTGTATACGTTTGTGAAGGCTTGTTTAGCGTTTCAATCGCATTGAATTTACTTTGAGCCTACTTTTATTCCATTGCCGAAAAAAGTAGCAAAAAAGTCTAGGCCGTATATCAACCTTTTGAAAACTACAGCTCGTTTCACTGCCGCACCCAACTTGCAAAACGCCATTCGCGGATTGTTTTGCAAACAACCCGATGGCTGTGCTCAAACAGGGGTTTGGCTACGTTTCACATCACTTTGTTTTCTACAAGTTCGATATAAGGGCCGGTTCCTGCAGTACTCCGATTTATCAAATCATTGAAAAACACTTGAGCACATTCGGAGAATTGGTTCTAAATGGTTTTCCTTCGTTCCCAATAGTTGAGATTTCGCCGAAATCTGGTATTGCGCAAAAGCGTTTTTTGCTTACTTTTTTATCAAGAAAAAAGTAAGATATAAAATGCTTAAAGCAATTTATTTGTTTTCTCCTCCTGTTCAAACACGTTATCAACCTGCAGGTTGCTTCCCAGCGCAGCGGTGACTGCCAGCACATCGCATCGTTCGTTTTCCGGATGGCCGTTGTGCCCTTTCACCCAGATAAATTCGATGTTGAATTGTTTTTCCAACGGAAGGTAGCGCATCCATAAATCGCGGTTCTTTTTTCCTTTAAAACCGGTTTTCACCCAGCCATGAACCCATTTTTTTGTAATGGAATCGATCACGTATTTGGAGTCGGAATAGATTCGTACCGGGAGTTCATTGGTTTTCAGAGCTTCAAGTGCTACAATAATAGCAAGCAATTCCATACGGTTGTTGGTGGTTCTTCTGAAACCGCCACTAAGTTCCTTGATCTTATCATTGAAACGCAACAACGCTCCGTAGCCACCGGGGCCTGGGTTTCCCCTGGCGCTGCCATCTGTAAATATCTCGATATATTTTGTTGCCATCTGTGTTGCGAATTTAAGCAATAGTTCCTGGTTAGGACATGATGGATTTGGTGTGTTTATTTAGGTTTAGTAATTAAAGTTCTCCGGGTGAGGCAAAAAAGCGGGTTATGTCACTTTGAATCTCAATTAGATAAATCGATTTAGTTGATTCGTGAATCATTACTAATTTGTTAATTATTTAAAACAAACTAATAAAAAATGTTAAATTAAGGTTAATTGAAATGAGTTAGAATTTCAACTCTTTTGCGGCTTGCCTTCTTTCAATTTCATTAACCGGTCTATAAATAGATCATATTTGTAGATGAATAAAATGAACATGCATCATCGACTTAGGTTAAACTAATTTTTTTTGTGATTTTTCTTAGTCAAACGTTTTGTAGTTAAGTGAATTAGTCTCATCTTTGTAACGAATTCGAGAGTGCTGACTTTCATGTCAGTTTTCTTATTCAGTGAATAGTGGTTAGGTTAGGTTGACAAAAAGCGGACATCGCCCGATGACCGCTTTTTGTGTTTTATACCTTTTCGGTTTCGTCAGGATTCCAACCGCTTCGCGATCTGCCTGTTGTTGATTTTAAGGGAATGTTAAGAGTCGCCATGATATTTGAAGGTATGGGGTTTCACTCGCTCTATATATATATCATTAACAACCTTCCTGTGGATCGAAACCTTTTACCGATCCGCCCCGAAACCAACCCGGAAAGGGTGAACCGATCAGTTCAATAGAATAGACAACGATTGCATCAGGAGAAATCAACGGATGAAGTTTCCGGCGTTTGATCATGGAAGAAGGAATGGTGAATTCCCGAACTTCTCCGGCCCGCATTCCAATAAAACGTTCTTCCAATCCGGATGCGATTGTTCCCTTTCCCAAACGGATTGTCAAAGGTGCCCCCATGGTTTTGGTAGAAAACACTTGTTCTCCGTTCAAATACCGAATCGTTTCATGGATCAGGATTTCAGCGTGAGGTTTTAACCTACTTCCTTTCCCTTGTTTGGTTACGGTATAATTGAGTTGGGCTTCGGAAGCAGTTTCAATAATGACCATTTCATTTTTGGATGATGATGCAACGGAACCGGTATTACAGCTGCTTACGAAAATGGCGAGCACTAATAATGTGTTGATTGTGAGTTTCATAAAACAAGTATTTGAAACAACAAACCTAGGTCACAGCGTTTCAATCTGAGACAAAAGGGTGTAAAAAGGGCGTTTCGAAATGTAAAAACTATGTAAAAAACGAACGGATGTGCCTTGAATGTGTTTCTTTGGGCCTATGAAACGAATCATATTTCTGCCTTTGGGATTGACTGTGCTTTTAATAGCCTTGCTCTTGTGGTGGAATGCCAGTGTGGGAACAGACGCGTTTCAGGAAGCGAAAACCGAAGTGAGTATGCGCAAAATCGGCCATGAAGTGCTGCTGCTTTCCGGAGATCGCACTTCGCGGGTAATGCCTGTAGAACGATTAGCAACCGATGGTTATCGCCTGCGGTTTGAAGCGCGTTTTGCTTTTGTTCCTGATTCATTGGTCAAAACCATTCATCGTGTAGCAAAAGCTGAACAGTTGCCTTCTGATTACATTGTGCGTGTGCTTGAATGTCAGCATGATCAAGTGGTTTATTCCTATAGAATGGGAGCCGCGTCTGAAACGAGTGAAGTGTCGAAATCCGGATCGACGGCTCAGTGTTCCGAACGCAAACAACCCGAAAATTGTTATTCAATCGAATTATTGTTGCAACCTCAAGACCGGTTTTCAGGCTTGTGGATACCAATACTTTTTTCGGGAGCAATTCTGTTTTTGGTGATTGTGATTTTAGTGGTAAAGAATCGCAGGAGCCGCAAACAATCAGCTGAAATAGCCGAATTAAAGGAAGCAGGTTCTGATGCGGCGGTGATCGTGCTGGCGAATTACCGTTTTCATTATCGTGATCGTTATTTGATGCTGGGACCCGAACAAATCCGGCTTACGGCCAAACAGACCAAACTCCTGTATTTGTTTGCTCTTTCTCCCAATCAAATCATTGAACGGGCTGCACTCACGAAAGTCTGGGAAGACGAAGGTGTGATTGTGGGTCGTAGCCTGGATGTTTTTGTTTCCAAGCTCCGAAAGATCTTTGAAGCAGATCCCTGCGTGCGATTGGTGAATGTGCACAGTCGTGGGTATATTCTGGAGGTGGATGGGTGATTAGCTTTTCTCCCACAGATGCGCAGATTTTTAGCGCTCCTAACGGCAGCGCATGATCTAGGAGAAGGTGAATGTTGTGTGACAAGCGAAAGGCTAATAGAGTAACTGAAATCACCGCACTGTGACAGTTTCGTTCATTTTAGGATTGGTCGAAGTAAACCGCTTGATTTTATTGTCGTCAATGATGATTTCAATATGTCGCCAAACTTCGTTGTCCGACGCGCCGGCATCATAAGTATAATCAAACACGATTTTGTCTGAAGTATAAACCGGCATTTCAAACGCGCCTGTTGATCCGATAAGCATTAATTCCTGCAAACCGGTGGTAAATTGCATTAGCGCAGCCGAATCGGCAAACTGTTTCCCGATGAAAAGCTCCAAAAAGTTCTCACTAATATCGCCGTACCACATCGGAACAACCAACAACGATTTGCTCTTTACAGAATCAATCAGCACCAAACACTTGGATTTATTCACATGATATCCCAGAAAATTGGCCAATTCCATTTCATACAATGCATACTTGGGAATAACCTGCTGCACCGCCGGTTTTTCGATGTATTTGATCGCCGCCGTATTTGCCTGATAAACCCAACGGCCGTCTTCCCTTGAACTTACAGGAAAATCGCGCGTCATGAGGCTGTCGATGGTGGGAGAGTGTTTCTGCCCGAAGGCTAAGTTGCAGGAGATGAGTAATAGGAGGAGTGTTTTCAAAACTTGATTCATGAATATTTAACGTTCGTTATCGATACTTTATTTCCTGTAGGCTTCCAGCGAATACGAATAATGAAACACGTGTTCTTCTTTCCCGCCAGTTGCGCGGTAAAAATCCAGTGCATGTTGGTCTTCGATGTCTGCCTGAACGAATACTTCTTTGTAGCCCGATTCAGCACAATACTGTTTCAATTCGATTAATAATTGTCTGGCAATGCCTTTTCGCTGAAATTCAGATTTTATTGCCAGGTCGTAGATATACACTTCACCGGCTTCTGAATAAACGGAGGGTAGAATATGGGCCGTTAAACCGCCAACCACCAGATTATTATCGATAGCGACATAAAAGAGAATGTTTGGATTATAAAGTAAGCGTACCAAATAGGTATCTACTGGTAACTTGAAATCTGTCATTTCAAACTCTATTTCATACACACGAAGTAGTTGGGTCAGGTATTCGAGGTGAGTTAGTTCGAGTTTCAAGTAGACAGGACTCATAATCGTTGCATTATTTCATTGAATACTTCACCACCTTCCCGCGCTTAAAATCAAAGCATTCCTCTTGTTTATCGGTTTGCCTGAATGTTCTTTTCCAGTTTCGGTGAATAGAGGCAGTGTGACCTTCGTAGCTTAATTGGATTACTTCCGGTGTCCAGCTGTCTTTTAAAAACAGCCGTTCGAAAAAACCTTTATTAGAAGGACATGCGCCATATCGTTCTATGGTAATCGTAATAAAACCTTCTGAATCTGTTTCTACCGTTTGGGTTTCATATTGAGTGGTCAGAGTAACTGCTGTATTGATCATTACGTTGTCTTCGCCGTTGTACAGCTTCAGTTTATAGGTATAACTGCCGCCATAAGCTTCGGTTGCGTTACTGGTGAGGGTTGGCAAAAGAAAAAGGCACAAAAGGAAGATATTGCGAATTTTCATCGGATTTTTTTAGAAAGTTAAGCCTTTTTCAAAACAAACACTACTCTCAACTCCTGCATATTGCCCGTAATTCGGGATAATAGTGTACCGGTTCTTTTTATACAATTCAACGGCTTCAAACTGTTTGTAGCCCGTTTCCAAAATGCATTTTTTGTGGTTTAATTCATTCGCCCATTTTTCCAGTTCGGTTAATATCAGTGATGCAATTCCTTTTCCTCGTTGTTCGGGCGACACAAACATGCGCTTGATTTCCATGACTTCCGGTTCATATTCTTTTAGGGCGCCACAACCAACCGGTAGTTCGTTTTCATAAGCCATGACAACGTATTTGATGGTGTCGATCTTATTAAACTGCGCAAAGAAAGCATGTTCGTCTCCGTCGCGAATGGCCAGATCTTTGTCAAGCTCGGTGACTAATTGTTGGAAGTCAGGATTGTTGGAATCGGTACGTTTTAAGAGAATCATTTTTCAAATACGATTTGAGTGTGGATGTAAAATTACAATCAATTAATTTTCATTAACTACTTTTTTCCATTGCCGAAAAAAGTAGCAAAAAAGTCTAGGCCTTATATCAATCTTTTGAAAACTACAGTTCGTTCTGCTGCCTGCACCCCAACTCGCAAAACGCCATTCACGGATTCTTTTACAAAGAACCCGATGGCTTTGCTCATCCGCCTGAGGCGGACGGCTACGTTCCACTTCACTTTGTTTTCTACAAGTTTGATATAGGGGCCGAATCGTAACGCAATTAGCTTTATTGGGAAAGCGAAAATACTTGAACGCATTTGGAGAGTTATCAATGGATTATAGCCTCAAAATCGATCATTAATCAAAGAACGCCAAATCAGGTTCCAAAAACACGTGTTTTGCTTCGTCCGAATTAAAAATATCAAAGGTATAATGTTGTTCCATTAATTCCTTAAAGTTGAACTTCAACCTCGGGAATTCAGCAATGAAATCTTTAAAATTGTCCGAAGCCGATTTGTTTATGAAATGAAATACCGCTTTTACTGCAGCTGTAGTCAGCGTTTGATTGTACTTGTCTCGCGCGCCCAAAAAAATGACGTAATTTAGCAGTTGTTTACTCACGTTTTCTATCGCAACTATTTCTCCGTATTGGTTCAAATGAATCCATGCCAGGCGTAAATGCGCTTCGTGTGTAAACAATTCCGGATTTAATGCGCAGGCTTCGAACTGCTGGATGAAAGCCTGATCTGTTAAGTCAAAATGCGTTTCCATGAGCTGAAAGTAAGGAAATTATTGAACTCTCTCTGATCCCAACAAAACGCACAAAAAAAACTGGAGCCGAATTTATCCGAACTCCAGTTTGCGCTACTTAAATCTACTAATTGTTTCTATTCTTTTACCAGGCGAACCGTTCCGATTCCCTCATCGGTTGTTACCTTCACAAGGTAAATTCCTCTTGCCATTTCACGAATATTGAAAAGAGCATTGTGTTCAATCCGGATCAATTCACCGGTTGCAGCAAAGATTTCAATGGTTTGAATTTCACCACTTGCAGTTACCTGAACGATATCAAACCCAGGATTCGGATGCAAACCGATGTGAACCAATTCCTGTTCGTTCAGCCCGATGGTTGAGATCGTGGTACAATCTGACGTATCAGAACAAGTACCCGTTGTAATGATTACTGCGTAACTGCCGTTAGCCGTTGGTGAGAACGAAATACCGGTTTCACCCGCAATTGGCTGATTTCCGTTTCCGCAATCGACCCATTGGTAAGCAGCTCCTGTTTGCGTTGCCGTAATGGTGTTGTCAACTTCCGTAACGCTCACATCCGGCAGTTGATCTACTGCAACAGTTGTAGTGGCACTCGATGGTGAAGTACAACCGTCGGGAGTGGTGATGATGACCGTAAAGGTTCCGTCTGCATCAACTTCAATAGAAGGTGTTGTTTCGCCGTTTGACCACAAATAACTTGTTCCTGCTGATGAGGTCAGCGTTACCGAACCACCTTCGCAGAAGATCAATGCTCCCGAAGCAGAAATGGTTGGTGCTGCCGGAGTTCCAGGTAAAGATAAGGACGCTGTTAATGGTGCAGATGTACATCCTAAAGCATCGGTGAATGTAATGTCATATGATCCGTCTCCCAAACTATTGATGGTGGTAGGAAGTGTGATCGCTGTTAAATTTCCCGTTGCTGTTCCGGTCCATGACAAATCTCCTGTTCCCGTTCCGGTTACTTCAATAGAACCGTTGTCTACCGTACACGATGAAGGGTCCGTAATCGTTCCTGCTGCAATGACAGGTAAAGCATTTACGTTTACTGCAGTTCCGCTGCTGACTGCTGATGAACAACCGGATGCATCGGTGATACTCACAGTGTAACTTCCGGCATCGGATACTTCAATGGTTGATGTTGTTTCACCGTTCGACCACAAATAGGTTGTTCCTGTTGAAGAAGTCAATATCACAGAACCACCTGCACAGAATGTAGTAGCACTTGAAGCGGTAATAGTTGGTGCAGCCGGAGCTGATGGCGCTGTTAAAGAACTATTTAATATATTCGAAGAACAACCCAATGCGTTGGTAAATGTAATGGTGAATGATCCGTCACTCAAACCTGAAATAGTTGCCGGAAGCGTGATTCCCGTTAAACTGCCGCTTGAAGTGCCTGTCCAGAAAAGATCACCTGTTTCCGTTCCGGTTACTTCAATAGAACCGTTGTCGATGGTACAAGATGTTGGATTTGTTACCGTGCCTTCTGCAATTACAGGCAATGTATTTACGGTAACGATTGTTCCGTTACTGGCTATTGATTGACAACCCGCCGCATCGGTCACCTGAACGGTATATGTTCCTGCTGTGGTTGGACTAATGGCCGCTGTTGTCGCACCGTTCGACCATACATAAGACGTTCCTGCTGTTGAGGTCAATGTTACCGAACCACCTGCACAGAATGTTGTTGGTCCACCCGCACTGATCGTTGGTTGAGATGGAAGCGCGTTTACGGTTACAGCTGTTCCAGCGCTAAACGTAGATTGACAACCCGCTGCATTTGTAACTTGAACCGAATATGTTCCAGCGGTAGTTGCACTGATAGCAGCCGTTGTAGCTCCGTTTGACCATAAGTAGGAAGTTCCTGCCGATGAGGTCAATGTTACCGAACCACCGGCACAGAATGTTGTTGCACCACCAGCGGTAATTGTTGGTTGTGAAGGGATTGTGTTTACTGTAATTGTTGTTCCTGCACTTACAATTGACTGGCAACCTTGTGCATTTGTAACTTGAACAGTATATGTTCCTGAAGTTGTTGGACTAATTGCAGTACTTGTTGCTCCCGTTGACCACAGGTATGAAGTTCCTGCAGAAGCAGTAAGCGTAACTGAACCACCGGTACAGAATGTCGTTGGTCCACCAGCAGTGATAGTTGGTTGACTTGGTAATGCATTCACTGTCACTAAAGTTCCGGCACTTGCTACCGATTGACAACCAGCAGCATTCGTTACTTGAACTGTATATGTTCCCGCTGTTGATGGGCTAATTGATGAAGTAGTTGCACCGGTTGACCACAAGTAACTGTTTCCTGCAGATGCTGTAAGCGTTACTGACCCACCCGCACAGAAAGTAGTTGGTCCGCCAGCGCTGATAGTTGGCTGACTTGGAAGTGCATTTACTGTAACTGTTGTTCCTGCGCTAGCTGTTGATTGACAACCTGCGGCATTGGTTACCAGAACGGTATAAATCCCCGCGGTTGTTGGTGAGATTGCCGCGGTTGTTGCGCCATTCGACCATGAATACGATGTTCCTGCGGAAGAAGTCAAGGTTACCGAGCCACCTGCACAGAAAGTTGTCGAACCACTTGCAGAAATCGTTGGTTGAGACGGAAGAGCGTTTACGGTAACTGCTGTTCCCGCACTCGCAACCGATTGACAACCGGATGCATTTGTCACCTGGACAGTATACGTTCCGGAAGTTGCAGGACTAATTGATGCAGTTGTTTCACCATTCGACCATAAATAAGAAGTTCCTGCAGATGAAGTCAAAGTAACGGAACCACCTGCGCAGAAGGTGGTTGGACCACTCGCAGTAACGGTTGGTTGAGCTGGCATTGTACCCACAGTAACCGATGTTCCGGCACTGGCTATCGATTGACAACCGGAAGCATTCGTAACCTGAACGGTGTATGTACCGGCTGTTGAAACGATTATTGATGCAGTTGTTTCACCGGTTGACCACAAATAAGAAGTACCAGCAGATGAAGTAAGTGTTACCGATCCACCGGAACACAAAGTTGTAGATCCGCTTGCTGAAATAGTTGGTTGAGCTGGGATCGCCGTAACATTGATTGTTACGGTATTACCCATTTCTAATTGACAGGCAGTTGCACATTCAGTTACACTTCCGGAAATCCAGCAGGCAGGAGCTGTCATATTAACCAAGGCACCATTGATGGCAGTAGGTGATAAATCGGTCACAATTGTGCCTGTACCTTCGTTAAATTTAAAATATGCTACAAGGTTCGATTCGCTACCTGAGAGGCAAGAATTGACATTGGAAGAAATGGTGCCGGAGGATAATGCCGAATTCCAAATGGCTACATGATCAATGTCTGCAGGACTATAAGTTCCATTGAATTGTCCAACCAACAGGCCTGCGGTTGTTCCAAGACCCGTAGCTCCTAATGAATAGGAACCCGAACTTTCCAGAACACCATCAACCCAAATTTCCCAACCTGAATTTCTAACAACTCCTGTGAGTTCATGCCATTGATTATCTGCAACCATGGTTGTTGAATAGCCGGATGATTTAATACCTCCCGCAACATCTCGTCCTTGCATTGAAGCATATCCGGTGGCATTTATGAACAAATAATAGCCGATTCCTGCACTCAAGTATTTATCCACTATGAATTGTGATCCTCCGTTTACGGAGGTACGCACTTTAGCCGAAATGGTAATTGCATTTGTAATTCCACGGTTATTGGTACCAAGATTAATATAATCGTTTGTACCATCTAAGTCCAACGCAAAATTAGAAGCTTGTGCAACAGCATTTACATTGTAAGTTGTAGTGGAAGTTATCGGACCGGTTGGGAAGTTAAGACCAGCTCCGGTACCAGATGTTGGACCTGCTAATATTGTATTGTCGGCATCGTCTCTTAAATAATATTGATTACCTATTACGCTACTACTGATCGAGATAGTTGCAGACTCACCAGAACATACCGATGAAACCGAATTAGAGACTGTTTGATTTGTAATTGTTGGAAGTACCTGAACAACTATTTGAATTCTTGAGCTGGGTGTACATGTACTGTCTTGAACGTAATAACTTGTATTTGCGTTTAATACACCTGTTGAAAGCGAGTTGCCGCCGCCCAGATATGTACCACCAGTTGCAGCAGTATACCAGCCAACTGTACCAAGGCCACTCGCCGTTAAAACAGTCGAATTCCCCTCACAAATATTCATCTCAGAAACTGGAGTTGTGTTAGCGACTGAAGGCATCGTTGCACAGGGCATCCATTTTGTTACGAAAGCGTCACGTGCTCCAGCAGTTGTTAAATTGGATACGCCAGCAGTAGGATCAACATCTATTGTTGCCATGTGATATCCAGCAAGATAAATCGCTGAGGCTGCACTAGTATTTAATCCTGTTACCGCATCATCAAGTGTTGAACTAATAGTGTTTGCCCATTGAAATTGACCCGTTGGGGAAAATTTAGAGACAAAACCATCTGTGCCACCTGCGCTTGTATAAGAAGTAATTCCTGCACTTGGATCAAAATCTACCGTTCCATTATAATACCCAGATGTATGTACATAGGAAAGTTGATCATAATCAACCGATGTAGCTTGATCGTCTCCTGTTCCACCAAAACCTTTAGCCCAAATCAAAGCGCCCGTATTATCAAATTTTGAAACATAGGCATCGTTTCCTCCGGCACTTGTCAAATTAAAACTAGCAGCTGAAGGATCAAAATCAGCCGTTCCTGTAAAATATCCACTTGTATATATGTTTGAAGCGGCATCAAAATTTATTGAAAGTCCGGCTTCATTTCCGGTTCCTCCATACGATTTTGCAAAACCAGGCGCACCGGTTGGACTAACTACTTGAAAAAAGGCGTCACTCCCACCTGCTGAAACAAGATTAGTCACGCCAGCTGAGAAATTAAAATCAAAAGTACCTGTAAAACTCCCGGTAGAATAGATGTTTCCGGAACTGGTCATAGCGGTTCCATTTACTGATGTTCCGGAAACAAATGCCCACGAAAGATTACTTCCTGTATATCTGCATAAGAAACCACTGGTTCCAGCCGCAGTAAGGTTTGTTACTCCAGATCCAAAATTAAAATCGACAGTTCCTTGAAATGTTCCGCCAATTACGACTGCACCATTATTACAAGCGACAGTATTAACATAATCGTTAAATCCTCCACCAAAAGCAACTACTGTTGAAAAGGTTCCATCACTATTTAAGGTTAAAACAAATCCATCAAGTAGCGCATTTGAATTTACAATTGCAGTTCCTGGACCAGTATTAAAATCTACACTCCCAGAAAAAACTCCTCCGATATAAATTAATCCATTTGGGGAAACGGCAACACTTCTACATCTTTCTGAACCAGTGCCGGAAATGTTGTATGCAAAAACAAAGTTGCCGTTTGCATCTAATTTCTGAAGAAAACCATCGTCTCCTCCTGTTGCAGTAATATTATTCACTCCCGCTCCGGGATTAAAGTCAACTGTTCCTACAAAAGTTCCTACTGTAAAGACATTGCCATATTGGTCTACACAGCTAGCCGATGCGTAATCACTCCCCGTACTTCCAACGGCTTTGCCCCAGGAAAAATCCTGAGCGTAGGTTGCTATAAAAATTAAGTTTAAAAATGTGACCAGAACTAATCTTTTCATGAATATGTTATTAAATTTCAACTAAACCTACCATGAATTGGATTCAATTATAACAGGAACTTCATTAACGGCCAATTGAGTTCAGGAATGGACTTGGTCAAAATAGTTCAGGACATAAATTGGAATGACGACGCCTAACGTTTATTCTAACACACTATTACCAATCCTTAACATCCTTTTGGTTTCCTTAACAAAACCACGCTTTTAATACAATTAACTTGCAGGAACCTCCTGGAATTTACCGCAACAGAAAAGCTTAAAATAGTACTGTTGATTCCAGTCGGGTGAATGTATAGTATTCATTATTTAACACACTTATTATGAAAAGCACAATTACAAAATTCTTCAAAAATTGCGCGTTTGTGACCCTTCTTGGGTTCGCAGGCTCTGCAAGCGCGGCAACTTATACCGCCGTTTCTTCAGGTTTATGGTCTAACTCGTCTATCTGGGCAGATGGCGTAAGTCCGGGTGGATCTCTTGGCCTGATGGATAATGTTGTCATCAATGCAGGAGTCAATGTAACCCTCGATATGGATTTCGAGTACTCCGGACTCCTTAATTCGATTGAGGTGAATGGAAGTCTTACAACTTCCTCGTCCGATTACATGCTGGACATGACCAGTGGCATCCTTTCCGGTACCGGAACGCTTACGTTGCACAATCTGCGCTTCGGTTCTATCGCTACAATGACATTCACAGGTGATGCCAGCATCGATAAACTGTGGAATAACGCTACGGCACTCAATCTGAGCGGTGATTTGGAGATAAATGACAGTTTGTTCCTGGATGCCGGTGCGATGAACGTGTCTGCAGGTTCGCTGACATTGATGTCGAACTCTGTGATCCGTGTCGATGAGGGAACAATGTCTGTTTCAGGTGGCGCGCTGAATAATGGCAATCCCTATTCGGTCATGTACGTTGGAACGGATAAAACAACCGGAATTGAATTGGCAGGCAGTGGCTTGTCTGATGTTTGGGTAGACCTTGACAACAATATGCAGGAATTATACATCGGCGGAAATGTGAATGTAGAAGGTGTGGTGCATCACGATATGGGGATGATCAATCTGAATGGCGGTACGCTGACATTGATGGATGATTACGTGCGTACAGCAGGTGCTAACTTCATAGGAAGCGCGACCTCCAACATGGTAATCCAGAGCAACTCTTCGTTGAGCAGTTCACTGGTTTTCGATGCAGATTATGATCAGCTCAACGATTTGACGATTGACATGGCTGACGCCGGTGCGAGTACCAGCATTGGAAGCGACCTGACTATAAATGGCGAATTGATGCTTGAAGACGGAGATTTCTACATGTCATCCGGTGCGCTTATCATGGCAAACGGTAGTGAAATCATTGTTACAGACGGTGACCTGATGAATTCAGGTGGAACGTTTGACGGCGACAATTCTTATAGCGTAACCTATAATGGGAATGCTTCCGGTGCAAGCGGAATCGAATTGACAGGAACAGGATTAAATAACCTGACAATCGATATGGCCAACCAATCAGATGCGGTAGAGCTTTCCAACCACATTATTATTCCCGGTTCTTTAGACCTTGATACCGGTGGTGTGGATTTGAACGGATATGACTTGATCCTGGACGGTTCATTGAGTACAACTACCCAAGGTTGGTTTGGCGGGCACGAGGATTCCGATATTGAATTCAACACAGCTTCACTTTTGGGTGATACCGTTTGGTTTAGTTCGGGCGCTAATGTGTTCGGTGATTTCATGATCAATTCTACTGACGGTAGCGACCTGGTAATTGGAAACAATGTCGAGGTAGGTAACCTGACCATGACCACAGCCGGTGTGCATCTCCGTGACAATGAGCTTAGACTAAGTTCTACCGGAATGATCACGGGAGCAAATGAGAACCAGTACGTATTGATCAATGGAACAGGCAGTTTGGTACAGAATGTACCGATTTCAGGACCTTATACAATGTATCCGGTGGGAACAGATGACGGTTATGCTCCTTTCGGTTTGCAGCAAAACAGCGGAACAGCAAGCTACTTTAAAGTACATACCCACAACCTTGTATGGTCAAATGGCACTTCGGGAATTGATTGGGCTGAAGACCAGGCAGTTGTTAGCCGAAGTTGGGATCTGGAGTCTGAAGCTGGCGGTACGCTTAATCTCAACGTAATGACAGAGTGGCAAGATGATTTTGAAGTAAACGCTTTCGACCGAAACGACGCGTTCATCATGCATTACAATGGCGGAACATGGGATGCAGCAAGTCAGGCTCCGGCAGCTGCAGATCCTGTAGGGGGAATGTACAGATTGGAAAGAGAGAACGTTACTACCGATGGTCCGTTTGCAGTAGGAACAGGTGAGGATTTGAACGTGAACGAAAACGGACAAATCGTTGCGGATATCTACCCAAATCCGGTTCAAACGATCCTGAACTCTGAAGCTTCATTTGATGAAGTGACCACAGCAGCTGTAGTAGATGCGATTGGAAATGTGATCCACACTGAAAAAGTACTGGGTAATCACAGCTTTGACTTTACAACATATCCGAATGGAGTTTATTTTGTGAAATATTCCAATTCAAAAGGAACTAGCTCTTACAGAGTGGTGAAGACCGCTTTGTAAGTGGTTGGTTTAGTAGTGAAAAGCGGGGGCGTTACTTAGGTAGCGGCCCTGTTTTTTATTTGTGAAGTTTCCTTCAGCGAAGAATCAGCGTTAAGAAGTCACAACCAGATTGTTTACTCAAAATGATTCCAGCCCTGTGCTTTCAGCGGAATCAACGAATCATTACTATCCACCAAAAAAACTCCCTGATCGGCCTCGGTCATATAACCGATGATTGTCATGTGCGGATTTCCCTTGATCTTATCAAAATCTTCCTGTCGAACGGTAAACAGCAATTCGTAATCTTCGCCGCCATTTAGCACGCAGGTTACCGGATCAAGGTTAAAATCAATCGCGGAAAGAGACGTTGTGCTATCAATCGGCAATTTGGCATTGTACACCATCGCGCCCACATTGCTTCCTTTGCAGATATGCAATACTTCCGAAGCCAGACCATCGGAAACATCAATCATTGCAGTCGGAACAACATCCAGGTCGGCCAAAAATCCGATCACATCTTTACGTGCTTCAGGTTTTAACTGCCGTTCGATCACGTAATCAAAACCTTCCAGATCTGGTTGAATCGCAGGATTGGTTTTATACACCTCTTTTTCGCGCTCCAATACCTGCAAGCCCATGTAAGCCGCGCCCAAATCACCGGTAACAACCAACAAATCATTGGGTTTTGCTCCGGTTCGGTAAACCACTTTATCTTTTGCCACCACACCGATAGCGGTCACCGAAATGATCAATCCGGAATAAGAAGAAGTCGTATCTCCGCCAATCAGATCGACATTGTAAAATTCACAAGCCATGCGAATTCCTTCATACAATTCCTCCAGTGCTTCCAGCGGAAAACGATTCGAAACCGCCAGTGAAACCGTAATTTGTTCGGGTTTTCCGTTCATCGCAACAATATCCGACAAATTCACCGCAACGGCCTTATAACCCAAGTGTTTGAAAGGCATGTACATGAGGTTGAAATGAACGCCTTCCACCAACATATCGGTCGAAATCAGGGTGTATTCGTTCTCGTTTCGTTCCAGTACCGCAGCATCGTCACCAACGCCGTATACCGTACTCGCTACTTTCGGATCAAATCCTTTCGTTAAACGATCAATTAATCCGAATTCACCTAAATCACCTAATTCCGTGCGCCGATCTTCACTCATGTTGCTGTTTTCTTTGGGGCAAAGATAGGGAATTTCTATCCTGCGGATTCAGAAGCTATGGAAGCTTATGGTCTATTTTAGTGATTTATAAACAACAAACACAGTATTGCCATCTACTGGGGTAAGTTGTAGTTCTTCTCTTAGGTCATTCCTCAAACTCTGAATTAAAGGTTCTAAATCATAACTCTTTCCAGGACTAACTGCCTTTGCAAAGTCTCTAGCCATTTTGACTTGACTTGGAGAGCCAAATAGTTGAATATCTAAAGGACTGTTCGCAATTTTTCATACATTTCGATCTCTTCTCGATGGGCAATTTCATTCGTTAGAATGCGATAAACTGATATGAGATGCTCCGTTGTTAAGTCACGTCTTTTTTGTTCACGAGTATTTTTGCTCGCTAATTTGTGCCCAACGAACCAACCTACACCAGCAAGAACTACGGCGATCGCTATCTTACCAACGTCCAACCAAAATATTATATTATCCATTTCAATGTTATTTCTTAGGTGGAAAATAGTGATCATAATAACTTTCTACGTCAACATCCTTGTTTGCATTTCTAACATCCACTTCAAAGAACAACTGAGCAAGCATGGCAAACAACCATATTAAATAGTTCTCCCAATCGCACTGCAGCTTGGGATCAACTATAATTTTGTATAGCCAATACCAGCCGTAAAGATTGTAGGCATAGATATAGTATCTTCTTGCATAGTTAGTGACCTTACCTGTGTAATAGATGTGTCGTTCCCTGTACGATTTTCCGAATCTGTTGTTCATAATGGAGTATTGGTTACTCTACAAATATGGACATTCTGTACCAGAATATGTTGTGATCCCAGATGTCATACTTCCATCGCTACGGACCATCACCACACATACCACGAAGCGAAAAGCCACCCCGCTAGGGATGGCTTTTTCTGCTTCTGTGGGTGTGGAGCGAACTGTACTGGACTCGAACCGCTAAAAACGCATGAAACACCAGTGTTTACTGATTTTTCAATATACAACGGATGTTAATTTTTAAATCCATTAATTATTCAATAGTGAAACAACTGATTGCACTTTAAATTCATTGCAAGAATTTAAAGTGCATGGATAAAAATTTATTTTTGTAATCTTTACTCACTATAAATAACCTCACGATGCAAGCGAACTATTCAGAAAAAGAAATCATTTCGTTATTACAAAAAGTTCAAATTTTTAACCGATCTATCGGCAGTTATGAAATGTTTGCAATTAATAACTCATTTGATTACGTTATCAAATTGAGTAATGGAACAATCTATTTTAAAGTTTCAGAACTTAAAGATGACGAAAACGGGACTATTTCACCCGAAACACTCAATCAAATTTCTCAACGCTTTTCAAACGGCTCTAATCAACAACAGAACCAAAATAGCCAGCAGAACCAACAGCAAGCTAACCATAACCAAAATATCAATTCACAAAGTCGATCTTCAGTGAATGTAGTGGTTCAGAAACAAAGAGGTTTTTCCTTTGGTAGATTTTTATTGGGCTTTATTGGTATAGTTGCGTTGATAATAGTTGTATTGATTATTGCAGCAGTCGTTGTTGTTGGTAGAATGCCTTTCTTTTAACTTATTATTAGTAGAGATAGGATTTTTTGCTCAATGAGCAACAGAACTGCTGAAAAATCGTAAACAAAATAATTTCTAATAAACCTGTTCCGTTGGTATCAACAATAAAATTGAACAGCGCAAAAAACATTCGTCCCTGCGCTGTTCGCTACCTAACCACCACCTATAAAAAAAACAGAGTAATAACCTCTTTCTTACTCGTCGTACATGGAAATACCGAATCCTGAACAAACCAATGAAAATCATCCATTTGATTTGAGTTTTTTCAATTCATAATACAATTTCATTGCTCTGTCATTTAGCAATTCTTGGGACATTTTTTTATGCCTCATTTCCTCCAACACTCTTTTGATTTGAAAGTAATAGCTTAGTGAAATCTTGTCATCAATTTCTTTTTGACTAAAGCCCATCAGCTCGAAAATGATAGTGTTCAAATCAAATTCGTACAATTCATCATTTAAGTCATTTTCAGTAGAAACTATTTCCAGTTTTAAACTAGCGCTTAGAATATCGTTTTTAATCATTCTTAGAAAGAGTAAATCAGACTGAAAACGTGAGTCTTTTTGAATAGTAGTAAATATATCTTCCATCATTATCAATAGTGTTAGAGCCTTCGTAGTTTGTTTTAATAATGGACAACGAAAGAAATCATCAAACCATTAAACGTCTAACAAAAACCAAGATTAAAAAGGGATACCATATCTTAATGAGTCATTTATGACTATGAACTCAGTTTAAAATACTTATAAAAGCAAATGTTTGATAAAACGAAAAACACAACTGAAAATGCAATTAAAAGGTTAATGACCCCTTCGTTAGAATACTCACTCAATTCGAGTGTATTAAAGTTTAGATTGGTGAAATTACCATACTTAGTTCCAGGTACTGTGTTTTTAAAAAAGTAATGCCCAATTGGGACTAATCTAAAGTAGATTATAACAAAACAGGAACACCCAATTGTTGCAAGTAAATAAATGATACCTGCAATAAATAAAAATTTCTTTTTCATTCACTAGAATTGATAAAATGATTAACTGTTTTTTTCAATTGCTCTTGTTGACTTCCCTAAAAACATATTAATTAAATACGCTTAAAGAACTTTTAAGGCATGATTTTCTTTAAAAAAAGGAGTTCAACGAATCTAATTTACCGTTTGAATACTTGCTGAATGAGAGTGGCTACTATTTGAAAGTTGTATCAAAATCAGTCTGTCAGAAACCGATACTTTTCCGCCATTAACTAACCAATAGTGAATGTAATGAAGTTTGTCCTCTGAGAAAAAAACATCTTCTAAAGATTTTGGAGCGAAAGGATTATAGGTTATCGCTTGCTTGTTACCTATTCTTTTGATAGGAATACAACTGCCAACTTGTAAAGTGTCTCTTTTTTTAAACTTTTTAGTTGAAAATACATTACTTGATTTTGATCCTAAATAATAACTAATATCCCATTTTATTATTGACTCATCTTGCGGATTTTTTGATATTCTGTGATCAATATATTTTCCGCAATCAAGCGAAATAGAGTCCAAATCAAAGTTGATGTAAACTTTGTACAAGGTATCGTATTCGGAATCCCCTCTTTCAAGAAGAAGGAATTCTGAATAACTATTTTCGTTTGAATAATTCTTGAATCCAAAATGGCTGACTGGCTTATCATCACATCCACATGTTAAGATGAATAAAAGGGTTGAGCAAAAAAGTAGTTTCATTTTTTATAGTTTTTTAGATGTAACTTTTGTTATGAATTTTATGTAAAGTTCATTTTCTTCCAAAGTACTTGAAGTCCATGTAAAGGTATTATTACCACCATCCATCGGAAATGATCCTTCATCATTCAAAGTGGAAATGTCTGAATTAAACTCTTTACTTGTTGGAAAATCTACCTGAACATGTGTTTGTGAACTATTTTTCCATTGATAATGAAGTCCAAATTCTACTCTGCCCCCACTGAGAACCACTCCGTCAGATGATGACATAGACATACCTTGACCGGAAACCCCCATACTGTTTTGAATTGTCTGATCACCTCCGCTAAATGTTATAACACCCGTAAAGGTTCCGTTTTCATCGGATTCTACTTTTGCGTATGCACCAACACCTGTTTCAGAGTCTGAATATACATTTGAGGTATGTGTAACTGAACCATCGTCAAAGATGGTTGAGATAAGATCAATAACTATCGTGGCGTATTTTTCATCACCTGTGACATAATCATCTTCCATTAATTTAATTGTAATTGATTTTGTCACGGATTTTACAGCTTCTTTAGGTTTTTTGTCTTTATCCCCATCAGGATTTTCAGGCCCTTTACCCGTTGGATCAATCAAAGTTAGTGGATTCCCCATCACATAATTATAGGTACTCCAACTTGGGTATTTATTTGCCCATGGATCAATCGAAAGGAATCTAGCTACATCACAATCGTAATATCTAGCTCCACGATAATCTAATCCTGTTTCGTGATCACGCTCATGGTTGGTTGTTAAATAGCGGTCACCGTCACCGTTGTCATACTCACGCAGCACTTTTCCGTAAGGATAATAGTCCATTGCATTGACAACTTTTGACATATAATTAACTCCGACATTCTCAAAACTAACACGCGCATTACCCAAATGATCATACAAAAAGAAAGTTGCTTCTTTCGGGTAAATCCGTTCAGGAGTTGAGCCTAATCCATCGGAAATAATTCGTGCGATTCTTTCATTTCCGAAGACAAAGTATTCTTTGGCAATGGCTATCGAATCTCCGGTTGTGATGAATTTCACAATTGCCAAATCCCGTCCAAGTGCATCTTTGATGTACATTTCTTCCGTTGTTTGAGCAGGAGCTACTACTTTTTTATAGAAACGACTGTCGGTTCCGTCGTAAAGATACGAAATAGCATCCGTTCCTTTGGTCATATTGAAGGCATAAGAAGAGCGTCCGTATGTTGTTGCCGAAATCGTTCTAAAATTGTCAGTTAGCATGTTCCCGTTTGCATCGTAAGTGTACGTTCTATCTAAACTGCCGTTGATACCATCAACAAAGGTGAGTCTGTTGCCACTTCCGTATTGGTAGGATGCAAAATCATCGTATGTCAAGCCGATATTTGATAGTACTCCAGGTTTTACACGCAGTAGGGTTTTAATGTTCCCGATCTTATCATAAGATATGGTTTCATCACCGATACGGTACGAATCAGCAGGGGTTGTATTTGAGGCATTATCAGTATGAGCTTTCACATAATCAGCTACAGTTGCATCTGCATTTGTAAGCCTGTTTAATCCATCGTATTTATACCCGTAATCAGTGGCATAATTAAACATTGGTACTGCGTTAATTGTGGTACTTGCATCAAATTTGTACAATGCCTTTGTGGCATTTACATTTCCGTTGTAACAATCATTATGTGCAACTGTCAAAATGTTACTGACATTTGGTATTGCAGTGGTTGGGAAATTTTCATCATAATACATTGTATAGTCAAGCAAGTGTGAGCTGATACTTGTCAGTCGATTACGCATATCAAAATTGTAGTTAATGTCCTCTACTTTTAGATTTCCATTTGAACCATCATTTACCGTCAATTTTGTAACCGTAACAACACCCAAAGAATCTGAATATGTATAGCTCGCCATCAAGGTAGCTGCCGAACTAGTGGCAACATTATTCTGAGCAGCATATACTTTGTTCAATCTATTCAAATCATCATACTCATAAAAGTAATCCATTTCAACACTGTTATCATTGCCTAGATCGATTTGCTCTTCAAGTAACGCACCTCGGTAATTGTAACTTGGGTAATCAATTTTGGCAATGACGGTTTTTGGATCGTTCATTGCTTCATTGGTAGGATGCTGACGGATTATTTGTGAAGTGATATGCTCTAGTACGTCATAAGTATAAGTGATTTTCTGAACAGCAACACCACTCAGGTTATACGACTTGGTTTCTACAATTTTACCCATTGTAAGTGGGAAAGCATTGTTTGTACCGTAAACTGTTGTTTTTTCGGTTATGCTTGTTCCGGTTGGTAAACCGCCCATTGAATCGATGACTAACGAAGCATTCAATGTTGAATACGAATTGAGCCAGTCTTGTGAACTTCTATTACTGAAGCTGTATCTGAAATAGTGTGATTGCCCTTGCGGATCAACATAATAATTGCCTACCTGACCAACAGAACTATTGGCATAACAAAACGCATCTTGATGATATGTAGTTGTTATCAAATACTGCCCTGTCGGTTTACCGTAATCATCAAAAGTAAACTTGCGGTAACGTGGGGTGGAAATGTTGCTTCCGTTCTTAAAATCACGATCTATTTGGTCTTGAATAGCACTTACTTGCCCCATTTTATTGTACATGTAGCGTTTTGTACCACTGTCAACTGTTGTTTCAGTAACCAATTGCCCTAAGATGTTGTAGTTGTAATCGGTATGTTGACGCGATGGATTGATTGTTTTAGTGAGATTTCCGTAATTGTCATAAACAAACAGCGTCACTATTTTTTCATTGAGGTTACTCCAACCAATTGTTGCTACTTGTTGACCGAAGGCATTGATATAAGTGATCGTTTCCTTTTCGTCCTGATCTTTCAACGCGATTCGTTTAAAGCGGAAAGCACCCGTTGAACCGCTTTTCATGATCAATTGCAATTCTGTATTATTCAACCCCAATTCACAGGATGCAACAATATTATTGACAATATGTGTAACCGTTTCAACCGTTTTATCACTTGCAATTGCTACCGCATAATTGGCGGCTTTCGTATTCAACATTGCAGGATCATGATCATATTTCGCCGTTTCTTTGAGCGACGCAGTAAGATTATTTCTATAAAGGAGTCCGGCATTTTGTGTAACAAAGGGTTTACGAGTTTCAACGGCACGCCCCCAATTATCATACGTTACCGAACCGCTATAAATTTTCGTATTCGCATTAACTCCGTAGGCTTTCATAACTCCTGCGGTTCTTGAAAGAGGATCTAAAAATGCTTTTTGATATTCTTTTGAAATCCCATCATTGTAAACAATTGAATAGACATAATTCTGATCTGTTCTATCATTGAAACTCAAACTACCATCATGATTCCACTGGCTGTATTCATTGGTAGAAAGCAGACGTGTGCCATTTTCTGTGATAGAAGTCAATCGGTTCAGTCCATCAAATGTGTAATCATAGTAATGACCTGATTGGTTAGTGGTTTTCTTTACCTGACCATCGTTAGCGTATTCAAATGTAGAAGACAATGAATCCAAGCGACCAAAGCCAGCAGTAACCCTAATTGGTTTTCCAATGTCAGTTGCATTAACCGAAGAGTAATTATAAAGGAAGCTATACTCAGGATTTTGACAGGTAGAATTGTAATTCCAGTACTGCTGTGCCTTTTTGTAATAATAGCGTGTACTGATACCGTTTTGATTTTTCACAATAGCGGGTTGGAAATATTCGTTTCGTTCCACTATCGTCATTGTCGTTAAGGTATCAAACGGATAGAACATTCGGTAAACTCCATTAAATCCGTTCGGGTCGGTTCCGTTGGGATCGAGGTAGAAATCAACCACGTATTTATTTGATCTATCAAAACGTTTGGTAGCAAACTCGTCGTTGAGTGTTCCCATAATGGTATCTAACTGCACAACGGTTGATCGCAATTGAAGCGTTTTAGAAAGGGCATCACCTAATTGCAAATAACGTTGCGGATCAGGAAGCTGTTCTTCGGCCAAGGAAGGATTGCAATTCACCAATTCCGCTCCTGGATAACAAGTCACGGCATTGACTCCAAACGGACAGGCGTAATAGCCGATTACATCATCTTCCCACAGACAGTAATTATTGGGTAAGGCATTCAGTAAATCGGATTCAAATCCATATTTCCAATATTGACACGCTTGACAATCTGTAGGGTTTGGTGTTGGTGAACCCGACTCAGGGCAGTACACAACTTGCGTATCAGGTTTAGAAACGGTAGGTAGTATCTCAAAATTCCAACGTGCGTCATAGAAATAGTATTCACTGCGCATCATGGCTGTTTCGTCGCGCTGACTTTTGGTAATGGTTGTTTTCTGATACGGAGTTGAGCGCATATTGTACTGACGGCTTTTGGTCATACCATCGTATTTAGGCATATCTGGCGCTTCAGCTTGGTATGCTGTTTCATAGAGATCATCCCATTTAACAGTATAAGCCACTGTATCATTCGTTTGTTGAATAACTATAGGATCAAAAGAAGTCAAGTCCGCGCCTATGTCATTCACATCGTAATTATACCAATAACGGTCGTAACGGTTTTTGAGATCAAAGAGGTAAAAATACTGTTCTTCGTTTTTGGCGGTTGGAAGGTGAACGGACGTTTTTGTTACACTAAAAACTTGCCACGATGGTTCATGTTTCAACGAAAGATTAGCAATTGTTTTTGTTCCACCCGCACCAAAAATGGAGGTCATGTTTACTGTTCTATTCGGAATATCTTCCAAGCCCATTAATACTTTGTATGCGCGACCATTCGATACACCACGGTAGTCAGCTTCGTAATACTCGAAAGATGTTTTGTTTTCGATGTAATTCCATCCTGCCGATGTTGCTCCGTTACAATATTGGGTTAATGGATTGCCTGAGAATTGTAACTGTGACAAGAATTGTTGACCTGCGTATTTACTTGTAAGCAAAGTAATGACACTAGGCTCTAATTGACGATTGGCAACTGCACAAATTCGTGCCATTTCATCAGCAGAAAACTTTGGTGAACGGTTGATGATATTGGTTAAAACTGCCTCATTCGGGTAGCTGAATCCGTTCTCGATAATTTCTACTATTGCCGTATTTGAAACGCTGGTATTTGAGTTCAATTGATTGTATAGACTTTCGGTCATTACCTGATACTTAAATATTCTGCTAAGTGACGTTTTCGGAACGACTGAAGAACTGATGATACTACTCAAAATGCTCTCCGGCATTTGCGGTTGTTTGGCGAGTACATTGGTGATACTACCCGGAGAAATATACCTGTTTGTACTCATCAGGGCTTGCAGAACAGGAAAAGAAAGGTATTCATCGTGCATGAATAACGCCTCAATAAATTTCTGATCCCATCTGCTGTTCATGTAAGATATGGCATGGGTAAGAATTTCATCTGCAAAATAGGATTGGGTATTGGTCAGGTTCACCAAATCAAGCGCAACGAATTTACTGTAATGGGTGATTGATTGCTTCCAAATGGTATTACTTAGTCCTGTTTGTGCCGTTAGGATTTGAGTTTTTTCAGCACTTGTAAAGCGTGTTGACTCAATGAGTTTAAAAAGAACCGTATCTGCCAATGGTGAACCAGCAAGTAGGCTCGTCACCACATTTTTAGGTGTTCCGACATTGATTTGAGAAATGTAAGCACTATCGCGACTTCTCAAATAGTTCACCGAATTAACCAAACCAACACCAAAAGGGTTCGGATTGGTTGTTACGACAGAAGGAAGAACCGTAGCTGAGAGAATTGCTTGTTTGGATAAAAAGTCATCATACGTACGTGAGATTTCCTCGGTTTTCTTCACAAAATAAGAGTTTAGAAAATATTCCTGATTCGTTGTAGCCAACGCAGGATAGAAATAGAAATCAAGAAATTTAGGAGTTTCTTTGGAGTCACCCGTGCCTGTAAAGACAGGAATGTTCAAATATTGATAAGCGTTTGCACCTGTATAGGTATTGGTGTCAATGGTAACGGAAAGAGTTTGATTGAGGTAATAATCACGGTATTCGTATTGTCCGCCCGGATTGTCATCATCTTGGTTTAACATGATGTTTTCTTTCATCAAATTAGGGCGTGTATATCCATTTTTGAATGCCAAGTTATAACCGTAGTTAAAGATTTTTTCCTCAAACAACTTGTTAGTTACATCGTACTGTTTGATCGATTTGATTTTTCCGTGATACAAGTAGCTTTCAATATTAGTAGAAACGCCACCAACCGAAGTCAACACATCACCGTAGTGTTCATATACTGTTTTGTTCACATACGAAGTTCCGTTATCCACCAATGTCGGCCCATAGACACTTACGGTTCTAAATCCGACATCATACGAAGTGGTTTTACCATGATGGAAACGTGTATCAGCATTGTACAAGTCAAGGGTTTTAAACACTTTGGAAGTATCATGAAAATCATACATCCAACGTTTGTGTGCGTTGTTAGAACTTGCTGTTCCGTTTTTTACCAAATCATTCTCATCGTTTTTCAAAATGAATTTTACAACTGGATGAGCAGTCACAGCTTTCATTGTTCCGAATGCTTTGGTAGTTACAATTGAATTACAATTCGTGCTGAATACATAACGATTGGTATAATATGTACGCTGATCGGTAACAGGGTAATATTCTATTTTGGTAATACCACCCAATTGATCAACAAATTTGCTCAATAACAATCCTTTGTAACCATTCAACGGCTTAGTGTCGTTGAAAACACTATCGGCACTGACGAATGGTGAATATTCAAGGAAAGTAGTAAGATATTGAGTTGTATCTGAAGTTGGGATAACAGGAATTTCACGAACTGCTTTGAGTAGAATGTGAATTTGTCTGATTGGACTTGAATTACTCCTGAATTTTAAAGGATCGTTCGTAGCGTAATCATAGTTTTCTAGCATCTGAGTACGTGTTGTGGTGTACTCCATTTTTTTCTTGGCAACCAGTTTTAAACCGTTGTTCAAAGGATCATTGATTTCACCGTTTACATTGTAGGATTCTACACTTACCAACATATACGGGTTTTTGGTATAACGAATCAACTGGAACTCTTCTAATGAAACAGTTGAATCCATTTTTGTAGGTCGGTTTGCATAAGAATACAGACTGGTGTTACTGTTCCACCACATTTTAAAGGCATCATTCGGATTTGCTCCCGAACCGAATAGCGGATCAAAAACAGTGACCATACTTTTGTATATCGGAATCATCATGCCCCACGGTAAACCAATCCCAAAATTGTTGCTCACTGTTGCAGCAGATTTCATTTCCAACTCTCCATTTTTAAAGACATACGCAGATTGAGCATTCGGAACGTTGCTTGCAACCATGTTCGGTGTTGTACCCGGAGTTGAAGCGTAATTAATGTCTGAATTACCCGGTCCGATTTGAACGTTTAACCCTCCGAATTTTGAAGGAACGTTTGGCATGACAAAGAAATTGGAAGTTTGTTTTGTTCCCTCACTATAGGAAAACGTCCATTTCAATGCCATGTTAAACGTTGAAAACAAGGGAACGCCACGTGTTTTATTGTAATCGGTGGTTGGGTAATAAATTCCAGTATTGTTGTTCAATTGAGAATACGTAGTTGTGATATTAGGAGAGCCAGTTGGATTGTTGAGATTTCCCGTCACAACGGCAATATCGATAGTGGAAGCACCTAATTCTACTGAGTTTGGCGAAGTACGCCTAATCGTTGACCGAACCTCATAAATATCTCCCGGAATCATATCGTAGTTTCCAGTAGCAATTCTTGGTGTTTCTAAGAAACTATGATTGAATGGTACTCTACCATTTACGTCAGTCGTAGTATTACTACGCACATAATTTCCTCCAATCACGTATGGATTTCCTCCATTAACTGCCGAAGGTTTTGTAGTTGCATTTTGTTTGGTGTGTTCGTATCGATTCCATGTATCCGTAATATCACCTGTAACACCATCCTGATACACGACGCGGTAACTGTATAAGCTATCTAATCGTCCGCCATCGTTATTAGAGTTGTAAAACGGAATTAATTCAGGGTTGCCGTTAATGATCGTTTTGTTAGTCTCATAGTTCAGCTTTAACAATTGTACCATACTGTTGACTGCGTGTGATTCAACACGTTTGAGCATAATGTCGGTATAGGCAGTGAAGTCATTGTCTGCCGCGAAAGTAGTGTTCTGAAAATTTGCTGCTGCCGCTGTTCCGTAAGCGGTTTGCTTGAACTCTTTGAAGTAGTTAAACGCACCGAATTTGTCATACACAAAAACGATGTTTTGCTCTTTGATGTTTCGGTTGCTGATTTCGGTACAGTACCACAAGTTGTAGGAGATTTTCGGAGAAATACTATTGGCGACATTTTCTGCGCTTCCTTGGTAACCATTCGACATGACGTTGCCAGCAACATTTGATGTGTCTGACAAATTATCTTGGTTGTAGAATAGTGTTCTTCTATTGGCTGGAGCTGTTGCCGATTGCATCACAGTGCTAAAAACGTACTGCGTTCCATCGGCGGTAATCACTTTCCAACTTCCTAATTTGTAGCGTAATTCTACCGGAGATTCAAAAGAGTTTAACACAAATACAGCCGTTTGGTTGTCATCCACATCAATGTATTTGAAGATGGCACGTCCACTTGCAATGCCAGGAATATCAATGTAGGGTGAATACCAATAAAGATCACCTTCCTTTTTAGCATCGACGGTTCTAAAATCCATTAATTGTGGACTTAACCCTTCCTCGGTACAATAATCATTGGCAACGAAATTATTGAATGCTTCCGTTTCAATTGAGACAGTGGGAATGTTCAGATTCCAACCTTCACCATAAGGTATGCCAGTTGCAACAGGGGGTGTAACTCCGACTGTAAAACTACTGTTGTAATTGTAGGAAAGGTTGTAAGACAATCCCCCCGGAGTGCTAACCGATCCCAAAGGAATAGTTGCGCCATAACCTCCTGAGAAAAGGTTAACATCTCCAGAGAACCCTCCTGAGCTGATTTTAGCAGGTTCGGAAACTTTAGGTGTTGATTCGGAGTTACTGCGACCTCCGACAACTTGTGCGAAAAGTTGATCGGGGAGTAAAAATGCGATTGCTATGAAAGCGAAAGTTTTCATTGAATAGTGAATTTTTGAATAATTGGTCAGCAAATCATTTTTCTGTTCAAATGATTCTGATCGCGAAATTAAAAACAAAATTGAATTTCGATTAATTTTTCGTTTAGCGGTTTTTCTTTGATGCGTTTCCATATTACACTTCTGCCTTATTAGAATGTTTTTCTTTTAATAAACCGAAGAATCCGTACTTCAACTGAAACCTAATCTATATACTCATGACGATTTAGTAGGTAGATTAACCTAACGTAAACACTGAATTTTTGAATTCGGGATTCTTCGGTTTTCTATTGCTCCACGTTTCACCCAAATTTGTGTAGGATGAATAGCGATTTGAATGCAATGTTAAAGCTGAATTACGAAATAGATTGTTTTTTACCCCGTATTCTACCGTATTTTTCAAAAAAGAACCACTACGGATTTATACGGAATACTGTAAACACTAATACTTTGGATGTTTAATTTAGGATTTCGATTCTGTTTAATTAAGGAACTTTTCGCGGAATTTTTCGCGGTTAATACAGCCTGTTTTCCTGAAAATATTTGAAGCATGTTTCGTAACAGTTCCTTCCGCTAGGAATACTTTAGCTGAAATTTCAGGGTATGAAAGGTCTTTTAAAATCAAATCAGCTATTTCTAACTCACGCTTTGTTAGATTATAATTTAAAATTGAATCGTCACCTGCGAAATAACGTATTTGATTTAGTACTTCAAATTCTTTTATATTATCATTCAATAATTTGTAAAGATAACCGGCTATTGTGAAAATAAAGGCAATGTTTATCAAAGTTAGATTTAATTGATTGAATTGACCCACTTGTACAAAAAATGGAATTGCAGCCATTAGTATTATGCCAAAAAAACTAGAATATAATGTTGTTTTATAAAACAATCTGTTCTTATGCGAATCGATTTTTTTTCTGAACTGAACCAAAACATAGACACAAAGTGAAACTGTCATAGCTACAGGAAAAGTAATCAATATATTTCTCCCAATCTCAGACGTACCAAATGCAATGTTGGAAGTCAAACAACTTATGCTGAATGTTAAAACGAATATCCAAACTATGCTTTTTGTGTTTATATCCTTTGTGAGAATCCCTAGCTCTTTAATTGTGTACTGAAAATAAGAACTTGCGAGTAGTGCCCCGCTAATGTATATGGTGATTTTTGAGAGCCAAAAACCAAAATTTAATGCATCAAAATTAAACAGATTGATAATATTGAATGCTACAAAACTCACTGTAAGTAATAAGAATCTTAATCTGGATGTGTCTTGCTTGCGAGAGAAATAGTTGAATATTTGAAATAGCAGAATTAATATTTCAGCACATATAAAAATCAACAATAAATGTTTGGTAGGCATTTTTCAGGAATAGTGAATATTGTTTGCGCCAAATTAATAACTAAAAATTGAATTAATCGAATCTTTACAAAAGAAATTTTAAAATCACATAACGATTACGTTTTATTTAACAAGAAATTCAATAGACAAAAAAAATCCGCACAAAATATGCGGATTCTAGATTCAACGTTAACTTTTAGCCACCCGTCGGACGGTATATAAATTTGAATACTAATTCGCCCGTTGCTTCGATATTACCATTACCACCCGTAATTAATTTAGGAGTGCTTGAACTTTCAGTCCATTTTCCATAACCAGTAGGCGCAGGTGCAGAATCATCGAGCGTAATAGGTAATCGGAACATAAAACAATACCAACATTGATCACCGAAAAATTGAACTGCTTTGTTTGGAATTGCAGCTAGACAACTTTTTTGTGCATTTGTTAAAGCAAAATGATCATCCACCCATGATCGGAAATCACTTTTGATTGCATTTGCTTCGGCTTCCAATGCTGAATTAGAAAGTGCATAAAGGGCAGTTAATTGATCCTTTACACCACTTGAATTTAAAAGATAAGACATCAGTGTTAATTATTAATGTGAATAAATAGATTGTGATAAATATACTAATCAAATATTCATACTTTCGTTCTACTGAAACTTAAAAAATTACTTCTTGGTAACTGTTAAATATCGAAATATGTGGTTTCGCGCAATTATTGCATTAATCGCATCGACGTATATCTTAATTCACGGGCATGATTTGAATCTGATTATTAGAGCTTTTAAAGGAGACCCAAACTTCTATTTAGCTCTTTTGATCAGTTATTTAATTACTCTGTTACTAGTGTATTTGGTACATTGGATGACTGTGAAATTGGATTCAAAACATGACTGGCGAAAAAATACTTATGAGCGGATTTTTTGGCAATCTCTTTTTGCTGTAATTCTTCCTGTATTGATTGATTTAGGACTCATGTCTATTTATTCTGCTTTTTTAGGTGAAGTTTTCATTGAAAGCCGTTTTTTACTTGTTGACTTTCCAATCATCGTGTCGTTTATCATTTTATTAAATATGTATTATGTAATTCACTATTTAATTAAAACCGAACCAAAGGTTGGAGTTGAAGACGGAAAGAATGTTGAAACAGATGAGTCTCCTAATATTTTGACCATTGATTATGACCATGCTTTTGTTCAACTATACCCGACAGACATTCTTTGTTTTTACCGTTCAGGAAATCTCATTAAGGTTGTGACAAATGAAAAAGAATATACCACCAAGGGTTCTTTATCCTTAAATGCCTTAGAGATTCAATATTTTAATGATGGTTTTTTGCGTATTAACAGAGCTGCAATCATAAACATGAAGACCGTTAAAGGATTTTCTCCTATAAATAATCTAAGACTTAATGTTATATTCCATGAACCCATAACAGTCAAAGATTCGCAAACCGATCTTTTCATTGTGACTGGAAAATATATTCGACAATTTAAAGGAAAACTTCAATCGAAATAAGACTTTAGATTGACTACGGAATCGTCGTTTCGTACCCAAATACATTAGGCTTCGTACCCTTTTCAACCAAATATCCCTCTTGTTTGCTTAGTGGTGATACATTTGCCAAAATTGCTCACTGTAAAGAAAAAGCTATGATAAGATTTCGATTTTTGGTTATAATTACTTTTTTATCAATGTGCATTGCGGGTATTTTAGTCTTTTCAGAGCAACCCCAAAAACATGAACAGCATAAAAAAACTATTCATAAATCGGATAATCAATTAAACGTCGGTAAGACTCAGTATTCTGATACGCTTTAAACTAATTTATGATTAGCCTTTTTTAAATATGAAAACATTTCGAGTTCTTCTTATTTTAACAATTGTTTCCACAACAATTTCGAGCATATTAGTTTTTCAGAATCAAAATGAAAAGCCTTGTTTTAAAGATGCCTCAAAATATAAAACAATTCAAAACGTCAAAGTGAAATCGGTTTCCCTGGAAACAAAGTATTTGAAAAATGTTCAAAATCAAGAATGAACGTTGAAACTCTTTTTAGAGTTAAGAACCCTAATAAGTAAGTCGAGCCTAATGGTTTTTCAACTAAGAAATAATTTCCTTTATTTCTTGTAAAACAAGGTTTTTTTTCGTTACTTAGATATGATTTAGGTGGTTAGGTTAATTATACGGCTCGGAGGCTCCTGCTTTCGAGCCGTATTTTTTAATTCAATCGTAACCATTGAAAGATTCATACAACGGAACCAACCCCGAAATTGGCTTTTCTGGGTTTGAATTTACCTGCGATTTTATGATTTCAGAAAATCCAATAGGATTGCTTAACGACACAGTTTTGAAATCAGTGTTAAAACAACCATAATGAATGGAGTGAAACAAATGGTTTTGTTTTTCATAATCGAAAAGAAACCCTTTTTCTTCATAGAATGTTTCAACTTCTTGACCGGAAAATGTCGCAAAATAGACATGATACCATCGCTGCTTTCCTGAATACTGATATTTATATGACAACAGACTAGAATCAATTGAAGAAAACACAATTGTTTTTTCATATCCATCACTCAGAAATTTCAGTTCAATTGTTTTATTGATTTCGTCAACTCTTTTAGTTGATTGGGTGTGAGTGAATCCGATTTCGTCAAAAAATGAACCTTCGGTAAATAAGGCATTTAAGAACCTAGTGAAATCGAACTTTGAAAAGGCAGGAATTTCAGCCGTTTTAATGTCGGCATTTTTCGGAAATGAAAAGTCGCTGCAATAACGATTTAAGAAAATGGGTGAAAACAAGATTTTGCTTTTCTTCTTAGTCTGGTCAACCTCAAACGAAAAGGTGTTTTCGATTGCACAATAAGCAGAATCCCGCTTTTGTTCTTCCAAATAGTCATACGTGAACCAATTGGTGTTTTTGTAGTTAAGGATTCCTTTTCGGCTGCTATTTCCAAGGTCATGCCGATATTGTTGTATCACTAAATTGAAAAGGTTTTCATTGGTGGTTGAAATGATTTCTACCTCTTCAATCTCTCTAACAAGCGGTTGCAAATAGACAAGTGTATCATTTTTGAATTGATCAATTTTCAGGGCATAGAATGACGGATGAACCAAAATGTAACTACCGTTTTTTGATAAACTCAAGTTCCCTTTTGAGTCAGAAACACTTAGAATTTTGTTCTGCTGATTGGTACAGATTACCCCCATCATTTCAAGCGAATCGGTTTGATTGAGAATAGTAACCTTAATTTGTGAAATTGAAGGAAAGGTGATCAAAATAGAAAAAACGAGAATAGAGGTAAATAACTTCATACAAAGGGGTAATGAATTTGAATGGAGTACTAAAATACAAAACCCATGCAAATTAGCAACGACGGGTTTTACAGCTAGTTGACCACATTAGGCGGGCGGTTATAGTTATGGATTTGCTTGTATATGTCGTGCAAAATCCGTAAGTAATAGTCTAATATTGAGGTGTTCAGGTCTAAAATTGCTGATCGTCATTTTTCTTGAGTTGATGTATTCGAGCAATGGCGGGTTTTACAGGTAGTTGACCACTCAAGGCGGGCGGTTATAGTTATGGATATGCTTGTATATGTCGCGCAAATTCCGTAAGTAATAATCTAATATAGAGGTGTTCAGATCTAAAATTGCTGATTGTCATTTTTTTTGAGTTGATGTATTCGAGCAATGGCGAGTTTTACAGCTAGTTGCCCCTAATACGCGGGCGGTTATAATTATGGATTTGCTTGTATAAGTCGTGGAAATTTCTTAAGTAATAGATTGAAAACAAGGTGTTAAGGGTGGGATGTGGCTAAATATCATTTTTTTGATTTGGTGCATCCTAGCAATGGCGAGTTTTACAGCTAGATGACCCAACTACGCGGGCGGTTATAGTTATAGATTTGCTTGTATATGTCACGGAAATAGATTATATAAAAAGATATATCCCTAGATTTGTTTGGAGTTATACGGGTAGATCAATATGGAGTTTTGTTTGAACATAGTAGACATCTTTTACGGGATAAATTACAGACTTAAAAAGGATAATACTTGGCAGGTGTGTACTGATCCTAAAATAGTTCGGGAAACGGACTTTACGACCAAGGACAAACAACAGATTTTTGATTTACAGACTTCAAATAGAGAGTTGACAATAAACGGGAAAGTCTACATCGTAAATTCGACCGCTGGTGATGGCATTAGCATGGATAAAGATTTGTGTTATGCTGTTTACGGTTTTTATGATCAGTACCCAAGTTCACCAGACATTCAACAATTAAAAGCGGTTCTTTTGAACGGGAATGATCAAATTCATAATACTTTAATACTTAGAACAGATAGCAAGTTTTATTTGGAACCGATTGAATCTTTTCCGCGCAAATTGATGAACCCTGAAATAGTGGTTCAATTTGAGGGATTTCATGCCGAAAACGGGTTCATAAACAAAGGTATGAATGAGAGTGATTTTACACTCAATTTAGAGACATACTTTAGAACTGGAATGTCTTATTGGAAAAGCTTATTATTGAACAAATACATACATGAAAAGAGTGATTATCCGGAAGGTGAGGGGATTGACGAACTACTGGATATTTACGATGCCTTGGCAATTATTAAAAACAACTGGGGGAAATAATAATTATCAAAATATAACAATTCTAACTTTTTATAATGCCGAATAGTTGTATATTTGAGTATGGATAATCAGCAATGATTATTTAATTAAATAAAATCTATTCCGTACGTTCTGTGCGAGACGCTCATTAATTACTGCGTAAAGTGATTAGTTAAGACTTAAAGAGACTCATTTTCAGAATCTCTATTAACAATTTTCAAATACATTACGTATGTGGGTAGAAATAGCGCTTATAGCTTCAATAGCCTTTGTAGTAACAATATTAAGTATCTGTATAACAATAGTCATTTGCACTAGAATTAAGCACGGTACGAAGGCGAACAAAAAGAAATCAAAAGGCAAGAAATCAAAAGCTAAAACACCGCAACAAAAAAAGGAGCGATATTCACTCCTTTCAATATTGCGTTTATTGGCAACATTCATTTTTACAGGTATTCAGTGACTAAATACCTCATATAATCGTTTACAGCTTCTTTTTGATTTTGATACATCTTCTCGCCAGTGTAGACGTTCCTTTTATCAAGTAAAGGCTTTAAAATACGTTGATAATTGCTTGCCAGGTAATCTTCAACCGCTTTGTAAAATTCGGGCTTTGTAAAGCGTCCTTTTATCTTTCCTGTGTCTTTATTCAGGAAACAACAAAAGTGCGTTTCACCTGCTTTAAACTTCAAATCGATGAGCCTTTCCATAATCAACAAATGTTCAATATTTCCGCTGATTTTGTTTTTGTGTCTCTCTATTGTATCATCGGATCGGTGCATACGGAGTTCATTACAATTGCCCCACAATTTCGGATTGAATAGTTTACCGACTGTTTGAACGTGTATAACCACATCAACTGAAACGTGTCTTTGTGTACAAATGGAACCGATCAAATCACCCGGTAATGAATCGGTGATATATTTGCTAATGTCTTCAATCAAAAGCAAACCATTTCGGTAATGTTCCAGTATGTAACCCAATGCTTTTGCCATTTCTGATAGGCTCATTCGCTGCCCGTTATCCTTGAAAACAGAAACCCGTCTTGCAAATGGTCGGGTGATGTTTGCAAACGCCGGTACTTGACTTAATTTGATGAGTCCGATGTTTGGGAAATTAGGATTTTTGTGATCTTCTTTAACGTTTCCAAACTCGTTATTAACGTCAAAAATCAACACCTTCCGACCTTGTTTTATGAAGGTTGTTTTCAGATAGTCGGTGATTTGGCAAAGGGTCTGGTATGTTTTACCAACCCCTTTTCGCCCTGCTACCAGCATCATTTTTGCTTCCCTTGGTTGTGCCATGGAAGTAGAGTTTAAATTTTGTGGTCGCTTTATTTATGCGGCCGCTGCCCCCTTGTTAGAATATAAGTGTGTTAGGTGCTTTTGGTAGGATAGAATCCGATTGTTTTGTGCTCGCAATTTTAAGGCGACTGCCATCATTTGAGCCAAATGACTGAAAATAGCAGCCATTAATCGCTGCGCTGGAGTAAGCTCTAAATTTTGCTCCATTAGCACTTCAATAAGCGGTTCGCGAATGTCTGCTAACGTATCTTCATCAACCTCGAAAATCTCATCAATTTGCTCATTTGTTTGGCGCATATAGTCCTCAAAGGTGACCCCATCGGAAACCTCAATTGATAGATCGAGTTCGCCATCAAACGCCATCTTTTCAATTTTCTGTTCACGTATTTTAGTAAACCACTTAAAGGGCTGCGGAATGAGTTGTGCGTAACCTTTCAACAAGGTGTTAGCTGTCTGTTCGGCTGCTCTTCTTTTAGTATGATCAGGAAGATCGGCAAGGGTAGAATTTTTGGCTTCTTCCAAAATGAGTTCTTCCTCTTGTGAATCCTGTTGTGCGCTTTCCTGCTCCTGTTGTTGGGTGTATGATCGCTCAATAATTGGATCAGCAAACGGATTGTAATCGTCTGCTATGAATTTGGGTGCTTCATTTACCAACTCATCTTCAAAGGCATTCACGAGCGGTTCATCAATAATTGATTCCCCTTGTTGAAACGATGGGTGTTCAATGACTTCGGTTTCGGGCGGTTCCGACAATAACGGTTCGCTTTGCGGTTGCTCTTCCAATGGGATTTCCTCGGAGGCTTGCACTGGTTGATTATCCGGAAATGATTCAAGTAATTGAGTTGCCTCAATGAGTTCATCGAGTGTATGACATTCGGGAATATCTTCGTACGAAATGCCTTTTTGAATAGCCAATTGTTCAATTGCTTTAACAAGCAACAATTCATCTTGGCTAGGTCTTCCAATATTTTTCTTAAAAAAATTCATGGCTTAATGTTGTTTGGTTTAAAATCTATGTAGGCTTTTATAAGCGCATCTAACCGGTGGAATCGAGCAAGTATTTTCTTGTCTCCTACGTGATTCTCATCGAGTAGATTAAAATCATGTAGCAACCGTTTAGCAAAGTGCCTAGACTTGTTGAACATTTTAGACATTTCGGTTTTCTGCAATTTGACGTATCGCTCAGCCAACACGCATATAAAAAGGCGGGCTTCAGCTAAGTTGTCTTGTCTTCCGGAGGATTCAAATAGATCATACCGAGTTATACCATATTCTTGGCAAATCTTACCGATTATGTAAGCGCCTAAATGCTTACCGTCTACCTTAGTCATTCTAAGGGGAATACTGTCGAGATAGGAATCAACAGCTTTACAACCGTACTTGGCAATGTACAGATTCAGTTTCGTTTGAATCTGTACATATTCTTTGGTTACAATTACAATTTGATTTGGGATTTTCATGATTTAAAAAGTTGGCTGAGTCCTATTGTAGCACCAATTCCGACCAGTACACCAACGACAACACCCGTTGTTGTGTCGCCTTGTGAAACTGATCCATGCTCCGATTCGATAGCTTTGGCAATCGCATAAGACTTGGTTAATAATTCTTGTTCTTCCTGATCGTCCACATACCCGTCTTCCAAAACACGGTCGAATATGGTCGCAAATTCGTCAATTGACTTCTGAATACTTTCGCTTAAATCTTCATATTCCAAACCTTTTAAATCCATCACTAATTCATGAGGCATATCGCCTTTTTTATCATGAACCTCTTCTAAATACGTTCTCATTTCTTTGTGTTTTAATTATAACCCATCTCGGGTTCGGTCAGATCTGTTACTACGACTTTCATAGTTAAATAAACCAAAAGCAGAAACCCTGAATCCCGGTGCTTTGGCTTTGATCGCCTTATCCATTGATATACTTCTGGTATTGTAAACCATTACTTTCTTGCGTGGAATGATCGTAAAGCCCTGTTTGTGCTTGTTAATCCAATTAATGTCACTCTGAGTCAAGCCATGCTTTATATGTTGCTCAGTTAACTTCACATGTCCGAGTTCAAAACGGGGTATTTCGGCGTTTATATAGTATGACTTTTTTTTCGGCGGTTCCTCAACTTTCGGCGGTTCTTCAACTGGTGTTTCAACCACTGGTGTTTCAACTTTTGTGCTTTCAACAATCGGTGTTTCAGATTTCGGAATTGTAGGCTTGTTTTCGTCTTCATCGATGTAACCAAGAGGCTCTTTTAAATCCTTGGATAGCCACATATATTCGTACTTTTTACTCAACAGATAGTCAAGCCATTTTCCGAATTCTTGGTTTACTTGGTATTGTTTGTCTGAAAAAACCAATGGTTCTTCACTCAGGAAATCTTCATGACCATCAAAACCCTGAGCAATTAGAGACACCCATGCGTAACGAGTCTGGTCACTAAATCCAATGTTTAGCGAGCCGCCTAAATGTGTTTTTGAAGCACTTTCATAGATTGCAAATTCTCTATTTCGCTTCATTTGAGTCACATCAGATAAATAATATGTTAGTGTTGTTCCTGTGACTGTAGGTGCTAAAATCAACGTGTTTTTTGGACTGCCTTTCTGTAAATAAATTTTTGGTAATACAAATTGTAGCTTATAATAATTGATTTCAAGTAAGGCACGCAATTTGTCGTTTTTTACCCTGTCATACCCATTGATTAAATAATCCACCGCTTTACCATTTTCAATTAATTCGTTGGTTTTTTGCTCGGGATTCTTTGCTTTCACGCCCTCTAATAACAGGATTATTGAAGGCATTTTTTTTGTCTGTTTATCTGAAAATTCGATAGCCATTTTTGTTGTTTTAGCTGATTCGATTACCTCTACTTTTTCTTTTTCGGGTGTTGTTGGTTCCTGCGGTGCTTCGATCTCAACGCCCGTTACATTTTTGGATTCAATTTCTTTTTTTTGCGGTGTTATTGTTGGGTTATCACTTTCCTTTTTTTGATACTCGTCTATAATTTCACTCGCTGGGTGATCATGAGAATTACTTTTACGCCATACAATTTTATGTCCTTGGGATTTGAGATCACGAAGCCATTTAGACAAGAACTCATTTTGGGTTTTTTGTTCCGTTAAATTGGTGAGCTTTCTGACCAAAATATCGTCGTAAACCTTTCTGTGATAACCTGCTTTTGTAAGTTCTAAAGCCTCGATTGTTTGCTTCTTTAGGTTTAAGAGTATGTGTATATCAGGCTCACGAACAGTATTACCATTTTGAATCTGATAATGAGACAATAGAATAAAATAACCTGAATCGTTTCTGTGAGCTAGTTTCATACTGAAATCTAGCGAACCCGAACTTTCGGAATATCCGTTAAACTCATAATCTTTGTGGCTGTCCACTCTCAAAAGTTCCTCTTCTAAATCTGGTGCAATTTCAAGTAAACGTTCGTAGTTCTTCTCGTAAATGGAAGGTTTGTACTTGTCTACGGTTTTGACTTTTGGTGGCTTTTCGGATTTAATTGGTTCTTTTACCAAAATCGGTTCAGCTTGCGGGAAGTTTCCATCAGGAAAGGCGCGAACCGTTTTTACATAGTCAAATGCAGCACCTTCTTTTTTTAATTCAAGTGCTTTCTTTTTGGATTGTTCCCAATCGGCTTTTTCGTAGGCTCGAATCAGCGAAGATAACTTAGCCCAATTGCTTACGATCTCTACATCTGAGAGCGTAAGAATTTCTTCCTGAGTATAAGTCTCTTTAGATCGTTTGGGCTTCATGGCTAGAAAGTTCAATTGAAACCCCTATTCGCCCAATCATGGAAATATCCAAATGATTTTGGTTGGAAAGCAAAGATCGAAACGCCTTTGTTCCTGTTTGCATCTTATTTGATGCTACTGTGGTTTTTGATTGTAAAACCATCGCTTTAGAATTTAATAAATTAACCTCTTGCGACAGCCTTTGAGTAAGGGCGTGGATCTGCCCTGTTTAAATTTTCGACTCCACTTACGGAGCAACGTAGGATAATACCTCAAACGTCAGGTTTTCAAAATTGTTACTTGGCAAATGAATTAAATAGTTGAGTTGTGTATTAAAAAATGTTAAATGCTTGCGTGACTCATTTGCGAGTCACTTTGCGAGTCGCAAGCAAACAACAGATAAAAAACGCGAGTCGCACCCGAGTCGCAAACCCTTGTAAATACTGGGTTTTTGATAGTCACTTTGCGACCCCTTTGCGCGTCACTTTGCGAGTCGAAAGCAAAAAACGGGTAAAAAAACGCGAGTCGTACCCGAGTCGCAAACCCTTGTAAACACTGGGTTTTTGATAGTCACTTTGCGACCCATTTGCGAGTCACTTTGCGAGTCGAAAGCAAAAAACGGGTAAAAAAATGCGAGTCGCACCCGAGTCGCAACCCCTTGTAAACACTAGGTTTTTGATAGTCACTTTACGACTCATTTGCGAGTCACTTTGTGAGTCGCAAGCAAAAAACAGGTAAAAAAACGCGAGTCGCACCCGAGTCGCAACCCCTTGTAAATACTGGGTTTTAGGTAGTGACTTTACGACCCGTTTACGAGTCACTTTGCGAGTCGCAAATGAGTCGCATTTTAATGTTCACAAAAAAAGTTGCTTGGTACATTGTTGACTTGGAAAATTTTCACACCTTCATTTCAAAATACAAACCATGAAAAAAGTATCGACTACTATTCTTGCATTCATCCTTTTGCTTTCTGCAAATTCTTTCGGTCAGGATGTTTTGAAGAATTTTAAAGAAAAGACAGAACAATTTGGCAAAACAGCTAAAACAGAATGGATACCAATCATGGCTTTGACCTTTATTGGCATTTTTAGTTTAATCACCGTTTACCTTTATTTTATCAAGAAAAACAAGGAAATTACTGTCTATTCCTTAGTTGTTATTTTCCTGCTAATTATTTTATATATGCTGAATTAAAAAGTCTTCCAAAGTAATATTCAGTCCTTAGCGGGCGGTTATTTTTAACTGTCCGCTTTTTGTTTTTCACTAATGCAAATGGCATCGACCATTACAATTTGTAGTCATGTTTTTGCACCTCGTTTTCTTTTGTGTAGTACCGCTACATTGAGTACTAGAACAAGTTGAAGAATGGGTATTAGTCGTTTTCGCGGGCTGACTCGAAGAACTTGCTTTTTGAGGTGATTGACTGGACGAACTTGCCTTTTGTGATGATTGAAGTGATCTGATATATTCGTGGTATTTGAATTCCGTTAAAAGCGACAATGGTGCTTCGACTCTTGACAGAAATACTTTGCCTATTGTATCACCAAATTCAACGATAAGATAAATTCCGTCCGATCCGGTGACTTTTATTCTATCGCCATCTTTTAAGTATAGAATTGTATTATAACCAGTTAGCGCATTCAAACCAAAAGTTTCACCCTTATAAGTGGTTTTAAGAGTGTGGTAATATCCATTTTTAAGGATCTCAGCGATTATTTTTTTTTCGGTTTCTTCAATTTGACTTTCAATAATCTCTTTGCTTTTTATTTGTTCCGAACGAACTTTAGACAAACTATCCAATTGAGTTTGTGAAAACACTATACAGGCGTACAGTAGAAAAATAGTAGTTAAGATTGTTTTCATTATTTCAATAATTTCTGCCAAAGTTAAAAATGATCTTGGAATATGTCTTTGTAACATTTTGCAGAACTCAAATGAAGTGTTTTTAATAGATTTTAACGTAATACTTAGTCCTTTTAGCGGGCGGTTATTTTATAACCGCCCGCTTTTTGTTTTTCACAATTACCTAACAGTAAACACATTGCACACTAACCGCCCGCATAAATCACTCATTAGAGGGCGGTTATCAATCTAACATATTTGAAATAGTGGCGTTTGAAATTGAAGTTAACAGAGGTTTGAAACGCAACTAAACAAAAATGGAAGTTTCAAAGATGTCATTTGGAAAGCAATTGCTTATCCAAGTCGGGATCAACATTTTGGCCAGTGCAATTGTGAGTTACATCATGTACAAATTGCTTCAACCAAAACCTGATCCCACCACACCACCACCAGCAGCCAAAACTGTTGGATCAACTCCTACCGTAACGGCAACAACAGTGCCGACAACGACAGGTGAAGGGCAATAACATAACAAAAGTTGTTATGAACTCAAACAAAAAGAGCACACCGTTTTCTCGGGTGCTCGACAATTTGGATAAAAAATATTCAAATTTCGACGGTGATGGTTACGAAGAACCATATTACGATTACATCGAAGGTGCACCACAGGAAAACGTCAAAATCTATCAGGCTGATCCCTACCAAATCGTGGTACAGAACTTAGACAAGGTAAACGCTTTAAAAGCGACCCTATTTGGAAACGACAAGTTTTTGTTGAAACCCAACTTTGGAAGCCCTGTCGGTATTCAAATCACCATCGGACAACCCGGGGTTGATTATGTTGAATTGTTACAACAGACATCAACCAAGCCGTTTTCAACTCAGTTCATGCGAATTGAGTCCGAGAACAAACTCCAGATTACCAAGTTCATTACCGTGCATCAAAAAGATGCAAACGGGAACTGGTTCCAACGCCCAATGAATATGCAACAATTCAAATCGGCGTACCAAAATCAGGAGAATATGCTCGATGCGCCCATCAATGAACACGTAGACGGTTCAACGTATTGGGAAGTCGAAATAGAGCCTGAAACACGGGTTTTCTATACGATTTTCCCACTCTACAAAGTGGACACTTCGGGAACTCTTAAAGGTCATGAACCGATCAAAACGTTTGCCCCTGCGCGGGTAAATACTGGGGGGCTGGTGTTGCCGAACCCACAAAAGGTTCTTAAACGCGGGTAACACCAAAAAAGGAATGGCTACACTTTTTTGAGTGTAGCCATTTTTTAAAAACGAACAAAGATGTTAGGCAAAATGAAAGGGTGGAATTTCTTAGGAAAAAAACTATCGGCTGACGGTTCAACCACCAACGAAAATTTACGTACCGAAAAGAAACGATTAGAGGCTCGATTAGTTGAGATTCCTGTAATTATTGCCCGTTTAAGAAACGGAATTGCTTCACAAGAAGGGGATATTACTTGGCTCAACGGGCTGAATAATCGCCGTCGAAAAAACTGGGAAAAAGAAAAGGGAAAAGACCTAAAACAAACGGTTTACGATCTCACAAATGCGGTAGCAAACTCTAAAGCGCAAATCAGTTCTTTAGACACGGAAATGGGACGTATCCCCGCGCAAATTGAAGCCATTGACCGCCAATTGGATGCAATGGTTAAGGGCGAAAGTACAGGTCTATCAAAAGGACTTACAACAGCACAAGCAAAGCAGCTTGGGGAACTCGAATTACAGAAGGAGCAGGAGCAAATTCAGCATGAGCAGCAAATCCAAGCTGTTGAATTACAAAAGGCACAAACCGAAGCGCAAAACGCAGCGAAACCGAAAACGGGAATGTCACCCGAATTAAAGTGGGGGTTAATCATTGGTTCAGTCATTCTAACGGCACTGGTTGCTTATCTGATTTACAAACGCAGAAAAGCAAATGCGCTCTTACCAACACCCATTAAGTTATGAAACTCGCTCAAACAATATTAGAAAATGAACGTGCGCAAAATGGTAAGCTCAACAGCGAAATCATTGGTAAAAGGCTTAAAGAATTGGTCTATGGCTATAATGATGAAACTGTACAGCTTTTACATAAGACAGGGATTGCAGTTTCATCAGTACTGCCATCTTCTGTACTCCATGCTATCGTAGTAAAAAACCTTGCTACTAATTCAGAATTGCGTGACGCGGTTGCCAAAGTGATTTTAGAACAAGACAACAATTATGCTTCTGCCGATGGTTCAGCCTGGCAATTGATTGGTGGTGCGTTGGGTGCTGTCGGTTCTGTTCTTTCCGGACTCGGAAGAGGTCAGACAGATAAAGCAACAACGGATGCCCAAGCAGAGCAGATAGAAATGCAAAAACAACACCAACAGGATCTTGATAGAGCAAAGCGGATTTTTTGGACAACTGTTGGGATTTCATCACTTGTAATCATCGGTTTGATCATCGGAATCGTGGTTTTTATGAAATCAAAGTCTAAAGTGGAAGTCCCTAAGACTGGTATATCACCAAAACTAGCAACACCATGATTTACATGACTGAAAAGCGTGCTAATGAGTATCTACAACAGTACGTGCAAGCGGAGATTAAAGGGCAAAATACCGATGCTGAACGAATCGAAAAATTCTTGAATGACAACGGGTGGTTTATACGAACCGGCCCCGATGGCATGGTAGTACAGCGCAGAGATCGTGAGGGTACTTTTCCCGATGTGGAGGATTATCTACCCAAAGAAAGCAACATTCAACCCTATAAGGGGACGGTTGTAAAGAGCAATAAAAATTTGTGGATTGGGATTGGAATTGCAGCGGGTGCAATTGCCCTGACAATTCTAATAGTCTACCTAGTTAAAAGACGGCAAAATGCAAACGCTTCCTAATCCTAAAGACTCTATGAAAGCCTATCGAAAAGGGTTCATGATTGGAGCATTTTCAGGTGTTGTAGTCTGCGTGTTGATCGGTAAACTAATATGGAGTTTACCCATCATTTTAGGACTTTTTGTGGGGGCATTGGCATACGATATTAATTCAAAAAATGATGAGACAGAGAGATAGTAACGGCAATGTGGAGACGAAAAGAACGGCAGAGATTAACATCGATCCCCGTATTAGTTCACCAAGCATAAAAGTGGTTTACCCATCACTTCGGGCAAATCAACCAACGGTTGCACAGCCCGAAGTGATTCTACCCAGAACACCACAAAGCGCAAATCTTACGGATTCCTCAAAGCCTAGCACTTTTGAGAGTACTCCGCAAGAAACAGCGTCCCAAGTGGGGACAACTCAAACAGGTTCAACACCTGACACTGAGGAGCCACAAGAAGCAAAAAAACAATCATGGATTGAAGCCATTAAAGAACATACGGCTTTGATTGTGGTGGTTGCTCTTGCGGGTTTTGCACTCGGTTTTTTAATCGCTAAAAACAAGTAAGATGTACTTCGATTTGTTCCCATTAAGCAAGCCTTTTAATATGCAATTAAGCATTCGGGTTTTGCAGGCCATCAAACTGAGAATCACTCTTTTTGATTCAAAGACAGCGCGTATTTATGCAGATCGGAAAATACGCTTATCTAAAAGTACAAAAGTGCTCATCAAATTGCCTATTGTACCTGAGGAACTCACCGCCCGAATAGTAGATGAATTTGGAAATCCAAACAACAAGAAATTCACAATTGAGCACATCGAGTTAATGCCTGATACAAAATGTCCTATTGATCTAACAAAAGAAGATCGGGATTTTATTGCATTCATCAAATGGTTTGCCGTTGAACTTTCGCGATTGGAAGCAGGAGAAAAAGGTACACTTTACCAAAGTGAAGGCTTTTCGATTCTGTATTTAGACACCATCAAAGAAGGAACAATAGAGCTAACAACACCAGCTCGAATAGAACGCACAACGGGAATAATTGAAGTTTCTAAAAAGGCAATTAAGGATTATACCGTTCCGATGCTCATTGTGATGTTTCTGCATGAATACGCTCACAAATACAAAAATCCTGAATTCGGCAAAGATGTCGCTAACGAACTCACTGCCGACATAATAGCGGTACATATCGCCCTGAATTTGGGCTTTGATTACATGGAAGTAGAAAACTGTTACAGGGCGGTTTTTGCCAAAAAAGACACACCACTGAACCGCAAGAGAATGCTTGCGATTGGTGACTTCATTGAACTATTCAAGCGAAGCGAAAATAAACGATGTAATACGGGAAATCATGCGAGTTGATCCAAGTAAAATTATACCCACTTCTGACGAAACTTCCGAACAATGGATTGTATTCCACAAGGCGCTAAAAAGTTGGTTCGGTAAAAAAGAAGCCAACAGCTTTTGGTTACGCTTTTGGAATCAACGAGCGGGCGCGGGTACTGATCCCGACACACGAAGTCTGCGCACCTATATGGAAAGCCAAGACGTTGATTTAACAACCGATTGGAAAGGAAATACACAGGACGCGGTACTGGATGTTGTGGATTGGCTCGGTGATACCGCAAATGTGATTCGATTGGTGGTGATTGGAACCGTAATCATAGGGGTTGGTCTTGTCACTTATTATGTGATCAAGAAAACCAACCAAGGCAGTAATTCGAGAGGAATGATTCGCGATTTCCCTGTTAAACCGTTTTCACCAAGAACGGCAGTACCAAGTCATTCCTTACAACTTTTATCATGAAAAAGGCAATTATCATATCGTCCATTGTTGTGAGTTTGAGTCTTGTCGGCTTTTTTGTGGTGAGACCTGCAATTATAAAACACAATATCCGCAAACGATTAAACGAAATTTTTAATAACCCTGATAGTGAAGATTCGGTCGGGGGAACTGATAAGTTTCTTGCAAACGAAGCTTTTGATATTAAGGCATTTGATGAGAACTACAGCAAAGCAACCATTTCAAGACTCGAAGCACGTGAAAAAGCTAAAATGATTTGGGATAACTACTCCTATTTGTTTGGGAGTAATCAATCCGCCATTGTGAACGCATTTAGCGGTTTGGGTCATGTGGATGATGTCTCTAAAATCGCTCATGAATTCTATGAATCCTACAAAGAAGAACTAGTGGGGGTATTAGACACAGCAATGACCGATAAAGCCAAAAAGAATCTGCTTATCAAAAAAATCGGGAATCTACCAAAAGATTGAAGTCATGGAAGCGAATACAAAACGGATATTAATCATTTCGGGCGTGGTTCTTCTTTTGGGCGGAATTGGTGTTGGGCTATACTTCCTTTTAAAGGATGACAAACCCAGCGATGAAGAAGGGAACGAAAACCAAGACAACGAATCGGAATCAAACGATAACACTGGTGGTAGTGACAAGAGTAGCGGAAATTCCAATACAACTACCACACCTCCAAAAGTAGTTGACCCGACGATGGTTGTTCCTAAATACAGCGTTGAAAACGAGTTATCCAACAATATCGGACAACTAAAAGGTAAAATGCTTTACCCAAAACGCAAGGAAATTGGCGGTTGGGGCTATACAAATGTAAGGGCTACAACAGAAGTAAACGACAGTACAAACTGGTTTTACGATCCGATTTCCAATCTCCTTACAACGATCAACTCAGGAACACCGATAGGAACAGTGGTTTCAGAAAAATCAGGCGTTTACAATGGTTATTCATATCGGTGGTTTCTGGTCAAACTATACAAACCAGTTGGATGGTTTGATAAAGTTACCGCAGGATATGTAAGAGCCGATACAGTCACATTTAAAGCTTACAAGAAATGACACCGGAAACTAAAAAGACACTCAAAGCAATTGCCCTGACAGCGGGAATTATTTTGGTGGTTGGGGGTATCGGGTTATTGATATACCTCAATTGGAAAAAGAATAAAGAAGATGACGAAGATTCGGACGCTGAAACACAAAAAAACAGTGCAGGTAAGACAACTACAATTGTGAAAGTTGTACCATCGAATTATTCCGTTTCAGAAATCAAAAAAATGCAAAACTACTTGTATCTAAGAGCAACGATGATGCCTAATTCATACATCATAAAACGCCTCACTGATACGGGGGGAATTGATGGAAAAATGGGTGATGGCTTCAATGATGCACTCAAAGAAGCCATCAGAGTAAACATTGTAAAAGACTTAAACGACCTACTTACCAAAGCTACGCGAAATAGTATTTCTTAAATCATACATATCATGGCACAATTTGAAAAATCACAGAAAATCGTAGGCATCAGTGAAGGTGGCTACCAAAATGACCCGAGAGACGAAGGTAATTATTACATGGGTCATTTAATCGGTACGAACTGGGGAATATCGGCTACAACCTTGGCGGGATATGTCGGACGTATTCCCAGCGTTGAGGACATGAAAAAATTAACGCGTGAGACAGCACAACAAATTCTAAAAGCTAATTATTGGCTAAAGAATCACTTCGATAAACTCACCAATCAATCGGTTGCAACAATGCTTTACGACGGAGCGGTGAATCATGGAACCAACGGAATGCGTTTCCTTGTCGAAAAGGCGTTGAATGAACTTGGCAAACCGCTCAGTTATTACGAAGTTTTCACCCTGAAAGGAATCGCCCATTTGAACAAAATCAACCAAAAAGAGTTATTCTATGCCCTCAAAAATGCAAGAGCATACAAGTACAAACAAAGTCCGAAAAAAGAGTTTCTGAAAGGTTGGTTAAACCGCTTAGATAGAATTAAATACTATTCAGAAAACAATTTTTCGGGTATCTGGCCGATTGCCTTGGCTATTGTGGGACTTAGCTTTTTAATCTTTGCCATCTAATGAAACGGCTTTGGATTCCAATAGCGGTTTTTACCTCCGTGGGTATAATCTCGGTACTAGCTTTTGGAGCGGTTTCAATTGCTAATAATGTGGATTACGAGGTATTGTCCTACCAAGTGCAATACCTCGACAGTGAGGGGGTGACTTTCAGGGTAATGTTTGGTATTACCAATCCATCGAGATACAATTTAGAGGTTTGGGATCAGAAGTATGAAATTTTTGTAGCAGGCTATAAAGTTTCGGATGTCACCTCTAAAGATTCATACAAACTCATCGCGGGCAATACTTCAGTTATTCCCTTAGATGTGCGCTTAAAATGGGAAGATATTAATTCAAAACTATCCCCCATCAATTCGCAATCTTCAGTAAGCTCTATTGGCGATTTGCCGGTAGTGATAAAAGGTAAACTCGCGGCTAAACTGGGTATCCTTCGGGTTTCTCGTTTTCCGGTGAGAACTACCATGCGTTTAAGGGAATTTTTGCCTTAATCAATGATCATGAAACTAAATAATAATGAGTTAATCGATTCGGCATTTCACCAATCTTTTAACAAGGTTTGTTACAACCATCACATAAAAACGCATCAAGCGAGTATAGTTGTAAAAATTATAGACAACACGAACCTTGAAATCCATCTGTGTCAAAAAGACGTTTCTGTTCTTCAAATTGAACCATCTGAACTTCTTTGTGGCAAATTCATAGGGTTACGAATAAGTGCATTGTATTTTGAAAAAATGATGCGCGTTATTCATTACACCTTCATGAAAGATCTGAATCTGCAAAATCCCCTTTCGATTTATCTTTTAGTGTATCGCTCAAAATATGCTGGGTCTTACTGTATTGGGGTTATTGTGGACAAAAAACCAGTTAGTGTTTTACCTATTTCAGACATTTTAAAATTAATGGAACACCCATTTGAATTACTTAATTGAATTGAGCCATGAATACAAATGATAAAGAACAAGCCTCACAATTGATCGTTGAAATTTGCGACAAAGTAATTGTGACACTTGCAACAGAAAACAAGATTCAACCCACTGATTTAATCGTTCGGGTTGATTTAGAAAACACCAGTGCAAAACCTGTATTTGGAGTGTTTGAAAATTCAAAATTAATTGCAAAACCATCTTTAAACGAAGTCATTCGCGCAGGAGGTGGACAAAGCTTTGCAATGGTGGCTAGTATGTACGTGCGTAACATTATCAAGGACATCTTTGTCTTATCAATGCAACGCTTTGAACTAAAGGACTCAAAACAGCTTTTTGTACTGTTATACTTAAAATCCGTTAGTGATCAAAACCACCCATTTATTGCCATTTATAAAGATGGTGAATACATGGAATCCGCTCCGATGAGCGAATTTATAGGGGTGTCCTAAATTAAAAGAAACTGTCGTGGACAAGAATTTAATTGATAAAGTGAAACAAGGGGTTTTAGTGATCTTATTAGGGGCTGTTTTCTCCATTGTACCGTTCTATTTTCAAACTAGTGCAATGACTCAGCAGACAATACAGACCAATTCGGAACAATCCGAAAAGATCACCGAAACTCATAACCGATTGCAAAAACTGGAGGTGAAAGGTGCGGTCGATGATACCGAAATAAAACAGATAAAAGAAAGCCTTGAAAGGATCGAATCCAAAATTGATCGGTTGATCGAGCAAAGAGAACAATCACCAAACTAGTTGCTTTAGAAGTTTAAAGCATTCGTTAGAAAAATAAGCAAGGGAATAAACAGGTTGTAGCCGTAAATTTTGAATGTTTTAATTGCCGTAGGAATCAGTTAAAACAAGGCAAGGGAACAGAACGCGTAGGAATTTGTGGATCAAAGTCATCAGTCTTTGAGATGCGTTCTGCCACCCTCGCCTAATCTTCAATAAGGTTATCCTGGCTAAATTACTAAAATCAATCATGAAAAGAAGCCATATTATACTGATTTCCAGTTTGATTGTGCTTGGGGGCTTGGGTGTTTTCCTGTATTTCCATTTCAGAACCTTTAAAAAGAAACTCATTGGAATCGCTAAAGACGAGGCGAAAAGATGGGTAACTCTTTCGGAACGTTCTGCTAAAGCATCCAATATTCTTTTAGATTACTGGAAAAGCGCAGGGTTTAATTTCAGTACCTCACAAATGCAAAATAGTAGCTTTCAAAACTCCTATCCGTGGTCGAGTGCTTTTATATCCTATCTCTTTGACAAAGCCGGTGCAAAAGATCGTTTTCCGTATGCAAGTTCACATAGCGGATATTTTCAAGTAGCAAAGGCAAACAGGGATAAAAAAGGGGCTTCACTTCGCGGGTTTCGTTTGGACGAATACATTCCAAAAGAAGGTGATTTGATTGTTTATTCCAGGCAATCAGGAAAGGGATATGATAGTTCGGGTTTCTTTCCTTCACATGGGGAACTAATCATTGAAAAGGGAAACGGGTATATCAAAGCAGTGGGTGGAAACGTGAGTAACAAAGTAAAGATTTCGACCTACTCAACGGACAGAAAGGGCTATTTAACCCGAAAAGAGAAAGACTTTTTTATGGTGATCCAAAACAACATCAGCTAACCGCTAAAGGGACATTTAGTTATTCATCAATAAAATGAAAAATGTAGTAATTATCCTGCATTCTCAGGGCGCAAGGGGCGCATTTGAAGCAGGAGTTTGGCAAGCAATCCGAAAATACGGATTTGAAATAGGGGGAACAAACATCAAAGACATTCAACCACTGGCGGTTTTTGGTGTTTCAAGTGGGGCAATTAACGGGGCTTTAATAGCCGAATCAAAAACAAAAGAACTTGCTGATTTGTGGAATGGAATCGCCACAAACAGCATGACAACAGCGAATTTTTTACAACTCATCAATTATCGAACTTCCCTAGAATTGGAAGCCTTTGGGAAATATCCATTATCCGAGATTATGGCACTCCAACATCTAGGGTTTCAGTTCGATCTAAGTAAAAAAGAATCACTTTTTGAATGGACTCAAAATTATAATCCATTCACTAAAGCGGTTGAATTTGCTAGTAAACTCGATGAGTTGGAAGATATTCACTTTTTAATCATTTCAAGCAACCCAGATCAACAATTGGAAGCGTTTTTAAGAGCAAATCAATTGTTAATAGATGAGTTACGAAATGGTGGTGTAACACCATCACAAACGGTTCCAACTCTAAAACCATTCACCACACACATCATTGAACCAACAGCTGCGCTTTCAAGTTCATCAAACTTTGCGCGGTCAATGGTGTTAAACTCGTATTTGAATGGTTATTTGCTAGTGAAACACTAGCGGAATTTCAAGTACAATAATTCAAACTTCTGAAAAAAAAATGGAACGCTGAATCCTACGCTAATACTGGGGTTCAGCGTATTTTGCAATTTTTCAGCTTGAAAACGGAGGGTCGGAGTAATTTATAATTACTTCTTTTCAAAACACAAAATCAATGTTAACGATTTTAGAGTGTAGGAAAATACTTGGGGATAAGTATAAAAACTACACAGATAAACAGATTGAACTAATTCGCACACTACTTTACAAGTTCGCGAAAATGGATAAAAAAATGATTAAACAAAACATGAAATGAAACGCGCAATTATTTACACCCGTGTAAGCACGGACGAACAAGCGAACAGCGGTTACAGCTTAGGGGTTCAATACGATCAGCTAGTGCGATATTGCGAACAAAACAATATTGAGGTTGTTCAACATTTCGTGGACGATCACAGTGCAAAATCGTTTAACCGTCCACAATTTAACCAACTCTTGCAATTAGCAAAAGCGAAGTACAAAAGCATCGATTATTTGCTTTTTGTTTCTTGGGATAGATTCTCACGAAATGCACCCGAAGCATACGAGATGTTAGAACGCTTCAAAAAGTATAATATCGAAGTGCAAGCGATCATGCAACCAATTGATTTTAGCGTTCCGCAAAATAAAATCATGCTTGCGATCTATTTAGCATTACCCGAAGTTGATAACGATATACGCTCACAGAAAATTAAAGCGGGTATTCGGGGTGCTAAAAAATTGGGTCGGTGGACTTCAAACGCTCCGATAGGATATAAAAATTCACGTGATGAATTGAATAAACCGATCATTGTTGTGAACCCCGAAAAAGCAAAGATCATTCGTTGGGTATTTGAAGAAATTGCATTGGGTGAACGTGCTCCGAATATTATCCGCATGGAATTACCAAAAAAGGGGGTTACAGTTTCTAAAAGCAGTTTTTACTATTTGTTACGTAACCCGCTTTACATTGGTAAAATGTTGGTAGGTGCAACCGAAAACGAACCCCAACAAATTGTTGATGCAATTCACGAAGCAATCATTTCTGAAGAACTTTTTCACAGCGTTCAAATGCTATTAGATGCGAAGAACAAACGAATCAATAAACACCATTCTTTTTGTGATCGCGATGAACTTCCGTTGCGGGGTATTCTTAGTTGCTCCAATTGTGGGAAACACGTAACGGGAAGCGCATCGAAAAGCAGAAACGGAACACGACATTTCTATTATCATTGTTTGCATTGTTCAAAGGAACGTTATAGAGCGGATATTGTAAACGAAGAAATGGAATTGTATTTAAGTACAATTCAGATCGATGAAGCAGTTGAAGTATTATACAGGATCATTTTAGTAAAAGAAGTGCAGGAAAACGCATCAAATAGCGAAACTAAACGCGTTGCATTAACACAAGAACTTAACAAATTAGAACAGCGCAAAAAAGCACTGCAAAACTTAATGTTGGACGGTGAATTGAATGCACACGATTACACGGAGTTAAAAAGTGAGTTGGATTCCCGTATATTGGAAATCAAAGTGAATATTTCAGATAATAAAGCGAAAGATTCCAATTTTAAAGAAGAAATTCAGAAAGCGGTACTAATGATTCCAAATTTAGTGGAAAGGTACAGAAACAGTAGCGTTCAAGAGAAACAAGAAATAATTGGTTCCATTTTCCCGCAAAAATTTGTGTTTAAAAATAATGAGGTTGGAACCGAAAAAATTGATAAATCTGTTGCGCTAGTTCTTAGTAATAGCAAGGGTTTCACCGAAAACAAAAAAGGACAAACTAAGTACTTTCTTAGTTTGTCCAATTTGGTGGTGATGGACGGAATCGAACCGCCGACACATAGATTTTCAGTCTATTGCTCTACCGACTGAGCTACATCACCTAACCGTTCGGTTGCTTACCTTTATCTGGTAGGCGGGTGCAAAGATAGCAATAGAATTGGAAACGCCTAAAAAATCTTGAATTTTTTTCCGAATCGGGTCGAAATGCAGCGTATCTTTGTGTCGCATGATTCCCAATATACATACGCTTGTTATCGATGCCGGAAACACCCGAATCAAGGTTGGGGTATTTCATCATGCTGATTTGGAAGAAGTTCGTGTTTATGACGCCGGCCAGCTTTCAGCTCTCAAATCTTTCCTGCAGGAACACCGCGAATGGCCTGCAATTATTGCTTCCGTAAAAGCCGATAAAGACACCAAATGGATCAAACAATGGCTAAAAAACGCGGTTGTCTTTACAACTTCGATGAAATTGCCGCTCAAAATGGGTTACGAAACTCCGCAAACATTGGGAGTAGATCGTATTTGTAACGCCATTGCCGGATATCATCAGGCGAAAGGAGCGTGTCTCACCATCGATGTGGGAACCTGTATCAAATATGATTTTGTGACATCCGATGGAACCTACCAGGGTGGAAGCATCAGTCCGGGAATTGAACTGCGATATCGTGCCATGCATACGTTTACCGGAAAATTACCGTTGATAGAAGACAAAGTAGTTCCGCAGATGACCGGAAAAAACACCCTCGACGCAATGCGAAGCGGTGTAATGCACGGAATTCGAAACGAAATGCTTGGTTTTATTGCCCATTACAGGGAGCTGACGCCCGAATTAACAATTTTTCTAACGGGGGGCGGAGCTAACTACTTTGATTTGGGTTTGAAAAATGGCATCTTTGCCGACGAAAATTTAACACTTAAAGGTTTGCAATTAACATTGGCACATTATGATATATAAGCTTTGTCTCATTCTTACTATCGGTTTCGCTGGTGTTAGTTATGCTCAACCTATTTCATCTTCCCCTTTCAGTACACAAGGTATCGGTGAATCCGGTGGCTTGGAAGATTCACAATTCGGTGCTTACGGGAATGTGCGGGCTGCTATTTTTGATTCATCAACGGTAAACCTGTTCAATCCGGCGAGTTATACCGGTTTGGCCAAAGATCAGCCGCTGTTTACCATCGGATTGTCGAGCCGTTTTTCGACCTACACATCGGGTGATGTTTCAACCAAAGCCAGAATTGTTGGTTTAAATCAGATCACCATGGCACTTCCGTTGGGAAAACGCTTCGGAATGGCAATCGGATTGCAGCCTTTCAGCCGCAAAGGTTACAGCATCGAACAGAAAGAATTTGACGGAACCGACAGCATTCGTTACACTTACAAAGGTTCCGGAAGTACACAGGAAGTTCTTGCCGGATTGGCCTATAAGTTTGTCAATACCAAACGTCACATGATTTCACTGGGAATCAATTATTCCTACGTTTTCGGGTCGGTGACCGATGAGCGTCAAAGCTCGTTTATCGAATATGAACCGACAGGCGGCGTTGATCAGACGACTTATCGCTTACACGCTTTCCATTATTCCATCGGGATGAACTACTCGTTTATGCTCGATACATTGAAAAATCAGTACCTGAAAATAGGAGCTGTATATTCACCGCAACAACAATTGTCGGCGCACCGTGATTATTTCCTGTTTGCAACAACCGATTTGGGCGATCCCAACACATACGATACATTGGTCTATACGGTCGACGATAAAGGCGAATTGGTTTACCCAAGCTCTATGACACTTGGTTTCAATTATTCGTTCCGACCGAAAGTAACCGAAAATTACAAGCATAAAAACGTGTATCAGCTCAATGTAATGGGAGATTTCTCTTCCACAATGTGGAGCAACTACCGCGCTGATTTTAATAGCGTGCACGAAGAAAATAAATTCAAAGATGCGATGCGTTTTTCACTTGGTTTACAATTCATACCAAACTTTTCTACCGGTTCCAAAGTAACGGGCGGGTCAGATTACCTTGGCCGTGTGCGTTACCGCGTGGGAGGTTACTTCGGGACACTTCCAAATTTACAAAACGGAACGCAGCTCAAAGAAATGGGCGTAACCGCTGGTTTTGGCTTACCGATCTTCAGTCAGAAAACCAACTCATCATTCAACTTTAGTTTTCAATACGGTTCACGCGGTAACGGTTTATCCGATGGCATTCAGGAAAACTATTTTGGTATGAATTTCGGAGTGATCCTTGCACCGGCCAATTATGATCGCTGGTTCAAGAAATACAAGCTTGATTAACACGCTGATATGACGCTGTCATCCAAAGAACGATACCTGATTTTCATTCCTGCTTTCTTATTGATGGCAGGAATGTTTGTTTCATGCGTCAACGATTTGGATTCGATTAAACGTGTCACATTCAAACCCAACGATCCCGACGAAAAAACCACAGAACTGTATCTCACGTATACCGATTCGGGTTATGCCAAGGTGCGGCTTTACGCCAAACTGGCCGAATCATATACCAAACCGACCAAGGTGGTGAAATTCCGGGAAGGTGTAAAAGTGGAATTTTACAATGAAAACGGTTCACTCGCTTCAATTTTAACGGCGCTTTACGGCGAAGTGAACGAAGAAATGGGAACCATGATGGTGCGTGATTCAGTGCAATTGTTCAATCCATTGAAAAATCAGCGTATGGAAACCGAAGCGTTGTACTGGAATAGAGCAGATAGCACTATTTTTACGGACAAAATGGTGATGGTACGCACGCCGAAATCCCTGGTATATGGAACAGGCATTCGTACCAAACAGGATTTTTCAAGTTACGTGTTTTTGAAACCGCACGGAAAATTAGACATCGACGATAAAAAATAGAAAATGGGTACTTACAACAAAATAATGGAATGGTTCTGGCTCTGCATGGGTATTCTGATCATCGTAGTCGTTACGATTTTCGGTATCATGGAAGGTTTTGACCGATGGATATATTATTACGGTTTATCTGTATTTGCTTTCGGCACCTACTTTCTGCGCCGCTGGATGCGCAAGCGTATGGAAAAACACATCGAGTGGATGGCACAGCAGGAGAAACAACAACAACAGGAATCGTAATTACCGTTTATCCCTGATTTTGGTTTTAGATCGGATCGAAAAGAAGATTTAACACTAATTCAGGAAGTTATAGGTTTAATAACCTAACTTTCGGCAACATTTTTACGGAGCGGACGTTACCAATTTCCCTTTGTTCATTAAGAGAATTATGCGAAACATTTTACTACTTCTTTTCCTTATACCGATTGCCTTTTCAGGCATGACCCAACGGAAGCTTACTGGAGTAGTGACCGATGAAAATAATCTGCCTATTCCTTTTGCCAATATTTATGTAAAGAACAACGTTGAACTTCGTACGCAAACCGACGTAAACGGAAACTATACCCTCCAATTATTTGAAGGAGAATATTACCTCATTTTCTCGGCAATGGGTTATGATGAACGTGAAACATACGTGACGATTCAGCTCACCAATACCACGCGTGATATCCAGCTTTTTCCCACCAAAGTATCCGATATTGAAGAAGTGGAAATAACGACCAAAAAGTCGAATCCTGGTCGTGAAATTATGCTGAAGGTGGTGAAAAAACGCGATCAGATGAACCAGTGGAATTACCCGCATTCAACCGATGTGTACATCAAAGCCACTGAAAAAATCGAGCGAAAACAAGGCAAGCAAAACAACGATCAAAAACCATCTGACGATCCGTTTGAAGAAGAACGCCGGAAAACCCAGTTGCTGGCCGGAAACATGAACCTTGCAGAAGTACAGGCTGTTCGTTATTATGCGCCGCAAAACAAAGTGAAAGAAATCCGGAATGCCTTTACACAACATGGCGACGGACGATTGTTGTACTACACTACCACTGTCAAATCGAACTTCAATTTCTTTGAGAACCTGATGCACCTCGATGATTTACATTCATCACCGGTCAGTAGCCCCATTTCGGGTCCGGGTATTTTATCCTACAAATACCGCCTCGAAGCACAATACGAAGAAAACGACCACATCATTGATAAGATCAAAATCATTCCGCGGTCGAGTTCAACCTCAACACTTTCGGGTTATATCTACGTCATCGACTCACTGTGGCTGGTACAGAAGCTCGAACTGACCATGGAGAAAGGAAATCTGCTCGTCTACGATTATTTCACCATCGAACAGCATTTCGACAATGTGGGCGATACGCTTTGTGTGCTTCGCGAACAGTTGCTCACATACGGCGTAAAATACAAAGAGCAGACTTCTACCTGCACCACGGTTGCAAAATTCACTAACTACGACTTCAATCCCGAATATGCCAAGAAATTCTTCAGCGATGAGGTAGCGATTACCAGCAAAGAAGCCTACGAGCGCGATTCCGTTTTCTGGAAAGAAGAGCGTGTGGTATCATTAACACCTGAAGAGCAACGTTTCATTATCGTGAAAGACAGCTTGCGTGATGCATTTAACCGTAAAGAATACCTCGATTCCATCGACGCTATTTTCAATAAAGTGACCGTATGGAAGGTGCTTTGGTTCGGTGTTGATCACCGTAACAGACCGCAACGCACTCAATGGACCATTAATTCGATAGCAGCGATGGCGCGTCCGCTTTATCCTGCAGGTCCGCGTGTGGCCCCTGGATTCAGTTTTTTCCGTAAATGGGAAGACCAGCGTACAATCGACAGTTATTCCGAATTATCCATGGGAATTCTCAACGGCGATCTCAAAGGTTCTTCCTGGTGGCGTTATCTCTACGATCCATTCCACCAGGGAAAAGTCTATATCCGCGGTTCGCATGAATTTGATGCCATTGTTCCTTTCGATGCCATTACCCAAGTCTACAAACGAAGCAATTTCATCGAAGTGACTAAATTGCGGTTGGGCCACGATTACGAATATTTCAACGGATTTTACATCAACGTGGAAGCCGAATTTGCCGAGCGCCGTTCCTTATCGAAATACCAGAATCTGAGTACGTTTGATAGCTTAATTCCCAACGATCAATTCCAGGAATTTGAAGGTTATCAGGCATTGCTGGGTGAAATTACCGTGAGTTATACGCCGAAGCAAAAATACATGCGAGAACCGTATCGGAAAGTGATTCTCGGATCGAAATTCCCGACTTTTTACGCTTATTATCAGCGTGGAATTCCGAAACTGTTTGGCAGTGATGTAGACCATGAATACGCGATTGTGGGAATCCAACAAAGCTTCCAGCTTGGAACATTAGGGACATCCAATTACCATTTCAAAGCTGGGAAATTCCTTAGTTCCAAAAACCTCAAAGACGCGGATTTCAAATACCAGCGGCGAAGTACACCATTATGGTTTTCCAATCCGTTGTATTCATTCCAGGCGCAGGACAGCTCCTTGCCATCGAAAGAATACTACCTCGAAGCACATTTTGTGCATCACGACAACGGTGCCATCATCAACAAAATCCCGTTCATGAAAAAAACCGGAATCGGCTTGGTAATGGGAGTAGGCGCGCTTTACGTAGCCGAATACAAATACCAATATTACGAGATCTTCACCGGTTTGGAACGCAGTTTTAAATTCTCGAAACGTCGTTTGCGGATCGGTATTTACGCCGTTGCTTCCGACGGGAATACAATCAAACCCCGAACCTCCTGGAAAATTTCCTTCGCGGTGTTAGACGACCGGAATATGAAGTGGAACTTCTAACTATACTTGATTTCCAGCGTCCCGTAGGGACGAAATATGGTAACAAAGAAATGATTATCGGAACTATTACCCCGTAGGGGTAAGACATTCTCATTACATGGTTTGCGATGTCCCATACCTACGGCATGGATGTTCATAATGCTATATTTCTGCTACCATATTTCGTCCCTACGGGACGTGTAGAGGCATTTAATTTCCGGCAGCAAAGAAACCAAAGAACCAACAAACGTATAAAACGTAAAAACTATATCGTTTCTCAACCAAACTCCGTATATTTGCCTCAGTTCTTTGTTTTTGACAACTTATGAAGAAAGGTGGAGGGATAGGCCCTGTGAAACCTTGGCAACCTCCGCTCGCGGAATAGGTGCCAAATCCAATTAGCCAACGGCTGAAAAGATAAGTAGTTACTGAAGTATTTCACTTCCGCTCCTTCATAGTTGCAAACCAATTACGCATATAACTATGGAGCATATTACAGACATTCTTAAAAAACGCATTCTTGTTCTCGACGGAGCAATGGGAACCATGATTCAGCGCTACCCGCTCGAAGAAGAAGATTTTCGCAAAGGCTGGTTCGAAGATCATCCGCATCCGCTGAAGGGAAACAACGATTTGTTGTCATTGACACGTCCTGAAATTATTGCTCAGATTCACCGCGAATACCTCGAAGCTGGTGCCGATATCATTGAAACGAACACCTTTTCAGGAACCACCGTCGCGCAGGCTGATTATCATCTGGAAAAATACGTCTACGATATCAACTTCCACAGTGCTAAAATTGCGAAAGAGGTATGTGACGAATTCACAGCGCTCAATCCGGATAAACCGCGTTTTGTAGCAGGTTCTATCGGGCCTACCAACCGCACAGCTTCCATTTCACCTGATGTAAACGACCCGGGATTTCGTGGGATTACCTTTGATGAATTAGTGGTGGCCTACACCGAACAAACAAATGCCTTAATGGATGGTGGTTGCGATATTTTGCTCGTGGAAACAGTTTTTGATACGCTCAATGCCAAAGCGGCTTTGTATGCGATTGATGAAGTATACGAAGCGCGTGGTGTGCGTTTACCAATCATGGTTTCTGGAACAATCACCGATCAATCCGGACGAACACTTACCGGACAAACCACTGATGCGTTCCTGGTTTCGGTACAACACATGCCGTTGTTAAGTATCGGTTTGAATTGCGCCCTGGGAGCTTCCATGATGCGTCCTTATTTACAAATTTTAGCCAATCAGGCACCGTTTGCTGTGAGCGCTCACCCGAATGCGGGTTTGCCCAACGAATTTGGCCAATACGATGAAACCGCCGAAATGATGGGCGAACAAATAGAAGAATTCCTTCGCGAAGGCATTATCAATATCATTGGTGGCTGTTGTGGAACAACCCCGGCTCACATCCGTAAAATGGCCGAGCTGGCACCTAAATACGCACCGAGAACACTTGCTGAAACAGTATGAGTAATTTGTTGAGATTATCCGGCTTAGAAGCCATCACAGTAACCCCTGAAAGTAACTTTATCAATATCGGTGAGCGTACCAATGTGACAGGGTCGCGTGCTTTTTTGCGCATGATCCGTGACAATGATTTCGAAGCTGCGCTTTCCGTAGCACGCGAACAGGTAGAAGGCGGAGCGCAAATCATCGATATCAATATGGATGAAGGAATGATCGATGGCAAAGAAGCCATGGTGAAATTTCTGAACCTGATTGCCGCCGAACCCGATATCGCACGTGTTCCGGTCATGATCGATAGTTCCAAATGGGAAATCATCGAAGCCGGACTCAAATGCATCCAGGGAAAAGGAATTGTGAACTCTATTTCACTCAAGGAAGGTGAAGAGAACTTTATCGCGCAAGCCAAAAAGATCAAGCGTTTCGGTGCAGCTGTGGTGGTAATGGCCTTTGATGAAAAGGGTCAGGCTGACAGTTACGAACGACGCATCGAAATTTGTGAACGTTCCTACCGCACATTGGTCGACAAAGTAAATTTCCCGCCACAAGACATTATTTTCGACCCGAATATTTTCCCCGTTGCCACCGGAATGGAAGAGCATAATAACAACGCGCTCGACTTTTTCAAAGCCACCAAATGGATTCGTGAAAATCTCAAAGGCGCTCATGTAAGCGGCGGTGTTTCCAATGTTTCGTTCTCGTTTCGTGGAAACAATGCGGTGCGCGAAGCCATGCATTCCGTGTTCTTATATTATGCCATTCAGCAAGGTATGGACATGGGAATTGTGAATCCGTCTATGCTGGAAATCTATGACGACATCGACAAACAATTGCTGGTGTTTATCGAAGATGTGATCCTCAATCGTCGTCCTGATGCAACCGAGCGTTTACTCGATTTTGCCGAAAGTTTCAAAGGCGAAGAGAAGAAAAAAGAAGTGGAACTGGAATGGCGCAGCGCTCTGGTAAATGAACGGCTTTCGCATGCTTTGGTAAAAGGAATTGTGGATTACATCGACGAAGATGTGGAAGAATGTCGTCACCAGTTCAAGCGCCCGATTGAAGTAATTGAAGGTCCATTGATGGATGGAATGAACGTGGTGGGGGATTTGTTCGGAAGCGGAAAAATGTTCCTGCCTCAGGTCGTGAAATCGGCACGTGTGATGAAAAAAGCGGTTGCTTATTTATTACCGTTTATCGAAGAAGAAAAAGGCGGAAAAAGCGAAACTGCCGGAAGAATCATCATGGCAACTGTGAAAGGCGATGTACACGATATCGGGAAGAATATTGTGGGTGTTGTGCTCGGTTGTAATAACTATGAAGTGATTGATTTGGGAGTAATGGTTCCAGCCGACAAGATCATCCAGGCGGCGATCGAACACAAGGCACACGTAATCGGACTCAGCGGTTTGATTACACCTTCACTCGATGAAATGGTTTACGTTGCCAAAGAAATGGAACGCGCCCAACTGGATATTCCGTTACTAATTGGCGGTGCGACAACTTCAAAAGTACACACAGCTGTGAAAATCGAACAAAGTTATGAGCGCGGACAAACCGTTCATGTGTTGGATGCTTCGCGTTCTGTAACGGTTGTTGAACAATTGCTCGGACATAAAAAAGGACAGTTTGTAGAAGATCTCAAACTCGAATACACCCGTTTGCGCGAACACCATGAAAAACACCGTGGGGCGAAACAATTGTTGTCGTTGGCCGCAGCTCAGGCCAATAAACTACAATTGACTTTTGATGAATCGACGGTTTCGGCTCCGAAAGAATTGGGAACACAAACCTTTGAACATTTCCCACTTGAAAAACTGGTGGATTACATTGATTGGACACCTTTTTTCCAAACCTGGGAATTGCATGGCCGTTACCCGAATATTCTGACCGATGAGGTTGTCGGAGCGCAGGCAACGGAACTTTTTGCCGATGCACAAGCCATGCTGAAAAAACTCATCGACGAAAAATGGCTGGTTGCAAAAGCCGTTGTGGGAATTTTCCCTGCAAATAGTGTGGGAGATGATATCGAAATTTATGCTGATGAAACCCGCTCTGAGGTCATCAACATTCAACATACTCTGCGTCAGCAAACCACCAAAGTTTCGGGTCAGCCCAACCTGGCACTTTCCGATTTTATCGCTCCGAAGGAAAGCGGCGTGAAAGATTACATTGGTGGTTTTGTGGTCACAACCGGCCATGGAATCGACGAACACGTTCAACGCTTTGAAGACGATCACGACGATTATTCATCCATATTACTCAAAGCACTTGCTGATCGTTTGGCGGAAGCATTCGCGGAATACATGCACGCTTATGTGCGTAAGCAGAAATGGGGCTACGCGCCTGACGAAACACTCGATAATTCAGAATTAATCCAGGAAAAATACCGCGGAATCAGACCGGCACCCGGTTATCCAGCTTGTCCTGATCATACCGAAAAACCAGGCTTGTTCAGAATCCTGAATGCAACGGAAGTGAGTGGCGTTTCACTAACAGAAACCCTCGCTATGTGGCCTGCTTCATCTGTTTCGGGCTGGTATTTTGCACATCCGGATTCCAAATATTTTGGTCTTGGTAAAATCACCAATGAACAGGTGGAAGATATTGCTCGTCGAAAACATATCGATTTAGCCGAAATGAGACGATGGTTGGGAAGCAACCTAAATGATTAAACGTGCGTTTATTAAGTATTACAGCGTTAAAATTTAAACATTAACTCAGGTTTACTGTGAGTTAAATTTAAATGATTAGCAAGAAAAGTGCTTTTCTTTTCTTATTATTGGAAAGCTGTAATTGAATTAACGCGACAAAACATGAAGCATTTACTCCTCTACCTCCTTCTAACTCCACTATTCTGCTTAGCACAACCCCCAACAGCCCAATTTACAGGGAATCCTACGGCTGTTTGTCTCGGTTCGCCGGTTTTATTTGTCAATCAATCGACAAATGGCGGTTCACCGATTACAAACTGGGGCTGGGATTTCGGTGACGGAAACTCGTCGACCCAAACAAACCCGTCGCATGTTTACAGCGCTCCCGGAACTTACACGGTTACGTTGGTAGTGACCGCAAGCAACGGTCAGGCCGATGCCGAAGTAAAAGTAAATTATGTCACAGTAAATCCGGCGCCTACTGCGTCATTTACAACATCTACCAACGGTTGTGTATTGCCGGTAGGAGTAACTTTTAATAACACCTCATCCGGAGGCACAAGCTATGAATGGAACTTTGGCAACGGACAAACCTCAACGCTGCAAAATCCTGCGGTGGTGAATTATGCGACTGCCGGAACTTACAATGTTTCGTTGATTGTGACCAATAGTTTCGGTTGCGAGGATACGATTACGCAATCATTGGTGGTTTCCAACTTCCAGGCGGGAATTACCGCTCCTGCAACAGCCTGCGAAGGCCTTCCGGTAACGATCAGTGATAATTCGACTGTTGGTGTCAATGCCTGGAACTGGACATTTCCCGGTGGCTCACCCGGAAGTTCAACCGGTCAGAATAATACAGTAACGTATCCTTCTGCAGGAACTTACACGATTTCACTCACAGCCCAAAACACAGGTTCGGGCTGCTCCGGAAATACAACACAACAAATTACGATTTTACCGAGCCCGGTTCCCGCATTTACTGCTGTACCAACAACAGGTTGTGCACCGCAATCGGTAGTATTTACCAATAACAGCCCGGCAGGTTCTAACTTTGTATGGACTTTCGGTGACGGTTCCACATTCAACGGACAAAATCCTCCGGCACACTTGTATTCCGCGAATGGTAATTACAACGTAACATTAACAATGACGGGAGCTAACGGTTGTACCGGAACATTCTCTCAAAACAGTTATATCAGCCTTACTCCGCCCGATGCTTCGTTTGTTGCAGATGTGACTGAAGGTTGTGACCCGCTTTCGGTACAATTCACTTCAACTTCCACTTCTTCGAATCCGATTGTAAGTTGGGTGTGGACATTTGGTGACGGAACTACCTTTAACGGAGAAACACCACCTGTACACAATTACCCGGTTGGTGTGTACGACGTTTCGCTCGTAATTACAACCCAAAGTGGTTGTGTCGGAACGGATACACTTGTTGAATACATCCAGGTCGGACACATTGATGCTGTGAATTTCAGTATTGATCAAAGTCCGGAATGTGCCAAAACATCTATTGATTTCACTAACCTCAGTGTGATTCTTGCACCACACGATCCGACTGAAGTAACGTATGCCTGGGACTTTGGCGATGGCGGAACAGCTTCAACTGAAAACCCAAGCTACTCCTATCCGAACGATACAGGTTATTTCGATGTGCAGCTGATCGTAAATTTCAGAGGTTGCCTTGATACGCTCATTCAACCGAATGCGGTTTACATCAAAGCACCGATTTCACGGTTCCAGCCGGCTCAGACACTTTATTGTAATCCTGCAAGTTTCCCGGTAAACGTAGTAGTAAATGACCAATCTATTATCGGTGCTATTCCTGACGATGCCGATATGATCTGGCGTTGGGGAGATGGAACACAAACCAATTTCGATGATCCTGATTTTGACGATCTTGACCTTGGTACTACCAGCCATAATTACGGCGCTTACGGAACTTACACCATTACGCAGGTCATTCACAACTATACAACGGGCTGCGAAGACAGTACAACTGCTGTGATTCATATTTCGCAAACCATTGCCTCGTTTACCATTTCAAATGACAGTATTTGCGAAAACTCGGCAATGACAATGCTTTCCACTTCTACATCAACGCATCCGTTTGGTACATACTCTTGGGATATGGGTAACGGACAAACGGTTTCAGGGCAAAATCCAAGTTACAGTTATCCGAATTCAGGAACCTTTACCATCACACTCACGGCCACAAACAATGTTGGTTGTGCAGATGATCAGACCTTCACGCCAATGACGGCTTTGGAAACACCTGTTGCGCAAATTCTGGCCAGTGATAATGCCGGTTGTGTCCCATTCCTGGTTACGTTTACCAATGGTTCATCGGTAGCAGGGAATGGTGTCCCATTACAAAGTTTTGTTTTCAGCTTTCCGGATGATGGTTCTACACAAAACACCACCAACGTTGCAACAACTGTCGATCATACCTTCAATACCGAAGGTTCATTTGCGGTTTCATTGGTTGCAACAGATGAATTCGGTTGTGTTTCTGCTCCGGCAACAACGCAAATCGTGATTACCAAACCGGTAGCCAGTTTTACTGTGGATGCGGTGGTATGTGATGCAGAAGTGTTTACAGCCACGAACGGTTCTACCGGATCAGGGCCACTTTCCTATGAATGGTTTACTGATAACACTCCGCAATCGACTACAACCGATTTTACGACCTGGTTCGATGAACCTTCCAATCCGGCATCGTCAAGTACAGCACATGATATTCTATTGATCACAACAGACGTAAATGGCTGTAAAGACACTCTACTGACGCCAATCACAGTTTCCACTCCGGTGGCAATTGTAGATTACGTATTAGATGGTGCAGCAACCAATGTTGATGGCGATTTCACATGTCCTCCGGTATTTGCCGATTTCACCGATCTTTCTTTGACTCTTGGAAACATTGTTTCATGGAACTGGGTTTTTGGTGACGGAAAAACATCAACGCTGGCCTCGCCGAACAATACCTACGTATTTCCGGGAACTTACAGTGCCGGATTGGTGATCACGGATGAGTACGGTTGTACAAGCGACACGACATTGATTGATTTCCTGACTATTTTCGGACCAACGGCAACTCCAAGCTGGACGCAGGACCTGAACGGTTGCGGACAAAATGTGATTTTCGATATCGGTACTACTGAAAACGTGACCCAAATTGTCTGGGATTTGAACGATGGAACCATTGTCAATGATTCAACCTTGTTCACACACATATACGAAAATGTGGCGACTTACAATCCGTCGGTGTCGATCTATGATTCCAACGATTGCCAGGTGATTTATCCGCTTGATCCAGTGACGATTCCTGACAGCGGACTCGACGCTTATTTCACTGCCAGTGCAACAGATGTTCAATTGGGAACCACTGTTTATTTCGATGACCAATCAACTTCTTCCCAAGCTCCAATCATTAGCTGGACGTGGGATTTGTCGAATACGCCTCCGTTTACCAATTCCAACGGAAGTTCGGTTTCCAGTTATTACGTGAGTCCGGGTGAGCAGGTAATTACACTTACCGTTGTCAACTCGTTGGGCTGTATCGACCAATACCAACTGATCGTAAACGTAGATGGTAACTTCTCGATGCCGAATGTGGTAACATCAAACGGTGATGGTTTAAATGACCTTTTCGAGTTTCCATTCGATATTTTCGAATCATTTGATATCGTGATCTTGAATCGTTGGGGGAATGTAGTACAAGACAAACAAAATCTTACAGGCACTGTTTTCTGGGACGGAACCAACAACGGCGGCGAGAAATGTACCGAAGGTGTTTATTTCTATAAACTCAACGCAACGTTATTAGACGGCACAGAACTCGAGAAACAAGGATTCCTGCAGTTGTATACCAATAATTAAGAATTGATTTTTCAATTATAAGAAAGGAGCTTCGTTGAGGCTCCTTTTGTTTTTCACGCCATTTTGTCATCTTTTACTCTTCGGTTTGATTCTTGTCGAAACATCCCCGTGAAAAAAGAAAACAATCATTTCGGTTCGCCATTAGAGGCTATACTCTATCCGTTTTTACTGGTGGTGCTGATGTGGGTGATCTTTTGGGCGGAACGTGTTTCGGGATATGACCTGGTGCAATTCGGTCTTCGTCCACAGGTGTGGGAAAGCTGGAAAGGAGTCATTTTCATGCCATTATTGCATGCTCCGAACGATTTTTCGCACATCATCAACAACTCATTCCCGATCTTTCTGCTTTTTGCAACACTTATTTATTATTACCGCGAAATAGCCTTTAAAGTGTTTTTCATCTCTTGGTTGGTTACTGGCCTTGGGGTTTGGATATTTGCCGCCGGAAACGCTTATCACATTGGCATGAGCGGCATAATTTACGCCTTGTTTGGTTTTCTGTTTATTTCCGGATTCTTTCGCCATTATAAACCCTTGCAGGCCATTTCGCTATTCGTGGTGCTGATGTATGGAAGTATGGTATGGGGAATTTTTCCGCAAAAAGCTGCCGTTTCATGGGAAGGGCATCTCAGTGGTTTGTTCATCGGCGTCATGCTCGCTATTTTGTACCGTAAAAAAGGACCACAAGGTCCCAAATACCAGTACGAACTGGAAAAAGAACTCGGTATAGAACCGCCCGATCTGGAAGGAATGTACAACGCCCGACTGGAAGCTTTGGAAGCTCAGCGATTAGCAATGGAAGAGCGGTTCAGGCAACAAACCGAAGGTTACCAGGTCGTGTATCACATTCGTCCGAAAACGCCCTCAACAACTAATGAGGAAGAAAAACCTCAGGACGGTAACGCAGCAGAATAGTTCCGGTTCCCCGAATGATATGTGACCAGTTTTTGAATGGAAAAGTCATGGTGATAAATTCACAGGTACTCAACCCGATGTATTCATCCGCGCAATAACTCGCCAGGTCTGATAAGCCGTCATTATGACCGATAATGGTAAGAATGGGATCGGTTTCACCTGCCAGTTCTGCTAATAACTCGGATTCAGTAGCTGCGTACAAACTATCGCGGTATTCTACACAGCATTGTTCGGCCAGGTGCTGGCAAATAATAGATTTTGTCTGACGCGTCCGGGTGGCTGAAGAACAAAGCATTTTCCCCAACTCAATATGGTGAGTTTGCAGATAATTCCCCAGTAAATTGGATTGCGCGATACCTTTTTCCATCAATGCGCGGTCTTTATCCTTGCCCGTTGAGGATTGCTGATGCGTTTTGGCGTGCCGTATAATATGTAGTGTAAGCATTTTAATCGATTTTCCAACCCTTTCCAAATATAACACGTTATTACCTTCAGTCGCCAATGATGAAGCTATAAATATTCATTAAATTGCAAAAGAAAAGTCAAATAAGAACGATTGGAAATTACATGCACATAACATCTCAAATACTGGAAGCATGTGCAAAGAACGATCGTCGTGCACAGAAACAACTTTACGAGTATACGTATCGCGTACTCATGAGTGTTTGTATGCGTTATTATTCCAACGAGGAAGATGCGCGTTTTGCATTTAACAATGGCTTTTTGAAAATCATCAACGGTTTGGCTGCCATCAATCTGGAGGAAATAAATTATGCAGCCTGGTCAAAGCGTGTCATGGTAAATGTGCTCATCGATGAATACCGCAAAAACAAGAATCATCAAACGCTCATTTTTGCAAAAGACACTGATCGCGAATTGGAATTGTATGCCAATAACTCGACCAACGCCGGCGAAGAAGGGCTGAATTACCAGGCCATTATGCAGCTTTTGACTACCATACCACCTATCAGTGCCCATGTTTTTACCTTGTATGTAATCGACGGATACAATCACAAAGAAATCGGTGATTTACTCGAAATTACAGAAGGAACTTCAAAGTGGCACTTATCGACCGCGCGAAAACAACTGCGCGACAGATTGGAAGAAATAGAATTGTTGAATGAAAAACGTTGTGCCATATGAGTTGGAACGATCAGGATATTGACCGATTATTCAAAGGAGCCAAAGCCCCCGAGCCTGCCGCTTTCCAGGAATCTTTTTGGTCTGAAATGGAAGCAATGCTGCCCGAACAAAAGCGCAAAAAAGCCGTTTTTTGGTGGATTGCCAGCGGAGCTGTGACACTTGTTTTATTGGCAGGGAGTGTGTTTTGGATTACCAGTCAACCTACAGAACACATACGCTTAAATGCTCAAACAACCCCATTTTTGGGAATCAATCAATACGAACAAGTTTCTAAAGATGTAACACATCAGTTGCGTCCTGCAGCACCTTGCGGATCGCCTGTAGCAGTCGAAAATAACTTTGCATCAACGTCTTACCAAGGTGTTCAAGGCGGAAGCGCTGACATCGTTTCCTCAAACAACGCACCCGATTTTAGTGCACCAGAACAAATCATTCCGGAAGTAGTTTCTGCCGAAAATTTGGTTTCGAATAGCCCTGAGGCTGATTTGGATCAGCAAGCAGAAGAATTAGTGATCGTTGATCATCTTCCCCCATATGTTTTGGAATTGCACACGCCTTACGACCTGGAAAAATACAACTCTGTTCAAAACGATTGTAAAAACCTCAATCATTGCATGCTGGAAGCAACCTCATTTCCAAAAGCTTCCCGTTTCTATATTCAGGCTTCCGCCGGAATTGGTCAATCAGCGCAACATGTGATTGGTAAATCCGATTTGGTACATTTCTATACTGTAGGTGGTGGTTTGTATAAAAAACTGGATCGGATGGTATTTACTTTTGGCGCCAACATGCGGGTTGATTTCACCAAAAATATACTCTATACAACTTATCCGTCTGTTAATTCACGCATCGATACGAAATACAGTCAGTTGTATTCGTTTGAAATGCCGGTTTCAATGGGGTATGAAGCAGGAAGAAATTCCATTGTAGCAACAGTCACACCGGGCTTTCAAACGGCTTTCTCAGGCAATCAGCAGGAAACTCAAAGCAATGTAGTGGTGCGTTCGGAACAAACTTTCGGAAAGATCAGTAACGCGAAAACACTGACAATGGAAATCGGTGCTACTTACTGGCGTTCGCTAACCCCGAATTGGTATATGGGATTGGGGATGAACGTAGATATTCTGAAACCGTTCAATTCGGTGATGTATGCCGGTGAACAGCGATTATTGCCATTGAACGGGCAATTGAGCTTACGTCGTACTTTTTAGTTTGATTCAACTGCTGTGATCGTGATTTACAGTTCATTGGCATGGATTATTCCGTATATTTGAACTGTAATTTTAGAAAACCATGAAAAAACTATTACTAGCTGTCGGAATGATTCCTGTCGTTTCTTTCGGACAAATTACCCTTAACGATACGAATTTTGCGGAGGCCGGTGATCAATTGGTGATGAGTACCACATTAGACCTTTCACTGGATTATATGTCGACCGGCGCTAATTATACCTGGGATTTTTCGGGTTTAACCCCAATGAGCCAGCGTTTCACTGATTACAAGTATATTTCTGACGCGTCGTTTCTATCAAATCTTCTTTTCGGCCCAGTTGCAGCGGTTAATTACCAGGCGAGTTATTTTGCGCCGACAACTGATTTGCCTCTGGATCAGATTACTTCAGTTTTACCGATTACGATCGATGATATTTCGTTGTTTTCAAAATCCTCTCCGACAGCACTTAAAATGGTTGGTTATGAGTTTGTGATTAGCGGCCAGGGAGTTCCTGCCAAATCGGATACTATTGAAACACGTTATGAATTCCCATTGGAATACGGTGATAACTATACTTCAAGGGGTTATACCGATTTGGATTTGAATCCGATCTACGATGCAAAATGGATCCAGCACCGTTACAAAGAATCAACGGTTGATGGTTGGGGCGTTATAACGACTCCTTACGGAACATTTGATGCTTTGCGAATTCATCACCGTGTATTGGAAAATGATTCCATTTACATTAGCCTTGACACCATTGGTTTTTGGGTAGGTCTTGATGTTCCGGAAGCACACGAATACGAGTGGCGTGCTGTGGAAGAGAAAGAAGCTATTTTGCGTGTCAGAACATCTGTTATTCTGGGTTCGGAACAAATTACCTCGATTGAATACCGCGATGAACTCAATGGATTGGGATTAAACGAAGCTGTACTGACTTTTTCTCTATTCCCGAATCCTGCTACCGATGAATTGACCGTGTTGTCACCAGAAGCTGTAAAACAAATCAGCATCTTAAACCAGCAGGGACAAATTGTGAAATCGCTGGAATCGGAAGGTGCTTCACCTGTGATCAATGTTAGCGACCTCGATGCAGGAATCTACCATTTGGTGGTGACTACTGCCAGTGGTAAAGCAACGAAATTGTTTGCCAAGCAATAATCGAAACCCATTATAATTGAAACTCCGTTCTTTGAGCGGAGTTTTTTGTTGTCAGATATTTGAGGCTAAACTCCTTGTCAATAATACGTATCTTTGTCCTGAAGCAAGCCGACTGTCGTTCCGATTTTAATCGGGGAGGAAAGTCCGGGCAGTATAGAGTAACCGTACTTCCTAACGGGAAGGTCGTATTCCGGAGACAGAATACGAACAGAAAGTGCCGCAGAAAGGAAAACTACCTCTTCTGAAGTGATTTGGAAGAGGAAAAGGTGAAAAGGTGAGGTAAGAGCTCACCGTCTTTATGGCGACATAAAGTGCAAGGTAAACCTTACGGACTGAAAGACCATGTATACCAAGGCTTGAGGGCTGCTCGCTCGATCTTGGAGGGTAGGTCGATGGATTCCGATCGTGAGGCCGGAACTAGATAAATGACAGTCAGTTCTGATCAGCTAGCCTGATTGGAATGTACAGAACCCGGCTTATGGCTTGCTTCTTTTTTACTTTAGAACTGAAATCCAGTCGTGATTGCAAAACCTGCATGGATTCCGCCTCAGGCGGACCACGACAAAGCATTTTTCTTCAAAAGCTATGCTTTCTCTCTATTTGCTGCTTTGGGCAAAAAGTAAAAATGTTAAGCTGCTTTCCGCAATGTATTAATAATCGTTTTGGGATCATGCAGGTAGCTGGTCCTGCCAAATATGATCACTTTGTACATCGTTCCGTCTACTTTGAAACGGATGGATGTAAGGCGTAATCCGGGAACCTTAATCGTTTTAACACCTCGGATCGAACGGAGTTCGGTCACTTTGAACTTTCCGAAAAGGTATTTTACGATCAACATATCGTTTTTAATGTAAGCCGAACCGATGATTCGCCAGATGAGGGATAAGAAATAAATCATCCCGCCGAGGAAAAAGGCTGATATAGTAAAGAATAACGGAGTTGCTCCCTGTGCTGCTAAAATAGCGTATCCGGTAACGATACTCAAAGCAAAAAAGACAAAAAACAAGGCTAGCGGAATACGCGTACTGGTTTGTCTGCTTAGTTCAATTGGTTCACGAAGAGGATTTTTTTCTTGTAGTGTAGTAGCGATCGTTTTCATAGTATCTTAGGGTTTATCGTATAAATGATGCAACCAAAATCGATATATAGTCAGCTAAAAATACTTAATTCTCAGGATTATACCGACTATAGATACGTGTAAAAAAAAGAAAAAGTTACGATTAATGAAAATTTCAACATTTTCATCGACTATTTTAACGCTCCTACTGAATAGAAAGTGATCGGATGTACCAATTAGGGGTAACATGCTTTTTAACAGGTAATTGATTTCTACCATTAGCGACAGAATATGAATTCGCCATGTAAAAAGAAAGAAAATTCGAAGCTACAGCACTGTTTCTTCCGTACCGGTACAAGCTCAGAGTGCACATCCGCGAAACGGTTCTTTTTTTGTCGATCAGGTAATACCGGCATTCGTTGGGAATAATCCCAGCAGTGCTGTCATTTGCATAAAAGGTACGGTCTACAAAGTCCGATAACGCATAAATCCGTTCCTTTCCGAATTGCTGAGTTGCTCCCGGCGTTGCATTCAACCAATTAAATTTGGTTCCCGAAAGCAGATCACGATATTCTTCATGCTTTGACCGGATAATCAGTTTCGGTAATAAGTCTGTTTTTTGAAGGTTTAGCGGTCCGCAATTCTGCAAGGAATCTTTTGACTTACAGACAATCAGCGGGTCGTGACAAACCGGAATCCATTGATGGTGCGTGTTGTTGAACTGACGTTCCAGCTGGCCGAAAATCTCTGACGACCGGATGCTTTTAAAAGCGCTAAGATTTGATAGTTCCTTGCGTAATTCGGCACTTTCGATAATCAGAATATCGATTTCGGCGTTGTATTTTTCGGAACGCACGCGCTGTAAAATAGCTTCGGGTTTCAAGACTTCTTTCCGGATGCTCACTTTGTAATTGTACCCGAATTGGTTGATGATCAAACTATCTTCTTTCGATAAATGATCAGCGACAATGCAGAGCGATTTTTTTTGGGAAGGTTGCACTTCATCGATCCAGCAACCCGTGAATGCGACACCAAGCAAACAAACAATGAAAATCAACCGTAAGTTCATGGGGCAAAGATAGGGATGTTTTATACTTTTGCACGAAAATCAGATAACGTGTCAGGAAATTCCAAAAGCAAACAGCACCAATTGAAGATTGGGCAATTGTTAACCGATCTAAGAAGTGGCGATGACCTGAAAGTAGGCGCGGCAATCAAGTCGTTTCATGTACATGGCGACGAAAGTGTGATTGCTCCGTTGGTTGAAGTATGGCGTGGCGGTTTGAGTGACGAAAATACGGCTGCGATGATGGAATTGTTCGAAGGATTAAAAGACAGTTCTACCGTTGAACCCTTGATGGAAGCTTTTCGCGACGAAGTAAATGCCCCGATCAAACGACAATTAATCGGTGCTTTCTGGAATAGTAAACTCGATTTCAGTGCTTATTTATCCGATTTCGTGCTTTTTGCCATCGATGGCGATTTTCTGGATGCATTTGAAGCGATTACGTTGATTGAGCAATTCGAAACGCTGGTGCCTGAATCGGCGATTATGGAATCGCAATTGTTGCTGAAAGAATATTTTGGTGGTACAGAAAATCGAAACGAACAGAAAGACACCATTATGGGTGATATTGCATTGATGGTGAAACAATTTGATGCCGAGTCGGATTCGGAAGATTTGTATTTGGATTAAGCTGAATTTCGCGAAATTCAGTGCGAAAAGTCAAGACGAATCATTACCAATAAGGAATATTAATCTTAAAACAACCCGTTGATCTCTGCGTCGATAGAGGTAATGATTTTACCCAAATCTTCCTGATTTTCCGGAAAACGATTGTTGTCTACATCAATGATCAGCAATTTTCCGTTGTCATAAGTCGAAATCCAGGCTTCATAACGCTCATTCAAACGTTTCAAATAATCCAAACGGATGCTTTCTTCGTATTCACGGCCGCGTTGCTGAATCTGATTCACCAGCGTGGGAACACTGGCGCGCAGGTAAATGAGTAAATCGGGTGCTGAAACAAATGAATCCATGAGATTGAACAGTGAAAAGTAATTTTCAAAATCCCGTGTGGTCATCAATCCCATCGAATGGAGATTGGGTGCGAAAATGAACGCATCCTCGTAAATAGTACGATCCTGGATCACTGCATTTTTTGTACTTTGGATTTCCTGAATTTGCGTAAAACGGCTATTCAGGTAATAAATCTGGAGGTTAAACGACCAACGTTGCATATCCTCGTAAAAATCATTCAGGTACGGATTTTGTTCCACATCTTCCAAATGTGTTTCCCAACCGTAATGCTTTGCAAGCATCTGTGTTAACGTTGTTTTTCCCGAACCGATATTCCCTGCTACTGCGATATGCATCTTACCATTATTTTGCGACTGACTAAATTACAAATTCTAGCCACATGGCACCGAAATGTGGAAAAATAAAAGACGTTTCACCGATGTTAAAAGTGATTTCAACTAATAAATAAGTATTTCCTATGCGATTTCTTTACTAAGACAGATAAGAGTAATACAAAGAACTCCCACGAATGCACGAATTATGGCTCGCCTAACGGACTCGCTTTGTGTTTGATTAATGTCTGTTATAATTGTTGGCGCGTCCGTTAGGCGCGCAAAAAATTCGTGCATTCGTGGGGAAACATAACGTATCTGCTAGTCGATACAAATCATTTTATTTCATGTAAGACATTTGTGGGAAATGCACTAACCAATCAATTCAAAACTGATCAGTTGTGTTGCAGTACTCACAAACAGGCGTTTTCCCACAAAACAAAACCACTTTATTTCTTCGCCCGAAACCAGCTCGAAAAAAGGTGTAAGCAATTCGGTTTCTTCATCTGAGAACCGGATGAATTGTTTGTCAGAAGCCAGAAATCCGGTCGCGAAAGGTTGAATATGTGTTCCTGCAACCGTTTGCGCGCTCAGAAAACTCCCGAAATTGTCGAGCGTAATGACTTGTCCGCGATTGTCGAACAAATATAACTTGTTTTGAAATTCGATAAGTTGCAATACGGTTCCCAAATCAACGAGCGACGCCAGGTTTTGAACGATTTGCCGCTGACTGTTGCGAATAGTGATTAACTGCAATTCGCTGTTGAGCTGGTCGTAAATCCAGATGCGGTCGGTTTGTGCAGAAGTACTGAAATGTTGTGCCAGGTTCACTCCGAATTCTGCCAGGTCAATGCATCCTGGTTGGAATGCCAATGCATTGTCAAGGTAACAGATACGCTGCTGATCTTCTGAGAAAATAGCAATTTTCATCCAGTTGGAAGCATCTATTTTAGCAATCGTCCCCATCGATTTGGTACTTTGCGTCAGTAGTTGTTTACCTGCTGTATCCAGCTTGGAAATTGTTTGTTTGTCCACCAAATATGCGTTTCCGGCCTGATCGACATCCCAAACGGCAGTTGAGTCGATGGGAGCAGTCCAAACCTGTTTCCATGACTGTTGCGCCTTCGAAGAAAAGGAAAAGCACAGCGCCAGAAACAGGATCAGTTTATACATTGTTGTTGGTTTGATGAACCGTTTGTTGCAATAGTTGTTCCACAATTTCGCGGTTATTGGATAAACGTGGTACTTTATGTTGTCCGCCCAATTTACCTTTGGTGCGCAACCATTCATCGAAGGTACCGCTTTCTACGTAACGGATCAGCGGAAATTCGAGCGCCATATCGTTGGTACGTTTGGCGTCGTAGTCCGAATTGATGCTTCTGAGTGTTTCATCCAGGATCCATTCAAATCGCCGGCGGTCTTCGGGTTCGTGTACAAATTCAATGATCCATTCGTGTTTTCCTTTATCTGTTCCCTGCATGTAAACCGGCGCTACCGAATACTCACGGATCTGTGCATTGGTTTTGAGGCATGCTTCGGCCACGGCTTTATCTGTATTGTTTACAATTACTTCTTCCCCAAACGCATTAATGAAACTTTTGGTACGGCCGGTAATCACAAACCGGAACGGCTGAGTGGATGTGAAGCGAATTGTATCGCCCAGAATGTATCGCCAAAGTCCGCCATTTGTCGAAATCACCAGTGCGTATTCGACGTCCGCTTCCACCTGGCTCAGGTTAATGACTGTTTTCGAATTCAAGCCGTTAAACGATTCCATGGGAATGAATTCGTAGTAAATGCCGTAATCGAGCATCAATAATAACTCCCTGGAACCGCCCACATCCTGAATTCCGAAAAATCCTTCGGAAGCATTGTAAGTTTCTACGTAATGCATGTCATCAAATGGAATCAGTTGCTGAAACGCTTCGCGATATGGGTCGAAACTCACACCTCCGTGTAGGAATAATTCCAGGTTTGGCCACACTTCGCGCAGGTTTTTTTTTCCGGAAATCTCCAGTATTTTATTGGCGAGTACCATCGTCCAGCTTGGAACGCCGGCAATAATATACACATCTTCGTGCATGGTACTCAGCGCCATTTTCTCGATTTTCGATTCCCATTCGCTCATGAGGGCAATTTCCCGCGAAGGTGTACGGCGAATTTCAGCCCACCACGGCAGGTTTTTCACAATGATAGCTGATAAATCTCCCTGATAAGCATCGTGCGTAAGTGGTAATACCTGCGCGCTTCCGCCTACAATAAGGTGTTTGCCTTTGTACAATTTCCGGTTGGGGTAATTCTCGTAATACAGCGCCAGCAAGTCTTTTCCGCCTTTGTAATGGCATTCTTCGAGCGACTCTCGGGTTACCGGAATAAATTTACTGCGATCTGAAGTGGTCCCTGAAGATTTTGCAAACCATTTGGTGTCTTGCGGCCAAAGCAGGTTTTGTTCGCCGGCCATCAGCCGATCGATCCATGGTTTCATGGTATCGTAATCTTGCAACGGAATCGCCGACCGGAAAGATTCGTAATCAGTGATTTGTGCGAGTTGAAATTGTTGGATGAATTCTGTTTTTGATGCGTTCAGGAGCATGCGCTCAAATAACTCTTGCTGTACTTCCAACGGGTATTTTCTAAAAAGGTCTATCTGATGCAGACGTTTTTTCATTACCCAGGCAAAAATAGAATTGAACGGCATAATGCAGCAAAAAGAATGAGGGAATGCGGTTATTAAAAAAGGAGGAAACAGTGTCCTCCTTTAGTTAACCGAATGCGAAGATCGATATGATGATCGCCAACGCAACAATGGTGTAGACAAAACCAATTGCAATCGTCGATTCTTCAAAAAAAGTATCGGTGTTGTTTTTGTGTTCGTCGTGATGATTGTGTTCGCTTGACATAATCGTTAATTTTTTTCAAATGTACTATTTTTTCGGAATACCCGCGCGGAATTATTCATCGCTTCCACCCAGCAATGCAAACAGGTAATACAACAGTGTTACCAAGGCTCCCAAAGCGGCTATTACATAAGTTGTTGCGGCCAGATTGAGGGCTTTTTTCGAGCGACTCAACTCTTCGCCATAGGAAATTCCGGAACGTTCTATCCAGACAATTGCCCGTTTCGAAGCGTCAAATTCTACCGGAAGTGTAATGAAACTGAAAAGTGCAATGGAACCGTAAGCGGCTACGATAATCCATAACACGAGTTTGATTGGAAACGCATCGTACAAAAACGCACCTCCGAAAATGGTCAGCATCATAATCGCGTTGATGATCATACCGGATGCGTTTTGCAGCGGAACCAGGGCAGAACGTAATTTCAGCGGAGCATAAGCTGTTGCATGCTGCACCGCGTGACCGCATTCGTGGGCTGCAACAGCAGCAGCGGCAGCATTTCTGCCATTGTAAACCCCTTCAGATAAATTCACGGTTTTATTCATCGGATTGTAATGATCGGTGAGCTGCCCTTCAACGCTCATGACCTGTACATCATAGATATTGTGGTCGCGAAGCATGCGCTCTGCAATGTCACGGCCCGAGAGTCCGCTAATGGATGGAATTTTACTATACGCATTAAAACGATTGCGTAATCGCCAGCTTACCAAAAGGCCGATTCCCATAAAAATGAGCCCGATAATCATGGCTGGTCCAAAACTGAACATGTGTTTGTGTGTTTTTAAAATTTCTAGAATAAAGTTAACTGAAAAGAAGCAGATTCAATCGCGCTTTCAGGGAAGTTTGCTGTTAAAAATTGTTAGGGGATTTCGGTAATAATTAAGTGTTGTTGGGGAAGGTCGTGACCTGCCCCAACATTTTTGGAAATCCGTAAAAAGAAGAGAATTCTAGTGCAATTTCGCTTGAACGAGATTAATGAATTCCTTACGCGTTGAGTCGTTGCTCAGGAACAATCCGGTAAACGCACTCGAAGTAGTATAAGCGTTTTGTTTTTGTACACCGCGCATTTGCATGCACATGTGAGCGCATTCCAACACAACGGCTACTCCTTTCGGATTCAGGGTTTTTTGAATGCAATCGCGGATTTCGATCGTCAAACGCTCCTGTACCTGCAAGCGACGTGAATAAGCGTCTACTACACGTGGAATTTTGCTCAATCCAACGATGGTACCATTGGGAATGTAAGCTACATGTGCTTTTCCAAAAAACGGTAACATGTGGTGTTCACACATCGAATAGACTTCAATGTCTTTCACAATCACCATTTCAGAGTATTCCTCATGAAAAAGTGCCGATTTCAAAATATCTTCCGGGAAAATGTCATAACCGTGCGTCAAAAACTGCAAGGCTTTTGCAACGCGTTCGGGCGTTTTGAGTAAACCTTCGCGTTCGGGATCTTCACCGATATCAGAAAGTACTGTTTTGTAAACACCAGCCAATCGCTCGGTGATTTCGTCGTTGTAAATATCGTGGGAATGAGACATGTTCGTGTTTTCTAAAGGATCAGAACGGTTCGTTGCCGCCGTAGTAATCCACGTAATTATTTTCGGTTTCTTCCAGGCGGATATGACACAATTTGCCGCCCGCCTCCTGAATTGGCCCTTCAATTTCTTCCCAGATCTTAATCACAATGTTTTCCGTTGAAGCAAGTAAGCCGCTCAAAAACGGGACATCCAGGTTCAGATTTTTATGATCCAATGGTTCAATAACCCGTTCCTTGATGATCGTGCTCAAATCTTTTAGGTCGATAACAAAACCGGTTTCTACACTCGGAAAGCCTTTAACTGTTACAAAAATAGTGTAGTTGTGACCGTGCCAGTTTTTGTTGCTGCACTTGCCGAAGACGTCGTAGTTTTTTTCTTCCGACCAATCCTCACGCCACAATTTGTGGGCTGCATTAAAGTGTTCGCGTCGCGTGATGTATACTGTTTTCAAAGCACTGAATTAAGGATGCAAAGATAGCGAATTTAATGTTGAAATTTTAATGCTGAATGTTTAATTGGGCTTTGGTGATTAAAGCATCGATCATCTTTACCTCAGCTCAATTAAACATTAAAAATTCAGCATTTAACATTCACGAAGTGAGGCAATAATTACTACATTTCAACGTATTATTCCGAGGTTTGATTTTTGACAAGACCTAATCCAACATCAAAAATCAAGCATCAAACATTAATGAATGAAGTACTTCTCTATTCTGTGGGTGATTATGTCGTTTTCGGTTTTCGGACAGTCGGATACGATGATTACTTGCTGCCGCAGCCGTGATACGATCCGATACGTCGAAAAGTTGCAGCCGTTTTTGAATAAATGGGAGAAAGGAAGCGGTGTAAAGGTTATTCTTTTGGGAGATTCTCATGTGCAGATGGGGCATTTTCCGCGGGGAGTTCAGGCAGCATTTCAATCATTGGGCGATTCCGTGGAAGCTTCGTCTTTTTGGTTTCCATATGCGCTTGCCGGCGGATTTAACGCAGAAGGAATTCTCGTAGACACAGTTGGTGCCTGGAAAAGCACAAAAATGGTGGAATCCGTGTCTGATAACCATTTTGCACTTACCGGACATTCGCTCACGCTCGCCGAAACTGGTGACGAAACACCGCATCTGGAGTTTAAGCTTGATCAGTCGACTATTGATTTTCAATTCCTGATTGAAACGACCAAAAAGTGGAATTTTTCGTGTGCGGAAGCTACCGTGGAACGAAAGCCATATTCGGAGCATTTGTCAATTGTCACGATCCATTTTCCAAAACCCAAAAAACGTTTTGAAATCTTTGCCTTTCCGAATGTTGAACAACCGGATACGCTACGGGTTTTTGGTTTTAGATTAATGCCGAAATCAGGTGGTCTTCAATTTCAATCATATGGTTCTTCCGGTGGGAAATATGCTGATTATGCTGATAAATGTGATTATTGTTTGGATCAGCTGCAAGTCGAAAAACCGGATCTCATTATTCTGTCACTCGGAACAAACGATGCGCACAAGCCTTATACGGAAACGGAATTTTACAATTATGCGAAAGCAATGGTTACCGGAATTAGGGAAGTTTCTCCCAAAACATCTATTCTGCTGACTACCAAACCCGATACGTTTTTCAAAAACCTGAAACCCATTTCGGAAGAAGTGGTGAAGAATGTTTTGGAACGCGTAGCACAGGAATATGATTGCGCGCTCTGGAGTTTATCGGATGTAATGGGTGGAAACGATTCCATTCTTGACTGGTACATGGACGGATTGGCAAGCGCTGATTTGATGCACTTTACACCGAAAGGTTATCAATTCCAGGGACAATTACTAGTTGAAGCATTGGTTGCTGCCAAAAAGCAATTTGCGGAGTAATGTAAATGAATTCCCACGAATGCACGAATTCGGCTCGCCTAACGGACTCGCGTTGTATTTAACAACTTCATACATAATGTCTGTTATAATTGTTGGCGCGTCCGTTAGGCACGCAAAAATTCGTGTATTCGTGGTGGAAAATAATATATCTGTTGCAGGCAGATACTAACTTATGATCGAATAAAAGCCCCGAAATCCGTTCAGACGAAAGATAGTTCCTATTTTTGCATCAAAATTGTGCAACAATGATTGTAATTACAGGAGCAGCAGGTTTTATCGGGAGTTGTTTGGTGAGTGAACTCAACAACAACGGAATCACGGATTTGGTATTGGTGGATGATTTTACCAAATCTGAAAAGTCTGATAATCTTAAAGGAAAATACTATACTGAGCTTGTTGAACGTTCCGTTTTCGATCAATGGTTTCAGTCCAATGGAGAAAAAGTCTCGTTTGTTTACCACATTGGCGCACGCACCGATACCACCGAATTCGACAAAGCCATTTTTGATGAACTGAACGTTGATTATTCCAAAATGATCTGGAAACACTGCGTGGCATTCAATATTCCACTGGTGTATGCAAGTTCAGGCGCTACATATGGTTTGGGCGAAATCGGTTACGACGATAACGAGGCAACTATTCCACAATTGCAACCGCTCAATCCTTACGGCTGGTCGAAACAATGGTTTGATATCTGGGCATTGGAACAAACGGCGACACCGCCTTTTTGGGCTGGTTTGAAGTTCTTCAATGTTTATGGCCCAAATGAATATCACAAAGGACGAATGGCGTCGGTGATCTTTCATGCGTTCAATCAAATTCAGGCGACGGGCGGTATGAAATTGTTCCGTTCTCACAATCCCAATTACGACGATGGTGGACAAATGCGCGATTTCGTGTATGTAAAAGACGTGGTTTCGGTGTGCCAGTTCCTACGCGAAGGAAAGGCAAAATCGGGCATTTACAACCTTGGTTCGGGAGTTGCACGGCCGTTTCTTGATTTAGCAGTAAATACATTCAAAGCACTTGGCAAAGAGCCGAATATTTCGTTCATCGATACACCGGAAGATATTCGGGATAAATACCAGTATTTCACCGAAGCGAATATGGCAAAACTCATTTCTCAAGGTTATGACAAACCGTTTCATTCGCTGGAAGAAGGTGTAACGGATTATGTGAAAAACTACCTGTTAGAGCACAAGTACTTTTAGTAGTTCGCCACCATATCGATTAAATCGAGTTTAATCAGGTTCCAGTTTTTCTTGAGCAAACATCGCGGATCGGGGTCATCTTCTATGGCTGAAAAGTCGACCAGTTTGCGTTTGATTTCCGCTTTTTGATGCTTATCCGGAAAGCGTTGTTTGTGCGCTGCAAAGATTTCGTCGGGTGTATGATGCGCTAGTAAATAGTGCAAATCCCAAAAATTAGCTTTATTGCCTCCCAAACGAATGCGTTCCAACGTTAGCGCTAACAGGTCTTCTTTTCCTGCAAAACGCACGTTTTCAGTAGTGATTATGGTCGAAATCTGTTCAGTGGAATAATACAGATCGACCTTAATCGCGTCTTTGTTCAGGTTGTAGAGAAAAAACGAAACGCCATTGCCTTTTGGCTCAAACGTGTGCTGCTCTCCGTTCCCGAACGTATTGTGAATGTATTGTTTGATGCGCTGTAAATCCGTTTCCTGGAAAGTTTGCGCTGTATACAGATCAATTTCATTGGAATAACGATGCCCGTATTGCAGACTCAGTGCCGAAGCATCTGCCAGGTAGAATGTTTGCAGTTGCGGCGCACGCATCAATTCCATTAGTGTTTGCTGCAAAAACCTGCTGATTGTTGAAGTTTGTAAACTCATACGTTTCCGGGGCTAAAGCGTTTGATTACAGATGCTTCGTATAATGTAGCCAGCTCCTGTTGTTCCTGTTTGGTGCCGCGTTCCATTACCCGGCGAATGATATAAGCCTGCTGCAATTCCCAGTTGAGTTTGGAAAGATCGGTTTCCCAAAACAGCGCCGGCCTGAATCGTTGCAGGTTAGGTTTTACAGCAGAAGAATGTTTGCGTTTCTCTAATTCCATATCGTAAAAACCCTGCATGGTCATTAGGAATCCTTCTTCGAGTTTTAGTTCGCGTTCGATGCGCAAAGCAAGTGAAGGATTCATGCGTCGTTTTCCTTTTGTAACGGCAACGAAGGTTTGTGGATATTCCTGAATAGATAATGAAAACCGCCCCTTACTGATGTTGCGTTTCTTTAATTCGCGTTCGAGATAAACGCCTGGATGAATGCCCTTTACGGCAGTAATAGCGTGGAACATAAGCAGTAAATCTAAACTCTGTTGTGTAAAAGATATTGTTTATTTTTGAATACAACAAACGGTTGATGAAGTTTGTTAGATTAAAAACAACGCATCATGCACCAGTTAAAACGTGAACAATTAGTAAAGACAGACCTTCAAACCTGCTGGAATTTTTTCGCATCACCAAAAAGTCTTAAACTAATTACACCGGAAAACATGAAAATCAGGGTGTTGACCGAACAACCGGATACCATTTACGAAGGGTTGACGATTTCCTACAAAATTTCTCCCGTTTTAGGAATTCCATTGAACTGGACCACCGAAATAAAAACAGTAAAAGTCAATGTGCTTTTTGTGGACGAACAACTAAATGGTCCCTACAAAATCTGGCGCCACGAACATCATTTTAAAGCAGTTGAAGGCGGTGTACTTGTGACGGATATTGTGAGCTACAAGTTACCGCTTGGTTTCCTGGGAAAATTCGCGCATTGGTTGTTTGTGCGTAAACAACTGGAAACGGTTTTTGAATATCGCTTTAAGAAAGTAGAATCTTTATTCAATAAATAACAATCGGCTATTTTTTGATAAAGATATACTCTAATTGTTCGTCGGTAACTTCAGTTGTTATTTTTAATCGGTATATAGCTTGAGCCAGCGTGGATATATCCATAGAAACAGAATAAAATCCGGTTTTCACTGGTATTTTCTCCGATTTTATTAGTCGTCCCAGATTGTCATACAATGCCAATTGTATATCCATATTTCGAGGTGAATCCATGATCAGATTCAAATTATCTTCTGCCGGATTTGGAAAAACACTGATCAATTCCAACGGGGCATTGTACACTGTGCGAATAGAACTCAGCACGTAAGAACCGTCTATATCTACTTGTTTCAAACGGTAATAAGAAACTCCGTAATAAGGATCTTTGTCTGTAAATTGGTAGTTAAGTAGGGTAGAACTGTTTCCTGCAGCCACTCGCTGTCCGATTTCTGTAAAGTCCTGTCCGTTCTGACTTCGTTGAACCGAAAAGTAAGCAGAATTGATTTCGGTTTCTGTCTCCCATGTCAGTTCGGCTTTGCGGTTGATCAGCTGTGCGTCAAAGTTTAATAGTTCAACCGGAAGGCTTGCCGAACAAGCAATGCAATTGGTGTAAACCGTTGCAGCTCCTACTCCTCCGGGACCACCGATTGTAGATGTTGGCGCTTGGCAGAGCTGTAATGTGGCGCTTGTGGAAAGTGAAGCTGGGTTGAGGTACGTTTGTGTAGAGACATAAATACAAGCGTTTCCTGAAGGTGCACTGATTGAGTTGTCGGAGTTATTGAACAGCGATCCAAGACTATTTTGAGAATTAGTACCTAAGCACAAAGCCGGTACGGAAGAAGTCTGAATCAATAATGTGCCTGCAGAAAATGATCCGTTATTCACCAATAAACTGGAATTGTTCAAGGTCAGTTGTCCCGAAACTGTAAAGGTTGACGTTGCTATTGCATTGTAAAATGTTACCGGTTGCATGGTTATATTTCCGGTAGCGGTTACCGTTCCATAATTGACAATGGTTGCATTTCCCATGTTGACACCTCCGGTGTGGAAATTCAAGGAAAATCCGGAGTTGATGTAAAAAGTTCCGGCATTAAAATTCATGCTTGTGATAGTCAGGTTTCCGCAAACGATAATCGTTCCGCCGCTCATGTTGATTCCCGATAAAGAGCCGGTCCCCGTGTAGCAATACGTTTCTCCGGAATTGACATTGGCATTATTCGTGAGAGTCGTACATCCAATTGTGCAAGTCTGAGCTGTAGGAGCCGATGCGCATTGAGCAAATAGTTGGGTATGGTTGAAAAAGAGGGAAACAAATAAGATGATTAGTTGGCAACGCATTTTGTACATTTTTGGGCACAAAAGTACTTGTGTGTTGCAGAAATGGTTGTGTTTAATGCCGACAAAACACCGACAAAGGCCCGCCAGCCGAAGGAAGCCATTAGAAAGACTTTTTTTGTGGTAGATCGATTTTAACTAAATTTCAGAATATGAGATTAGTACCACTTGGTGTGAAGAGAAACAGATCGATTTGGGTAAAAATGACAATTGGTTCTATATCTCGTTCCGCGAAACCTTTTTGTGCAATGCAGGAATTTCAATCAACGCTGCACTTCCGTACCAAGGATGTAATTCCATGATCAACCGGCCCGATTTTACAGCCGGATCTGTGAGTGTTAATGCCTCGGCCTCTTCTATTGTAGCGACATTGAAAATGAAAATGCCGCGAATATCGGTGTCATCCAAAAAAGGTCCGGCCACGATCATTTTTTTCTCCGCCACCAAACGGTTGATATTATTGAGGTGTGCTCGTTGAATTTGGGCTGCAGTTGTGCTATCCTGATCACGAGTGGGGCCGACTTTTAAAAACGCCATCACATAATTTTTCATCCCGTAATCATCCGCGCCCAGTTTCTCAGCCAGTTTCGGGTCGAATTTCGCGTTCATGGTTTCCGGCTCTTCGGCTTTCGGTTCTTTTTGCACTTCAGGCGTTTCACCACAAGCGGCCAATAAAAGAGTTGTTCCTACGATTAAAAAAAAGTGCTTCATCCTGTGCGGTTTCTTTATGTGAAAACTGAATTCACGATAAAAATACTGAATTAGCGGTTACAACAATGAATCAGTATTGTTTTCTGATCGTGGGCCAATCAGCATAGATATATGTACCTGCATCGGTTGCGGGAATAGTTGCCTCAAACCGAATTCCGGCCACGTCTCTGTAAACGCGGGCCAGGGTGTTCATCCATTCATCAGCACGATAACCAACGTAAATCATATGAAACGAATCGAGGTTTTTCTTTGCTGCTTTGTAATACAATTCCCTGCGAATGCCCTTACAGAACGCATTGAATCCGTCGTTGAGCGTTTTGTATTTGCGATTGCGTTTCCCCGGCATCGATTCATAGACCGGCAAACCGTTTACCATCAGTTTGTTTTGCCAGTGATACGCCATTGGACTGTTAAACCAGCGCGGGAAGGAAACAGTCCCGAATCCACTTTCCGAAATCATAATGGCTGTTAAGAACAGCGGATTGATGTTGTTTTTCTTACACGATTCCACCAGGATATCCGCAATTTGATAAGGTGTGAGAACGAATTGTTCATCGACTTTCATCTTGAAATAAATGCTTTCCGGATAATTATCGCTTAGAAATTGTGCGAGTCGTTGTTTGAAAACAGTATCGTAGAAATTCGTTAGTGGTTTGCTGAGCGTTGAATACAAAGTCGCATAAAAAGTGTGAGTAGCATTTGTGTCGATGGCAACCATAGAATCGGTAACAGATTCACTCATTCTGACACAACGAAAACCAATGTCGTAATTGTAGTTTCCTGGCGTACTCCACGATGTATAATCGGAATAAAGCAATTCAGGATTTACCGTTCCCCAGGAACCGCCTTTCAGGTTTTTCACGTTGGCCGAATCGCCTTTCCAATCGTGGCACCAATGCCAGTTATTGCCGCACATATTGTACAAACCAAAAGCATTGCAGTATTGTGATTTCACGGGTGCCAATCGCCACCATTCGGTTGATTGATGTCCGCGGTCAGTATCATAATTGGCAAGTGAATCGTGGAAATCATCTCCCCACGGATAATGAATTGGCTTTCCGCCTGTTGCTGCAAATTCAAATTCGGTAGCTGTCGGAAGGCGATAACCGTTGGCATTGATATCCGTTTTGAAAACAGGATACCCCCATTTATCCAGCGAATCGGTTTTGCTGTAAACAGGAGTCAGATTTTCACAGCGACTGCGCCAGTTGCAATAATCGACTGCGTAATGCCAGGTAATTCCGGTTACGGGTTGGACTGGAATGTTATAGGAAGTATAGTTCCAGTAGGCATTTTTTTGTCCACCGGCATTGACATACGTATACAAATCCTGATAAGTAACCGGCGTTTCATCCATGTAAAAGGAATAACTGTCGGCAGTTACCAATTTCATGGTTTTAAGCGCATGCAGTGTAGTTGGTTGGCCCAGGCAGTAGTGAGATAAAACCAGTAGAACGATTAGTATTGATTGTTTCATAGATATTTAGAACGAAAAACCGGCGTTGTTGGTTACATACCAATAATCAATACCAAAAAACGCACGTAATATTGCGAATTTACGGGTAGTTATTTGATGTGCCAATTTGCAATATTACCTGTGTTGAATCAACCCGAATTTCTCCAAACAAAAAAACGCCCGTCTACATTGTAAACGGGCGTTTAAAAAATTATGTCGTTTCGGAATTATTCTCCTACAACTTCAAATTTGAACATCGGCTTCACACCTTTGTGCAAGTTAGCCTCAGCTTCGTACGTTCCAACTTCTTTGATTGGCTCGTCTTTGATTTTAAGTGCTTTACGATCGATATCGAAACCTGCTTTTTTCAATGCTTCAGACAATTGAACAGTATTTACCGAACCGAAGATTTTTCCGTTTTCACCAACTTTGGTACCAATAGTAACCACTGTTTCAGCCAATTTCGCTGCGATCGCTTCTGCTTCTGCTACTACTTTGGATTCTTTGTGAGAACGTTGTTTCATCATGTCTTCGTGCGCTTTTTTCGCAGAAGCCGTTGCCAAAGTTGCGTACCCTTGAGGAATCAAGAAGTTACGACCGTAACCAGGCTTTACAGTTACAACATCATCTTTGTAACCTAATTTGTCAATATTTTTCTTAAGAATTACTTCCATGATTTCTTGTCATTTTAAATTCAACTACTGACTATTTCAACATATCGCCAACGTAAGGCAAAATTGCCAGGTGACGAGCACGTTTAATAGCTTTGTTTACTTTCTTCTGGTATTTCGCAGAAGTTCCTGTGATACGACGAGGTAAGATTTTACCTTGCTCATTCACCAAACGCAACAAGAAAGTAGCGTCTTTGTAGTCGATGAATTTAATACCGCTTTTCTTGAAACGGCAGTATTTGTCTTTTTTGATCTCGATGTTAATCGGGGTCAGATAGCGAATATCGTTTTGTGACATGTTCGTTCTTTTTTAAGTAAATGATTAAGCTTCAACCGGAGCAACAGCTGCACCCATTTTTTTGCGACGCTTCTCAGCATACGCAGCGTGGTGTTGGTCCATTTTCACTGTAAGGAAACGCATGATACGCTCGTCGCGTTTCATTGCCAATTCCAAATCTGCGATTACAGTTCCTTCTGCTTCAAAATCAAACATGAAGTAGAATCCGGTTGTTTTTTTCTGAATAGGGTAAGCCAATTTCTTTAGGCCCCAATTCTCTGAGTGCTTTAATTTACCGCCGAATGACGCCAAATCGCTTTCGTACTTTTGCACTGCTTCCTTTGCCTGATCTTCAGACAAAACGGGAGTAAGAATGAAAACAGTTTCGTAAGAATTCATAATTAAACGTTTTGTTTATTAATAACTAATTCCTGTTCAACTCATGGAACAGGGGCGCAAAGGTAATGATAAAATCGTTTCATTGAACGACTTTGCAACGAAAAGTAGCTCGAAATCACTTGTTAAAGTACTTTCCTAGTCATGAAGCTCCGAAATGGCGGTAACCAATTGAATAGAGCTGCGTCGCGGATCGGTTGTGTATTGGTAGATGTAGCCCGGTTTTCCCCAGTTTTCTATAGTTACTTCCACATTGTTGTCGTTCATTTCTTTTTTGCTCGATAGAACGGTAAATCCGTTTTCCCGCAATTCGGCAACGCATTGGTAGTATTGTTGCGGTGAATCGTAACCAACACTAGTGATCAATTGTTTGTCTGTATGGTAGTAGAAATAAAAATCAGGGCTGTAATCACCGCCTTTGAATGCGAATTCGGAACCGCTGTCTGATTTTTCTTTTTTTTCGGGAGTATACCCTTCTTTCTTCATGTGTTTTGAAACAGTCTGAAGGTTGGCATTGAAAGCAATGTCTTCCTGAATTTGAATAAGACGTGTTTTAAAGCCGATCTGGCCAAATGCATTAAAGACCAGCATGCCGGTGATCAGTAGTAATAGTTTTTTCATAATAGAATGGATTTCAATGGTGTGTTGGATTCTTAAGAACACCATTTTACAGCTCAAAGATAGAATTCCTTTTCATGTTGAGTCGTTTAAATCCTTCAAACGACCTCTGTGAAGGATTCTATAAAAGACAGCGATTATTTCGTTCAACCGCTTTTTATTTGGAATCGTTTTGAATAGTGGAGTAATGCCTTCCCTTTTCCATAACTTTTGCGTAAATTCGCGCGTCGAACAAATGTTAATATAACTTCAATTTTTATGGTTTTCGATTTAGATATGATTCGAAAAGTCTACGCAGCTTTCCCTGAGCGCGTGGCAGCAGCTCGTGAAATTGTAGGCCGCCCGCTTACACTTACCGAGAAAATTTTGTACACACACTTGTGGGAAGGAAATGCTTCACAAGCCTATGAGCGTGGAAAATCATACGTGGACTTTGCTCCGGATCGTGTAGCCATGCAGGACGCAACTGCTCAAATGGCATTGTTGCAGTTTATGCAAGCTGGTAAAAAACGGGTAGCCGTGCCCTCAACAGTGCATGCCGATCACCTGATCCAGGCGAAAATCGGTGCCTCTGCAGATTTACAGCGCTCACTCAACGAAAACAATGAAGTATTTAACTTCCTGTCGTCTATCTCTAATAAATACGGTATTGGATTCTGGAAACCGGGCGCAGGGATCATTCACCAGGTAGTGTTGGAAAACTACGCGTTTCCGGGTGGAATGATGATCGGAACGGATTCACACACGGTAAATGCCGGCGGACTCGGAATGGTAGCTGTTGGTGTTGGTGGAGCCGATGCAGTGGATGTAATGGCCGGAATGGCCTGGGAGTTGAAATTCCCGAAACTGATCGGTGTGAAACTAACCGGAACTTTAAACGGCTGGACTTCGGCAAAAGATGTGATCTTAAAAGTAGCAGACATTCTTACCGTAAAAGGTGGAACAGGTGCTATCGTTGAATATTTCGGTGACGGAGCAATCTCGCTTTCTTGTACCGGAAAAGGAACGATTTGTAATATGGGTGCCGAAATCGGTGCTACCACTTCAACATTCGGTTACGATGATTCAATGCGTCGTTACCTTACGGCTACTGGTCGTGCGGATGTTGTCGCATTGGCTGATCAGATTGCCGAGCACTTAACCGGTGATACGGAAGTCTACGCAAATCCGGAAGCTTATTTCGATCAGGTAATTGAAATCGATCTGAATACATTGGAACCACATATTAATGGTCCTTTTACACCGGATCGCGGAACACCTGTTTCCAGAATGAAAGCGGAAGCTGCAGCGAACGGCTGGCCTACTAAAGTAGAGTGGGGATTAATTGGTTCATGTACCAACTCTTCCTATGAAGATATGTCGCGTGCGGCTTCAATTGTTGAGCAGGCAGTAGCGCATGGGATCACACCAAAAGCTGAATTCGGGATTAATCCGGGATCGGAACAGGTGCGTTATACTATAGAGCGCGATGGCATCATTGCGACTTTCGAAAAAATGGGTACGAAAGTATTTACCAACGCATGTGGGCCGTGCATCGGACAATGGGATCGTGCCGGAGCCGAAAAACAAGAGAAAAACACCATTGTTCACTCGTTTAACCGTAATTTCTCAAAACGGGCAGATGGCAATCCGAATACACACGCTTTTGTAACATCGCCTGAAATGGTGGCTGCGTTGGCAATTGCGGGTGACCTTGGGTTTAATCCGCTTACCGATACGTTAACAAATGACAAGGGTGAAGCAGTAAAATTGCTTCCTCCGAAAGGTGATGAGTTGCCAACTAAAGGATTTGATGTGGAAGATCCGGGTTACCAGGCTCCTGCAGCAGACGGAAGTGGTGTGGAGGTATTGGTTGCTCCTGATTCTTCGCGTTTGCAATTGCTTGAATCGTTTCCTCTTTGGAACGGAATGAACATTACCGGTGCCAAATTGCTTATTAAAGCGAAAGGTAAATGTACCACTGACCATATTTCAATGGCTGGTCCATGGTTGCGTTACCGCGGACATTTGGATAACATCTCCAACAATATGCTAATTGGTGCTGAAAATGCATTCAATGGCAAAGCAAACGAAGTTGTGAATCAATTGACCGGCGCTACGGGCGAAGTTCCTGCGGTGCAACGTGCTTATAAAGCAGCAGGCATTCCTTCGATTGTTGTGGGTGACCATAATTACGGTGAAGGTTCATCACGAGAGCACGCAGCAATGGAGCCACGTCATTTAGGAGTTTGTGCGGTAATCGTGAAATCATTCGCGCGTATCCATGAAACCAACCTTAAAAAACAGGGAATGCTTGGTTTGACCTTTGCAAATGAGGCCGATTATGACAAGATCAGAGAAGATGATACCTTCAACTTTATTGATCTGGTTGGTTTTACAGCAGGTAAACCATTGACATTAGAATTGGTTCATGCTGACGGTTCAAGTGAAACTATTTCGTTAAATCATACTTATAATGAGCAGCAAATCGAGTGGTTTAAGGCTGGTTCAGCACTGAATCTGATTAAATTACAAGAGGCGTAATCTTAGTTGATTATAACATCGATACTGGAATCCCGTTGAGAAATAGCTTTTTTCAACGGGATTTCTCGTTGACATCAATTGGGCGAAATGCAAAAAAATGCTAAAAACTGTTTTTTTTAACTAGTTTTGTCCCGTTTTATAAACCTAAATAAAAAGAGTATGTTTAAAAAAATCATTACGGGTGTAGCTTTGGCGATTTTCGCTGCTTGCATTCAACCTAGCACAGCAAGCGCACAAGCTGTAGAAGAAGGAAATATCTTAATTGATGTTTACTACGGATTCCCGAATCTTTATGCAACTGTATTCAGAAATGCGTATGCGAATTCTGGTACGGAAGAGAACGTTGATATTAACGGCCTTGGCCCATTGGGTTTAAGAGGTGAATACATGGTTTCTGATAAAATCGGTCTTGGTTTGGATCTTGGATTCAATAACACAAACTTGACGTATACAGAGTTTGACTCATTTGACAATAAAGATTATGAGTACACTTTCAAAACTCAAAAAATCGGTGCAATGGTTACGTTTAATTACCACTTCCTTGAAAGTAACGATAACCTGGATGCTTATTTCATGGTAGGTGCAGGTTATTCTAACCGTTCTTTCAAATTCACGTCAACTGACCCTGATTATATCGAAGACGAAGCAAGCGGATCATTGATTCCTGTAGCTTCAAGAGTTGGTGTTGGTATGCGTTATTTCTTCACTGACAATATCGGATTGAACCTCGCTATCGGTTTTGGTCAAGGTGGTATCATTAACGGTGGTTTGTCTTTCAAATTCTAATTTGTACTTTTAAGTACACCCCATATTATAAAAGTTGCCTTATTTTTAAGGCAACTTTTTTTGTTTTATAAAAGCATCGCTTATGCAACGTGTAAAATCAATTACTATATTGTTTTCCCTTGTTCTCCTGGTACAAAACGTCAATGCACAAGCCAATTACGCAGGAAGTTTTATTATAGATTCGTATTACGGAGGGCCAAATTTGGACCGTTTGCTATGGGACACCGGCGATGCAACGAATGTGATTGATTACACAAGCCGTGGTGTTGGTCCGCTCGGCCTCAGGGGCGAATACATGCTTGCCGACCAATTTGGATTGGGTTTTGACGTCATTTATGCGACTATCCGCAATAGTTACACCGAAATCGATTCTGTTTATAATAGTGCTACTGATTCGTTTGATGCTGCCCATACAGATGTGGAGACTAAAAACCGCCGGTTAAGAGTGCAGTTGCGCTTCAATTACCACTTTGCCGTTTCAAATCCCAACCTGGATGCTTACATGGGCATTGGTGCTGGAAGCAATACGCGTTTTCGCTCAAGGCATGAAAACGGAGTGGAAGTAGAAGACAACAATTTCCTTGACTTCGAAGTTATCCCCGTTTCTTTTCGCATCAGCGCGGGCATGCGCTATTACTTTTCCCCGATAATAGGAATCAATGCCGAATTGGGATTGGGCGGACCATTGATTTCGGCAGGATTGTCATTTCGATTGTGATAATGTTGTCGGCTCGGGCTCGGGCTTGTGGCGCGGGATGTGTCCCACGCCTACAGCACCCTATACCGCCACATTATGTTCACGCAGCGCATCATTCAACGACGTTTTTAAATCCGTCGAAGCTTTACGTTTACCAATAATCAACGCACAAGGCACCTGGTATTCCCCTGCAGGAAAAGTCTTTTTATATGATCCGGGAATCACGACCGAACGTTCAGGGACATAACCTTTGGTTTCAACCGGACTTTCGCCTGTTACATCAATGATCTTTGTAGATTGTGTCAATACGACATTTGCCCCCAAAACAGCTTCCTTGCCTACGCGCACGCCTTCCACTACGATACAGCGTGAACCGATAAACGCATCATCTTCGATAATTACGGGAGCTGCTTGCAATGGTTCCAGTACGCCACCAATTCCAACGCCACCGCTTAGGTGAACATTTTTTCCGATCTGAGCGCATGAACCTACGGTTGCCCAGGTGTCAACCATGGTTCCGCCATCTACATAAGCTCCAATGTTGATATAAGAAGGCATCATGATCACGCCCGGTGCTACAAAAGCTCCATAGCGCGCAACCGCATGAGGTACAACACGTACGCCCAGTTTTGCGTAATCTTTTTTCAAGGCCATTTTATCATGAAACTCAAACGGGCCTACTTCAATGGTTTCCATTTTCCGGATTGGGAAATACATCACAACCGCTTTTTTAACCCATTCGTTTACCTGCCATGTTCCGTCATCCATCGGTTCGGCCACGCGCAAAATACCTTTATCCAGTTCTTCAATTACGTGCTCAATGGCTTTTCGGGTTTCGGCTTGTTCCAATAATGCCCGATTGTCCCAGGCTGCTTCTATGATTGATCGCATACGGATTTCTTTTTTGGCAAAGATAGCTGTTTTGGGAAACTAGGATTAGAGGGAACTGGGGAACTAAGAAGTGCCATCCCCAGTTCCCTAATTCCCTAGCTCCCCAATTCCTAAATACAGCTATCTTTGCCCTATGGGTAAAATTCTCTCCATTGATTTTGGTTTAAAAAGAACAGGGCTGGCCATTTCAGATGACCAGAAGATCTTTGCGTTCGGTTTAAAAACGGTTGATAGCAAGCAACTGATGGCTGAACTGAAAACGCTCGTGGCGATCGAAAAACTGGAAGAAATCGTAATTGGTGAACCCAAGCGTCTGGATACGTCTGATTCGCATATCACTGAAAATGTTCGCCTGTTGAAACAAACCCTTCAGAGCGAATTCCCGTTAGTGAAAATAGCCTCATTAGACGAGCGGTTCACTTCGAAAATGGCTTCTGCTGTGATTGCTCAAAGCGGAATGAAGAAAAAAGACCGGCAGCAAAAAGGATTAATTGACGAAATCAGCGCAACGATTATTCTGCAGGATTATCTTCAATCACGCATGAAATAAGGATTTGTAAAATCTGTTGAACGATTTTATAACTTTGTACTCTAAAAAGTTTACGAATGATTTTACCCATTGTTGCCTATGGCGATCCGGTATTAAAAAAAGAAGCGGAAGAAATTGATAAGGACTACCCAAACCTTGATCAGTTGATAGCAGATATGTTTGAAACGATGTATGAAGCCTCCGGGGTTGGTTTGGCCGCTCCGCAGATCGGAAAATCGATTCGGTTGTTTGTGGTTGACGGAAGTCCGTTTGCCGAAGATGAGGACGAAGAAGAGCCCGATCCGCGCGCTGCAGGTATGGAAGGATTCAAAAAAGTATTCATCAATCCGATCATTGAAGAAGAATCAGGCAAGGAATGGGGATTTGCCGAAGGTTGTCTCAGTATCCCGAAAATCAGGGAAGAAGTGATGCGCAAAGAACGCATTAAGATTTCGTATTTCGACCAGAACTGGCAGTTGCAGGAAGAAGAATTTGACGGTTATAAAGCCCGGATCATTCAGCATGAATACGATCATATCGAAGGCGTTTTGTTTACCGATCACTTGTCGGTGCTGAAAAAACGACTGCTCACCAAGCGTCTGGCTAATATTTCCCAAGGGATTGTAGAAGTCGATTACCGAATGAAATTTCCAAACACCAAAAAAGGCAGATAATGAAAACACTTGTAATAGGAATGTTGGGGCTGATTGCTGTTCTCACGGCATGTTCCAGCGGCGAAAAAAATGAGGCTGTTACCAAAGAATCGCTTGTAAAGGAAATAACCTTGTTTGAAGATTCATTGAAACGGAACCTGGTTCCATCCGGAAGCAGAGAAGTAACCATCGATTACGCAGAGAAGTGTCTTGCAGTTTACCGGAATTACCCGAAAAGTAAAGAAGCGCCGAAATACCTCGACAAAGCGCACGTGATTCTGTCAAGTAACGGACTTCACGGTTTGGCGGTTTTGTATGCCGATACCCTGATCAATAAATACCCGGATTACAAAAACCGTCCAATGGTCTTGCAAAGTATGGCTTCTGCCTACGACCTGTTTATCATTCCACGCAAAAAAGAATTGGTGTATAAATACTATACCATGCTTCTGAAGGAAAATCCGGACCTTCCGAAAGAAGAGCGCGAAAACGTTCAGTTCAGGCTTGATAACATCGATAAAACATTTGACGAGCTCATCGAATTACAACTAAAAGATAGTTAACGATGTGTTAATGCGCTTCTTTTATGAAAGAATACTTCTATATTTGATCAAACACTTAATGTTGCATACAATGAAAAAGATATTTTTTACAATGATGTTGGCGTTTGTAGCCTCAATCGGTTTCAACGCTGCGATCGCTCAGGAAGTTCAGGCTGGCCCTAAAATCGAATTTGCGAAAGACGTTCACGATTACGGAAACGTTAAAAACGGTGGTAACGGAACTTGTACGTTTGAATTTACGAACACAGGAAGCGAGCCGTTGATTATTTCCAATGCAAAAGGTTCATGCGGATGCACTGTTCCTGAATGGCCGAAAGAACCAATTGCTCCGGGAGTGACACAAAAAATCACTGTAAAGTACAATACTAAAAACGCAGGTCCGATCAATAAATCGGTTACTATTACTTCAAATGCTGTAAACGAGCCTACGAAAGTATTGCGTATCAAAGGTAATGTTGCAGCTCCGGCTGAAGGAAGTCCTGTAAACAACACAGGTGCACCGTCTGCAAACTAAGAACACATGAAATTCACAGTAGCTTTTATACTGTTGGTCTTAAATTCCGCCTTTGGCTTTGGTCAAACGGCGGAATTTTTTTGTGACCATCCGGTACATAAATTTCCCAAAACCCAGGAAGGTGTCCAGCTCAAATACACCTTCGAGATCAGTAACACAGGTAAAGCTCCGCTTATCATTTCCGATTACGATGTGGCGTGTACATGTACAAAAGTGACGCTTCCCGGAACCATTAAACCGGGCGATGTCGCTGAGATCACCGTTGAGTTTGATACCAACGGAAAATACTACCAGCAAGACAGAACCATCATCCTTCACACCAATTCCAAGAAAAAAACCGAATACTTAAGGTTTAAGGTGTTTGTAGTTCCAACCGAGGACTAAGAATGTTGAATGCTTAATCACGCCAAAGGCGGACGTGGTATTGAATTTTTAATTGGGGCTTCCCAATTTAGGTTTAATTCACCCTATCGAAAATCAATAGTCTGTTAGGCGAGTTTTCATTTTAGCTAAACTCCAATTCAACATCAAGCATTCAAAATTCAACATTAATTGAGTGGTTAACATTCTGTTAAAGAATCCCTTCCGTATCATCTGTTTCGTACCTTTCTATTATTAAAACGAAACATAATGAAAGCAACTTTTTTTACACTTATACTGGCGTTGGTTACCATTGCTTCAACCAATAACTTTTTTGCACAACCTGTAAATCAGCAGGGTGGAGCGATTATTGAATTTACCAAAGAAGTACACGATTACGGTACCATTAAAAATGGCGCCAATGGCGAATGTACGTTTGAATTTATCAATAAAGGATCAGAACCGTTAATCCTGGCGAATGTAAAAGGTTCATGTCAATGTACCGTTCCTGAATGGCCGAAAACGCCAATTGCACCGGGAGAAAAAGGAGTGATTACAGTGAAGTATAACACTAAGAACGCAGGTCCGATCAACAAATCGGTGACCATTACTTCGAATGCAGTCAATGAACCGACGAAAGTATTGCGGATCAAAGGAAATGTATTGGCCCCGGCTGACGGAACACCTGTCAATGAAACGGGCGCGCCGACGAAAAACTAAAGATATAACACCACCGAAATGATGCAGGCGGACTTTTAACGAGGTTCGCCTGTTTTTCATTATATCCAATTTATTGGGTGAATAATGTTTTTTGTCACGGATTTTCCACGGATAAATTCGGTATCAAGTTGCTCCTAAATTAACGATAGGATATGTGTTTTTCAGTAGGATTTTACTGATTAAGGGAAAGCGTACCTGAAAATGAAGGTTTCTGCTGGTAGCTTCGCGATGAATCGGCGAAGCTACGATATTTGATTGCGGAGAACTTCCCCACAATTCGAACGGGTTATCAACATCCATTGATTCTTCATGCGGATAAATGCTCAGTTTTCGCTAACTTTATTCTCCCAAAAATGCCCTGAAATATGTTCTTGATTTTTGATACCGAAACAACGGGTTTACCACGCGATTGGAATGCTCCTTTGACCGATTTAGACAATTGGCCGAGAGCAGTTCAGATTGCCTGGCAATTGCACGATTCGGACGGTAATCTTCTGGAAAATAAGGATTTTTTGATCCGGCCGGATGGTTATGATATTCCATTTGATGCTGAGCGAATTCATGGAATTTCAACCGCTTTGGCAACACAGGAAGGAGCTGATTTGGATGAGGTTTTGGTGCAGTTCAAAGACGCGCTGAACCGCTCGCAGTTTGTGGTCGGTCAAAACGTTGGATTCGATGTCAACATTATGGGCGCAGAACTTCTGCGTCGCGGTGTGGAAACCAACCTGCATGAGTTACCGGTGCTCGATACCTGTACCGAAACTACGGCAGGACTGACCAAACTTCCCGGTGGACGCGGTGGGCGATTTAAATTACCGACACTTACCGAGTTACACGAATATTTATTCCAGGTTCCGTTTGGTGAAGCCCACAATGCGACTGCCGACGTTGAGGCAACCACGCGTTGTTTCTTCGAATTGGTTCGTCGTGAGGTATTTACGCTTGAAGAATTAAAGGCAGAACCTGATTTCTTTGAGAAATTCAAATCGCTTCACCCAAGCCAGATCCAACCGATCGGATTGGTGCATATCAATCTCAAGGAAGCCAGCGCGAAACTCAAAGAAGTGGTCGCGCCAAGTGCCGGAGATATTGACAGAGAAGCAGCGCGTGTACGACTCAAAAACGCGCCTTTCGTGCACTTACACAACCATACCCAATTCACGATCCTGCAATCGACCATGGATGTGAAAAGCCTCATCAAACAGGCAATGCAGCACAAAATGCCGGCGGTAGCGCTTACGGATACTTCCAATATGATGGGCGCTTTTCATTTCGAAAAAGCCATCTCAGGAATCAATAAACAAATCAAAGCCGACAGAGCGGAAGCCGAAGAAAAAGGCGAACTATTTGATCAGCAGGAAATAATGCCGATCATCGGTTGTGAGCTTTATGTGTGCCGCGATAGAAAAGACAAACAAAACAAAGACAACGGTTACCTGGTTGTTTTCCTTGCGAAAAATAAAAACGGTTACCATAACCTCGTGAAACTGGCTTCGCTGGCCTATACCGAAGGAATGTACTACGTTCCGCGTATTGACAAAACAATCGTGGAACAATACAAAGAAGATCTGATCGTACTGACAGGCGGTTTGTCGGGTGAAGTGCCGAATTTATTACTCAATGTAGGTGAAAAACAAGCCGAGGAAGCACTGTTGTGGTGGAAAAATCAATTCGGTTCTGACTTATATGTTGAAGTCATGCGCCATGGCCAGGAAGACGAAGATCGTGTAAACGCGTCTCTGATAAAACTTGCTCAGAAACACGAAGTTTCGCTGGTTGCAACCAATAACACTTTTTATGCCGCCGAACAGGATGCTAATACACATGATATTCTCCTGTGCGTGCGCGATGGTGTTCAGGTAGCTACGCCGAAAGGAAAAGGCCGTAATTTCCGGTTTGGCCTCGAAAACGAACAATACTACTTCAAATCGTCGGAGGAAATGAAGGAATTGTTCCTTGATTTACCCGAAGCAATCGAATCGGTAGGAGAAATTTTAGCGAAAATAGAACCGTATCCGCTGGCTCGTGAAGTATTGCTTCCTGCCTTTGATATTCCGGAAGAATTCGTTGATCCGTTGGATGCGACCGATGGCGGAAAACGTGGTGAAAATGCCTATTTGCGCTATTTGACCTATAAAGGTGCCGAAAAACGTTATCCGGTCATCACCGATGAAATTCGTGAACGACTGGATTTTGAACTGGAAACGGTTGCACGTACCGGTTATCCCGGTTACTTCCTGATTGTTCAGGATTTTTGCCAGGCAGCGCGCGATATGGGTGTTTCCGTTGGTCCGGGCCGTGGTTCGGCAGCAGGTTCAGCCGTCGCCTATTGTATCCAGATCACGAATGTCGACCCGATTGCTTATGATCTGCTCTTTGAGCGTTTCCTGAATCCTGACCGTGTGTCGATGCCCGATATCGATATCGATTTCGACGATGAAGGCCGCGGCCGTGTGATCGACTGGGTAATCAATAAATACGGTTCCAACCAGGTAGCACAGATCATTACGTATGGAACAATGGCGGCGAAATCATCTATTCGCGATGCGGGACGTGTTTTGAATCTGCCTTTGCTGGATACGAACATGCTGGCGAAGCTCATTCCGGATAACTTTTCACTCGACGCCATTTTTAACTGGGAAGAACCTAAAATAGCCGAAAAACTGAATAATGCCGTTGACATGGCGAACGTACAGGAATTGCGTTCCATTTCCCGCGGTTTTGATTTACGTGCCGAAGTTTTACGTCAGGCACAACGTATTGAAGGTTCGGTCCGGAATACAGGAATTCACGCCTGTGGTGTGATCATTACGCCGGACGACATTACCAATTTCGTACCGGTGGCGCTGGCTAAAGATTCGTCCATGTGGTGTACCCAATTCGACAACTCGGTAGCTGAAGAGGCAGGGTTGCTGAAAATGGACTTCCTGGGTTTGAAGACATTGACGCTTATCAAAGACGCGGTGAAAAACGTCAAAAAGCGCCACAATATCGACCTCGATCCGGATACGTTCCCGATTGATGATTTGCCGACTTACGAGTTATTCCAGCGTGGTGAAACTGTCGGAATCTTCCAATACGAGTCACCCGGAATGCAAAAATACATGCGTGAGCTCAAGCCGTCGGTTTTTGCCGATCTGATCGCCATGAATGCCTTGTATCGTCCGGGTCCGCTTGAATACATTCCCGATTTCGTAAAACGGAAAAACGGCGAACAGGAAATCAAGTACGATTTGGATGCCTGTGAAGAATTCCTTGCCGAAACTTACGGGATTACCGTTTATCAGGAGCAGGTAATGTTGTTGTCGCAAAAACTGGCCGGTTTCTCGAAAGGTGATGCCGATGTTTTGCGTAAAGCAATGGGTAAAAAGCAGCGTTACATCCTGGATAAGATGAAACCGCAGTTTGTGGAACAAGGCGGACAACGTGGCCATGATCCGGTGGTTTTGGAAAAAATCTGGAAAGACTGGGAAGCATTTGCGTCCTATGCCTTCAACAAATCGCACTCGACGTGTTATGCATGGATTGCTTACCAAACGGCCTATTTAAAAGCCAATTATCCGGCCGAATTTATGGCTGCGGTATTGAGTAATAACCTCAATGATATTTCACAGGTAACGTTTTTCATGGAAGAATGCCGACGTATGGGTGTTGCCGTTTTAGGTCCGGATGTGAACGAATCTGCATACGAGTTTACGGTAAATACCGCCGGAGCGATCCGTTTCGGCTTAGGTGGAATCAAAGGTTTGGGTAGCGGCCCCGTGGAATGTATCATCCAGGAACGTGCTGAAAACGGGCCTTTTTCTTCGATTTTCGAAATGACGAAAAGAGTCAACTTGCGTTTGGTGAACAAAAAAGCCATGGAAAGTATGGCTTATGCCGGTTGTTTTGACTCGTTCAGCAACATTCACCGTGCGCAGTATTTTTATCCGGATGGAAACGGACGAACATTCCTCGAAAATGCGGTTCGTTTTGGTGCCAGTTTGCAGGAAAACGAGAATTCATCACAGGTTTCGATGTTCGGTGAATCGTCGGATATCAAAATGCCCGAACCACAAGTGCCGGTGTGTGAAGAATGGCCGACACTGATGAAACTCAACTTCGAAAAAGAAGTGGTCGGGATTTTTATTTCAGGCCATCCGCTCGACGATTTCCGCCTGGAAATAGAGGCTTTTTGCAGCGGAAAAGTGGAAATGCTTACCAAACTTCCCGAATACTACGGCCGTGAATTGCTGATTGCAGCAATTGTTACTGATATTCAACATCTGACTACCAAGACCGGAAAACCATTCGGGATCATGAATATTGAGGATTATGCCGGTGGAACCAAGTTGTACCTGTTCGGTGATAACTACCTCAAGTTTGACCGTTTCATGAAAAAAGACCTCATCATTGCCATCCGTGGCAAGGTGCAGGAAGGTCCGTACAAAGACAAAATCACCGGTTTAAAACCCATTGAATTTGCCATCAGCAACATCGAGCAACTCGAAAATCTGCTTGAAACCCGTTCAACGACGCTCAATATCACGATCCCGATCAAGTCATTGGACCAATTGCTAATGGGTAAACTCGAAACGCTGTTCATGGAATCGGAAGGCAAATGTTCGGTGAAATTTACTGTAGTCGACGTATTGGACGATATCAAAGTAACGATGCCATCGCGCAAACTGAAGATAGAACCTTCGGTGAAAATGATCAACGCGATTAAAGAGTTGCAGCTGGAGGTTGAGTTGGAGGGAAGCTAGGCGTTTATCCATCAACTTGATCATGGTAGTAAAAACTGTGTTTTGGATCATCAATTCAAATTAATTCAAACGATTTCCAATATTCTATTGAAGCAATTAACGTTAATTCATTTACTTAGTTGAAGTAATTAATATTAATTTTTGCTTCTTTCTGAGGTAATTATAGTTCCGCAAGTATGTTCCCCGCTCGTTTCTCAAACGAAACACCATTTTTATCCAACTGATCTTCAATCACGATCCGCAGTTCATTTTTTAAATCGGGATACTTTTGGGATTGGTTATAAAGCGCGAGCACGGCAAAGGTTTTCGTTGTGGTAATGACTTTCGGGTCCAGAATCCATTGGAACAATAAATCGACTACTTCACCTTCTATTTCTGCGGGAATACCGGCCAGGGAACAAAATTTCGCCACGCTTCTGTCGTAATTCGGGACGTTGATCGTATGTCGTTTCGAGAAGAAGTAGGAGATTGCCGGAGCTACTCTTTGCGGATCGATCTCTACCAAACCACCTGTGAGCCATAAGAATCGCATGGCAGTGAATCGGTCTTCATCGAGTAAACCGAGTAAATCTTTCAGGTCAATATCATTTTCAGAGATGTACTTTCCCCATTTCCGCAGGTTGGCGTCGGAATCATCTTCTCTAAACGAAAGGCGAAGTTGCTCTGCAAGGTTCATGTTCAACTCAGTTATAACGGGATTTGATTGTCTGAAATTCCCGTTAAAATAGGTACTTTTAGCTACCAAATAAATTCAACAATGAAATTGAAATCAACTTTTCTGGCAATAGCTGTAGTAGCGACTGTCCACCAAACCGCTTTTGCTCAAGAAATAGAATGGAGTGAATTGATCAAAAGCAACGGCCGCGGAACAACCATCTTTCCTGATAAAGGTAAAAATTTCTATACAGGTGTATGGAGTGGTGGTATGCTCACCGGAAGTTCTCAACTGAAACGTTATGAGGATTTTATGCCGGTCGCCCAGGAGAAAATTGTGCTCAAAACAGAATCAGGAGTAGGTTCTTTGAACGACATGATCATTGTAAATGGAAAAATGGTCGCGTTCCTGTCTGATAAAGCCGATAAGCAGAATAAGCTCTATTATCAACGCTACAACGAAAGCTGTATACCCGAAGGCATTCCAATATTACTTACCGAGTATGAAATGCCCAAAGGATGGAACAAATCGGGTTATTTCAATGTCATCCAATCCAAAAACAAAGCATTTTTCTGCGTGGAATATTCCATTCCAAGTACCAAAACAGAAAGCGAACGTTTCGGTTACAAAGTATATGACGATGAGTTTAATGTGATTTCCGAAGGAGAATACGAATCTCCGTACGATCCAAAAGAAGCCGATATCACCAATCACTATTTGTCAAACACCGGCGATCTGTTTTTAGGATTAAAAGTCTACAATACCAATGAAAGAGGGAAAGTACGTGATTTTACATCGCTGAAAAAATACCTGATCTTTTTGATCAAAGACGGTGAATTGACAGAAATGAACCTCGATTTGGGTGATAAGCGCATTACTGACATGACTTTTTCTTCTGATGAACGTCGAATTTTGACATGCACCGGCCTTTATGGAGAAGGAAACGCCAGCACAAAAGGTGCGTTCTATTTCCAGGTTGATTTCGCCAACCAGGAAATCGTAAACGAAGGATTCAGCGAGTTTACTAAAGATTTTATCACACAGGATTGGTCGGAAAGACAAAAAACCAAAGCCAACAAACGCGAAGAAAAAGGTAAAGGCGCTCCGCAATTGTATAGCTACGATTTCCGTGAAGTGTATACCACAGCCGATGGCGGAGTAGTCGTAGTAATGGAACAATATTATGTAATCGTTCACACAACAAGAGATGCGAGAACAGGGGCAACCACTACGACTTACACCTATCATTACAACGATATCATTACTTATCGTGTGCAGGAAAACGGACAATTCGAATGGATCCAGAAAATGGATAAACGCCAGGTTTCAACCAATGACGGCGGATATTATAGCAGCATTGGCGGTTATTTCGCAGATGAAAAATTCATTATGTTCTTTAACGATAACAATAAGAACTATACGGAAACAGGTGAATTCTCACTTGGAGAAAAAGGACTTTATTCAGCTTCTTACAGAAAGAAAACAAACTGTGTTGCCAAAGTGGAAATTGATTTGGAGAATGGTGAATACACTCGCAATCGTTATACTTCCCGTGAAGAAACAGCCGCTTATGCGGTGCCCAAAAAATTCACCGCTGATTATGTCAACAGCGAGTTGTTTATGTATTTCCAATACGGCAAAAAAGAGAAATTTGGTTTGCTGAAGTTTTAAGCAGCCCGTAATTATTTTAAGGGTCGTGTCGGTTTGAACCTGATCACGGCCCTTTTGTTGGTGAAATTCTTATCCAGTTGGTAAAATAAAACGCTAAGGCCTTTGCGTTGATTTTAATATTTCTTTACTCCAACAATCCCCGCAACTCAATCAATTCATTCACCTTCTCGAGGTTTCCGACTTGCTGAAAGGCAGTGATCAGGTTAATAATCATGCGGCGGATAGTGGCAGAATTGGAACATGGTTCGTAGTAATCTCTGCTATGTGGCAGGTGTAAACCGTCCAGAAATTGGTGAATGTCTTCCTTCTGAAAAATATTTCCTTTCGAAAAAGGATTGATGTAAAACAAAACCCCGTATTCATTGGCATTCGACAAATACTGGTTCGCTCCAAATTCATCCATGTAAGCCAGGATGAAATGATTCGGAAGGTTCACCCCATAAATCGGTAATTCGAGTTGTTGCGCCACAACACTGTACAGAATACTCAAGCTTAACGGATTGCCCTTGCGGGTTTCAATCACCGTATTGATGTACGAATTAGTGGGCGAATTGTAGTTTTTAGAATTTCCTGCGAAACCATAACTACCGAAAAACACATTGTTCAGCACACGAACGGTCTCAAATGCCGTCATGTTTTCATTTAGTTCCAGCCAGCAATCACGGCGCAGTTGCTCAATGAATTTAGTGATAACCGCAGCGTCCAATCCGGGATATTGGTATTTGGCAATGATGATCGTTCCCTGCAGCAAATCCTTTGTAGGGCCTTCATACCATTCAGTGAGCTGGCGCTTGCATTCTTCAAACTGAATTTCGTGAATGATCGTTTCGATCCGCGATTGAAAGAGTAAACCGAAATCGCGTTCTTCCCAGGATGATTCCAAATAATGAATGGCGTCAGGGCCATATTCCAGCAAACGATCACGTACATGTGCAAAAATTTGCTCATCGGGGTCATCCATGAGTGCAATCAGTGCTTGTAGCGATTTTAAGTCTTTCATCATTGCAAATTTAAAAAAGTACCTGCCTGCGATTCGAACTCCTTGATTTTCTTGTTAAAAGCAAAGTGTTAATAGTGTAATTTACGAATAAAGAGGATAAAAAAGAAAGAGCCCAGACGATAACTATCTGGGCTCCTCCAACACGTTTTGAGTAGATTATCAATAAGGCGATTTCACCACTTTAAAGCGGAATAAAGTGCCTTCATTGAACAGAATTCCGTTGTACATTCCTGTTGCAAGTTGATCAATCCTGATCGTTTCTTCATTTGAAACCGGTTGTCTGTGTACCAGCTTGCCTTGTTCATCATACAATTCCAATGTGGCATTGCTGAATGCGGTTTCTGATTGAATCGCGAAGCTACTATTAGTCGGATTCGGGAAAATGTTCAGACTATTGATCGTTACTTCATCAAGTGCGTTTGTACAGTCTACAATGATCTGTTGAGTCGTACCGTTGCATCCGTCGCTATTGGTTTCAACAACGCTTACCGAACCGAAATTGTTATTGAAGTCTACCTGAATGCTGTTGGTTCCCTGGCCCGAAAGAATCACAGCTCCAGCCGGAACACTCCAGTTATAGCTGGAACCAGCGGTATTTACCACCGAATAGGTTTCATTCGAAGTTGCACAACTCACATTAACCGGACCTGAAATAACCGACGTATTTACGGCATTGCTGATTGAAACGCTGAATGTTACTGCTGCGCCTGTGCAGCCACCACTGTTGGTTTCAACTACCGAAACTGTTCCGCCAATTCCATTAAAATCAATTTCAACAGTTGTTGTTCCCTGACCCGAAAGCAATGTAGCACCTGCCGGAATTGTCCAGTTGTAAGTGGAACCTGCTGTTGCCGTGACGCTGTACGTTTCAGAATCGCTTGCACAACTGATGCTTTGACTACCCGTAATCGCTGATGTAATCACGGCACTACTCACATTTACGTAGTCGGTTTTGATCTCTTCCGCAACGGTAAACCCGAATTGATCTTCGTAACTCAAGATAACCGTTTTTAATCCGGAAGTACTGTAAATAACCGTATGCGGACCATTTCCGACTGCTGTTGCTGGAGAAGCTCCGACGCCAAAGTTCCAGTGGATCGTAGTGCCGAAAAACAGGTTATTGTCGGTGTAATTGGTATATGTCACCTGGTTTCCGACACAGATCGCGGTATTATTGGCAGCAAACATCACTTCTCCCTGGCAAGGGAAACCGGTTGTTACTGTAATCGTTTCACTGCTGCCGGTTCCCGATCCACAGGTATTCTGAGGTGTTACGGTCAACGTGAAATTCTGGTTCGTACTGTTAACAATTACCGAATTTGTTCCTTGTCCTTGCGAGATAGAAGCTGCGTTTACCGGATTGATTGTCCATTGGTAGCTTGTGGCTCCGTTTACTGCGGCTACAGAATAGGTGTCCGACATTCCGGCACACAAATCCGGATTACCAAAGACCGATCCCGCATTGTCGGGTAGGTTGTTTACCGTAATTGCGATGGAGTTGGATGTCGCCGTGCAACCATTGTCCACGGTAACACTGTAATTTCCCGTTTGCGTAGCAGAATAGCTGCTGTTGGTTGCTCCTATGATCGGATTTCCGTTGAGCAACCATTGATAGGTTACACCGGAAGCAGTTGCGGTGAGAAGTGCCGATCCGCCAGCGCAGAAATTGGTCGCGCTGGCACTAATACTCACAACCGGAAGGTTGTCTTCTGTGATCGAAACAGTGTTTGAAATCACTTCGCATCCTTCAGCTGTAGTAACCGTTACCGAATAATCACCGGCAATACTGGCTGAATAAGTATTTCCTTCCAAAATGGCAGCGCCGGCCGGTTGGTTGTTCAAAAACCATTGATAGGTAGCCCCATTCACTAAATCTGCTGAAAGTGTGAGTGACGAACCTGAGCAAAAACTACTTGCCGGCGCTGAAATTGATACCGTTGGCAACGTAATTGTTGTCAAAGCAAGTGATGAACTTGCCGAACATCCTTGTGCATTACCGGTTGTTAAACTGTATGTTCCTGCATTGCTTACTACCAATGTGGCATTGCCGTTTAATTGAAGTGGATTTCCATTAAAATACCAGTCATAATCACTAAGCGAATTATCGGTTGCAGTAAGCGTGATGTTGTTTCCTCCCGGACAAAATCCGTTCTGACTGGCAGTAAATCCTGCATTTGGCAAGGCATAAACAGTTGTTACAATACTATTCGATGTTCCGCTGCAGCCATTACCATCTGTTACCGTTACAGAGTAAGTATTGGCTTGTGTTACTGTAATAGTTTGTGCTGTCGATCCATCACTCCACAGATATGAATCAGCGACAGAACTTGTCAAATCAACCGACTCGCCCTGGCAGAACCCGGTTGCACTGCCGGCCGTGATAGTTGGAACAGGCAGGCTGTTGACAGTGACTGTAACTGAAGAAGAATTGGCACTGCAACTTCCGTTGTATGCAATGAAGTCATATGTTCCCGATGCAGATACAATGATGGAAGAAGTGGTTTCACCCGTATTCCACAAATAAGCTGTTCCGCCTGCTCCATTTAATGTTACCGAACTTCCTGCACAAAAAGTGGTTGACCCGCTTGCTGAAATCACCGGAACAGGCAAACTGTTTACGGTAATAATTGTTGCCGGAGAAGTTCCTTCACAGCCGTTGCCATCAGTCACCGTGACACTGTAGTTACCGCTTGTGGTCACGGTAATCGCCTGAGCTGTTGATCCGTTGCTCCAGAGATACGATGACGCTGGAGAACTTGTTAATTCAACCGAACTGCCGCTACAGAATGTGAGTGTGCCATTTGCAGCGATTGTTGGTTGTGGCAATGCGTTCACCGTTACAATCGTATTTGCCGAAGTGTTGGTACAACCGTTATTACTTGCGGTTACGGAATAGTTTCCGCTTTGTGTTACTGTAATTGAATTGGTTGTTTCACCATTGTTCCACAAGTAAGTTGTGCCACCTGAGGCGGTAAGAATGACATCTCCACCGGCGCAAAAAGTAGTTGCGCCACCAGCGGTGATTTGTGGATCCGGAATCGGATTGACAGTTACTGCTACCGGAGCTGATGTTCCGACACATCCATTTGCATCCGTAATGGTAACCGTGTAATTTCCTGCGGTACCAACGTTGATATCAGAAGACGTGCTGCCATCGCTCCATAAATAGGAAACCGCAGTTGAGCTTGTCAATTGCACCACACCACCGGCACAAAGATTGACCGATCCACCTGCTGTGATAGAAGGTGCCGGTAATGCATTCACTGTTATGGTAGCAGTATTGGCGAGATTCACTGGTCCGCAACCCGGGCGATTTGCCTGGATGTTAACGGTTGTGTTTCCAACGCTGAAGCCTGTGGTATTGACCGTTAAAACAATAGTTCCGTTTCCTGCCACGATAGCACTCACCGGATTTCCACCGACAAATGCCTGATAATCGACATCTGGTTCACTTGCCTGAATAGTGACTGTTGCAGTAGTTGTTCCTGAACAAACAGCACTTCCCGTGACGATCAGATTGGTTGCAACCGTGTTTTGGTAAACGGCAGTTACCGCAGTTCTTGGGCCTTCGCAACCGAAACGTGAAATAGAAGTATAACGTACTGTAGTTGCCAATAGATTGTTAATGGTCAACGTTGGCCCTGTTTGTCCGGCAATGGGTGAGCCGCCAACCGGAACGGTATACCAATTGTAAATTCCTTCGCTGTTGGCACCACTTGCCTGTAAAACAGCATTTCCGCTTCCGCAGACCGTATCGTTGACAGTAAGCGGAGCCAGTGGAATTTCGTGGATCATGACGTTTACTTCCTGCGGAGCAGATGTACAGCCGTAATTGGTGACCAATAAGGTATACAAACCGTTGTAGGTGGCTGAATCTGCATTGGCAATAATTGGTGGATTTTGCACCGTAGAAGTAAATCCGTTCGGTCCGCTCCATTGATAAGTTGCACCGGGGAAATTAAACGTTGTGAGTGTAAGATTATCTTCACCATCACACAGCGGACTTTGAGCAAAAGCGACACTCTCATTGTTGTAAAGTGTTTGCACTTCACTCAGATTCAACGCACGATTGTAAATGCGCAATTGATCATAATGTCCGCGAAACGTGATTTCACCGTTACCGTCGGCTTGTCTTCCGATCAGGAGGTTCATGGCGTTATTGGAAATCGTTCCCGAATAACCGGTTGACCCGGTTTGTACCCCATTTTGGTAAATCCGAATGGTCGTTCCGTCATAGGTACATACCACATGTGTCCATTTCAATAGAGGCACGTTTGTATTGCTGTTTATGGCAGTTCCATTGATGCGCCATCTGATTCTGTTTTGCGGATTGCCGGGGGTTGTGGAAATCAATCCCATATACAAACCGCTTCCGTTCCATCTATTCACCAACGGTGTGTGCCCTGTGCTTGCACCATCACCGAAATACGATTGTTGTTGGTAAATCCACATAGAGATCGACACACGGTTTGTCAATTGCTGAATTTTTGCCGGATTTCCAGCTGAAACATAATTATTACCAGGTGAGCTTGAAGTGGTTGAATTGAGTGCTGCCGTTGCATTGCCGTTGCGGTCGTTGACATAACTGCTCGTGCCGCTGATGCTGCCGTTGTAACCATTACCACTGCTATCGGCAACGTTCCCGTCAAATTTATAGTGTAAAATCAACCCGGTTACCAAATCAACAGGTGGGTTGAGCGGATTGAGAACGGTTGCCGTAACGATTGATCGTGGTCCTTCACAACCGTTTAAATCTGTGATGGAGACATAATAATTGAGTGTTTCATCAGTTAACGGAGTTGTAAATGAAGTACCGTTCTCACCCGCCAATGGAGTTCCACCTGCGGATACCGTATACCAATTATACACACCACCCATACCTGCGCCCGTTGCCTGTAAAGTGAAAATTCCTTCATGACAAATGGAATCACCGATGGTTACCGGAGCAGAAGGCAATGGGTTTATCGTAACTGTAATTCCGGGGAAAAGTGTATCAACACAACCAGTAAGCGTGCTTGTGGCGATCAGGGTGAATTCCGTGGTTGTAGTAAGTGTTCCTGTTCCAAAGGAAAGCGTATCCCCGGTTCCGGCCTGAGCAGTTCCAACCGATGTCCAGTTATTGGTTTGTTTTAACTGGTAGCTGACTCCGGATTGCGAATTGATAAGCTTTACAACGGATGAATTTCCTGAACAAATAGCTGAAGGTTGCGCAACCAATGCAAGATTTTCAGGTTGTTCTGTCACCAACGCCTGTAGTTCCGATTGAGTTAACAAACGGTTATAAATCCGGAAATCATCCATTCGTGCATTCGCGTAAGCATCACCGGCCCAATTGCTGCGCCCGATGTAATTGATGGTTCGGACTACGTTGAGTGGTGTATTTTGCAATCCTTGGATCACCTGATTACCGTTGATAGAAATGGTTCCCGTTCCGTTTGACCAGCTGTAGGTCAGTAAAGCCCATTGATTAATGGGTAAAGTAGCAGGACTACCGATCAGACCTCCGGAAACAGTTCCGTTGTAGATTTCGGCTGCTGGTCGGCCAGTGTTTCCGTTACTGAGGCCGGTCAATACATTGTTATTGGCAGATCCGTTTCCGAAATCGAACAAGCGTGACCAGTTATTATAGGCACCCATACGCACCCAGGCAGAAACCGTGAAATCACTTCCATTGAAATAAACGCCATCCGGCACATCAATGTATCCGTTTGAACCGTTAAAGGCAAGCGCAGCATTGGCCACACCAAAGCGATCAGTTGTAGCGGTTACACCTCCTGTAAGAGTTCCGGTGTTTCCGTTTCCGCTTACATCCAGGGCCGTTCCGTTCATCGGATAATGCAGGATGAGTCCGTTTGAAAGCGAAACCGGAAGCAATGAAGCAGCTCCAGTATTGAGCGGGAGCGAATTTACGGATACGGTTACACTGTCGATGCCGGAACATCCGTTGTGTGTGTAAGTAATGATGTATGTACCATTGTGAGAAGCATCTGCATTGGCAATAACCGGATTTTGCTGATTGGAACTAAAGCTATTGGGTCCTGTCCATGCATAAGTTGCTCCTGCAAGCGTTGTCGCATTTAATTGAATATCATCTCCGGTGCATACAATGAGTTGTGTTCCTGCTGGATCAAGTTCCATGAAGGAAATCACCGACTGTGAGTTCACCGCATCGTTCCATCTTCCACGTGGATCCATTTCTACATAATCTTCACCTGTGGTTCCGCTCGGTTCGCCACTTTCCCAATTTGTATAAATGATCGTGTTTTCATTGCTCCATTCGTAATTTCCTTCCTGAACTGCATCATGTAAGCCTGTCCAGCCGTTTGTAGTGGTTAAATTGGATTGAAATAGCGCATTAACCGACTGATCGGGAATACTTGCCAGTTGTCCGCCATTTGATAAAGCAGTTGTTTGAGCAACCGTCCAGCTTTGCGTGGCCAGACTGACGTAATAGTCTTTTCCGTTGCGATTTCCTGCATAACGGTATGCTCCCGGATTTGGAATATCTCCCAACACACCATTCACAGTAAAAGCTGCGGTTGTATCGCTTACATTGTTTAGATTGGTGCTAACCACGCGCAGGCGATAACCTGTTCCTGTGGGTGTTCCTGTTGGAATCGTAGTTGTAAACGTATTCACCAAAGCCGTTCCCGGAATGGTTGCAACCGGAATAGGATTGGCAAAACCCCCTGCGGCATTTGATAATTGCAGCAGGTATTCGTTTCCGGACAGAATTTCGCCTGTAGCCGTAAAACCAATACTGAGCGGGTCGCCTGCGCAATACGAGCCTGCGTTTGGTGTTCCGATTGTAATATCACCTTCCTGCGGTGCAGAAAGCACTTCAATTTCATCAGAAGTAATCACGCGATCATAAAAACGAACTTCGTCGATGCTTCCCCTTAGCCAGGAATTTCCGGCAAGATTCACAACATTTCCACCGATTCGTGTAGTGGTAGCGTTACTTCCGAGCGCATAGTTTCCTGTCGACGTAGCTATGAGTAGTCCGTTGACGTAAGCTTTCAGTTCCGTTCCATCACAAGTGATCACGAGGTGTTGCCACACATTGGTTCCTAATGTGAGCGGAACTGTTGTGGATCCTGTCGGATGGTACACGGTAATCCTGCTTGGGCCGGTATAATAGCCTGTTTCGAGAATATTGTCCTGTCCAACCAAACTCATTCCGTTGTTGAGCTGTGCCAGGTTAAACCAATAACTCATACTGAAAGCCGTTCGGTTGTTCAGCAATGAAGTGGCAAAACTGAGCATTCCCTGTCCGGTTGATCCGGTAAAGTAAAGGGCTGATGCAGGCACATTCTGTACGTTGGTTGTGGGTTGAACGCCCGAGTTTGATACGGTAGCGTGATTGTTGTTCCCACTAATGTCAGACCCGTTCAAATCCATTGGCAGGTGCGCAATCAATCCGTTGGAAAGATCCACTTGGCCAAGGCCCGAAAGTGGTAAAGCTGCCAGTAGCAGGACGGCAATACTTTTCACATGGTTTTTCATAAATTGTTCCTTTTAATTGTTCTTCTGCAAAGGAACGATGAGGTGCGCCCGGAGGCATTTACAGATGTTGCAATAGTGTGTACTATTGTTGCAATTCCGCTTGTTTAGTGGCTTTTTGCGTATTTCGAAGGTGATTCCCCGAAATATTCGGTAAATGATTTGGTGAAATATGACTGGCTGTTGAAACCACATGCATAAGCGACTTCCGTTACATTTTCCCAACCGGTTTTTAGCATGTCTTTGGCTTTTTCCAGGCGTACCATTTTAATGAAATTGGTGGTAGAAAATCCGGTGAGTGTTTGCAACTTCCGGTGAAGCTGGCTCCGGCTGATGTGCATATCAGCGGCGAGTTCATTCACCGAATAATCTGCATTATCAAGTTGGGAAATAATCAGGTCAATGGCTTGATTGGTGAAGGCGTTTACTCCTTTTACCCGTTCGTCGAATGGTTGCTCTTCCCGCTGCAACGCTTGCTGAAATTGCTGACGGTTGCGCTGTGCAGTGAGTAATAGGTTTTGAATGGTCAGCAACAGTTCATCCGGATTGAAAGGTTTCCCCAAATAAGCATCTGCTCCAAACTGCAAACCTGTCAACCGGCTTTCAAGCGATGTTTTGGCTGAAAAAATTGCCACCGGAATATGATTGGTGAGTTCGTGTTCTTTCACCCGTTGCAAGAGTTGAATCCCATCTTTCACCGGCATCATCACATCAGTCAGTACCAGATCAGGCAAACCATGTTCTACTTGCAGGATTCCTTCATGTCCGTTTTTCGCCCAGGCAACCGAATAATGCGGTTCGAGCAATTTTAGCACAAACGTACCCAATTCCGGATCGTCCTCCACTAACAATATATTGGGTTTATCAGATGCATTTTCAAAAGTGGTGAGTTGCTGTGATGAAGGCTGCACCGGAAAACGTACGGTAATGGTAGTTCCTTTTCCCGTTTCACTTTTCAGTTGGATGGAACCTTTCAGTAGCACAACCAATTCTTTCACCAATGAGAGGCCGATGCCTGTTCCCGGAATAGCGTGCTCGTTTGGAACACGGTAAAAACGGTCAAAGATCTTTTCCTGGTGCTGTTGTGGAATTCCCGGCCCGTTGTCACTAACAGTCAGTTGTACTTCCTGCTGATTTTCAGTGGAGAGTGCGACCTTAACCAAACTTCCTTCAGGCGAATATTTTAAAGCATTGGTGATGATGTTCGTAACGATTTTTTCAAAAGCATTGGCAGCAAACGAAACCGTATCAGGTGAATCGGAGGTGTGAAACTGCAAATTGATTCCTTTTGACGCGGCTTCTTTGCTGAAACCATCAACGATTTGTGCTGTGAAATCAGCGATATTCCCATTGTGATAAGCCAATTGATAATGGCCTTTTTCCAGTTTGGAAGCATCCAGCAATTCATTCACAAGGGTTACCAACTTGTCTGAATTGCGTTCAATTTGTCCGATATGTTCTTCCAATTGTTGATCTGGAACCTGTTGTTTGAGCAATTGCAGCGGCCCATTAATTAACGTAAGCGGTGTGCGTATTTCGTGAACAATGTTTTCAAACAACCGGCTTTTCTCTTCTTCCAGACGACGTTGAGCGTTTTTACGCAGACGGAAATAAACAATAATGGCCACCATTAGCAGTAGTACCAGTAAGATGATAAACACCAATATGTTTTCGTTGTTTTTTGATCGCTGGAGCTTTATTTCCTGTTCCTGAATGCGTTTTTCTTTTTGTGAAGTTTCGTATTTCACTCCCAGTTCCTCGATGGCTTTTTGTTTGTCCGTTTCGAAAATGGAATTGCTGATTTCCAATTGTAATTCCTTGTACTGCAATGCTTTTTTGTGATCACCTGTTTTGGCGTAAATCTCACTCAGCGTACGGTAAATACCAAGAGTCATGGCATCGCGATGAAGTGTTTTACTCAGTTCAAGCGATTTATCCAGGTTCCTGAAAGCATTCGGAAAATCCAATTGCTCAGCTTGCACAGCGCCTAAATTGTGATGAGCAGAGAGTTGGCTTTCGGGAAGTTTATGCTTAATGGAAAGGTCGAGCGCAAGCTGAAAATAATACCGGGCAGAATCGAGGTTTTGTTTTCCGAGTTGTTGTATGCTTCCGATTGTATTGTAGACATTACACAATCCTTTGTATTCTTTTATCGGAAGTACTACCTTTTCAACCTCGTGCAGTATAGCTAAGGCTTTTTCGTATTTCCCCTGCACAACGTAGCTACCCGAAAGATTGGTCATGATACTCGCATAATGCTCGTATTCACCTGCTTTCTTTTTATAGGAAGCGGCCTTGAGCATGTAGTGTTCGCTTTTTTCGTAATCGCCCAGGTAATAATAGCTGATACCGATTCCGTTCATAGCAGAACTGGTGGTTGCAACCATTTTATGTTTTTCGCCCAATGCGAGCGCACGCAGATAATACCGGATCGATTCCTTGAATTTGGATTGATTTTGACTGGTTTGTCCCAGTAATGACAGAGCCTTGATCTGAAACCGAACGTTGCCTGATTTTTTGGAAAGAAGATAAGCGCGTTGCGAATAACGAAAACTCAATTCAGGATCGGGAATACTTAGTGAATCAATTTGTTTGAAGTAATAGTTTATCGAATCACTTTCGGAAAGCTGTGCAACGGCAAATGAGGAGGAATACATCCATTGAATGATCACTACCAGAAAAACAAAATAACATTGCTTCATATTTCAATCCCAATCTGCCAAACAAAAATAATGCAATTCTATTGCTGTGTAACAAGTTATCTGATCCGGACCATTGGAATAAAACAACAACCCCGAATCAGGTTTTTGCTAAATACTACAATTGACTTATTGTACTGCCTTCTGATTATTTTTAGCTTTACCATTAAACGCATGTCAATCATGAAAACAGTCCTATTGCTCTTAGTAACCCTATTTTCCGGGCTTGCATCCCAGGCACAACAGTATGCGATTATTCAGCAAAATGGACATTACGGGTATACATCTTTTGGAAAAATAGTCATTCCAGCCACGTTTGAATACGCCACTCATTTTAGCGAAGAACGTGCATTGGTGAAACAAAATAACCTGTGGGGCTACATCGATTCTACCGGAAAATGGATTGTTCCCCCCATTTTTCAGACAGCAGGTTTATTCAAGGAAGGTATTGCGAGCGTTTTCGTAAACGGAAAAATGGGTTTGCTCAAACCCGATGGAAATTATCTGGTGAAACCGATCTACGATACCCTGATCAGGGAATATAACGGAGTAGAAGTGCGGCTAAATGGCAAAAAAGGTTGGATTTCCAGTAATTGGGAAGACGAAATCCCAGCCGGATATCTATCGTTCATGTTTACCCATGATTACGTAAGCGCCAAAAGAGCCGATGCCGGTTATGACCTATACTGGAGAGGGAAACTGCTCAAAACGAACCTGGAATATTCGGTTAGTTACAGCGAAGTACACGTTGATGCAAAACAAGTTACTGTGTCGGTTGATGGGAAAAAAGGAATCTTGGACCAAGCCGGGAACTGGATCATTGAACCGGTTTACAGCAATATTGCTTATCACTTTATGGGTGATTTTTTTGACGATCATATGACGGCCACTCCGGCGTTTTATGTACTCGACAGCACGGAATACTTGTACTTTGATGACGCACACGAATTGGCAGACCAATTGGGAGCGCCGCAGTTTTTTTTAGCAAAAACAACCGGTGAACGAATCGGGAATTCTGCTGTTGAATACGTGGAGGTGATTCGCAATAATTCCAGTTTCATAGACCAGGTCCGGTTACAACTGCATGGAAAATTGGCTTACCTGGAGTCGGATTACAGTATTACCGAAACGCCTTATGTCAATATCGAAAAGTACTTCACCTGGCAGTTGCTGAACGATGGAGAACGAACCCATATCGTCGATTACCGGAATCATGAAGTTGCCGCATTTGATGGCATAGCCGTTCCCCAAGCAGGAGTCCCGGTGTATGATGAATATGGAGAACCGACCGGAGAATATGTCGAAGTGGAATATATTCCTTACCTGGAAGTAATGAAATTAACGGACGGCATTGAAGAATGGGCCGTTTATGAACTGGAAGAACAAAGAATCATCACCGGCTGGACCGATCAGCACCATAACATTGTCTATTTCCCGCAATTGGGCTATAACCGGTTTTACGTTGATTACCGCTATGATGTCGACTCTACACGCTGCGATTATTATGTAGCCGGAAGTGAAGGTGTGATGGAAGATTATAACTACAGCTCGGTGTTGCCGGTGAACAGTAACTGGATCATTGCTCAAAACACCATACAGAATGAATCGGTATTGGTGGATGTTAGCCAGAAAAATAAACCGATAGAAGTGGTCGGAGCACCGTTTATGGAGTTTTCTTCCAATTTGTATGACTATCGGCTAATGTCTGAAGAAGTAGAAGGCTACTACGATCCGATCCCCTTTTCGCGTTTTACAGAACCATTTATTTTCTACCAGGGCACCAACGGCAAATATGGTTTGGTGACACTTGAAAACAAAGTATTCCCGGCTATTTATGACACCATTCTTCAAAACGAACGGCTCGGAATTATGCTTGACGTTCAGGTAAACGGTAAATGGGGAAGTATTGATCTTCGTGACGCAAGTACCGTTCAACCTGCTTACGATGAAAAGCTTTCATTTATAGATGATTACCAGATCGGTTTAACCTATGCGACATTTGATGCGCATTACCTGACTTCAACCGGAAAAACAATTTATTCACTCAATCCGGAACTGATTCCTTTCAAATCGAAAGGCAAACACGGTATGTTATCATACAACGATATTGCAGGTGATGAATCAAAAGTGGTAGCGATCCCGGCGCTTTATAAATCGATCAAAACAACCGAATTGCCCTACCGCTTTATTGCGCAGGGCAAAAACGGACTGTACGGCATCATCAATCAATTGAACGATACCATTGTACCGTTTATTTACACAGGTTTCGGTGAGCAGCAATTTATCAGCTCAATTGAATCGCTAATTTTTCCTGCAACCATCGGCAAAAAAAACGGGTTCGTAAATCCGGAAACCGGGGCCGCTATTCCTGCTATTTATGACCACCTTACATTCTTAATGGATTCCGAAGGGTTTGAATCCGGAATTCAGGTGACTGGCAATGGAAAAACCGGGTTGTATTCGCTGCGCTTTGAACCTGTTTTGCCTGTTGAATACGATGCGTTATATGCAACAGGATCACTATACTCATCGACCGAAATCAGAGTGCAGCGCGAAGGAAAATGGGTCGTTGGCTGGGAGCAATATTTCGACCAGATCAATCAGTTTAAGCTGAAAACACTTCCGGCGTATGACCTTGTCGTCGAATACAACGGTTATGTAAAAACGCCGGAGGGTTACGACGAATACGATGCCACGTTGAATACGATTGTCAAATCAGGAGTTAGTGAAATAACATTGCCCGCTCTCGATGGTTCGGCGCAATTGTATGTTGAAAATGATCAAATCGGAATAATGAACAATGACAGGACAATCGTTTTGCCGCATACCTTAACAAGCGTTGTGAAACTGGACGACGATACGATCATCAGTGTGCAAAACGGCGAGTTCGCCTATTATGTGTTGTCGCGCAACAAGTGGTTTAATTTAAACGAATGGTAATGATGAATCAACTCATGAGGAGCTTCCTGTTTGCAGGATTGCTCTTGTGTATTCAAACCGGTATAAAAGCGCAGGATCTGACACCCGTAAAAGTAAACGGAGTGTATGGTTTTAACCGAAATGGAAGCATGGTGATAGAACCGCAATTTCTGTATGCGACGCATTTTTCGCAAGGGTTGGCACTGGTGAAAACCAAAACGGGCTGGGGTTATATCAATGAAAAAGGCACATTCGTAGTAGAACCGAAATACACCAATGCCGAGCCGATGCGCGATGGAACGGGTAAAGTTTACCTTGATCGCAAGTGTGGAATCGTCAGCAATACAGGTGCCATTTTGTTGGAACCCATTTACGATTCCATTGTGATCGGTTATTCCGAAAATTATGTATACCTCAATAAATTGATGGGCCAAACCAGTAAAGATTTCAAGCAAATCACCCCCATCATTTACAAGAGATTTGAGGCAAACCGCGATTTCCTTTCCGCTGAAAAAAGCAACGGATTGTGGGATATTTACCACAAAGACAAACTTGTTTTAGAAGACCTTCAAACGCCGGTCGATTATCACCATTATCTCTTCAATTCAAATACCGGTTTATTGAAGAAAAATGGCAAATACGGGGTTTATGGCGCAGATCGCGGCTGGCTTTTCGAACCGCAGTTTGATACCATTATTCGGTTTCCGTTTCAGCGTTACACAATCGCCGATAATTATTTCGATGAGATCTACCTGCTTCAAAATTCGGTTCTGATTCCGAATACGGACAATATCGAGACGCATTTTAAAGTCATGACCGGTGACGGAAACCTTGTTAGTAACGATGATTTCCTGTCAGTGCAGCAAGCTTCGGCCGTGATTGGAATGCAATACAACGCTGACGCCACCCCCGGGCTTTTCTTTTACGATAAAACATCAACTACTTTATTGTATGAAGATCTGACGATCAAAAAAATGCCGTTTAACCAATTTACAGCATTCATGGATTGGTTTATTGTTCAGGATGGAAACCAGCAAACGATCATCGATGCCGAATTCAAAAAAATCGTTTCATTTGATGTTATAGACCGCGTTCTCAACAGAACCGCCAGTGAATTTTACGATGATTTCGGCAATTTAATTGAATCCAGTCCGGTCTATGATTATTTGCCTTACCTGAAAGTTTCGAAACGGGTCAATGGTCAGTTACAGGATGCGCTCTTTTCGCTTTCTGAGAAAAAAGTGGTGACGCCGTTTTTGATAAACGCTTCTTTTCAGTCCATTATCAATGGTTACGAAGAACAATTCTCGGGGTTCATCTATACCGGTGATGGCTCAGATTACAATGGTTTCTACATGCCAGGAATGGACATGGGAACTGATCTCAAGTATTCGGAGATAAGTTTTTATCCCAATCATCAATGCGTGGCGTATAATCCGAAAACGGAACTGAATGAGTTGCTCGAGTGGAAAAACAATAAGTTACAGATCCTGATGCAGGATTATACAATCGCACCAGCATTTACCCTGATTCAGACGTATGAGTTTTTCGATGATACATTGAGTGAATTTGTTGTGACTGCCAGTCAGGATTATTTCGAGCGCTCCTTTATGATTTCAAAGAACAGCGACGATAAGATAGGATTACTCTGTGAAAATGGAGTACGAATCCCGAGTGAATATGATTCCATTTTGCAGAATAAAGGAATGGCGCAATTTCTCGATGTGTACAAAAATGGATTATATGGAGCTGTAAACTTGAAAACTGGCGAAGTGATTGAAGCTGTAAGTGAGGTCCCGATGATACTTGAATACTCACAGGAAAACAAGACGTATTTCACAACGCGACAAGAGAGCAATGAAAACGGGTATTACCTTGGTCCGAAAGGCTCGTTTTATTCCCTGGATCCTGTATCCGGCAGTAAAGTTTTTGAGGTGGAGGGCAAAAAGGGCGTGCAGATGATTTCTGATTTTGACGGAACAACTGTAGAATTCATTCCTCCGGTATACAAACAAATCACGATCCTGAATGATGGTTATACACCACTTTTCGCAGCGAAGAATTCAGAAGGTAAAATCGGGGTGTTAGATGTACACGGCGATACGATTGCTCCTTTTGAGTTTAATGGTTTCAAAGACGAGTATTTCTATACCGAACAGTCTGTCATCATTCTGAAAAAAGGTAAAAAAGAAGCGGTATATGAGTATGGCCTTGGCGAATTGGTGCCGCCTGTTTACGATAGCTGGAAAGAATTGCTCGATTTGAGTGGCAGTTATTCGTTTCTTCAGGTCACTTCAGGTGAAAAACTCGGCTTGCGTTCCACTACCGGACAGGAATTATTACCAACCAATTATGATTGCATCAATGTGGTTCCAGCCAATCATGATGACATGCAATACAAAGCAATCCAGGTACAGCGCGACGGAAAATGGTCAGTTGCACATGTTTTTGTTCCGGATCCTTCCTATTACGGGGGCGTGGAAAACCGTGAACAGATCATTTTTGATACAACACAATTCAGCAGGTCATTTGATTTTCTGATCAATGATTTTGGTTACATACAACAACCGAATGGCGAATTTAAATCATATTGGATGAATGGTCCGAATGCTGATGTGATTGAAAGCGCTCCGTTTGAACCCGTTTCGGAAGGCTCAGTGGAAATCTTTCAGGAAAACAATAAACTCGGCATTCGCCTGGATGGAAAGGAAGTATTGAAACCCACTTTTACCAATATCCGTTTTTATTCGGACGATATGATTATTGTTTCTGATGACGGTTCCAATTTTTATTACAACCTGATTTCCAAAAAACGAAATACACTAGAACAATGGTAAAACAAACCGTTTCCCTGCTTGCAATTCTCGGTGGAATGCTGACGTGCATGGCACAAAAACCGATGACTTCTCAATTTCCGCTGCAATGGAAAACGCAGATCGGTGTCACTACTTATCGCACCAACATTGTGTTTCACAAAGGACTCATTTACATTGGCTCCAACGGTATCTCACGCGATAACCGCAACGATAAGCTAGATGGTGTGTATGCCATTGATCCGAAAACCGGGGCAGTGAAAGCAACCTATAAAGTGCCGTTTGCAGGAGATAACGATGTGACCGGTATTTCGATTGCCGACAACAAACTCTTTTTCGGAACGGATAACTTTTATTTTTTCTGTTTCGACCTCGTTTCCGGCCAGGAACTTTGGAAATACCCGCTTCCATATGATGTGGAAAGCGTTCCTGCCGTGGAAGATTTTAATGGCGACGGTATCAAAGACGTTTCCTTCTCGGTAGAAGGTTCCGGTTTTTATGCGCTGAATGGCGTTGACGGTTCTGCCATCTGGCAGCAAGATTCCATTTCGTCGCACAACGGAAACGTGCCTTCGTTGCTGATCGACATCAATGGCGATGGCGTAAAAGATATCGTAAATGCCGGACGTGGGACCGCTAATTCAAACGACATCGCTGGATTCAAAATGGCACATTACGGCGATTACCATTTTGCACTCAACGGAAAAAGCGGAGAATTACTCTGGATACGGGAAACAGGTGCCGGTGTTCATACTGCTCCGTTTGCCTTTACCGAAAACGGGCAGCAACGCATTGCATTACTGGATTGTTACGGTGAATTTCAGATCGTTGATTTGATGGGAATTCTGTTAAGCCGTACCAATCTGGGTTATGGCTGGTTCAGTTCACCTGTGATGACGCGCGATCAGCATTTGATTGTTGGCCGCTATGGAATGCTTTACAACGATGCCGTTTTGGAATCCACTGAAGACTATCCTGCTCCTTATCCAGGTGAAAAGGCGGTAGTCAATTCCGTGAAAATGGAAGATCAGACAATCAGTTCAACGACCATGATAGCCGACGTACTTGGAAAAGGAAGCATGCAGGGAATTGGAGTAACCGAACAAGGATTGTTGTTCATCATGAAAACCGACGGAACCGAATTAATGAAACTGAAACTTCCCGGAAAAGGTGCCGAAGCAAGTGTTTTTGTAGCAGATACGGATGGTGACGGAAAACTCGAGATCCTGGTCGCCGATTTGGATGGATACCTGTATTGTTTTGGAACAAATTCGAAAGGAAAAGTAGAGTTAGGAGGATTTAAGTAAGATTTTATGTTGGGGTGAGTCGCGACTCACCCCAACATAAAATCAATTCGCTAATGGTTTCACCGATTTGATCGATTTGGCCATTAAATCTATAATTACTTTTTCGTATCCTTCATCGCGGCTGCGGAACACATATGTAATCCCGTTGATTACTTTTTGTCCGTATACATGATACGTTTTGTGTTTTACACCAATTGATTTTGAAACCCCGCGTTTCCCGTCAACCTTTAATTCCTGTTCATATAAAATGAAATCAGGCTCGTCAACCAGGTACTTGATTTTATAAAACTCATGCTCGGCCAGTTCTTTTTTCTTGGAAGAAACCATTTCGCGGTCAGCCCCCCAATCGTCGATCACCATTTCAAAATTAGGACCTACGGCCAAACGCCACTGGAAACCGTCTTCTTCGTGAATAACTTCCGGTTTTGTGGAAGCACCGATATTTGCGGTTTCATCCGGCAACATGATCATCACAGGCATATCATAAGGTTTCATGGAAAAACCCTGGAACTCATACAATTCTTCATCCGACAATTCACCGTCTTCTTTCGTATCACCACATTGCGTCAATGGAAAAGTGAGCAATCCCAATAAAATAAACAAAGCTAATTTCTTCATAACCAATTGATTCGATTGACAAACAATCTGTTGAGTCTTTTCAAATATACAACAAATATACTTTTTTTATCAAACTGGCATCCAATGGCGTTTGAATGAAATGAAATTCAAATCGTTACAGAACAGGCGTTGACCGGTTAGGAATCAAACAATCTGAATTCTTGATTGCTGAATAAATTTGGAGGAAAATCACTCAGTTAATTCGCTAAAAACCTGATTTTTGACCCGTGCAAAAAGTTGATAAAATTGTTCACCCGATAATGCTTAATTTTCCGGTTAATGAAGGGTAAAAAAATCACCGTCATCGGTTCCGGAATTGCCGGCCTCTCGTGCGCCTCTTTCCTTGCGAAAGCCGGACATGATGTAACGCTTCTTGAAAAAAATGCTGCCATCGGCGGACGTGCACGGCAGTTTACCACAGACAATGGTTTTATGTTCGACATGGGGCCAAGCTGGTATTGGATGCCCGATGTTTTTGAACAGTTTTATCAGAAATTTGGGTACACAACCACCGATTTTTATGAGTTGAAACGCCTTGATCCTTCTTACCAGGTTTTTTGGGAAGACGGAACGAATGACCAGATTCCAGCCTCGATGAACGAACTCGAAGCATGGTTTGAGCGATTGGAGCCCGGAAGTTCTGTCAACTTGCGCAAATTCCTGGAAAATGCAGCCTATAAATATGAAACCGGAATGCAGGATCTGGTATTTAAACCCGGACTTTCCCTCATGGAATTTGCCAACCGGCGCGTTATGACCGGCTTGTTTAAATTGCAACTGCTCTCTTCTTTTTCCAAATACATCCGCAGGTATTTCAAGCATCCGAAAATTCTGTCGTTACTTGAGTTTCCGGTATTATTCCTTGGTGCAACCCCCGAAAAAACACCTGCCTTGTATTCTTTAATGAACTACGCCGATCTTCAATTGGGAACCTGGTATCCGATGGGTGGTATGTTTGAAATCATCAAAGCCTTTGAGAAAATTGCGCTGGAACAAGGAGTAAAGATCATCACAAACCAGGAAGTAAACAGTTTTGTGTGCACGGATAAAGCGATAAATGAAACGATAACGGTCGATCATCGTTATGCGAATGATTTTGTAGTATCAGGTGCTGATTACCATCACACGGAAACCTTGCTGAACAGTAATGCCAATTATTCCGACAAGTATTGGGACAAACGCGTTATGGCGCCATCTTCGCTGTTGTATTATGTAGGCGTGAACAAAAAAGTGGACGGCCTTCAACACCACAACCTGTTTTTCGATGAACCGTTTGCACCACATGCGCATGAAATTTACACAAATCCTAAATGGCCGACGGCGCCATTGTTTTACCTTTGTTGTCCTTCGAAAACAGATCCGTCGGTTGCTCCTGAAGGATATGAAAATCTCTTTTTTCTCATTCCCATAGCGCCCGATTTGAAAGACGATTCCGAAAAAAGGGAGTTGTATTTTCAACTCATGATAAAACGTTTGGAACAGCGAACGGGCGTTTCAATCAGTGAACACATTGTTTACAAACGCAGTTTTTGCATCGACGATTTCAAGAAAGAGTACCATGCTTTTAAAGGAATTGCATACGGATTGGCGAATACCCTGAAACAAACGGCATTTTTAAAACCGAAAGTGAAAAATAAAAAGCTGAATAATTTGTTTTATACCGGACAACTGACCGTTCCCGGACCCGGAGTGCCACCTTCCATTATTTCGGGAGAAGTTGTTGCCCGTGAAGTGTTAAAAGCCATTCAACAACAAAAACTAACCTAACTTTGCAGTCACGATGAAGGCGATTTTTGATAATGTGGGACATGAAATGAGCAAGCTGACGACCAAGCGTTACAGCACGTCATTCTCATTGGGAATCCGCTTTTTAGCAAAAGATTTACAGAAACCGATTTACGCGATCTATGGATTTGTGCGCTTTGCGGATGAAATTGTCGATTCATTTCACGATTTCAATAAAGAAGAATTATTCACCGATTTTACGCGACAAACCTATGATGCTTTGGAACAGGGCATTTCCTTGAACCCGATCCTTAACAGCTTTCAGTGGGTGGTAAACGAATACAAGATTCCAAAAGAATTAATCACTGCTTTTTTGCAATCCATGGAAATGGACCTGAACAATAAAGCCTACCATCAGCGCGATTACGAAGACTACATTTTTGGCTCGGCCGAAGTAGTCGGATTGATGTGCCTGAAAGTATTTGTACGTGGAAATGAAGTCGAGTACGAACGCTTGAAAACACCGGCAATGAAATTGGGTTCCGCGTTTCAGAAAATTAATTTTTTGCGCGATATTCATTCCGATTTTCATGTTTTAGGGCGCATGTACTTCCCGGGAGTTGACTTCAATGAATTTAACATGTCGGTAAAACAGGAAATAGAAACGGACATTATCTGCGATTTCAAAACCGGTTACGAAGGAATCAAACAACTTCCGAAAGATGCACGTTTTGGAGTTTATATGGCGTATATCTATTATCATAAGTTATTTCGCAAAATTCAACAAACCGAAGCGAAAATCATCCTTAATAAACGCATTCGTATTACCGACAATAAGAAGTATCGTTTGTTTTTAACTTCTTATCTTCGTCATAATTTCAACCTCATTTAAAACCTCAGTTCGATTTTAATTTAGGTTCAGAATTTATTTTAAATCATGCAAGAAGTAATCCTGGTTGATTCGAACGATCAGCCTCTCGGGAAGATGGAAAAACTGGAAGCGCACCAAAAAGGATTGCTGCACCGGGCTTTTTCGGTCTTCATTTTCAACCAAAACAATGAATTACTCTTGCAGCAGCGCGCGCTTGAAAAGTACCATTCGGGCGGTTTGTGGACCAACACCTGCTGTTCGCACCCATCACCATCCGGATCACTGGAACTGGCTGGTGCCAAACGTTTGTTTGAAGAAATGGGCTTCACCACCGAACTTTCGCGTTTGTTTGCTTTTGAATACCGCGTTGAGCTCGATAACCAACTCATCGAACATGAATATGATCATGTATTGATCGGTAAATACGACGGCGATGTAATTCCCAATCCGGAAGAAGTCATGGCCTATCGCTGGATTTCAATAGAAGATTTACTGTCTGAAATGAAACAACATCCCGATGGATTCACATCCTGGTTTAAGATCATTCTGAATGAACATTCAAATCAATTTTCAGATTTAATGTGGGGTCACGATTAATCGCGACCCCACATTAAATCTTGACATCCAACAAAAAGGCCCGTCCGCCTCAGGCGGACGGGCCACTATACGAGCCGTTATGGAAATGCGGTGAACAGTTCCATACAGCTGCGTAGATAACTAGTCACCACGATTTAGGGGTTATTGATTACTAGTTTTGTATAGACAATTCCTTTTGAAGTTGTTATTTCAAGCTGATATATTCCATTTGCAAGCAACGTACAGTCAACGGAATTAGTTGGATTTGTTACAAGTTCAATACGCCGGCCTTGCGCGTCAATAGCGCTTACAGCCTGAAGCTGAGATTCTTTGGTTTCAATCGTAAATTGGCCTGTCGCCGGATTAGGGAATACTGAAACCCAAGCCGTTTCTTCTTCATCGATACCTGCCGGTTCCTCCATCACGTGAATCGTCACACAATCTGTATTGTTGGCCAACAAACTATCAGCTACAGGATTTGCCATACTGTATGGTTTTACAAAAACACACAAGTCAACATCCATACCATTGAATGAAACGTCAAATACCATTGGCCTGTTGATAGTAAATGATTCACCAGTTTGCAGTTCGTTTCCGGTATAAAAGAAATGGTTTGTGTTTTGAGGCTGAAACGTAATGGTGTCGCCGTCCATAAGCATATAATAGACAACTGAATCGGAAGCTAAAAGGTCCGTAGCGCCCACATTTGTTACTAAAATGGTCAATGCGAAAGATTGCATAGGTGGAATGTATTCACCATCCTGTGGACTTGTCATCGTCAATTCCAGATCAACATTTCGCTGAGCGTATAAAAATACGGAAGGCAAAAGCATGCACGCTAGTAGAAATGTTTTCATAGTATTCGTGTTCGCAAAGTAGAATTCAGTGAAGTTAGAGCCATTTGAAATACGTAAATTCACGTTATTTTAAGAAGTATTAATCGTTTATTTTAATGATTGAATCGTTGATTTATCTGAAACAAAATTCGTGACCAGAAAAATAAAACCAATCATTTTCACAAAACATATTTGGCGGTTTGCATAGCGGTTGCGATTGATTCAACTTTCTTCTTATTTTTGTTGGAAATGAACTACCAGTTGTGAGATCGTTATCAGCTATCGGATTTGTTATCAGCATTATAGGATTGTTGTTTGCCTGCTACAATCAATTTGCCGTGATTCCCTTTCTGGCCGATCTTAACAGTCCTGACACAAAATCATACGAATTCCCGATTTACCTCACCGAAAAATATGAATCACAGCAAAGCCTGGTGAGCATCCTTTGCATCATTATCGGCACATTTTCAGTGATCTTTTGTTCGTTTATTTACCTCAGAAAACGCACCAGAATGACATTGATCGGAACATTGATCGGATTTATTGTCGCCACAGCCGGCATTATACATAGCTGGTAAATTTCCGCTTTTTGCCGGGTTTTTTAGGAATCCCGGTTTTAATGATCGCAAATCAGAACATGGAATCGAAGAAAACAACGCTTTTCTGGCACCGGCGCGATTTACGCATTACAGACAATGCCGGACTTTTTAAAGCTTTGAAACACGGGTTTCCTGTTCAGCCTGTTTTTATTTTCGACACAACCATTCTTGAACAGTTGCCTCGCAATGATCAGCGGGTATTGTTTATCCACAGGGAAATAAATGCGCTTAAAAAACAATACCTGGAATTGGGTAGCGATCTCCTGGTTGTCATGGGAAACCCAATTGACCAAATTCCGGAATTGGTCAAGGAACTGAATGCTCAAGCTGTTTTTACCAACCGCGATTACGAACCGTATGCGCTTCAGCGCGACAAACAATTGGCGGAATTACTACAGCAACAATCGGTAGAATTCGTTGGCGCGAAAGACCATGTGATTTTTGAAAAAGGAGAAGTGGTAAAGGCTGATGGAAAACCGTATACTGTTTTTACACCGTACATGCGCCGGTGGAAAGAAAATCTTTCGGAGTTTTATATCAAAAGCTATCCGGTGGAAAAGTATGTGGATAATTTACTACAGGTTTCCGAATCGTTTGAAAGTATTTCACTTGAAAAATTAGGGTTTTCAGATCAGCAAACGGTGGTTTTTCCTGGTCGGATTCCTGCGGTTGAAATCATTCAAAATTACCATGAAACGCGCGACATTCCTTCTGTAAACGGCACTTCACGCCTGAGTTTACATCTCCGGTTCGGGACCATATCTATCCGTGAATTGGTACGTTTGGCGCAAGATACCGGAGAAAAATTCCTCAATGAATTGATCTGGCGCGATTTCTATCAAATGATCATTTTCCATTTTCCGCAATCGGTTACAAAGGCTTTTAAACCCGAATACGACCGCATCAAGTGGGAACACCACGAAGAGCATTTCCGGTTGTGGTGTGAAGGAAAAACGGGTTATCCGCTGGTAGATGCGGGCATGCGTGAACTGAATACCACCGGACACATGCACAATCGCGTTCGCATGGTTACAGCCAGTTTTCTCACCAAACATTTATTGCTCGACTGGCGTTGGGGCGAACGGTATTTTGCCGAAAAATTACTGGATTTTGAATTGGCAAGTAATGTAGGTGGCTGGCAATGGGCCGCGAGTTCAGGTTGTGATGCCGCGCCTTATTTCCGGGTGTTTAATCCAACATTACAACAGGAAAAATTCGACCCGAAATTTGAATACATCCGTAAATGGATTCCTGAATTCGGAACGGAAACCTACCCGCAACCAATCGTCGATCATGCATTCGCCCGCGAACGGGTATTGACCCGGTACAAAAATGGATTGTCGTAGGCGCGGGACGCATCCCGCGCCTATAGCAATACATGTTACAGTTGAACCTGGTACACATCCCGCGCCAAATCTGCAAACAAAATAAAATGTGTTTATTGATTTTATTCATAGTTCGCGATGAATCGCAAACCCACAATAACACATTGTGTTATTGTTTCCCCAATTGCCCCGATCGCCACGCCTGCAGAAACGACGCCCATGCAAACGGGTTCATCAGGTTATTCACCGGCGATTGTCCCATGGTGTAAAGCCGTGTATTCTGCTGATTCATTGCATAGCCATAAGAAATCGAGCCATCCGATCCGATCTTAGAGGCAATAAACGCAAGGCTTTCACCCGAAAGTTTTTTCTGAGCTTGTCTGAACGCATCATCATACGGTTCCATTTCAACAAATGCACGCGCAAAATCGGCTTTGGAAGGCCATGGATAAACCGTTACCAGCGGAAGATAGTTGACAGATGTATCTTTCACCATCATGTGAATGATTGAGTAACGATCTTCCGTTAAGGTGTCCGGTACAATAAAACTTGATTCGTGATGTCCAAAATACCGGAAAAGGATCGTATCACCCGGTTGCACTACAATCGAAAAGAATCCGAAAAAGTCAGCGAGTGTTCCACGGCCAACGGTTTTATCGAAAATCGTGGCATAAGGCATTTGTTCCAGGCTGTCAGACGAGACTACGACTCCCGAAAGTTGGATCAACCGAAGTGAGTCTTCTCCTTTTTGAGCAAAAGAAAATGAAAAACAAGCTACAACCGAAACGGCTAAAGTCAATAAATTACGCATGCCCTACTATTATGGTTCAAGTTTAAGACTTTCTTAGTTAGATTTCTATTTCTTTTGAGAAGTTTAACAAAATTCAGGCTATGACTCACAATTCTCTTACAGGTTCGCAATTCATCGCAACCCAACAGATTATTTAATGAAACCTTTAGCTAAATCGATATTATCTCGAGAAAAAAGAGTAGTTTTGCGGGAATTTATTCAGAAAATAGGTTCACATGGCATTGTCCAATCTCAATTCAGTCAGAGAAGGTCTTACATACGACGACGTACTCTTAGTTCCGGCATTTTCACAAGTATTACCGCGCGACGTTCAGCTAAAAAGCAAAATCACCCGTAACATTGAAGTCAATACGCCAATCGTATCGGCAGCAATGGATACCGTGACAGAAGCAAACCTGGCTATTGCTCTTGCTCAACAAGGCGGAATAGGTGTGATTCACAAAAACATGACCATCGCTGAGCAAGCCCTGCAAGTGCGCAAGGTAAAACGTTCCGAAAGCGGAATGATCCTCGATCCGGTAACCCTTTCGGAAGATGCATTGGTGAAAGATGCACTGTTCCTGATGAAAGAAAACAAAATTGGCGGGATTCCCGTAGTGGATGCCAACCGAATCTTAAAAGGAATTGTTACCAACCGCGATTTGCGTTTCGAGAAAAATCACCAGCGTCCGGTGCGTGAAGTAATGACTTCTGAAAACCTCGTAACCACCAAAGACGGGACAAGCCTGAGCGTTGCCGAAGATATTCTGCAGGAAAAGAAAATCGAGAAATTACCGGTGGTTGATGCCAACAATAAACTGATCGGATTGATCACCTACCGTGATATTATCAAAGTGAAAACGCATCCTGAATCTTGCAAAGACCAATACGGACGTTTGCGTGTAGCAGCAGCAGTTGGTGTTACTGCTGATACGATTGAGCGTGTTCAGGCATTGGTGGAAGCCGGTGTGGATGCGATTGTGATCGATACCGCTCACGGACATACAGAAGGAGTAGTTACGAAACTGAAAGAAGTAAAATCGCTGTTCCCGAAACTGGATGTTATCGTCGGGAACATCGCAACTGCAGCGGCGGCCAAATATTTGGTTGAGGCCGGAGCAGATGCAGTGAAAGTGGGAATTGGCCCGGGATCAATTTGTACAACCCGTATTATTGCCGGAGTAGGTGTGCCGCAATTGACAGCTGTAAACGATGTAGCTCTCGCGTTGGAAGGAACAGGAGTTCCGGTAATCGCAGACGGTGGAATTCGCTATACCGGCGATATCGTAAAAGCTATTGCAGCCGGAGCTGACGTGGTGATGATCGGATCGATGTTTGCCGGAGTGGAAGAATCACCGGGCGAAACCATCATTTACGAAGGAAGAAAATTCAAATCATACCGTGGAATGGGCTCATTGGAAGCCATGCAAAAAGGTTCCAAAGACCGTTATTTCCAGGATGCGGAAGACGATATCAAGAAATTGGTGCCCGAAGGAATCTCAGGACGTGTTCCTTACAAAGGCAATTTATCAGAAGTGGTTTACCAGATCATGGGCGGTTTAAGAGCCGGAATGGGTTATTGCGGAGCAGGTTCGATTGATCATTTGAAAGGTGCCGAGTTTGTTCGTATCACTTCCGCAGGAATGCGCGAGTCACACCCGCATGATGTAACCATTACACGTGAAGCACCCAACTACAGTTTGAAGTAAAACGAAAAATAATGATGCTGGAGCCTCCTTTTGGAGGCTTTTTGCGTTTAACACACTAAATAATCCAATAATGGAGTTCTTAATTTTTTCTTAAATCACGCTCAAATTGATAATTCCAAAAACAAAATAGTAAATTTGGGTTCTTGGTTTGAAAAGTTTCATCTGCCTTGGGCAGATGGTAAATTAGGGTTAACATATTTAGTCAACACATGAAAAAACAATTGTTGCTGGCCCTTGGGCTGGTATTTGGCTTACAGGTAGTCGCTCAAAAAAAAGATGCAGCTGTACTTGTAATCGATGGTAAAAAAGTAACTAAATCCGAATTTTTACAGATTTATCTTAAAAACAACAACGATCCGAAGTATGATAAAGCTGCGCTGGATGAGTACATGGAATTGTTTAAAAAATTCAAACTCAAAGTAGCAGAAGCAGAAGCCCTCGGTTACGATACCATTCCTAAATTAAAAAAGGAGCTTGACGGTTACCGCAAACAATTGGCACAGCCTTATTTGGTTGATTCTTCACAAAATAGCGCATTGGTTCGCCAGGCTTATGACCGCATGAAAACTGAAGTTCGCGCTTCGCATATTCTCGTTCGTTTGGAAGAAGGTGCTTCACCGGAAGATACTTTAGCTGCTTACAACCGTATTATGTCGTTGAAAAAACGCATCGAAAACGGAGAAGATTTCGCAACGATTGCTAAAAGCAAAGGTGGTTCAGACGATCCTTCCGCACAAAGAAACAATGGCGATTTAGGTTATTTCACAGCATTCCAGATGGTTTACCCGTTTGAAGAAGCTGCTTACAACACGCCTGTTGGTAAAATTTCCAATCCTGTTCGTACACGTTTCGGTTACCACATCATCAAAGTGGTTGACCAGCGTCAGGCACGTGGAACCATGAAGGCGGCGCACATTATGATCGCTACCGGAAAAGAAGCTACGCAGGAAGAAGTAGAAAGTGCTTCCAAAAAAGCGCAGGAACTTTATGATAAGTTGCAAAAAGGAGAATCATTTGAAACCCTTGCGGGCGAATTTTCCGATGACAGTCAAACAGCTGATAAAGGCGGTGTTTTGCCACTTTTCGGAACAGGAACCACAACACGTATGGTGCTTGAGTTTGAAGAAGCTGCTTTCGGATTGAAGAAAGACGGTGATATTTCACAACCGGTGAAAACTGATTTCGGATACCATATTATCAAGCGCTTGGAGTGGACGGATTTACGTTCGTTTGACCAATTGAAAAAAGAGATTCAATCGAAAGTAAACAAAGATGAGCGTGCAAAGAGAACACAGGATTCGTTCATTCAGAAATTGAAAAAAGAATACAAATTCTCCGACAGCTATGCCAAAACATCTGAATGGTTTGTTCAAAATCTGGATTCCACCTATTTCTTAGGCCAATGGAATTCGGATAAACTGACAAGCGACAAAGCGATGTTCAAATTGGGTAAGAAAATGTATACCCAAAAACAATTCGGTGAATACCTGGAGAAAAACTACCGAAATGTACGTTCAGCAGACAATGCTTCCGTGATCAAAAAACAATACCTCGCGTGGCAAAATGCTGAAATCATCGGTTACGAAGAAATGCAATTAGAGCGTAAGTATCCTGATTTCAAAGCGTTGATGCAGGAATACCACGACGGTATTTTATTGTATGAAGTAATGACTGATAAAGTGTGGAACAAAGCCATTAAAGATTCGGCCGGTTTGCGTGCGTTCTACGAACAAAATTCAGGTAAATATCAATGGGGCAAACGCTATAATGCATTTGTATACGAATGTTTGAACCAGGATGTTGCCAACCAGGTAACAACCATGTTGAAATCAAGCGACACGATCTCTTCCAAAACCATCATCGGTGCGGTAAACAAATCGTCTGAATTGAACCTGCGTGTGCGTACAAACAAGTTTGATGTGGAACAAACGCCATTCCTGAAAGGCCGTGACCTGAACCTTGGCGTGAACCAACCCTATACTTACGAAGGAAAAGTATATGTGGTAAAAGTGGATGAAATCCTGATGCCAGGCCCGAAATTGCTGAGCGAGGCAAAAGGAGCGGCTACTTCGGATTACCAGAATTATTTAGAAAAAATGTGGCTGGAAGAGCTTGCTAAAAAGCACCCGATTGTGGTGAATACAGCAGTTCTCTACTCATTGGGAAAATAAAGTATAAAACCTTTAACAAAGTGCCTCGGTTATCCGGGGCTTTTTCTTTTCTTAAACCTAAAGGCATCTGTGGGGAATTTATTTGTGTGTTCGTCAAAATGCGTTTGTGAAAATCATTGACATTTTTGAACAAGTCGCTTTTCGAAGAAATTGATAGTTTTAACTGCTCTGAAACAAAGCCCTGAAAATCATAAAATACAATAAAACTGGGTGAGTGGTGTTTATAATGTGGAAAAAGAAAGCGAAATTAGCGCTTTCATAAATCACACGAGGAATATTTTCATTCATGGTAAAAACAATCCTAAGCATAGTCATCATCATAAGCAGCACGCTGGCATTCGGTCAGGGAATAGTCGTAGACAAGATTGTAGCACAAGTAGGTGACAATATTATCCTGCTTTCTGATCTGGAAAGTCAGAAACAACAGGCAAAACAATCAGGACTTGAAATTCCCGAGAATGCCGCATGTATCTACCTCGAAGAATTGATGTACCAGAATTTGCTTGTCAATCAGGCAGAACTGGATAGTGTGCAGATCAGTGATGAGCAGGTAGATGCCGAAATGGAAGGCCGTTTGCGAATGATCGAAAGTCAGATGCGCAATGCCAAAGACGAAGACGGCTCGCCAATGACCATTGAAAAATTCTACGGTAAAACCCGAACACAAATCAAGGAAGAATTTCGTGACGCTATTCGTAAGCGTTTAAAAGGGCAGGAAGTTGAGCGCAAAATTACTGCTGATATTTCCGTTTCCCCACGCGAGGTCGAAATCTTTTTCAATAAACAACCCATTGATAGTTTGCCGTTTATCAATACGCAAATGGCGTTTCAACAAATCAGTATTTTTCCAGAAATCACCAAAGAAGACAGAGATTTAGCCTACAGAAAACTACAGGATATTCGCAAAGAAATTGTGGAGGGTGGAAAAGATTTTGCACGTACTGCGAGACTGACATCACAAGATCCCGGAAGTGCTGCTGATGGCGGAACAATTGAGGCGACTCGAGGTGTTATGGTAAAAGCCTTCGAAGCAACAGCCTACAACCTGAAACAAGGAGAAGTAAGTGAGATTTTTGAAACCGAATACGGCTACCACATCATGAAAATGATTTCCCGTCGCGGAGATGATTACACGGTGCAACACATCCTGATCATTCCTGAGTTTAGCCGCGCCAGCCTGGAAAAAGCCAGTATCAGCATTGAGCGTTGTTACCAGGAATTGGCATCCAACCAAATTACGTGGGACGATGCAGTAAAAAAGTATTCCAACGACCCGAATACCAAGGAAAATAAAGGAATCATCACCAACCCGATCACTGGAGAACAAAAATGGGATATCGAAGATTTGAACCAGGTAGATCCGCAAATGTTCCAGTTGACCGATGCCTTGCAAAAAGGACAATATACAATCCCTTCGTTTTACAGCGATTTTAACGAACGCAAACAAGGAATTCGCATCGTTCGCCTCATGGAACGTACTACACCACACAGAGCCAACTTAAAAGACGATTACGTAATGATCCGCACGGCAGCAGAAAACGAGAAAAAGCAAAAAGCCATTCTCGACTGGACAGCTTCACGTATCAGCGGTGCTTATATTCGTATCGATGATGAGTACAAAGATTGTCCTTTTCAAAGTGTGTGGTTACCTAAATCGAACTAAAATACTCCTAATACTATGTCAGACGTTGCAGCTATCGAACAACTCGTAAAAGATTATAAAGCACTTAAACAGGAAATTCATCAGGTAATTGTGGGCCAGGATGAGGTGGTAGATCAGGTACTGATTTCCATCTTTTCACGCGGACATTGTTTGCTTGTCGGAGTACCCGGATTGGCAAAAACGTTGTTGGTGAATACCATCGCACAAACCTTGGGATTATCGTTTAACCGTGTGCAGTTTACGCCCGATTTGATGCCGTCAGATATCATCGGTTCAGAAATTCTGGACGAATCACGTCAGTTCAAATTCATCAAAGGCCCGTTGTTCAGCAACATTATCCTGGCCGATGAGATCAACCGTACACCGCCAAAAACACAATCTGCCTTGCTCGAAGCGATGCAGGAACGACGTGTAACAGCCGCCGGACAAACGTATATATTGCCGCATCCGTTTTTCGTATTGGCAACTCAAAATCCGATTGAGCAAGAGGGAACGTATCCGCTTCCCGAAGCACAGCTTGACCGTTTCATGTTCAATATTTGGGTTGATTATCCAAGTTATTTGGAGGAATTGGCGATTGTACGTAGCACTACTTCGGATGTTCAGATCAAATTGAATCAGATTGTTAGCGGTGAAAAAATCGCCGAATACCAGGAATTAATTCGTCGTATTCCGGTTGCTGATAACGTGTTGGAATACGCTGTGAAACTCGTTGGGAAAACCCGTAAAGACAGTGATTTGGCACCACAAATGACCAAAGATTTCATTTCGTGGGGAGCTGGTCCGAGGGCATCGCAATACCTGATCGTTGGTGCGAAATGTCACGCTGCGTTGCAGGGAAAATTCTCACCGGATATCGAAGATGTGAAAGCGGTGGCAGCGCCTATTTTGCGTCACCGTATCGTGCGTAACTACCGCGCCGAAGCTGAAGGATATACGACTGATAAGATTATCGCAGCGTTGTTGTAATTGATTTGCTTTTTTTGAGAGAACTGTGGATTTTTCCTTTGGAATGAAGTCAATTATGCAGAAGTATTGTTGGGTAATTGTTTTGTTTTTATTGGTGAGTTGTTCAAATGATGCGAAGGTACAACCTGTTACTAATTACAAACCCAAACAACCAATTGATTTCCCGCATGATATACATACCGGAAAGGGTGGTATTGATTGTAAATACTGTCACAACTCAGTAAATAAATCAAAAAAGACCGGTTTACCAACAGTATATCTTTGTACCAATTGTCATAAAACAATTAAAGGCAGATCTGCGAAGTGATGGTTACTAAATAAATCACTATTTTTCCATTCAAATCATCTTTATGAAAATCGCCTTTCTATCATCACTCTTCTTTCTATTATTCGGATTCTTCTCATACGGACAAGCGGACACCTTACCTGTACAAGACACCAATACTTATCGTATCGTTAAAACAGACGGCGGTGAATTCCTTGGGAAAATCCTCACACAAGACGCCCGCGAAATTTTACTGCTCACGCAAGACAACCGGAAGATCTATATTCCCCAATACATGATCAAGGAAATTATTCTGCTGGAGAAAAAAGATTTTAATAACCAGGGAGAATATGTTGGTGACGATGCGTTTGCGACTCGCTACTTCCTTAATACAAACGGTTTGCCGATTAAAAAGGGAGAGCATTATGTGCAATGGAACTTATTCGGACCCGACTTTCAGTTTGGTGTCGGAAAGAATTTTGGAATTGGTTTGATGACGTCGTGGGTGGGAATGCCGATCATTGTAAGTGCTAAGAAAAGTTTCCGGTTGAGTGAAAAATCACAATTTGCCATAGGAACGTTGGCAGGCACAGGAACATGGGCAGGGCCAGATTTTGGTGGCTTACTTCCTTTTGGAGTACTTTCATTCGGTGATCGGAAAAAGAACATCGCCTTTTCGGGTGGTTATGGCGCTGTTTGGGTAAATGGTGATCCAAACGGACGTGCGATAACAAGTGTTGCCGGGATGTTCCGGATTTCTCAAAAAGTCAGTTTTGTGTTCGATTCATTTGTGTTGTTTCCGCGGGAAGGAACGCAAGTAACTTCCTCTTATGGTTATACTTATTATGAGGGTGATCGACAAGGTTTTGCGTTGATTATCCCCGGAATTCGCTGGCATCAGGATGATAACCGGGCATTTCAATTTGGCTTCGTTGGACTCATTACAGACGGAGAAATAGTTCCTTTTCCAATTCCGATGGTGCAATGGTACCGAAAGTTGTGAGATTTGTCATTAAATAATGAGTCTTAAAATTTGATAAATAATCAGATAGATTATTATTTGTCAGTAACTTACAGCTTCACGTTGATCGGGTTCCCCCTGTTTTAACAAAAAAAAATCAAAATAAATTTGCGAAACCGAATAGTTGCACATATATTTGCAATCAAACGGTTGCGTAATTAAATAAAACCAACACTGAGAAGAGAAGTATGATATTAAATGAATTAGAAACTTTACTATCAAATTTAAATAGCGCTATGAAAAAGTATGGACTTAAAATTTTGGTTGCATTCATAATAGTTAATGCAACGGGTTGTGGGAATTCTCAACAGAATACCCACGATAAAAGTAAAATTGATACAACAGCTAATCAAACGTTGATATACAAAACTGATATGATTAAACAAAAAATAACTCCTTGTCTTTGGGTTGAGACAAAGGATGCGAAAGCAGTAGCGGATTACTATTTATCAATATTTAAAGATGGTAAGTTGAAAGAGCATCGCAAATATAAAAATCCACCAGAAGCAGGTGGCGGCGACTTTGAAACAGCCATTATCGAAATTGCTGATATGGAATTAAGTATTTTGGCTGCAGGTCCATTTTTTAAATTTAATGAATCCGTTTCGTTTGTCATTAACTGCAAAGACCAAGCAGAGGTTGATTATTATTGGGCTGCATTGACTGCTAATGGTGGCGAAGAAAGTTCGTGTGGCTGGTGTAAAGACAAGTATGGTTTATCGTGGCAAGTAGTTCCGGTTGAATATTTTACCCTTATTAATAGCGATGACCCCAAAATTAGGGATAAGGCAATGAAAAATACGCTGAAACAGAAAAAATTGATTTTATCAGAACTCAAATAGAAATTTATTTTAAAAACCAACAATGAGAAGAGATGTATTTCAAGCGATTGCAGATCCCACGCGAAGAGCGATTATTTTGCTCATAGCGGTTCAGGCCATGACACCCAATGCGATTGCCGAGCATTTTGACACCACTCGACAAGCTGTTTCCAAACACTTGCGTATTCTTACCGAGTGCGAATTGGTAAAACAGGAGCAAAGCGGCCGCGAAATTCATTATCAACTCAACGCAACCAAAATGGAAGAAATTGACAAATGGCTTGATCAATTCAAGCAGATTTGGGAAAGTCGTTTCAACCAACTCGACGACGTATTATTAACACTCAAAAACACAAAAAAATGAGCATCAGTTTAGCATTTGATTTTGTTGTTGACAAAGAAAACAACAGTATCACCGTAAAAAGAGAATTTGCGGCAGACCGTTCACTTGTTTGGGCCGCGTACACAAAAAGTGAAATCCTGGACCAATGGTGGGCGCCAAAACCGTGGAAAGCCCGTACGAAGTCAATGGATTTCAAAGAAGGCGGACACTGGCATTACGCCATGGTAGGTCCGGAAGGTGAAGAGCACTGGGCATGGGCCGATTATAAAAACATCGAACCAAAACATAAATTCACCGGACTCGACGCGTTTGCCGACGCTGAAGGAAACATCGATAAATCCATGCCGCAATCGAAATGGAATGTAACGTTTACTGACAAAGGAGAAGAGTTGACCCAGGTTGAATTCCACATCACCTATCCCGATTTGGCGCAACTGGAAGCGATCATTCAAATGGGTTTCAAAGAAGGTTTGTCTATGGCTATGGAAGGTCTCGACGAATTGCTTCCGAAGCTGAAGAAATAAGTTTTGTAAACAGAATGAACCTGCTTTCGGATTTTCGGGAGCAGGTTTTTGTTTTTTAGAATGTTGAATTATTCGATTAGTTCTTTCAATTCCTCCAAACGTTCCGGAACGAGTGTAATGTGGTAGCAATTGGGGTGGAAATCGAGTTCGACCAGATTAGCTTGAGCAAGTTTTGAGACGTGCACATATATAGTTGATTTGGACAACTGAAGAATTGACGTTAAATCCGTATTTCGCGTAAATGGTTGTGATTTTAATACTGAAATAATTTGAGCTCTTGCGGGATGTCCGAGAGCTCTCGCAATAAGTGAAAGATCTTTGATTTCTTGTGTGTATTGACTGGTTTTTGAAGCACCCATAAAATGATTTTTCTATTTAAGTTAGGTGAAAAGATCATTTGGTGCAATAGGGATTTTGATTTTTTTGGTGGAAAATCGATTTTTTTTAAGCGAATTCGATAATTTGAGTGTTCGCAATATTGCGAACACTCAAATTATCGAATTCGAAAAATTTATTCTAAAAAACTTGAAAATAATGGTCAAAAAGGTGCCTTGGAATCCAAATCACCCCAAATCCTTCATCACCATCCGGATCGTCTGTCTTGTCCTTTGCTCCACCAAAATATCCTTGTTCACATTCACGCGGTCAATCGTTGCCTGATCGTAATGACGAATCGTCACTAATTCCAATCCTTCGTTATAGCGCACCTCGTATTGGCCTTTAAACAATTCCACTAATTGCATCGGATCTATTTTCGAGCGATCAAACACAATCGAGAAACTCAATGCCGAATTTTGCATCAGATTAATTTTCACACCTTGCTTCGCCAGCAATTGGAAAATATCGCCCAGGTTTTGTTCCACGATAAACGAGAAATCTTTTGGTGTAAACGACATCAATACCTGGTCCATTTTAAAAATAAACGACGGCACCAGATGATCATAATTGCCCGAAGCCTGGATCGTTGTTCCTTCAGCATTCGGATCGATAAATGATTTTACGTGCAATTCGATTCCTTTGTTCTGCAATGGTTTGATCGTTTTCGGGTGAATCACCGTTGCTCCGTAATAGGATAATTCAATAGCTTCTTTGAAAGAGATTTTATCCAGTTTCACTGTGTTGTCAAACCATTTCGGATCGGCGTTGAGCATCCCCGGAACGTCTTTCCAAATCGTTACGCTTTCCGCATCGGCGCAATAAGCATAAATGGCTGCACTAAAATCCGAACCTTCGCGGCCAAGTGTTGTGGTAAATCCTTCGGATGTATGTCCCACAAAACCTTGCGTAACAGCAATGCGTTTTAGCTTGAACTCAGGGAGTAACTGATCTTTGATGATCGTCTCGGTTTTTCCCCAATCCACTTCACCCTCGCGATACGTATGATTGGTGCGAATGTATTTCCGCGAATCGATCCACATCGTGGAGTGACCTTCTTCTTTCAGGAATGCTTCCACAATCATGGTGGAAATCACTTCGCCGATTGAAACAATTTGGTCGTATTCAAAGTTGAAATTATCCGAAAGCGGCTGATTATAGCGATTTTTCAAGCGATCAAACACTGTTTCGAGTTCGTGGTAAATCGAAAAATGCGCTTCGGGAAACAATTCCCCCACAATATTGAGGTGAAACTGATAGCGTTCTTCCACGAGTTCCTGGTATTTCTTTTCGTCGCGTTTCCACAGTGCGTCTACAATTGCCTCCATCGAGTTGGTTGTTTTCCCCATAGCGGATATTACAACAATCAACTTGTCTTGGGTGAAAAGAGACAGAATATGAGAAACATTCCGAACGGCCTGAGCGTCTTTCACAGAAGCGCCACCGAATTTGAAAACCTTCATCGCATCATTTTTGCGCGAAATTACGGATTAATTCATCGTTTTCGCGTTGGAGTTGGATTGAAATTGTGATAAAATAGTTCAAATTGTTAGATTTTACCTCTCAGAAAGAAGTGAAATCTGCTTCCCTCCTTGAGGAGGGACCGAGGGAGGTGGCCTTGAATTTACACAACAAAAAACGCCTCGCGTCCTGAGACAACGAGGCGTTCATTTTGCTACTTGTTATTTCTTATTCTGCAGCCGGAGCTTCAGCGTTCATCACTAAATTCAAATCAAATGTAACCGTTGAATTTGTATGGGCAGTCGGATCTGCAGGATTCATTCCTGGCTGTGTACCACCCATTTTCAGGTCGGCGAAATCGATCGTGAATGTACCTTTTGCAGTAAGCTTGTCAGCTGTTTTCTTGATTTTTACAGGAATCGTAACATCCATGTCTTTCCCCATTACGTTGATCGACGCTTTGATGTCTTTATCCGATACCGATTTGATCGTCACTTTTGTTTCAGGGAATTCAGAAGTGTTGAAAAAGTAAGGACCAGAAAGATGTGAATTCAACGTATCTCTGTCTGGCGAAGGAAGATCTTCATCCGCAATTGTAGACATATCTACCGAAAAATTCCCTGATTCGAATTTGTCACCATTGTAAACTACCGTTCCTTCTGAAATTTTAATGGTACCATTGTGACCGTGTCCGTCTGTGTGATCGCCTTTCCAACCCAAAGCAGTTGCTTCGGCATCCAATGTGTATGTCACAGGACCTTCTTCTGTTGAACCGCTGCAAGCAGTCATTGCAAATGCTACCAATGCAACGGCAGCAGACATTAAATACGTTCTTTTCATAAGTGTTTGTTTATTTTGAAGCAAATGTAGAATTAATTTAGTTACCATGGTAATAATTTGTGTTAAAATGTTTTTTCATAATGGTTAGTGATTGGTTATTAGTGGTTAGAGAACACTGACAGGATTAAAGCACCTCAATAGGCTGCCATTCTTTTTTACTTGTTACTCTTATAGTTTGAACCATTAACGGGGAAAGTATCTAATTGAAATTTTTCATTGCGCATTTTCGTTTTCAATACTTCTATTCCATTTTCATCACAATATTTCAATATTTTATCTTTTAAGATTTGATTTATATTGAGGCCCAAGTAAATTTTGTCAATTTCCAAAAACTCAATCGGATCAGAAATTCTATTTTCTAAGAGTTTTGCGTCTAAAACTAATCGCCATTCTTTCTCATAGTTCCAAAACATTGATTTGGTAAGGAAGGTTTTATATGCAGCCTTAAGTATTTTTGGATTTTTCAGATTCAATATATCTTTTTCCTTCAATAATTCTTTTGAAGATATCTTTGGGGCTACTGAGGTATAATGAACCGGAAATAGGTTGTTTAAAACAATTGATTTCTCTTGTCTTTTGGAATCAATTTTATATCGAATGCAAATGCCTTTATGATTATCAGTGTAATGGGCCCACATTGGATTATTAATTAGCATTTCTTCCTCTTCGAGAAATTTAGAAAAACAAGAGATTAATAACTGGTTTTTTCTTAGTTGATTCGTTTTTTTGGAACATTCTTGTGAACCTTTAACCTGAATTCGGTTAATAGTCAGCCAAAATTCATCAGATTTCTGTTGTTGTATTTCAAAAAGGATTGTTTGAAAGGATGCCATTCCAGGAGAAAAGATATTCCTAGATTTTGCTTCAGTTGTCTGAGAATAATAGATCTTCCAGTATTCCTGCTCTGACAATTTATCTTTTCCTCCCTCTTTAGTTACATTATTAGAATTCTTAAGCTCTTTAAGCAAGTAATCCTTTAAATAAGTTTCTTGTTCAACTAACAAATGACAATCGAAGGGATCATTAAATTTATTTGTCTGAGAAAGTTTGATATTACCGCTTAGTATCGAATTGATGTTTCTATCGTTGATCTTAAAGAACTTGTACAAATGTTTTGGTAGATGTTCTTGATTATGACCAAACAGATCTTCTTGAGAACTAGTAAACCCCTTACTTAATTGGAGTTCAATGAGATTATTCACATAATGACGAACCCATTTTCCTTTAAAGTGTCTACTTCTGTAATCAGAAGGGGGGAAGTTTGAAGATGGTTTGTCAAAAAAATCAAAATTAGTGGCCTTAAGTTTATTCTGAAAATTCATAACTGGATTTTCCCTTAGTAAAACAACAGATTAAATATGAGCATAGTTGTGAATGTATAAAAATAACCTTTTCCAATCTAGAAATGCTTTGATTAGCTGTTGGAGTTTGGTTTAATAACTAACAACTCCACACTAATAACTAACCACTGAGCACTCATCACTAAATAACAAAAATGTGTACTTTCGTGTCAATGAGCTCAAAAGAAAAAGCGAGTAAAAAAGGATTGCGCACCAGCTACGTGTCAACCGTGATCGGTATTTCACTGGTGTTGTTTATGATCGGGCTGGTATTGGCCGGAATCATGGGTTTGGACAGCGTTCAGCGTCAGGCTAAAGAAAGCATGCAGGTCGATTTGTTTTTCAAAACAAGCTGGAACGAATCCGATATCAAGCAGGTAGAACAGGAACTGAAATCGTGGAATGAATTTTCGGAAGTAACTTACGTTTCACCCGAAAGAGCCATTGAATCCTTTAGCGGATCGGATGAAAATACCCGCGAAATTCTAGCCATTTACGAAGGTGAAAGCCCGATACCACCATCGATTACGTTTCGGCCAAAAGCAAGTTTTGCCAACAAAAGCGGAATGCTTCAGTTAAAGGATAAATTGCTGAAAGCCTATCCTGAAATGATCGACGAAGTAAGTTATGATGCCGCCAGCCTGGAAGAAGTCAACCTGGGTTTCAAACAATTTGTATTCCTGTTTTTGGCGATAGCCGGATTGCTGATTATCGTAGCGATTGCCATGATCAACAATACGATTCGCCTGGCATTGTATTCAAAACGATTTACGATCAAAACCATGCAATTGGTAGGAGCAACAGGCGGTTTCATTCGTCGTCCGTTTTTGCGAAATGCCGTTTTCCAGGGAATTATCGCCGGAACAATCGGTATGGCGCTGCTGATGACGCTCTTTTTTGCCCTCAACAATGTGTTGGATGTGGTGCAAATAGAATTAACCATGCTGGAACTCGGAATGCTTTACGGAGCTATTCTGATAATCGGTTCCTTAATGACACTTATTTCCACTTGGTTCGCGCTCAATAAATATTTGCGTACCAAATTGGATGATTTGTATTAATTTTAGCCCACATAATAGCGGTATGAATAAATTCGATTTCCCTGTCAAAAAAGACAATATGCGTTTTATCCTCATCGGATTGGCGATTAATATTCTTGGTTTTATCCTCATGATCGGTGGTGGATCGGATGACCCGAAAAAGTTTGACGCGGACGAGTTGTTCTCCACCATGCGTATCACCGTTTCACCTATTTTGGTGGTAATTGGCTACGCGGTGATCTTCTACGGCATTATGAAAAAACCTTCGGGAACGAAGACTGAAGAATAATTTCCATGAGTTGGTTCGAAGCTTTTATCCTTGCTCTCATTGAAGGGCTGACGGAGTTTTTACCCGTTTCATCTACCGGACACATGATCATCGGTTCGTCACTCATGGGAATTGCCGATGACGATTTCACCAAATTATTTACCGTTGCCATTCAGTTTGGCGCTATTCTTTCGGTTGTAGTGATCTATTTCCGTTCGTTCTTGAAAACATGGTCGTTTTACGCCAAGTTATTCATCGCGTTTATCCCTACGGCAATTGTTGGACTTCTAGCCAAAAAACACATCGATGCCTTGCTCGAAAACGTTTGGGTGGTAGCTACTTCGTTAATCATAGGTGGTGTGATTTTGTTGTTTGTCGACAAGATCTTTCAACGAAACGAACGTTCCGGTTCCAAAGAGCCTTCTTATGTTAATGGTTTTGTAATCGGAATTTTTCAGTGCATCGCCATGATTCCGGGAGTTTCGCGCTCTGCTGCAACCATCATTGGTGGTTTAACACAAGGTTTAACACGCAGGGCAGCGGCTGAATTCTCTTTTTTCCTGGCTGTTCCAACCATGTTTGCCGCAACAGTAAAAAGTCTTTATGATGTTTACAAAGAAACGCCTGACGTGATTTTCGATAACATTCCGGTATTGGTGTTCGGAAACGTAGTTGCCTTTATCGTTGCAATTCTGGCTATTAAATTGTTCATCGGCCTGCTCACCAAACACGGATTCAAACTCTTTGGGTACTACCGGATTGTGCTTGGTGTAACCTTATTGATATTGCTGATGTGCAATGTTGACTTAGCAATCGTTGATTAAGATGCTCACTGAATTTGCCCAAGGCAGCACCATTCTGGTCGACAAACCGCTTCATTGGACTTCCTTCGATGCCGTAAATAAATTGCGCTGGCACTTACGCAAACGTTTGGGTGTGAAAAAACTCAAAGTGGGTCATGCCGGAACGCTTGATCCGCTGGCAACAGGTTTGCTGGTAATTTGCATCGGGAAGCATACCAAGCTTATCGAAGGCCTCACAGGCGACGCCAAAACCTATACGGGAACCATTTTGCTGGGAAAAACAACTCCTTCTTACGATCTCGAAACAGAGTACAACGAAACATTTCCAACCGAACACATCACTGTCGAGTTACTGGAAAGTGTTCGAGCTTCTTTTATTGGAGTGCAACAGCAGGTTCCGCCAATCTTTTCTGCCAAACAAGTCGATGGGAAACGAGCGTATGACCTGGCCCGTGCCGGAAAAGAAATTGTTTTAAAAGCCAACACTATCGAAATCACCGATTTTCAAATCGACAGCAGCCGATTTCCGGAAATTGATTTTGAAATCACCTGCAGCAAAGGAACCTATATTCGCTCCATTGCTTACGATTTCGGCGCTAAACTCAACAGTGGCGGCACCTTGATCGCTTTGCGCAGAACCGCCTCAGGCAACAATCACATCGAAGCATCAAAGTCTGTTGAAGACTGGATCACTTTCATCGAAGAAGCGGAATTATAAAAGCTATATTCGATCAATAGAAGAAACTTTTTGCGAAGAACTCTTTACGGCATTACGTCCATCGCGTAAGAGAACAAAATGAAATGAAGAGTAGTCAAACCCCTGTTTGAGCTCAGTCATCGGATTCTTTGCAAAAGAATCAGTGAATGACGTTTGCGAGTTGGGGTGAAGACAGCGGAATGGAATGTAGTTCTCAAGCGAGGGATGTACAGCCTTGACTTTTTGGTTCTTTTGTGTCAAGACAAAAGAACGGATGAATCGCGAAACGAAGTGTAGCAAAAAATCCATTCCGAAAATGATAAAAATACCCTGATTTTATTTACTTTTACGCTCCTTTTTTCATTTCCGTTTGAAGTGAAACTTTTCAAGGATTAAAACTGTTGTTGCATGAACAAAATGAAGCTGTCCGAATTTAGTTTCGATCTACCTGACGAACTAATTGCAGAATATCCAAGTCCAAACCGTGATGAAGCCAAATTGATGGTTATTCACCGCGAAACCGGAAAAATAGAACACCGTTTGTTTAAAGATATCATTAATTATTTCACCGACGGTGATGTAATGATCATGAACAATACGCGCGTTTTTCCTGCTCGTATGTATGGAAACAAGGAAAAAACGGGCGCTAAAATCGAGGTATTCCTGTTGCGTGAATTGAACCGCGAAAGTTTGTTGTGGGACGTATTGGTTGATCCGGCACGTAAAATCAGGATTGGAAATAAACTGTACTTCGGTGAAGACGATTCATTGGTTGCCGAGGTAATTGACAATACAACTTCGCGCGGACGTACATTGCGTTTCCTGTTCGACGGACCTTACGAGGAATTCAAAGCGAAAATCACCGAGTTGGGTGAAACACCGCTTCCGAAATACATCAAACGCGAAGTAGAAGAATCAGACGAAGATCGTTATCAGACAATTTACGCCAAAGAAGAAGGCGCAGTAGCCGCTCCGACAGCTGGTTTGCACTTCTCGCGCGAGTTGTTGAAACGCCTGGAATTAAAAGGTGTGAACTTTGCCGAAGTAACCTTGCACGTAGGTTTAGGAACATTCCGTCCGGTTGAAGTCGAAGATTTGACCAAACACAAAATGGATTCCGAGCAGGTCATTATCGACAAAAAATGTGCGGATATCGTAAACATAGGAAAACAGAACAAAAAACGTATCTGCGCTGTTGGTACAACTTCTATGCGTGCCATTGAAACCTCGGTTTCTACAGACGGTATGTTGAAACCTTACGACGGTTGGACCAATAAATTTATTTTCCCTCCGTATGAATTCAGTATCGCCGATTGCATGATCACCAACTTCCACACACCGCTTTCTACCTTGCTGATGATGATCTCGGCATTCGTAGGCCACGATTTAATGATGGAAGCATACCAAACAGCGATTAAAGAGAAATATAAGTTCTATTCTTACGGCGACGCTATGTTGATTTTGTAAGAATCAAATTCACTTAATAGAACCCGATTTGCTTATGCGAGTCGGGTTTTTTGTTGGGATAGTACACCCCAAAATGGTTAGTATAATAACATTTGTGCCACGGATGTCACAGATTTTCACAGATGATATTCCGTTAAATATTATAATCATCCAACAATGAATGCTGGCATTCATTATCTGTGTTCATCGGTGCAATCTGTGGCTAACCGTTGTTGGCAATTGACTTGTCTGGTGTCTCAAACCATATCAACGCTTCTTGTTCCAACTCTTTCACAAAATTATTTTTTGCGTTGTTGTATTCCAGGTGATGTGCAAATTCTTGTTGTGACAACTGCTCTTTCAACTGGTGATATCGTTTGGTGACATCAGGATGTTCACGCAAAAAATCGCGGAAGGCAATGTGTCGCGTCCAGTGGTGCGTATCTTTCACAATGGCGTGTACATTCACTACTGGAGTGAACAATTCACCACTGTTATAATCATCATCCAAATCAATGATCGTGGGCGGCTGCAATTCGGTAAGTGGTTTTAACAATACGAAAAGTCGCCTGTAGGGCATTTCCTGTTCGTATTTCTTAAAATAGGTATAACCATAAACCATCATCGGGCGGATCAATTGATCGAGATCTTCTTCTTTTTCCACTCCAATCAGGATATCGATAATCGGTTTGGCGCCCAGTCCAACTACTGAAGTGCTTCCAATATGATCGATTGTTATGGGTAAATTTCCCACTGCTTGACGAATAGTTTCTGCCCGCTCCTGAAAATCAAGCGGCCATTTAGTGGAGTATAGAGAGAAGGGAATTTTCATGGTTTATTCAAATTCAATACTGCCCTACCGACAACATCACCAGCGTACACGCTTCATCGGTTTCGATTCCAGTTTTATGAAGCAATCCTTCCAGCACCGGATTTTCCGTTCCGGGATTAAAGATCACGCGCCGTGGGTGTAATGCTACAATTTTATCATAAAAAGCTTCCTGGCGCCTTGGATTCAGATAAAGTGTTATGGTATCTACCTGCCAGTTTGGATTCCATTCCGTGGCGATCATTACATCTGCCACAACACCGGTTTTCAAACCGAGTGCAATCACCGGATGATCATGCCTGCGCAATTGTGTTATCGCGCGATACGAGTAACGTTCAGGATTGGTACTAGCACCTATGACAAGAGTATTTTTCATGGTCAAAAGTTAAGCAGAAACCATGTCTTTACCTAAGCAAAGCCCGTTTTTAACGATTGTTAGCGTTCCTATATTTTGCCACAGAAAGAGAGCTTTACCCACGAATTGAATCGTGTTTTTTTACCACAGATGTTGATTACCAATAAAATGAAAGTCTCAAACGCGCATTTTCAGGATGCAGACGCTGATTCACATTTTCGTAAGCCAATCCAAATAACGAGTATTCGATTCCAGCATAGATTGCATGTTTTTTCAACGGGAAACGTTGTCCTGCGTGGAAAGTGGAACTAAATACCAGCGCATCGTATTCGAATCCGGAAGTGTAGGGTGTTTGTTGTTCAGTACCGTTGATCATGGTTACCAATGTACCTTCTTTTTGTGCCGATAAACGTACGAGCAGGTTGGTGCTGACTCCCACAATGGTATTACGTTTTTTTCCCAACAGGAAATCACAGCTGAAGCCCGCTCCGAGCAGTTGCAGGTGATAATCCATATCCATCAGTAACTCGTTGCTGTTTTCGGTGGGAACATTGGTACGTGACCAGTTGATGTAATTGTATTCGAAACCAAAAGAGCAAATAAGGTATTCCAGGCCAGTACCAATGTGCGGATCTTTCAGCAAAAAATCGGTCCCGACATCAAATCCGTATTGTCCGCCATAATTGGTGAGTTCGTTCAAAAAATGGGTCCTGTTGACAGATGCATTGAAACGGTAAAAACGGATATGAGAACTATCTTTCTGTCCGAACGATAACAACGAAAAGGTAAACATCGTGAAAAACAGACAGCGTGTTTTGCGCAACATGGGTGCTTTGATTAAGGGCGGAAAAATAAACATTAGGTGTGTTTCTGGCGGCAAATTTAACGATTTTTATCTTTCCGGGAGTCTGGCAAATTACAGAACGTAATTCTTGTCAAATCACTCGCTAAACCAATAACCGTGCAGCACGATTCCGAGTAATGCCAGTGCAATGAGCCATTTTTCTTCTTCTACAGTGGCCGCATAATGAAGGTCAAAAATACGTGTGTCATTTTGCTGATTCAAACGGCTTCCACCTTCGCGCATGTTTGCCAGTCGCGGGCAGACATAAAAAGTTGCCAGTGTTCGGCCATATAAATCAAGGGTATAACGCTTATCGCCGGTATTGAAGTCAACGAAATTAGTGGTGGTCAAACCCGAATTAACAGGATGTTTGCACGAACCGATTTCTTTGCCTTCAGGAGAAAGGATTTTGCCGTTCGAGAGTAGTTCGCCCAACGGTTCACGTTTGTAGTAAATTGAAATTTTTGAGGTGGAATAAACGAAAAAGTACTCAAATGCGGTGGAACAAACAGCAATCTCTCCAACCGGATGAAAACCGCGTTCACTGCGTTTGAAAATAATGACCGGATTTCCGTCTTTTGCGTACAATTTTCCGGCGACACTGTTTCCGCCCATTGAACGGGAGTAAGAATAACTTCCCCAGGAACGTAAGTCGGCCGAGTTATAATTACTCCATGAAGTGAGCAGGTGACGTTTGTTTCTTACTGCATCCATCATCCGGAACCGTTCATTGGGCGCTGTGCTTACCGGGGTGTTGTAAGTTTGATTACTTCGGGAATGATTATTGACCAGCCAAACGATCAAAATCACTGTACCGGCAGCAAGGCCGATGACAAGAATGAAAAACAGACCGAAAAATGGAAAAATCACGATTGAAAGTAGGGTTGATTATTGCCCGATCAACTGGAACAACTCGTTCAGATTCGGTGAAATAATAATCTCAATACGGCGATTTTTGGCTTTGTCTTTCGGATCAACCGGATGAAACTCACTGCGGCCGGCAGCCATCAATTGCGCCGGATTCATTTTGCTGTTGGTCGTCATGATCTCTACCACTGAAGTAGCGCGTAAAACGCTTAACTCCCAATTGCTCTTTGGGTGCGAAGCACTAACCAGTTTATCCGTATCGGTGTGGCCTTCAACCACGATTTCCATGTCTTTTTCATTTTCGAGTACTTTCGCCAAGTCTACCAAAGCGCGTTTCCCTTCAGTTTCAACCACCGTACTTCCCGATGCGAACAACAATTTTGCTTCCAGGCTCACGTAAATCTTCCCGTTTTTCTCAACCACGGTCAATCCTTTGTTTTCAAATCCTTTCAGAGCGTTGGAAACTTTTGTTTTGAGTTGTTTGATCGCGTCGTCTTTGCGCTGCATGGCTTCTTCCAGCTCGTTTACACGTGCTTCACGCTCTTCGAGCAAACGTTGTTTGGTTCCTAATTCAGATTCCAATGATTTTAAGGCGCTTTCTTTACGTTGTAATTCGAGGTTCTTGGCTTCTATATCAGCCTGGTAACCAGCGGTTTCTTTGGCTCCGGACAAACGTAGCTGATCTATTTTGCGTTCGTTGGCTTCGTTGTCTGCCACCACCAAATCGTATTGTGCCTGCAAAAAGCGGTAATCTGTTCCCATTTGAAGTGTGTCTTTTTTGAGTTGGGAAACATCTTTTTTAAGCTGTTCGTAGCGTGCTTCCAGTTCTTTGGCTTTGCCTTCGTTGGTCAGCGCACTCGATTTATATCCTTCCAACTCCTGACTGCAAATGCGCTCACGCTCTACCAATTCGTTGTATTTTTTAGCGGGAACGCAGGCTGAAAGAGCTACAATGAGCGTTCCGATAGCGACGATTTTTTGCATAATTCGTTGAATTTATATCCTCAAAATTGGTGAGAAATCAAGCATTTACACCGCAAAAACAGGATACTTATAAACAAAACACTTGTTGAAAGTGCCTGTGGGTGCGATCAGGAGTTACGAATCCATTTAATGGACGTTTGCAGAAAATTGTCTAACACCGGATTCGAACCTTCAAACGGATGTTTGGTATTTAGTGTATGCGAACCGTTTTTAATGAGGTAAAACTGCGTTCGCGGATGATTACCGACGCTCCATTCAACAAGTCGTTCGCCATGCCAAACCGGTACTGATTCGTCTGTTGCTGCATGCGCAATCAATAATGGAATTTGCAATGAACGCACCACCGGTTCCGGATTCCAGCTTCCTGTTCCTCGACTTGAAATGGTTTCCTCAAAATATTCTTCGCCTTGCGGAAGGTCTTGTAAAGTGCGGTTATTGCGAATGAACCAAACACGGTCGCGCTTCCATTTTTCCATCACTTCTTCCGAACGAACGTCGAGTGTGCTGAGACAATTCAGTAAAATAGCGCCGTCAAGTTTGATTCCTTTTTCAGCGGCGTCTTTTGCTGCGAAAACGGTCGCAATTCCACCCATACTGTGCGCGAGGATGGTTACGCTTGAATGGTGCGGAAATGAAACCGGAACCTGCTCCAATACAAACAATAAGTCTTCTTTTTCCAACCTGCGACAGTTCTTCCCATATTTTTCCAGATCTTCAAAGAAATCGTTTTCGCCCACAATTCCCGAATGCGAATAATTGAACGCAACCGATGAAATACCGTTTTCAATCAACGTCTGCTGAATGTGCGGAAACATGCCGTAATTGTAAAAACCATTGTGTCCGTTGGCGATCACAACCAAAGCTGTTCCAACTCCCGCATCGCGGTAAATACCGTTGATTTGCCCGTTTGGACTGTCGAAGTGAAAATCTTGCTTTTCCATATTAGCTAATGCTGAATTTCTAATGTTGAATGTTTAATTGGGATTCAGGAAAGCAACACCGAATTACCATTTGGAAGTTGGGTTATTAATTGAGAGGTTAAACTAATTAAAAATTGAGCATTCAACATTCAAAATTAGAGAATTCCAAAGTAGCAAACTCCCCCTCTCCAAAAAACCGAAGGAAACGGAATTTTCAACGCGTTGAGTGGTTTTACCAGTTTCTTCAGCCATGGTCGTTTGATCGGCAATTGTGCCCAATCGATGTCGAGTGAAATGGCATATTCGGATTGTGCATCATAAGTAAACCCATCAATTGAATAGGAATTCGCATCGCCTTTCAGCATCTTGTCGGCGCTGTAACCAACTGCCAGCTGCACCCATTTGGGAAAACGTGTTTCCTTGAAAAACAATCCCGGTGAAACGGCGAGCCAATAGCTTTGCGCATTGTAATCTTTGAGGAGTCGTTCCGACGGAGTTGATCCTAAAATATTCGGTCGCAGAGCAGCGTAAGGTGAATGCTTGTAGCCGAATTTCAACTGAAAACGTTGTTCGTTCCAAACCAGCTGCTGTGCCACAAATAATCCTGATCCGGCGGTGTTGGCAGTAACGTCGGCCCATGAAAAACCCCATTCGGAACTGAATCCGTCGAGTACTTCAACTGTCATCAGATAGCCCCAGCCAATTCCACCGGCGAGCCAGGTTGCCGTTTTTGGTTTCATTCCGGCCCATCGCCAGGCTGCATACTCGGTATTGGCCAGTTGGTACGCGGCGTAACCATGTCCCAGTTTGTCCATATAGCGCCAATTGCTGGCATCATTGAACGTGTGAAACGACGACCGAGGATAATCCTTGTACCAGATTTCATTCAGTAAAAGGGTACTTCCGCCCCATAAAGCTGTGTTGCTTCCACCAACAATCCACTTGCGCGCCGGATGCGTGGTATCCTGCTGCGCCGCAACATTCCACCCCATCCACAAAAAAGCAATGATCATCAATCCTTTCACCAAACGAATGTACGGAGAAATTAAAAGTGTGACAAAGTATTGCTTCAGATGAATAGATGATCTAAACACTTTGAAAGAGAGAAAGAAAACTTTAGAATCCCAAGCTATCCAATGGCATTAAGTAACGATCGTCAGAGAACAAGGTGAAGTTAAGCGTGATCGAGGCCCTGTTTGAGTCAGCGAGTTGGGTTGAGATAGCATAACAAACCGTAGTTCTCAAGATCGGGACTTACAGCCTTGATTTTTTGCCTACTTACCTCCTTGTTTCGCTTTTACCAAAGCGACAAGTCGTCTTCATGAGCAGAGCTCATTCTTTATCAAGAAAAAAGTAGGAAGAAGACTAGTAAATAAAAAAACGAACGTAAGGCTCAATTTACGTTCGTTTAACCAACTGTATGAAAATAATGTTTCGATTTACTTCGTATTGAACTGTTGGATAACGTCCTTTCCGAAGGATTCAGGGATTCGATTATTGTACTTTCATCAAGAATTTATAACGGAATGTTTTTCCGATGACATCCGTATTGGATGCGCTTACTTTCAATGCTTTGATCTGATCCGCGATGCTTTTGTTGATCTCTTCGCTTTCAGAAGAAATAGAATCAATTTGAATTTCACCTGATTCCAGAACCGTGAACTGTACGTAAACTTCCACATCTACTTTCTGAGAAACATTCTCAGGGTATTTGATTTTGGAGTTTACTTTTTTGCGGAAAACAGATTCTCCGTTTCCTGCGAATGATGTAGCTCCTACTAATAGGAAACTAACTGCTAAAATGATTGTTTGAAGTTTCATGACCTTTATTTTTTTGAGTTTGATTGCGTGTTTGAATGTATGACCAACTGCTCTCAAAAAAGTTACTGGGGAAATGAAAATACTTTTTAAGTATTTAATTATGAATAGATTAACATGAGTTATTAAGAGTGGATCACCTTGATAATTGATCATTCATAATTGAGATTTCCGTTCTGAAATCACCATCAAGCGAAAATATTTAGGGAAATAGATTGTTTTTTGTATCTTTAAAATGGTTGACTCATAGGGAGGTTTTGCGCACCCAAAACCAGCTTCCAGTGATTCTATCGCTATTTATAGACCATTATTAACGTTTTCCAAATCGGTTTACAGGTCCGTCAAAACCTGAAACACGCAATCAAACACACATAAATACCCGAGATCATGAAAAAAAAAGCAGTACTTACAGCATCCCTCATTTTGTTTTGCGGCTTTCTGAAAGCCCAATCTGTTGCGATTTCAACTGATCAAAACAAAATCAGTTTTTTAATTACCGACAAAACCACGAAGTCGGAAATCGAAAAAGCAGATGACCTATTTGCTGAACATGGGATATTAACTGACATGAAAGCATCCTGGAAAAAGGATCGGATTTCAAAATTAAATATTTATGTAGAGTGTGCTCAGGGAAGTACAACATACTTTACTACTGATTCCGAAAATTTAAAGAAGGGCGTACACATTTTAGTTGACAAAAGTCCGAATGCAATTGTTGCGCTGGCAGTAGGATCAAATACAGAAGAGTAGTAGCGTTGCCGTTGGATCACTCAAACAGCGGACACAATTGCTGATCCGAACTCAGCGCTTTACAAGGCGAAAAGCTAATAGTCAGTTCATGTGAATGGAATGTTCCGGATCGTAGTGGCGAAAGAATAAAATCATAGGAATACATAATGCGCCAGCGTTCTTCGAAACGAAAACCAAGAAAACCGATTACAGCATCTGTATTGCGAAAGCCCAATCCGGTAATTAACCGGCTCCTGTAATCGACCAATGCCTGGATCTGGAAATCCATTGGTGCGGCCTTGGCAAAACCGATATAAGCAGCAGGAAGTAACGTCCATTCCTGGTTCAGCGGCATGCGGTAACCGCCGTTGACCATGGCGTGCATGGAAAATTTGGCGTCGGAACCGATGTTTTGCCATTTCTGCGGAATCAATTGGTATAAAGTCAATCCGGCATAATAGTTTTCACCATTCCACCACGCTCCGAACGTAGCTGTAGGTTTCAGTTCAACGGCACTTCCATTGATGCGCGGATCGGCAAATAAAGGTTTTGCTTTTTCAATATCGAAAGCCAGCTGTGTGGCGCCAAATGCCAAACCGAGCGACAACCGATCTTCTTTCGTAAAGTTGAAATGTCCGGCGTAAGCAATCTGTAGACTGATTTGTTTGAATGCGCCCAGTTGATCGTAGTTCACAATTCCGCCCAAGCCGTGCCGTCCGCTCAGGTAACGTTTGCGTTTGGCCAAAAGTGGTGCCGAAATAGTTGCCCAACCGGAAATCGGTGCGCCTTCCATGTTGATCCATTGTCCGCGCAGGGTGCTTTGAACTTCCAGGCAGGTTTTGATTCCCGCATGCGCAGGATTGACCGCAAACTGGTGATTTGACCATTGGCTCATGTGCGGAATCTGCTGCGCGAAACAGCCAAAACCTGTAAAAACGGACATCAGGATCAGTAGCTGTTTCATCGGATAACGGTTACAAATCCTTTAAATGGTTCATCATATCCGGGATCGCGCAGATCGATGATGTAATAAAAAGTACCGTCTGTTACTTTGCGCCCATTGTGTGTCGCATCCCACGATTTTGAGGCGCTATAGCCAACAACATCAAATACTTCCTGGCCCCAGCGGTCATAAATAGTCACTTTCGCATTTGGGTATAAGTCAATTCCTTTGATGGTCCACGTATCATTCACGCCATCGTCGTTAGGCGAAAAACTCCCCGGAATGATAAACTGATCGGTAATGGTGATTATGACTTCGTCAGAAAGTGTGCAATTGAGGCTCGATGACGTGAGGAAATACGTTGTGGTGGTTTGTGGCAACGCAATCGTTTGCAATGAAGTGGGCGAGGCAATGGTCGAAGCCGGCGACCACAAATAAGTTACACCATTGGTAGTTCCTGAAAGCACAACACTTTGACCGGAAGTAATGCTTTGATCAGGGCCGGCATCCACAAACAAGTTTTCAACCGCATATGGACCGGATTGTGCAGTCAATGCCTGCGGACAATCTGTGAAACATGAACATTCCAATGTCACCAAATCACCATCCTGGATGGAACTTGTTTGCCAGAAAGAACCGGTAGTGGTTGCAGCCAAAACGCCGTTCACATACCATTCAAAATCGGTTGTATCGGTGCAATTACTCACATTAGCCAAAAATGTCACGGCTTCGTTCGGACACAAATTCGTGCTCGGTCCGGTTATGCTCATTCCTGCGGGAATACGGTCAATTCCGGTTCCGCTGGCAATAACGTCGAAAGAAGCCTCGGCGGGCAAAGTGGCACCACCGTTCAACGCGCCGTTTACGACTACATAATAGGTTGTCGAGGGCAATAATCCGGCTGCGACAAGGCTGAAATTTGCTCCGGCCCCGATTTCACAATTGCCGATGGCGGTATACGAAGAAGCGTCGCACGGAACAGTTGCTTCCAGGATCGTGGCCTGTAATAAGTTGCCGCGATTGGCCTGTACCACAAAATTGAGATTCGAGAAATCGACTGAAACCGTTCCGCCGGTTGTGTTTGTTTGAAACGTAAACCAGGTAGTGTTATCACCAGAAAAACAAAATGTAAAATCGTCTTCACAATCGGGACAAACCGTTGAAGTCGCACTTTGGTTAGAAGCCGAAATCGATACCGAAGGACAAAGCGGAATTGCCTGATTGCAGCCATCGTTTGCAGGCTGTGACCAACCATACATTCCTCCCAAAAGAGTCATTAACAAAAGATTAACACGCATCATTTTCATCCTCGCTAAACCGCTTATTTTCTGTAAAACTAATACTTTCAAGCGTATTGTTCGGTCTTTTTTTCTTAGTTTCACCCCGCCATTTTCGTTTCCTGGCCTTTTTTAAAATGTTTTTGGCACAATAGATGGATTAGGCAGCGAAATAACAAGTTAAAACAACGATTATGAACAGAATAATTACACTACTCTTTGGTCTGTTTTTTACAACACTTCTTCTGGGACAAACTACACAATCAAAAGTCGATTACGACAATGATTCGCGTTGGTTCTGGGGGGCAAATGTCGGTACTACGTGGAGTTCGACGGATGTGACCAAAAAACACGATTGGGGCTGGGGACTCACCCTCGGTAAATCATTCAACTACAACTACGGTAAACCGTTGAGCTTTGATATCAGAGCCCGTTACCTTACCGGTAAGTGGTATGGTCAGGATTTCGATTCTACCAGTTTTGCAGAGCATCCCAACACAGCGTTGAGCTCAGGTACTACCGATTATAATGCCGCTTACGGACATTCCGTGCTGAACTTTGAAACAACAGTTCACCGCGCTGCATTGGAATTGGTATTACATGCCAATAACCTGCGTGCAAAAACAGGATGGGATGTTACCGTTTTTGGTGGAATCGGTTACACATGGTATAAAACTTATGGTGACGCGATTGACGATAAAACGAGTACCATTTATAATTATGACACGTTAAATCCGTTCAATGCGGATGCCATTAAGGGAATTCTTGACGGTGATTACGAAACACAATTAGACGGAACATCCGGAAACAAATACTCAGGTGCATGGATGCCAAGCGTAGGTTTTGGAATCGGTTACCAGGTTGGTCCGCGTTTTTCTATCGGTTTGGAACACAAATCTACCTTCACATTGATGGATAATTTTGACGGATTCATCAATCCTGACGGAAAACGCAAAAACGATATTTACCACTATACAAGTGCATATGTGCGTTTCCAGATCCGCGATCATTGGGAGGGCGATATTCATGAAGATGATAATTCATTAGACGAAGTTGATAACTACAATCAGCAAAACAATGTACCGCCGACTGTTGATTTCCGAAGTCCGGCAACATCAGGTACAACAGTTAGCAATCCTTCTTATGTGATCCAGGCTGACGTGAAAAACGTGGTAAGTTCCAACAATGTGATCTTCCGCCAAAACGGAAACTACATTTCCAACTTCAGCTTTAACCCGTCAACACAACAGTTTACATCTTCTGTAACGCTGAACCCGGGCCAGAATATCTTTGAATTGACAGGAACCAACGATTATGGTTCTGACCAGGAGCAAACGATTATTATTTACAATCGCGAAGAGCAAAATCCGCCAATCGTTTCTTACCAGAATCCGAGCACAAGCCCTACAACGGTTCAAGTTCAGTCTTACAGTTTGATGGCAACGGTGTTGAACGTAACACAACAAAGCCAGGTAACTATGACCTTCAATGGCCAGCCGTTTACAGGTTTCAGTTTCAATCCTTCCAACAATGGAGTTACAGCTTCATTGAACCTTCAGGTAGGAACGAACATTGTGACAACAACTGGAACGAATCAATACGGAACAGATAGTGAGTCAACAACCATTATCTACAACCCTGCACAAACCGAGCAACCGCCGGTAGTATACTTCGTAGATCCGAACGTAAATCCTTACACAACTGCACAAGGTACGTTTAACATCAGCGCCAATGTATTGAACGTAGCTGGAGCACAAAACATTACCTTCAAACAAAACGGTTCGGTAAATCAGAACTTCACTTACAATACAGTGTCTGATAATTTACAAAGCACGGTTGTGTTGAATCCTGGACAAAACGTATTCGAGATCATCGGTACAAACACTGCCGGAACTGCACAGGCAACTACGATCATTATTTATGAGCGTCAGGCTCCGAAACCGCCAATTGTAACCATTACAAATCCGGCAAGCAATCCACAGGAAACTACGTCGCCGATCTATAACTTAGGTTCTACGGTGTTGAATGTAACACAGGCAAGCCAGATCTCAGTGAAATTAAACGGACAATCTGTTTCGAATTTCAATTACACGGCTTCAAACAATGGTGTAACAGCTACATTGAACCTGATTGAAGGATCAAACGTGGTAGTGGTTACAGGAACCAACAGTGATGGAACTGATTCCAAACAAACGGTGATTATTTACCGCAAACCGGTAACGGTACAACCGCCGGTAGTGACTTACAGCTCACCGAACATGGATCCTTTTACCACAGATCAACCGAATTATACGGTTGTTGCTACTGTATTGAATGTAGCGAACCAAAGTGGTGTGAACGTAAATGTAAACGGTTCGAATGTGACCAACTTTACCTTCAATGCTTCCAACGCGGTGGTAACATTGCCGCTGACATTGATCGAAGGTGCAAACGTGATTACCATCACAGGTACAAATGTTGCCGGTGTGGATTCTGAACCGCAAACGATCATTTACCGTAAACCGGCTCCGGTACAACCACCGGTAGTGAGCTTTATCGATCCTGCTGTGAACCCTACAACGGTGTTCAACCAGACATACGATGTAAAAGCACGTGTTCGCCACGTTGCAAGTGCACAACAAATTGTGTTGCGAATCAACGGCCAGGTTTCTACCAACTTTACCTACAGTGCTTCTTCTGAAATGATGACATTTACAACAGGTTTGGTACCGGGAGCGAATATCGTTGAAATTACAGGGACCAATTCTGCAGGCCAGGATCAGGAATCGACTACGATCATTTACCGTGAGCCGAATCCTACATTGCCGCCGGTGGTAACCATTACCAACCCGATTGCAAATCCGCATACGGTAAGCATCGCAACAGCACCAATCACAGCAACTGTGTTGAATGTTGATGGTTCTCAGAACATCCAGGTTACCGTAAATGGAGTACCGATCAGCAACTTCACATACAATACCGGTACAAAGCAACTGGCATTCGTGATGAACCTGATCTCAGGATCAAACAGTTTGGTGATCACTGCTACCAATTCAGCGGGTCAGGCAAGCGATAACCGCACAATTGTCTACCGCAGAGAAATCGTGGTTGTACCACCGCCATTGGTGACATTCATTCATCCTGCGACTCCGGGAATTGTTGTGAACAACCCTGGCTATACTGTGAATGCACACGTGAATAACGTAGATCAGGCGAACCAGGTAGTTGTTTCACAAGACGGACAAATCGTAAGCCCTAACTTGTGGAATTTCGATGCCGCTACCAAAAATATAACGTTTAACACCACTCTTAACGCCGGTAACAACGTGTTCATGGTAACAGGTACAAACGCTACGGGTACGCACAGTGCAACAACAAGTATTATCTACACCATTCCGATAATTGTGTGTGACAAGCCTGTCATTAACTTTACGGCTCCTGCAACAGGTGGTTTAGTTGTTGAAAACAACAGTTATACCGTAGTCGTTTCTATCTCGAATGTGAATGCCAATCAGATTAAATTGGTGGTGAACGGTGCAATTCAGAGTCCGGGTACGTACACGAATGGCGTTTACACAAAAGCAGTAACACTTGCTGAAGGCCAAAACTCTATCGAAGTAACAGCAACCAATAATTGCGGTGAAACCAAAGCGATTACAACCATTACATTCCACGCTCCTGCAGCGCCATGTCATCCTCCGGTGGTTCAGCGGGTTGATCCTTTACAGGATATGGTAGTGGTTCAAACGGAGACAGTGAATGTGAAAGCAAGCGTTACCAATGTAACGAATGTGAGTCAGTTGAGTTTGGTAGTGAATGGTGTTTCGGTACCATTCAATTACGATGCTGCTGCGCACTTTGTAACAGCAACAGTTAACTTAACGGTTGTAGGTGAAAATAAGGTAGCAGTCATTGCTTCTACGGAATGTGGAAAATCAAGAGCAGACTGGAAAATCACCCGACAAGTGTGTAACGCTCCAACTATTACGTTGAGTTCTTCTACGGTAGCTGACGGAGCGATGACTTATGCTGAGTCGTTCGGATTGACAGCTGCGATTGCAGGAGTTACGTCTCAAAATCAGATTACCGTAACGCACAACGGACAAAACATCGGTTTTGTTTATACGGCACAAACCGGAGTCTTGACGCTGGATCGCGCGCTTCCTTTGGGAGCAAGCAAGTTCATCATTACCGTTACAAATAACTGTGGTACCAACACGTTGATCCATACGGTAACTCGTCGTACTGACCCGAATGCGGTTCCTCCGACAATTCAGATTACCACGCCGTCAACGTCTGCACCAACAATTCCGTTCCAAACGAATCAGGCGGCGATGACAGTTCAGATTGCAACGACTCACGTAAATGCTGCCAACCAGGTAGTAGTAACAGTAAACGGTGCACCGACGAACTTTAACTTCAACGCAGCAAACGGTAGCATCTCATTCAACACCAACTTTAATGTAGGCGGGAATGTGATCACAGCAACTGCGGCTACGCCATACGGAACGGCGACTGACAACAAAACGGTCGTTTATACTGTTCCCGTAACGGTAAATCCTCCGGTAATCACATTGACCAATCCGGAGAGATGTCCGGCGGCATTTGCGCGTGGAAATGCGACCATCACAGGTACGGTTACCAATATTTCCAACACGAACCAGGTGGTAATTACTTTCGGTGGTGCAAACACGAATTATACATCAACGATTACAGGTAATACTTTATCATTCAGCTTCGATGTTTCGATTGCTGGAACAACACTTAATATTCCATTGGTTGTAACTGCTACCAACGAAGCAGGAACAGATGTAGAAACGTGTGCGATCAGTATTTCTACCAACACAGAAGTTGAACAAGGCGGACAGGGTAATGGCGGACAGTTTGGCGGTGGTGGTGATACCATCAGACCGAGAAACGGTGAAGGAGAAGGTGGTAGCAATCCACCACCAACAACTCCGGTTAAAAAACCAGCACCAACTGAACCGACAACTCCGGTAAGAAGACCATAGTACGAAGGGAAATTCCCTTCCCCACAGAAACAACCCGAGCGATTATCGTTCGGGTTGTTTTGTTTTTGACTTGTTCAAGTTTGCCTTCCACATCTAACCAATCTTTAGAAATGTCTATTCCAACAAAAAATGTTTTCATAAATTTGGTTTAAGCTTTAATAAAAAACTGTTGAACCGAAAGGGACTAAGACTAAAACCTTTAATAAGACCTCAAACGCTTAAGATTCTAATTGGTCAAAAGTCCCGGAGAAAGCAAGGTCTAGTACACAGAATGGATCATATCTATACATCTGTTTAGTTCACCTTGCTTTCTCTGGTTCTTCAGTAAGTTATCAGTTTTTCTTTTCTTAAACCTAAAGGCATCTGTGGGAAGAAAAGTATAGCTTTTGATTAAACAAGCGTTAGCGCAGTAAATGTATCGGCTAGCCGGTACGGAATGGTTTTCATTACGTATTTTTGTACGCCAGTTTAAGCTGAAATCATGACAAGAGAATCCGTATTAGAAGTGCTTGGTTCCATTTTGGAACCCGATTTGAAAAAAGACATTGTTTCCCTCAATTTTGTAGAAGAATTAACGGTTGAAAACAAGCATATTTCATTAACTGTTTACGCTTCAAATCCAGCGCTGCATGCACGCAAACGAATGCAGGAAGCTGTTGAATTCAACCTGCGTCGCGTGTTCGGACAGGATCTTGAAATCGCGTGTACCGTAAAAGGTTTACCTGCGGAAAACAGATCTGAACACCGGAAAATTCTTCCTGAGGTGAAGCACATCATTGCGGTGGCTTCCGGGAAAGGCGGAGTAGGGAAATCTACAGTCACTGCAAATCTGGCTGGTGGACTGGCAAAAATGGGTTTTAAAGTGGGTATCGTCGATGGTGATATTTACGGACCAAGTATGCCTACGATGTTCGATGTGGTGGGTGAACGCCCGACAATGATCGATGTAGATGGCAAAGCACTCATTAACCCGGTTATGAGTTACGGCATCAAAATTTTATCCATCGGGTTTTTTACCAACCAGGATGAAGCGGTTGTATGGCGTGGCCCAATGGCTTCAAAAGCGTTGACACAGTTGTTTACTGATGCTTATTGGGGCGAACTGGATTATTTGCTGATCGACCTTCCTCCGGGAACGGGTGATATTCATCTTTCGCTGGTGCAGACGGTTCCGCTCGACGGAGTTGTGATCGTAAGCACACCGCAGGAAGTTGCGCTGGCCGATGCCAGAAAAGGCGTACAAATGTTCAAACTGGATACCATCAACGTTCCGATTGTGGGCTTGGTGGAAAACATGGCCTGGTTTACACCTGCCGAACTTCCTGAAAACAAGTATTACATTTTCGGAAGAGATGGCGTAAAAAATTTAGCAGCCGGAATGGGTGAAACCTTTTTGGGACATATTCCATTGGTACAAAGTGTTTGTGAGTCGGGTGATGCCGGCCGGCCGGCTGTTTTTCAGGAAAACACACCAACGGCAATGGCTTTTGAGGAATTAGTGCGTATCTTTGTACTCGAAGTCAACGCGTTAAAAGCGCGAAAGGCTCTAAAAGCATAAATTATGGTGCTCGACAAAGAAGAATTATCCGTAAAAATCAACCAATCATTAGAAGAATTACGTCCACATCTGCACGCCGATGGTGGTGATATGGAGTTGGTGGAAATTACCGATGAAGGTGTTGCCAAAGTGCGATTATTGGGTGCTTGCAGCGACTGTTCGATGAGTATCATGACCATCAAAGCAGGTTTGGAAGAAGCAGTACGTAAAGTAGCTCCGCAGATCAAATCAGTGGAAGCGATTCACATGTAATTATTTCGTCAAAAGAGAAAGCGTTATTTTTTTCTTTAAAAAAAATAAAAAGTCTCCTAAAAATAACAATTAAGTCACTGCTATTCAATTATTTTGCGAACGGTAACTTTCGTTGTATCATTTCGAGGGCCTTATTTAACTAGTGCTTTAGGTCTAATTTTTAAGTAATTGTTTGTCTTTTTTTGGATAAAATGGTTATTTTCGTTTGCTAGACCTTAAAATTTGTTAAAATACTTAGCCATATTCTGCTTTATTGTTCACGGTTCACTACTCGCCCAAGATGTTGAACAGGTCGTTTCTGATGCCAAGAATTTCTTCAAACAAGATCCGTTTACTTTACAAGGTGGCATCGGTGCCAATATGGTCTTTTACGATGCAAAAGGAATTGCCAATCGGCGCGATCCGTTTTATTGGGCGCTGAATGGCAATCTGAATATTACCATTTTAGGTAAAATCTCCTGCCCACTTACGTTTACGATCACACAACAGGATAAAAATTTCACCAATGGCTTGGATAAGTTCAGTCAGCCGTTCAACCAGTTTGGAATCAGTCCAAGATACAAATGGCTTACGGTTCATGCCGGCTACCGGACGATGGAATTCAGTGAACATTCATTGAGTGGCTCTTTGTTTTTGGGTGGTGGTGTTGAAGTGGCTCCCACAAAAGGAATTTTTTCAGGAAGCGCCGCATTTGGCAGGTTTTTAAAAGCAATTCCTGCTGGCGGAGTGCAGGGAGTTACGGTTTCGCTGCCAGCTTATGAGCGTTGGGGCGGTGCTGCTAAACTGAAAATCGGCAAGGAACGCAATAATGTGGAATTGGTCTATTTCCGGGCGGCCGACAACAAAAACTCGATTCCGTTTGATACGGCAAACAATATTTTACCCGCCGAAAATCAAATCTTCGGATTGAAATTCGTGAAGCTTTTCGGTGAAAAACTGACTGTGCAGGGAGCGTATCACTTCAGCATGCTCAATCCCAATACGTTTTTACCGGTCACCAAAATTGAGCGATTTACTTACATCAATAAGATTTGGTCACCGCGAGCGAATTCACGCTTCAATTCCAGCTACCTGTTCCAGGTGGATTATGACCTGAAAGGTTACAGGATCGGCGCGAAATTCAAACGTGTAGATCCGGATTACGCGTCACTCGGAGCGGTGTTTATTACCAACGACGTGCAGGAAATCTCCGGTTCGCTTGGAAAACAATTGCTGAAAAACAGGCTGAATCTCAATGTAAGCCTCGGTGTGCAGCAAAACAATCTGGATCGTATGCAAATAGCTACTCAGCGACGAATTGCCTCGAGTGCTTCAGCTAATATCAGTTTGATCAAAAACACCAACATCAACTTGTCCTACAATAATTTCAGCACCGATGTTGTGGCCATTCAGGATGTTTTTTACGATTCCATTCGTTTGACGCAGGTAAATGAAACCGGAACAGCCAGCATCAATTATTCCATAGGAAAAGACATAAAGCAAACCGTAAATCTCAATACAACGTACCAGGAATCGGGTGGAAACAAACAGGCTTCAAGCGCCATTTTTATGCTGAATCCGTCCTACAGCTTGCAGTTCATCAAACAAAATATCGGATTCACAGTTGCTGGTTCCTACAACACCAACGCATTTTCGGGAAATCACACAGTTAATTTCGGTCCGACGGTCGGTGTAAATACTAGTTTTTTCAAGCGGAAATGCAAAGTCGGTTCCAACTTTTCGTACCAGAATTCTACAACAAACGATGTATTGTCGAACCGGAATTATGCCATTGCTTCCTTTATTAATTACAGTATTACAAAGTCGCAGGTGCTGAAAATCAGTCACGCTTTTATTCACAAAAAGGCTGTAGTGGCAACTGCACAGGATTTTATTGAAAACAGATTGACCATTGCTTACAATTACAGCTTCAGTACCAGTTACCGAAAACTAAAAACTCACTTCTCCAGAACCGAAACGAATGAATAAACTTGCGCTCTTAATTAGTGTTTTTGCTGTCTGCAACCTGTTCTCACAAGAAAACAAGATTGTGTACAAAGTGAGCGATCATGCGGTGGCGTTGAAATGGTATACACCAACACTGATCATTCGCGAGCAGGTGAAAGTTTACCGGTCATTAGATGGAGGCAGTTGGGTAAATCTTACCAATACTCCGCTGCAGTTCGGAAGCTATAAAGTGAGTGCGGGCGAACTTTCTGCTGATACCGATTTAAAGCAATACCTCGACCTGGTAAACGGAAACAAAAAGCCGGAAGGAATGGGATTGTTGCTGGCTTCGCTGAAATCGTTTGAAAGCAATGTATATTGCAAATACCTCGGGAATTATTACGAGGATTTAACAGTTCCTGCCTCGGGATCAGTGCAGTACAAAGTGGTGAAAATCAATAGTGGTGCAGAAGTTGAAATAGCCGTTTCGGATGTGATCACTTTGGGAAGCGAAATTCAAAAAGCGCAAATTGACAGTCTGAAAGTTAGCCTAAAACGAAAAGGCGTCGATTTTGGTTGGAAACCTGAACCAACGAAGTATTACGGAGTAGAAATTTACCGTTCCCTGACCAAAGACAGTATTGGTAAACTGATTACCAAAGATCCTGTTTTGATCTCGAAGATAAAAGATCCGAACGGCGTGGAAGGTTATCCGAAAATCTTTTTCAGCGACGAAAAACTGAAAGAAAAACAGACCTATTATTATACGCTGGTTGGACTCGATTTCTTTGGCGAATACACCGAATACACCGAACAAATTGCGATTCGGATCAAAGATGAAACCTTACCTGAAGCACCAGTCAATTTTAGAAAAACAGTTTACGGGAAAAGTGTGCAGCTGAATTGGAGCAAAGAATCAGAAGACGATGATTTCGCCGGATACAAAGTCTATATTTCGAAAGAAGGCAAAGAGGAATATACGCTCCAAAATACAACTCCTTTGCTGTTTCCCGATTCTGCATTCAGGGCTATTGTTCCCGATTTCGGACTTTATTTTTTCAAAGTAGCCGCTACAGACGAGGATGGTAATGAAGCTTTTGCGGCCGAATTGATCGTGGATGTAATAGACAACGAACCGCCAATGCCGCCTGAGAATGTGTTGGTTTCAAGTGATACGGCGCGCTTGATTATTTCCTGGGACGCTAATAAGGAAAGCGATATTCTTGGATACAAGATTTACCGTTCCATTGAAAATGACAAGAAAAACCTAACGCTGTTGTCCTCCGATATTCTGTACGCAACCGCGTTCACCGATTCACTTCCGGCAAACGCACTCAATAAATTCAGCTATGCCGTATTGGCTGTAGATACCAGTATGAATGAAAGTAAGTTGTCTGAAATGGCCAGTAATACCATGACAGATGCGCTTCCGCCAACCGAACCGTTTTTGAAAAAAGTGAGCCTGGCGGAAGATAAAATTGTGATCGAATGGGTGCGTAATACCGAATTGGATTTGGTGGGTTATGACTTGTATCGTCAAACCGATAGTGATTCCTTGAAGATTTTCAAAAAGATCAATACAACGATCATCCCGAAAGACATTGCACAATTTTTTGACCGAAGTATTGAATTTGGTAAACAATACAGTTATTACCTGGTTGCTGTTGATCAGCGTTCCAATCAGTCAAATCCTTCCAACCACTTGCGCATTCTCACCAAAGCCAAAGCCGAAAAAACGAATCACCAAGTTGCTATTTCGAAGCTGAAATTTGAAAAAGCAACGGGAAGTGTAAAGATCAACTGGAAGTCTTCGGCGCAGGAAGAAAAAGTGAGTTATGTTGTTTTCAAACGCACAGGAGCAGAAGAGTTTAAAATGATTTCAACCCGGACGGAAACCATCGGATTTCGAGACACGGCTACAACGCCCGGACAAATAATAGAATATCAGGTAAGAATGTACGACGAGAAAGGAAATGTCACGCGAAGTGATGTTTCGAGTATTGTGGTACCCAGTAAGAACAAAAAAGCTAAACAATAAGTGATGAAAAAGATCTTCGTTTTAATGGTATTGACTTTTCAAGGAATCAGTCTTTCATTCGGTCAGGTAGGTGTAAATACCGCCACACCCGATTCTACAGCCGCACTGGATATTCAATCTCCTCCGGGAGGAAGTGATAACCGGGGCGTTTTGTTTCCGCGCATGTCCACCGTGCAGCGAAACGGCATCATTAATCCCGCAAAAGCACTAATGGTGTTTGATACAACCGACATGTTGCTTTACTATTACGATGGTGGTCGTTGGTTAGGTCTTGTGCCCAAAGAACCGATCGGTACAAGCGGACCTGGAGAACCACTTATAAACGGAGATATTACACTCACTACCGGAACGATAACAGCCCCTAATCTTTCGGGGACAAACGTTCAGGCCCAAACAGTGACAACAGATAACGTAGTCGTTCCCGGATTTAGTAATAATGCCCTGGTTCCTACAGGTGCAATTATTATGTGGAGTGGAAATCCCGCTGCTTTGCCTACAGGATGGGCGTTGTGCGACGGTGGTGGCGGAAGGCCGGATTTGAGAGGGCGTTTTATCGTAGGATACAACAATGCAGTAGTAGATTATAACACGGTTGGAAATACCGGCGGATTGGATCAGGTGACATTAACGTCTGCTCAATCAGGATTACCGGCACATTCGCATAGCGCTACATTGAACGGAAATACTACCTCCGGGGGGGAACATACGCACGATGTGCCAAGAGGTAACGGAACATCCGGCGGAGCTTTTGATAAGGGGGAATCGGATGATAACGGTTGGTATGGATCAGCAAGTGGTGGACATGGTCACTCAGTGGTAGTTGCGGGCTCTACGAATAATGCAAATGTTCAGGATGCAGCTCAACCTCATGAAAACCGCCCACCGTATTACGTCTTGGCTTATATCATTAAACTACCTTAAAAACCGCTACTTATGAGACGCAGTTTTCTCTTTTTCGTAGCCCTTTTGCTGGCAACCGGTGCGTTTTCGCAACGCGGGTTGTTTGTGAATGATTCCGCTGGCGGTATTCGGGTGATGTCAAATTCGTTTATCTATATCGATGGTGATTTTCAGCTCCTGAAAACGTTCCCCAATCCGATAAATAAACTGATCAACGGAAAAATCTACATCACCAACGACCTCGTGACTGACGATTCGCTTTATTGTGACAAGCAGGACAGTTTACCGGCTACAAAACCGTCACAGATCCATTTTGTGGGCACCGGTGATTCACACATTCGTGGAACGCAGAAACCACAGCTGTTTCAAATCGTGGTGAATAAAACGTCCGGGAATGTTTACGTAGACAATAACATAACAGTACTCGACACGATTCAATTCCTGAGTGGAAATGCAGTAATTGACACCAATATTTCCGTGATTTTCAAATATCGCACCGGAACTAATTCCGTGTCTTCACATCCGTATTTACTGGGTGAAAACGCACAACATCGCTTCACCGGTGAAGGTGTGATTTACACGAAATTCAGCATTGCCGCAGCGCACGAAATTTCGGTGGCCAATACCGGTTTCTATTACTACGGACATCAAAGTGATACGCTGGAATTAATCCGTGGGCATAAAAAATTACTCTATGCTGGCAACGGAAGCGTTGATCGTTATTTCGATGTAAAATTTACAGGATTAACCTCCGCTATTCACGATACCGTTTCAGTAAAATACCTCGGCGACGTAGATTATTCGTTGATCGGGGTTGATACGAATAACCTGGGATTGTTTGTCTCATCACAGTTTCAGGACATGGATTTTCGCCGGATTCAGGCAGATAATATTTCGTATTCGGATAGTCTTTCCATCATTGACGGCACTCAGTTTTCGTTACCAACGGTAAATGTACCGCCAAACATGTATCGCCTTGCAATGGCGGATACCGCTTGTACGCAACTGCCTGTTTCTACGTTACCCGATACGCTTTTGCATATTTGCGCCGGTGATAGTGTATATGTTCAGGCATTGAATGTGCCGAATGTTTTCCCAACCACCTGTTATTGGGAAGACGGTTCCCAAAACCCCAATCGGTTTGTGAGTGCGCTGGCAACAAGTCAAACGATTGCGCTCGAACTCATTGACGCGCGCGGTTGTTCAACCAGGGATACGGTTTACATTGCTCCAACGGCTCCGTCACCTGCGGCTTTATTCACGTGGGATGATGAGTGTTTGGGCGATTCGGTCCATTTCTATAACGGTTCGTCTATCACATCCGGAACATTTACTTCTGCCTGGAATTTCGGTAACAGCGTACTTTCAAGCAATAATGACAGTATACAAGCAGTTTTCTATGCCGCAGCCGGAAATTACACGGCAAGTTTGGTACTGACTTCCAATTACGGTTGCGTTTCAGACACTTCCAATGTAGTAGATGTGTTCAATCACCCAACGGCTCAGTTTACTATTACCGAAGATTGTTTCAACGATGTATTTGCGGTAAACGGAAGCGGATCAACCGGAACAACCATTCCTGCGAGTTACGCGATTACTGATTATGAATGGTTGCTTGATAACACGACATTGCCGGATATCACGGCCTCTTATTTATTGAACAATCCGGCTGCCGGAAGTCATGATCTCGCATTGATTGTTACTTCAGGAGTAAGTTGCACAGATACGCTGCATCAGACATTTACTGTTTTTGCGGAAGATCTTGCCTCTTTTACAGTAACGGATGCTTGCGTAGGTCAGCCTCTTTCGCTGGTGAATACTTCCACAATCGCGAATCCGAATCCGGTTTACAACTGGTCGTTCAGCGACGGAGATACTTCCACAGCTGTCAACCCGGTCAAATCATTTGCGACGCCGGGTATTTACATCATTCAACTCATCGTATCAACTGATGCTACTTGTACCGATACAATTTCTACATCGGTTACCATTCACGATTTACCAAACAGTAATTTCTCTGTTGCCGCTTCTTGTGAGTTTGCCGTAACAAGCTTTGTTCCGACGGTGATCGATAATTTAAATACTTATTCCTGGGATTTCGGTGATGCGACAACTTCCAACACCGTTGCTCCACAGCACATTTATGCGACAGACGGAAGTTATACGGTAACGCTTAATGTTGTTAATCCGAACGGTTGCTCGAGCCAATCAACACAAACACAAATTGTTTATCCGCAACCGATAGCTGCATTCAGCGCAACAAATGTCTGTATGGGGAATGCCACTTCGTTTGTTTCCAATGCTACAGGTGCCGGCTTAACTTACAGCTGGAATTTCGGTGATCTTAGTCCGTTGAATACACAGCAGAATCCTGCACATACGTATGGCTCGGCCGGTAATTTTACGACACAACTGATCGTGACCGACAACAATACATGTATGGACACAGCTTCGCAGGTTGTGAATGTAATGGCATTGCCATTCGTCAATTTGGGAAATCCGTCTACGTGCGGAACAAGTTACGTGTTGAATGCCCAAAATCCGGGATCGGCCTATTCATGGTCGCCCGGAAATGAAACTACGCAATCCGTTACAGTGAACCAATCGGGAACGTATTCGGTAGCGATCACTGCGGCGAATGGTTGTTCATCAACGGCTACATCAACGGTAACGCTTAACAGTATTGTGACAGCCGATTTAGGGAATGATACCGCAAGTTGCGGTCCATTATTACTGGATGCACTTTATTCCGGTTCAGACTTTTTGTGGCAGGATGGTTCTACCAATCAAACATTATCGGCCGGAATTGCCGGAACGTATTGGGTGGAAATCACCGATCAAAACGGTTGTATCGGTTCAGATACAGTAGAAGTACTGGCGGTTTATCCTCCTGCAGTGCCAAATCTTGGTGCAGACCAAAATGTGTGTGAATCGGTACTTCCGATCACGCTCGATCCGGGTTCGTTCAATGATTATCAATGGAGTACCAGCGATCAAACACCAACCATCCAGATTTCGGCTTCAGGCGTTTATATCGTAGATGTAACCAGTGTAAACGGTTGTACTGCGAGCGATACGGTGGTCATTCAGGTATTGCCTGTTCCGGTCACTACGTTGGCTGATAACCTTTCTGCCTGTGATAATGCAACGCTCACTGCCGCTACAGATGCGGGTTATTCGTATTTGTGGAATGATGGCAATACGAATCAGATCAGAACCGTTACTCAATCGGGAATTTACAGCGTGATTGTTTCCAGTATCGCCAATGGTTGTACAACAAATGATACTACGAATGTGATCATCAATGCAAGTCCGGATGTTGATTTGGGACCAAATATTTCTGTGTGCTCCAATACACCGGTAACGCTCGACGTTTCTGTTTTCTCGCCGGCTGTTTTCGAATGGCTTTCCAGTTCCAATGCCGTATTGAGCACCGGCCCGACTTATACACCAACCAGTAGTGGTACGTATTTGGTTAATGTCGACAATAACGGTTGTACAGGATCAGACGCGATTGATGTAATCTTATTGCCGGCTCCGGTAATTGCAGAACATCCGCCGGTTTATTACATCTGCGGTACAACGCCGGTTGAATTGCACGGTAGTCCGTTTGGTACCAACGACTGGACAAGCACAACCGGTTTCACTTCACAGGATTTCGCCATCGAAGTCTATGAAAACGGCAACTATTATGTCACATCACAAGTAGCAACCTGTACGGTAACAGATACATTCGAATTGACGGTTTCACCGAACCAGATTCAGGCATTTTACCTGGTAGATTCCGATACGTCGAAAAACCTGGAACTGCAATTCATCGATTTGTCGGAACCGACTCCGCTCACTTATTTGTGGGATTTCGGTGACGGAAGTTATGATACCATTGCCAATCCGATTCACGAGTACTCGATGGTCGATACCTTCTATACGTCGCTCACGGTTTCAAACGGCATTTGCATCAGCCGCTTCGAGAAAGAAATCAATCAAAAATTCTTTTCCGATTCTGTTGCCGACCCGGCTGCTCAGTTAGATTTCAATAACGTGATTTTATACCCGAATCCTGCCTCAACATTGGCTGATCTGGTAATTGAACTGAACGACTACGCAGAAATATCGGTGATCTTGTTTGATCCATTGGGCAATATCATCGAAACCGCACATGAATCGGGCAAGAAGAATCTATCGGTGCAATACGACACGGAAGCGTTGGCTGCCGGTATTTATTTCATTCGTGTAAATGCCGAAAGCCTGAAAGGGAAAGTGACCGAAAACCTGAAATTGATTAAAACCTCTTATTAATAAATGAACATGAACAAACTGATCGTAGTCATTTTCCTGAGCCTGGGCAGCACGTTGGTCGCATGGAGTCAGCCGGTAAACACGGTAAATCTCCTGCATCAAAACCTGTCGCTGATCAATCCGGCGAATTATGGAAATGCAGCGAATAAAACCGCTTTTGTCGATTATCGCAGGCAGTGGACGGGCTTTTCCAACTCACCCGAGCAACTGACTTTTTTGGCAGAAGGCGCTTTTCGTCAGAATAAAATTGGCCTTGGTTTGCTGGTAGAAAACAACTCCGTTGGCGTGATCAATCGTTCCAATTTCGGATTGGGTTATCGCTATAAACTCACGTTCAAAGAACAGCATTTTTTAAACCTGGCAGTACAGGCCGGAGCTGAGCGTACCAGCATTGATTTCTCGAAAATCGAAGCGTATGATCCGGCCGAATTGAAAGATATTCAGCCTTCGCAATCAAGTACCATCGGCCGTTTTTCAATCGGAGTCAATTACCGCATCGCCAAAATCGACATCGGCGTTTCGGCTACAGCTTATATGGGAAATCAGATCCGGTTTTCGAACCCGGTGACGCAAGGCGCATTGTCCTTTTCCAAAGTACCGTTTTATGCTTTCTACGCAAAACGGCCGTTCCAATTGAACAATCGCTGGGTTTATACTCCGGTGTTTTCTATTTTATCTACGCAGGGACTTTCAGTCTATTTCGATAATTCGCACACTGTTTCGTTTGATGACCGGTTGGACTTCGGAGTAGGTTACCGGCAATCGAACAACCTGTACGTTCACGCCGGATTTACATTCCTGTCGCAAATCAAACTAAGTTATGCATACCAGCGCAACCTGGGCCAGTATGCTTCAGTGATGACCAACACGCATGAATTGGGATTAAAATTCATCCTTGCTTCCGGTAAAAATAACGGATCACCGAACACGCCTTCTTCAAGGAATCTGGAAGAATTGCAGGAACAAATCGATCAGAACGAAATCAGGATAGCCGAGTTGAATCGCCGGCTCGATTCACTGGATCAGGATGTCAATGAGCAGTTGGAATCCCTGAAAAACGAACAGATTGACAAGGCTGAATTGGATAAACTGATTGAAAACCTCAAAAACACTCCAAACGAAACGGATTCAAACAGTACGATCAAAGTAACGCGCTATGAGGTGATTAATGTGACTTCTGAAACCGACATTAATTCACTCATCGAAGAAGCAAATGCGACGTACTATATTGTATTGGGAGCTTTCAGAAACCTGGACAAAGCCAAGGAACTGAAAAAGGTGTTGAAACGTGATATCAGTATAGATACACGATTAGTCGCCATCGAAACCGGCGACAAAACCATGTACATCGTAGCGCTTTCGGAAGAATACGAAGAAGTGAAAAAAGCTTCCAGGGATGTGATCCAATTCAGAAAAACAAAACGTGAACAATATGCGGGTTACCTCAATGGCGAACCATGGGTATTGAAAATGAAAAAATAAACAGATGTTGAAACAACTATTTATAAGCTTTATTCTCTTGTTCGGAACTGTAACCGCTTTCGGTCAGTTATCGGTTGGTGGAACCATGGTGAGTGCAGATACGGCAAAATGTGTATCGGGCAACAGCGGTTCTATCCAACTGACGGGTTCCAACGGAAATATTCTGCGCTGGGAGTACAGTTATAGCGGGAATGATCCGTGGACACCCATTTCACATACATCGGCAACGTACAATTACACCAACTTGTCGCAATCGATTTCCTTTCGTGCTATTGTTCAGGTTCCTTCTAATTTACCGGCGACTTCTTCGGTGATTCGGGTGAATGTTTACGAAACTTCATTGGGTGGAACTATTGCCGGAAATACAAACGTTTGCTCCGGAATTACAGAACAATACGATTTGCTCAACAGCCGTGGAAGTATCCTGGACTGGGAAGAGAGTACTACCTCCGGCGCAGTATGGTCTTCCGTAAGTATGAGTACAGACAGCCTGGAGTTGAATCGCTCATTTACGCAAAACACGCTTTACCGCGTGAATGTGAAAAACGGTGCTTGTCCAACCGTGCAATCCAATATACTTTCTATTAATGTTTCGTCACCAAGCGTCAGCGGAACGATTTCTGGAACCGATTCTGTTTGTCAATCGGGTAACACGGTTAACCTCAATCTGGGCGGTTCGGTTGCCAATCAATATACGTGGCAAACAGCACTGCAAATCAACGGGCCATGGACAAACCTCGGAACCAATTCACCGGCATTAACAACCAATAATATCGGCAATACTTCTTTTTACCGTGTAGTGGCACAAAATGGCGGGTGTGCAGCTGCGATTTCACCGACACACACGGTTACGGTTTCTGCACTTTCCAATGGTGGAACCCTTGCCGGACAAGCTGTTATTTGTGAAGCTGATTCGGCGAGTTTGACGCTTGTGAATTATAACGGAGACATTCTCCAGTGGGAAGAAAGTACTGACAACGGAACATCCTGGAATCCCATTTCTTTCACAGGAGACACCTACACAAGCGCTGCATTAACAACAAATATGCTTTACCGCGTATTGGTAGAAAACGGAGTTTGCACGAGTACTTTCAGCAGCAACAAAGCAATTACAGTGAATGCGAAACCGAATACTGATTTTTCGGTGACCAATGGCTGTGAAGACGCTACGCTGGTGTTTTCGAATCTCACGCCCGGAACCAATACGTATAGCTGGAATCACGGTGACGGAAGCGGAAGTACCGTGACCAATTCGTCGCACACGTATGGCGCACCCGGAACGTTTACCGTTTCATTATTTGCTACGAACGCTGCCGGATGTTCTGATTCCATTTCGCATCCGGTAACTGTTTATCCGCGACCGGTTGCCGATTTCGATTTTACGGACACCATTTGTTTGAATGATCCGGTCCCGTTTACCGATATGAGTCAGCTTAGCTCAGGAACCATCGTGAGTTATGATTGGGATTTTGGCGGATTGGGAACTTCCACGAACCAAAATCCGACATTCTCGCAATTGATCACAGGGACCAACCTGGTGTCATTCAAAGTCGCAACTTCCTTCGGATGCGCTGATTCGATTACCAAACCGGTAGTAATTCATGACAAACCGATTGCCGGTTTTAACGTTCAATCCGCTTGCTTTGGAGATGGCGTAACGTTCCAGAATACTTCGTATACCGGTGGCGCCAACCCGACTTATTTCTGGGATTTTGGTGATGCTACTACTTCGGCAGCGGTGAATCCGGTGCATAATTATGCAACTACCGGAACCTTCAATGCGCTGATGATCATCTCCAATAATTATGAATGTGCCGATACGCTGATTCAACCCGTTTCGGTGAATCCGGTGCCGCAGGTGAGTTTCACAAACACCGATGTGTGTTTCAGTGATTCGATGACGTTCAACTCAACAGTTTCAGGCGTAACGAATTTTACCTACTTATGGAATTTCGGTGACGGAACCGACGATACGGTAGCAAATCCGACACATTATTATACCAATTACGGAACGTATCAAGTACAATTGACCATTCAGTCCGATTCGGGTTGTGTGAACAGCGTGAGTCAGAATGTGGATGTATTTTCATTGCCAAGCGCAGTATTTTCCGTACAGAATGAATGTCAGCTCAACGACGTTCAATTCCTCAATTTCTCATCCATTCCATTGGGAACAATTTCCACTGCATGGGATTTCGGTAATGGAAACAACAGCACCGCTTTTTCACCGGTAGAAGTCTATACAAACCCTGGAGTTTATCCATTGGAGTTGGTGGTGACTTCCGATCATGGTTGCACGGATACGGTAACGAGTACCATCACGATTTTTGACAGGCCAATCGCAGCGTTTGGTTTCAACAATGTTTGTTACGGCGTTCCGATTGAATTTACCAACTCGAGCACTGTTACATTCGGAAGTATTTCTGACGTGATGTGGGATTTTGGCGACAACACCAATTCAACCCTGATGGAACCGGTCAAAGAATACCTCAACAGCGGAACGTATGGCGTTGAATTGATTGTCCAGTCGACCAACGGCTGTTCCGACACGGTACAGCAATCGATCACTGTTTACGATGCGCCGATTGCCGATTTTGATGTGTTGAATGTTTGTTTCGGTACCGCTACCACTTTCAACAATACAACAACTTTGGGAGCAGGAGCTTTTACTTCCGAATGGAATTACGGTGATGGTAATACAAGTACCGAATTTGCGCCGGCCTACACCTATGGATCAGCAGGAATCTTTACCGCCGATTTGATCATCACGTCCGATTTCGGGTGTAAAGATTCGATCAGTAAACCTGTCATCATTTATCAATTGCCGGCTGTCAACGCAGGTGAAGATACGACCACGGATAAAGGATATGAAGTGCCGCTTACCGCAGTTGGGGGCGTTAGTTATACATGGTTGCCATCAACGGGATTGAGTACTACAACGACAGCCACTACCTGGGCAAATCCTGAGGAAACAACCGAATATTCGGTTACTATTATGGATGTTCACGGCTGTTTCGGCTATGATACGGTCACTGTTTTTGTAAACAACAGTTTCAAAATCAAACCGTTCAATATTCTCACTCCCGACGAAAACGGTAAAAACGATACCTGGATCATCGAAAACATTGAAAGTTATCCGGAGAACCATATTGTCATTTACAATGAACTCGGACACGAAGTGTTCACCGGAACCAGTTATGCCAACACGTGGGATGGCCGAAATAAAACCGGCGAAATACTTCCTGACGGAACGTACTACTATATCATTTCCTTTGCGGAAACTGATGAAAAATACAAGGGAGATCTATTACTCATTCGAAATAAGAACTGATGAAAGCGTGGACTAAACCATTACTACTTGTTCTGATTGCAATTTGTTCGCTGCAGCAAACTGCAAAGGCGCAAATTTATCCTGCCGTAGTTACGCCAACGGTTTTAGGGCCATGTTCAATCTATTTCGAAGATTTTTACGCGGCAATGAATCCGAAACTGAGCGTCTTAATGCAGCTCAATGACCTTACCGTGCCGCAACGTGATGTTTACCTCAAAGTAAGGATTAACGGTCCGGGAATTGTCATTACAAGCCTTCCGAACACCAAATCACTCATTCCCATTACACTGAACGCAGGCATGCCGACCATGCTTTTCGGAGCGGATATTGCCGATGTGTTCGATTTTAATAAGTTGAGTTTTTCGGGCATTTCACGCCAGCAATTAGAAGTCAACGGCCGGCTTCCTGAAGGTGCATACACCGTTTGTTTTACCATTATGGATTACGAACAGGAGGTGCAGATTTCTGCGGAAGGTTGTGTCCCGGTTCAATTGGCATTGAGTGATCCGCCGCAAATTATTAACCCGAACTGCGGAAGTGTGGTGACACAAATCAATCCGCCCAATTTCCTTTTTAACTGGATGCTCACCAATTCAAACTCGCTGGTAGACATGAACAATGTGAACTACCAGGTGAATTTGTATGAGATCACAAGCAACACTTCCAATCCGCAAACCGCCATCATGAATAACCAGGCGCTTATGGTGTGGCAATCTGATTTGTTGAACACGTTTAGCTATAATTATGGTGTGATTGATCCGGTTCTGGAAGTTGGCAAACGGTATGTCTTTACCGTTCAGGCGATTGAAAATTATCCGAAAACCCAGATCAAGAACAACGGTTATTCAGCACCGTGCTGGTTTTATTACGGTTATCCCGAAGGCGGTGAAATCGAATTGACCAAGCCCGATAGTTCATACCAGTTTAACCTGAGTGATATCGGTTTGTTTGAATGGAAACGGCCAACGAATGCGATTCCGAATCAACAGGTGTCTTATGATTACAAGTTGGTGCGTGTGAATAGCGGACAAACTCCAACCGAAGCAATTGAGTCGAATACACCGATCAATACTTATACGATCAATCCGACCGGCCAGTCTGTGATTCAATATACAATCAGTCACGAGGCGCTCAATAGCCTCGAAAAAATGCAGCCGTATGCTTGGAAGGTAACAGGTAATTCAGGAATGCAAACCGTTGCGGAAAGTGGTGTTTATACCTTTATCGGTCCGCCGCACGTTGATCAGTTTTACGCCGCCAATTTCCTGATCCAGGTAACCAATGTAACCGCTTATGATTCGGTGACGCATGTGATCTCGGGAACGGGAAAAACCATTTTGAAAGAGAATGCTACCGAGTTTCCGGAGTTTTCTTTCCAGGACATTACACTTGAATCGGCCGGAAACAATTTGTGGATCATGGTCGATGGCCTTATCCAAGACGATATTACGCTTTCAGCCTACAATCTTTCACCGAAAACCATTCCTTCAAATGGGGTCATGAAGTTTCAGCCCGACAGTATTTTCATTGATCCGGAAGAATTGCGTTTGGGTGGGAAAAGTACCTGGCAACTACCGATCATTACATCCAATAACCAGGTTCCGATCATTCGCACGGAGTATACCAAAATGATGCTGGCCAATAACACATTCGAGCTGGCGTACGAAGAATTGATCGAGATGGAAGACAACTTTAACTTCCCGTTACTCGAGCCTTATAACTTCAATTTCCTGGTAGATTATACCTCAACCGTACATGTATACCAGGGGAAATATGAATTCGCACTCGAAGGGTTTATTGAACTTCCACCAAGTGTCACCGACATCACTAATTCCACCGTTTTGGTTCCTTACCGCAACCAGAAACAGGTTAATTACATGGAGGAAAGCAGTTCGATTCTTAAACCCGAACAAATTGATTTTCTTGCCAATGCCGATTTCGGGTTACGCGGCGAGCAATACATTATTGACCTTACGGAATTAAAATCGCCAGGCGACAAACAAGCCGACAGTATTTGGAAAGGAGTCTATTACCAAACTGCTTCGCTCATGATTCCTGAAAACGGCGAAGAGTCAAACCAGCTGATCTGTGACCAGGGATTGGAGGTTTTACTTTACAATACACCAACCGATTCCAATATTGTCTTTATCGATAATACCGGATTGAATTTCACGTGTGCGATTCCGTTTTCGGGTTCCGATACGCTGAAGTTTAATACGTTTCCTTCAACGTCGACCGTTCTGCACATTGCGATTGAAGAAAATGACTTTCAGCATGGTGAATGCGTCGGAAACATTCAAATTCCAGTAGTTGATACCGCTTACCTTTTTGCCTGGACGGTTCCGATTTCTTCATTCGGTTTTGAGATCGGAAACATCGATGAATCACTGATCGATCATGAGTTTGTTTTTAATGCCGGAGGAAGTGCCGAAGAAAAAGTCGACATGAAAATTACGCGGGCCGTTTTCAAAGGAAACAACCGCATCGAAATGGACCTGGATGCCCAATGGGTGAACTTCAATGCTACATTGAGCAATCTTCAAGGCTTCACCGCCTGGGGAAATGGAAACATTGGTTTTGATATTCCGAACGGTGCTGCTTCGCTCAATAGTCAGGCAATTGCCAAAAGCGGTGATTACGACATGGTCATTGATTACGTTGGTTGTGGCCGTGATCGGAATGCCTATGCTTTTGGTGTTTCGGCTAAAATGAACATGGCAGAAAACATCGCCGGAGACCATGGCGCGCCTGTGGTAAATGCTTATTCAATGTACCTTAATCCGTTGCTTTCGGGAACATTTACCGGAAACGGAGACGATCCGAACAGCATTTTGTCGGGATTCAACCCGGGCGGCGATTCAAGTAATGTTTCAGCAGCAACGGCTGCCAATGCCAATAACCTGGCCGGTGATCTGGAGTACCTGGCGGATAGCCTCAACTTTGATCCAAGCGATACACTCGACTTGGGTGGTGATGATCACAATCCTTTGATTTCGGAAGGAACTTATGCGCAACTGCAACGAATCGTAGAAGTCGCCGAGATCTTTATCCAGTTCATGGATTCAGCGAAAGTGGACAAAGCAACCGATTATGTTACTGTTGCCAAGCAAGCGCTGAATTCGGACATGGTTCGCGGTGCAGTGAACAAAGACCCCAAAGAATTTTTGCAGGATATTTTGGTGGATGCCATGGATGGCCTCATCAGGCGTGTGAACCAGCCGATTGTGAATGTCACGCAAAAGGCCACCACCAAGTTCCGCGGAATGGTCAACGACAATGTCACCAATCCGATCAACAACAAGATCACAACGGCACTGGATAAAGTATTCGACAAAATCGAAGACCAGGTAGCGGGTTCCATTGAAGACACGGTTGTATTGAACATGCTGAAAACCATTATTCATGATACCAAAGCCTCGTTGAGCGGACAGATTACCGGTTCGGTCAGCGCTTCGATTGAAAACAATGTTACTAAGAAAATCACCGATTTCATTGAGTTGGCAATCTCGAAGCAAATCACTGATTTTGTTGCCGGAGAAATCCGCTATATGGGAATGGAACTCATCAATAACGGCGTAAATGCTTCCATCGATTTTAATCACATTATTGATAATGCAGACACACTCTTCCAGGAAATTGGTGATACGATTGTTCATGGTGTTAAAAGCCTGAGCATGAATAATATTGTCAACACGGCCGAAAGTATGGTTGATGACGCACTGACCGGAATTGATTGGGACCAGATTTTACAAGATATTTTAAACTCGGCGGTTTCAGCCGGGATAGACGCATTGATCAACGAAGTGCTAGACAATGTACTTTCCAATATCGGTCAGGAAGCACTCGGTTCGTTGCTCAACAATGTGCAGTTTGACTTTTCTAATTTGGGAGATAAGATCCAAAACGGCGATCTGGATGAAATCGTCAAATTCGACCCGACCAATATTACGATTAAAACCAGCGCATGCGAAGTTCATGGCCAGTTGAATCATACGAAAGACGATCCGATTTATGGCGATCACTGGCGCGCGCAAGTGGATGTAAAATTATTGAAACCCGAAAAACTCAAAAATGTTGGTATTTCTGCCTTGTTCATTACCGGAAAAACGAGTTATTCAGCACCACTTCCTCCGAATTTTGTAACACCGGTCGATTCGACAGATCCGCAGGCAGTAGCGGCACAACAAGCAGCATTGGCCGCCGACCTGGCCGATTCTTCCCTGTTTAGTTTTTGGTTTGCCAGTTTAGCCGTAAGTGGCTTGCAGGTTCCGTTGTCGCCCATTCCGTTGCAACTGACAGGTATCGAAGGATTTGCTTATCACCACATGCAACGCGCATCGCCAACCGCATTTCCTGAACCTTGCCGAAGAAACAAACTGGGACTTGGGGTAGGTTTTGATTTCATTGATTTACCGATGACAGGAAAAATTGTGAAGTTGCACATGCAACTCGAAGTGATCATCAACGAAGGCGCCTGGGCCATGGAAATGTATACCCAGGGTAAAATCGGGAATAAAGGTGGCGCTTCAGGTAATTTCCCGCCGATTGCTACCGTTACCGGAATTATGGGGTATTACAGCGCCCTGAAATCGTTTAAAGGAGAAATAGCTATTGTCTTCAATACCTCGCCATTGTTGTGTGCCGGAGGAACAATCAAGTTCGATTTCGATGGTTTGAACAATACCTGGTATGTAAGTGCAGGAACTCAGCAGGATCCAATGTTTGCGAAACTATTGTGCAAAGACTGGCTGGCAATCAGTGCATTTGTGGAAGCACAAAACACCGGTTTCAAAGCAGGAATGGACTTGAATATCGACATCCAGGCCAAGTCGCCCTGGGTCGATTTCGGAGTTGTAGAAGTGCGTGGTACAGCTGCGATGTACTTGCAATTCAGTGCGTTGGTCGATTTGGCGTTTGAGCCCGAATTCCGCCTCAATGAAGCCTACGTTTACTTAGCTGCAGGAGCCTCGGTTGGAATTGATTGGCAAACATCCGTCAATTCCGGGCATTTTACCATTGCCGGGATAGCAATTGCCGGATATGCGCATTACAGAGCCGCTCCGGAAGGTAACCTAAGCGGTGGTTTGAGTGGAACAGTGACCGTTCTCAACATCGATTGCGGCATCAATTTGAATGTAAATTATGATTTGGGCAACCAATCCGATAATTCGTAATATGAAACAGATAGTGTTGATTAGTGTATTGTTTTTTGTCTGTCAATCGTTGACAGCACAATCGGGTCCTATTAGTAAATGGGTAACCGATTATTGTGCGACGAAAGGTGGAGATCAGGAGGCTTATAAAGGTTTGCAGGAACACGGCAATTCAAAAGAAGTGGCAGCAGCTATCTGGACTTATGTGAACGATACGACCAAAACGGATTTCGAATATACCGTTTACCTGATCAAAGGGCTTGCAAAGAAACATACGGAAAAAGATACCCGCTCTTCATATGTTCGTTCGTTGACGGCCATTGCCCTGAAACAACAAAAACCGGTCACATTACTTGCGTTGAATGCGCTGAAAACGTTTGCGAAATCAGAGTTCGACACAAGAGTAAAAGACGATTTGCTGATCATCGTTGCTGAAAGAAGCAATGGCAGGTCCGAAGCGATTGAACTAATCGGATTTATCGGTTCGGAAAATGACCGTGATTTTTTAAAGGGTTTGGGAAAATACACCACGCTGAGTAAAAAAGAAAAATACCATGTGTTACTCGCGTTGGTACGATTGAACGATCCGGTAGCGGTTGAGCAGTTTGTGGTCGATTTAAAGAATCGTAAGATCAATGATGAACTCGTGAATTCCCTTTTACCTGATTTGGTCTATACCCACAACAAACAGGTTTACGACATTCTGATCAAGGACTTATTTACCGACACACCTTCCTGTTATTCTGCCAATAATGATTCTGAAGAAAAAATACTATGTGCTTACCGCATTCTGGAACAGCTTTCAGGCGAGATAATCAGCTTTCCCGTTCAAACGGATAAGTCGGGCGAATTGACAGGGGATTATACCGATGCTTTGGTACGTGCCCGGAACTGGGTGCTGGAAGTGAACAGTGAATATATTATCGATAATACAAATTACTGATGATGGGCTTAAAAAAGATATTCTTATCGTTGTTTTGCAGTGTATTGTTGGTGGGATGGGCTTCGGCCCAGGACACGACAGACACTAGCCAGGGAAGTTATTTTCTGTCATTTGTCAAAAAGGTATATTTCAATCCTACCATTTTGCTCGCTACGCAGGATTTCCGCGAACAGCACAATGTGCGCGTACTTGTATTGCCCGATTTGAACGGTGCGGAAGAAAACCAGATTACCGGTTTTGAGCGCGGAATGCAAAAGATCATCCGTTTTCTGATCGAAGGCGATGATGAAGGATCTTTCCGTTTTTACTTCGATGGCGAAGACACCGAATCGCCTTTTTCATTTGTTTGTGCCGAAGAATTGTGGTGTAAATTCACTACTGCCGATAGAGACAGTATCGAACACCTGTTGAACGCTCCTTTTAACAATGCGGAGTATGACCTGAACAGCCACGCCTTGTTTGAAGTATCAATAGAAGGAGCATTGGATTATGCCGGCAACTGTTTGCAACATGTCACCGCTCAATGTGGCGAAATGCCCGAACATGCAACCACCGAAATTAAGACAAAGCCTTTATCAATTTCGGTACATGCTACGCAAAACACACTCTACGATCTCGACCACAAGCAGTTTGATTTACTGGAATCGAACTACGCGAAAGCGCATGACGTGTTTACCGATCAGGATTGGTACGCACCTGCTAAATACATGGTTTCCGGTGCATCTGACGAACCCATTGCAATTGCGATTGACAAACACGAAACGTTGTTCAAAAAACAGAATATTGTTTTCAGGACAGTCTACAACAACCAGGTTATTCCGATTGAACCATCGAGTACAAATGACACCATCAAATTAAAACTTCCTGCAGATCTTCCAAGTGGCAATCCGGTTGAAGTGGTTGTAAAATATACTAGCACCGTTGATAGTTTGCAATACACGGTTGGGTTCTTTATGGTGTATGTATACGAACCGAAAACAGTTAAAGTAAACTTATTAGCTGCAAACGGCTATACAATTGACGAAGCAGCTATCCTAAACGAACTAAAAACGGTTTATGATCCGGTTGGAATCACCTTTGATCTGGACAAAAAGGAATGGATGCCCGATTCGGAGTGGCCGGTTCAGGTAGACATTGAAAGTAGTGGTTTGTTGTCGAATTATCCAGCTGATTTACGTGATTGGGTAACTGGTGTGCAGGAGCTGAATGATTACGATGAGGAGGAATATTATTTGGTTTTCGGACTTAGCACTGCCGAGTTGACTGGTTACATGCCACGGGCACGGAATATCGGTTTTGTGTTTAGTGGGGAAGCGAATCACGGTAAAGTAGCCGCTCATGAATTGGGACATGGTAGGTATCACCTGCGTCATATTTTTGCTGAGGAGGAGTTAGGTACTCAAGCCTTCAAGTCCACCGGGAATATCATGGATTATTCGGATGATCAGGGAGATGATCTACATGATTTATACTTGCATCAGTGGAAGTTTATTGACGATCCTGCAAGTGTGAGTTGGTTTGGAGGTGATGATGAAGAGTCTATGAGTTATTCTTCTCAAAAATTCACATGGGATACTGATAGTTTACCCCCTATTGGTTTGTCAAATACTAATGCGAGTACGATTATAACGTTTGGTTCACTTACTGAAGATCCGATTCTTAAAATTTCAGAAGACCAATTTGCCAGATTTAAAGCCGATCAGTTAAGTGGTAAAACTGCAACCTTTAGTGGAGAAGTTGTAGTGAAATTTGAGTATGCGGGCAAAGAAATGCGCACAACCGGAAACAGTTATACACTCTCCAAAGAAACGAAGGAAGCTTTTTACGATGGACCCTCCTCTGTTTTTTTCTGCCAAACCTGCAGCAGTGAAAGAACCTATGATACAACACTTGTTGATTCCGATACAAAGAGAAAATTAAACTTAATTGATAAATATTCTCCAAATGATATTCTTCCCGCTTCGGTTAATTGTCAAAATGTAGAAGGTTATTATGTTCCCGAGGGCAACGAATTAATATTCAAATATCCTGTATGCCCGCCTTCTGGTCAAATAGCTCTTTTAGACCCGGATGAGATGGCAATTCCGCACAATTGGAAGTTCACTGATGCAAATAATAAACGATGTGTCAGCTTTATGTGTCCGGATAAGAGCTTTATTAAGCTCGATGTTACTCAGGTTAAAAAAGCACGATTCACCGTTGGGCTTGAAAACAGTTATAATCTTGAAGCATTGGCTGATGGTTTTCTATTAAATTTTGTTTTTGACGATGGAACAGGTGAAAAGACCTATACTGCAAAAATCGAAAATCATCAATTCAAAGGGTACTATTCTGATGGCCAGCTTTTTGGTGGCAATCTTCCTCTTTTGAACAATGAATTCGCGGTGATGTTACTTCCTTACGGTGTTGAACGTGTTCCGTATAAAATTAAATACACTTCAACAAGTGTGGCTTACAATGCAACTAGCAATAATCCTGTAATTGAGATTTTCAAATACAACTTATCTCTTCAGGAAGAAGAAGATTTGTACATGAGCTTGAAAATCGCAGACAATTCAAGCAGCATAGAGCGAATTGGTTCAGAAACATATTATTTGGATGAGGCCAAGTATGGTATGAATTCATATGGTGCTGACCTTTTTGAATCAGTTCCAAGGAGCAACTACGAAAAAATAAATCATGATTATTGGTTGGTGTCGAAAATAAGTCAACTGAAATCGAAGTATCCGTTCCTGTATCCTAAAATGACCCAGGCTACTTTCATGCAATGGGATGGTTGGACTGAAGCCGGGGCCTATACAACGTTGGTGAATAACATGGGGACGATTGCGATCAATTGGGTTTTCGACGATGCTGTCACGGATGATCCGGTTGAAAATTATTTCCTGACTACTGAAAATTTGACCGCGGGGTATTTCGATTATGTCTTTACAAAATTTGGTTGGAAAGATTTTGCCAGGACTCCAAAAGAAAAGTTCCATCTAGGTAAATTTTTCAAGTTCTATAAACGATTAATCCGTTTAAATAAAGAATTGAATCAGGTATACATTGATGCCATTAAAAACATTGATAATTGTTTTAATACCAGGACTAGCCCTATCACAGTTAATAGCGTGCCCCTTAATACGACACAGATTTATAATGGAATTAGTTGTATGTCTGTGGAGGAATTGCAGGAATTGTGTAATGTAACCCGTGTTCAATTAATAAGACATCTTATGTATCCCGGGATTGAAAACTTATGGTTGGTAACAAATGGATTGGAAAAAACGGTTTTGCGGGTGTTGGATAACACACCTGATGGCGATTTGGCGGACCTCTTGGAGAATCTTTGCGAGACTAAACCTGGCGGCGAGCTTCTTATAAAGACAATGGCTGACGCAATTGATGATGAAACTTGTTTTTGGGGCGATGATTACTTCTCGGAAATGGTGCGTTGGGTTACAAAAGCATATGCCGGTTATCAGGGCAATTCACTGAAAAACCGCTATGAAAGTAATACTTGTACACGTGAAGACTTGACCGATTTAAAACAACGTATTTGTGTCTATAACTACACCGGGTTTGTAAAACGATTGGGTAAAGGTTTGTGGTATAGTGCGGCAAATAATCTTGGGCTGACGCTTCCGGGGAATCCTTTAAGTCAATATGTTGTGCCCGATCCCGACAAAATGACAAGTGCCGATTTCAATGAATTCGATCAGATTGTTTTGTTAAACTACTCGGAAAGATGTTTTATAAATGTGAGCTCTGAAACCCCAAGATATCTGGGTCCGATGGAACCTGTTTTCATTGATGACAAAGGAAACCTGATGGATGTTTATGCGCAGAGTAAAGGTGTCTTAATGCCTGCGGTATCGCTTTATTTTATTGAAAAAGCAGCAGATTCCAAAACAACAGTAGCCGTAATTCAAACAGTTGTAGATGTGGTTACGCTGTTTATACCGGGGGCGGGCCCGATTAAACTACTCACTTATGCCGATAAATTGAGTTCTGTTTCGAGCTTAACAGCTTCTTATTTTGAAGACGATAATCCCGAATTGGCAAAGACATTAAATATTTTTTCGGCAGTTCTTGGTATCACAGATTTGGCAAACACAAGCTCTGTAGCGTCTAAATTTGATAAGTTCCAAGAACTGGCAACCAATTCGGATAAAGCACTGGATTATGTAAAGGCGAGTAATATGACTCTTGCCACGCAACAAACAAAACTGGATGAGTTGCTTACCAAATTTGAAACTAAAGACGCAGAACTAATGACTGCCATCACTGATCCTGAAGCAAAGATTTTTGCAAAAAGAGCATTGGCCGTTGAAGAAGCAGCAGCGGCATCAAATCTGACCGTACAAAACAGAATTAGAAAGGTTATTAACAGCATTGATAATCTGGGTGCTTTTGCCAATCACAGTTTTTACGTGACTTTTGGTAATAAACTCAAATCATATTGGGGTGGAATGCCAAGTAATTCCAATAAATTGTACCGCAAAGCTGGCGCTACCGGCAATGTCATGGCAGAGATTAACACCCAGGGGAAACTTATTATCTATAAAAATGGTCCGGTTACATGGGGAGACATAAAAGGAAGTGAATGCATTGACATATTACCCTCTTCATCTTACAAGTTAAGTGATGGAGCTACAGTTACAGATGAAATATCCGATCTGACAGTTTATAAGAAAACCAATGGTGAGTTAATTTGTTCAACAGGCGGTAATTGTTTTACTGCCGGCACAAAAGTCAGATTGGCCGATGGAAGGACCATTTTTATTCAGGATATTCAGGTAGGCGATGTTGTGATGAGTTTTGATGAAGCTTCTGCCGGGTTCATGCCAAACAAAGTAGTTCGGTTATTTAAAAAAACCACCGACAAGCTTGTTCGTCTTGTAACTCCTAATGATACCATCTGGGCTACGCTGGAACATCCTTTTTACACGGCAAAAGGTTGGATGAGTGCCGGAACCCTTGTTAGCGGAACGCTGTTACATACAATAAGTGGTGTGGTTCCGGTTCAGGAAGTATTCTTAAAAGATACGATAGCAACCGTTTATAATTTTGAAGTGGACCAGGCGCATACTTATCTGGTGGGTAATGAAGGTTACGTAGTACATAACACTTGTGCTTACCGCCAAAAGCTGTTAGATGACGGATTGGATCCTTTTATGGCAACACGACTTCAAACACTTTCTAATTTTCACCCCAATGTTTATGAAAAGATCAAGAATCTTGATTTAAGCGTGGCAAAGGTTACTGATTTTTTAAATGACTTTGGTGATAATGCGGCGTTGTTAGCTAAATTTGAAAACAATGTTCTGGATGTCAAAGCCTGGCAGGTATTAAGTAATTTGACCGGAGCACGTTCGTGGGTTAGAAAAAGTGAAGGAATTCTTGCTAAAATGACAGGTAAATCGGATGACTTCATGGATAAAGTGAAATCATATTATTCCAATCATCAAAAACCTGCAGGTATGGGCACTCCTCCGTTTGTGCACCAGGGAACACCTTTTGATGAATTTGGACACCCTAATTTTGTCCCTGAGGTGCCAGCGATAGGAAGTCATGGTAAAATTAAATATCAGCCCGATGCAACCATGCAAAGTTTAACGGGTGGAAGTGCGGATTTTACAAATGCTTCTAATTGGGCTGAAGGTTTATTAAATGTGAATGGTGAAATTAATTTTGTTCGGGTTCCTAACTCAACCAGATTCAAAGTGAAGTCCCCAAACTCACCGTTTGCTGATGAAAATGGCTGGGTTGAATGTGTATGGCACCATCATGAAGACGCCAAAACATTATTACCCGTACCTATGCAAACACATAACCGATCCTTTACTGAAGGATCACCACATACGGGAGGTGCTGCTATTTTGGATAAGCCCGCTTTACATGATTTAATAGGATTTTTTAATTCACCTGTAGGAATATAAAATTGTACAATATGAAAACAGTTGCAAAGAGTGTTGAACTTTTAAAAATAAGAACAGAAAAGGTAAACATCAGTGAAACGGACTTACCACCGATTTATACGGTTTTTTATGAGACTTTTGATATTGGTAAAAACAAGATGAATGTCCCGTCATTATTTCTGGAGCAGGTTGGGATGGAAGTTGGAATGTTAGAGCAACGAATTGATTCTGAAATAGACTTCGTTGTGTATGATTTCCTTTCTATTGAAGAAAGTTTGGTGTTTCAGCGCAATGCAATTGATGATTTTCAAGAAAGCAGCGAATTTTGGACAATCGCAGAATGTGATAGCGGTAAATTTCTTGTGGTAAGTAAAGGCCCGCAAAATTTAGATGAAATCCATCTAATAAATCCTACAAAGTTTGCCGATGGATCCGAGACAAAGAAAATTTCAGATAATATTTTTCAGTTTATGGGAATATTGTCTTATGTGGAATTGGAAAACATTGGGTATGGGGTTAAAGATTATATGGGATTATATAAAAAGTGGGGCGAGCATTTTTGGAGAGTTCAACAATCTGTTTGAGAATCAAAAGAGTCCAATTTAAGTTTTGGAACTTAACCTGCTAATGGAATTTGGTGTCATATCCTAAACGGAAACACCTGCACCAGTTTTTCCCCATTCATCACTCTCACTTCATAATCTCCCTTTTCCCAGCCTTTTACGGTTAAGGTGAATTCGTAGTTCACGATTCCTTTGCGGGAGAATGCCATTTCAGGAGAAGTGTTTTTTACTTCGCCGCCTACTTTTTGCACCACTTCATGAATCTTCATATTGCCATCGCTTTCCACGCGAATCTTGCCGTTTACAGAAATCGGATTGTTTTCGATCAACCGTTCCGCAGTTAAAACCCGTTCTTGTTTGGTGGCATACCACGGATCTTCGCGATTGGTCAGTTTGGCTAAAAATGTACGCAATGCTTTTCCCTGCTCGGTATCGCTGCCAATGTTGCTGATCGGATTTCCGTCCGAAACAGCCCAAACGGCATCCTGGATCATGTAACTGTCGTAGCCTTTTTTATCCACAAACGCAGCCAGCTCAATCAGTTTTGAGTTGGTCGTTTTGGATAGCTTCATGCCATTATCCGTTGTTGGCGAATGATCGTTGGCCTCCATGCAATAACCGTCGAGCACCTGATTTCCGGTAGCTTTTGCTTTCAGCGCAATGGCTTGCTGTTCTACGATGATCAGATCCTGATCCTCATCTTCACTTGGCTTGAAAACCGTTCCGTTCGGGATCGTTAGCGTTAGCGGATTTCCGGTAAGATTGGTTACTGAAACAGAAACCGATTCACCTGAATAATTGCCGGTTGACGTAAAACGACAAGTCACCATCTTTTTAGCAATTGCCTCTTCCAACGTTATTGTTACCGGCGCATTTTGGAATACCTGGAAGGCATAGATCGTCCCGCAGAGCGCCGCCAATAGCGTAGCTCTGAACCACTTCTTATTTCGTTTCATGTTTCGGATTTTGAGAGATAATGCGTAAAAAACGAAATTGTTACAGTGATTTCAATCCTGTTTTACGGAAAGATCAACCTTTTGTCGTCTGGCTGACAAACGCTTCACCACTGTTACTCTAGCTTTGATCTCAGAAATCAAAATAGTTATTCTAAAAAACAATCACATGAAAATTCTCTTTGTAGTCTTGTTGACAATGTTCAGCATTGGTTTGTGGTCGCAGGAAACAACTACCGGTCGGCAAAAGCACTTCAATACCTTCAAAAACCACCTGGCCATTCAGGGCTATGATCCTGTAGCGTATTTCACCGAAGGAAAAGCAGTAAAAGGCTCCGGAAATTTCCGCGCTGAAGTAAAAGGAATCATTTACCATTTCAGTTCGGAAACAAACCGCGATTTGTTTGAGAAAAACACTTCGAAGTACGAACCACAATACGGTGGCTGGTGTGCTTATGCCATGGGCGATGATGGTGATAAAGTGGCCATCAATCCGGAGACATTCAAAATTGTGAGTGGCAAACTGTACCTGTTTTACAACAAAGGAGGCGAAAACACCAAACTTTACTGGAATGAAAACCAAGACGAGTTACTGAAGAATGCGAATACCAACTGGAAAAAAATCATCGGATAATGAAAAAATCACTTGTTATAACACTGTGGGGATGTCGCATCCTTGTGAGTCTGATTTTAGTGCAGACCTTGTATTTTAAGTTTACAGCACATCCCGAATCGGTATTGTTATTTACCAAATTGGGCGTGGAACCGTGGGGTAGAATTGCTTTGGGCTGTATTGAATTGATAGTCGGAATCGGGTTGTTGATTCCACGTTTATCGCTCCTGGCTTCTTTCGGAGCGGTTGGTATACTTTCCGGAGCAATTTTAACCCATGTTGCCATTATCGGTATTGAATCGAACGGAGATGGTGGACAATTGTTTTTGATGGCTTTAGTAGCATTTATAGCGGCTTCCGTTGCTTTTTTGTTGCAGTGGAAGAACCGAAAAACAATGCCGAAAAAAAAGTGAATTAAAAAAATCCAATGGGTCACTTCTTGCGTAGTTTTACAAAGACACTATGGTATCTGTTATTCTCATATTTCTGTTGACTACATTGATTAGTTTTGCGGGCTCACTTCAGGTTGGGCCCGTTAACTATTTTGTAATGGAAACCGGATTGCGCCAAAACAAAACCGCAGCAGTAATGGTGGCTGCCGGTGGAAGCATTCCCGAGTTTATTTACAGCATTCTGGCCATTACAATCGGAATTACCTTGCAGCAAACGCCCGCTTTCTTTTTGGCGTTTAAATGGATTACCATTGCGCTTCTGACGGTGCTTAGCGTTTATTACTTCTTCAAAAAAATCACCGAAAATAAACAACCGGAAATCAGTAGAAAAGGTTCTTTCCTAAAAGGGTTTATTCTTGGATTATTGAATCCGCAGTTGCTGCCGTTTTGGCTGGTGGTTTATACATCGTTTTTTACATCAACCGGACTTTCAATCGTTTCTTTCCAGGAACAACTGGCGTTTATCCTTGGAACCGGCATTGGTGCTTTCGGGTTGCATGTGTGTTTGATTTACCTGGTGCAAGCCAACAGGCAACGTTTGGAAAAATGGGTCGTTTTCCCTTACTTTAATCGGTTTCTAAGCGCTTTTTTCCTGTTGCTCGCAATCCTGCAAATTGTTTCATTATGCTGAAAGAAGAATTGAAATACTGGTACCTGCGCAATCATTCGTTGTTTGAAACAATGAGCGATACTGAAATTGATCATTTGTGCATTATTTCCAGTTTCAAGCAAGGTGAGAAAAATGACATTATTTTCTTTTCCGATTCAGACCGGCAACGTTTGTACACGGTTAAGGAAGGTGCCTTAAAAATTTGTCACCTCGACTCCACAGGTAAGGAAATGATCACCGAAATTCTGACCGAACATGACATCTTCGGATGTATCGGGTTTTCGGGAAACAATGGTCAGCAAGGCAATGAATACGCCAAAGTACTTTCCGATCACATTAAGATTTGCACCTTCGATATGGAACGGTTCAAGGATGTGGTGAAAGACAATCCGCAGTTGTCGCTGAAATATTCAACGGTGATTAACGACAAACTGGTGTCTTTTCAGCAGCGATATTCCGATCTTATTTTCAAAGATGTTGACACACGCATTCACGATTTTTTTAAGAATTATGGGGTCAGTTTCGGTAAACAAACCGGCAAGAGACTGGAAATGGAAATGTATTTGACCCACCAGGAAATTGCCGAATACACGGCCTCCTCGCGTCAATCGGTAACCACAGCCATTAACAAATTGATCGCGCAGGGATTATTGATTTACGAAAACCGGAAGAAGGTGGTGATTCCGGATGTCACGGTATATTGAATTTTGAATTTTTTTTGCCTATAAACCAATGGTTCTGATTCAGAAAATAATAGTTCCTTATCCGGAATAGCCTAATTCAAAATTAAACATCAAAAATTCAACATCATACGCGTCTACCGCGCCACACATGCCTTACATACGTCGATGCAATTTCAGAAAACCGAACCTGTTTGGTTCCTGATCGCAAATTCTGTTTCGAAATAGCAGCCAATCGTTTCCAATGACGTGTCACATCGTACCAGGCCTTCAACAGATTCATACGGGTATCGTAGATGTGTCCTGGCTCGGAACTAATGCCGTTAAGTTCCATGATTTTCACCGCTTCGCCACGTTTTAATTGTTCAATGCTCTCCACTTTGATATCGAACCGGCCATAGAAAAAGCCGTCAATTGGCCGTGAGATCTCGTCAAATAAAAGGGTTAATTCGGAAGTGATTAATTCTTCCGCATTCACAAATTCGGTTCCCCGGCAATGATTACCGATTGGTTCCAGCAAACAGAGTTCTCCGCTGGCAGGAATCCGTTGCATTAATTCGGGCATTTCGTCTAAAAAACGCGGCAATTGAAAACGCGCCCGTACCGATTGTTGCATGAGTTGGGCAATGGTAGAATGTCCGTCGCCGGTTACCGAAAGAAACACTTTTCGGGTCAGGGAAGTAATACATCCGCTTGTTTCGTTAGGTAAGCGACTGTAGAAAACGCCAAACTCTTCTTCGTAAGCAATGAATTCCTGTAGAATAAAAGATGCGCCTTCCAGCGTTTCGATGTAAGGTCCCAACTCGGAACGGGATGAAATTTTTGTGACCGAGGAGCCACGTTCGCCCACATCAGGTTTGGCAATCAACGGAAAGCAAAGGCCATGTTCGGTAATCAACGTATCCAAATCCGGGACGTCATTCGATGAAACAAGCACGTGTTTTGGAAGATACGCACCGTCAATACGCGCCAGAATGTCGTTTTTACTTTCACCGAAAAAACCACCCATTTCAATACCCGGATTGGCAGCTGTAAAAAAGGAAAACGATCGCAACCGGAGGGAAAGATAAAGCCAATAAGGGAGAACGGGCAGGTAAAATATCCACGCAGGCCAGTATTCATATACAAAGATGCGGTAAACGAAAAGCGGCATTCTCAACATGTGTGATACACTAAATAATTCGACGTTTCTTCTTTTTTCAGATCCACATATACCGCAGTGGTCAATCCTTCAATCCGTTCGATACTGCAAATACTTACGGTTCTACGGTTGCCCTTTTGCATAATAAGGTCATGATTCGGGTTTCCTTCTCCGGCAAAACGGTGAAATTGGAGAATCTCATTTTGAGTGAAGGTGTGTTGCCGGTCAAGCCAATTCTGAAACCAGGTTTGACGTTGTTCCCGCACTGTTTTGCTATATAATGTCACCGAAGACCAGATATGCGGTTCGGAAGCATTCATCGATGTAACGGTCAGTTGCGCTCCGCTCCAGCGCAATTCGCGCAATACAGTCAGTGTGTTCACAGTTTCGATGACGATCAGTGTAAACGGTTCGATGTTGGAAAAATCATAGCTTTCAATGTAAGCATCCGCATGTTCGTAGTGGAAAAAATCCAATAAAACGGTACCGCGACTTTTTCGGTAAAGATGTCCTTCCGGTACAAAATGCGGTTCGAATCCACCATTGAGCAAACAAAGTGTGACGTCATTTCCGGTAGTGGCTATCCATGTTCCGCCGGCTTGCTGATCTTTGGGATAATACACCATACGCTCGCCAATCAGGTATTGATTGATCGGAAGAGCAGATGGGCGATCCACCGTTTCATCACGATTGGAAGTGAGAATATAATCGGTTTGTGAGAGCGGAAGATAGCTGACGGTACACATAATTAAATGGCTACTTTGGTTTGTTCCAGGAAGCGAATCGTAGAATCCGCATACCCAAACGAGGTATCGAAAGTAACCTGAGGAAAGTACTGATTCAAGGCCATACGCAGAATAGCTTTGTGGTGAACGGTGTGCTCGATCAGGAAAGCCATTTCGCGTTTTACGGAAGACGTGACGATGATGGTTTCCGTGCCGTACTGAACCGATAAATGAAGTACGTTGTCTAACTGCACAAACCGCAGGCGAGAAATCAATTCATCAATACAATTGATCGCTTCGCTTCGGGAGGTCTCCAGCAATACATTTCGATCGCGGTTGTCGTATGAAACCACTTTTTTCTTCGCAAAGAGGCATTGATGAAATTCAAGCGTATGACGAATGTGTTTTCCCAGTGAAGTCCCTTCCAGCAAAGGTAATTCAAGGCGGAAATCTTCATCTGAAAGTTGTTCTATAATAGCGCTTAAAGCCTCGAGCTGCCGAATGGCGATTGTTGATAATACCATATTTACTTGTTTTTGACAGAACAAAGGAACGATACTTATTTTCGGCAAGTTGTCGGGTAGCCGACAAATGGATTGTTTTAATACTCCGAATTTTACACAAAACAATTTTCGATATGAAACAATTCATTCAACTCGGTTTACTGTGCGTCACCATCAACTTTTCAGCGAACGCTCAATTGCCAAACGGAAGCATTGCACCCAACTTTACGTTAACGGACATCGATGGCACAACACAGGATTTGTACACCTACCTGGATGCAGGTAAAACCGTTTACTTAGACTTTTTTGCGGCGCATTGCCCAACCTGCTGGGCGTATAAAAACTCGGGCGCCATGGAAAATCTGTATGCGAGTTATGGACCGGCCGGAACGGTTCACCAGGACATTGTAATATTAGCCATCGAACTCGACCAGAACAATGGTGCCAACGAACTAAATGGAATCAGCGGATCTACGCAAGGTGACTGGGTGAGCGAATTTCCGTATCCGATTATCAATCCGGAAGGAGCCGACTATTCGGCAATTGTAGCGGCTTATGCGGCCAATTATTATCCGTTGATCTATGGCATTTGCCCGGATCGCCGGATTAAAGTATTGGGGCCGGTTTCCACTGCTTCATTGTACAATTATTACACCGATGATTGCATGTCATTGGGATTTGAAACCGGGAAGCCAGAGAAATTGCCGCTTCACCACGATGAAACCAATCAAATCATCAGTCTGAAAGAACCGGGTGGCATTGAAATCACTGATTTAACCGGAAAAATAGTTTATAGTCAGAATTCTGATAATCAAACAACAATCATTTCTACGGCAAATTTTCCGGCCGGAATGTACGTGATTCGATTTCAAGGTGAAACATTTCAAACTGCTTTGAAAATAATCATTCAATAACCCGATGAAATTAACTGCGCTTTTCAGTAGTGTCGTGTTCGTCATTGCTGCGTCCCGGGTGTGTGCTCAGGGATGCAGTGATGCCGGATTTTGTACCATCGATGCATTAAAATCGCCTGACGGTGATTCGACATCCGAAAAGTCTCTTCAACTCAAATTGGGAGCAACGTTTGGTAAAGCCGATCACGACATTACGATTTTGGCTTCCTACCTGGAATACAACCGGCAGATTAACAAGCATTGGAGCTATGACATGAAACTGACCCAACTGGCGCAGCTCACCGATTCCATTAAAACCAACGGCTTGGGCGATCTATTTCTTACAGGAACCTACAAAACGAACAATAAAACTGCATTTACGATGGGAGTCAAATTACCGCTCGCAGATGGAAATAAGGAGCGTAACGGTTTACCATTGCCAAACGATTTTCAGTCGAGCCTTGGCACCATCGATTTCATAGCCGGCATTTCCAAAGATTGGAAGAAATTCCGGTTTACCGCAGCCGTTCAACAACCATTGACACAGGGTGAAAATACGTTTTCTCCTGAATTATTTGACAGTCTTTCGGCATTTTCGAGTTTTCAATCTACCCGCGGTTTTCAGCGCAGGGGAGATGTGCTGGCGCGGGTGAACTACGCATGGCAGTTGAAACAACATTGGAAAATTACACCGGGCTTATTGGCCATTTACCACTTGGGTGAAGATACATACCATGATGAATTTGACGTGCGAAAACCAATTTCCGGTTCTGAAGGATTGACACTCAACGGAACACTTTTCGTGCAATATTCCATCAACAAATCACATAAACTGGAGCTCAGTGCGGGGACACCATTTGTGGTACGGGAAGTTCGCCCTGATGGTTTGACACGCAGTTTTGTGGCAACATTAGAGTGGAAGTGGACCTTTTAGGAGAATTATCAATTATGAATGGAGAAATTATCAAGAGTACTCAGGGAAAGAACGCTTGATAATTGATAATTCCTCCATTCATAATTTTCTCACCTTTTCAATTTTACATTTGCAAAGCAACTAAGTTGCAACTCCTAGCGTCTCACTACCAAATGCAACCCTTATGAAAAGTTCTACTCTACTAACACGGTCTTTACTGGCTGGTTTTGCTCTTTTTGCCGGAATTCAAACTACTCAGGCTCAGGCGATTTCTTATTCATCTATTGCCAATAATGTGGACATGCTGGTCGCCAATATTTTCGGTGTTCAATGCGAAGGTGTGACCAATGTACAGATCAATGGCGCTCCTTATGCTGTCGGTCGTTTCGACAACGGACAAGGCGTTGGTTTGAACAGCGGGATGATGCTTTCAACCGGATACTTGAATTATTCCTACATGCCGGTCAGCAATTTTGCCAGCACGCAACTCGGATCGCCGGGCGATATGGACATCATCAATTACGGAAACCTCAACGGATCGGGAGCAGCGAGCTATGATGCTGTTTCGGTTGAATTCGATTTTACACCGTTGGTAACCGACACGATCCGTTTTACCTACATCTTCGCGTCGGAAGAATATCCTGAATATTCCAACTCAAGTTTCAACGACCGCTTCATGTTTTTGGTTTCCGAAAACGGCGGTATTCCAACAAACATTGCTGCTGTTCCTGGAACAAACACAGCGGTTGAGATCAACTCGATCAACCAGATTGTCAACTCGCAGTATTACATCGATAATATGTCGGCTCCTTCGGGCGCTTATTTTGTGTTCGACGGATACACTGTGCCATTGGAAGCAAATTTTTATGCGCAGGTTGGTTCAACGTATCACATTAAACTGGTAATTTCAGATATCACCGATGGTGTATACGATTCGGCAATTTTGCTCGACGAACAAGAATCGTTTAACGACATTAGCGGACAATTGACTGTAAACGGTTCACCGGCCGAAGGAATCATCGAAGTATTTAACTTCTCGGAAGACACTTTATTGGCGACACCGGTTCAAACCATTCCGGTCACAGCAGGAACCTATTTGGCTGATAGCTTGACTTCAGGTGTTTACCACGTACGTTTCACACCCGATCCGGTGGCGTTTCCGGGAGCAGTTCCCTTGTATTTCCAATCAGGATCAACCTGGTCAACAGCAGATTTGATCGGTTTGCCTTGTTACCTCAACAGCGCCGACATCGATGCGGATACCGTAAACGTTTCTGACGGCGGTGCTACCATCTTCGGAAATGTGATCATCGATACATCGTATTTGAAAATGACGGTTGCATTTGAAGGCGCTTACATTCAATTGAAAGATCAGTCGACACATGAAACGGTATCGTTTGCCTGGACAGATGTGAATGGTGACTATGCCCTGACAAGTGTTCCTGACGGTTCATTCTACATTTTGGTAGACGTTCCTTACATTCCGCAAGCAGATACATTCATGGTAACAATCACGGGCGGCGTTTCCGGCGAAGGCTTCGATTACCAAATCCTTACCGACGGTATCAGCATGAACGGCGAACCTTCATTGGGCATTGCGCAGGAAGCAATCACGGTATTTGAAATGTTCCCGAATCCGACCAGCGAGCAGTTGACCGTAACCCTTCAGGGAACCGAAGATCAGTTGATGCGCTTAACAACAGTAAACGGACAATTGGTACAACAACAAGTACTCTCCAACGGATCGCACAACGTTTCTACAAAAGGTTTGGCTAGCGGTGTTTATTTGTTAACTATTGGCAACAGCCAACCGCAGCGTTTGATCGTTCAGCATTAAGAAGCAGTAAAATTATAGTACAGGAAAACCCCTTCCGTCCGCCTCATGCGGACGAGAGGGGTTTTTTGGTTGTGAAACGTTTTGCAATAGGAGTTCTTAACTACCGGCGTTTTCCGTTTTTAAAGAATAGGTTTGTTGTAAAAACTCTTTTGCAGTTGTTGGCTTTCTGCCCAGTAAATTTTCCAAGTCAGTTTTATCAACTAAAAATTCACCTTGCTTTATAGCTTCTGAAAACCCTGCAAACATTCCAACATATTCGTTCGGAACACCAGCTTTCGTTAATGTATCCATATAAATTTCTGTTGTAGGACTTACATAATTGATTTCTTTACCTACTACTTCGCTCAAACTGGTTGTGACATCTGAAACGGATACATTTACCGTATTGCTGAAAGCATATTCTTTGTTTTCGTGTTCATTGCCAATGATTACATTTGCTGTGGCTTCCGCCATATCAAGTCTTGATGCGAATGCTCCCTTGGTTTCTCCGGCCGGGAAAAAGACACCGGATTCTAATACGTGTTCACCAAAAAACATTGGTAGAATATCCAAGTATAGATTGTTTCTGAAAATAGTGTAGATCATTCCACTTGCTTTGATTGTGTTTTCTGTAGCAATATGTGACTCGGCTACAAAATGAATAGGTGATGTTTCCGTTTCATTATTGCGTTCAAAACTAGTGTAATAGATATGCTTTACGCCTGATTCTTTAGCTGCCTTTACCGCATTTTCTTGTTGTTTACTACGATTAGCGATGTCATTACCCGAAACGAGTAATAGTTTGTCAACACCTTTAAAAGCTTCAACCAATGATGCATAATTGTCATAGTCACCGATTTTTGTTGTGATACCTTTTGCTTTCAAATCTTCGGCTTTTGCTTCATCTCTTACCAATGCAACAATGTCGGTTGGATGAATTCCTTTTTTCAAAAGAAAATCGATTGTTGATTTTCCAAAATGTCCTGTTGCTCCTGTTACTAAAATCATTGTATGTATTTTTTAAATAAATATTGAGAGGCAAAAATATGTTATATTTGCTTCTTATTGTATAGCGGTATACTATAGTATAGTGATATGCTTTTGTATACCATTTCAACGAATTATAAAAATGAACAGAAATATAAGTCTTGAAGAAGCGAAAAAATGCCCAATTCAGTTTGTGCTAGCCATTAATGACACACTCAACGTTTTAAGCGGGAAGTGGAAACTGCCTATTATTGGCTCTATTCTATTTGATAAAAAACGATTCACTGAAATACAACGCAACATTCCGAAAATAACACCTCGAATGTTAAGCAAGGAATTGAAAGAATTGGAAATAAACGGAATGATTACCCGAACAGTTTATAACACTATTCCGGTTTCAGTTGAATATGAACTATCTCCTTCAGGAAAATCTATTACCGAAGTTTTGGATAAAATGGTTGATTGGGGCATAAAACACCGAAAAGCGGTTATTTCAAAGGAGTAAAAGTTTAATACTGGTGTATTCTGATTTCAGAACCTAACGGCATTAAGTAACGATCGTAAGAGGACAAGGTGAAGTGAAGCGTGATCGAGGCCCTGTTTGAGCTCAACCATCGGATTGTTTGTAAAACAATCCGTAAATGGTGTTTGCGAGTTGGGTTGAGATAGCTGAACAAGCTGTAGTTCTCAAGATCGGGACTTACAGCCTTGATTTTTTGCTTACTTTTTCATCAAGGAAAAAGTAAGAATCATTTATTTAACCACTGCTTAAAATCCCCAACCCGTTCCCGGCTCACGACCGCTTCGTCATTCGAAATGTACGTAGACGTCACTTTCAAACGGCTATTAAAAAAACTGCTGATCTTTTGAATCGCTTCGATGTGCAAAATCACTTTGCGGTTGATGCGGAAAAACGTGTCGGGATCGATCAGTTGATCCAATTGGTCGAGGGTATAATCTACAGGATAACGTTTGCCGAGTTTGGTGACAAGCAACACAACGCCGTCTTCCGAAATAAAATGGTCGATATCTTCGGTTTTGACGGAAACAATGTTTTCGCCGAGCTTGACCATGAACCTGTTTTTGTACGTTTTGGCCGGCTGAAACGAATTGCTGAGTAATTGTTCGATCAATTGCGCGTGTTGTTGGCGGTTCAGTTGATTGAATTTCTCAATCGACCGTTTCAATTCACCACTATCGATTGGTTTTAATAGATAATCGATACTGTTTGTGCGGAATGCTTTAATGGCATATTGATCAAACGCGGTCGTGAAAATCACCGGAATTTCAACCGAAACCTTGTGGAAAATATCAAAACTGCTGCCGTCGGCCAGGTGAATGTCGGCGAAGAGCAAATCGGCTTTTACGCCCGACTGAAAGGCTTCCACACTTTGTTTCACCGATTCGAATCGATGTGTAACCCGGATAGCAGGATCGATGCGCTGCAACAGCGTGGTCAAATGATCGGCCGATAATTGCTCGTCTTCTATGATAATTACGTTCATGGCGCTTTCAATAACGGAATTTCGACACGGAAATGAGTTTCTGTCGCAACGATTTCTGGTTCCCGGTCGGTGAAAAACTGGTAGCGTGAACAGATGTTTTTTAAGCCGGTCCCTGAGCCGTTTTCAACCGTAGAACGCAGTTGCAGGTTGTTTTCCACGATCAGCCACATTTCTTCCGACCGGATGCTGATGGTCAGCGGTGCGGCCGACGAAATCTCGTTGTGTTTGATTGCGTTTTCGATCAGTAACTGCACCGACATCGGCGGGATATAAGTTTTTAGTGCTTCTTCCGAAACATTAATTTCAAAATGGATATTGGGTGAATACCGGATATTCAGCAAGTACGTATACGATTGCAGGAATTGCATTTCGTCTTCCAGTGTGGTCAATTCACACGAACCGCTGTCGAGCAAATACCGGTATACTTTCGATAATTGATTGATAAAATGGACCGCTTTGTCCTGGTCTTTGTAAACAAGCGACGACAACACGCTCATGTTATTAAACAGGAAATGCGGATTGATCTGATTTTTCAGATTTTCCAACCGCGCCATGGCTGTTTCCGATTTGTGTTGTTCTACTTCCAGCAACGATTGTTTCCATTTCCGGAAAAACTGGAATGAGATTTCCAGTGAAAGAATCGCAATAGAAACCAGGAATGCCAGTATAAAAATGATGGCGAAAAATTTGTTTTTGTCGTCAAACGGCATTGGACACACCAGCGAGTCGAAAGCCTGTGTGATTACAACCATTACAAGTGCAATATAGGTAGAACCCGCTAGTAACTGGACAAAAACACGTTTCATCGGGAATTGTTCCCACGGAAATTTTTTATCCCAAATGCGTTCAAAACGTAGGGAACCTTCCCAAATCAGAACGGTAATGATTATCGATTCAAGCATGCCAAACAATTGATGCTTGAGCTCATCGTTAGGGAAATCCATAACCTGATGCAGCAATAGAGAAAAAACAATTCCCAGCAGAACCATCCATAAAAAGCGCCAATTGTTTTGCAGCATGTTGTTAAAAATAAGGAAAACAAGAAGGTTAACGGCCTTCCTGTTCTCCGAGTATAGTTATTTTTTGAAGCATTTGAACGCGACCTTCCAATTTTGAGAGACGAATCGGGCCGACGTAAGTAACTTTCACAGGTTTGATACCACAAAACTGCAAGGTCGATTTTTTGAGCTGATTCACGCTCGGCCGGCCAAAAGCGAGACGATAATACCATCCCGGTTGATCCAGAGTCGTGATGATACGCGCTGTTTTCCCTGTCAGTAGTTTATCCCACCAAACAGAGTTTTCGCGGTATTTAAACCCAAAGCCAGGCAGAAAAACACGGTCGATGAATCCTTTGGTAATGGCCGGTAATCCGCCCCACCAAACCGGATGAATCCACACCAAATGTTCCGCCCACAAGATCAATTCCTGTGCCTGCACCAAATCGGGTTCCAGTTCCATGCGATGCTGATAACCGAATTGCAATGATGGGTTAAACTTCAGTTCTGAAATAGTCAGCACCCGGATCTCCGCTTCGGTTTTCCGGAGTCCGAGCAAATAAGCATCCGTTAACGCGCGGTTAAAACTTTCGGCATTCGGATGGCCATTGATTACCAGTATCTTTTTCATCTCCCTTTAATTAAAACTGAATTTTATAAGCAAAATTCGGGAAGAAACCGATCTGATAAGCGGTATTGATTCCGTTGGTAAGCGGGTTGTAACGCTCGGCAAAAATGTTTTTGTTGTTGGTCACATTCTGAATATCGAAGAAAATGGATTGAGAAATATTGCGTTTCGCGCTGTTGATCGTAAACCCAAGTTTCACATCCAGGCGGAAGAAATCGGCATACCGTTGCGAGTAGGCGTAATCGTCACCTTTCAGCACCTGTTGATGCGCCAGTTGTGAAGCAGCCAGATCAACCGGCGTATAATGACGGCCACCGGCCTGCGTCATTTTCACATCAATCGTCAGCGCATTGCGTTTGGCTTTCCCAACTTTGATTTCTTTCCCGACCAACACATTGTAAACGAACTTTCCGTTGAAAGCCGTATTGCGTTCCACATCGTCACTACCGGTATATTTTGCTTCGTAAAGCGTTCCGGTAATCAATCCGTAATAGCCTTTGCTGAAGTATTTCTCGATTGTCAGTTCCAGGCCGTAATTGCGCCCCGTTCCGTTGTTAACCAGTAAACCTTCTTCAATCGGCGTAAACGAAGATCCGGCATTCAGCATCGAAAAACTCGAAGAATCGGTCGTGATCGGAACGTTGTTCAGAATCTGATAATACGCTTCGGTTTTGATGCGCCAATCTTTGAATGGAATCACCTCATAACCAACTACAAAATGGTGACTACGGGTAAAGTCGAGGTTTTTATTCGTGAGTTGTGTGTTTCCTTCAGCATCCGTTGTTCGGTAGAAATACAAATCGATGGGCTGCATCTGGCTGTGCATTCCGTAACCGGTGGAGAAACTGTGTCGGTCGTTGAGCTGGTATTTTAACCCGACACGCGGTTCAAGGGAATTTGAATTGTTGAGCGCCAGATACTGACTATGCAAACCTGCGTTGAGAGTTAATTTTTCAGTGAAACTGTATTTCGCATGCGCATAACCCTGGATGAGCGTGGTGTAATCGTTGTTGTCCCACACCATGATCCAATCGGGCGTAAACTCACGCGTCCGGTAAAACAATTTCGTATTCAGCACTTCTGTCAGCACGCCGACTTTGATGAACAAGCGCGCATTGATCTTGGAATTGAACGAAGTATTAACCGAATAATTGGTGCGCGTAGTAGTGTTTTCAACCGTTCTGGCGGCAACATCACTCACACTGATACTGTCTTCTTTATAATCAGAATCGGCATACGTCATCCCGATCACGGTGTTGAAATACGATTTTTCGCCAGCGCGGATGAAGTGTTTCAGGCCGAGCATTCCGAGATTGCTGCTGAAATAACTGTCTTCGGTTGGGTCGGCAAACAAATCGTTGCTATCGATATCACTGTGAATGAATTCGATCTTGCTCACTGCTGCCAATCCAAAAAGAGTGAAACGTCCCATTTTGGTGTTTCCGGAATTGAGTTTAAACGAAAGATCCTGGTAATAAGGCGTTGCAGCCGTTCCGATTGGTAAACCGATAGCTTGTGCAACACCTGCAAATCCATAACGATACGCGATGAGGTACGACGAGTTTTTTTCTTTGCGAATCGGTCCTTCGGTCATGAATTCCAAACCGGTTAAAGCGCCGAGCTGAAACGTATGTTCGCGTTTTTCAGTATTTCCATTCCGGAAACCAAGATCAAACACGCCGGCATTGGCATTTCCGTATTCGGCCGGGAAAGCAGAAGTCATGAAGTCGGAATTGCGCAAAATATTGGTATTGATAGCGCTTACGGGGCCGCCGGTAGTTCCAACGGTTGAAAAGTGATTCGGATTGGGAATGTTCAATCCTTCAATCCGCCACAACACGCCAATAGGAGAGTTTCCACGGATTACAATATCGTTGCGTGAATCATCGGGCGAACTCACACCGGCAAAATTGGCTGCCAAACGCGCGGGATCAGAACGTCCGCCGGCATAGCGGTTTACTTCTTCCATCGAGAACGAACGTCCGCTTAGCGAAATCAATTCGTTGTTTGTTTCGTTTTTCTTCCGGGCGTTGATCACCACTTCTTCAACTTCCGTGATATTTTCTTCCATCGCAATGTCGAGCACCGTTTCTTTTCCGGCAGTCACGACAATATTGGAAAGTACAATTTCCTTGTAGCCTGAATAAGTCACTTTTAAATCGTAGCGACCCGGTAGAACATCTGTTATTTTGTAGCGTCCGTCAAAATCCGAAAGTGCGGCTTGCAGCAGGTTGCTTTCCAAAATAACAACTGTCGCACCCGGAATGGTTTGCTGCGATTGTTTGTCGATGATGGTTCCTCTGATGGTTTGTGTGGTGGTTTGCGCCCAAAGCGGAAATGTAGTGATTCCGAGCAGCAATGCTAAAATGTATTGGTTTAGTTTCATAAAAGTTGTTTTATGACACAATAGTACGGGTAGTGAATCAGCCCCATAGGGCAAAATTAAATGAATTGTAGAATAAACCGGTTGAATTGTGAGGAAGTGAAGGATGGATTGTTTTTATTCATCATTCTCATTCTACAACAGTACAATAGAATGAGAATGAGGTTGAAAATCACCTCTTCCACACTTCACCTATCTTCACCTACAACTCACCGATTTGTTCTTGTATCCTCTGCATTCCTGTCTTAGATTTGTTCAAAATTCACAAACAATGAGTACAGAACCAATCAACGCAGAGGACCAACATCATTATCTAAGCTGGCAAAAGAGCAACAAACGTGGTAAAATTACTACCGGCATTTTCGTGATCGTATTCGGAATTTTATACCTGTTGCATGAAACGGGCGTAAAATTACCCACATGGACGTTTACTCCCGGACCATTTATCATCGCTTTCGGGTTGATCGTATTGGTCAAACACAAATTCAAATCATTCTTTGGCTACATACTCATCGCCGTTGGTAAATTGCTGATCTGGAATGAAATTTATCCCGAAGCAGTCAATATGAACATCGTTTGGCCGGTGCTGGTAATCCTGCTCGGTTTATTCATCCTGTTCAAATCAAAATCGAAATCAGGTTGCGGGGGCAATCGCTTTGAAAAACGACGGGAGTTCTGGAAAAAACATCATCATCACTATTATGAAGGTATGGAGGGTTTGGAAAACATCTCACAAGACGATTTCATTGACGCTGTTTCCATCTTCGGTGGTGTGCAGAAAAATGTGGTGAGCAAACAGTTTCGCGGTGCAGACATTGTCACTATTTTCGGTGGTAATGAGATCAACCTGTCACAAGCCGATTTCAACAACCAGATTGTAATGGATGTCACCAATCTTTTTGGCGGAACCACACTCACCATTCCCAATCACTGGCAAATCAAAACCGAAGTGGTGAGTATTTTCGGCGGAATCGAAGACAAGCGTCCGACCACAGAAACCAATACCGATAATCCTGACAAAGTGGTGATTCTTCGCGGAACATGCATGTTTGGCGGTATCGAAATCAATAGTTTCAATTCAAAATAAGTCTATGCAAACACGCACTTCTTCCAGCCAGGTAAAAATCAAGTTCTCCTTATGGGTACTTGCAGCTGCGGCAATTCAATTTGTATTGCTTTGGGTAAACGGCTTTCATTTTACAATTGCGTTGAGAGATGCGCTGTTAAGTTCGATGATCATGATTTTGCTTGGGCAGATTCTCTACCTCATTCAGCATAATTTCCATCCTTCCAAGCCGTTGAATTTTGTGAATTTCGCCATCATTTTCGTGTTTACCGGGATGTTTCAATTGGCTTTCAATGGTTTATATAAATTATTATTCACCGATTACGACTGGCAGCATTTTGTGTTTCCGTTCGAAGCAGTGAGAGCTGTGATGGCTTTCTTCTTCTTATTGCTGATCAGTTTGAACTGGTGGATTCAGAAAAATGCCCAAACGCAAGCCAATATACAGGAGCAACTGCTGGAGAAAGAACGCGCATTAACCAAAGCAGAATTAGACAATATACACCAGCAGTTGCAACCTCATTTTTTGTTCAACAGCCTCAATTCCATCAGCGCACTGACAATTCTGGAACCGACAGAAGCGCATCGCATGATCCAGTTACTGAGTAATTTTCTTCGGGGAACGCTTCGCAAAGACGTACAGCAATTGGTTCCGCTGAAAGAAGAACTGGAACAGATCCGGCTTTACCTCGAAATCGAAAAAGTGCGTTTCGGGCACCGGCTCACGACCGAAATAAACAGCAACGAAGCCTGTGAAGAACTCAAAGTTCCGGCACTCATCCTGCAACCGATTCTTGAAAATGCAATCAAGTATGGCTTATACGGACAAATAAACGCCATTACCATTTCGGTGAATGTGTTGTGCGAAGGTAAATTGCTCACGGTGACTGTTTCGAGTCCTTACGACACACAATTTGTAAACGCCAGCGAAGGAAAAGGATTCGGTTTGGCGAGCATCCAACGCCGATTATCCTTATTTTTCGGGCAAAGCGGTTTGTTGACCACTGCCAAAACGGAAGAATTGTTTACCACAACCATTTGTATTCCACAAGTATGAAAAAAGTATTGATCGTTGACGACGAACCATTGGCAAGGGCCATTATCAAATCATTTTTGCAGGCGCATCCTGATTTGGAACTTGTGGGAGAATGTGGTGACGGTTTTGAAGCCGCCAAAGTAATTGCGGAAACAAATCCCGATTTGTTGCTGCTCGATATTCAAATGCCGAAGATCAACGGATTTGAACTATTGGAGATTTTACCCGATCCGCCGGCTGTTATTTTCACCACCGCGTTTGATGAATATGCGTTGAAAGCGTTCGAAGTCCACGCCCTGGATTATTTGTTGAAACCATTTTCAGCTGAACGATTCTCACAGGCCATCGAAAAATGGAAATCAGTAGCTGCGGACACCAAAAAACAAACCAGCGCGATTCATTACCAGGTTCCCGATGAACAATACCGCGTGGTAATCAAAGACGGCAGCGAAATCAAGATCATTCCTACGGCTGAGATTCATTACATTGAAGCCTACGACGATTATGTGAAAATCCATACTGGCAACGGAACGCACCTCAAAAAGAAAACGATGAGTCATTTTGAAACGAGCCTGCCATCACAGCAATTTATCCGGATTCACCGTTCGTTCATCCTCAATATCCAGGAACTGACGCGCATTGAGTCATTTGAAAAAAACAGTTACATCGCGATCCTGAAATCGGGCGCGCGGTTGGCGATTAGCAGAACGTCGTATGCGGATTTGAAGGCGGTATTAGGGGTGTAGGCGAGAGAAGTCAGTATGTTTGATTTTAGAAAACGTAGGCGCGGGATGCGTCCCGCGCTTACATATCGTTTTTAAAATCAACCATTTTTCAGTTTTCGGATAATCCCCGTCGTCGAAAAGCCATCAACCAGGTCAACCGTTTTTACTTCGCCGCCCAGCGCCCGCACTTCGTGGCTTCCCACAATGTATTGTTTGTTGGAACGGTCGGTTTCGTCAGCATTGTAATCGCCACCTTTTACCAAAACAGAAGGTTCCAATGCCGTGATTACTTCCAAAGGCGTGTCGTTGTCGAATAAAACGACCAAATCGACAAAACCGAGTGCCGACATCACATACGAACGCGCGTCTTCCGAATTCACGGGCCGGTCGTCGCCTTTGCCCAAGCGTTTCACCGAAGCATCGGTATTGAGCGCGACTACGAGTTTAGTTCCGAAATCGGCTGCGTGGGCCAGGTAGGTAACATGTCCGCGATGCAGAATATCAAAACAACCATTAGTAAATACCACTTTTTCTCCGAGAGATTTCCACGCGGCAACGGTAGCTTTGGCAGCTGCCAGATCCTGCATTTTAGCAGTCATGTCATTGAACCGGCTCATCTTTGGAAAAATTATTGGGGATTAAAACAAATGAAAGCGCTCCGAGCAAAATCATCATCAGCGTTTGTGACGACCAGATGATCATTCCCAGCGCAGCACCAATTCCGGCAGCAGCATCGCCATATTCATCGTGCAGGTAAAAATTGAGTACTAATCCGACTAACAAGGGAAAAGCACCGATTCCGCCATTGGTGAAACTGATTCCCAGCGAACCGGCAATAAACGCGATCATAATTCCGGCAAAAGGCACATTCTTCGATTCTTCCAGCGACAAAAACGCAATGGAAAAATAGCTGATGTACATCAACCAGATAAACACGGTGTGCGCCGAATAACTCAACGGATTTTTTGACCGAAAAATGGCAAAAACACCCGCGAACAAATCTTTGATGAATTGAAGCAGTTTCGCACGGGTTTTTTGAATGGCAAACGCGATCACTAAACCAATTAGCACCGTTGCGACAATCGAGTAAAGGATAATTCCCGTCCATGAAGTTTCACCAGTTGGGTTATTACCGCCTAATTGCGTTTCAACCTGGTATTTGATCTTCCAGAAATCATCGTAGCCAATAGAAGTGGTAAAAAGCACAACTCCCATAAGCATCACCAGGTCAACGGCTCTTTCTGCCAGAATCGTTCCGAATGATTTTGAAAACGGAACGCCGTCTGAACGCGACAACATCACAGCACGAGAAGCTTCTCCGGCTCGTGGAATCGTCAAATTGACAATGTAGCCGATCATCAGCGCATGGTACCGGTTCCAGAATTTGGTTTTATAACCAAGTGGTTCCAGCACATACTTCCAGCGATAAGCACGTGACAACAAAGCCAGGAAACTCAATGTGAGCGATGCAACGATCCAGGTATAATCAGCTTTTTGAATGGCTTCGAAGAAAATATCTTTGTCGGTGGCCGACATCCGATCGAAAAAATACCAAACCAGGTAAACCCCTAATGCAAGTGGAAGAACTGTTTTTAGTAATATCCCGATCCATTTTTTCATAGCTACACGATGAGATTCGTGGTTTCGTCAGGAAACACCAGCGAAGGCCGAAAGTCTTTCGCTTCGTCCATGGTCATAAAACCATAACCGATGATAATGATAAGGTCGCCAAGTGACACTCTCCGAGCAGCAGGGCCATTCAAACAAATCGTTCCCGTATTGCGATCGCCTTTGATCACATACGTTTCCAAACGCTCGCCGTTGTTGATGTTGACTATTTGAACTTTTTCACCTTCGATCAAATTAGCTGCTTCCATCAATGCTTCATCAATGGTAATGCTTCCTACATAATTTAATTCTGCCTGTGTTACGCGAACGCGGTGAATTTTTGATTTTACTACTTGTATGAACATGTTCTAAAAAAACGCGATGTAAAGGTAAGGTTAAAACAATTGAAAATGTAAAATTGAAAAGAGGATTCCCTTTATAATTTTCAATTTTTCATTTTCAATTAAGAGTCATATTATCAATCAACCTTACTTCGCCGCAAAAAGCAGCCACACAAGCCGTTGCTCCCGGAACCCAGGTGTCGGTCAATTCTTCCAATGTCTGTGGGTTTACAATTGAAAAGTATTCCATTTTCAGGTAGGAATGAGAAAAATGCTCCAATGCCAGCTTTTTTGTTTCGGAAGGTGTATGAGTGGCAGCCAGTGATTTGGCAAAGGTCAGTGTTTCGTAAATAATCACTGCTTCATCCAGTTGTTCAGCAGTCAAGCGCATATTGCGACTGCTCATCGCCAAACCAGAAGGTTCGCGCAAAGTTGGACAAGGAACTATTGTTACCGGCAATTTTAAATAATCAGTCATAAAACGAATCACAGCAACCTGCTGAAAATCTTTCAATCCGAAAAAAGCAAATGTTGGTTGTATTACCTCGAAAAAACGGTTTACCACTTGTACCACGCCTTTGAAATGCCCCGGACGAAATTCGCCTTCCATTACTTTGTCCAGTGTTCCCAGCGGAACTTCAGGTGTTTGATAACCTGTTGGGTACACTTCATCAACCGAAGGAAAAAAAGCAATATCGCAACCATGGCTCGCTAATAAAGCGGCATCTTTTTCAGGAGTTCGGGGATAAAGTGTGAGATCGGAAGAATTGGTAAACTGTGTCGGGTTCACAAAAACAGTTACGACAACCACATCAGACATCGTCCTGGCACGCTCGACCAACGCCATGTGACCTTCGTGCAACGCACCCATTGTTGGAACCAATCCGATGGTTTTGCCTGTCTCTCTGATAGTTGCCAACGCCTCATTCAGGCTTATTATCGACTCAATAATCTTCACAATTCACCCGAATTTACTGATGTAGGGTGGCAAATCTATATGAATAAATTGAAGTTTGCGCTTTTTTTCGTACTTTTGTACCGTTATACACCAAATTCCTCGTCGAATTCCATGGAAAAAAAGAGAATTCTGTTTGTCTCGCAAGAAATATATCCGTTTCTTCCGAAATCTGAAATTTCCCATAATGCACGTAAGCTTCCGCAAGGAACACAGGAGAACGGAAAAGAAATCCGTGTTTTTACTCCGCGTTTTGGAAGTATCAATGAGCGTCGTCACCAGTTACACGAAGTGATTCGCTTATCGGGAATGAATATCATTATCGACGACCATGATCACCCGTTGATCATCAAAGTCGCCTCTATTCCTACTGCACGTATCCAGGTTTACTTCATCGACAACGATGAGTATTTCAAACGTAAAAACAACGTTACGGAAGACGATGGTGCCGATTACAAAGACAACGACGAACGAAGCATGTTCTTCTGCCGCGGCGTTTTGGAAACGGTTAAAAAACTAGGCTGGAAACCGGATGTGATTCACTGTCACGGATGGATGTCTTCGCTGATGCCGCTTTACATTAAGAAAATGTACAACAAGGATCCGCATTTTGCTGATACTAAGGTTGTTTACAGTATATATGAAGATCAACAAGGTTTTGCCACAGAGTGGGATGCGCGTTTTTCTGAAAAATTGGCTTTTGAGGGATTCGATGAATCTGTAACTTCGCTCGTGAAAAATCCGACGTTGGAAGCAATAACCAATGCCGCAGTTACGTTCTCTGATGGAGTGGTTCAAAGTAGTGAAGTCATCGCACCTGAATTACAAGGTGTTTACGATAAAGCAACTTGTTTGAAATTGAATTACTTACCGGAAGAAAACCTCTCTAAGGGTCTTTCCGAATTTTTTGACAAAGTAATAGAAGAAGCTGTTTTGATCTGATATGATACAACAACAAAATAATTGGACAAGTTGGCGGAAAGGATTTACTCTTTCCGCTACTTTTTTATTAGCACTTTTGGTTGCCACTAGCTGCAAGAAAGAAACCAACACCATCGGCCTCGGTGCTTTGGATCCGGATGCGTTATTGTCATCGGGTGGAGTGGATACGTTTCAACTCACTACGTTCTCGGTAGCAGAAGATACGATTCCTACCGACAACCAGACTTTTGGAATTCTCGGTGCTTACCACGATCCGAAAATGGGAACGTTTAACGCGTCCATCTACTCGCAGTTTCATTTGAGTAATACCATCAGTTTTGATGCAGGAGATCAAGCTATCGTGGATTCGGTGGTGCTTTCACTGCGTTACCGTGGTTATTACGGTGAATTGGACCCGCAAACGTTTGAAGTCTATGAACTGGACGACACCATGGATGTAGACCGGGACTACTACAAAAACGATGTGGAAGCACTCAAGCCATCCAACCTGGTATTGGCTTCAAGTGAAACCCAAACTCCCAATCCAAGTGATTCGGTATGGGTGGGAAGCACAAAAAAACCTGCGCAATTGCGTCTTACTTTAAATAACGCTTGGGCACAAACAATCATGGATGATGCTACAGGTGGAAACGCAGCCTTTACAGATGACGCGTTGTTCGAAAATTACATGAAAGGCTTGCACGTAAAAGTGGCCAATGCCAATCCGGCTGTTGGTAAAGGCGGTGTGTTCTATTTCGACATGGAAGACAATAACACGAAAGTCACCATTTATTACCACTTGCAGGCCGATCCTGGTTCCACACCGTATGAACTGGTACTGGAAGTAGAAGATGACTGCGCTGATTTTAATCACGTAGAAATCGATAACTCAGGTTATCCGGTAGCGAATGTATTGTCGAACCCGATCAACGGGCAAAACCAATACTATGCACAGGCATTTCAGTCGCGTGGCAAAGTGGAATTCCCGACCTTGAACAATGTTCCCAAAACAGCAGTGATTCACGATGCGTTACTGGTTATTCCGATTTCGCATCAAACGTTGAGCAGTTTTTATCCGAGTAATCAACTCACGGTAGGTTACAAAACCGATGAAGGAGAAATTATCGGATTTAATGTGATCCTTTACGACGATAGCAAGAAAAGTTACATCATCGATGTACGTAATTATGTGCAGGATATCGTAAGTGGCGACGCAGAAAACAGAGGTGTATTCCTCTATCCGACTTTCTTCTCTTCAACTGCGGAACGGATCATTTTTAACGGTCCGAATACCTCAAACAAAGAGAAACCGAAATTGATTGTTAAATACACCGAATACTAGAATCAGATGTGTGGCATTGTAGCATATATTGGTAAAAAAGAAGCTTATCCGATTATCATCAAAGGTTTAAAACGCCTTGAATACCGCGGATACGATAGTGCCGGAGTGGCGTTGTTGAATAATGGCGGTATCAATATGTATAAACGACAAGGTAAAGTTTCGAACCTCGAAGAATTTGCACAATCACAGGATGTGAGCGGTTTTGCCGGAATTGGCCACACGCGTTGGGCAACTCACGGTCCGCCAAATGATATCAATGCGCACCCGCACATGTCTGAATCAGGTCATATCGCGCTGATCCACAACGGAATCATTGAAAATTACAACTCACTGCGCGAAGAATTGAAATCACGCGGTTATGTCTTTAAAAGTCAAACCGATACGGAAGTATTGGTTCACTTAATCGACGATATTCAAAAACAGGAACAAGTAACGTTGGTGGAAGCCGTTCGTTTGGCTTTGCTGAGCGTGATCGGGGCATATGCTATCGTGGTTTTGTCGAAAGAAAATCCGAATCAGCTGATCGCCGCTCGTAAGAGTAGTCCGCTGGTTGTCGGAATCGGGAAAGACAATGATTTTTTCCTGGCTTCAGACGCCACACCGATCATCGAATACACCAACCAGGTAGTTTACCTCGAAGATGAAGAAATTGCGATTGTTGATCTCAACGAAGGGTTGAAAATTATCAACATCGACCATAATTTAGAAAAAACACCATACGTTCAGGCATTGGAATTGCAACTGGAAGCCTTGGAAAAAGGCGGCTACGAGCACTTTATGCTGAAAGAGATCCATGAACAGCCGCGTTCAATCCGCGATTGTTTCCGTGGCCGCTTAAATGCGACCGAAGGCTGGGTTTCACTGGGCGGTGTAAAAGATTACGAACAAAAAATGATCCAGGCGCAGCGCATCGTAATGGTTGCCTGTGGAACTTCCTGGCACGCCTGCCTTGTAGGTGAATATTTACTGGAAGACCTGGCCCGCATCAACGTAGAAGTAGAATACGCCAGTGAATTCCGTTACCGCAACCCGATCATTGGTGAAAACGACATTGTAATCGCCGTTTCTCAATCAGGTGAAACTGCAGATACGTTGGCTGCGTTGGAATTGGCAAAATCGAAAGGCGCAACCATTTTAGGGATCTGTAACGTAGTTGGTTCTTCTATTTCGAGAATTACAGATGCCGGTTCCTACACACACGCAGGACCAGAAATCGGCGTAGCATCAACCAAAGCATTTACTGCCCAGGTAACTGTTCTGACGTTGTTAGCACTTTCATTGGCGCACAAAAAAGGAACCATCAGCGAAACAAAATTCCGTACCATGCTTTCTGAGCTGGAAGCCATTCCGGAGAAAGTAAAACGTGTATTGGAACGCAACAACGATATCGAAGCCATTGCTGCGATTTACAAAGACGCCACCAATGCACTTTACTTAGGCCGTGGAAGTTCATTCCCGGTTGCGTTGGAAGGTGCGTTGAAACTCAAAGAGATTTCCTACATCCACGCCGAGGGTTATCCTGCAGCCGAGATGAAACATGGACCTATCGCTTTGATCGACGAAGAAATGCCGGTATTTGTGATTGCTACAAAAGGCACTTCGTACGAAAAAGTGGTAAGCAATATCCAGGAAGTGAAAGCGCGTAAAGGAAAAATCATTGCGATTGTTACCGAAGGCGATGTGGATGTGAAAGCCATGGCCGATCACGTGATTGAAATTCCGGATACCGACGAACATCTGGTACCATTGTTAGCGACCGTTCCATTGCAATTGCTGAGTTACCACATTGCAGTAATGCGTGGTTGCAACGTCGATCAGCCACGTAATCTGGCGAAGTCGGTGACAGTGGAGTAATTCATGATAACAATCCCTTCAGATTATTTATTACCACATCAAACAGAGCGTTTGGTAATGCATCCGCTTGGCGAAGAACACATTTTGCCGTGGGTCGATTATTTGCGTAACTCGCTCACGATGCGTTATTTTCCCGACTTTTTGCGATTGGAAGCTGAAACACAAGCCCCAATTTGGATTAAACGTCAGCAGGATCGTTATGTGAACGGCCAGTTCGGATTATTGGCTTTGCACCTTGCAGATGGAACATTCATCGGACAATGTGGTTTGTTATTGCAGGAGGTTGACGGAGAATTCATTCTTGAAATCGGTTATCACTTATTTCCTGAATATTGGGGAAAAGGATATGCTACGGAAGCTGCAATTTATTTCAAAGAATACGCTCGCAGACATCACCTTTCAACCTTTATCGTCAGTTTGATCCATCCGGATAATACACCTTCGCAAGCTGTCGCCAAACGTAATGGTATGATGCCTTGGAAAGAAAGCGTGTGGAAGGACATTCCCGTTGTTGTTTTCCGCACGGACCTTTAGCGATATATGAAAAGTGATTCCCACGAATTCACTAATTACAGCTCGGCTAACGCGCTCGCTAGTTATTCAGTGTTGGGAGATAGTGTAATAAACGTCAGGAGCGTCCGTTAGGCGCGTAAAATTCGTGTATTCGTGGGAAAAGAAAACGTATCGGTTAGCCGATACGGATCATGTGTTTTCAGGATGCGGGTAAATGAGCGGAGGGATGCCTCTCCAAAAACATCCCTCCTGATTCAAACAAACAAACTAAACTACTCGAACCTATACTCTTTAACTATTCTTCTTCATCATCGGGATATGGAATCATGATCCCCATGATCATATTTCTTTCTTGCCCTAATTCAACAACTATGCCGCGTGTGGTCAATAAATCTGAAAACAGGTATGTCACATCATCGTATTCTTCTTTTCTGAAAACAGCCGAATAGGGTTGTTGTGTCCAGTTAAGTGGTAACTGAAATTCCCCGTTTTGATTTGATAATGTTGTTGACAATTCATTTCCATCTGCATCATAAACGGTAACGGATACTCCGGTTACAAACTGATCCATAAAATAATCAATGATCGATCCTGTAAACAAACTGTCTAAAGGTTTGTTTTGATCTGTAACCGATACGGCCATTTCACCTATTTTGGTTTGTTCCATCTCTACAGGTTCTGCTTTCGCTTCACCTTTTGTCATGACCTTGCCCTGAGCTTGTGCCTGAAAGGCTGAAAACGTAGAAATGGCTGTTCCCAGAACCAATGCGCGGAGGCTAAATGAAGGAGCATTCGATTGCGTCGCAAGTGGGTGAAAATTCCTGTTTTGCTGATCATTGGACATTCGTCCGCAAACCGATGCAGTAGTGCTTTCCATAAAACGAAAGATCGCTGAATCAGACATGCGTGTAAAATCGACCACCGTTTTCTGACAACTATCACAGAATCGCCCTTTGTCATTCGGTGTCATTGCGTTCCAGTTCTCGTGACACGGCTCTGCAATTTTAATCTGAAGTCCCTTCTTTTTCATCGTCCTGGCATTGATTGAAGGTTAGTACATTCTGACTGGAAAAACGTTCAAATCCGGTGTTTTATTCCTGTATCTTGTACTAGAATATTGATGATTAGTCTCGGCTAGCCGAGACGTTATTTCCTCACGAATTCACGAATAGTGCTCTCAGCCTAAGGCTGACTCGCTTTTAATATTTCTTGATAAAGAATTGTTTTTACACACCATTAGCGCGTCCGTTAGGCGCGCAAAAAATTCGTGAATTCGTGGGAATCATTTGAATTCTAGTAGAAGGTCTATTCCTGAAAAAGGAGTTGAAATAATTTTAAAAATTCATTGGAATTGAAATGAAATAATGCTACATTCGTCTGATACTCAATTATCCGATGGATCGAATACGACGTTTTCAGCGCACTCTCATTACTTCACTTGTTGGCATCAATACGTTCGTTTTCTCATTTTCCAATGACTTTGGTATAGCTGCAGCAATTCTCTTTACCGGTGCTGCTATTCTCGGAACCCTGGTGATTATCTTCGCATACATTTTAGTAAGAAGAAAAGCAAAACGTGTTTCGGATAAATAATCATATAGTCCCGTAGGGACGTAATATGGTAACACGTAAATCGTCATCAGAACCATTACCCCGTTGGGGTAAAACGTTTACGATATGTTTTGTGATGTCCCATACCTACGGCATGGACGTTCATGATGTGACATTTTCGCTGCCATATTACGTCCCTACGGGACTCGTTTCAAATTTTCAGGTGAATTACAACACTTTCCTTCTATTCCCGTTCAAAAGACTTTACCACTCAGTCTTTAACTAACTACTAAACACGTTTCTTTTTCTATATTTACTCCGTTCAAATTCTATTCACTATGGGCAAAAAAAAAGACCGGATACACTTCACCTATAAAAAGCAAGTTGATACCAAACCGAAACCACGTAAACACATCATTCTCATGGACGGCACGTGGAACAACGAATTGGGATTAAATCTCGATGGTATGATCACCAACATTGCCAAGCTCAACAAGATTTTCGTCAATGATGAAAACCATCAGATTGTCCGTTATCACCGTGGCATCGGAAACGACAACGACAATAATTTTTGGGGAAGGATTACCGGTGGTGTCGGCGCCAAAGGATTTATGAAAATTGTCGACAAAGCTTATGCCCGCTTCGTGCAGGATTGGCAAAATGGTGATGAGGTTTATATCTTCGGTTTCAGTCGCGGCGCGGCAATGGCACGATTACTCGCCAAAAAGATCAATGATAATGGCATTCCTGAAAGTGTTACAGTGGTGATCGCGCCCAAAACCAACCAGGAAACAAAGGTTGTGGAACAGCAAATGGCAGAAATGTCTGAGATTCCGCGCGAGCCGCAACATCGCATAAAAATAGAATTCCTGGGTGTTTGGGATACGGTTAGCTCATTTGGGTTTTTTCCGGTTCTCAGACGGATGTTCCTTGGTGAACAACGCGATATTTTTACGGGAAGGACCATTGCCGGAAATATCAAAAAGGCCGTTCACCTGGTGGCAATTGATGAAACCCGGAATCCGTTTACTCCTTCGCTGATGAATATCGAACCGCGCATCCACGAAGTTTGGTTCCCGGGTGTACATGCAGATCTGGGTGGTGGTTACAAAGAAGATGGCATTGCACAAGTGAGCCTTCACTACATGCTTAAAAAACTCTTTGAGATCAACGAAGAAGCCGGATTATCAGCGTTCCTGGTAGATGAAGAAATGCGCGGAAAATTTACGGCACCGGAAATCGATCACTGGAAATTCCATTTTCACGGACTAGGATTTGGCAAAAACCTGCGACATATCAACGCAATTATTGATGGAAAACCGGCTGATCCTGCTGTTTTTAAACCGATGATCCATCGTTCGTATGAATGGATTTGTAAATCGTCGGAAGTATACTCGGTGGTACAAGTCAGGGAAAACAGGAAAAAAGTAACCAAAGAAGCGCTTTTTCAATATAAACCTTATAATTTCAAGCGCCTGAAAGAGCATTTCACGATTGTGGATTGATCAGAAAACTGAAAATAACTCAAATGACACGGAATAAACTGTCTGTTAAACACATCGTTTTATTAGCTGTTATTGTTATCTTTCATGCAGTTGGTTTGATTGGGCTTTCTTCCGGATCACGCGACTATTTTCTGACGTTAAGTCCATTGAATTTGGCAATCTCCATCAGTTGTTTGCTTTTGTCAATGCGTTTTTCAGCACGATTGGCCATTGATGTGTTGTTGGTTGGAATAGTTGGTTTTGTGGTAGAATGGGTCGGCGTCCATACCCATATTTTATTCGGCGATTACAGCTACGGCGAAAACCTGGGATGGAAATGGCTGGAGATTCCGCTCATGATCGGTATGAACTGGATAATGCTGAGTTTTAGTTCGATTGCCTGTGTTTTGCACTTAAAAATTCCGGATGGCTTGAAAGCACTGTTTTCTGCGTTACTCATGACCGGGCTGGATGTGTTGATCGAACCCGTGGCTGTTCAAAGCGGTTTTTGGTCGTGGAATAACGGAACAATTCCTTTATACAACTACGCTTGCTGGTTCCTGGTTTCGTTTCCGATCCATTATTACCTCATAAAACGAAAAACACCGCAACAAAACCCGGTTACCGTTGGTTTATTCATTGTATTGGTTGTATTTTTCGGTATTCTAAACTGTAGCTAATGTTTTGGTGGGGGCCTTTTGTATTAATTGCTGCGTTCTGTGCGATGGAATTCATGGCGTGGGTAACGCACCGGTTTGTGATGCATGGCCCTATGTGGTTTTTTCATGCCGACCATCATGTGGAAAAGCCCGGATTTTTCGAACGAAATGATGTGTTTTTCCTAATTTATGCCATTCCGTCTTGGTTGTGCATCATGCTTGGTATGATGGCAAATAACTACTTTCCCGTTTGGGCTGGCTATGGCATTGCAGCTTATGGCTTTGCTTATTTCATGATTCACGATGTATACATTCACCGGCGGTTTAAATGGTTACGCGACATTGATCATCCTTATTTTATGGCGATCAGAAAAGCACACAAAGTACACCACAAACACCTCGGAAAAGCACGCGGCGAATGCTTCGGAATGCTGATTGTTCCACGAAAATATTACACAGAAGCGAAAACCGTTTTTCGCCGTAAATACAGCAAAGCATGAGTCTTTATCTGTGGATTATTGCCGGAAGCATTTCGGGACCATTGTTGTTGAGTTTTGATAAAAAAGTGCGCTTTTTCAGTTATTGGAAAGCACTCCTTCCTGCAATCATATTAGTAGCCATCTGCTTTCTTTGCTGGGATGCATACTTTGCAGAATCAGGCGTCTGGGGATTTACATCCATCCATGTAACCGGAATTTATTTTGGAAAACTTCCACTGGAAGAATGCCTTTTTTTCCTGATTGTTCCTTACGCTTGTGTTTTCGTTTACGAAGTCATCAAGGCTTATTTCCCTAAACGGAAAACGGCAGTTTACGCACGAATCTTTGCCTTTTTGATGGCTTTCAGTGGCATGTATCTCGGAACGGTATACCTCGATAATTGGTATACGTCTAGTGCATGTATCCTTTCAGCCATGCTGGTGATTGGAATTTATTTTGTGAGTAAAGCGTCTTGGTTCGGCGATTTTGCGGTGATGTTTTCGGTTGTGCTGATTCCCTTCCTTCTCGTCAATGGGATTTTAACCGGAATGTTTACCGAAGACCCGGTAGTTTGGTACAATTCCGAACACATCATCGGTTTCCGGATCGGGACCATTCCGCTGGAAGACATGTATTACAATCTTTGTCTGTTGCTTTCGGTTGTTACGGTTTATGAATGGCTGAAAGCTAAACTTCACATTGGCCAACCAAATGCTTTTGTAGAGAAGTAAATTGTCTGTTGGGACAATAAAAAAGCCCAGTCTGCAATAAGCAAACCGGACTTCTACTGAATATTATCTGAGATTATCTCGCCTCTGATTTGTAAATGTAATTGTCCCCATCTCTCAACCACAATTCCTTGTTAGTCAAACGGAGAATTGTAAATTCTGTCGTTACATCAACTCCAAAATACTCGTAAGTAAACCGGATGTTTTCTTTATCTGAAGAAAATTCCCAGCTTCCTGTATTACTTAAACTTCCATCAACTGCTTTCGCAACACCGTCTTTTTCTATAATCGTGTATTGATCGTCTGTATCAGCTTGTGTATCTCCGTTCGGATAAACAACTTCTTTGACATCCCATTCGTTGGTAATACGCATTTTCTTTGTGAGGAGTGTAAATCCGGGGCCTTCTTCATATTTTCCGCAAGAAGGAGCAGATAAAATCGTTGTTCCGAGAAAAGCAACAACGCCTAGTAGTTTTATCGTTTTCATAGTAATGAATGAATTTTGAAGACAAAGTTAGGGAAAAGGGCAACAGGAAATTCAAAAACTTTGTCTCCCACAGATGCACAAATTTTTTGCGCTCCTAACGGCAACGCATTAGCAAAATTCAAATTACTATGCATTTGAGCGAAGGCGTTAGCTGAGCTAAAATCTAAGCATCTGTGGGAGAAAATAATGGATTGGTAATCTGAATCAAGCATCCCGGCTCATCAAAAATGCCGAGAGCTCGTACAGTGGTTTTTTCTTTTCCTCCGGTGCGTCCAGTTCATCCAGTGCCAGCATTGCCTGTTGGTAATAGCTGTTCATGGTTTCTTTAACCTGCTTTGCAGCCCCCAATTCTTCAAACAACTGTTTGGCTGTTGCTGTTTTTTGCTCATCGGCTGGCATGGCGAGTAATTCGGAAACACGCGGATCATTGTTTGCCTCGGCCACTCGCTGAGCTGTAAGCAGCAACAAGGTTTTTTTATTCGAAAGTACATCACCGCCAACCTGTTTCCCGAATTTCTCCGGATCGGCATACAAATCCAGCAAATCATCCTGAATCTGAAAAGCAATCCCCAATCGAATTCCGAAATCGCGCAGTAAAAGGCAGGTTGCTTGCGGCTGACGACCCAAAATAGCACCGAATTCCAGCGCGCAACCAAGCAAAACCGAAGTTTTTAAGCGAATCATTTCAATGTACGCTTCTTCGGTAACCAAGGCTGATGTTTCAAAATCCATGTCCATTTGCTGGCCTTCACACACTTCTTTTGCTGTTGCGTTGAATCGTTTCAGCAATGGAGACAATCGTTCATCGGAATAAGCCGTAAGCTGCTGACTAGCTTCGGTAAACAGCACGTCGCCCGATAAAATGGCAATATCGTTGTTCCATTTTGTATGAATGGTCGGTTTTCCTCTTCGAACAGGTGCCGCATCCATAATATCATCATGGATCAGTGAAAAATTATGGAAAAATTCGATGCACAGTGCAGCCGGTAAACCTTCTTCATTCGGGATATCAAATAAATTGCAGGACATCAGTGTCAGGGCCGGTCGAATGCGTTTTCCGCCCAAGGTCATGAAATACCGCAACGGGTCATAAAGATTGGCGGGTTCAACGGGAAAACGATGTGTTGAAACGGCATTTTCAATAGTTACGCCAAGTGTTTCCAGGTGTGTCATGGCTTTTTCAGCAATTGCAAAAGGTAAGTGCCATATCCGCTTTTCACAAGTGGTTCTGCCAAACGTTTTAGCTGTTCGGGAGAAATATAGCCGTGGCGGTAAGCAACTTCTTCAATACAACCTACTTTTAATCCCTGGCGTTCTTCGATCACCTGCACAAACTGGCCGGCCTGCATCAGTGAAGGGAACGTTCCGGTATCGAGCCAGGCAGTACCGCGACTCAACACAGCAACTTTCAGCTTTCCTCTGCGCAGGTATTCGGCATTTACATCCGTTATTTCATATTCACCGCGGGAAGATGGTTTTAAATTTTTGGCAATTTCAACTACGCTGTTGTCGTAGAAATACAATCCCGGTACAGCGTAATTAGATTTCGGAACAGCGGGCTTTTCTTCGATCGAAAGGGCGTTCATGTTCGCATCAAATTCCACAACGCCATAACGCTCAGGATCGCTCACATGATAGGCATAAACAACACCACCGTCGGGATGCACATACTCCTGTAGTAAATCATCCATTCCGACACCATAGAAAATGTTGTCACCCAAAATGAGCGCAACACTATCGGTTCCGATAAACGATTCTCCGATCACAAAAGCTTGCGCCAATCCGTTCGGATCTTCCTGTACAGCATACGAAAAATTACAGCCCAACTGCGTTCCGTCGCCCAGTAGTTTTTGAAACTGCGGAAGATCGTGTGGCGTTGAAATAATCAGAATTTCCCGAATACCGGCGGTCATTAAAATCGACAGCGGATAATAAATCATCGGTTTGTCGTAGATAGGCATCAGTTGCTTGCTTACGGCAAGCGTAAGTGGATGCAATCGTGTGCCCGAACCTCCGGCCAGAATGATTCCTTTCATGTTATCAGGTATCTTTTGTTGGTGCTTCTTCGTCGTCAGATTTCTCTTCTTTCGGAGAAGGATTATTGCTTGGAGATGCCTGATCCCATTCGTCTGAGCGAACTTCAAGCATTCCCAGATCAATGTCTTCTTCCTCGTCGTACAATTCAAAGTAAGGTTCTTCAAACGATTTGGTTGTCAAACGGCGTTCCAATGTCAGTAACAGACAAGGCAATAGTACCATGTTGGTAAACAATGCGATCAAATAAGTCAGTGACGATAAATAACCGAGTGCCTGGGTTCCGCCGAACTGAGAGAATACGAATACAATGAATCCGAAGAACAAAATCACGGATGTGTAAATAATACTCAGGCCACTTTCCCGGATAGAGATGGCAACACATTCCTTGAGATCCCATTTTTTTTGTTTCAGCTCCTGACGGTAACGTGCCAGGAAGTGGATTGTGTTATCTACCGTAATACCAAGCGCGATGGAGAAGATCAACAAGGTCGAAGGTTTAAGCGGAATGCCGAACCAACCCATAATTCCTGCAGTCATAATCAGCGGAATGATATTTGGGATCATGGAAACCACAACCATTCTGAACGAGTAAAACAAGATACTCATCAGCAATGCAATGGAAATGATGGCAAAGAAAATACTCGAGAAAAGGTTTTCCACCAAATACTGCGTTCCTTCTGAGGCCACAACCGATGTTCCGGTTAGTTTCACATCAAAATATTCCTGGTCAATGGCATGGCGCATGAGTGTATCGATATTCTTGCGACCCAGGTACTTTTTGATCAGTTCGGGGTCAGAATCAAACGCCAGTTGTTTATCGGCATTACCGTTGGAAATTTCAGCCGTTAATGAATTGTAGATGCGCGGGTAATACTCGATGATGGAATCATAATAAGCATTTTTGCCCAAAACAGCTTTCTTGTAAAGGCGTTCGATGTCCGGTTTATCGGGATTCATGATCAAATCGATCTTGTGTTTTACCTGTTTTACTTTATCGGCAACTTCATACGAACCGATATCGCGCATTTGTGTACGAACCCGCAATACATATTGGGAAGTATCAACCAGTTCTTTCAGTGAGAACGACGAATTTCCGTTGGCATTGATGTTTTTTATATACTTTTTCAGCGAAAGCATATCACCGCGCGAAATGATCTTGTATTGCTGCGGATTATTACCGTAATAGGCCATGTTGATCACTTTCAGCAAATCCACAATGGAAATACTTTTGGCAAACAACGTGTCTTTGGCAAACAATTCCTGAACTTCCTCGACTTTTGTGAGTGTTCCTTTCGATTTACTGAACAATCGTCCTTGTTCTTTGTAATCGATCATTACCTCAAACGGTACAGCTCCGCCGAAATTGGATTCGATGAATTGGATGTCTTTCAGGATGGGATCGCCATCGGGTAAATCACCAGTGATATTTCCGGTTACTTTGATTTTGTAAACCCCGAATGTACTCACAACGATCACAACGGCAGAAATCCAGTAAACCAAAGGTCGTTTGAATGAAGTGATGTAGACCAGTTTATTCAGCAACCCTACTGCGGCCTTACGGTCAAGGTGTTTTAAATGACGATCGTGAGGATTTCTGGAGAACGAAGCTAAAATCGGGATCAAACAAAGCGATACGATGAAACAAAGCATAATGTTGATCGAAGAGATTACTCCGAATTCGTAGAACTTCTCTGAATTGGTAAACAGGAATGTAATGAAACCGAGCGCGGTAGTGACATTTGTCAGGAACATAGCCGTTCCCGTTTTTTTGATCACACGGTGCAATGCTTTCGCCTTGTTTTTATGCAACTGGTATTCCTGGTGATATTTATTGTAGAGGTAAATACAATTCGGAATCCCGATTACGATCATCAGCGTAGGAATCAGTGCCATGATGATGGACAGGTTGTAGCCCAGCATTCCAATGGTTCCGAGTGACCAGACTACCGTTACCAATACCACGATATTACAGATAATTGTCACGCGTACAGATCGGAAGAAGAAATACATCAGCAACGACGAAACGATAATCGACAAACCGATAAAGATGTACATTTCGTTTAATACACGCTTTCCGATCAAAACACGCATGTGTGGCAAACCGGCGAAATGGGCTTTACCCAATTCTTTCTCGTACGATTGAGCAAGGTTTTCAATATCAATGACCACATTTTGCTTGGTCTTGTCGGTGAGGAAATTCTCTTCGATTTTCACCATCATCAAACTCACGTTCGATTTCGGATTGTACAAAATGTCTCTGTAAAGCGGATACAGGCGAATTTCCTTTCTGATTTGATCTATGCTTTTATCTGTATAAGTAGTATCATAGAAAATCGGGCGGAATTCGAACATGCTTTTTTCAATATTGTTGGTAATACTGAAAAGATGCGCTTCGGAGGTTACAGCGAGTACTCCCCGAATTTTATTGATGGAATCGCCAAGTTCTTTCCATTTCTTGAAATGGCTTTCGGTATACAATGAATCGTCTTTGATGGCAATCACCAGCGACGAGCCGTCTTCACCGAACATTTCCTTGAAATGCAAATACGTAGTCTGCGCCTCGGTGTCTTTCGGCAACATGTTACCATACTTGTTGTCGATTTTAAGTCCTGTAAGCGTGTAATAGCCAAATAAAACGGTTAGCAACGCATGTAATGCGAGAATTAAAAAACGATTCCGAAGTATGATGTTGGCTATTTTATTCCACATAATTGTTCACTGTAAGGTCACAAATTTAACACAATAAGGTGGGGCGGCAAGTTAACTATTTTAAATAACTATCCAGCCATTCGAAATAGGTTCTGTACCATAAAACGCCGTTTTGCGGCTTTGTGACCCAATGTCCCTCGTCAGGAAAATAAAGGTATTTGCTTGGTATTCCTTTGATTTGCAATGCCTGAAACGCCTGCATACCTTCCGATTCGGGAACGCGAAAGTCTTTTCCACCATGAATCACGAGCATTGGTGTGTTCCACTTATCAACTAACAAGTGTGGACTATTTTTCAAATAAAGTTCTTTGTTTTCAGGCTTCCAATATGGTCCGCCGATATCGAAATTGGCAAAAAACAATTCTTCGGTGGTTCCATACCAGCTTTCAAGATTGAACAAACCACAGTGTGAAACGAAGGCTTTGAACCGATTGTTGTGGATTCCCGCAAGGTAATAGACCGAGTATCCACCGTAAGAAGCACCAACAGCTCCAAGTTTGTTTTTATCGATATACGGTTCTGAGGCCGTCAATGAATCAACTGTTACCAGGTAATCGCGCATGGCTTGTCCGCCCCAGTCTTTCGAAATCGCTTCGTTCCATTCCTGCCCGAAACCAGGCAATCCGCGACGACTTGGGGCCATGATCACGTAACCGTTCGAGGCCATGAGCATGAAATTCCAACGGTAGGAGAAAAACTGGCTCACCGGACTTTGCGGCCCGCCCTGGCAATATAGTAACGAAGGATATTTGGTTTTTGCATCAAAATTTGGAGGAAGAATCATCCAAACCAGCATTTTTTTACCATCGGTGGTGGTGATCCATTTTTCGGTTACGGTTGGCAACGCGATGGTCGACATCAATTCTTTGTTGATGTTTGTGAGTTGTTTCTGAGCACCGTTTTTCAACGTGATTTGCCAAATATCTGTTGGCGCAACCATCGATTGACGTTCTGCGATCACGCGGTCTTTCAATACATTGATAGATACGATGTCGCACACTTCACTGGTGACTTGACGGGTTTTAGCCGTTTTCAAATCGACTTCAAATAATTGTTTGGTTCCTTTGATGGCAGCAGTGAAATAGATGAACTGGCCTTTGGCGTGCCACGCAAAATGATCAACACTCAAGTCCAAATTGCGGGTTACATCTTCTTCGACGCCGGTAGCAATGTTACGCACCATAATCCGGTTCTTATCCGCTTCATAACCATCGCGGGCCATACTCAGATAAGCCAGTTTTGTGTTATCCGGACTTACGCGCAGATGGTTATCGTAACCTTTATGTGTGGTAATGCTAGTGGTTGTTCCGCCTTTTACATCGTAGGCATAAATCTGGCTATCGGTGCTTTCTGCGAATGCTTTTCCGGTTTTTTTCTTCGTGGAATAATAAAGCGTTTTTCCGTCCAGGCTAAATGTCACATCGTCAATTCCGCCAAACGGAGGATTAACAGCAGCGTACGGTTCGCCTTTCAGCACATCGCCTTTGGCTGTATAAGTAGCGCCTGATTTTTCGTATAAAAACAAGTGCAATGCTTTTTCACCTTGCCATGCATTCCAGTGGCGATACATCAAATCATCCTCGATGCGTGCCTGTGTTTTGGTAAGATCCGGGTGAAGGTCCTGAACGGTTTGACGCACTTTTACAGGTTGTAATGTCGCTATACATTCCTGGTTAGCCGAAAAAGTAAAACCTTCTACTTCGTCTTCAAAAGTGTACACCAAGGTCGGAAGGTTGTCGGTTCCCGGTTTCATTTTCACCAGTTCTGCTCCGGAACCTGACGAACGCAACCACCATAATGTATTTGTATTGTCCCAAACAACATTCCAGAAATCAGCGCCTGGTGCAAACAATTCGGTAGTTGTTCCCGAAGTCAAATCCATTAAGTATCCGCTTGTTTTACCGCTGTTTGCCGCTACATCGTAACTCGTAGTTTGGTAAAACGCCCATTTTTCATCTGAAGAAACGCTGGTTCCGGACAAACGTTTGAGTTTCCATAAATGGTCAACTGTAAAGAGTTCTTTTTGCGAAAATCCGATGCTGAACGTAAAAAGGGCAACCAGGAAAAGAAGATTTTTCATTTGAATTTTTTTGAGGAAACCAAAAATAGGGGAAAAATCCCACTTAAGGTTAATTAACCACAATAGGTCAAATAGAAAACATAGATTTTAAGGAAAGAGAATTCGCGTGGAAAATAAGCACATACCAGCTGGAGCCTGATGGGGAAAAGGTCTATCTTTGTTCAAACACAATCAATGAAAAACATCGCAGCCATTCTTATCGGATTAATCGCAGGAGTTTTTGTCATTGCCCTGATTCAATATATGGGAAATGTACTATTTCCTGCGGATTTGCCCAAACCGGAAAAACGTGTCGACTGGCCCGAATATATGCTGCACCTTCCATTTATGGCAAAACTATTCATCGTTCTTTCTTACGGATTGGCTGGTTTCACAGCCGGAACGGTGGCCACGTTTATCCAGGGAAGAACTGATTTCAAACCAACACTGATCATTACTTGTACGCTGCAATTATTTACCTGGATGAGCATGGTAAACATTCCGCACCCGTTTTGGATGTGGATTTTCGGTACGATCACGATTATTCCTTGCGGGTATTGGGCGTTTTGGAAGTTTAAGATAAAAACCAACGATCCGACTTTGTGATGTGCTCACTAAAAAGCTAACTTAGTTCTCACTATGAAGCAATTATTCATCATCCTTTTCTTATTCTTTAGCAATCTGACAAACGCGCAAACGGCTCCTGTTGGAAATCCTGAACCGAAAAGAATCATTGTTTCCAAACCCAATATAAGCAATATTGAAAGTACTGAGAACAATAAAATTGTTTTAAAAGTCACACTTAATAGTGAAGGGATTATTTGTTCCAGGCCAATTGTAGTAAGAGATAAAACAACAACAGCTGATATGACGCTAATCAATCAGGTAATTGATTTGGTGCAAAAGGAAACAATTTATTCCAAAAGTGATAAAGTATTCGAAACAACTTTCATAACAATAACGATCAGTGCAACAGAAGAACCTCCAATTATTCCGTAAAGTTAAAACAGGTTTTCTCCTATTTGCCGGAATCTATGTATTAGCAACAGGTTGTTCCTGTCAATCCGAAATGAAAGTAGTTCGCGCCGCTCCGAAACTCGCAGATCTCGATTCAATCACCGATTTTTCTTCCAACCGAAATTATCCGGTTCCTGAAATCGAAAACATAGGCCCGGATTTATATGCTCGTTTGCGGAAGTTAAAACAAACCGGAATAGACACGATTACTTATAGACTCATCAAAACAAGAAAAGATGTCGTTGAACGTTTTGGTGATGGTGATTTATTCGAAGTAACCAATTATTATCAAAACGGCTCGAAACAACGTTATTTTGTATTTTCAGTTTCCACTCACAAACCATTGAAAATCATCGGATATTAATTCAGCACCCCGTTATGAAAAATAACCATCACTTATAACGTCTCGAACCCTTACTTTTACCGAAAAATATCCCACTATGGCAAAATTTAATCCCGCCGTAAGCACATACATTGCCAATTCGGCTGAGTTTGCGCAACCAATTTTAATCGAATTGCGTGCTATTATCCACAATTTCTGTCCGGAAGTAGTGGAAACTATCAAATGGAGTTTCCCCGTTTTTGTTTACAAGGATTCTATTTTATGCAACATGGCCTCGTTCAAAGAGCATTGCTCTTTCGGGTTTTGGCTGGGAAGTCTCATGAAAGATCCGCACGGAATTTTGCAGCGAACTGAACAAGGTGGAATGGGCGATTTGGGAAAACTGAAATCGGTAGATGATCTTCCTGATGCGGCCAAGCTCGGCGCTTCCATTTTGGAGGGCATGCAACTCATAGAAGCCGGAGCAAAACTTCCGAAAAAGCCAAGAAAGGACCAGAAAGAATTAACGATTCCAAACGAATTGACCAAGGCATTGGCTGAACACGCTGCCGCAAAAACGGTCTTTGACAACTTCAGCTATTCGCACCAGCGTGAGTATGTAGAATGGTTAAACGAAGCAAAAACCGAAGCTACGCTGAACAAACGCCTCGAAACAACGATTTCCAATCTGCTTGAAGGGAAATCGAAAGAGTGGAAATACAAGAAATAACAACAGACGTTCTTTTAATAATGAATTAGCATTTGCCACAGATCATCCTGAGGCTGACACGGTGGCACGGATTTTTACAGATGAAATCCAAAATCCACATTGCGATACGCTAGCATAGAGCTTCAATATCTGGTAAAAAAGATAAACATTTGACTGAAACCCGGTTAAACCAACGCTGATTATTTATTTTCTTTCAGGCTTTACCCAAGGTTTCCGGCATAAAAATTGTATGTTATTTATAGAGAAAACTTTCGAATATGAAACAACGATACACCATTTTCGCCTTCGGCGTGATCCTTTTTACTTTCGTTCCTTTTTTATCCGTTGCACAGCATGCGCAGATCGGAACCTACTTTACCTGCGACATTCCCAACAAAAGTGTAATGCCCAAAATGAGCACCAATGCCGGTTTGGGATTGCAATTTGCCTACAAGCCCGTACAGCGTATCCCAATGATGCTGGAATTTAAAGCAAGTGTTGGGATGTACTCCAACCGCACGTTGCAGCAAACGTATTATTTTGATTCGCTGAACAAAACCACAGCGGATGTAACCTATTCCAGCGCCATGAATCGATTGTCGTTTGGAACAAAATTTTACCTCGTGAACGAATACCGCACGATTCGCCCTTTCATTACGCCGCAGGTTGGAATGGCCTTTATGCGTTCGAAGATCGTAATCGCCGATCCGCAGGATGAAGACGATTGCAAAGCCCTTGAGCGCAAAACCACACAACGTTATTCCGGATTTACTTATGGGGGAGAAGTAGGCGTTGATGTATCGATGAACCAGCTTTTCAAGTTAAACTCCGAGGACAATAAACACCGTTTGTATGCTTCCGTGACATTCATGAACAGTTTCGACCGCTTCGAATATGTGAACATAAAACACATGAAAGATCACGATCACGCTGCAATGAATGGCGAATCAGGAGGAACAGCAACCGCCGAGGGCGACCGTGACATCAACGGAAACTTCATCAATGTATCTACCAACAGCATTCACGAACATAAAATAGCCGAGTTGTACAACACAAATCTCCAGTTTTGGGGCTTCAATATCGGGTATACCTTCAATTTCTAAGTGCTTTTCGGTTGATTTTGTTAAGAAGATACTAAAAGAATTTCCACGAATACACTAATTTTTTGCGTGCCTAACGGACACGCTACAATTATAACAGATATTAATACATGATCATCAAACAAGCGAGTCAGTTAGGCGAGCCAAAATTCGTGTATTCGTGGGAAAAAATAGTGTATCGGCTAGCCGATACTTACCCTCAATATTCAAGAATATAGGAATTGAAGAAAAAATATTTTTTTATTAAAAGCCCCGTTTCTCAAAGGATTTGGGGCTTTTTATTGCCAATTTTGTGCCTGATTCACTAATTTTTCACCGAAAACTGTTACCGACTTGTGTTGTAGTAAGAAAGAGGTAACCAATTTACAGACTGTTTGATGAGCAAAGAGCAAACCAATGCTATTCCAACCGATAATGATTTCCTTACGGAAGTCTACAATCGCTACGGAAAAAAGCTGTATGCCTATGCTTTGAAAACCTGGAAAATAAGTGAAGACGATGCGTGGAATCTGATCTACAAAACACTGTATAAAGTCATTGAAACGCACCGGAATTACACATTCGAAACAGAAGATAAATTTGCGTCGTTTGTGTTTAAGATCTTCATCAACTATTTAAGAAACGATTACCGCGATAAGAAAAAAACAACACTTGATGTTGCGCCAACCGACGTGAGTGAAATACAGGTTCGGGCCGAAGAACTAACTGCTCAGGAGGAGCTTCCTGATCGAAAGATCAAAGTGCTGAGAGAAGTGCTCGACGGACTCGAAGATTGGCAACGAATTTTAGTGCTCATGAGAAGTGATGGTGCTGCCTACTCGGAAATAGCAAAATACGTAGACAAACCCGAGCAACAGCTGAAAGTATACTACCAGCGAATTAAAGAAGTAATAACCAAAAAATTAAACGATCATGCTTGATTCCACTTTATCAGACAGTCAGCTGCGTGACATGCTCAAACAGGTCGTTTTAACAGGTGACGACAACGATAAGCTAACAAAAACACTTTTAGACATGGAACAAAAATTTGTATTCGCCACAACAGCAGCCATCGCCATTCCGGTTGCACAGGAAGCAGCTCTTTTAACCAAATTAAGCGGCGGAGCAGTGTATAAAACCGCTGCGAAATTAGGGTTGAAATGGCTTTTTGGCGGACTCGGAGGTGTTTGTGTTACCGCGACTTCAATCCTCGTTTATCAGCAGCAGCCCCAGGAGCCTCAACAGCAAAAACCCGTAATAACACATATTCAACAATATCCCGACACTTCGAACTTTTTCGTAGCTAGTAAAACCGATAGTGCAGGATTAACCCCAACAATTTCTACACCGAAAGTAACAGAGCAACCGTATGAATTGTTACCATTTTCTCCTGTTATACCAATTGTCAGCACACCTTTGGAGCGACAGGAGAAAGTGGTTGAGGGTAACCTACATTCGAAACGATCACTTACAAATCTTGTTTTTTGGGCACCGGAATATATCTATATGATGCAGGCCATGCCCGAAAGAGGTTCAATGGCGTGTTTGGATGGTTTGATGTTTCTGAGTCCGGAAATGCCGGAATTGATAGAGGAATATGGTGGGTTACCTGAACCGGACCAATTGTGGGACTTTTCTGAAGCGCCTGTGTTTTCATGGTACGATAGTTCCGATGCGGAAGATAGTATTTTCGCTCCTCAATATTTCGACGGCGTAAAAACACTGAATATCAATGTGGATTTCGGCAATATTTATATTTCTCAGGGAACAGGAAACCAGGTGATTATTGATGAACCAGGAGGCCTCATCACTACAGATCAGGAAAAATCTACCTTATCTGTTTTCATGAAACCAACCGGTGAAAAAGGGAAGAAACGTTGCAATGAAATTCCTTCATTTGACCTGAACATTCTCGTTCCGGCAGGAACAAGTTTGAATGTTGCAACATCCAGCGGATCTGTTTATATCGAAAACCTGGAGGGAAAGAGCTGCGAAGTCACGAACAACTTTGGAGATATAACGCTCAAAAATTGCGCCGCAGAAGTTAAAGCAACTGCTTCGAGTGGTTCTGTTACCCTGACAGATATTACCGGAAAAACCGATGTACATTCCTATTTCGGTGATGTCAACTTAATACACATCAATGGGGTCACCGATACACACATTTCATCGGGAAGTTTCACTGCCAGCGATGTAAAAGGCGACCTTTCGATCCAGTCCGACTTCGGAGATGTTTCGGTTTCGAATGTCAGAGGAAATACGATCATCAACAGCAGTTCAGGGTCTGTAGTTTTGGATAGTATAACCGGGAAAGACCTGACTCTTAACAGTAATTTTGGCGACCTTACACTCAAAGACATCAACGCAGCGAGTTCCATCGTTTCTAATTCCGGGAACGTTGAAATTGATCGGCTCGCAGGGAATCTTGTACTGAACACTCAATTCGGCGAAGTAAACATCGATGATCTGACTGGCAATCTTCAGTTATATGGCAATTCGGGAGATATTCACCTCAAAGATCTCATTGGCGATTTGGTAGTCGATTCGCAATTCGGAAATGTATCACTGAAAGACACGAAGGGTAATGTTGTGGTACAAGCCAACTCCGGTGATATCAACGGTAGACATGTAGAAGTAACCAATAGCCTTACCGTAGCTGTTGATTTTGGTAACAGCGACATCGAATTGGCCAACAGCGCAGATGATCTTCGGTTTGATGTGGAAGCTTCAATGGGCAGGGCGAGCATCAATAAGGGCAATATTAAACTGGAAGAAGATGATGGACACATCATTACAGAAAAAGGTACTATTTCCATTAAGGGAACTTCCCAATCTGGTGATATTTCATTCGAATAAAATTTAACCATTCAGGGAATACAACGTTGTTGAATTAAGTTCCCTGTAAACGACTAGCATAAGTAGCAGGTATCCATAAAGGCAACTTGAAATTGACACAGTTAAGATGTAGCATCTATTATCGAAAGGCATTGTTTTTTGGAGAGTTGCCTCACGATTATCCTTCATCCGACTAAGTAAATTTAAAGACACTTGTTGCCTTTATCCTAATAGGATACTTTGCGCACAAACGGGCTGCTTTCGGGTGGCCCGTTTGTTTTTACGCGTACGCCTTTGGCGTAAGCTACTAAATAACACAATATCTTTTCCCACGAATGCACGTCAGTCTTAGGCGAGCTGTAATTCGTGCATTCGTGGGAATTTATTTACCTCTTTCATCAGATGGCTGATGGAAGGTTACACATGTGTTGTAATCGCTTGCTCAATATCCGTCAGTTTCGTGGAAAGCTCCGCTAGTTTTGCTTCGATATTAGCCAGGTTTTCATTCATACTTTCCAAATACGGAACGAAAGAAGTGGTGTTGTTTTCAACATTGGCTTTCATGTCCGAAAGATTGGAAGCAATGATGTATTGCACAAAAAGACTCATGGAAAAAGGATCGTTTTTGGCGGGTTGAATAGCGGTTTGTGCTTTAAAAGCGGTCATTAACTCTGTGAATTCAGCAGCGTCCATAATGATTTGTTTTAAAAGTTATGTTTTTACACGCCACAGAACGATGTCGGATAGAATAGCTCTTAGGCGATGACAATTTAGGAATAATCCTCTTGAGTTTTGAATTCGCAGGAACTAAATTCAAGAAAACACACTAAACAATTAAAAGAACTCCCACAAATGCGCAAATTTTTGCGTTTCAGTCTAGGCTGACAGCGCATAGTGGTAACCCCATTAGTTATTGTGAAATTAATTAGCGAGAGCGTTAGCCGAGCTGAAATCTGCGCATCTGTGGGAGAAATAATTGAATAAAAAAACCTCCAACACCGAAGCATTGAAGGTTTTCAAAAAATGTACAGAGATTATTTCGCTGCGGCGTATTTCTTCGCTACGGCATCCCAGTTGATCACATTAAAGAATGCGTTCATATAGTCCGGGCGACGATTTTGGTAATGCAGGTAATAAGCATGTTCCCAAACGTCCATGGCTAAAATCGGTGTTCCGCTGCAGCCTTCGCCCATCAACGGATTATCCTGGTTTGCTGTTGAGCAAACAACCAGTTTACCGTTTTCAACGCACAACCATGCCCAGCCTGAACCGAAACGTGTTGCTCCTGCTTTTGTAAACGTTTCTTTAAACGCTTCAAATGTTCCGAAAGCATCGTTGATTGCCTGAGCCAATTCGCCTGTTGGAATACCACCTGCCTTCGGCGCCATTACTTCCCAGAAAAGGTTGTGGTTCCAAAACCCACCACCGTTGTTGCGAACAGCCGGTTTATCTTTGCAATTCTTCAGAATTTCTTCAATGGATTTACCTTCCAGATCCGTTCCCGCAATGGCAGCGTTGAGGTTAGTAATATAAGCCTGGTGATGTTTGGAGTGATGAATCTCCATGGTACGCGCGTCAATATGCGGTTCTAAAGCGTCATACGCGTATGCTAATGTTGGTAATTCGAATGACATAATTTATCGTGTTTTGTTGTCTAACAAAAATAGCAACAAAATCTGTTGGATGGTCGGTTTTTCGCTTTATAGTTGCGTACAGCTTCCACCGATAACTTTCCAATAATCACCATCGCGCTGCCAGAAACGGATGTATTTAAAACTTCCTTCAATGGTGTTTCCGAGCATTTTTCCTTTGGTATGGTACACAATCACTACGATGGCCGTATTGTTGATCAGCTGCACTTGTTCTACATGTGATTCAATCGATTCCACCACCATTTCACCTTTTCGGTGCGAAGCCAGGTCCATTTCTTTTGTGATAGTTTGGCTATTGGGAGCGATGAACAGTAAATCGTCGTGCAGGAGTTGATTCAACACTTCCACATCACTTGTTTTGATGGCTTCCAGGAGTTGCTGTTCGAGTTGGAGAATCTGTTTCATACCTATCAGATTTAATAAATCACAACCCTAACTTTTTCTTATACTTCAAATACAATTCCGTTTGGAAATTGGTAGTACTCACCACAATGCCATCCATCAAAATCAGGGTCACATTATTGGTACGCATATCCAATGCATTGCCGGACGAAGCAAAAAGCGTTGCCTGCTTTCCCTCTTCAATAGAACCATACTGTTTGTCGATACCCAAAATTTCGCAGGTGCTTAAACTCACACATCTCACGGCTTCTTCTTCCGAAAGTCCATACGACATCGCCGTTCCTGCTAAAAAAGGAAGATTCCGCGCATTCATAGCCTCCATATCACCTTCGTTTTGCAGACAGAAATTAACACCGCCCGCCTTCAGCAAAGCCGGCAAACGATATGGAAGATCAACCGCATCGTCGTCGTGCATTGGAAGAGCATGTAAACGTGGCAACATTACCGGAATCTTTGCCAGTTTCAAACGCTCGGTGATCATATAACTGTCGTAACCACCTACAATTACCGGAAAATCAATCTCATACATTTTTGCAAAGTCAATAATGTCTAACAATTGCTGCATTTCGTCGGCGTGAACGTATAAACGTTTATTTCCCTGGATACAGCCGCGCAAAGCTTCATAACGCAAATCGGTTACCGTAATGTCACTTGCGTAATACGCTTTTGCCGCATCAAAAAATGACTGGATTTCGCGTTTGCGTTCGGCGTATTTTTCATGCGTTTTTAATCCTTCATTTCCACGGGTCAGGCTCGAAGGCCAGTTGATGTGAATGCCGTCATCGGCAGAAATTACGCCATCCTCCCAGTTCCAGCAAGCCGTGTGCAACACCGAAGAACTTCCGGTAATCACGCCACCGCGCGGAGTGCTTTGCGTGATCAGTACGCCATTGGTACGAACAGTTGCCAATACATCCGATTCGCAGTTATAAGCGATCAGCGAGCGCACGTGCGGATTGTAAATCCCGACTTCGTTGAAATCAATAGTTGCGCGTACAGCATCGATTTCCGTGAGTCCAAGCGTGGAAGTCGGCGCTACAAACCCCGGGTACAAATGCTGTCCGTCGAGGTCGATAATCGTATCCCAATCATCGCGATTGTAGGAATAAGCCAGTGCATTTCGAAGTAATGTGATTTTTCCGTTTTCGATTCCAACCAAGCCTTTTTCAAACACCTGTCCGTTACCGGTATGAACGGTGGCGTTTTCCAACAACATTTTTTGTGGTTGCGCCTGAACGAGTCCTGAGAGGAGCACAATGCTGATTAATAGAATGCTTTTCATACAGTTTTAATGTTCGTTATGGCCTTCGGATTGTTCTTCGCCGATGGTATTACAATGATATTGACCGCGACGCTTTTTCACGAAAGGTTTGGTGGCCTCTCCCTTTTTGCTTGCTTCCTGCATTTTTGCTGCAATGCGGGCGCGTTCGGCTTCCATTTCTTTTTGTCTGGCGAAATCAACTTCACTATCAAACAACACTTCACCGTCTACAATCGTGTACAATACTTTCGATTCAATGTTCAGCGGATTGGTTGTCCAGAGTACCAGGTCGGCATCTTTTCCAACGGCGATACTTCCCATTTGCTGGTCGAGGTGTAATAATTTCGCCGGATTCAATGTCACCATTTTCCAGGCTTCTTCTTCCGTGGCACCACCGTATTTCACCACTTTTGCCGCTTCCTGGTTCAGACGACGTCCCATTTCGGCATCATCCGAATTAATGGCAACCACAACACCCATTTTGTTCAGCAGCGAAGCATTGTAAGGAATCGCATCTTTTACCTCAAATTTATACGCCCACCAATCGGCAAACGTAGAAGCTCCGGCTCCATGCGCTTTCATTTTATCCGCCACTTTGTAGCCTTCCAAAATATGGGTAAATGTGTTTACATTGAATTTGAACGAATCGGCAACGTGCATGAGCATATTGATCTCCGATTGCACGTAACTGTGACAGGTAATACGGCGTTTTCCGCTGACAACTTCGTACAATGCATCCAATTCCAAATCGCGGGCCGGTGGTAAAACTCCTGCCTTCTCACGTTTTTTGTCACTCATCACATCAAATTCTTCCTGCGCCTTGTGATAAGCCAATGCTCTTGAAAAACCATCGATGTATACTTGTTCCACTCCCATTCGGGTTTGCGGGAAACGCACCGTATTAAAATCGCCCCAATTGGCTTGCTTGACGTTTTCTCCCAAAGCGAATTTGATGAAGGGCGTTGCATTCGGAATCAGGAAATCGTTCGGTAGATGTCCCCATTTCAGTTTCACAAGCGCCGATTGTCCACCAACCGGATTAGCAGAACCGTGCAGCAATTGCGCAGCAGTTACGCCTCCGCTCAACTGACGGTAAATATTGATATCGTCGGCATCGATTACATCTCCGAGACGAACTTCGGCAGAAATTGCCTGGCCGCCTTCGTTGACGCCCTTGCTCAATGCGATGTGCGAATGTTCGTCGATGATTCCCGACGTGAGGTGTTTGCCTTGTGCGTCGATTACTTTGGCTCCGTTTGGAATCGTATACGTACCGCTGCCGGCATAAATCGCTTTGATTTTTCCGTTTTCGACCACAACCGTTCCGTTGGAAACAATTCCCTGGCTTTCGTTCGTCCAAAGCGTGGCGTTTTGAATCACGATGGTTTGCTGCTTCGGAATGGAATCGAACCCAAATGCATTATTCGGATAAAACGGTTTGCCCATTTTTGCCGTGTCGAGCGTCCATGCTTTTTTCAACGCATCTTTTTCATCAAACGTTTTGTTACGAATCGCGCTCCATTTGATCCAATTACCTGCCGGATTGGTGCCGTCACCTTCAAAAATCCAAACACGGGTATTCACAATTCCTTTCAGGCTGAAGGGTTGAGTTAGTTTTTTTTCGTTCAATAAAAAATGGATCACAATATCGTTTTCACTGTACAGAATAGTCGCATCGGCTGTCAATGTATCCTGTTTTGAAACACCGGTCAACGAATCCCTGATCGTACGCGGCAAGCTTACTTTCGCTTCCGGTTTTTGCACCGAACCTTTGATTTCCATCCAGTATTTGGTGCCGTCGATGTTCATACTGTACGTTCCGCGAAGATCTGCCGAAGCTGTTTCCAGTTTTACGGTGCGATCACCTTTTATCCATGTTTCAAGCAGTTTTGCTTCGTATAAAAACGGATTTTCATCAAACACACTAAAACAAGCCCATTTTCCGGCTTCCAGCGTTCCGAGTTCCTGATCTGCACCGATCAGTGTGGCCGGAGTTACAGTGAGCGAACGCAACGCGTCTTCAACTGTCCAGCCTTTTGAAAGGGCTTTGTGCATGTTTTTCCAGAAATCGGCTGCTTGTTTGAGTCCAAATCCGGTAACGGCAAACTTTGCTTTTTGCTGTAGCAACCGTGCCGGATTTGTAGGTGCCAATTCCCAGTGTTTCAGGTCCGCCATCGGAATTTGCCGGTTGATATACGGATCTTTCAGGTCATAACCTTCAGGAAAATTGAGCGGAATAAGCATCGTATGCGGAAACGTGTCCCAAATATTGGATAATTCATATTCCTTGCCTGTTCCCACAATCGTGAACGTGCGGTTGAATTCCTGTGCAATTTTGTGCACACGCAACAACTCGTATTTATCATTTGTATAAAAAACGGAAGGCATTTTGAGCTGATTGGTCAATGCTTCCAGTGAATAATTGGTTGTTTTACCATATTGTGAATGCCATTCCGCATCATAAAAAGCTTGTCTCAATAACGCAATACTTCCCATTTCGGAACTCGGATATGTTTGTCGTGAAGCGCCGCGTTGAAACGAATAAAAAGAAGCGATTTTCGGCTTCAACACACTTTCTTTCGGCGAAAGTTTTCCAAGTGTGACCAACGTCCCGGTTCCACGGGCGATGCCATCATGTTGATGCACAACTGCCGCACCGAATCCCATTTTGTGTAACTCATCAATCGCAGCTTCATTGGTGTGGTAGAGTTCTGTAGCATCAATTTCCGGGTGAATGGCTTCGTTCCAGTAATAAGGTCCTTCCTTGGCCGTTTCCAATTGCGGATATGGTCCTGATGTACGTGATTTCGCATCCGGAATTCCCAGCGAAGAATACAATTCGATGAATGCCGGAACGATTGTTTTTCCCGAACAATCAATCTCGATTGCATCTTGGGGAATGATAAGAATAACGCCCGCATCTACTATTTTACCGTCCCTAATCAGCAAGGTTCCTTTTTCGATGGTTTTTGTAGGTGAAACAAGGATCGTGGCGTTTTTCAGCGCAAAACACTTTCCTTTTGACGGTGCTACACCATTTGTGGGAACCGGAGGCTGTGTCCAACCGGCGAATGGAAGAATTAAAATAAGCAGAATGCGAAGCAAATACATGTTTGTCAGCTTTATTTGAGGGGCGTAAAATAGTGATTCCATGTGAAAATGATTATTCCATTCCGACAAACGGCCTGTTTTTTTCGGTAGTTTTGTTCCAAACATAGATTTATGGAAGCATTAATACATACACATTCGGGACTTAGATGGGTGGTTTTGATTTTATTACTGGTTGCAATCGGCCGTGCATTTGCGCGTAAGAACAGCAGTTTGTATGATAAATCAGACAAAATGATCAACCTGTTTACAATGGTAAGTTTGCACACGCAATTGTTGCTGGGATTGATCCTTTATTTCGCCAGTCCGAAAGTCGTTTTCGTAGAAGGCTGGATGAAAGTGAGTCAGGCGCGTTTTTACGGGATGGAACACATTGCAATAATGGTTATTGCCATCGCATTGGTGACGATCGGTCGACGAAAAGCAGAAAATGCGACAGAACCGGCTAAAAAGCACAAAACAATTGCTGTTTGGTATACTATCGGATTGATCCTGATCCTGGCTTCTATTCCGTGGCCGTTCCGAAATTTGGGAGCAGGATGGTTCTAAAGAATGTTGTTTTACTTGCATCGGTTGCCTTGTTCCTTGGAGCATGTGGTGCTGGTGCAGCTGAAATCAAAAAACGCGAAAAGCAGGAAGCAGACCTCGAACCGATGAATACGGAAGAAGCGCGCGATCTGTATATCCGTAATTGCGAATCGTGTCATGGAACCGATGGTAAAAAACAACTTTCGGGAGCAGCAGATTTGTCTGTTTCTACGAAATCGGACAGCGAAATTCTCCACACCATTCAGAATGGTAACGATAAAGGCATGATGCCTTACAAAGATTTATTAACGAAACGCGAGCAGTCGGGGCTTGTGGAATTTGTGAAAACACTCCGATAGAATAATCTTAAAATGAGCGAAGGTCACGTATTGGTTGATGCAACGGAAGAACGTTGCGTGTTGGTGGGAATTATTACGTCTTCCACTACCGAGGAGCAATCCCGGGAGTATCTTGATGAATTGGAATTCCTGGCTGAAACGGCCGGTGCGATGTCGGTAAAACGATTCGTTCAGAAATTGCCATTGCCCAATGCCCGCACTTTTGTGGGAACGGGTAAACTGGAGGAAATCCGGGAATACATCAAGGAACACGAAATTGATTTGGTGATTTTCGATGACGAATTATCGCCTTCCCAATTGCGGAATATTGAAAAAGAACTGGAATGCAAAGTCTTGGACCGCAACATTCTGATCCTTGACATCTTTGCGAGTCGCGCCCGGAGCTCGCATGCCAAAACGCAGGTCGAACTGGCGCAAATGCAATACATGCTGCCGCGATTGAAACGTTTGTGGACGCACCTTGAGCGGCAAAAAGGAGGTATCGGGTTACGTGGTCCGGGGGAATCGCAGATTGAAACTGACCGTCGTATCGTTAAGGACCGTATTGCCTTGCTGAAAGAAAAACTGAAAGACATCGACAAACAAATGTCGGTGCAACGCGGAAATCGCGGGCAATTGGTGCGCGTGGCGTTGGTCGGTTATACCAACGTAGGAAAAAGCACCCTGATGAACTTGTTGAGTAAATCGGATGTGTTTGCCGAAAACAAATTGTTTGCAACGCTTGATACCACCGTTCGCAAGGTCGTGATCGACAACCTTCCATTCCTGTTAACTGATACCGTAGGATTCATCCGCAAATTGCCGCATCAGCTGGTTGAATCGTTTAAATCAACGTTGGATGAAGTTCGCGAAGCCGATTTGCTGATTCACGTGGTTGATATCTCGCATCCTAATTTCGAAGATCACATCAAAGTGGTTCAGGAAACCTTGCTGGAACTTGACAACAGCGACAAACCGACAATTCTGGTTTTTAACAAAATCGATGCGTATCAGTACGTTCCGAAAGACAAAGACGATCCGAGTCCGCTGACGCCTGAAAACATTTCACTGGAAGAATTGAAACGGAGCTGGATGTCGAAACTAGACGCCACCAAATGTGTGTTCATTTCAGCAGTTGATAAAACAAACGTGGAAGAACTGCGCGAAACGATGTACAAGGAAATCAAGCGCATTTTTGCGATCCGGTATCCGTTTAACGATTTTCTGTATTGATTTCCACATTTTTCCTGGCTAACCAACTCAGGTTATTTATTCTTTTTCATCCGGGATAGGACGATGCAACGCTTATGCTTGTTTTTTCATCAGTCTAAGAAAAAGAAGGCTATGAATAAAATCGGTTTACAATTGTTAGTGATATTTCTCGGGATGAATACCTGGTTGTTATCACAATGCTGTCCTTATATTACTTCCGTGGAAGTACTTCCTCAAAATCCGAATGAATCTGATGCGATTCGGGTTGCTACGTATATTTCCACACCGGGTAACGGAGCGTTTATCAATCATCAGTTCCACTGGGAGAATGATACATTGGTAGTAGAAGCCTGTTATTATTCGGGAGCTCTCGCGGTTATCACAGATATTTATGATACAGTCGATATCGGGCAGGTTCCCGCAGGAGATTATGTACTTCATTTTTTGGCATCCACTTCGATTTACGAAGATTCGTGTGTTATTGGTGAATCACAGTCGTATACAACTACTTTTTCGGTGAGTGATATTGTCGGGCTAACGCCAAATGAATCTGAGTCACCGATACTTTACCCAAATCCGGCAAAAGAATGGGTAATGCTTAGGGCTGTTCCTGAAAAATCGGTAGTACAAGTGTTTGCCTTAACCGGTGAAAAACTAGAAGTACCGATGTATTCTTCAGATGGAGCTTTAATGCTGGATGTTCGGTTGCTGGCCGCAGGTTTTTATGAAGTAATTGAATATTCTGAAGGGAAAGTTCCATCCAGATTACGGTTCGTAAAAGAGTAATAAAAAAGAGTGAAACAGGTGCGATTAGCGAATCAGCGTTGCATCTGTTCTTTGATTTCCTTCATAAATTCTGAAGCGTATACAAAGTCGATAATGGCTTCGTTATCTGTGGTGATAATCGATTTTTTGGTTCCCTGCCACCAGTTTTGACCTTCGTTGATAAAGACCACGTTGTCACCGATTTCGATCACAGAGTTCATATCGTGTGTAATCACAACAGTCGTGATATCGTATTCGTAAGTGATTTCCTTGATCAATCCGTCTATCACAATTGATGTTTTCGGATCGAGTCCCGAATTGGGTTCATCACAAAACAGGTAACGTGGTTTCATGGAAATAGCTCTGGCAATGGCAATCCGTTTCTGCATTCCGCCACTACATTCCGATGGATAAAGTTTATTTTTCCCTTCAAGATTAACACGTTCCAGGCAGAAATCTGCTCGTTCCTGCATTTCCTTTTTACTCATTTGGGTAAACATCGAAAGCGGAAACATCACGTTTTCTTCTACGGTAAGCGAGTCAAACAACGCTGATCCCTGGAACAACATCCCGATTTCCTTCCGGATTTCCTTCCGTTGCAAGCGGTCCATCTTGCAGAAATCGCGTCCGTCGTACAGAATTTCACCCGAATCAACTTCGTGCAACCCAACCACGCATTTCGCAAGAACCGATTTCCCTTGTCCGGACTGGCCGATAATAAGGTTTACTTTTCCCTTCTCGAAAGTGGTGGAGATATCTTTGAGTACCTGATTTTCTCCGAACGACTTATTGACGTTTTTTACTTCAATCATCAGAGTAAGATCATTTGAGTGAGCAGGAAATTGGCAATCAGGATGGCAATACTGGAACTAACAACGGCTTGTGTGGAAGAACGTCCCACATCCAATGCACCACCTTTAGTGTAATAGCCGTAAAACGATGAAACGGTAACGATCAGAAAGCCGAAGACAACGGTTTTGGTCAAGGCATACACCACGTTGCTAACAAGGAAAAACGACCGGATTCCAAGCACGTAATCTTCACTGGAAAGCAAGCCCGAAATCACGACTGAAAGCCAACCTCCGATCAAACTGAGTCCGATGGAAAAAACAACCAGAACGGGGAAGAATAAAATAGCAGCGATTGTTTTGGGTAATACTAAGAACGAAAGTGAATTCACACCCATAATCTCCAGTGCATCAATTTGCTCTGTAACGCGCATGGTTCCTATTTCGGAAGCTACATTCGATCCGATTTTTCCGGCCAAGATCAGTGAAATAATAGTAGGTGAGAACTCCAGAATGGTACTTGATTGTGTAATGTAACCAACGGTATAGGTTGGCAACAGCGGATTACTCATGTTGGAAGCCGTTTGCATGGCGATTACACCACCCATAAAGGCCGACATCAATGCTACAATTGGAATGGATTTGATCCCGATAAGCTCGATTTCTTCAAACAGACGGGTACGGAAAATACGCCATTTATCAGGCAGTGAGAAAACCACCCAAAGCATGTTCATATACTTACCGATATTGCGAATGACGCCCATTGTGAGGATAAAGTTAATGGAAATATCCGTTTTGGAAAATGATTGTTTTGCGGTTGAATAAAAGCGTTGCGGTTGAAGCGGGTGGAATTTTGGCGAGAAAAGTGTAAAATTCTAAAATTTGCAAATTTGCCATTTGGTAAATTTGCAAATTTTAGAATTATCAAAGAAGTCCGGAAATAAAGGCTTACAGAAATTTTTTGAAATGTGAAACACCATTTTTCGCCAATTTACCTACCAACAGATCGCCGAAATTATCCCATCATTTCCTGCCAAATTTTCAACGCTTCTCCACTCATAACTATTTTCAGTAAAAACGGCCGAAATAAATCATCAATGCTGTATTTTCGTATTTAATGAATGACGAGAAACAACAACGGTTGGAAAAACAACTGCGTCCGTACCTCCCGCAAGGATTTGAGGCTATGGTTGCAGGTTTGTTGCTGAAATATCCTGTTCGTTTTTCGATCAAAGCTCCGCGCAACACCAAGCTGGGAGATTATCGTCCGCCGATGGGAACTGAAAAACATCATCGTATTTCCGTAAATGGCAACTTGAATCCGTATAGTTTTTTGATCACTACTTTGCACGAATTCGCGCACTTGGAAACGTTTCTTCTTTACGGAAACCGGGTAAAACCGCATGGAGAAGAGTGGAAGCAAACCTATCGCACCATGCTTTGGCCGGCTATCTCTTCGGGATTGCTGCCAAAAGAAATCGAAAACGCCCTGATGCGCAGTTTGGCAAATACCAAAGCATCTTCGTGTTCCGATACTCAATTATCGCGCGTTTTGCGGCAATTCGACATGCAGGTGAATGATGCGCTCACGTTAGAAGAATTACCGAAAAATGCTACTTTTGCGTTGCAAGGAAGGCACTTTAGAAAAGGGGAATTACGCCGTACCCGTTTTATGTGTGAAGAGATTTCTTCACGGCGAAATTTCCTCATTCATGCGCTTGCAACCGTACATCACATAGAATAATAACTACATGAAAGATAATTATTGCGTTATCATGGCCGGTGGAATCGGAAGTCGGTTCTGGCCCATGTCTACCGTTCAGCGACCGAAACAATTCCTGGACGTTTTGGGAATCGGTAAATCGTTACTGCGAATGACTTTTGAGCGTTTGCTGAACATTGCTCCGGCTGAAAATATTTACATTGTCACCAACGCTATCTACAAAGACATTGTAAAGGAGCAATTACCCGAATTGTCATACGATCAGATTCTTACTGAACCGGAACGCAAGAATACAGCTCCGTGTATTACTTATGCGGCTGCGAAAATTCATGCGATCAACCCAAATGCAACGCTGGTAGTTGCGCCTTCTGATCATTTGATCTTAAAAGAAGAAAAATTTGTTGATGTTATTCGCATTGCAATTGAAACAGCCAATAGGAATGAGCGTTTGGTAACGTTGGGGATCAAACCGACACGACCTGATACCGGTTACGGTTACATCGAATTTGTGGAGGATGGTGATATTTTGCCAGGCCAGGTGAAAGATGTAAAACATTTTACTGAAAAACCAAATCGTGAACTGGCGGAAATTTTCGTGAAGAGCGGAAATTATTATTGGAATTCAGGCATTTTCATTTGGCGTTCAGTAACTATTCTGCATGCGTTGGAAAAATTCAAACCGGAACTGCATGAATTGTTTACCGCTGAATCGTATAAATACAACACTGCTGAAGAACAAGCTTATGTGAATCACTGTTTTGCAGCCTGTGAAGATATTTCCATCGATTTTGCAGTGATGGAAAATGCCAAGAACGTAGATGTGGTATTAGCTACGTTCGATTGGTCCGATTTGGGAACGTGGGGAAGTTTGTACACGCACCTCGAAAAGGATTACAATGGAAATGCGGTGATCGGCGACAATGTGCACATGATCAATTCCACTAATTGCATCGTGAATTTACCCAACGATAAACTGGCGCTGATTGAAGGATTGGATAATCACATTGTGGTTGAATCGGATAATATGCTGATGATCCTGAACAAAGATGACGAACAAAACCTGAAGAAATACCTCATTCCGATGGAAGAGGCCAGTCCGAAGTTTTTTCCGAAATAAATAAGTACGGGTGACTCGCGAGTCACCCGTACTTATTTATTTGATAGATGGTTTGATAAATATTATTCGCCCAGCGACATGCGGCTGTTGTATTCGCGCAGCAAGTCAAAATAACTCCTGGTTTCAACCACAATCACACCGCCGTTTGTATCACCGTATTTGGCAGGAATCGCCCCGGAATACACCATTACATATCCTAAAGCTGAACTTGGCAAGTTGAAAACCTGATTCATTTTCACGCCGTCAACGTAGTAAATCAAATCGCCTTTGCGCGCTCCGCGGAAAACAAGTGAACCGTCCTCTGTTTGACGTACATCAGAGTTCATTCCAGCTACCAATGCTTTCATGTCATTTTTCACCGGGCTGAATTTGATTTCCTTTTGGGTCAGTTTTGTCATGGGCGCTTCACCGATTGGGAGTTTGATTTTTTCGTAAAAAACAAAATCATCCAACATAGTTACCGAATCATTGCTTTGGGTCAGATCATTTATTGGAGCGAAAGTCACCGTGCTTAGTGTTCCGTAACTATCAGGTGCAACATCTACTTTCTCGGGAGCATAAATGGTATCGCCTTCATAGACGAAGAAGACCTGGTATGTTCCCGCCGGAACAGCTGAGATCCGGAAACGCCCGTCAATATCAGTTTGAGCGCGGTACATCGATTCGCCGTAAAAAGTGGTGGCCGCTGCTCCCCAGATAGGTTGATTTTTTTTGTCAACCAGCGTTCCGATGATGTCGCCGTAGGTATTTTGCGCGAAGGTTGCTGTTCCGATGAAAAGCATTCCTAAAAGAAGTAATTGTCTCATGGTTTTTAGAATTAAGATTTCCTTATAGATAACCATGTGGTAACAATTCCATAAAGCGAATTGAAAAAAAGTGGACGAACCACAAATTAATTGGTATGAGTAAGATGTGTTTGCCACAGATGGACAGGGTATTGACCTCCCCGGCTAGCCGAGGTATTGTTTTTCCCACGAATGCACGAATTACAGCTCGCCTAACGGACTCGCTCACATTTATTCAATGGATTCCTACATTTTACACCAATCCTTAATATGTGTATAAAAGCGTGTCCGTTAGGCACACAAAAAATTCGTGAATTCGTGGGAACTCTTTTATGCTGTTTCTGTGAAAATTCGTGGCAAAAAAAAGATCGCCCGATCTGCTTTTTTCAAGCGAACCGGGCGATCCAATAATATCTAAAAAGCTTAGAGCGATTCGGCTACTACTTCTTTTACTTCAGGTAAATGCGATTTCAGTAAGTTTTCGATTCCGCCTTTCAACGTAGCGGTGCTCGACGGACAACCAGAACAAGATCCGCGTAAAGCTACGGTTACGATTCCTTCGTCGAATCCAACAAAATCAATGGCGCCACCATCGTTTTCTACCGCCGGACGCACATATTCATCCAACAAGCTGCGGATTGCATCATCGTATTCGGAAGGTTCGTAGGTTTTTGTAGGTTTTGATTCGTCTGTTGAAGCTGCAGGAGCTTTCGGTGGCGGCATCATCACCAACACATCTTTTCCTTCTGCCAGCCAGTTTTTGATGAATTCGCGTAATTCCATGGTCACAAAGTCCCATGAAATGCTGTCATTTTTGGCAACGGTAATAAAGTTAGCGGCTAAAAAAACACCTTTCACAAACGGAAAGTTGAATAATTCTTCGGCAAGTGGGGAATAACCTTTTGCTTCCGCCTGACTGGTAAATTCTACTGAATCACCCGAAATCAATAGATATTTATTGGCCACGAATTTCATCGTGTTCGGGTTCGGAGTCATTTCGACGTATACGGTAATTGGAATTTGCGACATAGCTGTTTGAATTTTTGTACTACAAAGGTACGTTTGAATGATGAATTAATTGAAAATGTAAAATTTAAAATTGAAAGAAATTGAAGTATATGCTTCCTTTTCAATTTTACATTTTCAATTTAGAATTCTTAAGCGGGTTCTATATGCACCAGCACATCTTCAATTACAGGCAATTTTTCCATCAGGTGCGATTTGAGTGTGTGTGCGATTGTATGGCCTTCATCGACAGACAATTTTCCGTCTACGTGAACATGAATGTCTACCCAATAACGCATTCCCGATTTTCTGACCAGGCATTTTTCTGTACGAACCACATGGGGAACCTCTTGCGAAAAAGTGCGGATATCATCCACAAAAGCATGATGACGATGCTCATCCATTACTTCACCCAAAGCAGGACGAAAAATCAGAAAGGCGTTGACATAAATAAATCCGGATGATAGCAATGCCGCCCAATCATCGGCTTCCGCGTAATCATTTCCCAACCAGAGAGCAATGGAAATACCCACAAATGCGCAAAGTGAAGTAATGGCATCGCTGCGGTGATGCCATGCATCCGCTTTGAGAGAGCCACTTCCGGTTTCCTTGCTTTTTTTTGAGACGAAGCGATATGAAAGTTCCTTGATAACAATAATTGCCGCCAGAAACCAAAGTGTATACGCTTGCGGTACTTTGTGCGGAGTGCGGATATTGTGAATGCTTTCAATTACAATGTAAGTAGCCGATATACATAGAAAACCAACTACAACAAAGGTAATGAGCGGCTCTACTTTTCCGTGGCCGTAAGGGTGATTTTCATCGGGTGGACGTTTGGCATATTTTAAACCAACCAATACCAGGAATGAAGAAAATACATCGGCGGTAGATTCGATTGCATCTGCAATCAATGCAAAGGAATTACCGAAAAAACCTACGGCACCTTTTGTCAACGCCAAAATAAGATTGCCAAACATACTGAAGTATGCTGTGCTAATCGCCTTTTGTTGTTGTTCCTTCATGCCCTCCATGTGGTGAAAATACGGAAAGTACGCGGCTATTGGTACGAGATAACAAAAAAAAGCAGGTATGTTTCAATACCTGCCTTCTTTAGCCAATGGCTATTATTTTTACCGCCTGGTTAAAATTAATTCTTCGGCGTTTCAGGTTTTTCTAATGCACGTTCTTGCGCTTCTTTCTGAATTTGATCATAATAGATAAATCCTTCCGGCATCGGTGTTTGTTTCCAATTGGCACGCTGACTTTCCTGGAAACGTACATTTTCGTCGTAATCGACCGGTGGTGGAGTCGCGTATTGTGAATACTTGTGTGTATCGCCAGGCCCCCAAACAGGATCGTTTCCGAATCGGTGATCCTGGAAATTTAAACGTTTTGCCATGATTCGGTATGAGAATTCGGCATTGGAAGCACCTCCGTTGCGTTCTTTTACTGTAAAACTAGTGGTGCCTTTCGTTACATAAACTTCCTTCGATTCACCTTCCATCTGGATAAAAACACGCATCGGATGATCGGCATCAATCACAACAGTTTCCAAAAACAACGCATCCAATTGTATGGTAGCTTCTCCGTTGACCAATGTTCCGCCACCAAGATCCTCGAACCATACTTCCGGTGTTTCCGTAACGTATAACAACTGATTTCCTTTCGTAGTTGGTACAGAAGCTGATTTGGTTCCGTTGGCAATTACATGATTTCCGTTGAAGTAACCGGAATAATTACTGTTATTAGCTCTCCAGCCCACAACAGCAACATCGTTGTTACCGGTAAGGATACCACCTCCGAAACCGACTCCGTAAGCACCGATTCCATAAGCAGCACCGTTGTAATTGCCCAGGATTCCCATGTGCTGGTTACCACTTGCTACAGCGTTGTAACCATATGCACCGGCGCCACCGTTAGTCAGGGCAGGAGTGCTACAGACACCGTAAACTCCGGAACGTGTATTTACTGTACTGGTTCCGTTGAAATTTCCGAGAACTCCCGAGCCGCCGCCCGTACCGCTATAGACACCTTGAACGGCAGCAAAATTAGAAGCACTTGCGGCCAAGGTTTCACCCCAAACACCTGAACCATTTTGCGAAGTATAACCGTTTATGGCAAAAGTCAATGCGGCAGTAGCCACGCCAGCCATCAAATCTCCGGCATAGGGTGAAGCAGTTGCTCCGGCTACAAATTCACCGTCACCAGGATTCAAACGAAAGCGTTCAATATTATTACAGAAAAAACGAACTACCTGGGCATTTGTAGATCCCATGAAATTGGTTGCAGCCGGCGTGTTTCCGTTTAGCGTCCAGCCCGTTGTGTTAGACAACATCCAGATCCACTGGGTACCATCATAATAGTAAAAACTGCCGATGTTTGTATCATAAACCAAAAGTCCGGTTGCAGGCGCAGCAATGGCTGTGCGTTGAGCAGTGGTCATTCTGGGAATTAAAAGCCCTGAGTTTGTAGAAGATATATCGAGCATTGCACTTGCGGCAGGTGCAGCTCCCGTACCATTGATACCAACGTTTTGGGCGTTGACAGAAAGAGTTAGTAAGGAAGATAATAGTAGTAGTGATCTTTTCATAAGAGTCTGAATTTTTAGCAGGATTCAAATCTACAACTATAGTTTTCATTCCACTAAATGTTTGGGAGTCAATTACCAAATTGCCCTGTCTCATCGAACAAATCGCGGTTTTCATCGAATATTCAACTCAATCGACTGAAACTCGGAATTGTTTGATTATTAACTGTTTATGCGTTATTTGAATAGTATTTTAATTGGATTTCAATTCTGACTCCAAATTGGGTTTGTAGACTCATCAATTCGGTTTACCTTTGTGGGTAATGACAAATCGTTTGGTCGGAATAGGATTGATACTGCTGGTGTTTCTTGGAAGCATCGGGATTCCTCTATACCGCCATTCCTGCACGCATGAACAGATTATTATTCAAACCTTGTTTACTTCATCGGATCATTGTGAAGAAGAAATTGTTGAACCTTGTTGCAAGGAAAAAGCGTCTGATGAATTGCTGAGCGATGATTGTTGTTCTGATGAAATCAAGCGTTTATCACTTTCGTTTGATTATTTTGAATCTGATCATTACCAGCATCCGGTTTGGATCGCCGAATATCCCTTGCTCACTGCGTTCCGGTTTACTCCAGAAATTCTTCATACGGACGAATCCGTCATTATTTGCCAAATCACCAGGCCTCCCCCCAAACCTCTGGGTGAGCGACTGCCGGTAAACTGCTGCTGGCGTTTGTAGGATACAATCATGTAACGTACCGAAACTTCCGGTATCAGACTTGTTGTATCATACAATCAAATTATCATGAAAAAAAGTGGATTAGCCTGCTTATTTATCTTGCTTCAAAGTTGTGTTTTTGCTCAATTACAAGGAATTGTATTTGGTGTTGAAAACGGAACCAGAGCGCCGGTTTACCAGGCAAAAATCAGATTAAAAAATGCTCAGACGGGCACTCAAACCGATGAAAAAGGCCGGTTTGAATTAATTCTTCCTAAAGCACTTCCCGATACGCTCATTATTACGGCCTTCGGTTTCAGGAATGACACCATTGAAGTGACCAAAGCCGACCGGTTTACCGGACTCGAAATCAACTTGTACAGCGATGTAATGCTGGATGAAGTAGTAGTGGAAACAAAACGAAATACGCATTATGTCTCACGTTTGAAACCGTTGTACGTGGAGGAATTGGGTGAAGGTGAACTGAAAAAAGCCGCCTGTTGTAATCTTTCGGAATCGTTTGAAACCAATGCAACGGTTGATGTCAGTATCACTGATGCTGTTTCGGGCGCCAAGAAAATCCAGTTACTTGGCCTGGATGGGATCTACACCCAAATGCAAATGGAAAACATCCCGTTTCTGAACGGTTTGGAAAGTTCATTTGGCCTGAACACCATTCCGGGAACGTGGGTGGAATCTATCCAGATCACGAAAGGAACCGGAACTGTAGTGAATGGTTACGAATCGATGGCCGGACTGATCAATGTCGAGTTTCGGAAACCATCAACGATGCAGCGTTTGTACGTCAATGGTTACGGAAATATCCTCGGCCGGGCTGAACTAAATGTGCATGGAGGACAGCTCATCGGTAAAAAATGGAGTACCGGAACTTTTGCGCATGTTTCTGGAATGCAGCAGGAAATTGATCGTAATGGCGACGGCTTCAGAGATTCACCTTTGAATAAAACGGTGTCGTTGTTGCATCGTTGGGAATATACCGGAGAAAGTTTTGAAACGCGTTTTGGTGTAAATGTGTATGCAGATGAACGTGCCGGAGGACAATTGAACAATATCGCCAATCGCTATACGGCCAATACGACAAATCGTCATTTGGATGCTTTTGTGAAAACCGGGTTTTTGTTCCCGAAGAAAAAATACCAAAGTATCGGGGTAGTGTATCAATTCAAAACACATCAGATCGAAGGGCGATTCGGAAATCGTGTTTTTTCCGGTGAAGAAAACAAAGGATACGTGAACGCCATTTACGACGGCATCATCGGTTCCACAACTCACAAGATCAAGTTCGGATTGTCTGGTGTGGCGCAGCAACTGAACCAGCGTCTGGATACGGTTGATGTAAACAGAATGGTAATCACGCCGGGTGTTTTTACCGAATATACGTATGTCGGAACCCGATTAACGGCGGTTGCCGGAGCGCGATACGATTACCAGGAAACGTACGGAGCTCAGTTTTCACCGAGAGTTCACTTGAAATTTACCGCTGATGAATTTACCGATATCCGGCTCACAACCGGTAAAGCCTGGCGATTGCCCAATGTGATCATTGATAACAGTTCGCTACTGGCGACTTCCAAAGTATGGGTGCTTCCCGCTACAATTCAGCAGGAAACCGTTTGGAATTCGGGAGCTTCTATTGTCCGGCAATTGGAACTATTCAAACGCAGTGCCAGTTTTTCGGTCGATTTTTACCACGCACGCTTCGGAAGACAATTGGTAGTTGACCGCGAGCAATCGGTGGATACGTTTTTCTTCCGTTTTCAAAACAAAAGCTCGTTCAGCAATACCCTGCAATCGGAGTTTTCGTTTTCGCCGGTGAAAGTGTTGACCATCAGGCTTGCTTATAAATGGATGCAGGTAATGGGACAATATAACGGTGAGATTCGTCAGCAGATTATGATTCCGAAACACCGCGGATTGTTCAACGTAGCTTACGCCTCACGGAACAAACGCTGGGAAATTGATGCGACATTTTCGTTGTACGGACGCATGCGCCTGCATGATGTTCACCTGGCCGACGGAACTGTTTTGCATCACCAGGTTAGTAGCCGCGTGCCACAGGTATTGGCGCAAATCACGCACCATTTTAAACGATTCGACGTTTATGTGGGCGGAGAAAACTTAGCGAATTTCACTCAAAAAGATCCGATTATCAGCAGTGATGATCCCTACAACGCAGCTTTTGACGCCACGCGTGTTTGGGCACCGATTTTAGGCACGGTTATTTATGGTGGATTCAGGTATGAATTGAAACGAAAAAAAACAGAGTAATTATAAAAATATGAAAACAATAGTATTGATCGCCCTTTTAACGGTTGTGGGAACAGCCTGGGGCCAGAAAGCACCAAAAACGCAAACCATTGTGATTCACACCAGCGCCGAATGTGCCGAATGTGAAGAACGCCTGGAAAGTGGCTTAAATTTTACCAAAGGCGTTTCGTTTGCCGAACTGGACCTCGAAACGCGGGACGTAACCATAAAATACAGCACCAAAAAAATGACGCCTGAAAAATTGCGTTCTATTATCAATGAGCTGGGTTATGATGCCGATGGAACAAAAGCAAAACCCGAAGCGCTGGAAAAATTACCCTCGTGCTGTAAACCAGGCGGAATGGAAAAACACGAATAAATAAGAATGGGCGACTCGCGAGTCGCCCATTCTTATTTAATACAATCAATATTATTTCACATTCACCTTCAATCCCGTGCTGTTCGCTCTGAATTCCGGTGCGTACATACATTCGGCGATGGCAGGACCAACACTCAATTCACCTTTTCCTGTGGCGAAGATCTCATAGGAGAATGTCGTGCTTCCTTTTTTCGCGAAATCGGCAAAGAGTTCTGTTGACGCATCGCGGTTGACTTCGTAATAGCCAGTTTCGCCATAGCGGTAACCCGAGAGCGGATTTACCGGTTCGAAACCATAAGCATGTGGTGCTCTGATGTGTACAAATTCCAGTGAGCGATTGCTTGTTACCGTCACTTTTACGGTGAGTTTGGTGCCGATTTCAATCGTTTCACCTGCTTTTACTTCGACCAGTTTATTGTCAGTTTCTTTGTAGAAATGACGTTCCAGGCGAATATCTCCCGATGATTTCTCAACAATGTCCTGCTCACTCAGATACGTGATGTGAATGGCTCCAAAGATCGGTTGATTATTGGATGCATCAATTGTTACCGAAGCTTTGCCCGGGGTAATTTCGCTGCCTGTCCAAACGCGTTCCGTTCCCGATGCATTTTTCAAAACACCCAGGTTGGTTCCGTCGGCCAGGCGCACTTTTACAACCTGGTTGATTTGTCGGGCAACCGTAGAGCGATTTACCAGCAAGGCATAACAAGCATAAGTCGTCGATTTGGTTGTTTCCCACGCATTGGAACGCTTATTTTGTAACAACCACAATTGCATCTGGTCAATTTCAGCTGACAAACCTTTCAGTTTCACGAAAAATTCAATGAGGATACTTTGTGTTTCAATTGCTGCCTGGTTCCAATTGTAACCGTACGTATTTTCGTTCCAATACATTCCCATGTCCGGTTTTTTGGTAGAACGATCCATCATGGAATTTTTGATTTTCTCTGCAAATGCAGTGTTTCCGGAACGAACGGCATCGATTCCCATCAACGCCTGTGTTTGAAGGTTATACGATTTCCAGTTTTTCTCCATGCATTGACGGTAATAAGTTACCGCTTCTGATTTTCTGTCGGTGAAATAAGCACGTGAGGTAAGCCAGTGAATCGTCAGATCAGACAACCCAGCGTTGATTTTTTTCTCGGCCGGAGTCAGTTTTTTGTACAGTGTTTCGTACCACGTATCAAGGTGTGCCAACGCCGCATCAACGATAGAAGCATCTTCGTCTATTCCCAATTCTTTCAGCTGGCCAAAACCGCTTACAATATGCTGTGTGATGTACAGATTCGTGTTTTGATTTCCAAACCAGCCCCAGGTGCCTTCAGAAGTTTTAAGGTCTTCGAGTTTGGTGAGCGCCTGACGAATGGCCGCTGTCAATTGATTTTCATCAAATAAAATAGTGAGGTGAGCCCGTTGCTGAGCCTCGTTTTGAGCATCCATCACCCACGGTGTTTCTGCCAGGATGATTGCTTTCAACTCCGGATTTTGTTCCAGTTGCGCTATAAACGCTTTCGGGTCGTCTTGTTTCCACAATTCAATGATCTGTCTGAATTCCGGGTTTTCCTGGAGGATTTTTTGTGCCAATGCATTCGCAAAATAACGGGCAAAAACCTGTTCGGCACATTCGTGCGGAAATTCCATCAAATATGGAAGCGACATCAAAGTTGTCCACAACGGTTGTGTCTGAATTTCCAGCTGAAGACTCACTTTCTCTGTTCCGGCGCCCAGTTTCGATACTTTTTCAAGTGTGAAAGTAGATTCGCCTGCGCTTGTTTTGGTAAACGGTTTCGATTCGGTAAGCAATACACGGCTGCTCAGCACAGGAACTGCACGTTTTTCAGCATCACTGTAAGTTGAAGAAGTTGTTTCGATCACGTAAGCCACCATATTTAAGGTTCCTTTCGGAACGGTCAGTTTCCAGGAAACATCAGCGCTTGATTTTCCGTTGATCGAAGAAGTGATAGGTGCGATAGTCCCGAATTGATCCGTTACATCCTTTTCTGTGTAAGGATCAATAAAACGTAAACGGGTAGTTGTATTTACGGAAGCATCTGTTTCATTGCTCACTTTTGCGGCAAATTCTACCACATCGCCTTCGCGGAAGAAACGCGGTACGTTTGGTGTCACCATCAATTCCTTGCGTGCCATAAACAATTCTTCACTGTAACCGGTTTGCAGGGTTTTCGAATGCGCCATCGACATAAATCGCCAGCGTGTCAATGCATCCGGAACCGTAAAACTGAAACGGTAAGAACCATCGCTTTCCGGTACTAATTGCGGAAAGAAAAAAGCAGTTTCAGAGAAGTTGGAACGGATTCTGGCAGGAGCCGAGCCTTCTCTTTTTCCTTCAGCGTCCTTTCCTGTTAATGCGTCACTTTTATCGTATTCCGCATTGCCTGAGACAGTTGTTACGTTAGCGTTCATCGAAAAAACTCCTCCTACCGGTGGTGGAGGTGGGGAAGCGGAGTAAGCTTGCGATTCAAACATATCTGTATCTTTCCAGGTGCCTCCACGCATAACGGATCGATCATATCGTCCGCCATAATCCCAGCGATAGCCATAAGGATTGTATTGCGTCCATTGATTGTTTTCCGAAAGCACAGGTGCTTCATATCGGCTGCTCCAGTTCACGTAATAGTATTCCGGGTACGTCAATTGAGCGTTCCAGTAATGATTGGTGAATTCATCCAATGAAGCATCGTACATGCTCACCAATAATTCTGATGGTACGGCCGATTTTTCTTCATCGGTAACGGTGACGCTCCAGGTTTCTTTCGCTCCTGGCTGCAGGTAATCGCGTTTGGTTTCCAATTTTACGATCAGGTTTGCTTTTGGATCAGGTAAGTTGATCTGGAACGATTGCTGGTAAAACTGGTGCTTGTAATTAGCTGTAACATTGATGGTGAAATTGTCTTTCGCGCCGGCTGGAACAGGAATTGAAAGCACTTTTCGCTGACTCACTTTTACCCATTTCGAAGAAACAATCCCGTTTTTGTCGACTACTTCAACATACGCCATCAAATCTTTGAATGATGAACCAATAGTAATGGCAATTTTATCGCCTTTTTGTGCCGACCAGTTGGATGTCATTGCCCAAAAAGCAGCCTGATGTTGGTTCTTTTTCGATTTGGGATTGATCACCGTGAACACGCTGGAAGTACTTACTTTTTCGCCTGTTTCGTCGGTAGCTTCTGCTGTAAGGCGGTAAATTCCCGGCTGGCTGTTCACTGCTTTGTTGATATCGATTTGTTCACCCGATTTAAGCTGGCCTTTTGTGATTTCAACACGCAAGATGGTTTTATCGGCTTCGTAATACTTCAGGAACGGAAGCGCTTTCTTTAATTCGTTACCGGTAAACGCTTTAAACTCGCTTTCTTCGGCCGATTTTTGATAATAAGCGTTGTGAATTTCTTTTTCGATTGTATAATTCACCTGAACTTCTTCCTGCTCGTAACCTTCGCTGTTATAAACGTAAATGCCGGCTTTGTTTTCGTCGGATGAAAGCAGCTGGTTCTGAATATCGGTGCTGATTGTGAAGCGGTTTTTGCCAATGTACAAGTTGGTATATGCCTCATGTGTTTCTCCTGTCGGGTTGACAACCACGGCGCTTACCGAAAAATTAACACCGTAAATATCATCACCCTTTTCGGTTTTAAAACGGACGCTGAAATTTCCTTTTTCATCGGTTACGGTAGTAAATTCCTGCTCATCGTATTCCTTGAGCATTCCTTTGTAATTCCAAGGTAAATACCGCTGTTCACTTACTGTTACAGTCACTTTCGCATTGGTGATCGGGTATCCGGCATAGGAAATGGCTTTTCCTGAAAACGTAATGGAATCACCGAGCGCGTATTGTGTTTTAAACGTATCGAAAACCGTTTCAAACGTCGGACGTTTGTATTCTTCAACAGTAATGTATTGGTAAGCTCCACCCTCATTGATGGTCAGGTAAACCGCTCCGGGAAGAAAACCTGATAACGGAAGCTGGAAGCTGCCTGCGATAGAACCGTGTTGGTTGGTGCGTTTGCTTTCGCTGGCCAATTGTTGTCCGTTTTGATCGGTTGCCACCATGCGTACCTGGAAGTCTGGAACAACACCTTTGCGGGTATCGTTATCATCGTAAGCGATCACTTTGTAATTCACGGTTTGTCCTGGACGGTAAATACTTCTGTCGGTATATACCATCATTTTTGTTTTGATGGATTCCTGGCCGTAACTGTAGCGGTACAAACGGTCACTCACACTATCGCCTTTATAGCTCACAGTATAATTGAATTCGCTGGTGAAATCGGCTTCCGAAATACCAGCACTATTGGTAGTGGTTTCTTTCAGCAGCAACGTGTGTTCGTTGTTCATCCCGTATACCTTGCGCGTGTAGCGTACTTTTGCTCCTGCAATTGGTTTCCCGGTTTGTTTATTTACCACTTGGATGCGGTTTCTGCTGCTTTCATTGGAAACTTTCACTGATAATTCAGTTACCTGGACCACTTTATACGCAAAGTCGGTTTGTTTGAACAAGGTGTCGGCGAGTAAAACGGCTTCGATTTTTTCAACATCCGGTGCTATCAGAACCAGGTAAGTTCCTGTCGAAGTAAAGGCCGGAAGCAGGAAATCCTTGCTGTGCGGCAACATGCGTTTGTCTTCATCGAAAGTCAATTGTTGCGTGTAAACTTTCTCCAATGTCAATGATTTCAGATAATTCTGAGTATAAACCTCAGGATCTTTTTTTACATGAAACACCACCATGGTTGCGTGATTGAGGTTGCGGTAATCAACGCCCATCAATTGTGATTCGTTGAGTGAAAGGTCCGTTTTGATATTGAACGCCAGTTCATCGTCAAGAATAGATTTTTTCAGGTCTTTAAGGCCATCTGCCACTTCCGAATCTGGGAATAATTTCAGTGATCCATCTATTTTCTGTAAAGCTTTAGACAACTCATCCGTTGGTTTTGAATTGTTTTTCCAATGGTAGCTCTTGCCGGTAATCATCAATTCATAAGCAATCTTCAGCGTGAAAATAGCCGCACTTGAATGATTTTTGGCCAAAAGGCGTTCTTCTGCCGCTTTCCATGCTTTTTGCGCCAGGTTTTCACCGTTTTCACCTTGGTAATACTGCGATACAAATTGAATGCGATATTCCAATGCATGGCTGTAAGGAGTCAAACGGTTTTGGGTCCAATGCAGCATTTCGATAGCATGCAAAAGCGGGAAAACCCAATTGTCCTTGCGCATATAATCACTTGAAGTAGGCAAAGCTTCGGTCGGCGCGAAACTAAGCGAATCTTTGATTGGGATCATTTCAGCCATATTGTAATAATAGCTGGCAAAATCGCTCTGATGATTGCTGATATAAGTAAGTGCCAGGTAATCAAACAAAGTCGGGAATTGCTTTACCAACTCCGGACGCGGATCGGTTTCATATTCCGAATCAAAACGCGTGTGATAAAACGTGTATTCCGAATCCCATTCCATCAATCCCTGTGCCTGATTTAAAGAAGCTTTGTCGTGATATTCTACAAAATCTGCACGATTTTCCTCAGTGAGAATCACACGTTTTTCACCCAGTTTCCAGGACTTACTTTCTTCATTTTCTGAAAGTTCCCGGTAATTGAACCAGTTGCGCAGGTACAAATGCGTGATATTGTTGAGTGGAAAAGGTAAATCGTCTGCACGTTCACTGTAGTCCCAGATAATTTCCTGCCGTGAATCTTCTTCCAGCATTCCTTCATCAGCGAGTACGGATATTTCCTGCATCGTACGCCAGAATTCAGAAACGTTTTTTTCTGAAATGGCTCGCTCCTGGATACGTTTGATTTCCGCTATCGCCTTGTTGGGAAGGCCATCCTGTAACAATTGATCAACATTCGACCAATCATAGGTCACAGGTTTACCTGTATACTTAATAGCTGGATATTGCTGAATACTGAGTGGATTCTGTGCGTTGAGCATAGATGAAACGACCAACGAGAGAAGCAAAAGCAGAAATGAGAATTTCATGTGTTTTTTTTTCAAAGCTACTTGTAATTACTAAAAACTACTAGTTAATTCGTTACAAATGCACTGAAAAAACAGTATTTTGAACCGATTTTAAAAAAGCCGCCATGGTGACCCTTGAAAAATTACGTGAACTGGGATTGTCTTTTGCTGAAAGCAGCGAAGAACCGCACTTTGAAAAAACATCTTTCCGGGTGAAAGGAAAAATTTTCGCGACTTATAATTCGGCGGAAGATCACTTGGTAGTGAAACTAACGCCTGTTCAGCAATCGGTTTTCAGCGCGTTTGACAAAACAGTTTGTTATCCGGTTCCCAATAAATGGGGATTACAGGGCTGGACAATTGTAAAACTCAGTGCTGTAGATGCCGATTTTGTGCAGGACATTCTCAAAACTTCGTATTGCAATGTGGCTCCGAAGAAGTTGGCTGAAATCTACAATCAATGATGCATCAGCTTCCAACACCTCAGCATCGCGGAAAATGGCGACGCTTTTTCGGAAAAGAATACTTCATCCTGAAACGGCGATGGAAATGGATCAGCGAAAAACAAATCTGGGCATCCTCAAAAACCATCACAACCGATTGGTTTGAAGTGAAATCGCACCGTTCGATGATTTTACGTCCGCTGAAAGACGTGGAAATGTACCTGCAGGAAAACAAACGCACCAACCTGCGCCTCGCTATTCAACCAATTAATAACCTTGTGATCAAACCCGGAGAAACATTTTCACTCTGGAAGCTGGTTGGCCGGCCAACCGCCCGAAAAGGTTACCTGGAAGGATTGGTGTTGCAAAACGGGACCATCCAAACCGGAATCGGCGGCGGTTTATGTCAACTGGGAAACCTGCTTTTCTGGCTGTTTGCGCACAGTCCGCTGACTATTACCGAACGTTACCGCCACGGCTACGATGTTTTCCCGGATGTCAACAGAAATGTACCTTTTGGTGCGGGAGCCACACTTTCATACAATTACATTGATTTACAGGTGCGCAACGACACCGATGATTCGTTCACGATTTCCCTCTGGCTCGACGAAACGCATCTCAACGGATCACTGAAATCGAATAAACCATTGGAAACCATTTTTCACATTGAAGAACGCGACCACCAAATGAACCAGCAATTCTGGGGTGGATATTCGCGCCACAACCGCATTGTGCAGGTGTGTACGTTTTCAGATGGGACGTGCGCGGAGAAATTGTTGGTGGAAAACCATGCGATCATGCGGTATAGCCCGTTTCTGGAGAATCACCATTGAATTAACCACATAGGGACACGTTTTTGAGTTAAATAGTTTTTTAGCTGGTCAATTTCGTTTATCAGCTAGGATATTTTAAGTGACTTTTCACGAAAGTTAACATTCAAATAAAAGTATATATTGAAAATGATGAAGAGTCAATTGCTTCTGTTGCTATTTTTTTGTTGCGGAATGATTCAAGGTCAACCGAGAATGCCTGATTCCAGCACTTTTCAGAGATCAACCCTTAATTATCACTGCAAATTTGATAATTCAGCTTACTTCCAAGAAGGTGATGCAACTACCATTCTAAATTTCGAAGCAAAAATCCTAGAGGATGCATTGGACAAATATCCGACATTGATTATCGAGTTTTCCTTGTGTCAATTGCCAGGTGAGAGTAAAGAACTTGGAGAACAACGTTTCCAGGTCTTCCGTGAGTTGTTAGAGAAAGAAAAATTTGATTTCAAACGAATTCAATTTAGCCCCGAAATACATTATTACACAGATGATCAATTAACGAAAACAGAATTGAAACCCGGGATTTTCGGGATTGTTAAATCAATATGAACCGTTACAACATCAATCTATGTTACCTATGTGTTCTATGTGGTTGAAATTAAAATTTACGGTTTAATAATCAACACCGAAGGCGTATTCGTCAACCAGATACTTTGTGTTTCCACGGCTTTGCGCCAGCTGTCGTGACTGATGATCATCAAATCCTGTTGCTGCATGAATTCCTTTTCGAGTTTGCGCTCGGTGTGGAGTACAATGTGGTTGGGCGCCACCTGTTCAATGGAACGAATGGTTTCCTTGATTTCAGGATGTTGTTTGATGATTCCCGCTGCATCGAGAATGCTGATGCGTGCGTCGCTGTGGTGAATCAGTTTCTGGGCATAAACCAACAGGAAGCTGTCATGGATCGAGAAAATGGGCAGGAAAATATTTTCGACTTTCTCCAGGTCTTTATCGATTACAATGCCTACGGGAATTTTCGACCCTTTGATAATTTGTCGGGTGCGGTCGTCGAATACCGTGTTTTCAAACAGCGGTTCTTTTCCGGTAATGGTTTCGTAAAGCCGTTCAGGATTAATCAGTTTGGTGGTAAAACCAAGCACACGGCCCAGCAACGAACCTTCAAATACTGATCGTCCAATCCCGATCATCAGTAAATCAAAATTACCTGCATTGGCAGTATCGGTGATTTCTTTGTCGATGTCGACGGTAGGTCTAAACAAAGTAACAACCGGTAATTGCAAACGTCGCGCTTCCGATTTAACAAGTTTGAAACTATCGCGTTCGTATTCTTCGGCGTTGAACTGATTGAGATCATTACTTGGGGAAACATGCAATGCAGTCACTCCGGCATTGTCCAGCGATTTGCGGATAAAACTATTGGCCAGGCGCAACAATGTTCGACCGCGCTCAGGACTTCCGAAAGAAACGAGAATCGTGTATTTGGTTGAATTAGCGCTTGCCTGCTGTTCGAGTTGGTTGTCTTTTTCCGGCATCAGCCAATTAATCAGATCCAGCAATGGGCCGGTCATAAACGTGGTTACAAGCGCCATCAACACCAGCATAGTGAAGATTTCATCCGATAATACGCCGAGATCATAACCGATGTTGAGTACCACCAATTCCATCAATCCGCGGGTGTTCATCAACGCGCCTATGATCAGGCTTTCGCGCCACGATTGACCTACAAATCTCGCTGCCAGTGCCGAGCCGAGAAATTTACCGATTACGGCAACAGCGATGATGATAGCAGCGATTCCCCACAATGACCAGTCGTTCAGTAAGTCGATGTGAGTGCGTAATCCCGTGGAAACGAAGAATAACGGCAATAATAATACGAGTGCAACATCTTCAATCTTCTCAATGAAAATAGTTCGAAAACTCAAGCTCGACGGCATGATCACACCGGCCAGAAACGCTCCGAATAAGGCGTGAATTCCAATGATTTCACTTAAATAAGAGGAAACGATAAGTGTTATGAAGAAGATTGCGACTACCGGTTTACTAAGGCTTTCCTTGCTGGAATATTTTTCCCCCAATCGTTTTAGAAAAGGCCTTACTAGTTTTAACATGATGAAAACGTAAAGAACTGCTGCGAGTATGATATACAAAGCGCTCAGAAATGAACCTGCTTTTACGATTGCGATGACGGCTGCAAGAATACACCAAGCCGTAATATCATCGGCGGCGGCGCAGGTAATGACAATTGCACCGAGTTTGGTTTTTGTGAGTCCGCGTTCCTGCACTATGCGCGCCAACACCGGAAAAGCGGTAATGCTCATGGCGATCCCGATGAACAAGGCAAAAGACAGAAAATTGGTGCCTTCCGGTGCAAACACATCGTATACAAAGTAAGCAAGTCCAACACCCAGCGTGAAGGGAAAAATAATACTGGCATGACTAATGACTACAGCGTCGTTGGCTTTCTTGCGGATTGTATTCAGGTCCAATTCCATTCCCACCACAAACATGAACAGGATCAATCCGATCTGGCTCAGGAATTGCAAATTATCAAGCGATGCTTTGGAAGGAAACAGGAATGCTGAAAAATCAGGGAAATAAAGCCCGATGAGGGATGGCCCGAGTACAATTCCCGCAATGATTTCACCGATAACCGCCGGTTGACCGATTTTCCGGCAGAAAAAACCGAAAATACGAGCTACCACAATGATAGTGATGATTTGAAGCAAAAGATTTGCCAGCGGATGGGTGAGATTGTTGAAAAGCGTGTCCGTGAATTGGTCCCACGTTGAGGCAGTAACTTTGTGGTGTCCGTTGGTAATACTTTTACGTGCCTCAAGCACTTGTCCCCAGGTAATAATTCCGAAAATCAACGTGGAAAAACCACCGATCGTGAGGACGTAAAAAAGCAGGTTTTTAATGTTTTTCATGGCGACAGCTTCTCTAAGAAGCTGTTAAGAATTCATTCAATTATTTTACTTGTTTTCTTTTTTCCCCATCCATCGTTGCCTTTCTTAGGCATACCTTCGGGTATGTCTCTCAAAAGGCGCCTTGCCTGAACAAAAAATAATTACAAGTATTTCTAACCAATAAATCCTTAACAGCTTCTAACTTTAGCGCAAAAGTAAGCCGTTGTTTCACCGCATTGCGTAGCCCGATAAAAGAATGTAATGAAAAGGCTAATTCATGTACCGAACTTGCGAGAGAGTTTTTCAAGGAACTCTTTCCGGTAATTGTCGCTCAGGGTAAAGTTGCGCAAATTTCCGTTTTTGGATTTAAACGAAGTAAAGATCGTTTCGCCTGTATAGCCAGTTACAAACGACAAACCAATAACTTCGCTTTTGGAAATACGGCAAAACTGTTCGTGGGGAAGCAGGTTGAGCAATTGTTCAAACGATGTGTTTTTGATGATCCATTCCTCGCCGGTTGAAAGCGTTGCCAGTTTATCGCGCCGGTCAAGTGTTTCAGACGAAACAGCCACAATCTGATCAGAAATCAACCGCATTTTTCCTTTCGAAGTGGTAACATTCAGCACAACCGGTTTTGCAGCGCGCTGACGCAGAATTTGCACCACTTTTTCGATTGCTTTTTCCAGTCGTTCCTTTTGAACCGGTTTCCGCAAATAATCAACCGCATCAATATCGAACGCATCGGCCGCATATTCATTATGAGCTGTGGTGAAAATCACCGGTAAATGGTTGAGCTGCATCGCCAGATCGAGCCCTGTAAGCGAAGGCATCACGATATCTGAAATGCAAAAATCGACCGCCAAATCGGGTAAGTCGTTTAAAAAAATGACTGGATTGTCGTAAGCGCGTACCACTTCTATGTTCGGAATGGCTTCACACATCGTGCGCAGATAAGCCAGCGCCAGTAATTCGTCATCGATCAGGATACAACGATACACTTTAGTCATGCAGCTGTAGTTTTAGCTGGGTGCGAAACACAGAGCCTTCTGAAATCACCAACAATTTATACCGTTCCGGATAAGCGATTTTGAGTCGTTCTTCGAGATTTTTTAATCCCAATCCGCTGTTTTTCTTGCGAAGCGGCGGTTTTTCACTCACGCGGTTGCTCACTTCGAGTTGAAACCAGCCTTTTTCCAATTGAAAACTGATGGAAATAAACGATTCCGTTTTCTGGAAATCTGTGTGCTTAAACGCATTTTCAATGAGATCGACGGTTACCAGTGGCATGATTTTCAGTTCAGCCCAATCACCCTGCGATTTTTCAATGGTATTGCGAACGCGTAAATCAAACAGCGGACTTAGTTTCAACCGGTTGATCTCAATGAAATTAGCTGCGAAATCCATTTCTTCCTGCAGGGAAACAAGGGGCTGATCGCTGTCATATAAGATGTAATCCAAAACGCCCGAGAGTTTATCCATCGAATAATAGGTCTGATAAGCATGCGATTGAATGGAATTGAGCGCGTTTTTAAATAAGTGCGGATTGAGCTTGTAGCGCAGGGCTTTCAATTCGCTGGAATGCATCATGGCGTTGAGTTCCTGGTTGCGTTCCGAAAGTCCGGACTGTTGTTTTGTGAGTTCGCGCAACTTCATACTAATAAGAAGTATATAAAGGAGCGCTGCCAAAAGCACAATGGATAATATGATTACAGCGAACAACATAGAACCGATTCTGGTCAAAACTACCGAAAATATCCGGTTGAAAAACCCTGACGGAAGAGAGTAAAGTATTCACATATTGATCGCTTTGGATTCCCATTCTTTTTTTTTCACTAATTTCGCGCGTCACAATTTTTTTAATACAGAACTATGTCATATTTGTTTACCTCAGAATCTGTTTCTGAAGGACACCCGGATAAGGTAGCGGATCAGATTTCTGACGCGTTGATTGATAACTTCATGGCTTTCGACCCTACATCAAAAGTAGCGTGCGAAACATTGGTAACAACGGGTCAGGTGGTATTGGCCGGCGAGGTAAAAACAAATACCTATTTGGATGTACAAAACATTGCCCGTGAAGTGATCCGTAAAATCGGTTACACGAAGTCGGAATACATGTTTGAAGCAAATTCATGTGGTATTCTTTCGGCGATCCACGATCAGTCTGACGATATCAATCAGGGTGTTGACCGCAAGTCAGAAAACAATGATTTTGAAACGTTGGCAAATGCGCAGGGTGCAGGTGACCAGGGAATGATGTTTGGTTATGCGACCAAGGAAACGGATAATTACATGCCATTGGCGTTGGATTTGGCGCACAAAATTTTGCAGGAACTTTCTGCGATCCGCAATACTGAAACCAGCGTAATCGGATACCTTCGTCCGGATGCAAAGTCGCAGGTGACTATCGAATATTCTGATGACAACGTTCCGCAACGCATCGACAGCATCGTGGTTTCTACACAACACGATGATTTTGCTACCGAACCTGTGATGTTGGCAAAGATCAAAGAAGATATCATTTCAATCGTGATTCCGCGTGTGAAAGCGAAATTGAAGCCGGAATTACAGGCGTTGTTCAACGACCAGATCACATACCATATCAATCCAACAGGGAAATTCGTTATCGGCGGACCTCATGGAGATACAGGATTAACAGGACGTAAAATCATCGTTGATACCTACGGTGGAAAAGGTGCTCACGGTGGTGGAGCTTTCTCCGGAAAAGATCCTTCTAAAGTTGACCGTTCTGCTGCCTATGCCACACGTCACATTGCAAAAAACCTGGTTGCTGCCGGTTTGTGTGATGAGGTGTTGGTACAGGTTTCTTACGCGATCGGTGTGGCAAAACCATGCGGATTGTTTGTAAACACTTACGGAACTGCGAAAGTTAATATGACGGATGGTGAAATCGCCAAGAAAGTAGAAGCGATCTTCGATTTACGCCCGTATGCGATTGAGCAACGTTTGAAATTGCGTAACCCGATCTACAGTGAAACTGCTGCTTACGGTCACATGGGCCGTAAAAACGAAGTAGTTACCAAAACGTTCAAATCTCCGGATGGAACAGTTGTTTCAAGAGAAGTTGAATTGTTTACCTGGGAAAAATTAGATTATACAGACAAGGTGAAATCGACTTTCGGTTTATAATCCTTAATTATAACTTTTTGTGGGGTCACGATTTATCGTGACCCTTTTTTTGTTCTGTTTTTAATCCATTTATATCCTATAAAGATCAAACTGAAAAACAAAAAGTAAATCAGAAAATCCACTAGAAAATTTTTTATGTTTCCTCCTTCAAGTCCATCGTCGTTAAACGTAGTTTCATAATAAAAAGTGAAGGGATAGCCATGCTCATTCCATTCAGGTGGTGGATGAATCCCTATGTGAAGGTAATGCTGAATCATTGCTATTCCCAATAAACTCATGAAAGAGACAAAACCAATCACAAAACAGGTCAACGCCAGACCAAACAACTTTGAGAGTTTCATATCACGAAATCAATAATACTCAATCACAATCGGCATTTGCGACCGGATCAATTGTTTCAGCAGGCGTTCCAGCGGAGCTTTGGCTTTTTCCGTCAGGCGCAATTTTTCGCCTGTGGCAATCATTTTTGAGCGTGCTTTGCGTATTAACAGTTGACGTTCGTAATCTTTCCAGGTTCCGTTTTCTACAAAGATGTCGGTGTTTTTGGGTGTGAGATTAATCGATAACAATTCCGGATGAGGAAGGCTAATTACCAGTTTTCCGTCTTTTGGAATGACCGTAAAATCTTTGCGTTTGAGATCAATTCCGTAGAGCAATTCACCCTTTACGACCATTGTGAGCCGTCGCTTGACATTACTGCTCGAAATACCGTGTTTGGCCTGATCGGGATCCATCAGTTTTTCCAGATTTCCCTGAATCTGCTCGGCTGTGGTTTTATACAATTCCAACGAATCAACCACTACTTCGTCACGAAACTTGATGGTGTTCAATTCCACGATCTTGCGGATTTCTTCCACATGCAACGGTGTATCTTCGATTGTATACCCGGAACCTGTTTTATCACCGAAAAAACGCTGGTAAAGGAAATACCCAACCACTACGATTACGCTGATGATTAACAGCCTACCGATCAGTGTTCTTAGTTCGCTTATCTTTTTTCGTTCCATGAATGATTATTTCTTCAAATCCTAAATTCTTGTAAAAATCTGTGAGGAATACGATAGCGTTAGTCTCGGCATCGTTGAGAATATTGAGTTGCTTCATATCTTCCCGGATCGATTTTTCGCCCAACCGCAGAATCTTGTTTTTTTCCTGTTGTGAAAATCCGCCTCTGAAACCACTTACATCCACCATTTCGGTTTTGATCTGTTCGGGATTCATTTCAAAGGAAATAATTTCGGCCGGAGGCAATTGAATTTCGATCTTTTTACCGGTGATCTTGATATCTTCGGCTTTCAGCTTGTTGAGGTTTACTCCGGCTTTTATTTTCGCTTTGCAGCTAATGAGAATCTTGCGATCACCCCATTTGTACCATTCTCCGGGATCGTTGAGTTTGATGATTTTACTCACGGTATACTCGCTGGTAGAAAGCGTTCCAATTGTACGGATCTCGAAAATCTCCTTGTGACTCACAGGAGTATCATCTGTGCCGCAGCTATTCATCGCAACTGCCAAAACTAAAAGGAGATATGTGACTGTCTGTTTCATAACGGCCCTGATTTACGAAAATGGTGCCAAAGTCATGGCCTGAACGCCTACTACAAGAGCGCGGTCGTCGATATTGAAGCGTGGATGATGAACGCCGTGAACAATACCTTTGGCTTCATTGCGAACACCCAACCGGAAAAAACACACCGGGATTTCCTGTGCGTAATATGAAAAGTCTTCCGAGGTCAAACGAATGGGAAGCGTTTCAATGTTTTCTTCACCGAAATGTGTTTCCGCAATGGTGCGAACGGCCATTGTCAGTTCAGGATCATTTTCCAGAAACGGATATCCTTTTGAAATGGTCAAATCTGCCGTGGCGCCGAATTGAGCGCAGACATGTTGCACATGCGATTCAATCAATTCCCATGCTTTTGCCCGCCATGCTTCGTCCATGGTGCGGAACGTTCCTTTTAAATGAGCTTTCTCCGGAATCACATTCGTGGCACCCAGCGCTTCAAAATGCCCGAACGACAATACGCACGGAATCTTAGGATCACAATTCCGGCTGACAATTTGTTGTAAACCAACCAGTAATTGCGCACCGATCATAATCGGGTCGATGGTTTGATGCGGTGTTGCGCCGTGTCCGCCTTTTCCGTTGATGGTGATGTAAATTTCGTCGCACGAAGCCATGTATAAGCCTGTTTTGAATCCCAGTTTTCCGGTTTCCATTTCGGGAAATACATGTAAAGCCGTCATAGCGTGGACATCCGGATTTTTAAGGGCTCCGTCGGCAATCATTAGCGATGCGCCACCCGGATTTTTCTCTTCACCGGGTTGAAAGAACAGTTTCACCGGATGTGGTAATTCGTTGCGCAATTCAAACAATAACTCAGCTGCGCCCAATAAAATAGCTGTGTGAACATCGTGTCCGCACGCGTGCATAATCCCTTCTTTTGTCGAACAATAGGGAACCTCATTGAGTTCCTGAATCGGCAATGCATCCAGTTCAGAACGCAATCCGAAACAACTATCCGTTTCCGAATGATGATCACCACGAATAATAGCCGTGATCCCGGTTTCTGCCACATTTGCCGTAAAGGGAATGTTCAGCGCAGTAAGTTGTTTTACCACGTAAGTCATGGTTTCGTGCTCGGCATACGACAATTCCGGAAAACGGTGCATGTGTTCGCGGTATGTTTTCACTTTCGCAAACAATTCTTCCGAACGTTGTTGGATGATGGTATGCAGGCTATTCTTCATTTTTGTAGAGATTGAATCCGGAGCGGATCATCGTAAAAGCCACGTAAGCCATAATGAATCCGAAGATAATTTTGACGATTGCGGGTGATATTTTGAGTGAAAGTTTCGATCCGATGTATCCACCGATTACGAAGGTGGAAGCAATTACCAATCCGTATCTCCAGTTAAGATTACCGGTTTTGGCGTAGTTCATCGTTCCAAGAATGACTACCGGAAGGGTCAGGATAAACAAGCTGGTTCCGGTAGCCTGATGCTGTGTTAATCCCAAAAAATAAACCAATGCAGGAACAATGATAATACCACCGCCGACACCGATAAATCCGCTGAGCGTACCAGCGAACAAACCGATTAGCACCAGGATCAAAATTGTTTCAAAAGGCATTTTTTGGGTATTCATTTGGTAATTCGTAGAACCAAGATAGTTATTTTGAGGTCAAGACAAAAAGTTGGGAGATAATTGGGGTTGATTTTGGGTTTTTTGTGAAATGGGTGGAGATTTTCAACTGGGATATGGGCACGTAATATTGCAAATTTACGTGCCAAATACGTCCTCGTAATTTCGCAATATTACGTGTGATGTCCGCAGTGATTTTTTTACTAAAAACCGTTCGTAATATTGCAAATTGGCATGTCAAAGAAACGGTCGTGAATTCGCAATATTACGTTCGATGCTTAAAGTTTAGTTTGACTAAAAAGCGTTCGTACTATTGCGAACACTCAAATTTTCGAATTTTCAAATTTGATTTTGGAATAGCCATTTTCCAAATTCCCCCAAAAACTACTGAACCAACAAGTTACATCCTCTCAAATCCGCCTGATCGAACCTGCCCATGAGTTGCAGCTGCCCGTTCACTATTTTGCCCAAATCCTGCGTGGCAATAAACGCACATGAATACAAATTCGCCAGATCGATCACATTCACGCCGCCGGTTTTGCCTTCATCGACCAATGAAAACGGATCATTGACATCACGCAGCAGGACATCCATCCAGGGTGGAAGGTCGAATAACCCATTTTTGCCGCTGTAAGCTTGAGATAACAACTCACTCATCCCGTATTCGGAAGAAATAAATTCGCATCCGAAGGCCTGTTTTAGTTCGGCATGCAATGCTTCTTTGGTCATTTCCTTTCGCCGGCCTTTCATTCCGCCGGTTTCAATGATCTGCACATCTGATAAATCAACATGTTGCTCTGCCAAATCGAGCAAGGCATAGGAAACCCCGAATAAGACCAATTTTCTTCCGGTTTTCCGGCCCAGTTCGATAGCATTCAGCAAAGATTCGGGATTGTTTAGGTAAAATCCCGAAAGTTCATGGTTCGTAGCGTGAATCAGGTGATCGACCATATATACCAAACTCGATTCACCTTGTTCGATGTAATTGGGCAGCAATGCAAAAATGAGCTGATTTTCCAGCGGACCGATAAAATGCGCGTAGGTCGGTAAAAACGAACGTTCATACAACGAAACATCAGCGACTAAATGCTGAGAGCGTTCCATTCCTGTAGTACCACTGCTTTTGAATACGGTTTGGGATTGCATTCCTCCAGCGATGATAGCATGTGTTTTGAAAAACGAAATGGGCAGGAATGGAATTTCACTCACTGTTTGCGGTTCGGGTTTCCCCAGCAAATCAACAAACTGTTTGTAAACAGGAACGTGTTCGCGCTGAAAACGGTACACTTCCAACGCGAGCCTGTCAAATTCCGACGGTGTTTGTATGCTGAATATTTGATTAACCAGTTGCACGAAGCAAAGGTAATGAGCTGCCGGGAACTTACGGAACTATTATGCAAATTGATGGATACCGATGACTAAAATAGTATTTCCCGCAAGAGTTTGGGTAAAAACTCCCGTTCTGAAAATTTAGGTATTAATACTGTATTCGACTTAAAATCAATAGAATAGATTTGTCTTGTCTACGAAGCTTCACATTTAGACAAAGGCGGTTACCGAAAAGCCATACGAGTAGGTATTTAAAACAATCACTATGAACAACACTATTCACATTGTACAAAACCAATGGGGCGGAAACTCTGCACCTTGGAATCCTGGTGGGGCCTGGGTAATTGGCTGTCGCCAGGGGCAAAATGTCGTAGCCCTGAAAATTTCATCAACGGATGGGGGTAAAACGCTCAATGGAACCATGACGTATGCGGGGGAAGGCCCGATTGGTTTTAGAGCCACCATGACCCAAAACAATAATTACGTGGTAGAAAACCAGTGGGGTGGCAATTCTGCACCATGGAACCCGGGCGGAACCTGGATCATCGGTTGCCGGGTTGGCCAGCATGTTGTAGACGTAAATGTTACTTCTGCAGATGGTGGTAATTCACTAACGGGGACAATGACCTATAACGGTGAGGGACCTATTGGTTTCAAAAGTCAGCAATCTGCGGGAGGGGTATACAATGCGCAGAACCAGTGGGGAGGCGACTCTGCACCTTGGCACCCGGGCGGAGAATGGATTATGGGTTGCCGTGATCAAAATGTAGTTGCTGTTTCTGTCAATTCTCCCGATGGTGGAAAAACACTGAACGGAACCATGACCTACGCAGGTGAAGGCCCGATCGGATTCAAAGCTTCCTTGTACGGAAGTAATAATTATGTAGTAGAAAACCAGTGGGGAGGTGACTCTGCGCCATGGCATCCTGGCGGAACCTGGGTAATGGGTTGCCGTGATGGACAAAATGTAATGGAGGTGAAAATCTCATCGGCTGATGGCGGTAAAACCTTTAGCGGAAGTATGACTTACGCAGGTGAAGGCCCGATTGGTCTTAACATGACGATGATTTCATAAGATCAATGAAATGAAAGATGAGGGAATGCCGGTTTCGGTGTTCCCTTTTTATTTTAGTTCATCGGGAACCACAAATGAAAGGTCGTTCCTTTGCCAACGGAGCTTTTTACCTGGATTTTTCCACCATGTTCTTCAACGATCAGTTTTACATAATACAAACCAAGTCCGAAGCCCTTTACATTGTGCAGGTTGCCGGTAGGAACGCGGTAAAATTTATCGAAAATTAGTTTGATGTCCTCTCGTTTTATACCAATTCCGTTGTCGGCAATTGAAAGCAGGAAACCATTGTTCTGGTTGCTGCTGCGAATCGTAATATCAGGCGTTTGATCGCAGTATTTCACGGCATTGTCGAGCAAGTTGTAGATCACATTGGTGACATGCACCGGATCAACCTGCAACATATCATTGGAAGCTTCCAGCTGAAGCACAATTTGTCCACCGCTGTCAGTTTGGTTGAGGTCAAAACTTTCTTTAGCATCTAAAATCAACTCATGGATCGAGAGTTTTTCCTTAGATAGCACCAGTTTTTCCTTATCCAGTTTCGCTACGTTTAATACGCGTTCTACCTGGTTTTCAAGACGCTTGTTCTCCTTGTAAATGATTTCGGCGTACCGTTTCAAGCGTTCGGGATCGTCTTTAAAATCCCCGCGCAGCAATAACTCACTCGAAAGCCCGATGGTTGAAATCGGCGTTTTTAGCTCGTGAGTCATGTTGTTGATGAAATCGGTTTTCACTTCCGATAAACGTTTTTGTTTCAGTATCACATTGATTGCAAAAGCGAAGAAGATCAGGATCAAGGTGATAATCGCTACCAGGTATAACCACGGAGAAGTCAGCGGCGTTGCAGCATCAATGGGATTGCTTTTCACGTTCGGAAACAACACGGTGAAATAATGGCCGTCTTTTTTCCATTCCAGTTTTTCGGAAGTAACGCCGTTCATACTGTCGCTAACCGGCTTGTAACCACTGGTTTTTGTATACCGGATCATGTTTCCGAAGACGATGGAATCTGTAAAACAATCGTAAATACCGTATTGAAAGTCCTGGTTGAGACTTTGTTCGTCGAATTCGCGTTTCAGCAATTGTTCGAGATAAAACGGATGCAATTCTTCGGCGATATCAACCGAAAAATAATTGGTGCGGATTTGTTTTACAGCACCGTAAAGGTCCATTCTGTCTGCCGCATTGTGATTGATCTCTTCCAATACATTGCGCAGCGCAATATGAGCGTGTTCAGAAAACTGCTTGAGGTTAAGGCTGTCTTCTTTTTCCTGGATTTCGATATTTACCTGCTGTGCCTGCAGGGTTTTCCTGATCCAGAAAATCTGAATGAACAAAATACTCGCCAGTGAAATGATGCCGAGTATGATAACCGCATTGACCGTTTTTCTGTTCATTGATTAGTATTGTTCCATCGTCGGATCAATTTGGCCGGCCCATGCCAGGATTCCGCCCTCGAGGTTGTACAGATTGGTGAAACCGTAATTGTCTTCCAAAAAGTTAATCACATTTCCACTGCGTTTTCCTGAACGGCAATGAACCACCACTTGCTTGTCTTTACTGATTTTGTCAACGCTGTTCGGTACTTCATTCATCGGGATCAATTCGCCACCGATGTCGCAAATATCGTGTTCGTAGGTTTCACGAACGTCAATCAATTGGAAATTGGCGCCTTGGTCTTTCAACGCTTTCAGTTCAGTTACAGTAATACTTTTCATAAGTTGTTTTTTTTGATGACAAAATGTTGCATAATCGGTTTCAAAAATAAAGTTTTCTGAAGCGTTGTTCAATGGATTTAACGGATCTTTATCAAAATAAAGGGTCTGTTGGGAATTGGATAATGCGTTTAATTGCAGAAATTTACCCGAAGCGACTTCACCAACCCCCGTAATCAGTTTAATCGTTTCCATCGCCTGCATCGACCCGATGATAGCCGGAATGACACCAATCACCCCTGCTTCGGCACACGATGGTGCTTCTTCGGGAGTAGGAGGAACAGGAAATAAATCGCGGTAATTCGGACCTGTATTTCCGTGGGAATCATGGTAATTAAATACGGAAAGTGTTCCTGAAAAACGTACCACCGAACCGTGAACGTTGGGTTTTCCGGCCAACACACAAGCATCGTTGATCAGGTAACGTGCCTGGAAATTGTCGGTGCCGTCTACAATAACATCGTAACCGGAAATGAGTTCCATTACGTTTTCGGGTGAAAGATATGTTTGGTAAGTGTTGATGATGATTTCAGGATTCATGGCCGACAAACGTTCCTTAGCAACGTGTACTTTCGGTTTTCCGCAATCATCGGTTGTGTAAAGCGATTGGCGGTGCAGGTTCGATAACTCCACTGCATCGTTGTCAACAATGCCCAATGTACCAACACCTGCTACAGCTAAGTATGTTAATGCAGGACAACCCAATGCGCCGGCTCCAATTACAAGGACGCGTGCATTCAATAGTTTTTCCTGGCTCACTTCACCAAAACCTTCCAGGTGAATTTGCCGCTGATACCGTTTTTTTTCTGAAGCCGAAAGCATATACAAAGTTAGGTATAGCTAAGGAAAATCAGATCATAATAGTGAAGCTTTGTTTTTAGAACGATCATCTCAATGGCATTAAGTTCTCAAGATTGGGACTTACAGCCTTGATTTTTTTGCCTACTTTTTCATCAAGGAAAAGTAGGATAAGCGGAAAATGAGAATAACAAAAAATCGCACAAGGCATGCGCTACACCTGCCTTGCGCGATTTAATCTTAGGTTGCTACTCCTTCACGATCAGATGAACACTTGTTTCATCCAAAGCGATTAATTTTAATAAATAGGTTCCTGCCTTTAAGGTATGGAGATCAAGTGTCGTCATTGTCGACTTCTTAAAATCGTGGACAGTAGAATAAACCAGTGTCGCGTTGCAATCGTAGATTTCGATCGTCGCGTCCTGCGCTTTTTCCGGACAAATAAGGTAAACTTCTTTCTGTGCCGGATTTGGGTAAATAACCACATCCGTTGCAGCGCACATCACTGAAAACGGTCCGTATACAACCGATTTTCCGTCTATGTCAATCTGGCGAATGCGGATGTATTGGGTTTCCTGGATTTTATCGATCGCAAGTGTATATCTCGACGGTTGCGTTGTCGTCCCGTTTCCGTTTACTGTTGCAATGAGCTGGTATTCCAAGCTATTTCTGCTCATTTCCAGTTCATATCTGTCGCAATTGATTTCGGAATCTGTTGTCCAACTGATTTCTGTAGTTTCATCCTGGCAGCTGTATTCAAAAGCGGTAAAGTTGACTGGTAATCCACTTCCCGGTCCGAAAAGATAAGAAGTTCCCGCGCCCGGCCAGGTTGTATTGTTGTCCATCGCAACGCTGCTGCTTGCTGTGCCAGAAGCAACGGTGACACTTTGGAAATTCGTTGTGCCATTGGTAAGAATCCCAACACTGTAACCATCGTTGAAATCATTTCCCGATCCGTAAACAAACTGGATCAGGTTGCTTGTTTCGAACAGCCAGATTTGAAACAGTTTATCGGCTGTTCCAGTTTGACCGGCGTAAGAAAGGCTGTATTCCACTACCAGTTTGCGGCCTCCGGGAGCACCGGTGACCAAGTATTGTACAAATCCGTCTGCATCTGTGTAATTGTTGTCCCAGTACGGAAGCAAATAAGGGCCGGTCAAATTGCCAGTTACATTGTCGTAATCTGTTGCGGCAGTTGTTCCGAGTGCCAGTAATCCATTTGATGTTACCGAAAAGTCGGTGTAATCAACACCATCGTAATTGAAGGTGAATCCAATGTTTTCCAGGGCGGAAGCGCCGTCATCGACGAATGTTCCCAAGAGATTGGTAAATGAACCGGTTTCAAGCGAAACACCAGTTGACGCTGAAAATCCGTAATCGCTCAATTGAGCTTGTGTAAAAGAAGAAATAGCCATAAAACAGCTGAAGGCAATGGCGGAAAAATGAATTCGGTGAATGAAGTTCTTAATTCGATTCTCCGTTTTATTGGGTATCGGAAACGGAATCGAAGTGCTGCTGGTAACAGCGTTCGGGTAACATGTTTTCATAGGGTGCTTTTTTTATTTAATAAATAGTGTGTTGCAATTCTTCAACCGTTGGTAAGACGGTATGTAAAATAAATGTTTGGGAAACGAAGTGTTGCGCGAAACTTCCCAGACAAAACGGGGTGGAATTTACTTCATAGGCAATTGCTTTTTTCAGTGTTTATAATAGTGCAGGTTATGATTGATCATCAGAAATCAATCTATTTTGGCCCTAAAATACACTTTTTTTTTAAAAACTCCAATTTTTTCTTCATTTAGTCATTAAAATGGAAAGATGGATGCTATTGGTGGTAACAATAACATCCATCTTATAGAATGGGTTTTAATGAATAGTGGTGATCCAATTCTCATGGTGGTAGCAATCGAATGGATCTGCTTTTCATCTAAGAAAGTTAATCGGGTAATAAAAACATCGTATAGTGGTGATGGTGTGTTGTTTGAGTTTTCAGCGGTGTAACCGTATTTATCCCTCTCTTAACAGATGAAAATATTCTTTGGATGGCTTGCCTTTATTGTAAAATATACAGGTGCAATAAAGCAACAAAAGACAATGATTGTTTTCAGTATTCATGATGAGTAGTTTTAGTAAGTATTCTCTATTTAAGTAGTTGATAAGCAGGGGTAATACCTCTTTTACAAAAGCATTTGGTTTTCAAAATGACACACGATAACCGGTAACATAGTGTGTGAGTTGAAAAATAATCACAATTGGATTTTATAAATTATTGGCAATACAATAAAAACAATGTGTGATTAAAAAATAAAGGGTAGTCCCGATGAGAAGCGTTCGCAATGAACGGTTAAAGGGTGTAGATTTCTTTTCATAGGTTGTAGTTTTTCAGTAGTAAGTATAATTACAAACAAGATTCCGGTTTTTAGTCGTGTAGTAAAATCTGCTTGCTAATTGAAATATATTAAAATTAAGCGCGGATTGCCAACTATTTATGTTCATTAAATAACAGAAATGAATGTATATTGTGTTTGATTGAACATAATAAGGTTCTGAACGAACAAAAATTAACATTTTTTTTTGACCAAAATGAATTTCGGTTGTTTGTACCCCCCATCTGAAAAAAAAATGGATGTCATTGGTGGTAACAATAACATCCATTTGGCAGTAGTGATTAAAATTATTCTGTAGAAAAGAATAATTGTACATAGGCAATCTCAATGCATTCAGTAGTGAAAGTGAATAGTTTTACTTTGGCAGCGCTGGTTAATACGTTCCAAAAGCTCTCTCCCTTGAGAGTAGTGATAAGCCAACAAAAAGCAATCTGTGATATTTTATCCTGTCAGGATAATAGATAAGTATTACATTTTATAATTAGAATAGCTCAACCTATTACTGGATTGCAGTAAGAAACAGTCTTGCAGAGCAGTCAATAGTTCAACACCAACTCAGCTTCATTAAATGAAATCTGAATATTCGAAGTTGCAGAAAATAAGGAGTGTGGAAAATGTTTTTGCAAGTTGGAATATTGCTAAAACAGTTACGTTAAACGTATATATCGAGCGGTAATTTAACGATTGTCTAACTTTAATCAAGCAATCTTAACCGCATTGTGGAAGCTAACTTATGAAATTAAAAAAGACAAGTCAAGCGTTTTTGACAAAAAAAATAACGTTTGTCTACAATTTAACATTAGTGGTATTAATAAGCAGGCGTTTTGTCGAATAAAAAAAGCTAAACTGATCAAGGCTTTTGTTGGATCACAAAGAACCCAACAAAAGCCGAAATGAATAGTCAATCACCGTTCAATTCTGATCAATCAATTTTCCTTCCAGTTCTCGTCTTTTCCTTTGATGTATGGAACAGGGACTGCTTCCAATTTGGTTTCAAGGTCTTTTACACGAACAATTAACGCATCTAACTGCTTGCGGAATGTGGCATATTCTTCTTCTGCAATCGCAATGTTGTCTTTTTGAGTTTTAGTAACACCAGTCGTGCTTTCATACAATTGATATTCCACATTGCCCAAACGGCCTGCAATTCCCGGAGCTGTTTCAAACTCGCGTGAAGCTTTTAAACCATCGCCATAAAGCAACACTGAACAATCCGAAAGTCCCAGTTTAATAGCTCTTACTTCTTCCAGTAATTTGATATCGGCATTCGGGTAATTGGTAATCGCAACTTTTATCAGGTTCAGTTTTTCATTTGTTTCTTGCATGAGTTTAGCTGAACCGTTTATGCTGCGTCCCAATTCGGCAACTTCTTTTCTGAATTGCGCCAATTCGGCTTTGTTGGTTGCCGGTAATGATTGATTGTTCAGGGATTTTACCTTAAAGTTTGTTTTTGGAACCAGCGATTCGCTTTTACCGTCTTTCACCAAAACGACTTCTACGGAATAAGTGCCGGCTGTTACCAAAGCGCCCTCATCGGCAGATTCGTATCTTCCCGGTGCACGTTTGTTTGGATTGATCGGAGATGTAGTTTCCAAACGCAGGTTCCAGTTCATACGGCTGATTCCCTTGGAAGGTGAAGAGGTCAATTTGCGGATTTCCGTTCCGGCACTATCGCGGATGATCCAGATCAATTGAGCTTTTTCCTCCAATTCTTCTTTTTTCAATTCTTCAAGGGTCGGATAAAACACATCTTTTTTCTCTTTTTCCAATGCGCTTTCTTTTTCCTTGCGTAGTTCTTTCAACGTCTTTGGTGTTTCTTTTACATACAACGAAAACACAGCACCGAAAACTGGATTGGGGGCTGCCCATAAATCAGCGCCTTGCGAACCTGTTCCAGTCAATCCAAGCGGTGCAGAAGGAACATAAAGCAAGGCATCTTCAACCGGATACAAATACGCCGGTTTGTCGAGTGTTTCTTTTTTCAGATCGCGCAATGGCGAATAGTTGTCCAATACGTAAAAACCTCGCCCGAACGTAGCTGCCACCAAGTCATTTTCGCGTTTCTGAATATCCAGATCATAAACCGCCGTGGTAGGAAGACCACTGAGTTTTGTCCATGTTTTTCCGTCGTCGTTGGTGAAATATGCTCCGAATTCCGTTCCGACAAACAACAAATTCGGATCGGTGAAATCTTGTTTGATACAGTAAACCGAACCTCTTTCCGGCAGGTTTGAACTAATGGAAACCCATGTTTTTCCTTTGTCTGAACTTTTGAAAACATACGGTTTAAAATCGCCCGAACGGTGGTTGTTAAACACGGCGTAGACTTCGTTTTCGTTGAATAATGAAGCCGTAAGCATGTTGACGCGCGTATTTGCAGGAACACCCGGGAACGTTTGTGATTTGCTCCAGGATTGGCCGTCATTATCAGAAACCTGCACCAATCCATCGTCGGTTCCGGCATACAACAAACCTTTCTTTTTCGGTGATTCGTCCAATGCCACAATGTTTCCATAAATGGTTGTCGAAGCATTTTTCATTACCGCATCGATGCTCCAGACCTGTCCCATTACTTTGAGCTTATTGCGGTCCATTTGCTGCGAAAGATCAGGCGAAATCGTTGTCCAGTCATCGCCCTGATTGGTTGTTTTGAATACTTTGTTCGCTGCAAAATACAAGGTTTTATGGTCGTGTGGTGAAACCAGTAACGGTGCATCCCAGTTCCATCGGTGGCCTGCTTCGCCTTTGCCCGGTAAAGGTTGGATGGAGATTTTTTCGCCCGATGATTTGTCGTAACGCACCAAACCGCCGTATTGTGATTGCGCATAAACGATGTTTGGATCTGTCGGATCGATAGCCGATTCGAATCCATCGCCACCGTTGGTTATAAACCAATCTGAGTTGAGCACACCGGCGTTATTGATACTGGCTGAAGGCCCGCCCATGGAATTGTTATCCTGCGTACCACCGTAAATATTGTAAAATGGAGTTGCGTTGTCGGTAGCGACCTTGTAGAATTGAATGAGGGGAAGATTGGCGAAGTATTTCCAATCTTTGGCGTGGTTATAGGTTTCATACAAACCACCGTCGCAACCTACGAGCCAGTGATCCGGGTTTTGCGGATCTACCCAAATAGCATGATTGTCGACGTGCTTAAAATCTTCACCTGTAAGCACAAAGGTTTTACCGCCGTCGGTTGTATGATGTAACCATGTATCCATCGCGAATACCTTATCGCGGTTGGTGTTGTCGCAAATAATTTCCTGGTAATAATTTCCGCTGGTGTTGTAGCCTGACATTTTAGACCAGCTTTCGCCTTTGTTCGTGGAACGGAAAAAACCGCCTTTGTCATCTCGCGCTTCAATGATTGCGTAGATGTAGTTTTCATCTGCAGGAGAAACAGAAATACCGATCCTGCCCATTTCGCCCTTCGGTAAACCGCTGTTGATTTCTCGCCATGTTTTACCACCGTCAGTTGATTTATAAGCGCCGGATTCAGGTCCGCCACCAATGTAAGTCCATTCCTGGCGGCGACGCTGGTGTGCTGTTGCGTACAAAATATCAGGGTTTTTCGGGTCGATTGCAATTTCGGAAATTCCCGTATCGTTTGAAACGAATAACGTACGTTCCCATGTTTTACCGCCATCGGTTGTTTTGTAAACACCTCGTTCACCGCCTGCACTCCAAACCGGACCGTAAGCCGCGACCCAAACCGTATTTTCGTCAGTCGGGTGAATGATAATATTCCCGATGTGTTCGGATGTTTTGAGTCCCATGTTGGTGAAACTTTTACCACCGTCGAGCGACTTGTAAACGCCATCACCATACGATACTGAACGTTGGTTATTGTTTTCACCTGTTCCGACCCAAACGGTATTCGGATTGGTGGGCGCGAGTTCTACACAACCAATTGAAAACGATCCGTAATTGTCAAAAATCGGGGAGAAAGTGGTTCCGTGATTGGTGGTTTTCCATACGCCTCCCGAAGCGGCAGATATGTACCATACATCTTGATTTTTCGGGTGAATGGCCAAATCGGAAATACGTCCTGACGTCAAGGCTGGGCCAACCAATCTAAAATTCAGAGCGCCAACCGTTGAAGCGTCGAATGGAGCGCTAGTGGTTGAAGCCGGTTTTTTCTGTGCCATTGCCGAAAAGGAAATAAGGGCAATCGCAGCAAGCTGAAGCGTTTTTTTCATATTGTAGAGTTGTGGGCTAAAACTAATAACAATCGGTGAAAGGTGGTTGTCCTCTTTATCTTACTTTTTGTTTGACACCACAAAAAGCAAACAAAAAAGATTTTGCGGTAAGAATCGCGCCCCGGCTTAGTATTTCGTTTGTTTTAAAACTTTAACTCAACTGATAAAATCAAATTCATGTTGAATGCATAATTAATTTATTGAAAATGAGTTTATTGGCTGTTTTTAGCAAGTTCGTAGGATTGGGAACTTACTCTCAGTTTTGAAGCTTTCATTTCAAACTAAAATTCTTTCACCAGAGGTATTTACAGCTATCACCTGATCTCAATCCGATCTCTCAGGCGAATGTCTTTACTGGAACTGCCAATCATGATCCGAAAAAATCCCGGTTCAACTACAGGTTTTAAGGTGGCATCGAGTGTAGTGAGCATATCGGGTGAAATGGAGAATGAAACGCTGGTTGTTTCTCCTTTTTTTAGGGCTATTCGCTGAAAGCCTTTGAGTTCTTTTACCGGTTTGGCGAAGGTCGACAATTCGTCGTAGAGATAAAGTTGCACCACTTCTTCGCTATCGTAATTTCCGGTGTTTTTCAGCGTGAATTTCACCCGAATGGAATCGTTTGTTCCGGCTATGGTTCGGTCGAATTGCAGATTGGAATACTCAAAAGTGGTATAACTCAAGCCATAACCGAAGGGAAATAACGGTTGTCCGCTGAGATCTGCATAATCATCACCTCTGCCTGTCGGTTTGTGATTGTACACAAGTGGCAATTGGCCTTCCGAAACGGGAAAGGTAATAGGCAGCTTTCCCGAAGGAGAAACTTTTCCGGTGAGTAATTCTGCCACAGCTTCGCCTCCTGCTTCTCCCGGATACCAAATACTTGCAATGGCATCCACGTTGTTTTTCCAACGTTCCATGGTAACAGCGCTTCCTCCTGAAATCAGTACGATGACCGGTTTTCCGGTTTCGGCAAGTTTCAAAATCAATTCTTCCTGATTTCCCGGTAGTGCGAGTGAACTGCGATCTCTGAATTCGCCTTCTTCAATTCCGGCTACTACAATCAATACATCACTTTTTTTAGCAATTTTCAGTGCTTCACTCAATTCTTTTTCGTGTTCCGATACAATGTCGGCATCCCAAATGAGGTGAAATTTAGCATTTCCGGCAGCTTCTTTGTATTCTACCCGCAAAGCGTAAGTTTCGCCCTTTTTGAATGTGTAGCTTTTGAGTGTTGTGTTGTATCCTTGTTGGTTCCAGGTGTCGATGATCAATTCATCGTTGAGGTACAAGCGATAACCGTCGTTTCCGTCGATGCCAATGTTGAAATTTCCTGAAGCGGGTGAAGTGAGATTTCCGGTCCATCGGGCTGAGAAAAAATCATAATTGATGGATGGATCCGGTGAAAACAAAGTCCACTGAAATTGAATGCTCGGATCGATACGTTCCAAAACCGGTGTTCCGCTCAGGGAAATATTGTTGAAATAAGTTGCTTGTAATCCAGATTCTGTGACTCCGTTCACTGCATGCGTGAAATAATCGGGCGAAACACTATTCCAGTTAATGGTCATCCGGTCACACCCTTTGGCGTAAAGCAGATTGATTTTTTCGTTGAGTTCCTGCTGAAGTCCTGTAAAAATGGAAATGGGATTGTTGCCCGGGCCGCTGTATCCGCCCAAGCGTGCTTCCACGGCATCTTGCCCGAAAAGGGCAATTGTTTTCAACGAAGCCGACAACGGAAGAATCTGATTGTCATTTTTGAGCAGTACAACTGATTTGAGCGCGGCTTCTTTTGCGAGTGTACGATGTGATGCCACGTCAATCTTGTTTTGCAGTGCCGATAGATCAACATACGGGTGCTCGAACAGCCCGAGTTCAAACTTCATGCGAAGCACGCGTGCCACAGCGCTATCCAGTTTCGCTTGATCAATACTTTTACTCAAAAACGGTTCGTTGAACAATTCAGCATGATTGATATCGGTCTGGAAAATCACGTCCAACCCGTTTTCAACCGATTGTTTGCCTGCGTCGGCGTAATCACGTGCTGTAAAGTGCAAAACATTAGCTCCGCCAACTGCTCCGGCATCGCTGATCACAAACCCGCGAAATCCCCATTCGTTTTTCAGTTTTTGATTCAACAACCAATCATTGGCTGAGCAAGGTCTCCCGTCGATACTGTTGTAGGCCGTCATAATGGAGCGCGCGCCACCTTTTTGAATGACGGCTTTGAACGGTACCAGGTACGTTTCTTCCAGCAGGCGTTCACTGTAGTTGATGGGATAACTGTCACGACCACCTTCACCATGATTGACGGCAAAATGTTTGGGTGTTATTATGATTCCGCGCTGTTCGAAAGCTTTTACAAATGCTGTTCCCATGAGTGATGTCAACAGCGGATCTTCTCCGTAGGTTTCTTCCACACGGCCCCAGCGAACGTCAGTTGCCAGGTTGACTACCGGAGAAAGGATCAGGCGTAATCCCCGTGATCGGCATTCGGATGCGATAGCACCCGCGGTTTTGTTCATCAACGTTGTATCGAAGGTTGCTGCCAAACCAATGGATTGTGGAAATGCAGTTGCCTCGGAGCGTACTAATCCATGAAGTGCTTCATCGAAGGCAATAATCGGGATTCCAAGCCTTGAGTCTTCTACAAAAAAGCGTTGAATGGCATTGATTTTCAGGGCGGTTTGTAAGGCGTTTTGTCCGGCATTGTATTGCATTAATTGATTGGCTGCCGTGGTTTGCTGGATGACTGTATTGATCTGAAACCCGAATAATCCGGCAGTATAACGCGTGGAATCGGTTCCTAAATCGCCGGGAATCATGAATAACTGCCTGAATTTTTCTTCAGGTGTCATGCGTTTCAGTAAATCGGCAACCCGGATTTCGATAGAAAGCTGCGGATTTTTATAGGGAAGTATTTCCTGCGCATCAAACGAACCGATGAAGCTTAGTGTAAAGATGAAAATAACGCGTGCTTTCATAGTGTAACGTGTTGTTCGGATTGGAAATAAAAGAGTTCGGTTTATTTTTTGCTGACTTTCACCACCCAAACGTGTTTGCCTTGCTTTTTGAGCGGGGAAGGCAGTTGAAGCGTGGTTCCTTTCTCTGAACTGCTGAATTTGATTGGTTTGGAACTACCCAGCATCTGCATCTTGTAGGAATCGTTCAGCTGCAATTGCTTTAGTTCTACTTTACCTTCCGGAAATTCAGAGAAAAACACATAAAAAGTAGTACTGTCTTTACTTTGAGTATAACGAATGGTACTGTTTTCTCCCGATGCGGTTAACATGCGCGAGTTATAGATCGCTTCACTGTTGATGGTCATCCAATCGCCGATTTCACGTAATCTCACATAGGCAACAGAATCCAATTCACCATCAGGACCAGGCCCGATATTCAGCAGGAAATTACCACCTTTGCTCACAACATCAACCAGTTTTTCAATGATTTCTTCCGTTGGTTTATAGGTGTCGTTGGGTACATAACTCCAGCTGGTAGCCATGGTCATACAGGTCTCCCAAGGATAGGGAAGTCCCGTTTCAGGAATGTGTTGTTCGGGTGTGAGGTAATTCTGATACTGCCCCGGGACGGCTCTGTCAACCACGATCAACCCGGGTTGCAGATTGCGCGATTTCACTACCAATTCTCCCATTCGGATATCTTGATTCTGCGGATTTCGAGCCCATCTGGAACCTTCGTATACATCTTTTAGTTTGCCGTCAATTTCTTCTTCGGTTGTCGGGCGAACCCAGCCGCCATCGAGCCAAAGGATGTCAACTTTGCCGTAATCGGTGAGTAATTCGTTGATTTGACCGTGGGTGTAATCAATAAACTGTTCCCAGCGTTCGGGGTATTTTTGAATGGAATAATTGCAATTTCGGTCAGTAGCCGGGAAGCGTTTCCACCAGTAATAATCGCTGTGCCAATCGGGTTTTGAAAAGTAAGCCCCGATCCAGAAATTGTCGTTGCGAAACGCCTGAAAGATTTCTTTGGTAATGTTGCTGCGCGGATTGGTGGAAAAAGGAGTGAGGCTGTCGGTAATTTTGTAGTCGCTGTATTGGGTGTCGAACATACAAAATCCGTCATGATGTTTGGTCGTAAAGACCATGTACTTCATTCCGGCATATCCGGCGGCGGCAGCCCATTTTTCGGGGTTGAATTTTTCCGGATTAAAAGTGGTTTGCAGTTGTTCGTACTGGTTCACATAATCATTATACGATTCCGAAACACCTGGTTTTCTTCCACCGGCTGCCCAACTCAGGTCTTCCGGACAAATGCTCCAGCTTTCAACAATTCCCCACTGGCTGTAGGTTCCCCAATGCATAAGCAAACCGAATTTTAAATCTTGCCAGTCTTCCAGCCGTTGCTGGATCACTTTACTGGTATCGGGAGTGTATTCCTGCTGCTGTGCCTGAATACTGAGTGAAGAACAACTGATGAGAACAATTAAACTATTTTTCCACATGTGTTTTCTGTGTTTGACTGCAAATTCCGCCCAAAATAAGTCGAAAAAAAGAAAAACCGCCTCAAAACTTGCTTGAGACGGGTTGTTAAAGTTATGGTTTTAAAGAAAAATCAGAATCCTGTAACCCCGTTAACCGTAGTGTACTTCAAAATGTTTTTCTTATCAGGGTGAATGCGCGCGAATGCCGATTGTACCGCCAATGTTCCTTCGTGGAAACCGCAAAGAATCAATTTCAGCTTGTTTTCATAGATGTTTACATCGCCAATGGCATAAATTCCGGGAATGTTGGTGGAATAATCCAGGGTGTTCACTTTGATAGCATTTTTCTCGATTTCCAGTCCCCAGTCAGCAATTGGCCCCAACGAAGGTTTCAAGCCGAATAACGGAATGAAATGGTCTGTTTCACAGATGATTTCTCCCTGGCTGGTGTGTTGAATTTTCACAGCGTTGAGTTCACCGTTTCCTTCCAAACCGGTTACTTCAGCTTCAGTAATAAGTTTGATCTGCCCACTTTCGGCCAAATCGATCACTTTCTGTACCGAATCCAAATGTCCGCGGAACGAACTGCTGCGGTGTACCAATACCACTTCTTTGGCAATTTTCTTTTCGGCCAGGAAGATCGACCAATCCAGGGCCGAATCGCCACCACCCGCAATCACGCAACGTTTTCCGCGGTAAAATTCAGGATCTTTGATGATGTATTCCACACCTTTGTCCTCAAAATCAACAATGTTTGCGATTGGTGGTTTACGTGGTTCAAAAACACCCAATCCACCAGCGATCATTACGATCGGTGCTTCGTGCTGTGTACCTTTTATGGTGGTAACAATGAATTTGTTATCAGCTGTTTTTTCAATAGTCATGGCTGCTTCGCCCAACGTGAAACCCGGTTTGAAAGGCGCTGCCTGTTCCATCAGGTTGTCAACCAGTTCGCCTGCCAGAACGGAAGGAAATCCGGGAATGTCATAAATGGGTTTTTTCGGGTAAATTTCTGAGCACTGTCCGCCCGGTTGCGGTAATGAGTCGATGAGGTGACAACGCAATTTCAATAATCCCGCCTCAAAAACAGTGAATAAACCTACCGGTCCGGCGCCTATGATGATAATATCTGTCTGAATCATTTGATCTAAAAAAGTGATGCAAAAATAGGTATTTGAGGAGACTTAATCTGTCACTGATGTTACAGATTTTCACAGATATAAAAATATGTCATTTACCAAAGTACATCTACTTTGTTGTCTCCCACAGATGCCCAGATTTTTACGTGCCTAACGGACACGCTTCAGCATTATTACTTTTTCATTCCGTAAGACCTTTGTTGTAAATCGCTGCCACAAACACCGGAATAAATGCAACGGCGGCTTTTACGCCCGCTTCTTCTTTGCTGAGATCACCGGAAATACTCCAGTTATCGTAGCTCTTGCTGTAAGTGGTGGTGATCCGAAAATCGTCGTCTGTTCCATCCGCATCCCAGTTGTCATACGAGTTACTGTAAGTGGTGCGGATCTTTATTGTCGACTCCAGATCGCCGCCGGATAATTCCCAATTATCATAGGAGTTGGAATAAGTGGTGCGCAGTTTGTACGATTTCCCGCCGATTGAGATGTCCCAGTTGTCGTAGCTTTCAGAATACGTCGTACTAATAGTTCCTGAAGCACCTCCGATGGAAACATCCCACCTGTCAAAACTATTACTGTAGGTTGTATGGATATTTCCGCTTCCACCCGCATTCACGTCCCAGCGGTCGTAGCTTTCAGAATAAGTGGTGTGAACAGAACCCTGCGCGAAGAGTAGGATTGGAAAAATCAGAGGCAAGAGAAGTAGAAGCTTTTTCATAGGAAGAAAATTTTTTGCAGTTAACACAAAAATGATGCCTGAATATAAGCAATTGCGAAAATACAATGAATGAATTAACATCAAAAATCGCGTATTTTCATTTGTATCCTTAACTTCGTTGCAGTTCTTTGACTAAAATCAATCAAAAACGGATGGTCGACATCTGTTTTTATGGAACCGGGTTTGAATCCCGGGCTGTCGTGCAACTGTGATTTCTCCTGAGAGAATAAGTCAGATACATAACGATTGGTTTTTGGTTGAGCATCACGAGAAGTGCTTGAGCCATCTATGCAATCATCCTTTTCAGGGTGCATTGTATCTATGCGATTCACTTTTCAGTAACAAGATAAAATGAATAGCAATCACATGTATAACACCCGTTTCATTCCAATAACCGATGCAAAACACTAAGCAGGAAAGATGTTTACGCTGCAATGCATTGTTTGAATGCAGAGTTGATGCCATTAAATACTGTCAATGTAGTAGTGTTGCGCTCAGCGATGAAACGATTCGTTTTTTAGAACAGACCGGTTACGGATGCTTATGTGCAAATTGTTTAAGGCACTATCAGTTATTGATCGAACGGGCACAGCCAACCCATCCTCCGAAAAATCCGGGGGTGTCGGTCGAAAACAAGTATTGTTATTCGGGAAACAGTGATTACAGATTTAACAAAGCACCACAATTATGAATTTGGAAGAACGAATAGCAGCATCGGAAACGCGCATTTTTAAAGCGGTATTTCCCAATACAACCAATCATTATGATACCTTATTCGGTGGCACAGCGATGTTACTCATGGACGAAGTAGCTTTTATCACGGCAACACGGTTTACCAGGAAAGTGTGTGTCACGGTTTCATCAGACCGTATCGATTTCAAACAACCGATTCCAGCCGGAACGATCATCGAACTCGTAGGAAAAGTTTCCAAAATAGGTACCACGAGCCTGGATGTAAAAGTGGAAATCTACATCGAAGAAATGTACAGCAATACCCGAACAAAAGCCATTACAGGGAGTTTTACTTTCGTGGCGCTTGGTGCAGATAAAAAACCGACTAAAATCAATTCCAATGATTAAGACAGGAACATTCGCACTTTTAAGCATCTTTTGCTCGTTGCAATCATACGCGCAATTTGCCGGACCGGTTGGATCGCCAACTACCACAGCAATTCACAAAGACAGCAGTACTTTTGTGGCCTGGGCTACAAATTGTGTTGTGCAGCGTGGTTACTTTGATATTGCTGATCCCGGATTGGGAACGGCTACTTTTGGCAGCGCTTCGGCAGGTGTGGGCATCGCAGGAAGTTCAGTTGTCAGTTTGGGAGATAGTGGGGTAGCGGTGTTGACGTTCTTAAATCCGATTGCCAACGGGCCGGGCTTCGACTTTGCTGTTTTCGAGAATGCGTTTAACGATGAATTTTTGGAATTGGCAGTTGTCGAAGTGAGTAGCAACGGAGAAAATTACACGCGTTTTCCGGCAACTTCCAATACTCCGGATGATGTACAAGTCGGTTCGTTTGAAAACTTCGGTGATGCAACTTTGCTCAATAACCTGGCAGGAAAGTACCGCGAATTTTACGGAACTCCCTTTGATTTGGATGAACTTATTGGAAGTCCGAACCTCAATGTAAATGCGATTACGCACGTGAAAATCATCGATGTTGTGGGAACGATTAATCCGCTTTACGCGACTTACGACCAAGCTTCCAATGCGATTAACGATCCTTACCCAACGGCGTTTTCTGCAGGTGGTTTTGATCTGGATGCGGTTGGTGTGATCCATGAAGGCGAAGCGGGTTTGAATGAACCAAATGAATTGATTTCGGTTTCGGTTTCTGTTTTCCCGAATCCGTTATCGGAAAATCAATCGGTGACAATTATATGTGATGAGCCGGTTTTAGCGGTTTCGATTTACCAGTCAAACGGAACGGAAGTGTATAACGGAAATGAGCAGGGATTACCGAATGTTCGTTTGGCGGCGGGAGTTTATGTTCTGCGGGTGGAAACAGAGAAAGGAACGGGGATTCAGAAGTTGGTTGTGAATTGACAAGTCACAAAGAAAAACTGAAACAATTTTGCCACAGATGTCTCAGATTTTCACAGATGAAGAATGCTTTTGCATTCTTTGATGGACAAGTTATTGTTTGATATATATCTGTGAAAATCTGTGTAATCTGTGGCTGATCATTTTTTGAGATATTTTCTAACTCAATTAAAATACCAATCGCTGATAGGCTAATCGGTCTTCATTAAAGTTGATCAACAGTCCTACATTACAACCTGACACTCTCAAATAATTAAGTGTTTGTGCTACATGAGCATCAGTTAAATTAGATACAGCCTTAACTTCTAAAATAACTTTATCAAGAACTATAAAGTCTGCAAAATAGCTATGCTGTAATTTTTGCCCGCGATATTCAACCGAAAATTTTTTCTCTCGCTCAAAATGAATTCCTCTATGAATAAACTCAATTTCCAAAGCTTCTTTGTAAATCACCTCTGAAAATCCTGCGCCCATTTTTTTATGAACTTCCATGCAGGATCCTATGATTTCGTAGGTCTCTTGTTTTAAAATAAATTGTTTCATCTACCTTAAGATATGAAAAAATAGAAGAACAATTAAGTGTAATAACACAAAAATCAACTGCATTTCTTCTATAAAGTGATTCCGATGGTACCACAGATTTCCACAGATATGTAGCACTCAACTACCACATCATCCAAAAGAATGCCTGCATTCTTATCTGTGAAAATCTGTGCAATCTGTGGCCAATATCAGTCAATTTTTCGAAATGGATTTTGTTGAGCGGTTTTCAGAAAATTTGCCAAGTCTTCACTTACATTTCCGATATTTGATCTTCACACAATTAGAAGCTTATGCGTTACACAGTATCGATTGACATTAATGCTCCGTTAGATGAGGTAATTACCCGTTTTGACGATCCCGAAAAAATGAAGGAATGGATGACCGGTTTGGTGAGTTTTGAAACCATCGAGGGCGAACCCGGACAAGTGGGTGCGAAATCAAAGCTGGTATTCAAAATGGGAAAACGTGACATGGAAATGATCGAAACCATTACCGAACGCAATTTACCCGAACGATTTGCCGGTTATTACGAAGTAAAAGGAGTTTATAATGAAGTTGGAAACGGGTTTGAAGCAGTCGGCGAAAATATCACACGCTATACCTCTGATCAGTTTTTTAAGTTTAAAGGAGGTATGAAAATCATCGGCTTTTTGTTTCCGAAGATGTTTAAAAAGCAGTCGATGAAGTATTTGGAAGATTTCAAAACCTTTGTGGAACGGGACTATAGGGCATAAAAAAAGTCTCCTTTGTGGGAAAGAGACCTTTATAGTTTTCTAAATGGTTTGTTACCTTGATGCCAGATCAGAAGATTGCTCTGTTTGATCAACACTTCCGTAAGCATCACAGTGTCCTCCTTTTGAAGAACCGCAAGACGCAGCTACAACAGCCATAAAGGCGGCGATAGCAGTAAGGGCCAAAAATCTTTTCATCGTCGTTTGTTTTAAAGTGTTCAACTAGTTGCTGTGTGAGATACAAATCTATAATATTTAACGTTAATAAGTAAATTTTATTATTCACATTTACGTTTTGAAATTGTTGAAATCAAGGTTTTTGGAGGTTGAAAAGCGGTTATTGTGGTCACGTTGTGTCATCATCATTCTTGCTGTTTTGATCCGTTTTACTGGTGTTTCACAACTTTCAGTAGTCTATCAAATTGATGGATTAGAACAACTAACCAAGCGCGAAAAAAAAACGTTTCCGGATAGTAATTCCCTTGTTAATTATTGTCAAGACCTTCAATTGCAGGCTTATAAACGCGGTTTTTTAACGTTTTCCATCGACTCGATCAACCGCATCGACAGCACTCATTTTCAATTGGTCGGAGCTGTGGGCCAACGTTTTGAACGGGTCGATTTCACCATTACTCCCGAAACCCGTTCGATGCTCCGGAAAATGGGTATTCAACCACGCGCGATCAGTAGCACGAATGCCAATCCAGCTGTGATCAGTCGCATGCTAAGTGAAATTCGAACGACACTCGAAAACAATGGGTATCCGTTTGCAAAAGTTGGACTCAATAGCTTGGAAATTGAAGAAAATCACATCAAAACCACGCTAATTGTGGAAAGGAACGCCGAAGTGAGATGGGTGAAGATTCATATTATCGGCGAAAAGATCAATATTTCAGAGCGTTTCATTGCGAATTACCTGCACTTGGAAGTCGGGGAATTGTTTTCGCAGGAAGTTGTAAACCTGGTGCCACTGCGGTTGAAACAGATTATTTACCTTTCTGAAACGAAACCCGCGGAATTGCTGTTTACAGAAGAAGGCGCGGAATTGTACCTGTACCTGAAAAGCAAACCGGTTTCACTCTTCAATGGAACCGTCGGATTGCAGCAGGATCCCGTGAAATTGACCTATCAGCTGACCGGCGATTTGCGATTGAAATTGCAAAACACGCTCAAACGAGGCGAGTTGTTCGACCTGAACTGGCGCTCCATTCAACCGGGAAGTCCGCAGTTGAAAATCGCGATGAGTTACCCGTATTTGTTCAATACGCCTTTTGGTATCGATGGACAATTTCAATTGTTCAAACGCGATACAACGTTTCTCGAACTCAAATCGACCATCGGGGTGAACTATTTCCTTTCGGCTGGAAATACCCTCAAAGCATTTTACCGTAACGGAAGTTCTACATTGCTGGGTTCTACGGCTGGTTCAGGCGTTTTTGGTTCAGTGAAAAGCAATCAATATGGTTTGTCGCTGACACATCAGACGCTTGATTATTTACCCAATCCGCAACGTGGGCTGATTTGGATAGTGGAAGGAACTGCCGGTCAGCGAACTGTTACCAAAGACAGTATTGTTACCAAATCGCTCTTATTTGGCGGAAAACTGCAACTGGAAACGTACCTGTCGCTGGCAAAACGTCATGTCGTGAAACTGGCTTCGGTGTCAGAAACGTTTTTCACCGATAATATTCAGCAAAACGAGTTGATGCGCTTTGGCGGAAACCTGAGTCAGCGCGGTTTCCTGGAAGATGAATTGCTTTCTACAACACGCACAACTGCCACGGTCGAATACCGGTTTATCCTTGATCGGAATTCCTTTTTATTTGCGTTTTTTGATCAAAGCTGGTACGAACGAAATCTGAGTACAAGCTACCTCAACGATCATCCGCTGGGCTTTGGCGCCGGAATCAGTTTTGGCACCAACATCGGGATTTTCTCGTTGACTTATGCTTTGGGACAACAACAGAACAATCCGATTTTGCTGCGTGATTCGAAGATCCATTTTGGGTATGTGGCCTATTTTTAGGCAATTATGAATGCTTAATTTTGAATCGCGCCAAAGGCGGACACAGTGTTGAATTGGTTGAGATAGTTATGAATGGCGAAATTATCAATGATGAAGAATAAGATTTAAGTTCTTTCCCGAAAGTGTGTTTCTATCTAAAATCTGCAATTCAACATTCAGCATTCAACATTCAACATCAGAAAAGGTTAACTTTATCCCAACAAACTTACAACCATGTTACTCAACGTTATTCTCGTTCTATTGGCCATTTCAGCTGTGGGAGTTGCTGCATTTTTTTATGCGAAAAGCCAGCGATCGGATGCTTCCCTGAAGTCGGCACAATTGCTGTCTGACCAGCTAATAGCTGAGAAAAATAGCTTGTCGGTTGAAAAAGAAAAAGCGTTGATTGAGCATTCGCAAAGCCTGAAAGAAGTGGAATTACTGCGTCAGCAATTGGAATACGAACGCAAAAAACAAACCGAAGACGAGGCGAAATTGAAGGAACAACTTACGGCGATTGCCAAAGACGTGGTACAACAGGGAAATGCGTCGATCAAACTGGAAAATCAATCGCAACTGGAACAGTTGTTGAAGCCGTTCAAGGAAAAACTAGTCACGTTCGAAACCGAAGTCCGCGAAAACAAGGAAAAAGGCGTAGAGCAATTTGCGTCGATGGAAAGTTTGGTAAAAGCGCTGTCGGAACAACACGCCAAGATGAATCTTTCTGCTCAAAATCTTGCCGACGCATTGAAAGGCGAACAAAAAACACAGGGAAACTGGGGCGAACTGGCCTTGGAACGCATTTTGGAAATGAGCGGTTTACGCGAAGGTGTGGAATACGAGAAACAAGCCACATTACGCGATGAACACAACCAGATGCTTCGTCCGGATTTCCTGATCAAATTACCTGATAACAAACATATTATCGTCGATTCGAAAGTGTCGCTTACGGCTTTTGAGCGTTACATCAATTCTGAAGATGATGACATGCGCCGGCAAGGACTTAAAGATCACCTGATTTCTATCAATGCGCATATCCGACAATTGGGTGATAAGAACTACAGTCATTTGGAAGGTTTGCAAACACCCGAGTTCGTATTATTATTCATCCCCATGGAAGCGTCATTTGCGCTGGCCATTCGCGAAGAACCGGACATTTACACCAAAGCATGGGAAAAACGCGTGGTGATTGTTACACCATCTACCTTACTCGCAACCCTAAAAACCATCGAAAGTATTTGGAAACAGGAACGTCAGAACGCGAATGCGGTAACCATTGCCATTGAGGCCGGACGTTTGTACGACAAGTTTGTCGGATTCATCGAAGATTTGAAACGAATCGAGAAAAACCAAAACGATGTCAACAAAAACTTCAAAGAAGCGTTTGGAAAACTCTCCGAAGGTTCGGGCAACATCGTTGGGAAAATCGAGAAATTGAAAACCCTTGGCGCCAAGGCAAGTAAGCAAATCGACCGGAATTTGTTGCTGGATGAGGGGAATGATGTGAGTGAGTAATCTCAAAAATCATCAATTATCAAGAGAGTCACTCCATGATTGATAATTCCACCATTTATAATTCAAATTCAAAACTCGACTTTCTTCAACGTCCCGTTTTCGTCGACCACATAGATCTGTTTTTGTTGTTTGGCCTGTTTTTCTTCAAGTTCTTTGGTGACTTTTTCCCTGATTTCCACTTCCGTAGGCACTTTCCGATGCGTATACACCAAACGAAAATAAACCTGGATCACGGGGCTGTCACTTCCTGAGTTGTAAACGTAATCGGCATCTTTGAGATTGAGGTCGTAATAATTATCTACATCAACCGTTCGTTGCATTCCCAAGGTCGAATTTTGTGTCAAATGGTGTTTGTACAAAGTAGCATTGGTCAAATATGATTTCAGATAGCGTTCGCTTGGGTAATACACTTCTTTTGTTTTGACAATGCTCGGTTCGCCGGAGTTGAGTGAAAGTCCGGCGTCGGTACACAATTTTTTCTTGTCGTTGAGTAATTTTATAGTCTTGGCATTCAAGGTGTCGTAAATGGGTTGAATGTCCAGTAAATAAGCTTGTGCATTGATCAGATCGTAGATGCCGAACTCGAGGCAAATTTGCGAAAGTCGCCCCATGATAGCATTGCTTTTAATGTTGAAAGTGATGTTTTCCGTTACTTTATAACCGATGGGAGCTGTGGAATCGCCTCGCTGAAAATCAAAAACAGGATCAAGCGCTACAACATCCAGTCGCACATCTTTTCGGGCAAGTTTCAGTTCCTTGACCTTTTCCACTAGCTGATCCATTTTTGTGTTCATTTTATTGTCAACATCCTCAATCGATTTACCGATAAAGGAAGTAGTATACGTTACATGATAACCGTCGGGAACGGCGTTGTAAATCACATCCGTAAGAATGGTAATACTTTCGTTGTTACCATCGATTTCGTGTTCATAGTTGGTCTTGGCCGCGTTGAACCGTTGGTTGTAAAGTTGATTATCGACTTGGGCGATACTACTCAAAAGTAGAATCGAACATAAAATTGTGAGGATTGTTTTCATGAGGTTCCGATTTTACAGAGGAATGTCGGAAGTTTGAAAAGGTAACAGTGGGTCGTTCGATTTTCATAATTCTATTTCATCTTCAATCAATACTCACTACGCTTCAGTCAATGTTTGCAGGACTGACGATGTGTGCATCATGATTTTAGCTACATTGACGGCTAAAGCTGCTAGCTGAAATAGGAACTACTTATGAAACAGGTGCTCGTCTCATTCGTGATTTGCTGTTGTTTGAATTTCACCATTCAAGCACAGGAGACGGTCGTGATTGGTACTGTTTTGAACGCTGATCAGCAACCAATTGAAGACGCATCGGTTCAATTGGGACAATTCTTTTCTTCAACAGATCGCCGGGGTCAATTTAAAATCATCGCAAACTACTTGCCGGTGCAGTTACTGATCAACCATCCGTTTTACGAATTGTACGAACAAATTGTGTTACAACAAACAGGAAAAGACACCATTTTTCTGGCGATTACATTAATCACCGAATCAACCGATTTGGAAGAAGTGACCGTAAACGCCGACAAAATTGTGTGGGCTTATCCCGAAAAATCGATTCACATCATTGATTTCGATCTGCGCGATTACGGGATGTTGTTGCTCTGTTCTGCTGAGAAACAGTGTTTTCTGCGCTTGGTCGACGATAACAACAAAACACTGTTTGATCAACCCGTCCGAAAAAATCCGCTATCCTTTTTTCACGATTGTTTAGACGGAATCCACCTCCTTTATCAGGACAGTGTGGTAGAATTGATGGTGTTGTACGATACCCTGTTTTTGTTGCCGCCGGCTTCCATAGGAGAGTTTAAACAATCACTTGAACCATGTGCACTTTCAAAAGACAAGTATGTTGTTTTTAAACAATTAGGGCCACATAACAAGGCGTTGGATTACACGCTTGTAAACCGGATTAATCAGGAAAATCGCTTATTGTATCAGGCGGCCGATACCAAACAGATCAAGTCGCTCGATGCGTATGCAGCTGAAAACGATATTCCGGCAATAGCCATGCTAAAAGCCAATACTTCACAGCAACTAAGTGATGATCGGAAAAAGTGGCAAAATGCCCGTCATTACGAACAGAATCTGATCAAACCCCTCTACATTCCCATTGTGACGGTGAATGATACCACCATTATTTTTGATCATTTTAAAGATAGTATGACCGTGTTTTCGGCTGATTTTTCCATCAACCGAAGGTCGGCGATTAGCTATCATTATTTTGATTTCTGGCAAAACAAACTCCTTGTGAACGAAGAACATACGCGTGTTTTTGCGAAGTACGAAGACCGCGGTTTGGTGAAATTGCGCGAAATAGATCCGCATACTGGTTCGGTAATTGGTGTCGTTCAACTCGATAAACATGTATACCCGGCCAGTATTCAGATCAAAGGCCGATTTGTCTACTATCTGTTTCATCGCTATGTTGATGACAGTATTAATTATGTTTACAAGCAACGGATTGATTAATCGTGATGATTGTGAAAACTCTTCGACAAATCGTGTTTTGGTGTATTCTACTGGTAGGATCAAAATCGATTGCCCAGGAAGTTGTGGTACGCGGAACCGTTCTGAATAGCGGAAACACACCCGTTGGCAGGGCGACCGTTTCGGTTGAAAACAAAGCGACAAGCACCAATTCGAAAGGTGAATTTACAATTAGTTGTCCCATTTTACCGAATGTATTGACGGTCAAACACCATTCATACCGGTTGAGGGAAGAATTTATCAACTTTCCGCCAGCCGGACAAGATACATTGTTCGTGACCATTCACCTGGAAGACAAACAAACCGACCTGGAAGAAGTGATCATCAGTGCCTCGCGGCTTTCGTGGGCCTATCCCAAACCCAATGTGCATATTATCGATTTTCAGTTGTGGAACAACGGTATGTTGTTACTGTGTAAAGATCACAACGAATACCTGCTGCGATTGGTCGATGAATTCAATGAACCGCTAGTCGATTTACCCATCCGTAAACATCCCAAATCGTTTTTTCGCGATTGCATGAACGGCATTCATATTTATTACACCGACAGCGCTTACCAGGTAACTATTTCCAATGATTCATTGTCGTTGTTCAATGCTCAAACACGTAAGTCGGCAGCGGAAATATTTGAATCGTGCGTGGTTTCGTATAACAATATTCAAATCTACCAGCAATACGGATCATTGCACAAGACGGTTGATTTTGTGGCTATCGATACGCTGTCGCACCAGATTATGCGCCTGTATTATGTCTCGAACCGAAAATACAAACGGGCGTTGGACGAGTTTCAGCGCGAATTACAGTTACAGGAAAAATCAGTGGTTGATCCGCTGGCCGATAATTCGGTCGATAATCAGCTGAAACTGCATGCACTGCTTGAAACCCAGCAAAAATACCTCGAGCTGCTCAATCATCCGGTTTACGCTCCGGCGTTTAAAATCAATGATTCCATTGTGATTTTTGATCATCTCAACGATTCAGCGGTTGTGTTTACCAAAAAGGGTCGGCGTGTGCGTAGTTATCCGATCATTTACCAGCATCATAAAAAGTGGGATTCGCAACTGATTCTCAACCAGGAAGGAACCCGCCTTTTTGCCCGATTCGATTACCAGGGAATGGCGCGGCTACTGGAGATTGATCCGAAAAACGGCAAAGTGATCAGTGAAATCAAACTGGAAAAACACATTTACCCCGTGAGTATTCAATGTCGCGGAAATTATGTCTATTATATTTTCCATCATTACATCGACGATAGTATCAATTATGTGTACAAGCAGCGGATTGATTGAAACACGGAGCGGCGATCTTTTACCACAAAGACAACGCTTTCGCCGATCGCGTGTCGCCAATAGCTTATGCTTACGCCATAGCTTCAGCATAGGCGCATAGCGATGGCACAAGCTTTAGCGAAGGAGCAACGCTTACGCCGAAGCTTCAGCGAAGGAGCAAAGGAAAATGACAAATTGACCTGTTACAAAGAACATAAAGGCGAAGCAGGATAAATCACCTTTGTGATCCTAACATGTCTATCCGTCAAAAAAAGCTTTGTTGCCTTTGTGGTGAAGAAAAATGAATTACTAAAAAGTTAGCCCGGGATTTAATCGTTTTTCTCCGATTTCGCAAGAATTTCTTAACCTCAACTTATATTAATAGTTGTTTTTTCGACTTTTATCACCTAATTTAGTATGGTTGCCGATTTTTACCCGGCATTCGGAATCATTTCGTTAATTTCGATTTAACATACTAATTTTAGGTAACATTCTAATTTTCAAACTTTATGGATCACTTAGATCTAAAAGGAGCGCTTCGTAAGTTTTTTGGTTTTGACAGTTTTAAAGGACAGCAGGAGAACATTATTACCAATGTATTAAACAAACAAAATACATTCGTAATCATGCCTACCGGCGGTGGAAAGTCACTCTGCTATCAACTTCCGGCGCTTCTTTCAGAGGGAACAGCCATTGTGGTTTCTCCCTTAATCGCCTTAATGAAAAATCAGGTAGATGCCATTCGCAATGTGAGCGATCACGATTCTATTGCGCATTTCATGAACTCCTCGTTGAGTAAAACCGAGATCAACCGCGTGAAAGACGATATTCTTGCGGGTAAGACTAAGCTCCTATATGTAGCACCAGAATCGCTAACAAAACAGGAAAATATCGATTTTTTAACGTCTGTTCCAATTTCGTTTTTCGCGATTGATGAAGCGCATTGTATCTCGGAATGGGGACATGATTTCCGCCCGGAATACCGCCGTTTGCGCGAAATTTTCGAAAAGATCTCAGACGTCTCCATTATTGCGTTAACAGCTACGGCAACACCTAAAGTGCAGTCGGACATTCAGAAAAACCTGAACATGACAGATGCGATTTTGTTCAAGTCGTCGTTTAACCGCGATAACCTGTACTACGAAATTCGCCCGAAACGCCAGGTAGAAAAAGAAATTATCAAATACATCCGGGCACGTTCCGGGAAATCGGGGATTATTTATTGCCTTTCGCGCAAGAAGGTGGAAGAAATGGCCGAATTGCTGCAGGTAAACGGGATTAATGCCCTTGCTTATCACGCCGGACTTGACGCTACAACACGTGCCCGTCACCAGGATATGTTCCTGATGGAAGAAGTGGATGTGATTGTGGCGACTATAGCCTTCGGAATGGGAATTGACAAGCCGGATGTGCGTTTTGTGATTCACCACGATATTCCGAAATCACTGGAAAGTTATTACCAGGAAACAGGACGTGCAGGCCGCGATGGCGGTGTAGGCGAATGCATCGTTTTCTATAGTTATAAAGACATTGAGAAGTTGGAAAAATTCCTGCAAGGGAAACCGGTAGCCGAACAGGAAGTTGGGAAACAACTCCTGAACGAAATTGTATCGTACAGCGAAACCTCGGTGTGCCGGCGCAAGTTTATCCTGCATTATTTCGGGGAGGAGTTTGATGAGAAACAATGCTCGGAAATGTGTGACAATTGCCGTCATCCGCGTGAACGTTTCGAAGGTTCCGTATTTGTACATCAGTTGTTACAGGTGGTTGATGTTTTGCAGGAAATGCAGAAATCGAAGCACGTTTGTGCATTTTTATCAGGTGGTGTAACGGCAGAGATCAAAAGTTACCGTCACGACCAAATGCCGATGTTCGGTATCGGAAAAGAGAAAGATGAGCATTTCTGGAATGCCGTGATCCGTCAAACAGTTGTTGGTGGCATGTTGTATAAAGATGTGGAAACCTACGGTACGTTGAAGTTCACGGAGAAAGGTCGCGCCTTTTTAGCGGATCCACAACCATATACCTTGCTCAAACAACACGACTTCTCTCTTGCCGATGACGATGAATCGATCATTTCGGGTGGAAAAGGTGGTGCGTTTGACGAGGTCTTGTATGAGTTACTGGCCGATTTGCGCAAGTCGCTTTCCAAACAGCACAACATTCCGCCGTTTGTGATTTTCCAGGAGCCGTCGTTGAAAGACATGTGTCTGCAATACCCGATCACGATTGAAGAATTGACCAACGTGCAAGGAGTAGGAACCGGAAAAGCACAACGCTACGGCCTACCGTTCATTGAACTGATCAAAAATTATGTCGAAGAAAACGACATTGATCGTCCGCAGGATTTGGTCATGAAATCATTGGTGAATAAGTCAGGATTAAAAGTGCAATTGATCCAGAATATCGACCGCAAGTTGCCGCTGGAAGATATTGGCCGCGCGCAGGGCAAATCGATGGATGAAGTGATTGAAGAAATCGAAGCGATTGTTTCTTCGGGAACCCGCGTGAACATCAATTATTACATTGACGAGATTCTTGACCCTGAAAACCAGGATGAGATTTTCGATTATTTCTCTGAAGCTGAAACCGATGATCTGACCACTGCTTACCATGAACTGGACGGCGATTATTCCGAAGAGGAATTGCGGTTAATGCGGATCAAGTTTATGAGTGAAATGGCTAATTAAATTTTTAATGTTGGATGTTGAATTTTTAATTGGGTTCATCATTCTAACATCGGCGATTACCGAAAAATAGAACAAAATGCAGGCGCGTGGATTTATCCCGCGCCTTTTTTAATTGTGTTGCTCAATTCAACATTAAAAATTAAGCATTCAACATTAGTCAAGCGAATAATTCAACCTCACATTCGCCTTCAGGCGATACATCAATGAATACAACCCGAAAAACGTGCGCATGATGTAGATCGCATGTTTGGAACCGCGGGCGTTGTTCATTTTACGAAGATCTTTGTTTTGCGATAGTTCTTCGCCCATGGTAAAAATACGCTGGAAATAGGCTTCATCGGCAAAATCGAAGGTTTCGGAGTGGAATGGTAAACCGAGCAAACCAATCATATCTCCGTAAACCTGTTGAACCAGTTTCCGTTGTTGCGGCGTGTCTTCAGGACGGAATAATTCGATTTGCACGTAAATTTCGTCGAGCTGCGCCTGATTTTCGATGATCTCGGGTTTGAGCAACTGAAAGTAATTCACGAAAAAATCGTTGGGGATTTCCTTGATACACCCAAAATCGATCACGCACAGGTTGTTCTCGGAATCAATGATAAAATTACCCGGATGTGGATCGGCGTGTACTTTGCGCAAGACTTTCATCTGGTACAGGAAAAAATCCCACATTGCTTGTCCGATTGCATCGCGCGCTTCCTGCGATGGATCGGTTTTTAGAAATTCCGGGAACATCAATCCTTCAATCCAGTCCATGGTAAGAATACGGTTGTTAGACCATTCTTCGTAATAAACCGGAAAACGAAGACCTTTGATAAACGAACAGGCTTCCCCGATTTCGTTTCCGCTTTTTAATTCCTTCACATAATCGGTTTCTTCGAGCAATTTTGTTTCCACCTCATCCATGTATTGTTTCATGTCTGAAGCTTTCATGTTGAGCAATTGCGTGGCTAGTGGCTTCACGAGTTTCAGGTCTGAACTAATCGATTCGGCTACGCCAGGGTATTGGATTTTTACGGCCAGTTGTTTGCCGCCTTTACGTGCTTTATGCACCTGGCCAATACTAGCCGCGTGAACGGCTTCCCGGGAAAATTCATCGAAGACATCGGTCGGTTTTTGTCCGAAATATTTCTGAAAGGTCTTTAATACCAACGGATACGACAATGGCGGTGCGTTGTATTGAGCCATCGCAAATTGGTCCTGGTAAGCCTGTGGCAAAATGCCGTTGTCCATGCTCATCATTTGCGCCACTTTGAGTGCGCTTCCTTTTAGCTGGCTCAGCGACGCATAAATATCCGACGCATTGTCCTGGTGCAATTTCTCTTTCGTCAGGGATGGATTTACGCTTTTCTTCGCGTAATATTTCAGGTAGTTGCCTCCTACTTTTGCACTTGTGCCTAAAATTTTGGCGGCGCGCTGTACTTTCGAGGTGGGTATTTTTGACATTCCTTCGCCGCGAGGCTCCTGGTCACCGTCTTCTTTCATAATTAAAAGACTTTGGTTTTTAATGCAAACTTACCGAAATCGATCAGCGAGTCGAGCGGACTGCTACCTAGCATATCAAAACTCAGGTTCACCGATTTCTCTATGGCCGCATCCGTTGTGGCAAGTCCTTCCGAGTCATCATTCAACCAAACGCGGAACAAATAGGTAAATACCACTGGAATTCCCTTCGCGTAATGCTGTCCGATCAGCGGACGATCTTTGATTTCTTCCTGCATTTTTGCTTCCGACAGAATCAAATTAGCGCGTTCGGATAACAACGTCATGAACTTTTTCCAGTCTTTGCTTGTTTCCGGAGCTTTCTTCAATTCGCTGTAACGCGCCAGTAAATAGGAACGTTGTGTTCCGAATTGCTCAAACAAGGTAAAGAACAAAGCCAATAACTTTTCACGCGCCGAAAAGGCATCGTAATTGGGATCTTCATCGAGTAAAGCAGTTGTTTTCACCATAAATTCAGCAACGATGGCACTTCGCAGCGCATCCAGACTTCCGAAATATGTATAAAAATCCGATTCTTCGAATTTCAGTTTTTTGGTGAGTTCGAATACCGAATTGGGTGATCTGCCATTCAACAATTCAAACTCGATGTAGCCTTTGATGATCTTTTCGCGTTGTGCCATAACCTTTGTTTTACGTGATAAAGTTGTCTTTCGGTTTGCCAAAAACACTCTTTCGGCCGGGGTGATTAAACCGATAGAAAGGTAAGGAGTTTTCGATAGAAAACAGAGGGAAATTATCGTTTTTTAACGGTGTTTTTTACAAATCAGGCGTCAGTGAAAGTCTATAACCACATAGGACACATAAGGGGACATAGATTAATATCTGATTTAAATTTTTCAATTTAGATAAATTCATTCAGGTAAGTTCCTGTAGTGATCGTTAACAAACGTTTTTTGATCCTCTTTGAAGAGATGAGAATAATTTATGTTTCGCGTAGGACAATATATTACACTTAAAAGCACATCATTTTGTAATAAACGCAACGCCTCTCCTATGTTTCCTTATGTGTCCTATGTGGTTAAAGAGTTGAGATTTATTTCTTCACCAACTTCTTCCCGTCCCACTGAAATGCGGTAGTTTCGTTTTTCTCGTATTGGATAGTTGATTCACTGCCGTCTTCCGGGAAAATGGATTCGCCTACTTCTTCGTGCAAAAGGATTTGTCCTTTTTTACCTTCCATATCAGATGGAAAAATGAAGATATCTGTCGCAAAAACAGGAGCATCGGCGACATCGTAAAGCGTTTGAATGTTGTAGAGTTTATTTCCCGACCAGAAGAACACGATCGAACCACCACCATCGCCACAAAATTCGGCATTGGCATCTACGTAAAGTACATCATCGATATTCGTCAATCCACGGTTGCCGTGATTGGTGATCTCGTGAGGTTTTTGCTCCCCGAAAAAACCTTCAAACGACATGCGCTGTACTTCTTTGTGGTTTTTCTCTACCCTGATTTGGTAAGTTCCCCGGCCTTCAACCATTTTTTCGAGTCCGTAATGGAAGATGTAATCGGTGTTTTTTGAACTGCGGAATGACTTCATAGCCAGCTTTCCGCCCCAAACATAGCCTTTTTGGTTTTTGTTGAATTCCACGTAGTACCACGACATGGTAAAGCCGTTAAGGTTTAGCTGTACATCTGTTTTTTGAAGGATTTTCACCTTCGTGCCAATGGCCACAATCGCAACTGTTTTTGCCGAAGTACTGGCTTCCTGGCGGATATTTACACTGTCGCCCAGGACATAAACGACCTGGTCCTGGTAAAATTCATATGGTTCGTATTCTTCATCGCAAAATGCTGCTGTACTGAAAGAAAGGGCTAGTAGTAGTGAAGCAAAAATTTTCATAATTCGTATTGGTCGTTATTGTTTAAATTGATTGAGCAAGAACCGTGCTCATTTATTCTTTGATCAGCTTTCCGTTTAAATCAATTGCGTTTTCGGATTTAAAGATAATAGAATACATGCCCGCTTGCAGTTTTGTCAAATCAATTAGCTGATTTCCGCTCACCACCGTTTCAATGCACTTTTTGCCCGCAACTGTATATACACTTACCGTATAGGTTTGTTCACCCGTAAATACATGCAATTCCTCTTTAGCAGGATTCGGCCAAAAAACAATTTCTTGGGTGGTTTGTTCTGCTATTCCAATCACCGAAGGAACGGTGACAGTGGTTGTCCATACGCAATCGTACAAGTCATGGATAGTCAATGTATAGGTTCCGCCCGCAAGATCATCAAAGAAATTGCCCGATTGGAAAGGCCCGCCGAGTGAATAAATATAAGGTGGTGTTCCGCCCGAAGCAGTTACAGTAAGGGTTCCGTCGTCTCCCTGCACTTCAGGCGTAGTTGTATAAGTTGCCGAAATAGGAAGTGTACTTCCCAAAATAGTGACAGAATCTTCGCCGGTGCAACCGTTTGCATCAACTCCTGAGAAATAATAGGTTCCGGGAGATAAATCGGTGAAACTTGTCTGATTGGTAGTATTTCCTTCCCAAGTGAGTGTCACAGGTTGTGCAGCCGAAGAAATATTCAGCGTCACCATTCCGTTATCAGCACCCATGCATGTTTCGTGCGTGATCACTGCGCTGAAAGAAACGCCCGAACCGGATACGATCATCGAACTATCCGAGAGCGCGACAGGCAAATCCGGACATAAATCGGAAGACGCAACGCCAACGTAAGCAAAACCACTTTGATTTTCACCGATCGTAAACGTCAGGGAATCACTGTAAGGATACTCCTGGTCCATCACCGACCAATAAATTTCAAAGGTCGAATCGATCACAAACTGGTACGGAATGTTGGTAACGGTATAATCAGAAGGACCAGAAGGTGTCCATTTTTGTCCGTCGCTTCCACACGACCATGAAGTGGGAAAATTGCGCCCCGGAACTACATGTGCAATGGTTCCGTCAGCGTTTTGAATTCCTTCAATCGCGGCGCCGTTGTTCCATGTGGTGCACAACGGTTTATTTTTCAAGTGAACTTCGATTTCGTTGCTTCCTTCGCTGAGTACAACCGCCATAAGCCAGCAGGAAATATTGCAGCTGTAGGCAATCGGGAAATACATCACAACGAATTGACGATTGGGAGCTGTACCAATAACGCCATATTTGATCACGGTACTGGACGTTAAATCCATCAATGGAGCCATAATGCTGTTTTTGTGGTAAGCCGCCGTCGGAACTGCCTGATCAATGGCCCAAGGACAATATTGTGCTGCATACGCAGTATCAAAGGTAACTACGCCATTGGAACCAATCACCAGCTGCGTATAGGTGGAATCGTAAAACGAAAAGTCAAAACCAATCGGGATCACACCGGAATATTGATCGTCATCCAAATCAATCGTGGTCATATTCGGAACCAGCAAAAACAGGCTGGAATCTGGTGCTGTGGATACAAGTGTGATTTGTGTGCCACCACAAACGGTAGTATCATCGCCTAATTGCACAATTTGAGCGTTTCCGAAGAACGACAGAAGCGTCATTCCGGCTAGTAATATGAGCGTGTTGATTTTCATAGTACAGTGATTGTTGTTGGAATCAAAGTTAGGGAAAGTTTGTGGGAACTTTCATCTAATATTCTTATTTCAAACAGTCCCGTAGGGACGTGATATTTTAGCACATCATGTAGATCATTAGCATCCGCCCCGTAGGGTCGGAATATAACAACACATTTTTGTCTCACCCCTACGGGGTGAGTCTCATAAAAAGAGTCAATAGTTACCATATTACGTCCCTACGGGACGGACAATATCGCCACTATCGAATCGTCGACGCCTGGTACAACTTCAGCTCTTCCCAGGTAACTTTATCACCCAATTTTTCTTTGAGTTGCGACAAGGATTGATTTTGCTCTTTCACTTCATCGAAGTAGCTTTCCAGTTCGCGGATGCGGCTCGGTGCCATAATTTCGTCCAGTTCAACCTGTTCCTGTTTGATCAGGTTCATGAAATGGCTATAAATGGTGCCGATGGTCATTTGGCGGATACGCGCAATTTCGTCCAGCGGCTTTCCTTCACGGAAAAGTTCCAGTGTTTGTTCGTACGTTGTTTTCTTTTCCTTTTTCTCCGCTTTTCCGGCTTTACCTTTCTTCGGTTTTTCGTCTGACAAGATGTGACTGAAATCGTCGTGCAAATCGGTTGGATCGAGCAATGATGGTTTTTCGCGCAACTCTTGTTTGATAATTGCGATTTTGGCTAGCTTGTAATGTTTCAGTTCTTCGTTCCAAACGGCTTCTTTTGTCAGTTCACGTCCTGCTGTTACAGCTTCTACAAGCAAACGCACTTTTTTTAAGCGCAGAATGACTTCCAATGTTTGTTGCTCCAATTCTTCGAGCTCGTCGACGTATTGTTTGGTTTTTTTGATGAGCTGCAATTCAGCCATCCGTTTCAACAGGGAATAATAAACACCATCGAGTGGTTTGAAAAAGTACGTGTAAGCCGCCTGGATCCGTTCATGAATAAAATTCCAATCCATCTGCGGTTTCACAAATTGATTGGTGAGTTGTGCCACAAATTTCTTCGCCGGTTCGATAGTCGACTGAATGGCCTGACTTTGATGCGCAACCCAGGTTTTATCTTTTCCTTTTTCGGTTTTGGGGCTAGCCAGTTTATAGCTGTTTTCCAAAATCATCCATGCGCTGGCCAAATCATACCAATCGAAAGCCGCGCTGAGTGTGTTGTATAAATAATGTTTGGTTCCCTGTTCCAGGAACGAGGAAAGCTGATGTTCATTGGCTTTTTGTTCGGCGTAGGCCACTACTTGCTGGTCGTTGGAAAGGCCGTTCATTGAAATTGGTTTCAGCAACACCAATCCCTGCAGCGAGCGCAAACGCGAAAGCGCCACGTAGGCTTGTCCCGGCGCGAAAACCTGCGATACATCCAATACCGCTTTGTCGAAGGTCAAGCCCTGGCTTTTGTGAACGGTAATCGCCCACGCGAGTTTCAGCGGATAATGAACAAAGGTTCCCTGTACTTCTTCAGTGATTTCACCGGTGCTTTCACTGACCGTATATTTGATATTTTCCCATTCGTAATGCTGTACCTCGATGGTACGGTTTTCTTCGGGGAAATGCACGAAAATTTCTTTCTCGGAAATCGATTCGATCCGGCCAATTTTTCCGTTGTAGAAATTTTTCTCGAATGAAATATCGTTTTTGATAAACATGACCTGCGCCCCGACTTTGAGTTCCAGCTGCATTTCGAGCGGAAACAAATGTGGCGGAAAGTCGCCCTGCACAATGGCTTCGTAAAATGTCGATTTGCCTTCTAGCGATTTCAAAGCGCCTGCATTGATATCATCAGCTTTGGCGTTGTGTGTAGTCAATGTAATGGTTCCTTCGTGTTCGGAAGGATCAAAATCAGGACGTACAAACCGGTTCAGGATTTCCATATCAGCGGCCGATACTTCATTGTTACGCAGGTTGTTGAGTACCTGGATAAAATCGCTGTCCTGCTGACGGTAAATGGTCGATAACTCAATATACAACGGCGGTTGTTCGTGAATGACACGTGCGTGAAAGAAAAACAGTCCGTTGTAATGATTGCGCAGCACACTCCATTCTTCGTTTTTTACAACCGGTGGCAATTGCAGCAAATCCCCGATAAACAATACCTGAACGCCACCGAACGGTGTGTTGTTTTTGCGCACGTTCCGCAAGGTCCAATCCATGGCATCAAGCAGGTCGGCGCGCAACATACTCACCTCATCGATGATGAGTAATTCCATGGAACGAAAGAGTTGCTGCCGCGGCCCGCTATGCCGAAAATGGCGCTTGAGTGAATCTTTGGTTTCAAACTTCACCGCCGAGTTGTATTGTGGCGGATGAATGAATTCGGGGATAAAACCACCGAACGGCAATTGAAAAAACGAGTGAATCGTCACGCCGCCCGCGTTGAGTGCGGCAATGCCTGTTGGCGCCACAATAACGGTTTGTTTGTGCGTAGAATCGACGATTTTTCGCAGCAGGGTTGTTTTACCTGTACCTGCTTTTCCGGTTAAAAAAACCGAGCGGTTTGTCTGGTTGATAAATCGTTCCGTAAACTCCGCCGGATTGCTTATAGCTTCTGATAATGTATTCATGATTTACTTGTAGTTAAGCAAAAAAGTTGAGTTTGTGAAAGGGAGATCTATTATTTTCATGGAATCATAACTAGTGAAAAAACTTTGCAAGGTTTTATTTTTTTTTAGCTGAAATGTTTTTCGTTTGCTTTTCGAAGTCACTTACAAAAGTTGAATCCTGTACTATTCGAAATTTATCGTACTCATTTTCAGCTAAACTTCTTGCGACTTCCTGTTTTACGCTGCCGGCATCAGCCAAAATCTGGTATTCATTAAATTCCAGGAACGCATCCAATTTGGAAATCCAATCTTTCATTTTCATCGGTATTTTTCGATTCGCCTGATTTTCTGCATAGTCAAGATACATGGTAACGATTCGCTCGAGTTCTTTAATTTCTTTTTCGATGAGGTAGTTTTTGGCAACAGAAACATCCGATTTCAAAATTTTCCCGTTAGGTGAATTTCTCCAGGTTTGCAAGCCCATATTCGGTTTTGATGAGTCAACTCTTTCTGCAATAAGTTGTGCCGCAGTTTTTCCGGTAATAGCCCAATGTAGTTTGTTTTGTACAGTCCTGAAGAATTTTTGTGTTAGTTCGGTATCCTTCTTATAATCGATACTACACTGCTCATAAATATCTGTTATTTTCAGATAAAAGCGTCTTTCACTCGCACGGATTTCCCGGATGCGGTCGATTAACTCGTCAAAATAATCTTTGTTAAACAATGATTCACCTTGTTTTAATCGATCATCATCAATTACAAAACCTTTTACCAGGTATTCTCTCAAAACACCCGTTGCCCAAATCCGGAATCTGGTAGCACTCTGAGAATTTACACGATAACCAACTGATATGATGGCGTCGAGATTATAATATTCCACTTCTCTACTTACCTCGCGATCACCTTCTTTTTGAACTAGTGCAATTTTTGCACTAGTTGACACTTTATGAAGTTCACCTTCGGCATAAATGTTTTTCAAATGCTTGGTAACAACTGTTCTATCTACCTCAAATAGTTCGGACATCCCTTTTTGTGTTGTCCAAACAGTTTCGTTTTTTTCATCAACAACAACCTGTATAGTATCTTTTCCGTTGGGATTTGCGTAAAAAAGAAAGTTTTGCGTGTTCTCCAAATTCATTTTATCGATTCATTTTGTGTTTTATGAAAGTTACTTTATCACGAATACTATCATTCGTTTTCTTTCATGATTTACCTGAATTTAAGCAAAAAGTTGAGTTTGTGAAAGGGAAATTGAAAAAAAATCATGCTGCTGCGAAGGTAGGAATTCGACACGGAGTTGCATCGTTTTTAAGTTGATTGAGTTTTAAGTTCCAGTTCAATAAACTTAAAAACTAAACAAACCAATCGTAACAAGTGTATCGTTGTTTTTATCGGTATAGGTGCGCTGATGTTCGGTTACGTCAAAGTCCGAAAAGTACAAATGAATATACGCCGACTTTAAATGGAAATTGGCTACGGTGTCCGAACAGGAAATCAACGGAATTTCGATCATTTCCACCGCTTTCACGGCCGCCCGTTGTTTGATGGAATCACCTTTCCGGTTGAAGGAAGCTATTTCGTTTCTGATGGTTGTATCGGTAAGATTCCAAAAACTTTCGCGGGTTTTTAACAAGGAAACAGAATCCTGTTGTCCGGATGCGTTTATCGCGAGGCATAACAAAAAAACAAGAGATGTTAGTTTAAGCATAGGCAAGGTCAACTACGTTTCAATTAACTCGATTCGAACAAAAATATTGCCATGAATGAGTTGATGAGTCTTTAAGCTTATTGAGTGGTTATGTCAAACAAGATTCAAAAAAACAATCTCTTTTCTTGGTCTCTCCTGTGTTTGTCCCAATCATTCAGTTTACACAAAAGTGAAAAGGAGAGCACGCGCATTTATGCCGAAACAACCTTCAAGAAATTTTTGTGGTGAAAATACATGTAGCTTGTCTTTCGCCATTGTACCTGTGTTCTACAAAATCGTTACTTTTGCACTCGGAATTTATGGAAGAGCAGAACGAAGAGCAAAGTACGAGCATGTCATTTCTCCAGCACCTGGAGGAACTTCGCTGGAGATTGGTGAGATCGGTTGCAGTGATTCTTGTCATGGCGATTGTGATTTGGTGCTACCAGGACTGGATCATGCGGAACATCTTCATTTCCATGAGTAAAAAAGATTTTGTTACGTTCGAATTCTGCTGCAAATACCTCAACTTCATGTGTGTGGAAGAGATTCCGGTCGACTTCCAGAGTACCACCGTCAGCGGCCAGTTTTCTTACGGTTTGATGATGAGTTTCCTGGGCGGTTTGGTCGTTTCGTTTCCGTACGTGTTCCATCAATTGTGGAGTTTTGTGAAACCGGGCCTGAAAGCCAATGAGAAAAAGATGGTAAAAGGCATTGTATTCTACGTGAGTATGCTGTTTTTCCTCGGAATCTTATTCGGTTATTTTGTGGTTACTCCCATGAGTGTACAGTTTTTCGGAACGTACCAGATCACCAAAGAAATCAAGAATAACTTCACCATCAGTTCTTACATGAGCATGGTGTTGTCCACGGTTTTTTACACCGGTTTGTTTTTCCTGTTACCTGTGATTGCTTACATTACCGCCAAGGTCGGGATTATTTCTTCCGGCTTTTTAAAGAAATACCGCAAACATTCCATTGTAGTGGTATTGGTGCTTGCGGCAGTGATCACACCACCGGATATGATCAGCCAGATCATTGTTTCAATTCCTATCCTTTTATTGTACGAGATCGGTATTCTGGTCGTGGTACGTGTGGAGAAGAAACGAGCAAGTGAAGGGTAATCATAATTGATTTTTCAGGAGTATAATCTGCCTCCTCCCTATGAGAAGAAAAAGTGCAGCTTTTGAATAAAACAAGCATTAGCGCAGTTATCGAGGAGGCGACAGTTTTATCTTGCCTGATTCTACTTTGATTTAACAATTCCTAGCTTTTCTTTCTCGCATCTATTGCCTAATTTTAGGGCTTCATATGCGATTAACAGGCTTACTTCTTACGTTCCTCTGTGTTTCACAGATTTTATTGGCTCAACAAACCCGCATTAGTGGTCGTGTGACCGATGCTGAAACCGGGGAGCTCCTGCCTTTTGTGCGTGTACAGTTCCAGGATTCCAAGATCGGGGTCGAGACAGATACGCTGGGTAATTATGTGCTCGAATCGTATTACGCTACCGACAGTATTCAGTTTTTTATGTCGGGATACCGTGTCATGACACTTGCCATTCAAAAAGATCAGGTGCAGATCATGAATGTGAAAATGCAGGTGCGGATCGATGATATTGAGGAAGTATTTATTCGTCCGCCCGATGAATTTCCTTCGACCACGCTTCATAAAAAAGTAATCGCCAATAAACCCATCAATAATCGCGAAAAACTGGGTTCTTACGGGTATGAGTTGTACAACAAGATTCAGATCGACCTCAACAACATCGGGGATAAATTCACGGAAAGAGATGTGGTAAAACGCCTGGACCTGGTACTTGGTTACCTCGATTCGGTGGACGGTGGCGAAACGTATCTTCCTGTGATTCTCAGTGAAAATATTTCGCAGTTCAATTTTAAGAACAACCCAAAAAAGCGGAAAGAAGTGGTTTCAGCTACCCGCATTACCGGTATTGAAAACCTGCAGCTTAATCAGTTTTTGGGCGAAATGTACCTCGATTTCAACATCTACGATAATTACATCGTGTTGTTTAATAAGGCGTTTGTGAGTCCGGTGGCCAATTTTGCCCGCACGTATTACAAATTCTACCTCGAAGATTCGACCTTCATCGATAACCAGTGGTGCTACAAATTGCGGTTCACACCAAAACGTACGGGTGACATGACCTTTGAAGGTGAAATGTGGATCCACGACACGACGTATGCCGTTAAAAACATCAAAGCATCCATTTCACCATGGGCGAATATCAATTATGTGCAGGCGCTGTACCTCGAACATCATTTCGACCAGGTGGAAAAAGAAGTCTGGATGCTCACTGAGGAAAAAATGATCATCGACCTCAAGATCACCAAGAAAACAGAAGTTTACGGTTTTTATGGCCGAAAATACACGTCACGGCGCAATTTTGAGATCAATACCGCTCACACGGATGATTTTTATAAGTCGGATAATACCGTTGAGTTTGAGGAAGGGGCCAAAACCCGCGACGATGCTTATTGGGCGGCGCATCGGCATATTCCGCTCAGTGAACAGGAAGAAGACATCGACGAGATGACTGATTCACTCAACAACGATCCGTTCTTTAAATTCCTGAAAAATGCGACTTATATGGCTTCTACGGGATATTATCCGTTGGGGAAAATAGAGATTGGATCCGTTCACTCATTAATTGCCGTGAATCCGGTAGAAAAATTCAGGACAGGTTTGGCTATTCGTACATCGAATGCATTTTCGCGACGATTTGAAATAGGTGGGAAACTGTATTACGGTTTCGGCGACGAACGTTTTAAGTACGGAGGAATTATTCGCTACAACATCACACCGAAAAAGCGGGGAATGTGGACCAATTATTACAATTACGACATCGAGCAGCTGGGACTTTCGCCAACGGCAGCCTCGGTTGGTTCAACGTTTAGTTCGTTGTTGCGCACCGGTCCGCTCGACAAATTGACCTTTGTTGCCAAAGTAGGTTCCAACCTCGAAAAAGACATAGGCAAAGACATCATTCTGTTTGCAGGCGTAGAATGGAAAGAGTATACGGCGCTTGGTTTGGCCAACTACGAACGTTACAATCCCGATGGTGTGCTCGAACGCATTTCCAAGATCCAGACAGCCGAAATCACGACGCGTTTCCGTTGGGCAAAAGATGAAGAATTTTTGGCCGGCGCGTTTGATCGTACCTCGATTCGTTCCAAATACCCGGTGTTTTCGTTGCAGGGAATTTTTGGTGTGAAAGGCGTTTTCGGCAGTGATTACAACTACCAGAAAGTCGAATTTTCGATGGAACACATTCGCACAGTGGGTGTTTTGGGCCGTTTGCGTTACCAGATCACGGCGGGTTATATTTTCGGAACAGTGGCTTATCCTTTCCTGAAAGTGCATGAAGGCTCGCAATCGTATTGGTTGTACACCAACTCGTTTAACCGCTTGTCGTTCTTTGAATTTATTTCCGACCGTTATGTTGGCGCATTGGTCGAACAGCATTGGGAAGGATTGTTATTCGACAGGATTCCGCTGATCAAAAAATTGCAATGGCGTTTGGTAACAACGGGCCGCATGACTTATGGAGCAATCAGTAACCGCCACCAGGAAGCGATGCTTTTGCCTGATTTCACCAAGAAATTCGGTGATATACCTTATGTGGAACTGGCAGTTGGAATTGAAAATATTTTCAAAGTGGGACGAATAGATTTGGTTTGGCGCGCTACGCATCTGACGCCGGATATCAGTCCGCTGGGTGTGAGAGCACGGTGGGCGTTTAACTTCTAAGGAATTTTGAATGCTTAATTTTTAATGTTGAATTAGGGATCTCTTTATCAGGAAGGTTTTCCTTCTTTAAGGTACGTGAATTGTTTGGTAAACCGGATTTTTATCAGTCTATCGTTCATTCAACATTAAAAATTAAAAATTCAACATTAAAATAAGTGTAGATTTGTCAAGGTGAAATTATATACAAACAATATCAAGAAGTCCTATAAAGGGCGCGGAGTGGTACAAGGTGTATCGGTAGAAGTCAATCAGGGCGAGATCGTTGGGTTACTTGGTCCGAATGGTGCCGGTAAAACCACGTCTTTCTATATGATGGTTGGTTTGGTGAAACCCGATGAAGGTTCTGTTTTTCTTGATGATACCGAGATCACCCATTACCCGATGTACAAGCGTTCGCAGCTGGGAATCGGTTATTTGCCGCAGGAAGTTTCCGTTTTTCGAAAACTAAGCGTGGAAGACAACGTAATGGCGATCCTGGAAATGACCGACATGACCAAACCACAGCGCAAGGAACGTTTGGAGCAATTACTCGAAGAATTTCACCTCACCCATGTGCGCAAAAACCTGGGGAATCGGTTATCGGGCGGAGAAAAACGCCGAACTGAAATTGCCCGTGCGCTGGCAACCAATCCCAAGTTTGTGTTGCTGGATGAGCCGTTCGCAGGTGTTGACCCGATTGCGGTAGAAGATATCCAAGGCATTGTATCCGATTTGCGCAAAAAGAACATCGGCATTCTGATCACCGACCACAACGTGCAGGAAACCCTGTCGATTACTGATCGTGCGTATTTGCTGTTTGAAGGAAAGATCCTGACATCGGGAACCGCCGAAGAATTAGCCAATAACGAACAGGTGCGAAAGGTTTATTTGGGGCAGAATTTTGTGCTGCGAAAACAATGATTTAATTGTTGGAAACCCTTTCGTTAATAGGGGATTCCAGTTTTCCCCTTTGGAGAAAAAATCCTAAAAGAACATAGTCCCCTGAATTGATAAATCAGTTAGAACGCTTCTTCTAAGGAGATATCCAGTTTCGAAATGAAGTGATTTTAGTTAACCAATCGACCGTTTCACAAATTCCCACAACACAATTCCCGCGCAAACAGACACGTTAAAACTGTGTTTGGTACCAAATTGCGGAATCTCGATAATGTAATCCGACGCATCGATTACTGATTGATCCACGCCGTTGACTTCGTTTCCGAATACCAGCGCATACGGTTCATCTGGTAAGCCGGCGACTTCCTGCAATAAGGTGGTTTTTTCAGCCTGCTCGATACTGCATACGCGAATCCCGCCGGATTTTAATTCGGTTACCAGTTCGTCAATCGAAGCGCGGTGTTCCCAAAGAACGGTGTCAGTAGCACCTAATGCGGTTTTGTGGATTTCCCGGTGCGGAGGCGTTGCTGTGATGCCGCAGAGGTAGATTTTTTCCACATTGAATGCATCGGCAGTGCGGAAAAACGAGCCAATGTTACTCAGGCTGCGAATGTCATTCAATACGATATAGATCGGAAATTTTTCCTGCGCTTTGAAAGTTTCTTCGTCAACACGGTCGAGTTCCCATAATTTCAATTTGCGATTCATGAATCAAAAGTAAGTATTTGATTGGTCTCCATTCTACCACAATTTGTGGTGTCCTGTAAATTTATCTTTCTTACTTTTTGCCAAGGCTGAAAAAGTAAGCAAAACATCCTTTTCGCCATTCCAAGCCGCTCGTAAAAAATGGCCATTTCTGTGTTTTAAGGTCAAAAGTGGCAGATTGGGATCTGAAACGCAAGCGCTTTTGACAAAACACGACGAAACAGCCATTTTTCTTACTTCGCTTCCAGGAATTGGCGTTTTCCGCAATGAATACTTAGGAAAAGAGAAGATTTTTGGTTACGAATCTTTAAATATCTGTAATTCCTGTTAGTTGAGGGGCGGTTCTGCTTTCTGTATAATTCTATGGATTGTCGTATTTTTACGTTATCAATACAAATCCCATGAAATCACTATTAAAAACAATCATCGTTTTGTTTCTCCTTTTACCGGGAAAAACAAACGCTCAATGCCCGATAGCCGGAAGCGATTCATCAGCCACCTATTGCCGGTATGAGCCCTTCGATCTTTCCACTTTACTTTCAGCCGATGCCGATTCGGGAGGCGTTTTCTTAAATCCTTATAGTGATACGATCAATCCGCCGCATGATACGCTTTTCATTCAGGGAGTTTATACTTATCGGTATATCGTCAGCGATTCGGCTTGCGAAAACGATACGGCAAAGTTCTATGTGACCATTCAATGGTGTCCATCGGGTGGAGTCAATGAAGTATTGAACGAATCGACCCTTTTGGCATACCCGAATCCGGCGACCGATCACCTGGCGCTGAGCAATAGTGCAGCTGATAATCTCCTGATTTACGACCAACATGGAAAGTGTGTCTTCAGACAATCGGCTCCTTTTGATTCTGTGCTTGATATTTCCGGTTTCGACCCCGGACTTTATTTACTGATCCTTCAACAGGATAACAAGGCCGAATTTCAGCGTTTCCTGAAGATCGATACGCCATAGATGGGGAATAACAATCTTGCCACAGATGGCACAGATGTACACAGATTTGGACTCTATGCTAGCGTAGAGTTAACAATTTTACAACAAGATGTTATCTGTGAAAATCCGTGATAAATAAATGAATGCTGTGGGTGATTATACTGGCTGAGGTTTATCCGAACTCCTGTTAATTTAAGGCTACTCATACTTTTCATTCTCCAATTACCGTTATACGTTGAAATAGTTCGACTGATGGTGAAATGGGTGTTGGGATTGATGATTGTGGCGCTTTGCGTTAATTGTAGTATCGAAAAACGTCATTACACCAGTGGTTATTACATCAAATGGCACAAACGGCATGCGAGCTCAAAGAATCAGGCGAAAGCTGAAAAGCAATCAGATACATCTTTGGTTGTAGTGGCGGAAGATACCGTTTTAGTAATACCGGTTGAAGACAGTATTCCTGCAATTGCACAACAAGAGGAAAAGCCGGAAGTTGATGCGGTTGATGATTCTGAAAAAAAAGAACATGTCAAACCCGCTGATTTACCGAAAAAGGAACGGAAGTTTGAACCATTGGGTGTGCTGTCCTCAAAAATATTGGTGGTTGATTTCCTGATAATGCTGTTGGGTGAAATGACAATGACTCCTCGCCAGTATACGATTTTTAGTGCAGTGTTGTTGGCCGGACTCATTCTCGCTTTTGTGTTGGGAATTATTTCAATGGTGCGTTATTTGCGCAATCCGAGCCATTACAAGTTCAATATCTGGGCTATTTTAGGTATTCTGGTCCCACTGTTGTTTTTCATCCTGATGCTTACCGGAGCTGCTACGCTCTTCTAACCGTACACTTGTTAACCACTGTTGAAAACTAAACTTCTCAACCGTCTTTTGAGACCCGCGTGAAGGTGTTACATTTGGAACTCATTCGAATGAAGGATTTTGGCTAAAAAGGAAAAAACCGGTGCGGAAACGCCCCTGATGAAACAATACAACGAGATCAAAGCGCGGCATCCGCAGGCGCTGTTGCTGTTTCGTGTGGGCGATTTTTACGAAACATTTGGTTCCGATGCCGTTTTGGCTTCGCGTGTGCTGGGAATCGTGCTCACCAAGCGTGGCGCGGGATCGGCTTCCGAAACTGAACTGGCAGGTTTTCCACATCATTCCCTTGATGCGTATTTGCCCAAACTGGTACGCGCCGGACACCGTGTAGCGATCTGCGATCAGCTCGAAGATCCGAAAATGACCAAAACGATCGTGAAACGCGGCGTTACTGAATTGGTGACACCCGGCATTTCGTTCAGCGATAAGGTACTCAACGGCCACAAAAACAATTTCCTCGCAGCCATTCATTTCGATCAGAACATTCACGGTGTCGCATTTATGGACATCACCACCGGGGAATTTTTTACTGCCCAGGGTTCGCTCGATTATGTGGGGAAACTCATCCAGGGCTTCGAGCCAAGTGAAATCGTTTTTCAGAAAAACAAACACAAATTGTTCGATGAAACATTCGGACAGCGTTATTATACCTTTCGCCTCGAGGATTGGGTTTTTACACCCGATTTTGCGCAGGAACGGCTCACCAACCAGTTTCAGACCAATTCCCTGAAAGGATTCGGGATAGAAGACCTGAAACACGGTGTGATTGCTGCCGGGGCGATTCTGCATTACCTCAACGATACGCAACACGACCGTTTGGGCCACATTACCCAGATTCAGCGCATCGAAGAAGAAAAATACGTGTGGCTCGACCGTTTTACGATTCGAAATCTCGAATTGGTAGCTCCTTTGAATGAAGGCGGTAAAACCCTGTTTGATGTCATCAACGCCACGCAAACTCCGATGGGCGACCGCCTGCTGAAACGCTGGATTGTGATGCCGCTCAAACAAACCGAGCAGATCAATCACCGTTTGGGAGCTGTGGAAGAACTGACAGCGAACACACAATTGCTGTTTGAGGTTGACCAGGAACTCAGTGTGATCGGCGATTTGGAACGTTTGGTATCGAAAGTTGCCGTTGGCCGGATCTCACCGAAAGAAGTGCGTGTGCTGGCCGCTATTTTAAAGCACATCGATCCGTTGAAATTCCTCACCGCCAGTGTTTCCGATAAAAAAGGATTGCTGCACCAGCTTTTCAACCGCTTGGAATCGTGCGAACAATTCATCGAACTGGTAGAAAAAACCATCCAGGAAGATGCGCCGATTGCATTGGGGAAAGGCCCCGTGATAGCAAACGGCATCAATGCGGAGCTCGATGAACTGCGCGGTATTTCCGGAACGGGGAAAGATTTCCTGGAAACGATCCAAAACCGTGAATCGGAACGAACGGGCATTCCAAGCCTGAAAATTGCTTTTAACAACGTGTTCGGGTATTACCTCGAAGTGCGCAATACACATAAAGATAAGGTTCCGGAAGAATGGATCCGCAAGCAAACGCTGGTGAATGCCGAGCGCTACATTACGCCCGAACTGAAGGAATACGAAACCAAAATCCTGGGTGCCGAAGACCGTATTGCGGTGATCGAATCGCGGATTTATGGAGAGTTGATCCAGCAGCTGGCGCAATTTGTCACGCCGATTCAGCAAAACGCGCACCTGATCGCGCAATTGGATTGTTTGTGCGGATTTGCTCACGTAGCCACGCGGAATCAGTACTCCCGTCCGGTAGTGAACGACGGTTTTGCGCTGAGCATTACCGAAGGCCGTCACCCGGTGATTGAAGGACAGTTGAAAGCAGGAGAACAGTATGTTCCCAATGATGTGTACCTCGACAAGGAAACCCAGCAAATTATTATGATTACCGGTCCGAACATGGCGGGTAAAAGTGCCTTGTTGCGTCAAACCGCTTTGATTGTGTTGCTGGCACAGATGGGAAGTTTTGTTCCCGCGACCGCCGCTGAGATCGGGATCATCGACAAGGTTTTTACGCGTGTAGGAGCGTCTGACAATATTTCTTCGGGCGAATCGACCTTCATGGTGGAAATGAACGAAACCTCGAGCATTCTCAACAACCTTTCCGACCGCAGTTTGATCCTGTTGGATGAAATCGGTCGTGGAACGAGTACGTATGACGGAATTTCCATCGCCTGGGCCATTGCCGAATACCTGCACGAACACCCGACGGCGAAAGGGAAAACGCTTTTTGCAACACATTACCACGAGCTCAACGATATGGAAGAAGCGTTTCCGCGCATCCACAACTTCAACGTTTCGGTGAAAGAAGTGGGGCAGAAGATCATCTTCCTACGCAAACTCGTGCGCGGCGGCAGCGAACACAGTTTTGGGATTCACGTAGCCAAACTCGCCGGAATGCCCAAACAAGTGGTGGAACGCGCCGAACTGATGCTACAGCAACTTGAACTCAATCACGCGTCAGCCGAAGCTGTATTGGAAAGCAAAAGCAAAAAAGGCAAGAAAAACGGTGTTGCAGAAGTTTCGACCGACAATATGCAACTCAGCTTTTTCCAGCTCAACGATCCTGTTTTAGAGCAAATCCACGATGAACTGGTGACGATTGACATCAATACACTCACGCCGGTAGAGGCTTTGATGAAGTTGAATGAGATTAAGAAATTAACCGGAGGATAATTCAATTCTTTGTTCTTTTGTCTTGATACAAGAGCGAGCACTGCTCGTGAAGACGAGAGGCAGCATTTCTAATGCTAAAACCACGAGGTAGAACCAAAAAATCAAGCCCCGATGAAGCCGTTCGGCGAAAATCCTCTCATGGACCGACGTTGAAAAAGGACGGAAACCTTAGGGTTTCCAAACGATAAGCGCTTTCACAACGTCGGTTTTCCATTCGATTATTTTCTATTGCCTCACTTCCATCATCGGGGCGGACTTCTGTAAAGAGATCGTCTTCGTTCTGGAAAAAGCCCTTTGTTCCACTTTTTTTGTCAGCCTTAGGCTGATGGAAAAGAATTGCATAATTGTGGAGATCTGCCTCAAATGAGTGTTGATAAACAACAACTTGCCTTGATGTCTTACTACTACTATAAATATTTCAATAAAAATTCCTTTTTAAGTCTTTGATTTTAAAAAATACTTTCTACATTTGTCCCCCGTAACAAACGTGTTGCGGCGCTCACATAAGTGAGGATTGAAATAAAAAATAAGCGAGAGTAGCTCAGTTGGTAGAGCACAACCTTGCCAAGGTTGGGGTCGCGAGTTCGAATCTCGTCTCCCGCTCGAATACCAAAGGATTTGTCAGCCACGGCGGATGAATCCTTTTTTTATTCCAGTAATGGGAAATGCTCGGATGGTGGAATTGGTAGACACGCCGGACTTAAAATCCTGTGCTCATTTGGGCGTGCGGGTTCAAGTCCCGCTCCGAGTACCAACGAAGTAGAAAAGCCTTTGGAGATTTCCAGAGGCTTTTTTCATTTTCGTTGGGGCTTTTCACTTCGTTGTCCCATGGCGAATGAGGAACGAATTCTGCTTTGGGACAAAAAAAACTTCACAGCTATTTTTTTTACCCTCTTCTCTCACTCTCAAACTCACACTTTGGTAATCAGCACCTTTTCTTTCAGTGCGAGTGTGAGATTCGAGTGTGGGGAGTTTACTTCGTAACCATTATTTTTTGTCCTCATTCTCTCTCATTCTGAAATGTACGACTTCCCCCACCTCCCAATTCACCTGTACGGTTTTCCGCAACTGCCACACCGCTCGCATCTGTTACATTTGACCAACAGAATCAATGAAAACGATACATGCAACAGATGCAAAACCTTCCGAAAATGCCGATGTGCGCAGAACAAGCGCTTGTTGCGGACAATACTACGCAGGAAATGACGACTTATAAATCGCTCGGACTCTTTTATGTTGCAGCCAATTCTTTACTGCTTGCGGGACAATTGTTGAATACCGTTTGGAGCTGGGAACAATTCCTGTTGCTTCAGTGGTGCGGATTCACGGGTGTTTTCATGATTTACCGCTTCAACGATATCATCGATCATTCGGAAAACTTTCGGTTTAATCTGCGTCGTGTGCTTAGCAGCCGTATTCATGTGTTGTGTTTGATCCAGTTTCTCTTTATTACAACACCCGCCATTTTGTTCCTGCTGTCTGACCTCCGTATTGTGTTGCTTTATTCCACCTGTTTTCTCGGGTTGCTGTATTCGGTTAACGTGCGCATCCGGTCAAAAAACTACCGTCTCAAACACCTTTTCCTGGTGAAAAACCTGCTGATCGGAACACTTTGGGGAAGCATGATCCTGATTGGTGCGAACGCGCTGGCCGGAGAATTGGTGATCGCGCTGTTTGTCTTTACTTCCGTGCAGGTGATGACGGGAAGCATTATCCGTGATCTTCCCGATACGGAAACCGACCGGAAAGACGGAGTTCGTACGCTTCCGGTAGTGCTGGGAATCCAGGGAAGTATCCTCGCCATTCATCTTTTCAACCTGGTATCGTTGGCTGCCGGCTGGTTCCTGTTCCCTGACAGCAATTTCCTGGTGCTGATGATCGTGGTGGTGGGCTGGAGAGCATTTACCGTTCTGAAACTCGCGCACAACCCGAAAGCACCGTTGTATAGCAATACCTTGAATTTGCTCACTTGCTTTCTTATCTTTATCATCCTTTTCATACAACATTCCAATGGACTTTATCCAACACATTGATCCCGCAGTTTTTGCGCCACTCATATTGGCTTCGGCAACGGTGTTCACGCTTTTCTGGGGACTCGACGCAGCCACGCATGCCAAGCTGGTACACGTCGACATCACCGACCGGGAACTGACCACTCACCGGATCATTCTCGCTACCTCGCTGGTGATGGTGCTTTCGCTGGTGCTGATGTACTGGTGGCCGGTTGCGATGCTACCCGTGTTCTTCGGTTCTTTTGTGACCCGAACGGTACACGAGTTCCTGGACGAACTGCATTACCACATGGACCGCTGCACGCCTTACGAGTCGATGCTGCACCTGCTGATGTGGATGGCCATTCTCACCAATACGGCCGCGATGTTCATGTGGGGATTTTTCACGCAATTCAAAGGAGTGGAAACGCTGCATCCGGTCTATTACGTGTGGGCGGGAATCCTGGCGATTGCCATTGTGATCATCTCCGGCAAAGAATGGAAACGTTGATCTGCTGATGAACGCGCTCATTGCCTGCTGTTTGTTTCTTCAGTCGTTCTGTTGTGGTTCGGTGGAAAGTAGTACACTTCAACAGGAACATCCTGAAGTGGTGATGCAGTACCTTTCAGGTAAAAAAATTAACTTGGAAGCTGTCAGAGCGACGAGTAATTTCCTTACTAACAATGACATTACAGAAGTCGACGGTAACCTGGTTCCCCGGCGGAAAAAGGCGTTTATCCGGCACATCAAACACATCAACGAAAAACAGGAACAGGCCTGGGTTGATAACCGGGATGCTGACGCGGAGATCATGGAATTGCTCTACCAGCTCACTTTTTTTGAAGGATCGCTGAAACAGAAAGCAGCCCAAAATGCGGCGGGACCCTTGAACATTTGGCAGAAAATCAGGCTGAGGATCGATTCCAATAAAAGCAGCCGCGTATTTCGTTACAAACGTCCGCGTGAGGCAGATGCGCCCGCGAGGCTTAATGATCCGACCGATTCATTGTTCTGGCATGCCGTGGATTCCATTCCGCTCCAGGACCGTTTTGATAAGTTAGCGAAAGGAAAGAAAATCAAAGCGAAGAAAAATATGGTGGTGCTGTTCGACAAGCTAAGCACCGACGGTTCCGCACCGAAAATAGATGCATTCGACCTGGATTTAGACAACGACTGGACGCTGAAGTGGGGCGACGAAGTGCACACCGACGTTGCCGGTTCGCGCATTTTTGCCGCTTTGGGTTACGACGTTGATCATCCGTACTATTACGGCGAAAATAAACTCACGTTAGTGTTCAACGAATCTTCGGAGATTCCGGATGCTTCCGTGCTACTGGAACGGGTTTTCAGTACGTACGCTATCGATCTTTCACCGTTTATTTCGGAAAAAGGAATTGTTACTCTCGATATGGCCGATTCGCTGGAGCGGTTGCGTCCTTTTATCGGGAAACCGTATGTGCGCTTTAAAAAATGCGGGTTGGAAGCGCGTCCTGACAGGGTGAAACGCATCGGTTCTTTTCTGCCGGAAGCGCTCGGTAACGAAGACCGTCGTGAACTGCGCGGTGCATTGCTCGCTCATCAGTTCATCGGAAATTGGGATACACGCGAGGCGAATACGCTGCTCACAGTTGTTCACGAGGGAAATTATCAATATCACCCATCAGCTGTGTTTTCGGATCTCGGCACGAGTTTCGGTGTGGTGCAGCACACGTTTCCCCCTGATTTCAAAACAGGTTTGGTGAATGCCTTTCCGTGGGAAGCTGTCGTAGTGAAAAACAAGCGTGTGAAGCTTACAAGTCCTGTAAATGCGATCCTGGATTGTTATTCGGAAGCTACTTACGACGACCTGCATTGGATGGCCGGAAAAATTGCAGCGATCGACAGCGTTGCGCTTCGGGACATGGTACACAAAGCACACTGGCCGAAACCGCTGGAAGAACTGTACTTTCACAAACTCGCATCGCGACGGGCTTCCATTCTTGCGGCTTTTAACATTAATGATGCGCATCCGATAACTTTCGACCGAAACCTCAATTACGAGGAAAACGGCGTGATGATCATTGAGAACGGGGTGCTGTTGCAAGATTACGAACCCGAAGCCAATCCCGAGAGTTTTTTAGACGAACACGGACGATTCAGAAATTATGGACATTAAACGATTCTTCGCGCTGGTGGTGGTTGGTTTCACCACGTTCGCTTCGGTTATTGCCCAGGGAACCGAAGAACAGCGCAAATACGGCGTTCCCGATCCGGTTGCTTTTTCGGCATTTATTAAAGCTTCAGGAACGGCAGGTGGCTTTTCGACTTTCCATCATTCGGAATATACCTACATGGATATTTACCTTGACACACCCGACGAGCTCCTGTTCCAACACGGACTTTCCCTGCGGTTCCGCAAACGGTTCCTCAACGACACATTGGTAACTTATGGCCTGCAGCTGAAAAGCGAAATGGCTTCCGACACAGCAGTGCGCATGGAAGTGGAAGAACCCGAACTCGATTTCTACCAGGTAAAGACTGCCGGTGGATGGAAGCCGCTCACTGAGGTGCTCGACGTCTATTTCGATGCGCTTGCACAAGGCCCGGTTGATTTTAATTCTCAGGAAATCGTGGAAGCCTCTGCGCTTCTACAGGAATGGATCCGTTTCAAAGCAGGCGGTGTGGTGACACCTTTTCAGCGATTGCTACACCTGCAACTGGAAGGATTGGACTTAAAAGGCGTTCAATCGCTGAAACCAGTGATTTGTGGTGTGGAAAAACGCCTCCGCAGTCATATTTACATCGATCCTAAAAACGCTAAAGCAGGAGAGAAATCCGTTCCGGTAAATGTAATTCCTGAATCGCTTCGTCCGAAATTCTTCCTCGAACACCCTGACTACAACTGGCTGCTCGAATCCTCGCTCGACTCGGCGGTCTTTTACCCGCTTTTCGAAAGTAAGACACCTTTTGTTGCTATTTTCGAATACGAAACAGAGAACAAATACTTTCTTCCGGCCACGGGAACGCTGCTGCTGTCGCAGTTAGAGGTGGAGTTGAAAAGCCTATTTGGCTTGCAGCCGCAGAGTAGTTCGAAGTATCGAACGAGTATGGTGGGGTTTAGAAAATAATGGTATTACCTTTCTTTTTCCTTGATGAAAAAGAAACAAAAAATCAAGGCTGTACATCCATCGCTTGAAAACTACACTTCATTCCACTGTCGGCACCCCAACTCGCAAACACCATTAGCGAATTCTTTTGCAAAGAATCCGATGGTTGAGCTCACACAGGGGTTTGACTTCGTTCCATTCCGTTTGTTTTCTAACGCGATGGACGTAATGCCGATAAAGGATTTACCTTCGACAGTGCGAGCATCCTAACCAATTTTCGCGTATCTTTACTGCGTAACCTTGATTTTTCTTCCGATGGTCATCGGAGATCAGATATTCAAAACCTTATGAATTGGCTTCCACCTTTCATAGGAAAAGCAAACCTCTAATGTCTTCGGACGTTGGAGGTTTTGTTTTTTTGGGTTATCCCGTCATTCTTAATTCTGCATTTTACCGGTGTTAAATTCGTTTATGTGTTGGTAAGAAACCGAAAAAATGGTATTTTCAAGTAGGAGATTTAGCTCTATAAATGAATCACTGAATGATGAAATCGGAAGAAATCAAACAACTATTTGAACAATTTGAAGCCGCAGCCGCTGAGTTGCAAGGTGTCGAGTGCTGGAGTGCGCGCGAATTACAGGCTTTGCTGGGGTATAGCAAATGGGAAAACTTCGAAAAGGTTATCCAAAAAGCAAAAGATGCCTGTAAAAATGCGGGTGAAGAAATAACGTATCATTTTCCTGACGTCAGGAAGATGATCACGAAAGGAAAAGGTGCTATGGATGAGATAGATGATATACTACTGACTCGTTAGAGCTCATCAAAGAAACCATCCGCGAAATCGATATCATTCTCAAAATGAGCATCGATCAATTGGTCGAAGTCCTCAAAACCGATCACCATGAATTTGCGCTGAGTTACGAGCTGGCGCGTGAGATTGTTGATTTGTACGGGAAGAAGAATAGGACCGGTGATGGTGATGGGCCGGTGGTGTAGCAGTTCCATGATCACTTCGTAGAGACTCCCTTTTGCTTAATTTGTAGAAGGGAGTTTTTGGTTGGTTATTATTCTCCAGACATCCGCTTACGGAAACCGTTCAATTCGCCTCCCGGAATGTATCACCATCACTGAATCCTATCAAACCAAACTCACCGTTTTCAGCGAATAAGCGAATAAATGGAATGTAATTAATGGTTACTTTGTGTTAGAATGAACTAATTTTCTAAAATACCGTATTTACCGTCTTGTTTTTGTCTTTTTAATTCGATACGTTTGAACCCCCAACTAAACTATTCAGTTGAAACTATGGCGATTAAGCATCTGTATACAAAAATCAGGACAGCCTTTCACTTTTGTTACCAGCATTTCTATTCATTGAATAAACGATTGCTTCAATTGATTTTTCGGAAAGACCGCGTTGTTACCCTCAATGTGAAAAATCATGGGGAGGACAATTCGGTTAAGAGAGGTGGTTCTACAATTTCCTTGTCAATTTCTACAAATAATTCATACCTCATTATGATAAACGGCCTGCCGATTCCGGTTTTGAATGACCGGCATCCGATTAAGATCCATTGGCCGGTAGACAAAGGTAAAAGCAAACTGACCATTTGTGCGAAAGGAATTGGCAATAGAAAACGTTGCTCTTTTGTGATTGAAAATAATCAGCCATCGATTGCTCCTATTCCTTTCAACAAACAATTGCTGGTAAAAGAACCGAATAGAAGAGTACCAGCGATGACTGTTCGGTTGAAAGAACCAACGATTCAAAAAACAGCCATTCCTTCCATAAAATTGAAACTTCCAGCATTGAAGAGAACAGCCTTTTCACTTAACCAATCGCTCGAAGAAGACTTATTGAATTTTTTAGCCAATAACCAGAAAGAACATGAATAACAACTATTACAAAAGTCCGGAATCAACATGGCTCATGCGCCAGTTTTGGAAAGCTGCCGGAGCAGATCGCTACCTGTTGGAACGAAGTACATATTCCGATCAGATTAAATACTTCTGCCTCGGTGGAATTGTGGTGGCAACTGGTGTTTTAGCCGGTTTGGCGGGTGGTTATGCCATCTACACCATTTTTGAACCCAAAGGAGACGCCCTGGATGGAATGCTTACAACCACCGGATTGAAATCGACGAAGCGGGTAGAGGATATGATCCATCTTCCCACACTGTTTATGTCGGTGGTGTTTGGCCTTATCTGGGGATTGATCATTTTCAACATCGACCGTTTTATTGTGACTTCCACCGGAAAAGGCGATGGTACGGAAGCGATTACGAAACAGGAAATCAAAAGTGCGATTCCGCGGATTATTATGGGAATCATCATTGCACTCACGATTTCAAAACCGATTGAGATCCGGATGTTCAAGTCGGAGATTGATGCTAAAATATCGTCAAAACAACAATTATTCAAGAAACAGCTTGATGATCAAACGGATAAAGGAATTGATGATAAGGTCAATCCAATCAAATTTGAAAGTGACTCATTGAAAGGTGCAATTGAAGTGCAACGTATAGAATTAAATGGACAGAGGGTGAAATTGGAGATGGAAGCTGCGGGTCAATTACCACCCAATCCACCAGGAAGAGGTCCTGCCTGGCAGGATAAAAAAGAGAATCTTGAGAAAATGGAGGCAGAATACAAAATCATGAAAGTGGCTGCCGAAAAACGGATTAAAGTCCTTGAAAAAAAAATTGATAAATATGAAATTGAAAGAGAAGGAGAATATTTGACTAATGATAAGAAAAAGTACTCATTGGATGGATTGTTGTTGCGCTTGCAACTGGCACACCAGATAGCAGGTTTCTGGATTTCGTTATTCATCACCTTGCTGTTTGTAGTGATTGAGCTGACACCGATTTTCTTTAAAATGATGCTGATCAAAAGTCCGTATGATTTTATGGATGATAACATTAAGGAGCTCGCCAAGGCAGAAATTGGCATCGAAATCGAATATGATTTTTATACCGACAAGAACGGGTTGGAAAAGCATAAGGTCGTCAATCATCCGGCAGAAATTATGCGCAGGGAGCGAAAAAACATGCTGCTGGCCCAGGAAGAACTCAATCGGAAGGTGATTGAAAACTGGAAGAAACAAAAACTGGATGATATTGCTAAAAATCCAGAGAAATACTTTGACGAAGAATAACGTATGCGGCAGTTCTTTTGGAAAATGGCAGGTGCCGATTGTTCCATTTTGGAGAAATCAGGTAGTGAAAGTCAGCATCGGTTTCTGACCATAGGATTATTGTACATACTGGTGATCGGCCTCATGTTTGCTGCCTTTTGTGGATTGTTCTGGAAAGTATTCGGGATGTTTTGGATTGCAGCATCTTGCTCACTGGTAGTGACCTTCCTGATCGGGAGCATTTATCGCTTGAATATGTTGAGTCTGGAGCCCTATACATTGCGTGATCAGGATGAGCTAAAGACCAAGATTTTGACCCATGTAATTCGCTATTTCTCCGTCACACTCTTTGCGTTTTTTACAGCAAAATGTTTGGAAACATTGTTGTTCGGATCATTGGCTGATGCCGATGTGTTACATGAAATGGAACAACGACTTGGTTCTGTGGGTGGAACGTTGTTTGTTGAACACATGATCCAACTCAACCTGCATCATCCGTGGGTATGGGTGCTTACGGCTTTAATTGTGCTACTTTTTCTGTTACCGATTATTCTCAAATTCCAGCTAAAAAAACGAAAGGAATACTTCTCAATTAAAAAAAATGCAGAAATACGAATGGTCCTGACAAATCATGAGCACTTTAAGGAGCAGCTAACACGATTGCACAAATTGGCTTACGAAAAGTACGTGCCAATAAAAGATGTATCAAGACCAAAGTACACCGAACACGAACGCAAGTACAGCGACGAGCCGTTCAATACACAACGCATTTCGGAAGAAATTGCCTATCAATCAACAGAAGATTTTGTCAACCTAAGGAACTGGAAATAGTGGAGGAACAGGAAGAAAAGATCGTTTACCGAAAGCTGTATTATACAGGTATGGCCTTCATCAAGTACAGGGGAGAATTACATCGTCCCATGTCTGATGAAAAAGGAAACAATCATTTTAGACTTGAAACGTACTATGAGATTAAGATCAGCACGATCCGTCAAATCAGTGAACGCAAATTCCTGTCTAATCCTGAAGTACTTCGGTTAGACACCACCCATGGAATGATTCAGGGAAAATATAATAAGCAACTGTATGACCTGAAGCCCGAAGTATTGATCATCACGGAAAACATACCTGTTACCCACGAACAGGTAGAAGGAAGTGAAATACATGGCTATTTTAAAGCAGTACCTGTTGTTTTTCGATTGACGCGGAAAGAAACCATTCTCGTTACAAAAAGCATTACTTCTCTCGATGAGGTAGAAACGCCGACTACCAAGGACGAAGAGACGAAACCGGAAGTAATTATTGAAGAGAAGGAATCGAAAGGTAGTAACTTGAGAAATGGTAGAAATATACCGGATGGTGGTTCTGGCGGAGCGGGGGGAGTTTCTGCATGGGGATGTTTGGGATCCATTTTAACCTTGATTATTGTAGGTTTCTTGTTGTTACAACTTGTTTTCTTTGTGTCATCGGGGGTTGCCTTGCCATTTGTTATCTGGTTGGCAGTTGTGCTGATCATTGCTTTTATCAGCTCGATTATTCAGTTTTTACATAGATTTCCGCGAGTTACGGGTTTTATAGGTACTCTTTTTCGGTTAACATTTATCATTGCTTTTTTTGTATTCCTGATCAATGGTTTGATTCATCTTCCCGAAGGTTCAGACCATACTGAAGATGAAGAACTAGTGGTCGATCAAACCCGGGATACCGTTACTATACAAAACGTAGATCCTCCTGAAGATCAGGATGAAGCTACTGACGGAGAACAAGCTGATTCTTTGCGAAAAAGAATCGTTGTCAGGATGCGTTGGAAGGATTTGTCGGGAACAACTTACCGTGGAACTTATACCCTGTTGAAAGACGATGTGCTGTCTAGTGGGAATCGGTTGGAAGATTACACCGGCAATTGGTGGACGGATTACCGGGATATTTACAGTTTCATATCGGCTTACGATAAGTCGAGGATTAGTAGCCTTTATGGCATGTTAGACAGTATCAGAACATCAAACAACCTGACCGCTTACCAATTTGCAGAAGTGGCCGTTACGATGGTACAATCCATTGATTACGTATTGATAATAGATGGAAGCTGCAATGAGCGAAAGGCTGAGCCGTCTGTCGTAGAATTGCTACGAGCCGGTGTTCCATGTCTTGGGAATGCACCTTACGGTTTACGGACACCCTTGCAATTTCTTTCAGACATGAAAGGTGATTGTGACACGCGCACTTTAGTGCTGTATACCATCTTAAAGCATTTTGGCTACGATGTAGTAATCATTAACAGTGATTATTATACCCATTCAATGCTGGGGCTCAATCTTCCGGGAATTGTTGGGAGTTATAAAACGGATCATGCAAAACGGTACTATTTCTGGGAAACGACCGCTAAAGGATTTTCACTGGGGAAGCTACCCGCTGAAAACGGGAATATACGTTATTGGGATGTTGAATTAAATGAATGAATATGGAAAAAATGACATTGTTTATCGCAGAATTGATGATTACTGCCGGATTGATTTATACCGTTTTGACTTTTTGGAGACGGCAATTGCAAAAGGCTTATTTTCTGGAAAGTAGCAACAAGGCGTATGCGCTTTTTGTCACGATGCAACTATTGGGTTTATTGCTGATTGTATTGCAGGGGATTGATCCGCAAGGACTCGTGTATATGGAAGATTTGTCTCCTTTCGGCGCAAAATCAAAAGGTTTTTGGACGTTTTACGGATTTCAGGCAATCGGTTTCTTATTCACCTACCTAGTGTCGGTTGTACTCTCTCAGATGGTATTCAAAGCTACGTTTAAATCAGGTAAAGGACTTTACAAAGAAATCAGTGAAGATAACTGGGCACCGGCACTTATTGCAGGAATGATTATGGTCTTTTTCGGTGCAATCATTAGCGGCATAATTCTCCGACCACTTTTGTTGGATTGGGTAAGCCGGAATGTAGGTTTGGTGCCGTTGCAGTAATGATTGGCGGGTTAAAACGATGAATATGAAAACACTTGTAGCATTTGTTGTTATCATCTTCTTGTTGGTCGGCTGTTCCTCCAAAGGAAATAAAGTGCATGTGTGTATCAGTTCCGGAGCCGAACGATATCATTACGATGAAGATTGCTCCGGGTTTAATCATTGCACCCATGAACGCAGGGAAGTGTCACTTTCGGAAGCGAAAGCAATGGGGTATACGGAGTGTAGAATGGAGTGATTACCGGCATCTGCACATAGTCAAATCACTAGACATGCCATTGACGATGATTTCACCTATCATGACAAGCATTTGCACAGTAATAACAACCATCCACTTTCTTATAGTGCTTTTTGGCCTCTGTTACTGCCGAATTACAGGATGAATGCCACCCAAGTGATTTTTGTTTGGCGGCGGTAGGCCCATGACTGCAACCGTTCTTGTGAACTTCGTGCTCGCCGGTCGACTGAGCATCCGTATTTACGTAAAAGTCTGGCATAAGATGTTTTTGGAATCAAACATCTGATAAAAGCATTGCGCAACCAAATGAGTCTTCCCAATCCCCAATTTCACTTTCCGAAACCCAGAAACGACTTTCCGAAGCAGAATCAAATCAAATTCACCATCCCGTTAAACCCTTCCTTAAACGAATCCGTGATTCGGAGAAACGGGCCGACAGTCAGTTGAACCTCATTTCCGCGGATCTGTTTGATGTGTTTCCGGTTGATGTAATGGAACCGGCTGATCTGGATCAGGTCGGGGTGGTTTAGTTTTTTTACAACATTTCCCATGTTGGTAGACAGTGTAGACCGGGTATTGTCCTGGAAATAAACATCGCAATAGCTGCGCGCGCCTTCGAGGTAAACAATCTGGTCGGGTTCAATGCGTTTCCGGACCCGGTCTTTATCGGTAAAAAAGTGAATCAACTCTTGTTTTGGAGTCGCCATCTGTGTTTCAATGTCCAGCAACGCATTGCGAAGGTTCACGAGATCGATCGGTTTTGCAAGATTCTTCAGCGGGCCCGTGTCTTTTGCTTTGTGGTAAGTATTCAGGTCCTGGATGCTGGAGAGGTAAATGAATTGGATCGCGTGTTTGTTTAACTCTTCCGACAGGTCTATTCCGGTCAGTTCGCCTTTTAGTTCGATGTCGAGCAACACCAGGTCAGGCTTATTGCTCCGGATCGATTCCAGGGCGAGGTCATAACTTTCCGCGACACCGGTAATACGGTATTGGAGTTGTTCCAATTTATCTTTTAAATCATCAGCGACTAGTGGATCGTCTTCTACAATAAGAATCTTCATGCCCGAAAGTTTGGTACTTTTGACCGAAGGTAAACAAAATCGGGTTTATGAAACTGTCCGCACTATTCTTGCTGCATCTTTTGTGTTGTTTCCAGGCATTCACTCAAACCAATTTCAATACGCTTACGGATAAAGGTTACCAGGAATTGGCCGATGGGAAATCCGCTGCTGCAAAACAAACCTTGGAACAGGCATTAAAAGTAGTGCCCGAAGATCTTGATCTGGAACCCAAAGCCGATTTTTTCAATAATCTTGGAGTAGCGTATTACCAAACCGGAGACTATAAAAAAGGACTTCATGCGTACGAACGTTCATTGGATGCGTACAGAAAGCTGAACAATGATAGCCTGGTAGCAGGGGCGTTGTTAAACCTGGGATTGGCATACAAAGAGATTGGCGCGTTTAAACAGGCAACATCTGTGATCACAAAGGCTGCAAGGCTTTCGGAGAAGTATGGAAATCGGAAAGAACTCTCTGCAGCCTGGAATGCCATCGGAAATATTCAGCGCGAAACAGGGAATTATGAGAAGGCGCTCGAATATCACTGGCGGGCATTACATATCCGCAAATCCATCGGGTACGACAAAGGAACGGCAGATTCTTACCACAATATCGGAACAGTTTACCTGGAATGGAAGCGTTATGATCAGGCCGGGAAGTATTTATTGGAGGCCCTGAAACGCAAGAAAGTGCTGAGTAATCAATCCAATACAGTCAACACCTTATCCGCGCTTGGCCGTTTGTATGTGGCAAAACTGCAACCGGAGAAAGCCTTGATTTATTTGAATAGTGCTTATGAAATGCGCGCGGAAATGGGTAATTCTGCCAAAGCCGCATCCAGTATCTATTATCTTGGAACGTATTATGCATCAACCGGCGACCGCTCCAAAGCGTTGGAATTATTCAGGCAGGCACAGGAAATGGCGCGTTCATCAAGTGACCATTTATTGCTTGCTGATGCCCTACTGGGTGAAATCAACGTACTGAAAACGTCGAAGGGAAATGATCCGTTGCTGGAGAAATACCAGGAATTGGTTGAAACACGTGAAAAAGGTGTGAACGATGCAAACCGTAAGGAAATGGCCCGGTTGGAGATTGAATACGACGTAGAGCGTAAGGAACGCGAGATTGATTTGAGGCGTAAACAGGCGAAACTGGACGGAATCCGGATTGAGAATCAAACACTCCGAAACCAGCGGCTGATCGGTTGGATTATCGGTCTCTCGCTATTGGCATGCCTTGTTTCCGCGATGTTTTACCAGATCCGCAGGCGAAAGAAATACATCGAAGTGCAAAACCGTGAGCTGGAAGAACAACGGGACGAGATCACCCATCTGCACCAGGAACTGAGCCATCGCACCAAGAATTATTTCGGGTTGTTGGGCGGAATCCTGAAATCAGATAAATTGCAGGTGACGCACCCGGAAGCTACGAAGGTGCTGGAAGAAAACATTCGCCGCCTCGAGGCCATGTCATTGGTGCAAAAGTACCTGCTCGACGATTCGACACATCAAAACAAGGAAATCCGGCTCGACACCTATCTTACGCATGTAATCGATACGGTTGTTCTAAACCTGTTTCCCGGGAGAAATAAGCTGAAACTGCTGTGCGAAATCGATGCCATCTATTTAGATTATGATATCGCCATGCGCCTGGCCATTGCGCTGAACGAATTGATTTGCAATGCTATTGAACATGGTTTGCTGCAATCCGGAACACCGGAATTAGGCGTTTCCATAAAACGATCTGAAAATGGACTGGAATTGATCGTAAAGGATAACGGCCCCGGAATTACCGAACAACAGATGCAGGCCCAATCGGTTAAAGGCCAGGGATTGATCGTGAAACTGTTGCATAAAATGAATGGCACGATTCGTTACAGCAATAACAACGGCTGTGTAGCAACGGTTCATATCGACATATAAAAACCCGGACAATTTCCTGCCCGGGTCTCATAACTGTTGTTTATTAGTCTGCGATGACGTCCATTTCCCTGTCGCTATTCACATGCATAGTGTCTGTGTAAACAGGAATCCCGGAGTTCGGATTTGTCACTTTCAGGTAATAAATCCCCGAATCTACTTTTTGCTCGTATTCGCCCAACTCATTTGTATAGGTCGACGCGAATTGAACATTGGTTCCATAAACCATCGTTTCAACATGGGCACTATCTACCGGAACGAAATTGCTCTTTTTCACTTTCCCCCGAATCACCGGGTCTTCGTCGTCGTCTCCGCCATCTCTGGTTTGGCAATGTTCATCACTGGGGTTCAGTTGTTCTTTTTCACAAGACATAGTAGTTGCTCCCAAGGCAATAAGAATTGCCAAGGTGGAAATAATTCCTCTTTTCATTATCGTAATAATTTTAGAATTGAATACTCGCCATATGTATCCTCGCATAGCATGCGAGTGCTTTGGCTTTGACTTTGTTGGGAGAAAGTCTGTTTGCATTGCCTGCCCTGTTCTCCCGATCAGATAGGGCCTTGCAAACAAGTAGTGGAATCAATTCAGGGCTAGCACCCGATGCGCATATATCTCATCCACAACTATACATTCCTTAGGTGAGTACCATAATTCGACAACTGGTCAAAAGAAAAAGTGTGTGACAGGAAGTTAGATCAGTGAGATCCCTTATGTATAAAGGATTTGGGAGCGATTTTTTAAAAAATAATTTATAGGTGAATGCGGGTGTTTGTTTTTCCGATTTGGTCTGTCGTCCCTGAATTCGGTCGATGCCAAGACCCATTTATTCGATTTATTTCAACCGGTTTATTTCGAAAGCTGCTCAATTTTCGAATGCCGGGATCAGTGATTTGGGAAAGCTAAACAGGCTATTCGGAAAACAAAGTTGAGTAGGTGGCAGATCCAACTCAACCTTGTCTCCAAATACATTAAAATGAATACGATAGCACACAACTCTCCGGTGCTGGATGGTGTCGGAGTAATTCCTCTGAAGACATTAGCTGTCTTAATGAGCCAGAGTTCAATACTGATTTTCTGCCAAAATCATTGTTCCCTTAATACCACGCCTGCACCATGAAAGCTTCTCTTATAGAACTGGAACTGCATATGGCGGTGCAGGATAAAAAGGACATTGCCCTGTCAAAACTCGATAAGTTGTATGGGCCTAAGATTGTTCAAATTCTGAAATACAAGTACCAAACTGCTGCAAGGAGAGACGAAATGCTCTTGCTTGAAGCTGTTAATGAAGCTCTTTTGGGATACTACAACAACCCCGGTACGTTTAACCCCGAGAAGTATAAACTGTTTTCTTTTCTGCTTGTAGCTGCGGACAGGGACCTCCAGAATATTCTTCTCAAAGAACAAAAACACCTCAATCGAAAAGATTTACCCGAAGATGTCGAACTCCAGGAAAATTTCTGGAATACTATTATAAAACCGCGTGGTTCCACAGACGACACTATTCAAATCGAAGAGACAATGACAGCTATCCAGAACTTACTTGAAAGTTTATTCCCAAATGAGAGAGATGTTATTCTTGCTTATATGGTTCTCGCGAGCGAACGGGAAACAGAACCTTTTAGCGAAGTGCTGGAAATCGAAGGTTTAACGAAGTCTGAGCAACGTGATGAAGTCAAAAAACACAAAGACCGCATTAAGAAAGTGTTGGAAAGGAACGATGCAAAAAACGGGATTAAAAGCTTAATACAATGAATACAAAATTGAATTTTTTGAAACATGCGACTACACGCATGGAGGATAACCATGAGTTCATGGCTTATACTCTAAAAAAGTACTGTGAATTCGAAAAAATCACTGAATCAGACTTACTCAACGTTCTTGATTGCTCGCTTAGCAGTTATTACGAACTGGCACTGTGCAAGGCTCCTGACATTAGCGAACCGGATTTTATGTCACGTATAAAAGTCATTAGTGAATATGTCAATATTGATACGAGCAAATTGACAAAGATGATCAAACACGTAAATACAGTACTGAAATTCACCACCGGTACGGGAACCATTCTTATGGCCGCAAGAGACAAAGAAGAAGGTAAGGACGATAAGAAATGAGATTCAGCAAATCGCAAATTGAGCGAATCGCGCGCGAGTTTTGGTCAAAAGCAGATCCGGTACACCGAAACGGTCTCGATATTTCAAGTGCTGTTGATGATGTGCTTCCGGTCAACGTTGTACATCTTCAACAACTGAGTTGGAAAGTGATAGAATGTTGGTTAAAAAATCTGGGAGTAAATGATATTGAGATTGAAGTAAATGACCGGGAATTACATGGCGTTATTATGATCCGTGAAGGATTTGGTTTCATCTTCGTAAATGCCGATGACGGCACTATTCAGCAGCGATTTACGATTGCGCATGAGGTGAGTCATTTTTTGCTGGATTATCAAATGCCGCGGGAACAAGCCATGTTGGCAATAGGAACTGAAATCGAGGATGTACTGAATGGAAAAGCGGAAGCGACGCGTTTTCAGCAGGTAAAAGCATTGATTAAAGGAATCAGTATCCAGCCTTACACACATTTGATTGAAAAAAGCGGTGACGGTTCTTTCCTGAATTGGATGAACTACACTTCGGAAAACGAAGCAGATTACCTGGCATTGGAATTACTGGCCCCGCGATCCGTTGTGATCAAAGGCACCATTGCAACGGCAAGGCGGCTCAATTACAATCAATTTACCCGAAAATGCGAGGAAATATTAATGAAAAACTATCAGATTCCGGCCAAAGTCGCGCATCAGTATGCAGTAGAACTGGCCTATTCGATCACCAACGGTCCATCATTTTTAGACAAACTTGGACTTTAGTGTCGAACTCCGGCATTTTTTCCGGAATAAAATAAGAAACACTACGCAGTTATGGAAAATAACACCCCGGGAACGGAAGATTCCTATAAACAATATGGCCGGATTTCCTTTGAGGATTTCAAAAAATTGTACGGTGAAGATTACATTGATGCAATCAATATCGAAACCTGGAAGATCGACAGGGATCTTTCAAAACTGTATTCCCAGATTGAAAAGGAACTCTTTACGGCAAAACGTAATGAGCTTGAATCGAATCAGGTAATTCGAAAAGAGGTGTTTCCAAAAATTAAGGAGAACGCTTTGGTTCCGTATGCCGGATTGCACAGCGACACCACTCCTGAATTAATAGAGAAAATCCACAAAGGTTTTCTCTTCAACGGAGCTGTTACGGCATGTGGGAGTGTGAGCGTCATGTACGATTCACTCCCCATTTCTATTACGCAAATGGGAATCTGCCTGGTGAATTACCAGGGACAACACGGCAGTTATTCCCACCAATTGTTTCGCCGTGACCTGAAATTTGACCGAAGCAGCATCCTTGACGAAGCGAAGGAGTTAATTGAACGCCGGCGAAGCGACGACAAAACGAAACTCAATAGTTTAGCTATGCGCAGTATCAAAGCGTATGCTGAACGGGCAATCCTGCTTGAAAAAACAGACTCAAAGTGGTTATTGGGTTACGGATTTCCTGCACCGTATGAACTGATGATGGGTTTTTGGGCCAGCCGCGAAGAGGTGAAAGACAAATCCATTGACCTGATGCATCGGATGATTGTCAATCATAAACGCTTTGTCTATGTTCAGGAAAGTACCATGCATCCCGAACTGTGGGCATTTGGCAATGCGCTCAATCCTTTTGAATACCTTATTGTGGACACGATGGAGGATAAAATGGTACAGATGGTCCAATCGGGGAATACGCGTTCGGAAATTAAGAATGACTACGAAGAATTTGCCCGAATAGCCGGAGCTCAGATCGCTGTGGGAGTGTATAAAGTATCCAAATTTTCACCACCACAAGTGTTTTATTGTCATGTCGATCACATTCAAACGGCCGCATTGATTGCCATGGCCGACAGCGCACTTCAGATGCATTCCGGAATTCCGATGTTATTGGACCTGGCAGAAAATTTATGCAAAAATGCGTTTGGGAAAAATGATTTCATGACATCGATTGACCAGGCTTATATCCGGGCAGATGTATTGACAAAAATAAAGGCGTAATTATGGAAACGAATAATAACAGCGAGCAAACGGACCTTTTCACGGTCATTACGAACGAAATCATCTCTAATGGTGGTGAATGGCAAAATGATGCGAATTGTGTCGGAGCAATCGGAATGACGATGTTTGATCTTCCGAACAGTGAAGACAACCTGATTACCGTGTTGATCCCGAAAAACCATATCCGGGAAATCGGAGCCCATTCGATTGTCGAGATCAGAAGCCGTACAACCGAAAACGAAGGTGATGGCAGAATCTATCGCGGAATAGTAATCGCAGGGCCGTTTCATGAACCGGATGGCATTCGTGGAGATTCTCCGATGATTGTCACCACGGCCATCAATGGAGCTTTGTTCATGCCTAATTTTCACGGAAAAGTGCAGATTGAGCTTATCGGCGAATTACTGGACGGAATAATCATGCCACCGCGATTCAGGCCTTTACCCAACAGCCCGGTATTTGTGTTAAGCCGCGAAGAAACCGCAGACGTTCTGAAAGTAAATCCCGCGCCGGGCATTACACTTGGAATGGCAATCGGTCATGAAAACATCGAAGTCAAAATTCCTTCCGATACCAAAGCGGTTTTACCACGGCACATCGGAATCCTGGGAACCACCGGTGGAGGGAAATCCACCACGATCTCCGGTTTGATGAGCCAGTTTCAGCAAAAAGGAATTGCAACCATCGTTATTGATACCGAAGGTGAATACACGCATGTAGGTGAACCTACAGCCGATTCGACCATGCAGAAATTGCTGGCAAACAGGGGGATTGCAGCGGCCGGAATAAAAAACGTACGTGTTCTGCACCTTCATGGGAAGGATACCCGTGCTACAAAAGGGACCAACATCCTTCCGTTTACGCTCAGCTTTTCCTCCTTATCACCTTATGCTGTCGCCGATATTTTGGGGTTAAATGAAGCCCAGGTTGGCCGATTTTTTAAAGCATACGATGCAGCAAAACTCATTCTTAGAGACGTTGGGATCTACCCAAACCAGGAAGAAGAGCGCGAAGCTATTGAACTGGATGAATTTGAAACCGGATGGCCAAAGCTCACCTTATCACTATTCATTGATGTGGTGACCATGATTCGTAACATGGTAGGTAAAAAGGAACTGGCTCCTTACAATGGGATCCTAAAAGAACATCTGAATAATAAAGTAAGACCCCGGATAATTACAGTCGAAACCAGCAGTGAATCAAGTTGGAATGCTTTGCTTTCGAAATTGTGGCAGTTGTCACGTACAAATCTCTTTGACAATCGGGATTCGAAAACTATTCCTTACGTTGAACTCATACAGCCTGGTAATTTAACCATTATCGATCTCAGTGATTCAGACTCTACGATCATCAACAATATTGTCATCACCGATCTGCTCAGAGGTGTGCAGGAAGCGCAGGAAGTGTCTTATGAACTGGCGATGAGCCAGGAAAAATCGCCTACGCCTGTTTCGATCATCATCGAAGAAGCGCACGAATTCCTGTCCAGCGACAAAATTTCGAAAATGTCGAACCTCTTCCAGCAGGTAGCCCGTATTGCACGTCGCGGAAGAAAACGCTGGCTCGGTTTGATCTTCGTAACACAGCTTCCGCAGCATTTACCCGACGAAGTCCTTGGCCTCATCAACAGTTACATCCTGCATAAAATCAGTGATTCCAATGTGGTCAGCCGCCTGAAACGTTCCATTGGTGGTGTCGACAACAACCTCTGGAGCAGGCTTCCGAATTTAGCTCCGGGCCAGGCAATTGTGTCTACACCGAGCTTGTCACGATCAATGCTGGTGGCCATTGATCCGTCGCCGTGTAAGTTGCTGATGGTGGATTGAGGGCAATCAAATTACCGCTTTGGGAAAGAGAAATGGCGGGTTGGGAAAAACACTTTCGTCTCTCGTAAGATTGATGGGAATATTTGTATGTCAAATTGACGGGTTCATGATGAGCGGAATTTATTATAAACAATTAAAACCAAAGAAAATGTCAGAAAAAACAGTTCCGGTAAAACCTCACAGAAGGTCAACTCCTTCACCTGTTCCACGTAAAAATCCGGATGCACCGAAACCCGGGCCGAAGACCGTTCCGGTTAAACCTCATCGTCGTTCAACTCCTAATTAAGCACGCTTATGGCATTAAATTACGAACAGAGATTACAAAATCTTAGAAATAGAAGGTTTGATAATGAAATCAATGAATCCAGGCTTACTAAATCTTTTAACCTTTCTGAGATTCCAAAAAATATCAAATACTTGATGGAATCAATGACAAAAATCGATAAAGAGTACAACGATAAAACTATAGATGCAGCTAAGAAGGTCCAAAGTCATTTAGAGGGAAAATTGAACCTGCATTTCCAAAGAGATTACTGGATGCAGGGATCAGTAATGACATCAACCAATATCATTATTCATAGTGATATTGATCTCCTCACAATAATAGGTCGATACCATTTTCCTGGTCCTGGGGTTCCAAATCAATATCCATACAATGAGTCAGATCCAAATTCCGATATTAAAGAGCTCAGAAGACAGTCTGAGAAGATAATGGAAATGATTTATGATGAGGTTGATAAATCCGGTAAAAAAGGGATTACGATATTTAACAAATCCCTAAAAAGAAAGGTTGATCTTGTTTTCTGTTTTTGGTATTATTCTAAGGAATATCATGAAACTAAAAATGATTATTATAAGGGTTTATACTTATTCGATTTTACGAAAGATCAAAAAGAACTTGATTATCCCTTTGCCCACATGCGAGAGGTAAACTTCAAAGGAGACGCGACAAACGATGGCTCAAGAATGGGAATTCGGCTATTAAAAACACTTAAAGCGGATTCAATAGAAAAAATCGGACTAACCAGTTTTCAAATTACGACAATTGTTCACTCAATTGATAATTCTGTAATTTATCATTATCCGGGTAAGGATATTACTATTGCGAAGGCTCTCAGTAATCAACTCGATAAATTGATTAACAATCCTTATTACCGTTCAAGTGTTGAAAGTCCCAACGGAACAGAAAGCCCGCTAACAGAAGACATTGTTCCGGATATGAAATTGATTAAAGCTGATTTGGATCAATTAATCGAGGATGTACAAAAGGAAATCTATTTAACTTATTTTGAAAAAGGGAACCTAATCTATTCATAAAATGAAACGTAAATTATTTATTGGATCTTCCTCTGAGGGGAAGGTCATTGCATTAAAACTTAAACAAGAAATTGAATCGGAATTGAATGATTGGCTTGAATGTGATTTATGGGATGGAGGGGCTGTTTTCGACCTGAATGCCAGTGCTCTTGATTCATTAATGAAAGCTTCCCGAAAATATGATTACGGGATTTTAGTAGCTACAAAAGATGACATAACAAAAAGTAGGGGTAAAGAAACTCATACTCCACGGGATAATGTAATGTTTGAAATGGGTATGTTTCTGGGAAGTTTAGGTTTTACCAGAGCGTTTCTTTTAGTTGAAAAGCATAGTAAACTCCCAACAGATTATAATGGGATTACAGTTCCATATTTTGAAAGCGACATTGAAGGTAGTCTTGAAGCAGCAGTACAACAAATTAAGGAAGCAATCATTTTGTCGCAGCAAACTTACAACTTGCGTCCAGTAGCATCAGCGGCGTTAGCGCTAGGGTATTTTGAGAACTTCGTACAAAAACTGGCAAAGAAAAGATTGGAAGATGACATACCATTCAGCCTTAAAATAGTTCTTCCTGGAAACATCAATGACATTCATTCTACAACCCTATTATACAAAAGGAATAATCCCTCTGACGAAATCGGTGTATTTGAAAAAACTTCAAGGCCGATTATCAATAGATATCGAGGTGCTACTGAAGCTTATTGGGATATACCTACAACTCTTCAAACATTGAATAAACTGATTAATATGATAATTCCTTCAAGCGAAATTGGAATGAATCCGGAAAAACAAGATTGGATTTCAACTGAATTGCGAAACTTCAAAGGAACACTGGAAGTACTAATTGAACTCTGCCCGGCGAGTAGAGGAAATGTTTCAGTTTTACCAATCCAAACTAATGGGGTAACATGATTGTATATGTTGTTCTTTGATTACAATCCACTATAATCAACCTAATCGGCTACCAAACTCGGAAGTAATCTTATCTAAAATCTCAGTCATGCGCTACTCCGTTTACAAAAAAACCTCATCTGAAGAATACCATTTTCATGGAGGCGAGAGCTATCCATGGGGCTGTGAATCAAACCAAACTTCGATCTGTAAGAAATCGATCAAGACAGAAGGGATTTTAGTCACATCATGTCTGACTGCCAGTGAAGCACGCTTTAAAGCCGCCAGTATCGGTGAGGCATTTTGCGGAACCTGTGTGAGCCATCTTTACAAGAATTACTAACTGCTACACCTAAACGAAAAGGGTTGTCTACTAGCTGGGCAACCCTTTTGGCGTTTGATAGAATTTGATTAGCTGACATTTATCAATAGAAATTGATGTTCCATTCCATGGTTTATTTTGGGAGAAATAATCTGTTTCTGAATCACTTTGGGAAATAAAAACCCAAAGTTTCGGAAACACAAATGGGGAATTGGGAAAGCAGATTTCTTCATAAGTCTCACTCTGCCAATGTTTGTCGAAAAAACAAATATCCTCAATTAAATACATTTGAGATGTCAGAAGATCAGAAGAAAGCCCTGGAACAACAGCTTTGGAATATTGCCAATACCCTGAGGGGGAAGATGAACGCCGATGAATTTCGCGATTATATTTTGGGATTTATTTTCTACAAATACCTGAGCGAGAAAATGGAGATTTTCGCGAACGAGATCCTGAAGCAGGATAAAATCACGTTTCACGAAATTACTTCTCAAACAGCTCAGGCAAGTGAGTTTTTGGATGCAATTAAGGAAGAAGCACTCGAAAAACTCGGCTATTTTCTGAAACCCGAAGAATTGTTTACTCAGGTTGCCAAGCGGGGACAAGGAGACAATGACGAAGTGGGGCAGTTCGACGAAGCGAAAACCAATTTCATTTTAGAGGACTTGCAAAAAATCCTGTTGAATATCCAATTGAGTACAATGGGTACAGACAGCGAAGAAGATTTTGAAGATCTTTTTTCGGACATGGACCTGAACAGTCAAAAGCTCGGGAAAACACCAGAAGCAAGAAATGCCACGATTGCGAAGATCCTAAGTCACCTAAATAAAATTGATTTTAACCTCGAACAGACGGAATTAGATGTACTGGGTGACGCTTACGAGTACCTGATCGGTCAATTTGCCAGCGGAGCTGGGAAAAAGGCCGGCGAATTTTACACACCGCAAGAGGTGTCGATGATCTTGGCAAAGATCGTCACCATTGGCAAACACAAATTGAGATCGGTTTATGATCCTGCTTGCGGATCAGGGTCATTGTTACTTCGTGTGGCGCGCGAGGTAAAAGATGTGACGATGTTTTACGGTCAGGAACTGAACCGCACTACGTACAACCTAGCCCGGATGAACATGATTTTGCACGGTGTGCATTACCGTGACTTCGACATCAAACAGGAAGACACACTAGAACATCCGCAGCATTTAGAAGATTTACCATTTGAGGCAATAGTGGCCAATCCTCCGTTTTCTGCTAATTGGAGCGCGAACCCGCTTTTTACAAGCGATGACCGCTTTAGTCAATATGGGAAGTTAGCTCCGGCCAGTAAAGCAGATTTTGCGTTTGTACAGCACATGATTTACCATTTGGCCGAAAATGGAACCATGGCTGTCGTTTTACCTCACGGCGTATTGTTCAGAGGTGCAGCAGAACAGCACATCCGCAGGTTCCTGATTGAAAACAAAAACTACCTCGATGCCGTGATCGGCTTACCGGCGAATATTTTCTACGGAACCAGCATTCCTACCTGCATTTTGGTGTTCAAAAAATGCCGCGATACGCCCGATGATATTTTGTTCATTGATGCCAGCAACGATTTTGAAAAAGTAAAAACACAGAATGTCTTACGTGAAGAACATATTGACAAAATCATTGACACCTACAAAGAACGTAAAGTAATAGAAAAGTATAGTTATCGTGCATCGTTAAAGGAAGTTGCAGACAATGATTATAATCTCAATATCCCGCGTTATGTGGACACGTTTGAAGAAGAAGAGGCTATAGATATACAGGCCGTCATGCGCGAAATAAACGAACTCGAAGCCAAACGCGCTGAGCTGGACCGAGAGATCGCCGGTTATTTCGAGGAATTAGGGATTGGTGTTTTAAATACTGCTGAATTATGAAAAAAGGAGCACAAAACATCCCAAAGGTTCCTAATTTGAGATTCCCCGGGTTTGTGGGGGAGTGGGAAGTTAAACAGTTGGGGGACGACAGTAACATTCTAATGTGTAAGCGCATTTTTGCAGAACAAACAAATGAATCTGAAGGTATTCCCTTTTACAAAATTGGCACATTGGGAAAGGAACCAGATGCATTTATAAGCAAATCTCTTTTTGATGAATACATAAACAAATATAACTTTCCCAAAATCGGAGAAATTTTAATTACTTGTAGCGGAACTGTTGGCAAGTGTATAGTTTTTGATGGTAATGATGCTTATTATCAAGATTCAAATATTGTATGGATTGATAATCCAACTTTGAAAACTCAAAATGAATTTTTATACTATGTTTTATCTAATATTAATTGGGGAAAACTAAATTCTACCACTATAACACGAATTTATGGCTCTGATTTAAGAAACCTTAAAATAGATTACCCACAAGAATATATAGAGCAGCAAAAGATATCATCTTTCCTTTCACTAATTGATGAGCGCATTTCAACCCATAGCAAAATAATTGAGGCTTTAAAAACTTCAATCAAAGCAACTTGCCAAACAGTCTTTAATGATGACAAAGAACAATTTACAAAAACACCTTTAGATTCGGTATGTTGTGTAAAAAAAGGAGAACAAATAAACAGTTCCGAACTATCAAAATCTGGCTCTTATGCAGTAATGAATGGTGGAACCACTCCATCAGGATATCATTCTAACTTTAATGCCGACGCTGGAACAATTTCCATAAGCGAGGGAGGGAATTCTTGTGGTTATGTGCAATACAATCATTCCAAATTCTGGAGCGGTGGACATTGTTATACACTAACTAAACCGAATTCAACAATTTTGAATAAATACCTCTATTATTTCTTGAAATTCAATGAACAACATATTATGTCACTTCGTATTGGTACCGGACTGCCGAATATCCAAAAAAAAGATTTGGAAAAATTTGTGATCCGGCTTCCTAACAATGAAGACCAGCTAGAAATAGTCAGAATACTAGATCTTTTGACGGATAAACTGGAAATGGAGAAATCTTTTCTTGTACTACTAACTAAACAAAAACAATACCTCTTAAAGAATCTGTTCATATAAATAAATTTTGGAGCAAGTACTTTTTCTGCTTCTCATAGTTCTTTGAAATACGCTCTTCTATATTGATTTTTTCGTCAATTGAAATTAGAAAATTGGCGATAAGAGTTTGTTCGTTACGTGAAGGGAATTTAACCACTTCGCAAGAATAGTCTTTAAAATAAATATGTGGAATAGTACTACCTGTCTTGTATTTTAAAAAATCTACAGATCCTAAGATGTAGTAAAGAAACTTCAGGTTCGAAAACTCGTTGTTTTTGATTATGTCCAATGTTCCCAAAACAGAGGATTTTGCTTCACAAAGCAAAAGCCTTCCAACACCTGCTCCATCTTTGACAATCGATATATATTCTTCCTTTTCTCTATAAAAATCTACATTTTTGAATGTTCCAGTAGCTCCGTATATTTTGTATTCCCCTTCATTTTCATCTAATGAATTGGCAGAAACATTTGATGTCTTTTTTAGTGCAATTTCGGCGATTTTCTTCTCTACCCAATTTGGAAACTCGTTTCCAAATTCATTATTAAATCGTATTTGTTGCTTAAATAACTTTTCCCTGAGACCTCGCATTAAGGATTCTAAGCATTGAATTATTTTGTTTTGGGTCTGAATACGCTCATCCAAGCGCAGATGAAAATCTGTTAGTTTCTTTTGTTCTGAAATACTTGGAATGAAAATTTCAATTTGTTCAATCGTCTTTTTGGAAAGGCTGGGAACACCTGATGCTTCGTTATATTTTAACCAATTTATCCGTTCAAATAAGTATGATACAAATCTAGGCAGAACTCTCTCAAATGAATGAGTATAAAACAGTGTGTCTACAGTCCACAATTTTCCATGATAGTAAAACGGTTTATTAATCGTGCCCTTCCGTCCAATACAAACAGTTTCACCTTCAAAAAGATGCTCGCTAACAGAAGCCATATAACCACCGGTTCCAAAAACAGGAATTTCCCCTCCCGACAAATGCTTGTAATCTTTTCCACTTCCTATTTTGAGAATTTCCCCTATCAAACTTTCCTCCCACTCCCCCACAAACCCGGGGAATCTCAAATTAGGAACCTTAAGGATTTTCTTGCCCGATACAACATTCTTTATTGCTTTCCTTTGGGCGATTAAAAAAGTAAACGTTATGAACAAACAAAAAACAATTGCGGAAATCGTAGTTCTCTGGAAAGCAGATAAAAAACAGTATGTCAAAAAATCAAGTTTTTCGGCATACACCCTTTTGATTGAAAATCATTTGTTAACTGAATTCAGAGACAGGCATCAGTTGGAAGAATCGGAGATACAGGCGTTTGTATTCCGGAAACTGGAACAGGGGTTGAGTCAGAAAACGGTAAAAGATATTCTGATTGTATTGAAAATGATTCTCAAATTCGGATCGAAGAATAAATGGATCGAGTACCAGCCGTTTGATCTTCAATTCCCGACAGTGCGAGAGAAGCATACTGTTGAGGTATTGAGCCGTACGCATCAGCGAAAAGTGATGTTACATATCCAGGAACATTTTACGTTTCGAAACCTGGGGGTTTACATCTGCCTTTCCTCGGGTATTCGGATCGGTGAAATTTGTGCGCTAACCTGGGAAGACATAGATACGGATAATGGTGTGATTAAAGTCAGAAGAACGATACAACGCATTTATACGATTGAAGAAGATATCCGGAAAACTGAATTGCTGCTTGATACGCCTAAAACCAAAAACTCTATTCGGGAAATCCCCATGAGTAAAGAACTATTAAAAATGCTGAAACCGATGAAGAAAATTGTCAATAACTCATTTTTTGTTCTCACCAATGACGCCAAACCAACCGAACCCAGAACGTACAGGGCCTATTATAAAAACCTGATGGAAAAGTTGGAAATACCGGCGCTTAAGTTTCATGGATTGAGACACAGTTTTGCGACCAGGTGCATTGAAAGTAACTGTGATTATAAAACAGTCAGCGTTCTGTTGGGGCATTCCAATATCAGCACGACTTTAAACCTATATGTACATCCGAATCTGGAACAAAAAAAGAAAGCAATTGAGCAAATGTTTCGCGGTCTGAAGTAGTGATGATCAGCATTCGCGTTCCCCAAAGTTATATTTTATTAACCCTCAAACACTAACACATTATGTCTAAACAATCTGAACAAGTATTAGAAGAGAAATTAGTTGGCCACCTGCAAAAACTGGGTTACCAATACATTTCTGTTACCGACGAAAAAAGCCTTTTGGCGAACCTCAAATCACAATTAGAGAAACACAATAATATCTCTTTATCAGCCCCGGAATTTGAAAAAGTGTTGAACATTCTTAACAAAGGTTCTGTTTTTGAAAAGTCGAAAACGCTTCGTCAAAAGCAACATATTACAAGAGACAACGGAGACAATCTCTATTTTGAATTTCTGAATACAGAGCACTGGTGCCAAAATCAATACCAGGTTCTTAATCAAATGGAAGGAGAGGGCAAGTATAAAAACCGTTATGATGTCACCATACTCATCAACGGATTGCCATTGGTTCACATTGAATTAAAGCGAAAAGGATTGGAATTGAAAGAAGCGTTCAACCAGATTAACCGGTATCAACGTCATTCGTTTGAAGCCAATACGGCGCTGTATCAGTACGTGCAGATTTTCATTATCAGCAACGGAGTCAACACAAAGTATTACGCCAATAACCGAGGTCAAAGTTTCAAGCAGACGTTTTACTGGACAGATGTTGAAAATAAACGACAGACCAATATTCTCGAGGGGTTTGCAGATACTTTTTTAGAACCGTGTCATCTGAGCAAAATGATTTGCAAATACATTGTGTTAAATGAAGTGTATAAGATTCCGATGATCTTGAGGCCCTACCAGTTTTATGCGGTAGAAGCACTGATTGACCGGGTCAAAAACACGACAAAAAACGGGTATATCTGGCATACAACCGGTTCAGGAAAAACACTGACATCGTTCAAAGCAAGTCAGATTTTAATCAAATTACCCGAAGTTCATAAAGTGGTTTTTGTGGTCGATAGAAAAGACCTGGATTACCAAACCACGAAAGAATTTAACAGTTTCAGCGACGGTTGTATAGACGGAACAGACAACACCAGCAATCTGGTAAAACAGTTCACGGGAACATACACAGACAAAAAAGGAGAAGCCAAAAACACGGACTTAATAGTCACCACCATTCAAAAGCTCAACACTGCCATCACCAAGCTGAGTTACGAGAACAAAATGACTGATTTGAAAGACAAGCGGATCATTTTCATTTTTGATGAGTGTCACCGTAGTCAGTTTGGCGACACACATAAACGCGTAAAAGAATTCTTCACCAATGCTCAGATGTTTGGGTTTACCGGTACACCTATTTTTGCCGACAATGCAAATAAAAATGACTTAGGTAAACGAACTACAAAAGACCTTTTTGAAGATTGCCTTCATAAGTATGTTATTACAGATGCCATAAAAGACGAAAATGTACTAAAGTTTTCTGTTGAATATGTTGGTCGGTATACCTACAAAGATGATAGTGAAACGCATGTTGATATTGAGGTAGAAGACATTGATACGCAGGAGTTAATGGAAGATGAAGGGCGGCTGGAGAAAATTTCGGACTATATCATTGCCCATCACAATCGCAAAACGCATAACCGTGATTTTTCGGCAATGTTTTGTGTTGATAGTGTAAAGACATTGACCAAATACTATGATTTATTCAAACGCAAAAAAGTAGAAGGGAAACACAATTTAAATATTGCAACCATTTTTAGTTATGCCGCTAACGAAGACGATTTGGCTGCGAATGGTTTTTTACCTGAAGAGCTTTCGATTGTTGAGGAACCCAAAGTTTTATACGGCCTTCACGCGCATAGGAGGGAAAAACTCGACGAATATATTGAAGATTATAATCAAATCTACACCACCAATTATTCCACAAAAACAAGCGAGGATTTTTACAATTATTACAACGATATATCCAAAAAGTTAAAAGATCGTGAGCGGAATCCGGAAAATGCCAATCATCGTATTGATATCCTGTTGGTAGTGAACATGTTTTTGACAGGTTTTGATGCCAAAAAAGTCAACACTCTTTACGTTGATAAGAACTTGAAGTATCATGGTTTGATTCAGGCTTATAGTCGGACCAATCGCATTTTAAACGAGCAGAAATCGCAAGGAAACATGGTGGTTTTCCGCAACCTTAAAAGCAGAACAGACGAAGCTATTACTTTGTTTAGCAACAAGGAAGCCATTGAGGTAATCATCATGAAGCCCTATGAAGATTATACCGCCAAATTTGATGAAGCTTTCGAAAATCTTTTGAAAATAACCCCTTCAGTTGATAGTGTAAATGATCTTGAAACCGAAGATGATGAGTTTCAATTTATTCAGGCTTTTCGTGAGTTGATTCGGATAAAAAATATTCTTACTGCCTTCTCTGACTTTAAATGGGCGGATATTAAAATGAGCGAACAACTTTTTGAGAATTACAAAAGTAAGTACCTGGATCTGTACGATAAAGTAAAAAGCAATAATCAAAAAGAGAAAGTTTCCATTTTAGAAGACGTTGACTTTGAATTGGAATTAATACACCGCGATGATATTAATGTTGCTTATATCGTTCAAATGCTGATTAAACTGAAGGCCGATAAAGAAAAAGATGCTTCAAAGGCAGAAAAAGAAATTTTCAACCTCTTGAATACCGAATCAACTCTTCGAAGCAAAAAAGAATTGATTGAAAAATTCATTTCAGAAAACCTTCCTGTAATCAACGATCCTGGTGAAATTTCTTCGATGTTTAATGAATTTTGGGATGAAGAACGGCAAAAGGAATTTTCAAAGATTGTGTCAGAAGAAAATTTGTCAGCAGAAAAAACCGAAAAGCTTATTGAAGATTATTTGTTTGCAGAAAGAGAGCCACTTAGAGATGAAGTACTGGAACTTATTATTGGTGAAAAACCTGGTCTGTTGAAACGTAAAGCCATCGGGGATCGAATCCTAAAACGAATTATCGACTTTGTTGAGACGTTTATGAATGGGATGAATTTGGTTTGATCTACCTAAACCAAAGAAAAACACCGGAATTCCGTGAGTTAGGTCTAAAAGACATAATCAATTTTTGTATTATTGTTTCAATATTACGTACTAACTATTCACATGGAACAACAAACCACTCCTCCGAAAAAGGCCCCGACCACTATTGGTGAGCGATTGATGAATTATTCAGCGATTTCGTTTTACATTGGAATCCTGATGATCATCATCAATTTTTTTCTAAGCGATTGCGGAAGTGGGTGTTATATCATTGACAAACACCAAATAACGAAGGTTTCCCCAAAAACACTGCAAACACTCGACGCGGATCACCTGAAGGATTTGCGAGATAAATACCACAGCGTTTACCTCAACCGGAAGGAGCATTACGAAAAGAGCAGTGGTGCGTTGTCGACCATCGTGAATGCACTGGGAATTTGTTGCCTGATCTCCATCCTGGCGCTTTATTACGAAAGGCGTGATAATATTTCCATTGCAGGAATAGAATTACCTTTCAAGTCGGTATTCCTGATTTTGCCCGTGTTGATGCTTTACCTGTGGCTGAGTTTCGGGTTCACCTATTTCAGCGCACTCGACAGCAGGCAGGTTTGTTATGTGTCGGCCGTAAAGTACGAACGGGTAGTTGATCAACTCGATCACCTGAAGCATAAGAATGATACCAAAACAAAACACGAAGAATTACAACTGAATCATGACTACAGTATGGTCCACAACCTGGAAGACATGGGCATCGTAGACGGTTCGGTGCATGTGTTCAATGGTTTGTATTCAGATAACGTGTATGCCATTTTTTATGAGGGCGAAGAGCAGGGCTATCTGACAAATAAAGATGAAGATGAACCCCGGGTTAAACTACGGATAGACGAGTACGATACGCTTTATTTTGTTGTAGGAACAAGCCTCTATTTGATTTTCGGAACTCTTCTCGGCATCAGCGTCGGATTTATCATCTCGCTGCTCATCCACTTTCAACACCTCAAAACCACCAATACGCTGTACGCGAAATGCCTGGTGTTTACGGTATTTGTGTTGCTGTGCCTTTCCTTTACAGGATTCATCATGGCAAAACCCTATTTCATGCCTTTCCTCGGCTATATCTGGCTCATCGCTGCCGTGGTGATTTATGTGTATGTGGTCAGGCTACGCGATAAGCCGGAGTTGGAGGGGTAGGGAACATTTTCCCGAATAATAAACTTTGTGTCCAGCAGAATATGCAATATCAGCTTTAATCCATAACCACTATCCTTCTTTCAGCAGGCTAAGTTAATGAATGATTAAACTCATCATGGCAGCTTTCCAAGTTTACTAACTCCCATTCTCTGAATCGTGATCAAACCAAATTTTCCCTATCTTCATCTCACAAAACCAACAACATGATTACAATAAACCCGTACTTAAACTTCTTGGGCAACACCGAAGAAGCGTTTTTGTTTTATAAATCCGTTTTCGGCGGAGAATTCACCACCTTTCAGCGTTTCAGTGACATTCCCGGCGCGGCGGATAACCTGCCCGAGGGCGACAAACATAAACTGATGCACGTAGCCTTGCCAATCGGTAAAGCGTGTGTGCTGATGGGAACCGACGCGCTTGAATCTGCCGGACACCAGGTAACGATGGGCAACAACATTTCGTTGTCGATTGATGCGGAAAGTGAAGCCCATGCCGATCAACTCTACGCGGCGCTTTCACAAAACGGTGTAGCCGAAATGCCGATGGAAAAAACCTTCTGGGGCGCTTATTTTGGTATGTGCGACGACCAGTTTGGGATTAAATGGATGATTAATTATGATTACCCCAAGAACTAATGAATGTTGAATTTTGAATGCTCAATGTTGAATTGAAATCCCCTTTTCAATTTTACATTTTCAATTCAGCACTGCGCGCGCCTTTGGCGTGATTAAAAATCAAGCATCAAACATCTTTCATTCAACATTAAAAATTAAGCATTCAACATTTGAATATGAAAACAATACTTCTGGCATTAATCTTCCTTACAGCTTTCTCCCCATTGGCAAAAGCCGATTCTCCACTTACATCTACCGATATTTCTTCTTCCTACCAGGATGTGGCCATCGTGCAAACTGCCGGAACTACCGAAGGAGTTTTGACCGATGAATTAATGGTTTATCTCGCCAATGAAAGCAATCCCATTGACGTGAAAATGGCGGTGATCAATCAGCTGAGCTGGAACTTCGACGGGAAAACGAATGCGGTGAACTACATGGCTTACCTGCTCAAAACCAAAAACTACGGCACCGAAGCCAAGCTCAAGAAAAAAGGAACAGCCCACGACCTGATCTGCATGGCGTACCTCAAAGCAATGGACGATTATTTCGATGTGAAAGCCGCCATCGTTTATGCCGATCTTGCCGCGAAGAAAAACAAAAAGAGTTACACCATTCAGCTCATCGCCGGAATGATCAAAGCGCAACAAGCCATGGACAGTGATTGGTGTGCCGTTTTCAAACTCACCGATGCCGTGCGCAACAATGCAGGTTTAACCGTTGACATGCGCCAGGAAGCAATCAATAAGGTGTTTGAGTATATGGATCTTTACCGGGACTCCTGCCAATAAGGAATTCTGAATTTTGAATGTTTAATGTTGAATTGAGATTTCCTGCGAAGTAAAGGCGTCAATCCTTCATTACTGAAGTTGTGAATAGGAATTAACTTCATCTTTTTGGGAGAAACCTCATTCAACATTAAAAATTAAGCATTCAACATCAACTCGCTATGGAAAAAACAGACAGCATTTTCATCAACGGACATCGTCACCTGAGGTATAATGGTCAATCGTTAACTCCCGGTGAATCCATTGAACGCAGTAAGTCGTTTTACAATCACCTCAACGAGCGCAGATCGGTACGTACCTTTTCCACTGCTCCCGTTCCGAAAGAAGTGATCGACAATATCATCATGGCGGCATCAACGGCACCGTCGGGTGCGCACAAACAACCGTGGACTTTCTGCGCGGTGTCCAATGCCGGACTCAAAACGCAGATCAGAATTGCGGCCGAAAAAGAAGAACAGGAAAACTACGAAGGCCGGATGAGTGAACGCTGGCGCAAAGATCTGGAGCACCTGGGCACCGATGAACACAAACCGTTTCTCGAAGACGCTCCCTGGCTTATCGCGGTATTCAAGCGGGCTTATGAAGTAGAAGAATCAGGCGAAAAGCACAATAACTATTACGTGAATGAATCGGTTGGTATTGCCTGCGGAATGCTCATTTCAGCCATTCACAACGCCGGTTTGGTAACACTCACGCATACACCAAGTCCTATGAACTTTCTCACCGGATTGCTGGATCGCCCGGGAAACGAACGTGCCTTTTTATTATTACCTGTTGGTTATGCCGCAGAACCATCCTATGTGCCGGATATTCATCGTAAAACGCTGGAAGAGATTGCCGCTTTTTATCTCTGATATTTGATGTTTAATTAGGGCTTTCCACTGAATATCAGTCCTTCCTTCTTTACTGAAATTTAAGCAGGAATTGTATTTTGCTTTTTTGGAGGAGCTTAATCCAACACCGTGTCCGCCTCTGGCGTGATCAAAAATTAAGCATCCAGCATTAAACGGCGACCGCTGCTTTAATATGCGGATGCGGATCATAATTCACCAACTCAAAATCATCGATTGTAAAGGCAAATAAATCAGTCACCTCAGGATTGATCTTCATTTGCGGTAACGCCCTGAAATCACGCGTGAGTTGCAATTGCGCCTGCTCGAGGTGATTGTTGTACAAATGCGCATCACCCAGCGTGTGAATAAACTCTCCGGGTTGCAAACCACACACCTGCGCCATCATCATTGTCAAAAGAGCATAGGAAGCAATGTTGAACGGAACACCTAAAAACGTATCCGCCGAACGTTGGTAAAGCTGACAGCTTAGTTTCCCTTCCGCAACATAAAATTGGAACATCGTGTGACACGGCGGTAATGCCATTTCATCCACGTAAGCTACATTCCAGGCGCTCACGATCATACGGCGCGAATCAGGGTTGTGTTTGATCTGGTCCACCACATTCGTGATCTGATCAATGTGCCGGCCATCAGGCGTAGGCCACGAACGCCACTGGTAACCGTAAACCGGGCCAAGATTTCCGTTTTCATCCGCCCATTCGTCCCAGATACTCACGTTATTATCTTTCAGGTACTGAATGTTGGTATCGCCTTTCAGGAACCACAACAACTCATGAATGATCGATCGCAAATGCAGCTTTTTAGTCGTCAGGACCGGGAAACCGTCGGCCAGGTTAAACCGCATCTGGTAACCGAAAGTAGACAAAGTTCCTGTTCCTGTGCGGTCGCCTTTCGCGGTACCGTTATCAAGGATATGCTGTAATAAATCGTGATATTGCTTCATGGTGCTGAAAATTCAAGCGTGAAATTACGATTTTCCGAAGCGTGTAACAAGCGCAGTTCATAAGTCGGGCTGATTGTTGAAACAATAAAATATAACCACATAGTGCACATAGAAGACATAGACAAACTCATCAACTTAAAAAACTTATGTTTACAGATGTGTTCTATGTGGTTCAATATGAATTTTGGCTCTTAGTTCCCGTTTCGTTACATTTGCCGTGGTCAGAAGAACCGTATTGATGAAAAATTGGCTTATAATCTGCTTCCTGCTTGTGGCGAGTACCGGTTTCGGTCAGCATCTCAAGAAAAAGTTCTACGGCACCTATAAAGGTGTGATTCCCGCTTACAAAATGGATATCGGCTCCGATGTCATTGATGTAGCTGCGGCCAGTATCACCATTGTACTTTCTCCCGAAGGCGTGGTGCAACAGCTGGGCAACCACACTAAAACCGGAACCTGGAAGATCGTCACTACCGAAAAAGCCTACTTCGTATTATCACTTCGCCTGCAAGGCCAGCTCACCGAAGAACAGATCGTTCTGGATAAAAAGACAAAAAAAATGACCCGTCAGGGGTTATTTCCACAGCCGGATACGGGGTTGGTGAAAGAGGATTAGTACATAATTTTTAATGTTGAATGTTTGATGTTGAATTAGAGTCATCAAACATTCAACATTTTCATGATCAAAACCAAAGTAAACTTTTTGAAGAACTGAAACTCCAACGGCATTAAGTAACAATCGTAGAGAACACGGTGAAGTTAAGCGTGATCGAGGCCCTGTTTGAGCACAGTCATCAGTTATCCGCGAAGAGGATAATCGCTAATGACGTTTTGCGAGTTGGGTTGAGATAGCTTTACAAGCCTTAGTTCTCAAGATTGGGACTTACAACCATTGATCCTACTTTTTTATCAAGAAAAAAGTAGGATCAATGGTTGTCTATAACAAAAAAGCAATGACCAATCCGGAAACTCCCGTTTGATCATTGCTTCAAGCTTAAAAAATAAGTTTATTATCGTTTTTCTACAATGAAATGTACAGTGTAGTCACTGGGGAAATTTGGAACAACTACCCATGTCCATTCGTAATAATCCGTATCGCAGAACCCTTTGCTGTTGGCAAGAATCTTAAATAAAATGCGTTTGGAGCCGTCTTCGCGTTTTACCTGGTTGTAGATTTTCATCTTACATTTCCCTTTCACGTATTTCCCCAACAATGTATTTTTCGAAAAGTCAACGCCGAACGTAGATGTTGTACATCCCGAACCTCCTAAAATAGCACTCAATTGTGCTGAAGAAGTCACTACGTATTCGTCACCTTCAGTCGAACTCAATGACGGACAGGCGTCGCCTAATTCGCTCTCAATGATTCCTTTGTCTTTTTTAATGTCGCGGTGGCAAGCAGATAAACCTACAAAAAGGATGGCAAAAATAAACAGCGGGGCGTTCAAACGCAGTAGCTGTAAACAGGTTGTTTTTTTCATTGCTGTAATCTAAGATTCATTTTTGAAGCCGAAAGCTACTAATATTATTCTGAAAAATCAAATTTGCGTAAAGATCAACTAATTACGGTGCTAAAAACGAAGGGATTAGTAGAAATTTAAAGTAAACTCAAATCTAACCACATAGGGCACATAGAAGATTATATGCAAAGGTTCGACGCGAAGATGCAAAGCGCTCAATGTTGATTTGACAGAAAGGTGATTACAAAAGTCACGTCAAGCCTATGTTTCCTATGTAACCTATGTGGTTAAGAAAAAGTGTGGTTACAAGATGTGGTTTAATGCTGCACGTTCTCCAGTTCACCCGGAGTATGCTTGTGCCGGAACAGCACCGCAAACAAAACTGCGATTACCAAAGCGTAAGCCGCAAAGGAAATCCAGATCGGTTGCCAGTCTTTGATCTCCACAACCGATTTATATGTGTTGTTTGGAAGTACTTCGTTGAATTTGATCAGTTCCCTATATGCCGGATTATCGGGAGTTGTTTTCAGAAACGATAACAAATGTGTCGGAGTCGAAAACCGGAACGTGAAAAATTTGTCGATCAGGTAACCGCTGATCGTACTTCCTAAAACCGCTCCAAAACCATTGGTCATCATCATAAACAATCCCTGTGCGCTCGAACGGATCTTACTGTCGGTATTGGTTTCAATGAACAGTGATCCCGAAACATTGAAGAAGTCAAATGCCATTCCATAAACAATGCAGGAAAGAATGATCATCCACAAACCATCGTGCGGATTTCCATAAGCAAACAACGCAAATCGCAACACCCATGCAAACAAACTGATGAGCATCACCCGTTTAATTCCGAAGCGTTTTAAAAAGAATGGGATCGCCAAAATGAACAGCGTTTCCGAAACCTGCGAAATCGACATGATGATGGTCGAATATTCCGTTACAAATGAGTTGAAGTATTGCGGAACCTTCTGAAAATCGGAAAGAAAAGTATCTCCATACATGTTGGTCAACTGCAATGCTGCTCCCAAGAACATCGAGAAAAAGAAGAACAGGAGCATTTTGTAGTTGGTAAACAGGCGGAAGGCATCCAGTCCGAACATTGCCGAGAACGATTTTTTCTCAGGATCTTTGTGTGGCGGACAGGCAGGTAGTGTGAAGGAATAAATCGCCAGTACAATAGCAGCACCCGCAGCAATGTAAAACTGTCCCACACCGGCTTTACTTCCCGTAAGATTGGTGACCCACATCGCTGCAATGAAACCGATCGTTCCCCAAACCCGGATAGGCGGAAACGTCTTGATGACATCGTAGTTGTTGGATTTCAAAATATTATAAGCTACCGAGTTCGACAACGAAATAGTTGGCATATAACAGATCATGGTAAGGAACATGACCCAGAAAAAAGTGCCGGGATCATCCACCATCGGAATGCAAAGCAAGGCACCTGCGCCCAGTAAATGAAGAATTCCGTATAAGCGCTCGGCATTGATCCAGCGGTCGGCTATGATTCCGGTAATAGTGGGCATAAAGATGGAAGCAAACCCAAGGGTTGAGAAAGCAGCACCGAATTCGGCGCCACCCCATTTTTTTGTATCGAACCAATAATTGGCAATCGTAATCAGCCATGCGCCCCATACAAAGAATTGCATAAAACTCATGAAGATTAAGCGATTCTTGATGGAAAGTTGCATGTAGTAGGGTTTTAGTAGTTACGATCGTTTGTTGATCTCGTCTCTTAGCAGGGACGCCCGCTCATAATCTTCGTTTTCAATTGCGTCGGTGATGGCTTGCTCCAGCTCGTCTTTCGACATGCGCTGAAACTCGTTTTCTTCGGAAATATCGTCTTCCGTTTCATCGTCCTCGTCCA